>NZ_JBHUOM010000024.1:0-9019 GCF_042686045.1 Spirosoma flavum
AGTGAAATACCCCTTCGACGGAACCCACCCGTAAGACTTCGGCGAAGAAGCCGGCATCGACCGTATGCGACTAACTGAAGTTGACAAACATTAAAAAGTAATCGTCTAATAAAAAGCTACTTCCTGAGACAACTCAATCTTTATTTATCTGTTTCAGTAAACGCCCCATTTAAGGAGCAGATGCATGAATACTTCTTCGTCTCAGGCGGGAGCCTATTCATGAACGTTTCCTCGTCTCAAGCGGGAGCCTATTTTGAGATTATTAGTTTCAGGTGCAGGAAATAAAAAATTATTTAAGCATCCAGCAGAATACGTATATCAGTTGATCAGAAGTAGCGTTACTAACCAGAGCCTACAACCTTGATCCAGTAAGGTCAACATTATCCATAATCATGAAAAATAGTCTACTTTTCGGGGCGATCATGCTGATGTTAAATGCCCCTTCAGTGGCCCAAAGCCGCTTCTCCCTAGCATCGGCCTATTGGTTCAAGTATAATCCCTACTCCTCTCAAGCGACTTATACCTACAATGGATCGACAACCCAAATTCTAGCTTCGGGCTACAGCATCGTTTCTTCATTTGGTTTGACGGCACGCTACCGGTTTAATCCTCGGTGGGATGTCTCCATCGGTGCACTTTATTATCGTGACGCTAATCATAACAAAAGTCCACAGGGTCCCTATGGCGATTTTTCCCCCTTCATCAGCAAAGGATGGCAATTACCCCTTTTAGTGAACTACCGATTGACGGACCGGCGTTTATCTCCCTATTTCTCTACCGGGGTCATTTTTGCCCGGAGTAACACGTTTACCGGACGGCCCATCACCACTGATGGGGTAGTGGGTGTTGGGTTGATCTACCGACTTGATGCAGGCTTATCGTTGCTGGTTCAACCTACCGCCAGCTACAGCTTCTACCGCCCCGCCAGTGATGCAGTCTATAGCCTCACGCAATACAGCTCTTATAGTTTGGGCCTACAAACACAGTTGATTTGGTCTTTTTGAGCCTCGTCGTAACCTCAAATTACGGATTCACGCACCGTCGCGCTCCAGCAGGTGGATGGACGCGCCTTCATCTCACTTTGAGGAGCGTTTTTATAAGACGTTCAATTTCACTAGCTGTATAACCTAGTTTGTAGCCTGTATCCATTGTTTACTTTATTCGGTCTTACAACCTGTCCCTACTTAGCCCTCCATAGCCTAGGCACAAAAAAGCCTGCCCTCACTGATGGCAGGCTTTCCGCTTCTATCCACACCAATTGATTCATCCTAAAATGAACCTATGATATTGGCAAGATAAAACAAGAACCGATTATCTGGGTACGCGTCGGCAACAACTACTTCCTTTTGGCACATACTGGTCAAAATAGGCTGGTAATTGGTCAGTTCGCTATAGTTCACAACCGAGTAAAACCAGCATTAGTTGAAACGGTTGTTTTTAATACCTGTCCAACGCCATCAGTAGCATACGGTTAGTCAATTGGGTCGCTATGACCGCTGGTGTCATGCTTCTCAGCGTGGTGTTCCGCAGCCGCCTGTGCGTGTTGGTCGGCTAAATTGTGATGGCCGTAGGCCACATAAGCCTCGTGGGCTTCTTTTTCGTGATCACCGGCTTCATGAAGCTGCTGGGCATGCTCGTGGTATTCAGCCGCCTTGCGAAAGTGATAAGCGGCTTCTTTATGATGTTCGTGCGCCATAACTGTAGGTTTTGGGTACTGCTAGTCGCTTAATAACCCGCGCCTACCCTGAATGTTTGACTATCCGACACTCCAGGGGTATTTGTTGCAAACGGGCGAAATTATCGCTGGGCCGCGCCACGGTGGCCGCCGTGGCGGTTCTAAAGGGAATTTATAGTTTGTAACGATTAGTCCTTCATCTTACGTAAGGGAGGATATTTTAAGACTTCAAGGGTTAGGACGGTTAACGCCAATTACGTTGTGTCTAGGAAAAGGTAGCAAGTCCAAGTCATCATTCTAAGCCCGGTGGAAGACCTCACCCTATTAAGTGCGGATCAACTCCGAGAGCAGATTCAGTCGTTGCAAACGCAAACTACTACCTCTTAGTCTTTACTACGATTACCTCGACATTGTGTCGAAGTACTGACTAATAGCCAATCAGTGTCGGAAAAGGTTACCACTCTGTCATAGTTCACCGTGGTTTTTTTTCTATCATCTGTTTGACAGGCATTGCCTACTTACTGGCGATTCGTTATCTTGATTCAACTTTTAATGTATTGATTATGAACTCATTTGTGAAACCCTATAAAGCTTCCGCTTGCCTTGCCAATGCGTCGCAGCAAACGAGCCAATCAGGAAAACCGTTTGAAGATGGGCGGGCAATAACGGCTTTTCAACGAGGATTGCAAGAAAACATTAATAACAGGGTCACTCAACCCAACGCCATAAATGGGGTTATCCAAAGGCCCATTCGAGTGGGCACCAATACGCTCGAGGATCCATACACCAAAAGTTACGAGGAAATGCTAGCGTTCCAAAAGAAAATAGAAATGGATACTAAGCAGGAGGATAACGATAGTGACGACCTGAATAGGCTGTCGGATATACTAAAAATAAGAAAGAAGGAATCAAAGAACAAAGCGATCGAGTATTACTATTTTGACTGTGATGAAGAAGGCCACCAAGCAACGCTCGAAGAGGTTATTAAAAATCATAATAAACGAGTAGATATACAAACGGTAAATCAACTAATGGAGCAATTCAAAATTGTTGAATTCGACGATTTTGAGTTTACCTGTGAAGATGAAGATCACAAAGACTATATCAAAGTACTTCTTGAGCAACAGAATCCGGAAATTAAAGCGGCACTCGTTGAGCGGGACAGGTTAATACTGAATAGAAAGGAGCTGAATCTAGAACACCAAATAACCGAACTAACAGCTGATGATAGGGATGAAGTAATTGCCTCACTCAAGGATTGGCTGGCTTACGCTAGAGCCAAGGAAAAGGACCATTCGAAGGCTTATTGGGCCCTCAAGTCACAAAAGGATGATTCGATTGAGACCGATCCAGAGGCCTATTACAACGAGACATCGGTAGGCGGTCTACGAAGTACCATTAAAAAACAACATGAGCTCGACAGTGACTTCTCAGGTGCGGCAAGTGAAATTAAAAAGATCCTGGAGGCCTTAGAGAGCTTAAGTGAATCCTTTTATTTAGTCGCGAGAAAAAATGGTCAAGTTCAAGGGTTGTTAGAGAAAGTTGGGAAAGAAGATGGCTATATTTCAAACATTGCCATCAATCCTGACAACATACAACCCCGTGAAGGAAAAGAGTCAGTAAAGAACACCTTGAAAGATCTGCTCAAGTCCTGTATGGCCTTAAATTTAGAAACCGAAAAGAAACCGATTACCCTCTATGCCTTGTCGGATCGAGTTAAAAAGATTTACGATCACTACGGGTTCCGAGTCACTAATTATAAAAAAGAGGAACTTGAGCGGCCAACCGTTGAGCGAGTTCCGGTCGGGGCCAGAAAATGGCGCACCCATCAAGGCTATCTGGAGACCCACACGCCTAAAGGGCAGCAGCCAACCGAAAAAGCCAAACAAAAAGGGGTATGGAAGAACGAGAGTAATATGCGGATAAGTGTGGATCAACAAGAAAAATTCTTAAAAAAATAAGTAGTCTATCAATCTAGTTTGACCAGCACCAATCACGCTCACTTCATGATTAGATAACATATGCTGAGTAAAGGCAAAGCCGGGTAAAACTTGTTGCCAAGCGCTTATCATCTGGCTGGGTGCTAGCCGGAGGGGTGCTGGCCCACTCAACGACTCATAGTCGAGCAAGACCTCATTAGCAAACAAATCTTGGCACGATTGCCATTCTTGCCGATCGGTGGTGTTGAAGAGGGCATTGACGGTTTGGATGACGTCGAATTGAAGCTGCATCAAATTTACTGGCGATTCCCTATAAGGTTGGCATAAACGTGATTTATACTATTCTATTCTCAGGTAAGTGGACGTCCACAAAGAGCACATCCGGCTTAAGAGAGGGTAGCTGATCAAATGCCTCAACCGGATTGGTAAAAACGGCAAGTACCCGTAGAGACGATAAACGCCCAAGGCTTTGCACGAACGCCTGCTGAGCGAGTAGCTCGTCTTCAACAACTACACAGGTCAATATCCGTAGCATAAGCTTCTGCGGCTAAAACTCTCACTATTCGTTGGCTACAGTGTGGCACCTCTGAAATCGGCTATGAAAGTAGCCAATAACTCCAGGACAGCGAATGAGTGTATCTACACGAACGTACCACTCCGGCGGCGGTCCGGCGCTACAGTAGGAATGCGACTATAGATCTGATCTCGTACAGCTAATAGTGATGTACCTATCTATATCATCAAAAGAGGATTCGTGAGAAGTTATAGGCCGGTGGTAAGCGGTTACAATTTTATCCGCATTACAACAAATGAATAGCCTTTTAAATCTACCTTGAGTCGCTTATTTTGAACGTTTACAATCGATTCTATAGGGGCAATGATAGCCGGTGATGTAAAGCTGTTCTCGGCTTCCAGGTCGTTGTTTTGCAACATTATTACTTTAGCCGTTAAAGGTAGTTTCCGAAGCCCATCGATGTTTGCTTCGATAGATTGGGCTTTGCCACCCGCATTCACCACTTTAACAATCAATTCGCTGGCGGCTTTGTCTAAAGTAGCTGAGGCATACAGGCTGTCCTGACCGGTAACGGGTAACTTATTTTTGTCCAGCATCGGCACAACCTGGTTGCCTTTGTTGGCCCCAAATAACTGCTGAACATAGTAGTTGGGCGTCGCCATTACGCCTAGATTGTCGAACCAGATCAGGTCTGGCTTCCATTGCCAGCCATCAACATGGGCCAACAGGGGCGCATAGGAAGCCATTTGAACAATATCTGCATTGCGTTCCAAGCCGGTCATGTAGGCGGCTTCTGCCAGCGCTGTTCGCCAGTTGTTCTTATTGGTAGGGTTGGTCATGCCCACACTTTGGGCCGCATATTCGCCCACAAACACTTTCGTCGTCGAGCTTCGGTCGTAGTGATCATATCGCCCAGCGTTTTGCAAAAACCATTGGGGCGCGCTGTAATTGTGTTCATCTACGATGTCTACCTTCAGCTTTCGTAAATCGGCATTGGTCGTCTCGAACATCTCGCCCGAGGAAAGTAAGCCGGTACTACCCACCAGTTTAACCGAGGGATACTGCCTTTGGATGGCCTGCTGGAAGCGTTTAAACCGCTCGACGTAGGGTAGCCCAAAGTTTTCATTGCCCACCCCTAGCATCTTTAACTGGAAGGGAGCCGGATGACCCAGATCGGCTCGTAGTTTTCCCCACGGGGTAGACCCATCGCCATTGGCAAACTCAATCAGGTCCAAGGCATCCTGTACATACGGATCCAGACTTTCTAGAGGTATCAGTTCGGCCGTATTGACCTGACAGGCCATGCCGCAATTAAGAATAGGGAGTGGTTCGGCCCCAATATCTTCACAGAGTTGAAAGTACTCCAGGAAGCCTAAACCAAAGGATTGAAAATAATCGGGTACGGGTCGCGTTTTCACTTCATTATTCCACCGATTGATGATCAGTTTTCGCTCCTCGAGCGGTCCAATGGTTTTTTTCCATTGATAGCGTTGGGCAAGGTCCCGCCCTTCGACGATACACCCACCAGGAAAGCGAACGAACCCCGGCTTCATATCAGCCAGCATCTGCACTAGATCGGCCCGCAAACCCCCTTTACGACCCTTCCAGGTATCCGTTGGAAATAACGAGATCATGTCCAGATCAACGATCCCACTGCCTTCAAACCAGAGCCGCAGGTTGGCTTTTGGTTCGGTGGCCAAGGCCGTCAAACTCATCTCGACTTTGTGCCACCGATTATCGGTTTGCTCAGGGGCTAGTACAGCTGAGCCAATAATGTCGCCTTTCTCCGTAATGAGCTCAGCATGCAGCATTGCGGTTGCCGTTTGCTGGCGATAGAATACCGAAAACTCATAGCGCAAATTCTTTTTGATACCCATGCCCCGGAACCCTTCGTTGGTCAGACTGAGCTCCCCTTTTTTGGTCTTATGAAGGGCAACGCGAATGAATCGGGGGTTTGTAGCAGCTTTATCGGGTTGATTGATCAGCTGAATATCGGACCCGAAATAGAAGCCATACATCACGTCTTTGGCACTGTTGATTTTCCAGCCCATCAGGGGCGTATCAAATTCAAAGGAGCGATTTTTAACCAATTCGGCATACAAGCCCCCATCCGCTCCTAGATTAATGTCTTCAAAAAATAGGCCCCACATGGTCGACGCTACGGTTGCGGTTGGCTTATTGGCTTGAATGGTAAAAGTGATCTTGTTTTGAGCCCATAAATTGCTCACAAACCCAGAAAGGAGTAAAGTAAGAATTATATTTTTCACGATTAACACCATATATAAGCAGGAATAACTTAAATGTGTATTATACAGACAATTAGACAGAAATAAAATTTATTGTAGAAATAATGGCAGTTGTATTTGTTTTTTGGAGAAGAGATAGGCAAAATCTATTAAGTATTTCATAAAACGCCCCATTTACGGACATGAGAATCGCATACGTCTCAGGTGGGAGCGTTTTTGTAAGACAGTTATATAGGCAACATTATTGTACAGTATATCCAACTACTTAGAGACCAAAATCCATAGCAGTCTGTAAAAGCTGCTTTTACGTTTCGTTAACGTTCTTTTACAGGTCATTAACAGACGACAGGATAAAACCTTTTAGCTTTGCTGAAATCCTTGAAAATAAAAGGCAGGCCCTAAACGAATCTGTTGATCATGATATAGATTTCTTTTAATTAAATCTACAAAAAATATGAAAAAAATCATCTATGCGCTGATCGTACCGCTGGTTGTAGTAAGCGGACTAGTATTGGCTAATCGTGAAAGTAAACATGAAGCGTCTAAAAAGTCAACCTCAAAGCCACTCTCTGCTGCTGAAAGGAAAGCTGCATTGAAAAAATGGGAGGCTACCCCTGATGGTATAAAGTACAAAAAATGGGAAGCCTCTCCCGAAGGTAATAAAGTGTATGCCGGTGAAGCTAACATAAGGAAGCATATAAATGCTTTTACCAATATGGAGGCTGTTGTAACCTCTCTTTCTCTTCCGCCAGGCTCACGAGTAGGTTTTGGAGTGATGGTCAGGATTAATGGTGACGATTATATTCTTAGTTTTGGGCCGGAAACGTCTGACAAGAATTTTTTGAACGTTAATAATGAATTTCAGCCATTGCATAGCCTGAAAGTTAACGACAAACTAATTTTAAGGAGCCATTGGGTATCGCACGCGCCCAAGTATTCATATCCAATAGTATCGGGCGACTATGTAGAACGAGAGAGTAAACTAATTTATAAACGTGTCCCTCGCCAAGGCGGCTGCTAAGTAAATTATGAAATACGTATGCTACGGATAGTAGTTGACAGTGAGTAAGCAATGCCGTCCAATTAAATACCTGATTCGAGAAGCAGATACACGAACGCCCCTCGGTCTCATACGAGAGCATTATTTGAGAATTTCCCTTTTATACTGGAAAGGCCACTGCCGCTTCACCTGTAGCATACGGCTATTTCAGTTCCTGAATTGCTTTATTGGCCTTCTCATTGGACGTGTCCAAAGCCAATGACTTCTCATAGTAGCGGATGGCGGTTTGTTTATCCCCTTTCAACTTATAAGCCTCCCCTAAGCTGTTGTAGGTGACAACCGAATGGGGGTAGTACTCTTCATTTAGCTTGAACAGCTGTAGGGCTTTATCAACTTGCTTCTGACTTTGAAGCAGAAAATGACCCATCTGGTTGATTACCTTACCAGGTGGTAATACAAAAGTACCCAATCGTTCAGTAAATCGTTTATAATGACTAACGATGCTCATACGACCTTGGTCAAGAAAGGTTTGGATCGGAAATTCGTAGCCATTAAAGACAAATAGCAACCCATCCCGAAAACTTTGGAGGGGAACTGAATAGTGATTCTCCTGAGGATAAAACATATACTGGTGAGCCAAGTGCTTGGATTGGTTACCGATTAAGAGGGCTCGGAACGTATCAAATGCGTTGCCTCTCAATCCAATGTGTTGACCTGGCTCAAAAGGATTATTGGCTTGGGCCAAAAACAGCGTCGATGTAACCGATTGATTGCTAGTTAGAATAGGAGTTGCCTTTTTGATCACTGCGTTTTGGCCCCAAGTAAGAGTGGGATCAATGGCGATGTAAGCTTGAAAGGCGCGTTGCTGCAAAAAACAATTGAGGACAAATAGACCGGCCAGTGAATGACCTACTAATACCCGATAGGTCAACGTTCGATACTGTTGGTCAATCTGGGGGAGTAATTCGCTTTCTAAGAAGGTTAAAAAGTTGTCTTTTTGTCCCCCTAGACCGGTAGTCATATCACGCGTTCGAGCAGTATTAACAACCGCCACGACAATCATTTCGGGTATTTGTTCGGTTTCACCGGCACTCATGAATTGAATCATGGAACTGGCAAAGCGAAAATTGTTATCGGCATCCAGCAGGATCAACACCGGGTATTTCTTGTCGGTATAGACTTCATCCTTCTGATAAGAGGCAGGCAGATTAATGAAGTAATGTCTTTCCTCACCCAGTACTCGAGAGATCAATGTATGTTCTGAGCCAATACTGACGGTTCCTATTGGCTGACTCTGACTCGTGAAACTTAGCAGAAGAAAAAGGAGTAAACAGAAACGGTTGGATCGCATGAGTCCAGTTTAATTAGTACTTTTATCTAGCCAAAGTACAAAACTTGTGGCTAAATATTTGTGGATTCACGGTTTCACCAAACCCCATTTTGAGAAGCTGATACATGATGACACCTTCGTCTCATGAAGGAGGGTAATAAGAGACAGGTGAAAATTATAGAAAATAACCCAAGAGAACGACCTAACATAATCGTCACTCGTTCAAAATTAGTCGAACGATAATAAGTGATATGAGGGCTAAGTCAAGAGATAAGAAATTGATTATGGATTTTCTTAAATGGATGCATCATTAA
>NZ_JBHUOM010000025.1:0-83286 GCF_042686045.1 Spirosoma flavum
CGGCAGCCCCCCCGCGTCCGTTGGACAGCCACAGGGAGTAGGTGGTGCCGGGCTGCAGGGTGGGGGGCAGGGTGAGGCTGAGCTGGTAGGCATCGCTGGCGGGCAGGTTGATGGTGGCCTGCAGGGTGGGCCCGCCGTTGGTGGGTATTAGGCGGACCAGGGGGGTGGCCCCGCTCAGGAGCAGGTTGCGGCCGAAGACGCGCAGGGTACCGCCGGGGGGTGCCTGGGGGGAGTCCAGGTGGAAGCCGGTGGCCTGGTTGATCAGGACGGCGGGGCTGCGCTGGCCGGCGTCCTCGATCCAGACCTGGAAGAGGTCCTGGCTGAGGGTGGTGGGGATGCGGGCGGTGAGGTGGTTGAGGGTCTGGGTGAGGATGGGCAGAGGGACGGGGGTGGTGCTGGTGCCGGCCAGCAGGAAGGCGTTGGCGTTGGCGGTGAAGTTGCCCTGCAGGCTGATGGCCTGTCCGGGCAGGGTGGCGGGGGGGGCGTTGAAGATGCGGGGTTGGGCCAGGGCGGTGGGCCGGCCGGCGCCAGCCAAAAGCAGGCTAAGTACTACGTAAAATAGACGATAAGGGACAAATGGGATTGTTAACATTTTAATATATTCCGGATATATATAGTTAAAGAAATAATAAGATATTTTACCTGGTACGCAACTTATTTTATCAATACGTGTTGATCATTTAATATTACAAATAAATTAAGATTTACCAAGGCTTGAGAAGCTGTTTGAGTTAATCTTAATTGGATTATAAAAGCGGCTTTTCCGGTAGCCTTACTGATGCGTGAATAAGTCTATAACAGTTGCGCTTTGTTAGTGATATGGCAAAACACAAACAAGTAGATTTCGAAGTGTTCCTCCGAAGCTGTGTTGAATTGGATCAAGCAGGCTGGAGTCGGATCGATTACGCTTATCATCAATAGTATTTGTAAGGAGTTCTATTATATAAAATGGTTAGGCTATGGCCTCAGATTTAGGAACCGTTAAGATGTCATTATATAAGGCTTCTTCAAATCGAAAATAAATCACCAGTTTGGGGCTATTCTGCACCCTCTGATTCGTTTTTCAACCATTATTGGCCAAGATGACAATTTCATAAGGTTAGCCAGTGAACCGACGTATACACCCAGAAGATCTCCAAATCTCTCCCTACAAAGAAGTGATTTAAACACTTACATTTCAGTAGGTCTGCGCAAAATAACCAGCCCCAGGGTGACCGATATTAACGATGTGCTACTCGATAGGTACAACGAACAAATAAATCGTTATGCCACCCCTGGTGAGTGAAGTTCCCTTGTTCACAATGCCAGTATCTAGTGGGAAAACGGATTGAAAGATATGCCGATTTTCACCCCGCCCCATCGGTGAGCCAGACCCGTTTCAAATTCTCTGCTAAGCACCGACTGATAATATTCCAGATACAGGTTTTTGTAACTAAACACGGCGCCAACGTTCGCCTGGAAAGTAGTACGCGTCAGTTGGTCGGCTGTAATCACGTACGGGCTACTCCGATTGAAGAGGCCGCCTTGCAGGCTAGCATCGTAGGCCACTACACTGACTAAGGGTTGGGCATACACATACAGTTGCAGCGGCAACTGCCGATTGGTCGGGGTAGGACCGAAGGGTGAATTGAACCTACCCGCCATCACTACAACCCCCGTTTGCAACCGATCCGCGAATGTGCCAACCTGGGCCTGAGCCGTAGCACTGACCGACAGCGCATGACGATAGGTATAGAGTTGTTTTTCGTAAGTGAGGGCATAATTCAAGATCACGTCGTTGCGAATCTGATGTTGCCAGCCGTGGGGTTCGATCCCGTTTGTGAGCCGATGAAGCGCGGCCTGTATTTCGCCCCCAAACGCAACCGGCCCAATCATACCCGTACTCAGCTGCGACGACACTCTGATTCGGCGCAACGTATCAGTAGATATACTGAATGTTTTGAGCAGAATACAGCCCGCAAACGGACGGTCGCCGATCAAAATGGCATTGCTTTGGATACTAGTCGGAGTAAATCCGAAGTGCTCGAAGGCCAGCCCGTACTGTACTTGATTGCCGGTGGCTTTAACGAGTAGTTTGGTAAGCGGATTTTTTCGGAGCGCCGGATTGACGACTTCCAGATTGTAGCCTTGAGTATAGTAATAGTCCGTGGCCGTGAAGAAGTCGTTGTCGTAGTGTAGGCGGATGAAATTACCCTGGCCTATTTGTCGAAATGAGGCTGTATTGTCAATACGTTGCGCTAAGCCCAACCCGGAGACCAAGCTGCCTAAAAGGGCCAAAAAGGGTTTTATCTTCTGCATGCTAAGCCATCTACGACTATTCTGTGGTTGCGGATTGACGTGTGCTTTAACTCGGGTGTAGATTCCCATTTTGAACGCTCAGACACTGAACAACTGTCGTACATCGAAATTCGCATTGGCGACTACCAGCACGAAGCAGACAGTATCGATAATAACCAGGATCATGCGATTGCTGGAACGTACGGCTACTACTTTGGGTAATTGGTTAACATCCATCCACCTAGTGATTTCCATTTTTGGTAATCTGCCAGAAGAATACACCGGATTTGGGGGAGGCAGGCCAACTAATAAAACTTTTACCTAGATAAATTTGCGCAACCATTTAGTTGCACGTATATTTGCAACCAGTTAGTTGCATTTGATCAGTCAACACTATGAAACGAGATGTTTTCCAGGCGATTGCCGATCCAACCAGGCGAGCCATTCTGGTCTTACTGGCTGTTCAAGCCATGACGCCCAACGCGATTGCGGAGCATTTTATCAGCACCCGACAAGCTATTTCCAAACATATTCACATTCTGGTTGAGTGTGAACTCCTCAGCCAACAACAGCAGGGCCGGGAGATTTACTACCATTTCAATCCGACTAACGTACAGGAGGTAGACAAGTGGCTTCAACAGCTCAAAGACCTGGTTGAAAAACGCTTTACCCAATTAGATGACGTATTAACTAAACTCAAAACCCAACAGAAATGAATAAGGCCATCTTGATGAACTTTGTCGTTGATAAGGATAGTAAACAAATCAGGGTAGAACGCCAATTTGACGCCCCGCTTCCTATGGTGTGGGCAGCCTGGACCCAAAGCGAACTACTTGACCAATGGTGGGCTCCCAAACCCTGGAAGGCCAGAACAAAATCATTGGAGTTTAGGCTTGGCGGATCATGGCTCTATGCTATGATTAGTCCGAAAGGGGAAGAACACTGGTCGAAAGGCGACTATAAACAAATTGTACCCCTGGGAAGATTTTCGGTACTTGACGGGTTTTGCGATGAAAACGGGACGATCAACCCCGATATGCCCCAATCATTGTGGGACAACACGTTTACGGAAAAAGGAAATTCTACCCTCGTTACTATTGTCATCACGTATGACCAACTCGCTGACCTGGAGAAAATTATTGACATGGGCTTCAAGGAAGGCTTTACGGCTGGAATGGAAAACCTTGACCTATATCTAAGCACCAATTTAACCGTCGAAAACGGAATAAAACCACTAATCGGTCACAAGTGATTATGTGTTTAAGCTTCTTTGGAAAAACTGAAGAAGCTTAAACTTTTATGAAACAGTGTTTACCGATGAATTCACTGTTGAGGGCCTCAAAAGCTTTAGAGGACAGCAGTAACACCAGCCGCGAGCGAATCTAATAAAACTACTTCTTCATACCAAACTTCTACAGTCAAATGCATCAAGTCCAACCCTAGTATACTAACGTACATCCCTATCACTAAGACTATAACTTTGCTTTAGCGGCAACATGATCGCTGACCGTAGAAACTACTGATTGCAACTGATCCAGATTGATGGGCTTAATTAAATGGTCAGTAGCTCCCAACCTCATGTAGGCTTCTCGTTCCTGGTCGTTTACCTGAGACGATAGCATAATCATACAGGCTTGCTCACAACTGGGGTGAAGCAGTATCGTGCTTAACCACTTCGTTTCTTCGCCCCGGGGTACAACTCCATCCATGACCAAGGCTACAGGTCTGGACTTCCCCAGAGACGTGGCCGAAAGAAAAGCCGGGACCGATGTAAACCATTGAAGTTCCAGGTGAGAGGCCCAGGATTGAAAACCGTGTTGCCAAAATACGTAATCATCTTCATCCTCGTCTAGTAAAGCGACCCAGGGTTTGTTGGCTTCCATCATTTATTTGCCAATCCATTAATGGGGATAGACAACTATATAATCTGCCTTGGGTAAATTTGTTTAACCACTTTGTTTCATAAACCTCAGTGCGTGCCCTTACCCGAGGCTAGGAGACAGGGTGAAAACGAGTTTTTGGAGATCATGTGGGTCATCGGCGAACGGTTCGCATAGCACCCATTTTGGTAGCTTCACCCGTTCTTTTTTCAACCGTCAGTCGCTTGGTATTGGTATTAACTACGTTTTCTGATGTGAATAAACTAAGCTGAGTACTTGTTACTCTCGTCGTCTTCCACCTTGATGCGCCCTTCGGTGGGCGGGCAAATCACCGTTGTCAGTAATTTACGGTTGCCACAAATGGATTTTACTATTTTAAAGCTAATGGCTGGTATGTTTCTGGAAATAGAGGTTGCTTTTCAATCTAAAGAGTGAGCAGCGGCAGCCATAACAGGAAAGTAGACGTGAAAGGCGGCACCATGACCGGGCTGGCTGATTGCAGTAATGGCTCCTCCATGATTGATAGCAACTTTTTCACAGATGGCCAACCCGATGCCCGTACCCGGATATGTGCTCTTTCCGTGCAAGCGCTGAAACACCTGAAACACACGATCCAAATACTTCTCGTCAAACCCGATGCCGTTGTCGCTCACCTCAATCCGATGGTACAGCTCCGTCTTTCGGGCAGGCTTAATTAAGGAAGGTAGTTCTGTGGCCGGCATCGTTTGGACACTGACCCTGATCTGGAGCGGTACATCCAGCCGGCGAAATTTTAAGGCATTACTAAGCAGGTTTTGAAAGAGCTTCTCTAACTGCCCCCTGTTACCTTGCACAACAGGCAACGTGTCAATGTCCAGTTGGGCAGTTGATTCGCGGATTGACACGTCTAAATCCTGCAAGGCGGTAGCAATAACTTGGTTTAACGAAACGGGTAAAGCCGCTTCCTGTCGGGTAGTAATTCGGGAGTAGGTCAATAAATCTTTAATCAGAATAGACATCCGATTCGCGGCCATTTGCATACGCGTTAGCAGGTCAACATCGTCGCCTAATTCAGTTGCCCGTTTGGTTTGTAGCATATCCCCAAAAGACTGAATTTTCCGCAATGGCTCCTGTAGATCATGACTGGCGATGTAGGCAAACTGTTCCAGATTCTCATTCGAGCGTTGAAGATCATGAACGGTTTGCTGCAATTCGTGGGTACGCACCTGCACTTGCTGCTCTAATTCATCCGACAAATTCCGGTAGCGGGTTTCGCGTAATTCAAGGTGCTGTCTGGCCAACACTTGCTCGGCTATCGCCTGTTGACTCTGTTCGAGTGCTTCTATATGCCGTAAATGAAAAGCGATCAGATCGGCGAACAAGGTGAACAGGCCAATAATCTTGGGATTTTCGAGCTGGGCAGGGTGGGGATCGATAGCGCAAAGCGTACCAAAAAATTCGCCGGTTTTGAGAATAATGGGGAAAGAAATATAGCTCTGAAAGCCGTACATCAATGGGGTGGGATGATTACAGAACGTTTCGTTCTCCCGTACATGATCGATGATTACGGCTTGATGACTATCTCGAATTGCATTGCAAATCGTTGTTTCTACAGTTAATTCCCCCCCTGGCACTAGCCCGAACTGGATATCATCACGAACACTACAGACAATCCACCTGTCCTGAGTCACCCGAGCAACTGCCGCAAAGCCCATTCCCGTTGTCTGGCACACGACATCAAGCAGCGTAGTGATCAAGGGTATTTTCTGTACCCGGTCAATATCCTTGGCAAAATCAACGTCTGTGAAAGTCATTCTATGGGGAATGTTGGTAGACAAGGTCAAATATACCCATTCTGATACTGTGCATGATGGTTATACGACTAATGTCCACAAGGGTTATCTTTTGCCTGTCTTGTTGTTCAACAAACGTAGTGGTCGAACAAGTACCTGATTGTACTATTTGGGGCTCTTACACTCCGCTCCAATACGGTCTGCCGTTGCTGGTCCGCGCTGTTTTTTGTCGCACCTCTTCCTGCGAGTTTAGACAGCATTAAGTGCGTACAACACCTATAATGCTGGCACAGGGAAGCGAATCATAGAGCACACATATCCAGTGATTTAAGTGAGCGTGTGAAGAGAAATAGTGCATCATGCCCGGAATGTCAGTGGCGCAAAAGAGGTTTGCTTTTTGAAATAATTGGAAAAATGCGCCACATCATCAAAACCCAACGCATAAGCAATTTCAGCCACGCTCCAGTTGGTTTGCTTGAGTAATATTTTGGCCTCTTGTATCAGTCGCTTACTGATGAATTCAGTTGTGGTGCTGCCGGTTGCCTCTTTGAGCACCTTGTTAAGATGATTTACGTGTACGGCAAGGCGGTCGGCATAATCCTTTGGAGCACGTAAACTCAATCGTTGATGAGCCGAATCGAGGGGGAACTGCCGCTCCAGTAGTTCGATAAATAAAGAGGATATGCGCTGCGAAGCGTTCTGGGACGTGCTCAATGCCGACATGGGCTGAAGCTTTTGCCCATAATGAATCAACTCCATGACTAAGTTGGGTAGCAGATCATACTTATATTTATAATCGGAGCTCAGTTCCTTAAGCATTTTCCGGAAAATATAGTCAATCTCGCTAACTTCCTGCGGTGAAAGCTGAAAAACCGGCAACTGCCCCGGCTGAAACAGGGGCAGCTCCTCCAGGACGGTACCCGACTTTTGCGGAGCCAGGAAATCGGTCGTAAAGATGCAAAACATGCCGGTTTGATTACTGTCCTCTGGCAACCAGTGGTAAGGAATCTTAGGCGTAGCGAATAGCAACGCATTTTCCTGTATGTTGATCACTTTGTCGGCGTACTCCGCCCTGCTTTTGCCTCGAAGCCAGCTTATTTTATAGTAGGCTCTGCGGCTGTAAGGCATAGTCCGTTTACCTGTCGCTTTATCAAACAGCTTCTCGGTTTCAAATACATTGACGTGTCCTATCTCCCGGCTAATGCCTTCGGGAAGAGGAGCCGCATTGCGCTGATAAAACTCATCCAGTGAGGAATGCGTGTACATGGGCGTTTGTAAAAATCAACGTTACTATATTAAATATGTGTGCTAGTGAAGATAGGCAGGAAGTTAGCTCAAAGCCAAAAGCAGGTATCGGTCCATACCTGCTTTTGGCTTTGAGTAGCCTTACCGCTTTACACCTGCATACCACCCGAAGCTTCTATTCGCTGGCCGTTAACCCATCGTGCATCTTCGGAACATAAAAAGGCCACCACACCGCCAATGTCCTCCGCTACACCTGGCCTGCCCAAGGCTGTCAAGTTGCTTATAAACTGTTGCAATTGTTCGTTCTCTCTAAGGTGACCTCCGCCAAAGTCTGTCAGTATGGCACCGGGAGCGACAACATTGGCCCTGATTTTCCGTGCACCCAACTCGTTGGCCAGGTAGCGGGTAAATACTTCAACCGCCCCTTTCATTGACGCATACACTGATGAATTTGGCACAGCTATACGGGTTAAGCCGCTGGATATATTCACAATACCACCACCATCATTCATTAGGGGCAATAACTTCTGTGTCAAGAAGTAAACTCCTTTGAAGTGGATGTTCAGCAGTTCATCAAACATCTCCTCGGTTACGTCGCTAACAGGGGAGTAACCGCCAATACCTGCGTTATTAACCAGAAAATCAATGTGATCAGTGTTAAACTTACTACTCAAGGTATCCTTCAGTCGATTGACAAATGAATCAAAGCCCTTAATGTCGCCGGTATTGAGTTGAAGTGCTGCCGCTTTTTGTGCACTTTGTTCAATCTGGGCTACTACATTTTGTGCCTCTTGTGCCTGGCTGTTGTAAGTCAGAATGACGTCTATACCCTTTTCGGCAAGCCGTAAGGCCATATCTTTTCCTAATCCACGACTACCACCGGTAACCAGAGCTAGCTTACTTTTCTTTTCCATTTTGCGTTGTTTTTCGTTAGGCAAAGTTGGAGAGGAAACGCAGTTTCCTGTTTGTAAGCATCAATCCGTTATTTGCAAAATTCAAATTATTTAGCGCAATCCGTGTTTCTGGCAGTGAAGTTTATCTTGAGTTGCCAATTAAGGTGCTAAGTCCATAATCTTCTCCCATTGCCTGTCATTGATTTCGCGCACTCTGCAAATTTACCATTCTGCCATTCAGGAGATAACGTCTGGTAGACTATAGCTGATAGCCCAAAACTTGAGCGGTAGTGTGCTGATGGACCGGCCAAGAAGTTTAATTGACAACAAAGGCAAGACGTTTAAGTTAAGTAAGCCAGTATGAACAGCAAGATACAAATTGGCACTTGTGGAATCAGCAGCACTAAAGCAGCGTATGCTACGCTATTTTCCTGTGTCGAGATTCAGCAAACCTTTTATCAGCCTCCCCAACTTAGCACCTTGGAACGATGGCGAAACGAAGTGCCAACCGACTTTGAGTTCACTATAAAAGCCTGGCAACTCATTACCCACCCCGCCAAAAGTCCAACCTATAAACGGTTGAAACGAAGCCTCTCGGAGGTTGAGCGCGCAGGGGTTGGTTATTTTAAACCCACCTCTATTGTTGACGAAGCCTGGCAAGTTACCCTAAGTTGTGCCCAGGTATTGAAGGCAAAAACCGTTCTGTTTCAGTGTCCAGCCAGTTTTACCCAGAAGCCTGAGCATATTAGCCATTTGGTTGACTTCTTCTCCCGCATTGACCGGAAGGGCCTGACCTTTTGTTGGGAACCTCGTGGCACTTGGGACAAGCCTGTGATTAACGATTTATGTAAAGACCTTCAATTATGGCATGTCGTTGATCCGTTTACCAGTGCGACCGTAACTCCGGAACACAGTTACTTTCGGCTTCATGGCCGACAAGGTTGGCGTTATAAGTATGAGTCCTCTGAATTAGCCGACTTAACCGAGTTGCTACCAACCGATAAGCCTGCATATGTTTTCTTCAACAATAGTCACATGAAAGCAGATGCGTTGTTATTCAAACAACTTCTGGAAGCAGCACCTCGTTAATTGTAGTGCCCACCGCTGTTGTTTAGCAACCCTTAATATAGTTACCCTCTTCAAGTCCGAGTACTGGGTAATCCAGTGGTGGCGGTGATGGCCCGTCCTGAAAAGCATGGACCGTTTTATCCGTTCGAAGCTGTTATTAGCAGATCATGGCCCTTGGTATTCAACGCCCAATCCTGGCGATCAGCGATCCAGTGGAATAGCAACTCTCGTTCACAAGCTTTTCCAAAATCATCGGTGACGGTAAATTTAACGGCATAATGATGATGCTGGCCATCTTGGTTAGAGGGGAGTTGCCCAAAGGCCTCGACCAATTCGTCTAAGCTAACTTCTAAGTTGATCAGGGATTGCGTGTTCATTTTCATGGCAGCCGTGTTTTTGTTGGTATGTTCAGTTAATCAACAAGCCAGAAGCGGGGTAGTTTGAAGATAACCAAGTATGCACAGCTGACAAGAAGCCAGACTATAGGTCTACCAGGCAAGTATATCAAAATTCGCAGCTTTATAGTATGGGTAAATACTGTGGGGTTGAGCCTACAGCATTGGGTAAAAATCTCACCTTTTTTTCAATATTAATAAATTTTATAAGAGATAAAATGCTGAATATCAGAATTTTATCTTAATGGCATTCACTTTGGCATAATTTTGGTAAATGGGTGAGTAGATGAGTTTTTAATCTTCAGTTGTTCGCTGCTTGTAAAAGCGGCTCTACCATAGATCGATTACCTTTTTACTCAACGTTAAGACATTAAAAGATTTGAAAGCTCGGTTTTTAACCGGGCTTTTGTTTTACCTCTCTGACTATCTGCCATGAGTATGGACGAATACCCGATCCTTTTCATCGATGCTGATGAAGATGACCACACTATCTTTAAACAGGCTCTGGCGGAATTAGCCATACCTAACCCCGTGCTCGTCTTTTCGAATGCACAAACTGCTCTGGACTACCTGATAGCGACCCAAGAGTTACCTTTTTTGATTATTTCCGAGATCAGTATGCCGGGCATGAACGGGTTGGAGTTACGCCGGCAAATTGAGCAAGATCCCAACTTACGGCGAAAATCTACTCCATTTATTTTTATGACGCATCCCGTTGTAGACTACTTGGTTGACGAAGCCTACGAGTTAACAATCCAGGGGTTATTTGAAAAAAAGACTGCGTTCCAGGACTGGAAAAACCAGTTAGGAGCCATTATCGCTTACTGGAATGAGTGTAAGCATCCTAAACGCTTTGCCCGTTAAATTACCCTTCTGTAAGCAGGCTGATTTAAGGATCAAGGGGTTATATCTTGTCCTGTGCTACTAGCTGGTCTGAATGAATTAGAGGGCTAAATGCCTAATAATGCCAGTTATCCGTACATAGGCCGAGTCTTCTCTCAACAACTCATAACTGGTTGCTGGTTAACCAGCTAGATCAGTCATTTTACATATATCATAGCCTCGCTGGCACTGTCGAAGTTGATTTCTTAGCAATTTGCTTACAGGATTACTTTGTTGATTCGAAAAGCAATGTGTGGGTACTTTTTCGAGAGAAACGCCAGACGCGTCTCGGCTTCTTCCAGACTCAATTGCTCGGCTGAATCAAACACGGGCGAAAGTGTTCCGCTCGAGTCATCAAACTCCTTTACCGTAATCCAAACTCCCTGGATTGGGGCAATAAACTGAACCTGATAATAAACCATTGCCTGATTGATCTAACGTCTACATGGACTTACTTTATAAGGCTTCAATAGGGTCCTTTAAGCCTTGTAAATATAAGAGTTTTGAGAAAAATAATCGTCGGATCATTCATTACATGGAGTCATGCAAGCTGCTGGCGGACCCGAGGAGGATTTCAACTATGGCGGTTGGAACGCTCCGTATTACGATGAAGCGCTGGATCATATTGCGGAAAAACAAAAGCAACCGGCTAAGGGCCTTCTTTTGGGCAGAAAAACTTTGAGATTTTTGCTTCCTTCTTGAACATGAAGACATTTGGCCTGGCATTAATGATGTTACAAAGTACGTTATGAGTAACACGCTGGAAAAGTCAGATTGGAAAAATTCAGTTTTTCTGAAGAGCGAAGATGATATCAAAAAGCTCAAAAAATCGGAAGGTTCTGCTATTCAAATCCACGGTAGCGGTAACCTGGTCCAGACACTGTTTAAACATGATCTGGTCGATGAACTATGGCTTCTAATTCATCCGTTGATGCTCGGCACCGGAAAGAAACTCTTCGACGACGGTACGATTCCGGCGACATTCACCCTACTAGAGAGTTCGGTAATACCAAGCGGAAGTGATTGCTGCTCATTATATGCGGGCTGGAGACGTTAAGGCAGGAACTATGGGAGGTTGAGAGAAACAAGAAAATATAATTGTTTCATCAGGATGAATGGCGACCCAATACCGTGCCCGCGCCGTACTACCTTGATTTGCTCCCGTAACGAGTGCTATTAATTGTCCTTCGGTAACTTGTTCACGTTGATTTTCCATACGTTTTTTGCCTTACTAATACAGCAGCAAAGACGGGGGCTTATCAAGGGGTGTTTGTAGTTTAATCAAGAAGATTTGTAGTCAAAACAAGGTACCATTTAGGAGGAATCCTTGAGAGATGAATAAGACTTATCGAGCCTTGGTTTTAGCCCGTTCTAAATCGGATAAGAAGGGGTGAAATTCTGGAGTAATGATCACTATAAATTAGCGTTTTTACCATTCATTCCTCCGGGCTGGTTATCAAAATACCCTTACAAGCGTACCCAAACCTTTACTGGCTGAAGCACCTACCAAAAGCGACAGATCCGGCTACTTTATAAAAGTCTTGAATCCCAAAAATAATCCTCTATCCGCACCAACTGGATTTTTCGGTCAAACTCAGGGTGTTCGGTATTGATGATATAATTGTATTCGTAGACGATGATCGCCGAAGGAACTTTAAGCACTACAGTTTCCTGGCTGTTGTACCAGGTCGAACCAATTTTTTGCAGAGCAGAATAACCTGCCAAGGTTCGCCAATTGGCGGGAAGATCGTTTACCTGTACCTGTTTGATCAAGTAATCATCATCCGCGATGGAAATAACCATTACTTTATACATCGAGGCAGGCTGGATAGACCCTCGGTGAACGACTAACTCTAAGGATGATAAGGAACGGGATGAGCCGGTATAAATAACCTGCTGGCCTTTCGTATTCCATCTATTGGCACTACCTGACGAACTTAATGTACTGGCATGGATTTCTTTACTGATTCGAAATACCTCCATAGGTTATACATTATCTCCATATTCCATGGCCGTTAACCGATCGTCCACGAACTTCACGCCTGTCACCGTATTTAAGTAAGAATTAGGGCTTTTGTTGTCGAAATAAAAGTTTTTCCGGTTCAGCCACTGGTCAAATTCTTTAACCGAGCCAAATACCCCAATGCCATGTTTGATTAAGGACAAAAGCAGCAAAACCTGTTCCTTGACGTTTTCCTTAAAGGTATTTTGCGGCTTTTTGTATTCTCGAAATGTTTTGACACTAATATTGAGCCAATCCGATATGATGTCATCATTAAAATCGGTTAAGGTTTTAATGGCATTTACATACTGCCAGTTAATGTCCTTTGTATAGAGAAAGGAAAGGATTTCGCTGTCATTGATGTGCCCAGGCACATCTCGAAGAATAAGGCTCTCGGCCGATGCTACTCGTCTCATGTTGATTGATGTTTGAATCAATAACGTAAATTTAGGCAATTTTACCTTTGTTGAGAGGAATATTTTCTCTTTAGGCTAATTTGCAGGTATACATGTTCTTGGAAGAACAGGTGCGTACATTGGGATTGCGGTAGCATATTTGCAGTGAGTCTTTTTCATTAGCTTAGCATATGTATTTTCTCATTCAGTGTGTGCTTTGCGACAAGCGTCGTTAACGAACTATGGAATTTGAGTTTGCAGTCAATTCGGGATTTAATTTTTTAACCAGTTTTGGGGAGAAATTTGGCATTCCGGTTCACAGTGACACTTTAAGTATGCCGGCTACACTGGGCAAAGGATACGTCAGAAAGATTGATCTGGACCCTGAGTTTAAATTGCTCATTCATCAGTATACGTTAAAGGAAGAATTTGTTCTCAAACGACTGCCTGCGGATAAAATCTATGATTTAGTGAGCATCATTTTTCATAGTAACGAAGCACTGGCTAATCTGTCTACGGACACCCAGGAGCAGCCCGTTCAACTTGCTAAAAGTACCGAGTTCGCTATCCAGATTGCTTCGTCGGACTTAGCATCTGTCATTCGTTTTCCTGCCCATACGGCCATCAATTTTATGGTCATTGGGGTTACGGCGGCCCGTCTGAAAAGCTTGTTAGGTATTCAAAATCCTAACCCCGTCATCCAAACAATTCTGAGTGGGTCGCCTGGTTTTCTGTTCTACGAAAGCATAAGCCCGGACGTGCAGAAAACGCTTAATCAGATAACCAATGCCCGCCAAAAGGGTGAACTGAGTGACTTGTATTACCGCATCAAAGTACAGGAACTGCTGTTTGGGGTCTTTGAACAACTACTCAAGCGTGACCAGGTTCGCCATAGCCCGATTTATAAAGACGATATTGACAAATTGTTCATCGTTCGAACGGCTGTCTTATCGGATCTGGGGCAACCGCCCCACTTAGCTCAGCTGGCCAAACTGATCGGCATGAGTGAAACAAAATTGAAAGATCTCTTCAGGCAGGTGTTTGGAGACAGTGTCTATACGTATTACCAGAAAGCCCGAATGGAAGAAGCGGCATTTCTGTTGAAGCAGGGTGGCTACTCCGTTACGGATGTCGGTAATCAACTCGGCTTTACCAATTTGAGCCATTTCAGTCGGCTATTCGAGAAACATTACGGCGTTAAACCCAAGAAGTACGCTTCCGGCGGATAGGACTATTTATCCGTCTTTTCGGCCTATTTAAGGCGCAAATCAATACAGACATTTGTGGCGTGCTAACCCCCACAACTCATGAATAAAATTCTGATGCCCTATTCAAAAGGGGCACTACGCCTTAAAAATCATTTGGTGATGGCTCCCATGACGCGTAGCCGGGCCATTGATAACCTGCCCAACGCCTTAATGGCCGAATACTACGCCCAGCGTACCGGAGCCGGCTTACTCATCACCGAAGGAACAGCACCTACCCCCGAAGCCCTAGGGTATCCACGCATCCCCGGTATTTTTTCCCAGCATCAGGTTGAGGGCTGGCAAAAAGTTACGTCGGCCGTTCATGCCGGTGGCAGTAAAATCTTTGTGCAATTGATGCACACCGGACGAATCGGTCATCAGGATAACCTCCCCCAAGGAGCTGTCTTAGTGGGCGCTTCCGACCTAAAAGCCGCCGGGCAAATCTTTACAGATACCGCCGGGCTACAAGACTATTCTCAACCCCAGGCGTTGACTACCGATGGGATTGCCAACATAATAGGTGGGCATGTTGTCGCAGCTCAATATGCAATCCAAGCCGGGTTTGACGGGATTGAACTCCACGGAGCGAATGGCTACTTGCTCGAGCAATTCTTAAATCCCACTGTCAACAATCGAACGGATGAGTACGGAGGCAGCCTTCAAAACCGCAGCCGACTACTTATCGAGATGGCCAAAGCCATTGCCGATGCAATTGGTCCTCAAAAAGTTGGCATTCGTTTTTCGCCCTATTCAACGCTCGGCGATCTGCCGCCTTTTGCCGACGACGAGGTGTTTGAAACCTACCAGCATCTGGCCCAGGAACTGGATGCACTCGGTATTGCCTATATCCATATCGCGGTCAACATGCCCATTCCGCAACGAACGTTCGATGCGGTCCGCACGGCGTTTACCGGTACCATCATCCTGTGTAACGGCTTAACGCCCGAAACGGCCGAAGCGGCACTGCATAATGGCTTTGCTGATTTGGTTGCCTTTGGACGCTCTTTTTTAGCCAACCCCGATCTGGCCGAACGCATCGCTCAGCAGGCTGAGCTGAACCAGCCCGATTATACAACCCTATATACACCAGGGGCACAGGGCTACACTACTTACCCTACACTACTTAAATCAACCCTTGAATTGACCTGACATGAACGCAATCGTATTATCCAACTATGGTCCCGCTGAAAACTTACGTTTTCAGGAGATACCCACGCCCACTCCGGCGGCAACTGACGTATTGATTCATATACAGGCTTCGGCTGTCAATAAGCTCGATATTCTGAAAGCATCCGGAGCCATGCAAGCGGTTTTCCCACTACCTCTACCGTGGATTCCAGGCATCGATTTTGCCGGGGTCATCGAAGCCGTCGGCGCTCAGGTACAAGGCTTTAGTGTGGGCGATGAGGTGTACGGGGCAAGCCTACTGGGTGGAGCCAATGCCGAATACATCGCTATGAACCCCCAATTCATTGCCCACAAGCCCCGCACGTTAACCTTCATAGAAGCCGCTTCCGTACCCGTAGCCGCCGAAACAGCCTGGCAGGTGATCTTTCAGGATGCCCAGCTGGAAAGTGGCCAAACCGTTCTAATTCATGGGGGAGCCGGTGCTGTAGGTTCCTACGCGATTCAGTTCGCTCATCAGGCCGGTGCGAAGGTCATCGTAACGGCGGCCGCCGACTCGGAGGATTACGTAAAAAGCTTAGGCGCTGATGTGTTTATTGATTATAAACATGAGTCATTCGAATCCGTAGTTGACCCCGTGGATGCGGTGATTGACTTGGTTGGGGGCGAGGTGCAACAGCGCTCTTATGGGCTCATCAAAGCGGGTGGTTATCTGGTCTCGACCACCCAGCCGGTTTCGGCCGACTTGGCCGCGAAGTTTACCATTCAGGCTGTGTTTGCGCAGTTGCAACCTTCCCACCAAGGCTTATCCAACATAGCCAGCCTGATTGACGAAGGAAAACTGTCGATTAACCTCGGCGACGTATTTCCTTTAGCCAAGACCGTCGAAGCCTGGCATGCCATACTGGAAAATCCGACAGCTTCGATCCCGAAAAAGAACGGTCGGATTGTGTTGGATCACGCTTAACTCCGTAGTCGGCTTCGATTAGGCCTGGATATGCTCACAATAAATAACTCAACCTGTCAACTAAAAAAACATGGAAGACAATAAGTTAATAACAACGGCCGCTGACCAAGGTCAGCATATATCGGTGGTAGGGGATACCTATCGACTCGTGATCACAGGTGGTCAAACTCAGGGCGCTTATGCTGTCATTGATATGCTCATTCCGCCTAACGGGGGGCCAGGACCTCACGCTCATCCCCACTTTCAGGAGTCATTTTATGTCCTGGATGGTGAGATTGAAGTCAAAACCGAATCGGAGACCTACATTGCCCGGAAAGGCTCTTTTCTGAATATTCCAGCCGGGGGCGTGGTTCACTGTTTTAAAAATAAATCGGACCAGATCGCTCACCTATGGTGTACGGTGGTACCGGCTGGTTTGGACGATTTCTTTCAAGAAATTGGTACGCCTGTAGCTGCCGGTACGTTCTTACCTCCTCCCCCGATGGGTCCTGATGAGTTGAAGCGACTAGCGGCAATTGCCCAAAAGTACGGGCAGCAAGTATTCCCACCAGATTATTTAGGGTAGCCAGAAGGTTACGTTTTAGCCCTCATTGTCCAACTCAACAACTGACTCCATGACGTGGTTGAGTTGGTCTTACTAAATCAGGTGTCAAATTTCATCTTTTCGGGGGCAATTAACAACATGAATCAGCGTCAGCACTGAGGAAGCCAAGTTCGTCCAGACACATCAGCAGGTCAATCATCTTTCCTGTCGTCAGGTTATCGGCTACCCATTCATAGGTAGAAGCGTTACCGGTCTGGCTGGATGGCAGGGCATCTACATGGGATTTTTGCGATGAATCCTCTGCTTAGAAAATGAATTTAGCAATCATAGTAAATTTAATGATGGGGGTATTCCTGCCTCGGCTGCCCCCTTACCTACAACCTATAACCATCTCTCTAAAAACGAGTTGCCATCAATTCAGGTTAAACGACTGCTTGAATTCCAGGGGCGAAAGAGACATCTTAGCCTTGAAAAGTTTGCTGAACGATTGGGAATGCTCGAAGCCTAAGGCATACGCCACTTCACTAATTGATAAGTCCGTAGTCGATAGCATTTCTTTGGCTCTGTGAATCAGCTTTTCATGAATGTGCTGCTGGGCGGTTTGCCCGGTCAATACGTTGCTCCACGTTGTAGTGGAAGAGCAGGATGCCCGTGTCTTTATCCGTGTGAGCGCCGATGCTGCTCAGGTGCACCACCTTCCTAACGCCTGCGCGTTCCACAGCCTTCTTGTAATTCTGACCGATCTGGGTGATCTCGCCGATAAAGTCCAATGACTTAACAAACATATCGCCGACGGCTTCCATAGTTTCCATTAGATAGACGATGTCTGCGCCGGTGAATGCATTAGCCAAGAAATCGACGTCCTGCATAGTGCCAATGGCGGCTTTTGCGCCGATGGCGTTAATGTCGGTTTTTCGTTGGGCGTTGCTGCTGATCACAGTGACCGCGTGTTCATTTTGTACCAACGCCTGTGCGAGACGTTTGCCTATTTGGCCTAATGAGCCAGTTAATACGATGTTCATTTGCTTGTTTTTTTATACAAAAGTCCACCCTAATGCCTGAATCGCTGTTGCCAAAACTCCCTTTGTCGTAGCCAAAAGGAAGGGTGTGCACCAGGTATCCCTGCAAATTGATCCAGGTAGAGTAAAAAAATATCATTTGGCTATTCATTCAGTACACCTGATGCACAGCCTAGATAGTGCTTTCCTGGAATCAATCTTGGTGAACCCGCTCAAACGTAATGCCACCTTCAGGGAATGGAGTAAAGTTGGCCATGTACGTTTTTTGACAAGAACCCGGCAGACTACCCTGTAGGGGTTAAACTGAACTAGTTTACATTAAATTTGCTCAATTATTTATTCGTCTTTTCTCAAAAATGAAGGTTTACTTTCTGTTATCGCTCTTATTTAGCCTGTCTGTAGTAGGCAGCTACGCACAAACCGCTTCGTCCCCAACGGACCGTACCCCGAACGA
The DNA here is from genome assembly GCF_042686045.1 of Spirosoma flavum. Lineage (NCBI taxonomy): Bacteria > Pseudomonadati > Bacteroidota > Cytophagia > Cytophagales > Cytophagaceae > Spirosoma > Spirosoma flavum. Next base: position 18,166 of record NZ_JBHUOM010000025.1, read on the forward strand.
TCCGTTGGGGACGAAGCCGATTACCCTCAAACTAACCTTAGCCGATAATAATTACCAGAATAAGGCTCGTTCCCGCTCGGTGCTAACGCTCACCAACTCCGGCGACGCTACCTTGCCCGCTACGGGCTGGAAGTTGTATTTTAACGACGGAGACCCCGCTAGTGACGATACCAGCGTTGCGCAGGTGAAGCCCGTAAACGGTGATCTCTTCTATTTAAGTCCCGGTCCGGCATTCAAAGCTGTCCCGCCGGGCCAGTCGACGACGATGGCGTTTCTGTCGGGTAAAATTCGTAGTGCCACCGATTATGCAGCCGGGTTTTATTTGGTCTTCGACAGTAAACCGGCACAGGCCTTCCCTATTTCGCTAACCATCGACCCGGCTGGGCAGTTCGAGCGAGCCGACCGTCGTTTGGCTGAACGGATTTTTGATCAAAACGCATTGATCCAGCCAATGGCTGACGATAAATTGACGAATGTGTTTCCAACGCCCGTTTCGTATCAGGCAACAGGACAACCCTTCCTGCTGGATAATCAGGTTGTTATCGTGGCGGACAGGGAGTTCAGCGCGGAAGCAGTATTATTGGCCAACAGCTTAGCTACGGTGGTCAATAAAAAACTAACCATCCAGACCCAGGCAACGGGCAAGGCGATTACGCTACGTAAGAATTCGGCTATTGCGTTGGAGGGCTACGAGTTGCAGATTAATCAGGACGGCATAGTGCTGTCGGCCTCGGCTGGAGCGGGCATTTTCTATGGTATTCAGTCGCTGCAAACCTTACTTCCGGCCAGTGCGCTGTCGGCAAAATCGGGTTCGGTCACTCTGCCCGGCCTGCGGGTGAAAGACGCACCCCGGTTTGGATATCGCGCCCTGCTGATGGATGTAGCCCGGAATTTTCAGCCTAAATCAGAAGTACTCAAAGTGCTGAACCTGATGGGTTTATACAAATTCAACGTGCTTCATCTGCATTTTACTGATGACGAAGGTTGGCGGGTAGAGATGCCGTCTCTGCCCGAACTAACCACGGTGGGCGCCACGCGGGCGCATTCGACCGACGGACTAACCAGTATCCTGCCAGCCTACGGCTCTGGTCCGTCCGCCGATAACCCCGCCGGCACGGGTTTTTACAGCAAAGCTGATTTTGTGGAAATCCTCAAATACGCCCATGACCGACATATTGACGTGATCCCGGAAATCGAATCGCCAGGACACGCGCGGGCCGCCCTCCGGGCGATGGATGCCCGCTATGACCGACTGATGAAAGCAGGCAACAAAACCGAAGCCGAGCGGTATCTGCTCCGTGATTTAGGGGACAAATCGGTGTATCAATCGGTACAGGGCTTTACTGATAACGTGATTGATGTATCGCTGCCATCAACTTACGCTTTTCTGGAGCGGGTGGTTGGCGACCTGACAGGCATGTATAAAGAAGCCGGTGCCTCCCTGAAAACGATTCACTTCGGGGGCGATGAAGTACCAGAAGGTGTGTGGGCGAAATCGCCCGCCGTCCGGCGATTGATGGCCCAGAATTCATCTATAAAGTCTACCGATGATTTGTGGTACTATTACTTTGGGAAGATCAATCAACTACTGAAAACCCGGGGTTTGTTTTTATCGGGTTGGGAAGAGATCGGGCTGCGTAAAGTGGTACAAAACGGGAAGTCGGTGTGGGTACCCAACGAGGCTTTTGCCCACGAAAACTTCCACGTCAACGTCTGGAAAAACAGCCCCGGTTCGGGAGCTGAGGACTTAGCCTACCGCATGGCCAACGCAGGCTACAAAGTGATTCTGACACCGGTTACTCACCTTTATATAGACATGGCCTACAACCCCTCGTCGGGCGAACCGGGGCAGTATTGGGGCGGCTACGTTGATACCGACAAGCCGTTTTACTTTATTCCTTACAATTATCTGCGAAACCTAAAGGACGACAGAACCGGACAGCGTATCAATCCGTCGTCCATTAAAAGCCGGGAAGCGATTACGGAAAAAGGCAAGGCCAATATAGTGGGTATCGAGGCTGCACTCTGGTCCGAAACGAATCGAACTCCATTTCAGTTCGAGTATAAGCTACTGCCTAAACTGTTGGCGGTGGCCGAACGCGCCTGGGCTAAAGACCCGGCCTGGGCAATCGAAACAGACGACCGAAAAAGTGAACAACTATACAGGCAGGCTTGGTCTGAATTTGTTAACCGGGTTGGCAAACAGGAACTACCCCGGTTAGACGTGTATGGCGGTGGTTTTCAGTACCGAATACCAACGGCGGGGGCCAAAATCATCGAGGGAAAAGTAGTGGCCAATGTCCAGTTTCCCGGCCTGACAATCCGATATACGATGGATGGTACCGACCCCAATGCTACAAGCCAAACCTATTCCGAACCCCTGACTTTTACCAACACGATCAAACTCAAAGTTTTCAACGCGGCAGGCCGGGCCAGCCAAACGGTGACGATCAATAAATAAGGTGAACTCGGGATTGTGATTACCACTTATGAACAGGTTATATGGCCTAGGCGGGCCGATTTCTATGGTTTATGCAAGAACTGGCATATACTTTTTGTCATATTTTTTGCCCAGTGCCGAATTTTGGGATGACTGACTTGTAACCTAAAATAGGGTACTTTAGCCAGTTTATTACAAGTACTATCGACCATGCAATCCTTATCCGATTTGCTGTTATTGACTTGGGATTGATTCATTCAGGCGGTTTGCTCCAACAGTTTGGCGGCTCGCTCACAACACACAGTCTGATCTTGCTGGAACAGGATGGGGCTAGCCTACTAGAGCTGGATGGATACAATCGCATACGTGACGTTAAACCTGTTTAACGTCACGTATGCGATTGTATTGGACAGTTATTAAAGATCAATCGTACGATTAAAGAAGGGATTTCGTAAACAAGTATATTGTACATATAATAATCCTGAACGGTTGGTCACCAAAGGTTAATGCTAATCTGGACAATGTAGGTAATTTGACACTTACTAGATTTGTTTGCAGGCTCATTCTAGTTTAAATCATTCCGAGAAACGCCAAACAATAAATTATCCAGCCGATGCCGCTCTTCTCCGCCGAACTACTCCCCGTTTTCGTTTTGGCCGCGCCACGGTGGCCCGGTTTTGCACTTGCTGGACAGACGGTCGGTTAAACAATCAATGTCAATGAAGCTGCAATCGGGATCGGTTTTTCAAACGCTCTATTTTCATTTCCGCCCGCATAGGCAGGTACGCCGAGGTCCGGTGCCAGCCCCGCCGTTTTGCCGCTAGGACTCTCTTTCAGTGGCACGTTTTTTTTCTAGCCTGCCTCAATCTGGAGATTTCACCGGACAATCTATACTCAAAAAATATCTATGAGTTTATTTGGTTATCTGTTTAACTAATGACTTCAATCATGTGGGAAATGGCTTCGGGCGAATGCAATAAATCGGTTTGCTCTAACGACATTATTGCCGCTTTAGCCGCTCTATCCCGCATCTGGTTTTCGTACATGGCAATGGCGGATTGGCTGTCAGAAAACGCTTCACTAGTCAGACATTGGCTCAACTCCAAGGCGTCCAGCATCGCCATATTGACGCCTTCACCGGCATAGGGCGGCATCAGGTGAGCGGCATCACCGAGCATCGTCAGGTTGGGCAGCGCGTCCCATGTCTGGTCTACCGGCATACAGTACAGCGGCCGGACGACAAAATGAGGATCGGCCTGTTTGAATAGCTCTTGCCAACTAGGGTCCCAACCGGCGTATTCGTCGTTGAACCAGGTCAGTACCTGCGCTTTGTTGGCGAAGTTGATCCCGCTCGTGCGGTACCAGTATTCATCGGTTTTACAGCCAGTATAAAATATTAGGCTACCGTCGCCTTTGGCGCTAATGATCAGCGTTTTGTCGTCGCCGAATGCAAAGATTTTACCGCCATTGACAAGCCTATACATGCCGGGCGCTGCTGATTCCGAATCATATATCGTCCCTTCCACACTCGTGATGCCCGAATAAAAAGGCCGGATGGGCGTAATCAATGGTCGTATTTTTGAGTTGGCCCCGTCAGCGGCAATAACCATATCGGCCCGGGCCGAAGTACCGTTCTGAAACTGAAGCGCCCAAGTCGCGCCCACGAGTGTTAGTGACATTAAATAACTGTTCCACACCACCGTACCGGCTTGCAGCGAGTCCAGCAGGATGTTCCGCAACGGCCCCCGGTCGATCTCGGGTCGGAAGCCTTCGTGTCCGAAGGTTAGTCCGTCTGCTTCCGCATGTTGATTGACCAGAATAGCGGCCTGCTTATCCATGATGTGCAGCTTGTCGGCGCCGGGCCGGAAATTTGCCTTAAAAGCGTCCATCAATCCGGCTTCCCGGATCGCTTGTAAACCGGAATCGTCATGTAAATCCAAGGTAGCACCCTGCACCCGGACATCCTGGTTAACATCCCGTTCGTACACCTGTACGTCAGCCCCTTTCAATTGTAAAAGTCTTGCCAATGTTAGCCCACCGGGACCTCCACCAACGATGGCTATTGTTTTGCCTTGTATGATCATGGTTAAAAACCGTTTAAGTACAAGGCAAAATTATTTTTTTGGCATGAGCGAGAATTGTATAAATCGGTCTTTGAGATTTTTGCTTAGTTCTTTGGGAGCCACGCCCGCATATTTTTTAACCTCATGGATAAAGTGTGCCTGGTCGGTAAAGTTTTGCTCAGGAAATAATTTGCCTTCTTTGATGTGGCCAAATGAAGCCCGGAATCGTAAAATATTACAGTAAGTTTTTAGGGGTAGGCCAAACCAGTAATTAAAATACCGGTTTATTTGTCGGCTGCTCCAACCAACCGTTTCGGCAAGTTCGCTGACCGGTATGGAGCCATGAGAAGCGTACAGTAAGGCAACTAATTTTCGCTTTCGTTCATCTACTTCTTGGTTGACCAGGCTCGTTATGTGCTTGGATACCTTTTGGCAAAAACGATCAAAGTCGGTTAAGTCGTCAGGGCTAAGGCCCCAAAAATCGACAGGTAATACCGAACCCGTGTTCAGCAGCGAAGCAACCGATGTATGCAGGATATATTCGACCGCCAGTAAGGTTAAGCTGACGGCAAAAATTTTAGACTTGGGTACAATAGCTGTGGCACTTGGTTCGACATCTAACCCCCGAATCATTACATGATAGGCGTTTGTCGGAGAAACAGAAAAGAAAATATCGATTCGGCCATCGGGCAATACAACCACTTGCTGTTGCTGATCAGAAGGATTACAAAGCATCCAATAACTTTCTACAAAATCAGAAAGCGTTCGATCCGGTTCAACCATCTCAAAGTTAAGCGTACTTACTAGCATATTGTCTGGCCGAGTAGGTAATTAGATATGTATACTTAACTGAACCAGAAATACTTATAGCACTTACAAGGCAGATGAGGTGGACCCGTTTTGCGGCACACTGAACTTGCAAGTTTTGTGTGATACTCCTGCTCAAACTGTTCAGGGCTTTTGTAACCCAGCGATGAATGCTTCCGCACCTGATTGTACGGGGCCGCCCGTGCAGTATATTTCAATATAGTCGAAGATTTCGGTTCGAGCATCCTCTACACTTAAGGATGTACCTCCTTCTACTAGTTCCGATTTCAAGTGGCCGCACGGGTGGCCCCGTCCAGAACGACTCGGCAGCAGCATTGTCGTACGGATAGAGGTAGAAAAAGGAAATGATGGCTCCTATTCTGGCCGCCATGCAGCCCATAAAAGACGCCGTTGAGCATCATAACCGGGAGTTCGGATCTATGAAGAGGCTATCTCGGCCTACCGTAAATGGTATAGTCGGGCTATGGCGATGAAACATGTTTTCAACGGAGTACAAATTCAGAACACAATTACAATGAGCGTCCTGGCCTTTTTACAAACACCTTATACTATATGGGGGTAAGTCCTCGGTTATCCGATTATCGCTCACAAGCTCAGCAGTAGCTATTGGTTTTAGAAATTACGTGGCAATGGATTGAGTATTGATCTGTTTATAGCTGTTTTTTTTCATACAATGGATTACCAAACACGCTTTTATTCTTTACTGATTTTTAGCTGGTTATACAGAGTTGCTGGTTGTTTTTCTGATCTTCGGGAAGAAACCTCCGGGTTAGATAGAACTGGAAGGCATTTGAGTCGTAAGCAACCCACAAACAAGGCGTTTCTCGCTCGTCGCCTAGCCAAAAAGTTTACTTAAAAAGTGCTTAAGCAGTTTGACATCAGTAGACCGCTCATCACCCGTATACGCATTTTGATTCATCCGTCGAAACTCACCAAAGGTGCTAATTCCAAAGCCGATAAATAACATCATGACAAACGAAGTATATATAAGAATATCTAGATCTTCCATTTTATCGCTTAATTTTTAGATTGAAGTAAATCAGCACCAATAGGATAGTTGGTGGCCATAAGCCAATAAAGATGGCCCGTAACTTGTCATGGAGAAAAATATAAGTATATTCAGAAAAGAATATGAGTAGGATTGCCGATAAGAATATTGCCAATTCTGTTTTTTTGAACTTACTGTCCATGATAATAGGGATTTGTTTAGACCTACTCGCCAAGCGATATGCCTATCAAGTGTTTGGTATACGTTAATGTTTTAAATAAGTTATTTAAAATCAAGAGTTTACGGATTTGAATACGATCTTGTCTGATTGAGCTCTTAAGCCTGACTCAAATGCATCTACCCATTTTGTCGGAGTCGTTTATTGTTGAGAAATCCAATGCCTTATGATACCAGACTCCATAGAAAGTTGTATTTTTATTAGGATCATCTTGTAATCATCTCTATAGACTGTGTTCTAAATTAACGCTTACCGGATGGCTGTCATCAACTAGATCGGTGATTGTCTGAAGGTTGTACTTTGTTAAGAAGGGTGTTGCTTAACGTGGATGATTCGATATATGGTCATTGGAGAGACAAGCGCTCAAAGTAAAAAAGCGTCTTTGTTTATGCACAAAGCGATGCGTCCCCGTTGAATTAATTTTTTAAACCTGCGAATCCCTGGATTGAGCGCGATTCCAAGCATGTACATGTTGCCTTATCTATTGCCCGCCCCATACTCAGCATCGATGTAGAAGAGCGGCATTGGGCGGTCCGCCGATGCACTCCTCTACAGTCAGCGAAATGCTCCTTTGTTGACCCTAGATTAGACCATCAGATGCATTAATGTAGGTGGAAGCCTAAGCTTCGACGGGTCGCCGTTGCGCTGGTATCCGTTCAAGAAAGTGAGGTACGCCGGGCGCGAAATATACAATATGAAGCGCTGTTTCGCTGATTTTACTATCTGTCCAGTGGCCCGCACCGCTAAGCGCGGTTCCCCGCCGGGACCAGCGGCTTAATCAGTAGTATATGCCTTAACAATCTGTGTAAAATCGGCATAACGCTAGTACAAAGCCACATTTTAGCATATCTTGTTAATACTAAAGCCAATACAACCATGCAACCAGTCGCTCTTCCGATTATCGGCGTTAAGCATCCGTTAACGCCCCTGACGGCTCAGGAAATACAACGGGCCGTACGTATTCTGAATGAACAGGCTTCCATAACCGGAACCACACGGTTTGTTTCCATCTCGCTCAAAGAGCCGCCTAAAGAAACGGTTCTGGCCTTTCAGCCAGGCGGTGGGATGACACGGCAGGCTTTTGCCGTTGTATTCGATAATCAGACTAATGCCTGCTACGAAGCTGTCGTGTCGCTGGACGAAAAACGACTTCTGTCATGGACCCATGTGCCGGGTGTACAGCCAACCATGACAGCCGACGAGCAGATTGAGTGTGAACAGGCCGTACTGACGTCGCCCGAATTTCGGGAAGCATTGCTTCGATATGGCATTACCAACCCCGATCTGGTAACGGTCGATATCTGGACCGTTGGCAACTACGGAGCCGATGAAGAAAGTACCATGCGCTTGGCCAGGCCCCTATGCTTTCTTAAAGTAGATGAAACCGATAACCCCTACGCCAAACCAATTGAAGGCTTAAAACCAGTTGTAGATCTGAACACCATGCGGGTACTACGGGTTGAAGATTACGGCAAATGGCCTCTGCCACCCCAGCAGAGCAACTATCGCGCCGACCGGGTGCCCAACCAACGTACCGATCTTAAACCCCTCGAAATTACCCAGCCCGAAGGCCCCAGTTTTACGGTCAATGGCTATGAAGTGTCCTGGCAAAAATGGAATTTCGTTATCGGTTTTAATTCGCGGGAGGGCTTAACGCTGCATAACCTGACGTACGACGATAACGGAAAGAAACGGTCGATTCTTTACCGGGCTTCGCTTTCGGAAATGGTCGTTCCCTACGGCGACCCCGGTGTTACGCAGCGACGCAAAAATGCCTTCGATACGGGCGAATACGGTATGGGACAGTGTGCCAACAGCTTAGAATTAGGCTGCGACTGCCTGGGCCACATTCAGTACTTCGACGCGCACCTAACCGACAGCCGGGGCCAGTTATTGACCATCAAAAACGCGATTTGCCTTCACGAGGAGGACTATGGGATCCTATGGAAACACACTGACCGCCGGGACAACCACGTGGAGGTACGTCGGTCACGCCGGTTGGTAATCTCGTCTATCTCGACGGTTGAAAACTATGAATATGGCTTTTACTGGTATCTCTACCAGGACGGCAATATTCAGTTTGAAATTAAACTAACCGGTATTCTATCACTGGGCTCGGTACACGAGGGTGAAAAACCGAAGTGGGGAAATCTGGTAGCGCCCCTGGTGTATGCCCCAAATCACCAGCACTTTTTTAATGTTCGACTCGATTTTGCGGTGGATGGGCCACAAAACACGGTCTATCAAATGGACATTGTAGCCGATGAGGTAAACGAAGATAATCCGTTTGAGAATGGGTTTTATGCGCAGGCTACACCCTACGAAACCGAAAAACAAGCCTGCTCGAATCTCAACATCGATTCGGCGCGCTTTTGGAAAATTGCTAACGAAAATGCGCCGAATGCGCTCGGCGAATCACCCGCCTATAAATTTTTTGCGGGCGATAACTGCAAACCTTTTGCCACGCCAAACGCCAGTTGGCGCCGACGAGCGGGCTTTGTAAACAACCACGTCTGGGTAACGCCCTTCGATGAAACGCAATATTTTGCGGCTGGCGATTATCCGAATCAGCATGTCGGGGGTGACGGATTAATCAAGTGGGTCGAGCAGGATCGGCCCATCCGAAATACAGACGTAGTGTTCTGGTATACAATGGGTCATACGCATATTCCCCGGCCTGAAGATTATCCAGTGATGCCAGCGGCTTACATTGGTTTTCTACTTAAGCCACACGGTTTCTTTAACGAAAACCCATCTAACGACGTACCCCCAGCGGCTAAGACAAACAACGCGTCGGTCAGTTGCTGTCATTAATCAAGTGATGACACGAGGTTACAACAAATGTGTAGTACCAGCCTGTGATGGTGTATTTTCGCGACTAGAATTTCAACCAACCTATGGCGTAGTCGGGAAATTCAAGGACTATCCGATCGGCTAGTTGCGCGTGGATTTTGCCGAAATACAGACATACGCCGGTCGGAAACAGGCCTCATCAGCCTTAGGCTGGTCAACATATTTTCGACCGCGTTTGCCAAGAGCACGGTATTGAACACCGCTTTACCAAGCGGCTAACCCCTGGACCAACGGCCCGCCGAAGCGCGTGAACCGCACCATCTAGGAAGCCAGATTGCATAACTGAACAATGATCGAGGTTAAGACCACTAGTAAGCCTATTTGCTGGCTATTAGCCACGCTAAACGGTTGAAGATGTTGTGCGGTAGACCCCATACGAATTTGTCTGCGCTGAGTGGCAAAAAAAAATAACTATTTTTACTCGAGACCCGATTTAGTTTACTTTGGAACCATACAATCAGCCACCTGTAACATTAAAAACAATGAAAAGACTAGTATATTTCTCTCTTGCGCTATTATTGGCAGGAGCTTGTAAGCACGTTTCTGATACGGATACAAAACGTGTAGTCCTAACGGGAATTGACACTTCAAAAAAACCAGGGGATGATTTTTTTATGTACGCCAACGGCATTTGGTACGATACCGCCCGGATACCGCCCAGTCAGACAGGCGTAGGTTCGTATTCTTTTATGAATTTCCCGCAACGCATACGGTTGCAAGGAATTTTGGACAGCCTTTCGGCAAGCACTAATCCGGCAGGAGGCATCGAACAAAAGGTGGGCGATTTTTATGCGTCAGGAATGGACACATCTGCCATTAACAAACGCGGTTATGAGCCCATCAAGCCCGTACTCGCCCGCATCGATGCCGTGACCGATGTGCCTTCGTTGTTGAAGTTGGTGGCTGACGAACAAAAAGCAGGTGATGGTTCCATCGTTGGTTTTTCTGTAGGTCCCGATGATAAACACAGTTCGGTCAATATTGCTCAATTTTATCAAGCCGGAATTGGCTTGCCGGAACGGGATTATTATTTTAAGACCGATTCGTCAACACTCGCTATTCAAAAAGCGTATAAAAACTATCTCACCCGCTTGTTTGAATTGACAGGGACAGATGTCACTGCCGCCCAGAAAAACGCAGCAGTAGCCTATGAAATTGAAAAACAATTAGCCACCGTACACCGAACCAATATCGCTCTCAGGGATGTAAAGGCTAACTATAATAAACTGGCGGTCACTGCTCTGTCCAAAAAACAGCCTATCCTAAACTGGACAACGTTGTTAACCGACTTAGGCGTAAAGGCTGATTCCGTCAACGTAGGGCAACCTGCTTACTATGACAAGCTGAACACGATGTTAAGATCGGTTTCCCTCAATGATTGGAAAGTTTATTTAAAAGCCAATGCGCTAACTAATTATGCGAATTTCTTAAGTCAACCTTTTGTTGATGCGTCTTTTGCCTATACAAAAATTCTGACCGGACAAGCAGTTAAGAAAACACGTGCCGAAGAAATGACGCAAGCGGTTGATCGCTCGCTGGGACAGGCACTGGCTCAGTTGTATGTAAAAAAATATTTTCCGGAAGATGCCAAGAAACGTATGGGTGTATTGGTCGATAACCTGGAAAAAGCATTTGAAGCCCGCATAAACAAGCTGGATTGGATGAGCGATTCTACCAAAGTAAAGGCAAAAGAAAAACTGTACGCGTTCACAGAGAAAATCGGTTACCCGGATAAATGGAGAGATTATTCGAAAGTGGACGTGAAACGAAACGCTTATTTTGAAAACCGGTTGTCGGCGAATAAAAATGATTACCTCTACAGCCTGGCTAAAGTTGGAAAGACTGTCGACAGAACGGAATGGTTTTCGACTCCACCCACGGTAACGGCTTATAACAATCCTCCGCTCAATGAAATTGTTTTCCCGGCTGGAATCCTACAATCCCCTTACTTCGATTTGTATGCCGATGATGCGCTCAACTATGGCGGCATCGGTATGGTAATTGGTCACGAAATCACGCACTCGTTCGACGATCAGGGAGCCCAATATGATAAAGTCGGTAATGTGACCGACTGGTGGAAAAAAGCGGACTATACCAAATTCAAAGCCAAAACGCAACAGGTGATTGACCAATACAATTCGTTTACTGTGCTCGATTCGATGCATGTAAAAGGGGCCTTAACCGTGGGCGAAAACACCGCCGACATTGCTGGGGTTGCCATTGCTTATGATGCCTTTAAATTGACCGAGCAAGGAAAAGACACGACGAAACTTGATGGCTTTACACCCGATCAACGTTTCTTTATCTCGATAGCAAGAATATGGCGTGTCAAAACAACGGATGAGTTTATGCGTATGTATGTAAACACCAATCCGCATTCACCGGCCAAGTGGCGAGTGAACGGCCCGCTAATGAACTTCACGCCTTTTTACAAAGCCTTTGCAGTGCAACCGGGCGATAAAATGTATAAACCCGAAAATAAAAGGATAATCGTTTGGTAAGGTTTGGCCTAAAAGAAGCGCATCAAGCGGATAAGGTGCTCTGTGGTCACTTTGTCCGCTTGATGCGTCTTTGGTAGCTATCAACCCAGAAGACTAGTAACTAACCTAATTCAATTTTGCCTTTTTGCTCCGTACTCTTCTGTTTCACGCTGGAACTAGTATAAGGTATCGAAAAGGTAGTGAACAATGCAAGGGTGTATAACAACGACCAAAATAGGCTGGTAAGACTTAACCGAGGGTTAGGAAAGCGAGCGAACGGGCTGGGCCGAACGCGGAATCAGCAGCCGAAAGCAGGTGCCCGCCTGGTTATGAAAGCTCATCTCGCCCCCTAGTTGCCCGGTTAGTTCCCGAATCAGCCGCTGACCAAAGGTGGGTGGATTGACTTTACTTGTTGATCGATTGTCAATCCCGGCCCGGCCACCACGCGGCTTGTCCGTTGGGCCAGGTCGGGGTAAAACGGGCCACGTTAGTCCGGGACCGTCCAGTCCGGGACCGTTGTCCTGCACTTCAATGAGGAGTCGGTCGGCGGGCTGGTTTGGATCGGGCTGTAGCAGCACCTTCAAATACGGACGGGCTTCGTTGGTATAGGCGTATTTAAATGCGTTGGTTAACACCTCATTTAAAATCAGACCCAGCGGCACCGCTAGCTCCACATTGATCTTGATATCGGCTACCTCAATATGACAATCGAAGGTTTCCGGGTTAAATCCATAGCCGATTAGCAACCCCTTGGTCAAATCCGTTATATAGGATTTTATGGGCACATCCATTAGGTTCTCGGTTTGATAGATCTGCTGATGAATGAGCGAGATGGCTTCAACCCGTCGTTGACCATCCTGTACCGCCTGAACGGCCAGTGGATCAGTGAGTCGTTTCGACTGCATCTTAAGCAGGCTGGAGATTATGGCCAGGTTGTTCTTGACCCGGTGGTTAAGTTCACGCATCAGCATAGCTAACCGGTCAGACTGTTCGCTGATTAGCGTATTATTTTGGGAAACGGTTTGGTTGGTGTTCATCAACTGGCCATTCACCCGTTGAATGATCCGGTATTGCCACAGGCTAAGGCCCAGCAGGGCGAGTAGGGCCAGTAATCCCACCGCCTGCCAGCTGATCTGGGTGAGCTGTCGCCGATTGTCGCGATCAAGCTCATTGATTCGGGCTTGTTTCTGAGCCGTTTGGTAGCGGGTGTCGATCTCGGCAATTTGTCGACTTTTTTCTGTGCTAAGCAGGTTGTTCCGAGACTCATTGCGTAACCGCTCATAGGTTAGCGCCTGGGGATAGTCACCCTTCGATTCGGCAATCTGAGCCAATACCTGGTACACCTCCGTCAGGTGTTCCTCTTTTCGTTCCGGATCATGAGCTAGGCGGCTCAGGGCCAGCTTAGCGTAGCGTTCCGCTTCCTTGATCTGCTTCAGATGCAGCAGAACGACTGGTAGATGCAGGTATGCATAGAGGATACGCCTTTGGTCGTCCTGCTGGTGACCAAAGGCCAGACAGCGACGAAACGTCTGTTCGGCTTTCCTATAGCGACCAGCCTGTGATAAATGCTTCCCATACCAATCCAGCGCACTGTAGTAGTTATCCCAGTCGCGAGAAATTTGCATGATCGTCAGTACTTTTTGTTCAGACGAAAGCAGGGAATCAAGTTGACCCTGCCGTTCCCATTTATTCTGCTCAATAAAGAAGCCGGGAAGCCGGGTAGGCAACTGATTGTAGCGCTGGTTAAGTTGGGCAAACTGCCGGACATAGTGTTGGTAACTGGGTTCGTTTTTCTGAAAATGGTACACCTCACAAATCCGCTCAAAAACGATTTGTTGTTGATCATACAGATGAAGGGCTCGGTAGTGATTGAGAGTCTGAAGATAGGTTTGAATCGCCACCGGATGATTCCCCTCCGTTTCGGCCAAATGGCCCAGGCGTAGCATGAAGTACGCTTCCCAAGTGGTCAAATGGTTCTTCTGGGCAGTTTTTAACGCAGCCTGAATCAGATTTCTCGCTTCCGAAAACCGGGACTGCTGATTGAGTAATCGAAAATATTGGCCGATCCAAGGGAAGCGTTGAACTGGGGGCAAACGGGAGATTTGCTTACGTAAGCTCGTTTCCATTGGGCTGCGTGACACGGGTTGAGCGGTGCTAAAGAGCCCCGTTAGTAATAGGATCAGCAGCATGCCAGTGCGTATTGGACTCATCGGCGGTTTAAGTGGCTCAAGTGGGCAGGCTTTTCAAGCTTGCTTACCGGTAAGGTCTGGCTGGAGAGTAATACCTCCCGCTCAGTAAATGTACTATTTCGGTTTAGATTAATGGCGTAGAAGCGATGAAGGCTGACCAACTGTGGAAGGTTAAGCCGCGTTGCCACAAGACTTATCGTCAGCTGTATGGCATAGCGATGGGTTGCCGTCACCAGAATCGGGCTTTGTCTTCAACGATCAGCATATTGATGGGTGTTTCCATGGTTAGCGACAAATTTGATAGTCAATGACAACGGTATCCTGGATGGTCGTCAGGGCATCGGTGCTGAACTGTCCAGTCATATAGCCGTGTGAATCCCTTTGGTAGGTAAGCCTCAAATCGGAGCGTTTAATGAGTTGCGTCGGCTTGTTAGGAGGGGCGTAACGATACGTTTGGATGTGTCTGGCGAGATGAGGACTGAGGGGGAAGATTTCTCCCCAGGTCATCCACGGGAAACGGTTCAGATCATATGGAATACCCCGAACCAGCGCATAGGGACTATTCACAGAGACGTCAAAGTCACGTTGTATCACCCGGTAATAAAGAACGCCCTTGTCCGTTCGCACGTCGAGCTGCACGTATCGCCCCTGCTGATCCAATTGATAATGGGTCGAATAAGCGGGCAGGCCACTGTTATGTAAGGGCGTTCCACTTAGCCCAACAATCTGTCCGCGGGTATTGAGGCTGACCTGATAGCGATAGATGGGCTGCCCGGCCTGAGAAAACTCTATGGATGTCAACTGGCCATTGCGATAGGCATACTTGCTCGACCCAATGTGGTCTCGCACCTGCTCCAGTAGCCCCTTTCGGGTATAGGTAAGCCATTGATCTAAGGGATAATAGTGGCCACTGACAGTTAGCTCGGCGGCTGTGCCATGCTTGAGCCGGCTGGTGGAATCCATAGTATACACATAGTAATTTGAATTATAGGCCCGCCAGATCATCCGTCTACATAGACGGGTTGAATCTACATGAACGCTATGATCCGGCGGCTTGGTTCGGGCGTGTTGCTGGGCGTGTTGATCATTGGTGCAGCTACCCATAGCGGCTAGTAATCCTAAAAGAACAATCAGTTTTTTCTTCACCTCATTTACCCCAGATCATCGGACGAATACAGCTCAAAGTACGTATTTTTAGCTGTACGTACGTAGGTGCATCTTGGAAAAGTTGATAGTGACTGTTGTAAAAGTAGATCAGTATATAATAAAACTGATCAGGTATTGACAGGGCTAGTACCATACAGTCTTGTTCAACGGAAGTAAAGCGCAGGTACTTCTTCAGGTTATACGCTATAGCCGCTACGTACATTAGGTTGGCTGTTGCTTCCTGGCTCCGGTTAGTTAATTAGACTACTTAGGGCTCCATTGTTACCGAACGTGATAATGTTGCTGAGCCGTTGGCCAGCTTTGTTCGGCGTATCTTTTTGGATAGCAGCATAATAGCGGTAAATATGCTGTAAGCGCTTAGCCTGGGAGCGTTTAGTTTACCTAATGTGAGAATATATGCGCGTGGGATATACCCAAAACAGCAACATAAAAAGCGGGGAAACTATTGGGTGGTTCACTGGCTGGCCAAGCCGAAAAACGCTATCGCCTGCGTGGGCGTGTCTACATTTGTGGCGGTAGGGCCATTCAGGCGGGGAAATCGGAAATAGGCTTGAGGTACTACGTGTCCACCGCCCTTTACCGTATACAGCTCGACCACTGGCTGCTTTGCCCGCAACCAGGAGTGTTTGTCAACCGGGAGTGTTCCGGGGCCTTCTGAATGAATTAGCCTCTGCGATACAGGATTTTGCGCTATTCCGTTACGACTGGCAAAATATTCGGCGGTGGCATGGGCAGAGAGGGCCATCCCCCGGCTGGCGAAACCAAACAACGTTACCTCTCCCCCATTATAGGGCATGATTGAGTCTGCTGTTCCACTATGTCGGTCTAGCCCGGGCATGTATCAAATCGTATGTTTAGCGGGTTTTTAGTTAAGGTAATAAAGAAAAACAACCCTATCCCGTGCGTAGCGGTTTTCTTTAGTCATCTTCTATAAGGTGTAAATGGACAGGTGCACGCGTGTTCTTCTTTCCCGTATTGTCACACCAACCGATTACGAACAAGTTTAGCAGGCCGACTTTAATTTATAGTATATTTTGGTTCATAAACTACATCGCTTATGAGCAAGAAAATCATTGTCTGCTCGGACGGTACTTGGAATGACCCCGAACAACTCGACCGAGGAAGCCTGGTACCGACCAACGTCGTTAAACTAGCTCGGGCCTTGGCTCTGGCCGAGCAACCGGATCAGAAAATCTTCTACGACCCGGGCATTGGAACCGGCAATCTCATTGACCGATGGACGGGAGGACTGACGGGAAAAGGTCTCATAAAGAACCTCTTCGACTGTTACGGATTCATTGCCCAGCACTACGAACCCGGCGACAAAATTTACTTGTTCGGCTTCAGCCGAGGGGCCTATACAGTCCGTAGCCTTTCTGGACTTATCAGCCGGTTTGGCATCGATAAATCGCTCAGTCAGCAACAATTAGCCAAAGCGACTACATCTGCAGCAACCGGCCATGTGGCCGAAACACGGACTGACGAAATCCCTAACGAACTCCAATCCATTCAGCATCAGTACGAGCAGTACAAACGGGAGGCTACTGCAGAAAAAAAAGACGAGGTACTTAATGAGTTTAAGAATAAAACCGATTGTTACGAGCCTGAAATCGAAATGATTGGCGTATGGGATACCGTAGGCAGCTTAGGGATTCCGTTGCCCTTACCCCGGTTTCGCTACTTAACCATGTTCAACGCCTGGCTGGAAGGCTTGGTGCTGGGCAAATACCGATTTTTAAACGTTCAACTTAACGCCCGGGTGCATGGAGCTTACCATGCGCTGGCCATTGATGAAAATCGGAAGGCGTTTTTACCCACCCTGTGGAAGAAAGACCCAATTGCTCCGCCCGAGCAAATTCTGGAACAAGTTTGGTTTGCGGGTATCCACAGTAACGTGGGCGGAGGTTACGCGGATGCGGGTTTGTCCGACAATGCCCTGCTGTGGATGGTCAATCGGGCACAACGACATGGCCTTGTGTTTAGCGAACCGTACTTGAGCCGCCGGGTTAATCCGGATTCGTTTTACGGGGAACTGCGCGACGAGCGTAAAAAATGGACTAAGAAACTCTTGTTTACGCCCTGTCGCCGACCCATTGCCCAGCTTTGCGAAGAAGCCGGCATCCGGGTTGTTATTGCACAAAGTGCTTGCAAACGGGTAGAATCAGCTATATGCAAAAAAGTGTATCGGCTACCCGAAGGCCTTGGGCCAGCAGAGTTTGAGCCCGACTTTTGAGCTTGATAAAACTCAAACCGATTGACCTCTTACCTCAGCTATAAATAAAAGTCTATAGTGTACTAGTTCTTCAATTAAGTTATATATGATAGATCATTGTATCGTTTATGTGAGCAGCTCCGTTGAACTGCTCCGAGAGGTAGACCTATCCACTCTTCTTCTACAAAGTCGCCAGGATAATGCTTTGGCAGGTATTACAGGTGTTCTGCTGTGTCTGAATGGACGTATCATTCAAGTGCTGGAAGGAAACCAAGAAGCGATTGAGGCTCTATACAACCGAATTAAACAAGACCGAAGACATACTAATGTTACAACAATGTTTAGCCACCCAATTAAGCAACGCCTTTTTGCTTCCTGGAGTATGGGATATGAGACGCTAACGGCTCGCCAACTTGAAGAGATTACGGTAGTTGTGAATCTGGATAATGAGCAGGAAACGGTTTTTAAAGCAGCTGGCGCGACTATTTTAACGATGGTCAAAGCATTTTATGAAAGTAATCGCACTCATTAAGGGGCACTCGCCAGGGCTTTGGTATATGTCTTAAGTTGACTTGTCACTTTCCATTAAAAGGATTTTCAGGTATTCATCAGCCCCTTCAGGTAAATATGGATTCGCCGAAGGGATTTGAACTAGCTGTTGTGGGCCGTGTATACTACTGGTGCAGGATTATTAGTTTAAAGGTAGGAGGTTGTAAATGAGTCTGATACCTTACTACTTGGGTCGGCTGAATGAATTGAGAACTAGGCGGACTCCAATTGGGTGAGTCTATCTAATGCTACTTTTTGCTGAGCTTTAATTTTCACTACGTACGCTTGATAAGTACTCAACATTGATTCGTAATCGGTGACGAATTTAGCTTTTCGGTTTTTTTCGCAAACAAGATTTTTAGCCCGTTTCCGTCCTGTCTCAAGTTGGAGGATCATTTGACAAGATTGCTCCAGAGTAGCCTGACCAGCCTTGATTCGTTGCTTCGTTAGGTCAATCAACCACTGGTCGGCCTCTGAGATTATTTTTAGAGGCTTCCTCAAAATCTGTTGCCATTGCTTCTCCAGCTGCTGAAGTGCAAAAGAGATGGTGACTCCATCAAAGGCTTGGGGTGGCAATTGGGTTCGTTGTTCGTTGTCGAGAATCTCAGCCTTGACTATTTGGTTTTTTTTCAGTGAGACTGTGCTTAATGCATCGCAGGCTGTCTCTATGGTATTAAACCACCAGGAGTAATGATGAGACTGGTTGTATGGGTCAATCGTTGAGAAGATAAGAAGCATAGCGAAGAGTCTAATTTTGAGTATGTTACAAGATAGTTAATCCTTTTTAAGGAAGCAAGTTTAATTTCCTGGTAAGTTAAGCGCAGTGATCATGACCGGGTTAGCAGAAGGGGTCAACCTCATACGTAAAGGAGTTTGAATCAACCTTAGAGGGATGGACTGCTCAGTCGTTGGGTGAATCTTTGGAGCTGAACTACTGCGCTGGTGTATGATCAGATTCATCTTACCTTATTACCGATGAGACTGAACCCCGCGACAAATACACCACTTACTTGACAGTGTTTCGAATAAAATAACTATTGGCAATTCCAGGCTTTATGCAGGAATGTCGGAAGTCAACCATTTACTAACTACTTTGTAATTAATTATAATTGAGTAATTTAGTGTCTTTACACCCTGTTTTACAGGCGCCATGGATAGCCCAAAAAATACGCTTGACTGGACACTTGTCCAAGTAGATTACCTGGAAGATAACTATGGTTTTACCAGTTTCGTTGAGCTGGCTAAAGCCCTTTCCAAAGACCCTGAAGAGATTCGGGCTAAAGTCAAAGAAATGGATTTAGCTGGACTTTTTATTGTAACTGAGAACTCAACGATAAAGACCAAACTGGCTGTTCGACAGTTGATGCAGGACAACAAGCGGTTCCTGCCCAACGGATGGTTAGTTGGCTTATCTATGGGTCACTCAATGTTACGGTCACTGTGTAGTCAAATTAACGAGGGAGATACATGGTTGGAAGAGGTAGAGGAGGAGCTAAACTCGGTGCTGGATGCCTTGGTTCAACTCTTCGAACTATCTCCATTACTGACTGTTGGCGATATGCTTAAGGGTGAAGATGTCGGTCAGGCATACCGAATTACTGGACGGGAGTTTCGACCCGCCCAAAAAGAAATCAACTATTATTTGACCTATCTCTATGGGAGTGAGGGCATTCCGGAAGAGTATGACGATGAGGATGAAGAGAACGAAGACCCGCTTCATCAATCATCATAAAAATTAATGCGTTTTGGTACACAACCCCCGCTATCCGAATAATCATCCCGATTGTTCGGATAGCGGGGGTTGGTGGAATTGCTGATTAACCTAAAAATACACATCCTGTTGTCTAACTTCTGCCAGTTTGGCGATTTTTTAGGGAAGTAATTCGCAAATCGGTTCTTCACTAACTACCGGTAGCCATCGCTGATTTTTAGGGCCATAGTAGTCACCGCTTCTTATCTTGCATCACAAACACCTATCCGTACTCAATGACCGGTGAGCAAAAACCTTTTAATCAAGACATGGCCGCCAGGAATGAGCGGTTAAGCGGGGCCCTGCAAGAGGCCCATGTCGGTACCTGGGAGTTGGATCTCAGCAACCAGCAGCTATACTGGGACGAACAGTGTAAAAAGCTCTATGGGTTTTCCCAAGACGATAGCGTACTCTTTGAACAAGTCATTCGACATATTCATGTCGACGACCAGTCAAAGGTGAGGAATGCTATGATTTACGCTTTTAACCCGCGCTCAGGTGGTGATTATACCATTCATTTCAGGATGATTAAAGACGACGATCAGCAGTTGCATTGGCTTCATTGTCAGGGTAAGGCGTATTTTAATCAGGACGGGAACGTGTACCGCTTTTTAGGAATTGCTCAAGATGTTACCCAGGAAATGCAGACTCAGCAACAGCTACTGGATAGTGAAGTACGCTATCAGGTTTTAGTAGCCCAGTTGAATCGGCAAGTACAGGAACGCACTGAAGAACTGGGCGTAACTACCGAAGAACTATCCGTAAGCAATGAAGAACTAGCTGCCAGCATTGACGATCTTGTGGTTGCTAATAATGGATTACAGGCCAGCCGAGATCGCTTACAGCAACTATTTGAACAAGCTCCCCTAGCCATTGCCCTAGTTGAAGGACCCAACTACATCCTGGAGATTGCCAATTCGAGTCTCTGTGCGCTATTGGGCCGGACCTCGGTTGAATTGGTAGGGAAGCCTATGTCGGCGAGTTTCCCGAAAATCCTTGATCAATCCGTCAAAGCGCTTTTAGATGAGGTACGCCGAAGCGGTAAGCCTTTTGTTGGAACAGAGATGGCGGCTACTCTCCAGCGAGATGAACACGGTGCCATCGGCTACTACAATTTTGTCTATGAGCCCCTACGCGAACCGGATGGAATCAAGCGCGTGCTGGTCGTTATGCATGATGTAACGGAATCAGTATATTCTCGCCGAAAAATAGCGGTCATTAACAAAGAATTAGTGGCCACAAATGCAGAGTTGACTGAATCCAACGAACTGCTGAAGCGGTCCAACGAGAACCTGCAACAGTTTGCTTATATCGCAAGTCATGATTTGCAGGAGCCGCTACGCAAAATCCAATCCTTTAGCAATCTGTTGAAAAGTCAATATGCCCTCCAACTAGGTGAGGGGGTTACTTATCTGGATCGTACGGAGTTGGCCGCCAGTCGAATGTCTACATTGATTCGAGACCTGCTGAGTTTTTCGCGCATCTCCATTCAACGGGACACCAGCATTGTGGTATCGCTTACGGATGTCGTTCAGACAGCTATCAACGATTTAGATCTGGTAATTCAGGACACCAGAGCGATGGTAGAAATCGGAACTTTGCCCATGGTATTGGGCGATCCTTCACAATTAAGGCAGCTCTTTGAAAATTTGCTGAGCAATGCTCTAAAGTTTCGGCAGCCTGACCTACCTGTTCAGATTCGAGTCACGGCTCACCAGGTAGCGACGAGTGACTTACCGGCTTCGGTCAAGCCAGGCCGTGGAGCTGAGGCTTACTATCGCATTGACGTATCGGATAATGGCATTGGCTTTGATCAGAAGTACCTGGACCGTATTTTTCAGGTCTTCCAGCGGCTACATAACAAGAGTCAGTATGCGGGAACGGGTATTGGGTTAGCCATTTGTGAAAAGGTGGCTCTCAATCACGGTGGGGCCATCACAGCCAGCAGTCAACCAGGTAAAGGCGCAACATTCAACGTCTATTTACCCGCTTAAAATAGTATTATCAGTTCTTACACACCCGGCTAATCGTCGATGAACGTATTTGTCGTACCAGACTTCCTGAGGTTATCTAAGTCAATAAGCTCAATTATAAAGGTTGTTGTAATACCGCTTTAATTCCTCCAGCCGATTGCGGCTTTCCGTTAACCTAACTGCGTGTTTAGTTGCCCGAAGATGCGCCTGCATTGGGTTTTTCCCGTCTGATAACCAATCGATTGTTTCTTCCAGCCCCAGGATATGATCTTCGAGTAACTGTTTGTGATTATCCAAGATTGTGGCGTGATCTCACGGATTGATTTAACAAAAGAGTTATGCGTTTATCAGTTCCGGTTCCGTTTGGCTGTATTGACTGACTTCATCACCCATTGCGGTAAGATCATTTACCATAGCCTGCTCATCGGATAGGGTAATGCTGCCTTGTCTGATATATGTATAGTATACTCTACCCGCTATTGAAGCCTGAGCCCTGCTGCCGCTGGCTAATGCTTGGTCATAAGTTGCTCGAAGGCCAAGGGCTCTGCGTTCGCCTGCATACATTATTAGCCCCATAAGGCCTACCAAGGCCGTGCTTACTACAAGAAGTTCCATGATTGATTTGATTAAGAGGGAGTTGATTTAATTAATACCAGTGTTTTTATGATCCGCTTTTGCGGTGTTTTACTGCTTCTCGATCATAAGTCAAAACAATGTCTAGTGGCTAACTGCGCCTGTTATGCCGTAGTGGAATGGATTGCAAACAAAACAGTCTAGCTATCACCTTCCACCCTGTTAGCTATACTAGTCGAAAGAACTGTCTAATCTACCATGTCAGTCAGTGTGATACCCATCTGCTGAGGGTATATTGATCGACACTGTGGAGCAACCAGCAATAACTCTTGCCATTCGCTCTCAAGCTGTTGAATTTGACGACGGAAATTACTTCCATCAAATGCATC
This sequence comes from Spirosoma flavum, assembly GCF_042686045.1. Classification (NCBI taxonomy): domain Bacteria; kingdom Pseudomonadati; phylum Bacteroidota; class Cytophagia; order Cytophagales; family Cytophagaceae; genus Spirosoma; species Spirosoma flavum. The sequence goes on from NZ_JBHUOM010000025.1 coordinate 40,858, forward strand.
AACAGGCAACTGAGTGCACTGGTCATTATCAATGAGTTCAGCCTTAACAAGTTGATTGCCTTTATATAAAACCGAACTCAACATATCTAAAGCAAATTCCATACCGGAAAACCACCAACAGAAATTTCGAAGCTGTCCTTTGTTATCAATTGTAGAAAAAGAAATGAACATAAGATGACATTTTTTTTGAGAATGTTTGGTAAGAGTAACCCATAGTTGTTATTATGTAAAATTTTGCAAATTAATGGTAACTTATTATTTACCTTTTTTTCTATTAAGGTAATTTATGCTGTACAAGATAAGGGATATACGGCTATGTTACATTAGTTACGTCACAAATTATTCAATTAGATAAGCAACGAGGCAAAAGAATCAAACTGCCTTTTGATAAATATATTTTTAAGATACTAACTATTTGAAGAAATTAAGGCCGAAACTATCCACCTTATGCGCAAATTACCTGGCATAAAATTGCATACCTCTTCAGTGGATATTCTGAATCTTACCGGCAGAGGTAACACTACAGGATGTAACTAGCCAGGGTGTAGCTAACAATGGTCGGCGCGAATTGACGGGCCAAATTCTTTGCTGCCATATTCCTTTACTAGCAGACTTTGTTCCCATTCATAATGGTTATCTGGCCAATCCAGCCCAGCCAATATGCAAACTTTTGAACGAATCGGTTGAGAGTCAGCTGTAATCTTAAAGCAGGATATAACGAAATTGCCGGTTTACAAGCGACGGATTGGCGAGGTGCATCACACTCTTAAGCGAGAGTCCAGGGCGGATCAGCTCAAACAGGGAATCGCGTTTATGGATTAATTCGGGACTATGGCACAAACAAAACCGGACTAGGGTCCGGTCGTGTATATACTATCCTCTTTTTAACCAAATAGCGATGCTTTACATCTTAACGTATGATTATATATACTTATTGTTACTATAATAACAAAATATAAAACTCTTTGTAATCATAACAAGAGTATTGCATAAAAAGTTGTCGGATGACTTGCTTCTAACAATTAGTGGTCTAACATGAGTTGTAACGAAACTTACCAGAAAAGCCAACAAGCGGTTTATCGAGGTGCATCGTCTATAAGAACGGCGGGATATATTTTGATCGCGATACGCTAATGGTGAAAGCTTATTGCCTTATCGTTTCTGGTGACATTATGAGTAGGTACTCAAAACTCATTGACACATCCCTTATTGCTGACAATTGTACACGGCTGTTGTACTTAGTCATTCATCGGCCACTCTGCTGCCCGCATTAATACGAATACAGGCTTATTTGTCGGATATATGGAGATAAAAAGATTGCCCACCAGTAGCCATTTGCAAAGTAAACTAGTTTACCACTAAACTATTTATTCGATAAAAATTATCGAATAGACAAACTTCTGGTTTTTGAAATGATAAGGAAAGACATTTCAATGTAACCTATGACAAAGTATGGCAAAACGTGATATTGTAGTTATTGGCGCTTCAGCAGGTGGAGTAATGGCTTTGCGGGAGTTAGTTTCTGCATTTCCCGCCGATTTTCAGGCACCTGTATTCATAATCCAGCATGTATCATCTACATCGCCAAGCCTTATGCCGGAGATTCTTAGCCGGTCAGGTCCGTTGAAAGTGATACATCCACAGGATGGAGCCCCCATTCAAGCCGGATACATTTATATAGCGCCACCAGATCACCACATGATTCTGGAAAATGACCGTATTCTGGTCAAAAAAGGTCCAAAAGAAAACCGATTTCGGCCATCCATTGATGCATTATTTCGCTCGGCAGCGTATACATTTGGTTCACGTGTTATCGGCGTAGTTCTAACGGGTCTACTCAATGATGGTACTTCAGGTATGTGGTCGATTAAACGACTGGGGGGAATAGGTATCGTTCAGCAGCCAGAAGATGCTGCGTATCCAAGCATGCCCACTAGCGTACTGGAATATGTAGATGTAGATTATGTATTGCCATTATCTGATATTGGTGCTTTAATTTGTAAGTTGACGCAAGAGCAGGCCGCTTTAACACCCGAACTGACAGCGCACGAATTAGACCGCCTTGAAATTGAAGTTAGTGTTGCCGCACAGGGTGACGCGTTCGATATGGGTATTTTGACTATGGGAGAGCTATCACCTTTAACCTGTCCAGAATGTAGTGGTGTTCTGGTTCGCTTCGACGAGGGGCGGCTGATCCGATACCGATGCCATACGGGTCATGGATATACATCCGATGCACTATTGTCGGAACTGACTGAGTCTGTAGAAGCCTCTCTCTGGAAAACGTTACGTGGTCTTGAGGAAACTATTATACTTCTCGAACAAAGCAGTGAGGTTCTTTCTGACGCCGATGACACCACCATTGCCGACCAGTTTACGAAAAAAGCTCAGGAAACACGAAAGCTTGCTCAAGCCATTCGTAAGCTGACTTACAATCACGAACAATACAGCGAGGAAGATTTAGTGGAAAAAGCCAGAGAGGGGGAATAATCTAAAAAAGACCTTCGCTCTTATATTTCTGAAATTGGCCTTGGTAGTACCAACTGGGCTAGTAAAAAAATACGTCGTCAAGTGACGGATATAGATTTACAAAAACCAGCTTAAGTGGTTGCACTGGTAAGACGGCCATCTCACTTCATATACTTGCTAGCCGGTATTAAAACACCTTTGCGTGGATGATCAACACCTCGGTAACTGGTAGGGAAGTTCGGGTCTCCACGAAGGTATTTAGGCAGTTTTGGATAAGGGTAGATCGGGCGTTGGAAGCGGACGCCCTCTCTGGGCACACCGCCTGTAAAAGCCGTCGCAATAATTTTGTCGGGAGCACTACCTTGTTCAACCCATTTTACTAGGGCGGTTAACACGTCATGCTCACTATCTTGGGGAACGTTGAAAGAGAGATTCTGTCCACAATCGTTTAAACCAGGCCCACCTCCGCAATGAGCCATTCCGGGTACCAGAAAGAAGCGAAAAAAGTCTTCTGTTCGGGCTAGCCCTCCCTGCGCTTCAATCACTCGCTCATAGTAATTAATAGCATCCTGAAAGGGAACGAGGGGATCAGCCGTTCCAGAATACATCAAAATTTTTCCACCTTGTTTTTTCATAGCCCTCAAGTCGGGGTTGTTCGCGTTGAGAATCGGTGCCAGTACTGAATCCATCTTGGACTGATCGTGATCAAAGTCGAATGTTGTGTAATTAAAATCAGGCCCAAATACCCATTTGTACTGGTAAAAGAGCGAGGGCGGTGCCTGTTTAGGATTCTGTTCGTAGTCAAAGCCTAACGCTGAATTCTCGCTCCCCTGGGGAAGTGGTGTGTAAATTCGTTCGCCCGTTCTGGGATTTGTCGGCCCGGCATGTATTTTTTTCAGAGCGGTCAATTGGGCACTGGTGAGACAAGTGCCATCGTCGGTGCCATTTGGGCATTTAGGGAGTGTTTCCGGGTCAAAATTGCAGGCTCGGGGATCAGTCAGGAAATTATCACCGGGAGCACCGCCATCCTTCCCGGCACAGGCTTTGACAACCGCGTTGGTTATTAACGCTATTTTTTCTTTTGGCAGAAATGCACTGCCTGGTAGCTGATTGGTCGCTTTGTACGTCCAGAGGAAACCAGTATGTAAGTGAGTACGATTGTTGGCTGGAGCACCGGCCAGGATTCCGTTATAATCGTCGGGGTACCGTTGCGCTTCCATTAAGGCTTGCTGACCACCGGTCGAGCAGCCTGCGAAATAGGCGCGTTGGATCGGCTTCTGGTAATAAGCTTGCGTGATTGCCTTTGCGGTTGTCGTCATCTCGTGCGTGGCGCGATAACCGAAATCTGCCCATCGTTCGGGGTGTCCAGTGGCCTCATTGGCACTTGGGGCCGTTCCCATGTCAGTATTCGCTGTTGCAAATCCGCGCTTCAATCCATTGGCCAGGGCTGAATAGGCAATAGTTCCTGCTCCTCCTCCATTACCAGTACCCAGAAATCGACCGTTCCAACCGGTTTGCGGTAACCATACGTCTATTTTAATAGTTGATTCGGGCGTGGGTTTTAATGTGGCACTAACCCGGCAAAAGGCTGGTAAATCAGGTATGGCCTGGCTACTTCCCGACGGCGTAAATGCTCCTGCCGGCACACATTCAGCCGCTGTAATTGTCGCCCCTGCAAACGTCATTGTTGCTATTTGTTGACAGAGACAATCGGTATCAGACGAAGAAACTCCCATACCATTTTGGGCCTTCAAAGGACTGCTTGACAGCAACAAGAGCAATGCTATAATGAAAAGATAGTTTTTATAAACCATGTTAGCTACCAGTTTTGAGGTCTGCTTATTAAAGCTGTTTGGGACTGCCCTATTAGTTTTTCTACTCTGAACGATGCTCCTGAACAAGCCCGCACTGCCTTGAATAAGCTTATTTTGACAGTCATGAGGGTGCGCCTTTAGCTTTTTTTATCGTCTCATGATATTGCTGTTGCAATACATTTTTTAGAATTTTTCCAGCTACATTTTTCGGAAACTCGTCTGTCAGCATTATCGCAAAAATCTTCTGGTAGCGTGCTTCTATGTTTTTATTTGTCCAATCTTTTAACTCGTGCAGGGACACGTCTATAGCCAACCGGACGGCAGCAACGGGCGTTTCGCCCCAATCGTCATGCGGTATGCCAAACACAGCGACCTCAGCCACCGCCGGATGACGAATTATTATTTCTTCTATGTCTTTAGGATAGACATTTACCCCACCCGAAATAATCAAATCCTTCTTACGACCCGACAAAAACAAGTACCCATCTTCGTCAGTATAGCCTAAATCTCCGGTATAAAGCCAGCCCTTCCGAAGCGCATCAGCGGTTTGAAACGGCTTTTTATAATAACCTGACGTTAGAAACGGACCCCGGCCAATGATTTCGCCCACTTCGCCCGTAGGAAGTTCGTCACCATCATCGTTCACAATTTTCATGTCCGAAAACCAGATAGGCCGATCCACCGACCCAGTTTTTTGAGTCGAAACGGTTTTATCTAAAACGGTCATAAAACCTTCCGTCAACCCATACAATTCGTAGAACGTATTTGGAAACCGCTCTATCAGTTTTTCTTTGTATTGGTTCAGTAAAGGCGCGCCCACCGACAGAATATACTCGATTGTTGGTAGGGTGTTGATGGTGAACTCCGGGCTTTGCAAACACGATACGAGTTGAGTGGGAACCAGAATCGTATGCGTCACGCCCTCGCTGGCTATGGTCTGAATCACTGGCTGAGCCACAAACTCCTTCAGCAATACGTACGTGCAGCCAATAAACATTGCGGGCATAAATGTTAGCATGGCCCCGTTGAACACGATGGCACCGGAGTGCATAATTACGCTTTCGGGCTGGATGCGGAAGGCGTTGGCAAATAGAGACCCATACATGGACCGGACAAAGTGGGAGTGCATAATACCCTTGGGCGACCCGGTAGTACCACTGCTGTACATAATGTTATACAAGTCATCACTGGCCAAGTCGGGTGGAGGGGGCTCGGTTTGAGAAGCTGTCTGCCATAAAACGGGATACGATTGCCAGCCTGATAACTCTCCGTCAATAACCCAGTAGTTAGTTGCAGGGATTACTAATTCACTACGAACCTCGTCCAGAAAAGGCGCATGGGCAGTATCGGTCAGGACTAAACCAGAGTCGGCATCGTTCAGCAAGTTTATCAACCCTCGTCCCCGCACCATCGGACTCATCGGCACCAGCACAGCGCCCAGTTTAGCTACTGCCCAAAATGTTTCATACAGTTCCCGACTGTTAGGGAGTACCGTCGCCACTTTGTCGCCTTTTCCAACACCCGCCGTTCGTAGCGCATTGGCCATTCGGTTGACACTCCGGTTCAATTCGGCAAACGTAAGGCGGGTATCCCCAAAGACGAACGCCAGATGATCTGGTCTGAATTGCGCGTGCTGCGTTAGCCAATTGTTAATTGTAAGGGGATACATACATATGTGTTTAACGACTGACTGCCCGTAGAGGCTGATTCGTTGCTCAGACTCAGTAAGAGTTAGTAAATACAAAAACTGAATGCGCTGGCCCTAAACTCAACAACTCGCCAGTGATAGTTGGTCCTTGCTAAAAAAGCATTGTTTGCTGTGTTCGGCTACTCTCCACGGCTAAATCAATTACGCGGGCCAGATTCAAAATATCAGTTGGTGTAACGGCGGGTTCTGCTCCGTTGACAATGGCCTCGTAAAGATTATCGTAAAAAGGTGTGTAATTACCCCGCTCACTTTCTACCCGTTCGCTATGACCATCTCGGTAAAGTGTTCCCCATCGGTCCTGCGTTTCTGCTCCCCAGGCGGCCTGATTTGGCAACTGATTCAGCCGTAGATGTTCTTCCTGTATATCTAAACCGCTCTTAATAAAGGAGCCTTCTGTGCCATGCAGACTGTACCGAAGCTGATTGTGATAAACCATTAAACTGGATTCAAGCCTGACGACCTTATCAGGATAGCCCAGCATTATATCAAAATAGTCGGTGACGCGACTATGGGGGCGTATAATTCGGACGGTAGCTTGTACTGTATCAGGTTTACCAAATAGGTGGAGAGCCTGGTCGAGTAGGTGCGGCCCCAAATTGTATAGATTACCCCGGCTCACGCCCGGCTGTTCTTTCCAGGATTGCGTGTTCGGATCTACCGGCGAGTAACGATCATAGCGTCCTTCGAAGTCAACAACCGTTCCTATTCTGCCGTCAGCCAATAGCCGTTTGATTGTTAAGAAATCAGAATCCCACCGGCGATTCTGGTAGGCTGTGGCAAGACAGCCCTGCCGCTTGGCTAATTCCAATAATTGGTTGGCTTCACGCTCAGAAGTCGCAAACGGTTTTTCGACAACAACGTGTTTTCGATGTTCCAACGCTTTCCGGGCATAGTCGACATGCGTTTCGTTGGGCGAACAAATGAATACGAGGTCGATAGATGCATCGGCAAATAATTCATCTGCCGTAGCGACCCACTCAATGGAGGCATCGAACTGATGTACGGCATCAGGACGGCTGCTGGCTATTTTCTTTAAATGAAATCGTGGATTGACGGACAAAAACGGCGCATGGAAATATCGTCCCGACAGCCCGAAGCCAATCAAACCAACCTGAATAATGGTAGACATACCAAATAGAAAAATGCGTGAATTAGGGTACAGATAGTAAAGCAGCTGCTACCTGCTAATCTCCTGATTTGGTATTGAGTTTTTCACCCTACAACAATCACATTTGCTCGTAGGACTCCGAGTAGAAACGGTCAGAATTATTTCTCAATTACTCTAAACATACTAACAGCGGCCACCCCAAAGGAGTAGCCGCTGTTGGTATATTCGGTGAAAAAGGTCTACTCAATCTTGAGTCGCCATACGCCGTAAGGAGTTTTGCGGGTAGATTTACCACCGTTGTTTTTGGCCATGTGTTGAATTTGTGAGGTAGTCATGTATAAGTAGCCGTTATAAATGGCGTAACTGTCAGGCCATATCAACTGATTTTTGTCGGTAAGCAGAACCTGCTTTGTGAGCTGCGGACGACTTGAACTTGAGGCACCGGGTAGGCGGTATAACGTATACGCCTGATCGTCGCCCATGTATAAATTGCCCCGATTATCGATAATCATGCCGTCGGTAGAGGCTACCTTTCCCAAATCTTCGACATGGGTTGCTAAGGCGGTTGCACTCAGCGCCGTGTTGCGTAAGTTATCAGTTTTGATACGGTAGAGTTTATTGTCACTCAGCGGCTTATAGTACAAATAATTACCATCGGGCGTCATAGCAATTCCATCTGATTGAAACCGTACCGGACCCATATTGTCGCGCAATTCCCGTCCGTCAATGACGAATTTATATGTCGGATCCGCTTTTACCGACTTATCTCCCTTGAGCAGTAGCCGAGCTTTCCCACTCTTGATATCCAGGACGACGATTCCACCCTGTTTGGATTCGGTCAGGTAGGCTATCTCACGGTTCGTATCCACCCGAATGTCATTCAGATAGCTGTCGGAGCCTACCACGCCCTTCATAGGATACTCCTTCTCTACCCGATTAGTTGCCAGATTGATGCAGACGATACGATGGGCATTACCGACCACCCCGTTCTGTTTAGGACTAGCCGCATCTACTACCCAAAGTCGGTCTTTGGCATCTACGTGAACCGATTGTACACAAATCCAGCGGTTAGTCGTTATTGGCTGCCCTTCACGCCAGCTATTGTAAGGTGCATCGGGGTAGGGTTTTACGACACCATCGTTGCCGACCTCGGCCACGGCATAGCGGTAAGCATCAGTCCAGTAAGGATAATTGACAAACAGACGCCCACTTTTGGAGACTGCTACGCCGGTAAGCTGATACGTTTTATCCTGAAAGACAGACTCAAGTTTCGGTGATTGAGCGGCCAGGGGTTGGATAGTTAACCCAAGCGCAAAACCCAGCCAGGTTAGTGTGCTTCGTAAGGGAAAAGAATACATCATCGTCGAGTAATAGGCTTTGTGTTCACTATGAAAACTGTGGTATCAACTACTAATTTGCCCATTGGTTCAGAAAAGCAACGTAACGAGCCGCAGAATAGCTTGCGGATAACTTTTAGTAGACAAGCCGGTTTTTAACGGGTAAGTATAATCCGTTAAAGCACAGTGTTCATGAAAAACAAATCCCCTTTTAAAGTAATAAACTGCGGTTTGGCTGGCAGTTTATTACTACTTATTCTCAGTTTAGCCAGCTGTACGCAGAAAAAAACGTCTGAAACTGGTCAAGGCGCAGATACGTCGGGCTCCACCATGAGCAACGACAGTTCAATGGCTGGTAAGCTGGACGAGTTAAAACCCAAAGGACCAAAACCGGCCTGGGCTCCTTCCATATTACCCGCTATGCAGGTTGTGCTGAAAAAGCTAGCCAGTTACGGCTACCAGGATAAACCTATTTATGAACTACCGGCTAAAGAGGCCCGCTTAAGTCCCACTCCAACGATGGCGGTGATGGCTGTCATGAAAGATCATAACATAATGATGCCTGCTCCAAAGGTGGATACAGCCGGTCAGCAGATTCCGGTAGGAGAAGGACAATCCATTCACGCGCGTATTTACACCCCAAAAATTGGTCAGGCTCCGTTTCCGGTCATTGTCTATTATCATGGCGGGGGTTGGGTGATTGCCGATATAGATACCTACAATGCGTCGGCCCAGGCGCTAGCTGAGCAGGTTGGCGCCGTGGTCGTTTCGGTTGGCTACCGACTGGCACCGGAACACAAGTTTCCAACTCAGCAAAATGATGCTTTTGCCGCATACCAGTGGGTACTCAACAATGCCCAAACTATTAAAGGTGATCCGAAGCGGGTGGCTGTGGCGGGAGAAAGCGCGGGGGGTAATCTGGCCGCTAACGTCAGTATCATGGCCCGCGATAAAAAAATAGCCCTCCCCCGGCATCAGTTGCTGGTGTATCCAATTGCCGATAATGATGTTAATAGTGCATCTTATACTCGGTACGCATCGGCCAAGCCGTTGGATAAACCAATGATGGAGTACTTTTTCAAGCAAACGCTATCGACGGATGCCCAGCGTAGCGACCCGCGCATAGCCTTAGTGAAAGCTAACCTGCAGAGCTTACCCGGTACAACGTTGATTGCTGCTGAATTGGATCCTTTGCAAACCGAGGGTAAATTATTGGCCGATAAACTTCAGGCGGCTGGTGTAACGGTTACCTATAAACGTTACGATGGTGTTACTCACGAATTTTTTGGGATGTCTACCGTGCCGTCTGAAGCGAAGCAAGCCCAGACTTTGGCGGCTGACGAGTTGAAAAAGGCGTTGAAATGATGCCATGAGATAAATTTATCCTATTTTTGCCTAAACAGTCATTAGGTCCAATAATTAAGGATTATCAGACCTAATGACTTTAGTATATTTACACCATGAAGTCTGGACGAAAACAACCAAAGCCCACTCAGGAGGTAGTGCCCCTATCGGTAGCGAATATTAGCTTGTCGACATTACGCAGTAAAGTTGCCAACTATATGCAGTCGGGCCTGGAAGGGGCACCTAATACGCGACGGGCTTATGCAGCTGATTTGCGCCATTTTCGCCAGTGGTGCAGCGAACACCAGCAAGTGCCCGCACCAATTTCCCCCGAGGCCCTTTGTGCATATCTGGCCTTTACAGCCGAGACCGATAAGTGGGCCACGATCCAACGTCGTCTATCAGCTATTCGCAAACTTCATCAACTGCAAGGGGCTGACTTCCCTCAAAAAGACCTGCATGTGCAAACGGTAATGGAGGGTATCCGCCGTACTATCGGTGTGCGCCAGCATCAGGCTCCCGCTTTTTCCGTTGATGAGTTTCGGGATGTTATACAAAGTCTGAACATATTGGATCCCCAACAGCTTCGGGATAAACTTGTCCTGTTGCTGGGGTTTACCGGGGCCTTCCGACGTTCGGAGTTAGTAGCTCTTAATTCGGAAGATCTGTCGTTTTCGTCTGAGGGGGTGCTGGTTCGCCTTCACCGGAGTAAAACCAATCAATACGGTGACCATGAAGAGAAAGCCCTGTTCTATCATTCCGATGCAGCCCTCTGCCCGGTGCAAACTCTTCAATGCTGGCTAGGTCAGCGACCTGAGCGCGGGCCGTTACTAGTGCGCTTCCGTAAGGGGATGGAACCAGGATTGGTTCGGTTTACGTCTGAGCGACTTTCAGATAAAAGCGTGGCCCGTATTGTAAAACACTATCTGGGCGAAAACTATTCGGCTCACTCGTTGCGGGCTTCCTTTGTAACTATTGCCAAACTCAATGGAGCTGATGATCTGGAGGTTATGCAACAAACCAAACACAAGACTTCCGCCATGATTCAGCGCTACACCCGTGTTGGTAATGTCCGTCAGTTTAATGCCGGTAAGAAACTAGGTCTGTAAGGGTCTATCCGTATATAGTATATCTATTTAATGGTAACTCAGTTAGTTTATACGTGTTCATACCCACACTATGAAAATCGATTCAGTAACTCATTTTTCCACTACCGTTGAGGTAATTGGTTTAAAGTTAAAAATTTCCTGGTTTGCGCTGTAGCCAAATGTTGTTGATATCGCTTAAGGGCCACCTCATAATAATTGAGTAATCTGGACCGACTAGGTTCGTTGGGGATATTACACTGAACTCGTTGAAAGCTTTGTTCAGTAATTATAATAGCAAGTTCGAGATGTGCAATACGAACTTCATGACTCTTAATTTGCTGACGAGTTAGAGCGATAAGCCATTGGTCATGAACCGATTTTAAATTGACGGGCTTGGTTAAAACCTGTTGCCATTGTTTTTCTAACTGCTCGATTGGCATTAATAACGGTTGCTCACAGGTGGATTCACCTGGAGTAGAGGCCGTATCAACCGAACTAATTAATTTAATTAATTCAGTTTGTGTTTCCTGGTTCGCTAGGCCAATAAATTTGGCCGCCACGCTAAACACATAGTGCTCCAAAAGTTTATCGAACGATTTTTCGGGAGGAGTCATTTAGTTGGTATCGTTAAAAGCGTTATATCATAAACCCTTCTTAGCGTAACAACTCTTGGTTTATGCTGTTCCAGAACAGTCTAAGCCAAGAGCATTCTTGATATTCTTATTCCAATTAATAATGGTTTTAGTATGTTGATTGAGTTGCCATAAAGTAGCTGTCTCATCAACCAAATCACACTCTTTCTCTAACGTTGCCAGCGAATACATCAAGTCAAGTCGTAGCTTTATAAGATTTTCTATTGACCATTGGCAATCCTTTTTGAAACTACTGTTTATGGCAATATGTTCATTTGAATTTTTCCCGTTGATGACTTGATTAAGTTTATAGTGCCATTGGTGAAGTTCCTTAATAGCTTGAACCCAGTCCTCCAATAGAAAAGCGGGTTCATCTTTATCGGATGAATGTCTATCTAATGACTGATTGTTCATATCAGATAATGTTTTAGAGCCAAACTACACTAGAAACTATGATTACATGGTAATTTTTTCATTTAATGTGTAGTCTTACGACGCAATTTTGTTCAGCGTTATGATCACTCAAACAAAAAAGATATCTTGTAAAGTAAGAGATAATCCCTTGATAAACAATACTTAATAAATCAGTAAGCTTCTTCTAAAGCTCATCCTGATCGAGTTGATTAGTTGCTTTCTTCTCCTGAAGGCTAATAATCAAGTTTCTCGACAAAATAATTAACAAAGTTGATTATTTACTGATTACCAAGATCTTAGGTGCTGTGTGGTACTACAACCTCAATAAAACACTCGTTGGCTCATTAAGTCAAGGGTAGTACACCCATATAGCTGCTTTGAATTAGATTATGACTACACCTATCATCTGTTCCACCTGCCACTTTTGTTACATTATAGGCTGGTAGGGTAGAATTTTTTAATTAACCGTGAGGTTCTTTCAACCCTCTGGCTGTGACTTGACTTTCGGCGAGCCAGGTTTGTAGAACATCTGTCGCTGAGAAACCGTTGCTACGGTATGGCTTCTTCTAAAGTACCACTTTATACAGCGCTGGCGGCAAACTTGGGCATTGCCGCAACCAAGTTCATTGCGGCCAGTATTACGGGTAGTTCAGCCATGCTGTCTGAGGGAATTCACTCGATGGTAGATGCACTGAACGAGTTATTATTATTACTGGGCATAAGCCGGAGTCAGCGCCCCCCCGACCAAAAACGACCCTTTGGCTACGGCCGGGAACAATATTTCTGGTCGTACGTAGTCGCACTGCTGATTTTTGCTGTAGGCGGTGGTGTCTCATTTTACGAAGGGGTAACCCACATACAGCATCCAGAATCAATTAAAGACCCTTTCTGGAATTACATTGTACTAGGTATCGCATTTGTTTTAGACGGGTATTCATTGATTACCGCCTGGCGAGCCTTTAATGCCCAACGTGGGGGACAGTCAGTCTGGGGAGCTATAAAAGACAGTAAAGACTCAGCAACGTTTACAGTTTTGTTTGAAGACGCATCTGATGTGCTGGGCCTGATTATTGCCTTCCTGGGCGTATTTCTGGGTCATGAATTAAATAATCCTTATCTCGATGGCACCGCATCCATCTTGATTGGTCTACTTCTAGTGGCGGTGGCGGTTGTGCTGGCCCGCGAAAGTAAAAGCCTGTTGATGGGTGAGGGAGTTGACCTGGACACGACCCGTCGACTGGTGGCATTAACCGAAGCTGACCCGACAGTACTGAAAGCGATGCAAATCGCCACCATTTACTTGGGTCCGGAAGAAATTACATTGGTGCAGGGCGTTGCGTTCCAAACAGACCTGACGACTGACGCAATTAATAAAGCCATTGTGCGTATCCATGAGTCGATTCATAAGGTATTTCCCGCTATCAAACATGCTTATATACAGCCTGTACCCATGACCGAAACAGGCGAAGTAGCTCATCGGTTGCCTGGTTCGACGTAAGTATTTACCAGATCCCAGCTTACTGGTACTAATCAATAAATTGAAGCAACTCGAAGCGGTTGCCAAACGGATCCCGGAAGAAAAACCGCTGCCGGTCTTCGATCTCGGATGAGTACGAGATGTCAATTCCTTTAGCAGCCAACTCCATCTTCGCTTCGTCCAGATTAGTTATTTCAAAAGCTGGATGGCGTTTCGAGAAATTGCCCCCAGCTTCCTCGCGGACATGCAGTTGAATGTCTGCCAGCCGGAACCAAATGGCCCCTCCGGGATGCTGACCGGGAATTTCTTCCAGACCAAGTATCTCGTTATAAAAAGCTCTGGCCTCGGTTATTTTCCCTTTGGGAATGGAGATAAGAATATGGTCTAATCGCTTGAACTGGATCATGTTTCCTAGTGTGCTTTGGGTGTCGTAAATGTAAGATAACTCCCGGCTTCTTTGAATTTAACAGGTTCTTATACTTATTGCAGGTCTATTCATTTGTTCATGTTTTATAGTGATCAGCCCTAAAACATTAAAACTAAACTTATGGCTTGCCGTAGCGAAAGATTAGTTTTGTAAAGGGGCTGAACAAGCAGAATATTGTTTTTTAATCGCGTCAGTTCAAGTAGATGAAGAACATAATAGGTTAGTCGTCCAGTTTATCATAGGGTAATAGTCATTTGTAAAGCGGCTGCACCACATCTTTTTACGCTAACAATTATTACGTACTCCAGTATGAAAAAGCTATTTAGAAATGCCGCATTACTTGCTTCTTTAGCGCATTATTCCTACGGGCAGGTCAATAAAGCTGCTATGAAACCGGAATTTTACCGGCCACAGTACCACTTTTCAGCACCAAAAAACTGGATTAATGATCCCAATGGGCTGATTTATTACGAGGGTGAGTATCATCTTTTCTACCAACATAACCCCTTCGATAATGTCTGGGGGCATATGAGTTGGGGACATGCCGTCAGCAAAGACTTACTCCATTGGCAACACCTGCCGTTGGCCATTCCCGAATTTACGCACCCTGATGGCAAAACGAAAACGGCCATTTTTTCGGGGAGTGCGGTCATTGACAAGGGAAACCAGAGTGGCCTTTGCCCTGACGGTACCAAAGATTGTATGGTGGCTGTTTATACGGGCAATGTGTCGGTTGGTGAAAAGCAGACGGCTCAGTATCAAAATCTGGCTTATAGTGCCGACAAAGGGCGAACCTGGAAACAGTACGATAAAAATCCGGTACTGGATCTTAAAACAAAAGAGTTCCGCGACCCGAACGTATTCTGGTACGCACCTCAGAAAAAATGGGTGATGTCGTCAGTGAAGGCTACTGAACATCGGGTAGCATTTTTTGAGTCCAAGAACCTGAAAGACTGGAAACTGATGAGTCATTTTGGACCTCAGAGCGATACTACGAAGGTTTGGGAATGTCCTGCTCTTATGTCGGTGCCGATCGAAAATGAGCCTGGTAAGAGCAAATGGGTACTGTTCATTTCAGCCGGGCATCCACAGAAAGGATATGTGGGCATGCAATATTTTGTGGGTGATTTTGATGGTACACATTTTACGCTGGATAAAGACAACCCCAAACCGATTGCCCCCGCTGTTAGTAATGTAGTCGATTATGGTAAAGACTATTACGCAGCCATTCAGTACAACAATCTGCCAATTCAAGACAAAAATCCGGTCATGATTGGTTGGCTAAACAATTGGGAGTATGGCAATAAACTACCGACGACGCCCTTTAAGGGAGCCATGTCGCTACCTCGCCAAATTGCTCTGAAACGCACCACAGATGGCTTACAGTTAATTCAACAACCTATAGGTAGTAGTAGCAGTCTACGCGGAAAAAAAATTGAGCGACAAAACATAAAGTTGACGAACCAGATCCTGACACTGGAAAAACGCATCGCTAATTCTTACGAGATTGAGGCCGAAATTTTACCGGGAACAGCTAAACGCGTAGGTATACGACTGGCTAAAAATGGCAGTGAAGTAACCATAATTCAATATGCGAATGGTAAGCTGGAGCTTGATCGCCGGAAGTCGGGCCAGACAGATTTTAGTGACCGTTTTCCCAGCGTGGAACAAGCTCCTGTTAAACCGCAAAATGGCCTGATAAAGTTGCGCATTTTCGTTGACAAATCGGTTGTTGAAGTGTTTATCAACGATGGGGAGCGCGTGATTACTGACCTGATTTTTCCGAATAAATCGGAAGGGGAAATTGATTTATTCACTGAAGAAGGTAGTGCAGAATTTAAGAAGATAACCCTGTGGCCACTGGCCTCCGTCAAACAATAGTACTATTTGACTAACTGCTATCCTTATTGAAGTTAGGTAAAGTAGAGCAAACGAAAAACCGCTCTTTTATTCAACCGCATCGGCTTTTCTGATGACTTCCTTTTGAAGATAGGGGGTCTTCCTACATTCGTCCACTATGTCTCGTTAAAATGACATAAATATCTGAAAATCAATACAATAAAGTGTATTTTAAAAGTAATATAGCTTCATGTAAATACTGAGGCCGGTATGATTCCGTACTAAGGAACATGCCATTATGGGTCTATATAAAAGCCCTAATATGTAAACTATCCGATCGATGTCTAGTGGGGATTGTCTAAGCCCATATACTTTAAATATGGAATTAGAACGTTGGAAAGTAGTCGAATTACCCTCTACCCTTCTTTACCCCGGTTTTTACCCCTTTAACCACAATCATTCCCAAGCTCCAATTAATGGGTATACATTTGTTATCTAGTTAATGAATAAAATGGCAATCTGGTTAAGAGCCCATAGCACCCACGTATTGATTGGAATCGCGCTGGCCATTCTGCCACTGATTTATTGTATATACAACGGGATAAGCTTGTCCCCGCTTAGACCTCACGAACACCTTGTTCAGAATGCGTTGGCTTATCTTTTCCTGGTACTGTTTTCATATTTGAACCACACCGTATTTGTACCCCGCTGGTTTCTGGCTAAACAATACCGGAAATACACGCTTATCGTAATTAGCTGTATACTAGCCGCAGTCTATCTGCCATATCGTATCGAGCAATGGTTTTTCTTCAAATTGCCGTCAGAAAATACGCCACAGGCCTGGGCTCGACAATTATTTGTGGAGGAAATGATGCTGGATAAGCACTCTGGTCCTCCGTTTCAATTACATCCTGATGAACACAGGCCCTTTGATCCACAACGAGGTCCGCACCATCCGGATGATTTTTCTCATCCGTTATCCGAGGAGCCAGTCAATAATCACCATGGACCTCCTTTTATGTTACTGCTTCCGGTTAAGCTGGCCATTTTTTTCTTAGTGGGGAGTGTTAGTACCCTCATCTCCATCTCCATTCAGACGGCCACTCGGCTCCATCAGGTTGAGACTGATCAATTGCAGGCCGAGCTTCGCCAACTCAAAGCGCAGATTCAGCCGCATTTTCTATTTAATACGCTCAACAGCATTTACGCATTGGCCATCCGTAAGGATGAGCGTACCGCCGACACCATTGTTAAACTCGCGGAGTTCATGCGCTACATTATTCGTGATGCCCACCGGGATAAAGTGGCCCTGGCTAAGGAGATCAATTACATTGCTAATTACATTGATCTCCAGGAAGCCCGGCTACGCGATGCGGTTCTGATTAATTACCAACTGGATGGCGACGAAAAATCACTGGAAATTGCCCCTTTACTGCTGTTTTCCTTCATTGAGAACGCGTTTAAGTATGGTGTGAGCCCGGATGAAGAATCGCAAATAGACATTCATATACGCATTCAGGAAAAGAGTCTGAGCCTTTATGTGGCCAATAAAAAGGTGGAGGTCAGTCACCTGGAGACGTCAACGGGGGTGGGCCTGCAAAACGCCAGAGAACGTTTACGACTCCTGTATCCGGATACCCATAAACTAACCATTGATAATGGTCCGACCGATTTTCATGTCCACCTAAGCATGACCTTATTCGAATGAAAGCCATCGCACTCGACGACGAGCGCCCTGCTCTGGATGTTATTGAAGCCTTCTGTAGTCGAATTGATTCTGTAGATCTGGTTAAAACCTTCACCCGCACCGGAGAAGCCCGGCTGTATCTGGAAACGAATCCCGTCGACCTGATCTTTCTGGATATTAACATGCCGAAAGAGTCGGGATTAGTCTTTTTTAAATCCATTACCCAGCGAACCCTCGTTATTTTTACGACTGCCTATAGCGAGTATGCGTTGGAGAGTTATGAAGTAGAGGCTGTAGATTATCTCCTCAAACCCTATCTCCTCGAACGGTTTATGAAAGCCGTTCAGCGAGCTCAGGCGCGTTGGCGCGTTGATCAACAAACGAATACACTAGAAGAAACGGACCCCAAACAACTCTTCTTCCGGGCTGATTACGGCCTGGTAAAGGTGACTGTTTCCGATATACTGTTTGTTGAGGGGTTGGATAATTACTTAAAAGTCCATTTACAGGAAGGACCACCCATCGTTCTACGACTTACGTTAAAAGCCATATTGGAAAAGTTACCGACGAACAAATTCATTCGTGTTCATCGGTCGTTTATTGTCGCCATCGACAAGATCCAGTCTATTCGTGGCCGTATGATTCTGATGGAGGAAGAAGAAATTCCGATAGGAAGCAGCTATGAAAAAGAGTTTTTTAGCCTGTTTATGAAATAAAGATTTCGCCAGGATTTCGGCCCGCTCAATAAACAAGTAACTTGTTCACCCCCGTTCATAGGCCATTCACCCCAAAGGAGCGACGGCCCTGCAACACACCAACAGGCTGTTGAGTACATTTACTCAAAAAGCCTTTTTACTTGTCTAAGGTTATTTCGTATAGTATGAAAAAGAGTGTTCTGAATGCTACTGTCCTGATCGTGCTGATTCTTGGTGGTGTAGCAACAATAGAGTCGTGTAAAAAATCCAACGACTCGAGTACGGTTACACCAACTTCGGCGACCGTTAGCGCCCTGAGTTGTGGTTCAGCCACGTTTTCGGCTTCTGCTGTC
Source organism: Spirosoma flavum (assembly GCF_042686045.1). Taxonomy (NCBI): domain Bacteria; kingdom Pseudomonadati; phylum Bacteroidota; class Cytophagia; order Cytophagales; family Cytophagaceae; genus Spirosoma; species Spirosoma flavum. Next base: position 59,250 of record NZ_JBHUOM010000025.1, read on the forward strand.
AGTGGCACGGCCTACACTGGAACGGCTACGGTTCCTTACACCGGTGGCAATAGCGTGGCCTATTCAGCTGGCAGCGCGATTGGTTCTACCGGCATAACGGGGTTAACGGCCACACTTCAGGCAGGCACCCTGGCCAGCGGAGCCGGTAACCTGGCCTATGCTATTAGTGGTATCCCATCGGGAGCGGGCACGGCCAGTTTCGCTCTCAGTTTTGGTGGGCAAACCTGTAGTCTGGCCTTGACTGTTAGTTCGACCAGTTCGGGTACGACGACAACGACCAACTCCAGCACCGTGACGACCGCTTTATCGGCCACGACCAGTTCGTCGGCCAGCGGGGTAACGCAGGTGGTAGCCCTGGCCGAAGCTTTCAAAGCTACGCTGAGCAGTTCTCAGGTGACGACCATGCAGCTAACGTACACCAAGGCCAATGCTCAGAAATGGTCCAATCTACCAGCGGCTCTGTCGGCCCGTAACGGCATCAATCTGGGGGCTCTCACCACTACCCAATTAACGGCTTTTCGCAACCTGATGCAGGGATTGCTGGCACTGGGCGTTATCAACGAGGGCTACGACGAAATGATCGGCAACCTGGTCGCTGACGACTATTTGAACACCATCGGGGGAGGCTCGGACTACGGCGCGGGGAACTACTATCTCTCTTTTCTGGGTACGCCCAGCACCACGGGTTTATGGGCGCTCCTATTCACCGGTCACCACTACACCCAGCCCTATACCTTCAACGCTGGTGCGTTTACGGGCGTTACGCCCGCCTTCCGGGGCACTGAGCCACAAGCCGCTGTCACCGCAGCCAACCGCACGTATCAGGCGTTTGAGCAGGAGCGGGTAGCCTTTGCGGCTATGCTGACGGGGCTGAGCACTGCCGAACAGACAACGGCCAAATTATCGGGCACGTTCAGCGATCTGGTCTTGGGTCCAGGCCAGGATGGTAAGTTTCCGGCCACCAAGTCGGGTTTGCAGGTTAGTGGCCTGAGTGCAGCCAACCAAGCGCTGGTACTGAATGCGATTAAGCTCTACGTAAACGACTTAGAGGCTTCTGCGGCTGCTACTGTGCTGGCAAAGTACACCTCCGAGTTGGCTAATACCTACATTGCTTATTCGGGCACGACAGTGATGAGCACCCAGAATGACTACGTCCGAATTGATGGGCCAAGTGTATGGATTGAGTTTTCTTACCAGGGTGGAATTATCATCAAGAATACACCCCACTCGCATTCCGTCTGGCGTGATCATACCAGCGACTACGGCGGTAACTAAGGTCGCGGTTGATTTGATAAACTAGTTGAAGAAGCGCAGCAGTCGTTCAATTCGGAGCCTGCCGCGCTTTTTACTTATACAGGTATTGGTAGTTGATTTTCGGCTGATTCGACATCCTCATTTAACCCCGGAATTCCCCTTATTCACCACAAATTGAGGTTGATTAACCCCAAACAAGCAGCGTTGACTACACTTTTTCCGGCACCTATTTTCTACAGGCGACTTTTGCTATGTAAAGAAATTTTAGGCGTTGCAAAGGCTGCGGATTGAGCAGCTAGTCCGTCAATAAACTGCCTGTTCGCCACAACATTTTGGCTCTTTACCCCAACATCGTATTGGTTGTGCAACAGTGATGATTAGTCAGAAGTACTCATTACGTAAGCAATCAGTCGCCGGGTAAAATCGACTTAGCATAGAGTATGAAACGAAATAGCCTAACAATTAATGATCTGGTACTATAGCCGGGTAAAAACAAGTAAGTAATCAAGCATATAATGAAAAAAACGCTTTCTCTCGCCATCTTACTGGCCTCTTTCCTTTCAGTGGCCTTTTTTGCCTGTCAGGACCACGCAGTAGATCCAACCAATCCTGGTGGAACGACAGGACCGGGCAGCACCACCAGTGCCACGGGTACAAGTTCGATCGTTGACCTTGCCTCCTCTCTCACGGTTACTTCGGTCATGTCGTCATCAGCCAGCACGAACGCTACCTGCGCGACGTTCACTGGCCTAGCAAAAGTGGTCTGTCTGGCCCAGGCGTTCGAAGCGACGCTTTCTACTACCCAGTTAGCGAGTGTTCAGCTGACCTATAGCCTGACTAATGCGCAGAAGTGGTCAAACCTGCCCGCTAATCTGTCGGCACGTTACGGGGTCAATCTAGCTTCGCTCAGCACAACTCAGCTAGCGGCTTTTCGCGCCCTGATGGTTGCCATTCAGGGGCTGGGAACGGTTAACGAAGGTTATGATGAACTGCTGGGCAACCTGGTGGCTGACAACTATCTGTACTCGAACGGCGGTGGTGCTGGCTACGGAGCCGGTGACTATTTCGTGTCGATCGTCGGTACGCCGAGCACAACGGGGCTGTGGGAAATTCTCTATACAGGCCACCATTACACCCAGCCTTACACCTTCAACGGACCTACCGGTTCGGGCTATACGCCTGCCTTCCGGGGCGTTGAGCCGACAGCCGTTGTGAGTAATACGGCTACGGGTCAGACGTACCAACCTATGGAGCAGGAGCGACTGGCATTTGCCGCCATGCTAACGGGGTTGAACAGCAGCGAACAAACGGCGGCCAAGCTCTCTGGTACCTATTCGGATCTTGTGCTGGGGCCGGGGCAGGACTGGAAGTTCCCGACTACGAAATCGGGTTTACAGGTTAGTACGCTGAGTGTGGCCAACCAGGCGTTGGTGCTGAATGCGATTAAGCTCTACGTCAATGATTTGGATGCCACAACAGCCGCTATGGTACTGGCTAAATACACATCTGAAATGGCCAATACGTACATTGCCTTTTCGGGTACAACCACGGTGACGGCACAGAATGACTATATTCGTATCGACGGACCCAGTGTTTGGATCGAATTTTCGTATCAGGGCGGGGTCGTCATTCGAAGCACTCCGCACCCATACTCGGTATGGCGTGACCACACAACGGATTACGGTGGAACTAAGTAATTATTTCTTGTGAATCATTTATCTGTTTCCAACGGCCGGCCGGACGGATTGCTGTTGGTTTTAATGATCAGTCTTATCGCAATTAGTCTGCCAACAAAATCCAGGGCCCACCCTATGCCTAATTCTGTGGTGCTGCTGAACGTACACGCCAACCGAATTGACGCCGAACTTCAGATTCCTCTGGTCGAATTACAATCGGCTTGGGGTCATGCCGTCAATGATTCATCGGCGGGGTTGGTGGAGCGGCTAGGGCCGCAACTGCGGGCTTATCTCAAATCGCACATCCGTCCGCAAAGCCCCAACGGGCGTTTCTGGTCTGTATCGGTCGGCGAACTGACCGTCCGCCAGAGCCAGAACCCGATCAACGGGATATACCGCGAACTAACGGCCAAGGTGCAGATGATCCCTCCGGTGGGACCATCCAGTCCGGGTGAGGATGTGAGGCAGTTTACTTTTTACTACGACGCCGTGTTGCATCAGGTAATGACCCATAAAATTTTGGTATCGGTTCGTCAGGATTGGGAACGCGGGCAACTGGCCGAAGTCGAACCATTACAGGTCGGAACGATCAGTCTCGACATTGTCAACAACCGAATCTTACCCCTGTCGGTCAATCTGGCATCGGGTAGCGTCTGGTCTGGCTTTAGGGCGATGGTAAAGCTGGGAACCCAGCACATTGCCGAAGGTACCGACCATTTGCTGTTTTTATTTGTGCTGCTTTTGCCCGCTCCGTTGCTGGTGGCCGGGAAACGGTGGAGCGGATTTGGTGGAATTCGGTTTAGTCTTCGACACATCGTTCTCATTGTGACGGCCTTCACCCTGGGGCATTCCATTACGTTGCTGGTTGGGGCGCTAGGCTGGGTCCGGTTACCCTCGCAACCGGTCGAAATTCTGATTGCCGTATCGATTCTGGTATCGGCTGTGCACGCAATTCGTCCCATTTTTCCGGGTCGTGAAGCCTGGATCGCAGCCGGTTTTGGCCTGATTCACGGGCTTGCGTTTGCCAGTACACTGGCCAACCTGCAACTCGACGCTGGTCCAATGGCGCTGAGTATTTTAGGCTTTAACCTGGGCATTGAATTGATGCAGTTGTTACTTATTATACTGGTGATTCCTTGGCTAATGCTGTTGAGTCGAACCCCGGCGTACCCAACTGTCCGGCTGACGGGGGCTTTGCTGGCTATTATTGCCGCGCTGGCCTGGATTGCTGAACGCGTATCAGGCCAGAGTAATCAGTTGACACGAAGCATCGAGAAACTTGTTAGCTACGCGCCCTATGGACTGCTGGTGCTGGCCTTGCTGGCCATTTACCTAACTTGGCGTCAGAAGCAATCGAAGCAAATACCGGTTGCCTAATGAGCCTTGACATCACTAAACTGAGTTGGCCGGTAATGACTCCCCAGCGATTGATAAACTGCCTGGCACTGGTTTTGCTGAATAGCCTGTGCATCGTCGGGCGAGCACAATCGGTAAAAAGCGCCGGTTGGCAAGGGCAGATTGAGGTCGGGGGCTGGGCCGCTTCGGGGCAAGTCGTGCCATTCTGGCTACGGGCCAATCACTGGGGTACGGCCCCGCTGACATCACCGGCTGGAACACTTCGGGCCAGTTTCTGGAAACCCTACGCCCAGATCGACACGACTAAAACGGCCCGTCAGCGTCGGTTCGACTGGACGGTAGGGGTGCAGGTGGTAGGCAATGCGGCTACTAGTAACCAGGTCGTCTTACCTGAATTGTATGGAAAAGTCAGGTGGAAATCCGTTGAGCTGTCCGCTGGGCGCTGGCGGCAACTCACGGGCCTGGGCGATTCAACGCTCTCGTCGGGATTTATTAACGGGTCGGGTAATGCCATTCCCATCCCAAAAATTCAACTGGCAACGCTGGGGTACGTACCTTTGGGCTTCACTAAACGTTTCGTGGCAATCAATGCGGGCTACGTTCACGGCTGGTTTACGGGAGCCTATATTCAGGGGTCGTACCTGCATCAGAAATACCTGTACCTACGGCTCGGGAAACCAGCCAGTCGGGTCAACGTGTATGCCGGTATTAACCACGAGGTGCAGTGGGGCGGGCAGGCCGATTATCTGATCGGGTCATTAATTGCTGTCGATGGCAAGTTACCCTTACAGTTCAAATATTATCCGGACGTGGTTCTTGGCCTTCGTCCCAAAGACTGGCAGAATAAGGATTATACCAGTTTCGACGGTGCTTACTGGATCGGAAATGGCTTGGGTAGTACAGATCTCGGCGTTGACTTAGTTACTGATCAGGGTACCTGGTTCTTGTATCACCAGCACCTATTTGAAGATTTCTCCGGCTTGGTCTGGCAGAATGCGCCGGATGGTTTAACCGGAATCAGTTGGCACCGAAATCGGGATGCGCCTGTTAGCTGGCTGAATCGGGTTGTCGTTGAGTATTTAAGTACGATGGATCAGAGTGGCGCTACGTTCGATCTTACGTCATCCTATCAGGGAGAAGATAATTACTTTAATCATGGGCAGTATCGTGAAGGATGGTCTTATCTGAACAACACAATCGGCACGCCCTTCATTATGCCGCAAGGGGCTGTACAAACAGCCGCAAAAGGCGCTGCGTTTTTCCCAAACAATCGACTAAAGATGGTGTATCTGGGGGCTAGTGGTCAAGTCGGGCGAGGGCTGGCCTGGACCGTTCGGTTCTCGTATAGTCTTAATTATGGTACGTATTCGAACCCTTATCCGGTGGCCTACGATCAGTTTTCTGCCCTGGCCAATGTGCAGTTGCTACTGCCCAAACTAGCCAGTACCCGGTTGACCGCTTCCCTGGCGATTGACAAGGGGCAATTACTACCCAATACGGTGGGTGGATTTATTGGATTACGGAAAAACTGGTAATGAACTGTTTGCAATTAATGAAGCTGAAAAATATACTTACTACGCTGGCACTAGGACTGTTATCAGTCCAGGTAGCGCTTGCTCATTTAGGTAACATTGCCGGTGTTGTCTACGATCAATCGACTCATTTGCCATTGCGGAACGTATCGGTTCAGTTGACGGGGATGGGTAAACTGGCGCTCACCGATGAGCTGGGCCAGTTTCGCTTTACTAATCTGGTAGCCGCTCCCTATAAACTGGAGTTCTCGCATGTAGGGTGTCAAAATCAGATGATTACAGCCGTTGTGGTGAATGATCAGACTGCGTTAATCAACGTCACGCTGATTAGTGCTCCAATTCAATTGAGCCAGGTACGGGTATCAGCCACACGAGCACACGATCAGCAACTCATTAGCAGCCTGGACATTAAACTACGTCCTATCACCAATTCACAGGAAATTCTGCGGCTGGTGCCTGGTTTGTTCATCGGGCAACATGCCGGGGGCGGTAAGGCGGAACAAATTTTCCTGCGGGGATTTGACCTCGACCACGGTACCGATATTCGTCTGACGGTCGATGGCATGCCGGTTAACATGGTTTCGCACGCCCACGGGCAGGGCTACGCCGATCTGCATTTTGTGATTCCCGAACTGGTTGAGGGCGTAGATTTCAAAAAAGGGCCTTATACTACTGACAAGGGCAATTTAGCCACAGCAGGCTGGGTCGATTTTCGTACCCGTAAAGTCCTGGATCGCTCGTTTGTCAAACTGGAAGCGGGCCAGTTTAACACGTATCGTGCCGTAGCTGGTATTGATTTGTTAGGGAAGAGAGGAAAAGCAAAATCTCAGTCAGCTTATCTGGCGTCGGAATATTCGTATTCTAATTCGTATTTCGACAATCCCCAGCACTTCAAGCGGTTAAACGTAGTGGGCAAGTACCACGGCCATATTTCGGCTAACACAAACCTAACCCTGACAGGCTCTACATTCTGGAGCAAATGGAATCACTCGGGCCAGATTCCCAACCGGGTAATCGCAACGGGCTTGACCGGGTGGTTTGGCTCCGTTGATCCGACTGAAGGAGGAGAAACTAGCCGGACGAATGTGAACGCTCAACTGGTCACCGTGACGCCCAAAAATCACACGATCAAGAACCAGTTTTTTTACAGTAATTACAACTTCGAACTGTATTCCAACTTCACATTTTTCCTCAAAGACAGCATCAACGGCGATCAGATTCGGCAAAAAGAGCATCGCAATCTGTTCGGTTATGACGGCAGTTATGCTACCCAGACCAACATCGGCAAAACCAGTTGGACAACGACCCTGGGCGCGCAATACCGGCAGGACATCACCCACAGAACGGAGTTATCGCATACCAAAAACCGCGTGGAGACGCTGAACCAGATCCAGTTTGGGAACGTCAACGAAATTAATGCGGCTCTTTACGGGGATGAACTGGTTCAGGTTTCCAGTCGGTTTACAGTAAATGCAGGGTTCGAATCGATTACTTTCGGAGCCAATATGAAGATTTGTTAGCCGTTCCGGCCACCACAAAACGTGCGACGCAGGCCATTGTATCTCCCAAACTGAATTTTTACTATACCATAAACCCTAACGTTCAACTGTATCTGAACACGGGAAAAGGGTTCCATTCCAACGATGCGCGTGTGGTTACGGCTCAGAACGGACGTGAGATTTTACCCGGAGCTTACGGGTCAGATGTCGGGGTCATCGTCAAGCCATTTCCCAAACTGTTCATCAACGCAGCCGTCTGGTACTTATACATGAAGCAGGAGTTTGTATACGTTGGGGATGAGGGCGTAGTGGAACCCAGCGGTCAATCTCGCCGTCAGGGGCTGGACTTATCCGTTCGGTATCAGCTGACCAAGAGTTTGTTTGCCGATGTCGATCTGAACACTGCCACTCCTCGTTCGCTGGATGCTGAAGTTGGTCAAAATTACCTGCCGCTGGCTCCTGTATTTACCTCAACGGGGGGGGTATCGCTGCAAACGACGTATGGATTAAGTGGTTCAATGCGTTACCGATACATGGCCGACCGACCTGCCAATGAAGATAACTCCGTTGTGGCCAAGGGCTACTTTGTGACGGACATGCAGGTGAATTACGCCAGAAAGAATTACACACTAGCACTATCCGTACAAAACCTCCTGAACACGCGCTGGAAAGAAACTCAGTTCGACACCGAGAGTCGGCTGAAAGGGGAAGCGACTCCGGTCGAAGAGATTCACTTTACACCCGGTACGCCCTTCTTTGCCCGTCTGAGCCTGACCTACTTCTGGTAATTTCCCAATTGGTTCAGCGAGGGAATTTGCTCTGGTTTCAGGAAGTTGCCAGCCCATTTAATTCCTGAAAAAGATGCGCTCCGTTCGGTTTTAGTGTAAAAAAAGCAAGTTGATTCTGGAAGGCTGGCAGTCCGCGAAAGCACTTGCCCTTGACTAGGCACCTTGTCGGATCTAGCTTTTTGCAATATTGATGACCTAAGTCTCTATTTCCGGTTGATATTTTACTATTTATTGGCCCGTGAAACAGTTGATCGGGCCTTCTCATAGCATACAGCCAATAGCCGTTAGTTACGGAGATATCCAGATTCATACAGCTAAGAAAATACGTACTTCTATAAGACGAGATTGGAGTGCAACAAAATTTAAAACTTGGATGTCTTATTTTAAAAAAGATAAATTTAATTTTAATGTAATTATCTGAAATTCAATATATTGAATTATTTATTTGAGTAGATTGGAGTTTAATTTTATTGATACGATTTTTAAATTAAAGCTCAGGAAGCCCTTTTAAGTTTGACCAAAAATAGTTTTATGGCAAATAAAAAGTTGTTTTTCTAGGCAGTAACAGTTGCACTCGGATAATGACCTCCCTCCAGTTAAAACTGGCTCATAAAACTGGGTAAGAAAAGTAAGTCTGAAGAGATTACTGTTCTTATTTTATAGGGTTACATCTTTCCCTTTGCCTCAGATAAGGTCACCACTTTACCCAGCGCTCCAAACTCATGTAAATCCCCAAACACTTCCAAGCGGATCGACTCCCCGATGCCCCCCACCCGTAGGGGAGCAAAACCCGTGTCCCGAATCAGCTCCTCAATTTGTCCATCAATGCTCCGATCATCCGTCGCATAAAACAAAACAGCCGGATCGGGCTTTCGACCAGAAGCACTCGCCAGTGAGCCAGCCCCTAGGGTACCCAGCGCTTTAGCCATCTTAGCCCCTTCAGGTAGCAAAGCCGCATGGACCTGGCCCGCTGATTGAGCAGCATCGATTGTTTTGACAAAGCCTCCTTTCCCATCCGGAGCGACGGGATTAGATGGATCAACGATGATTTTACCGGCTAGTTGAGAAGCATATTGACGTAGAACCTCTTCGATGGACGCGAACCAAATAGCCAGTATGACCAGGTCTGCTTCCTCAAGGGCAGCCCCAATTTCCATCGGTTGAGCCAAGCCGCCCAGCTGCTCAGCCAGACGAGTAGCTTTTGACAAGTCCCGGTCAGCTAAAAGAAGCGGACGATTTCCTTTGGTCAGATTCGTGGCCAGCACCTGACCAATTGTACCCAGGCCAATGATAGCGTCTTTTAATCCAGTGTTAGTCTGCATAGTTTTAGATTGGTTGAATAACTATGCAAAGTTGACCTGGATCTGCGTGGGGTCTAATAAACTATCTTAAGAAATAAGATTAAGATAGTTTAAGTAGGGAACCGCTCGACGTGAGGTCTTTCCTGATTTTACTTAAGAATTCGGGAGTAATGCCCAGGTAAGACGCAATTTGGATATTGGGCAACCGTAAGGCTAATTGGGGATATTGGTCTAGAAAGGTCAGGTATCGTTCCTGAGCCGTCGAACTAATATTTTGTAAGACGTGATTTTGTAATTCGACAAACTTATTCTCAATGATGACTTTAAAAATTCGGTCGAACTTGGGAATCGTGTCATATAAAAAGTACAAGTCTTGCCGTTCAATTTGGAGCACCACAGATGGCTCAATGGCTTCAATAAACAATCGGCTTGGTTTCCGGGCATGAAAGCTGCCAATGTCGGCAATCCACCGGGCCGCCGGGCGGTCGTTTTCAGCCGCAAATTGGATATTGTGTTCAGTGCCTTTGTGATCAATGGCAAACAGCCTCAGACAGCCTGCCACCACAAAGGAGTAGTGATTACAGGGAAAGCCTTCCTGCAAGATCGCCTGTCGACGTTTTAGTTTGCGCTGGACGACGCGGGTTGACAGCAATTGTTTTTCACCTTCCGAAAAGGGGAGGTAACTCTCGAAGTGGGTGATAAGTGGCTCTAAGGTCAATGGGTGAGCCAGCAACCGGGTGAATGGCCGGTAACTGCCTAAGCCAAAGTTAAAAATTGTTTACCGGATAAGAAACGGTCTATTAATTCAGTGTCGATTTATGGAGTCACTGATGTTTTTAGCTGTTGGATCAACGTAAGCTAACAAAAAGGTCTCCAAACTCGTTACTTGAGTGCCTACTTTGTCACGAATGCAATCAACTAGTTTCCGGTCTAGTTACTGGTTGAAGGGCCTGTCAATAGCCATTCTACACTAGCGTCTTGACCGTATTCTAACCTAAACTATGGTCGATTCTCCAACTTATACATACACCTCCGAGATATATGACCGCCCGGCGCTGGCCAGTAATACCGAAATGACCGGGCCAGGTATACGAGTAGAACATTACCACCTGGAGGCTATGGCCTTACCCGCTCATTGCCACCAGAAGCACCTTTTACTGATCCATCAAGGCGTGCTACCCGTTGTTGCCAGGCGTCAAACAGGCCACCACCGAGATGTCGATCAGTTTCGCCGTGGGGATGTGGGGCTGTACCCAAGTGGGGAGTATGGCCCTTTCAGCTGGGATGGACCTGTCGACATTATTCATGTGCATTTGGATGCTCAGGAACTGGAAACCCGGGCCCGCCGAGACCTAGACCTGACCCACTTCGCCTTGCAGGAGAGGTTCCGCTCGGAGGACGGTTTACTGGCCCAATTAGGCCAGCAACTACTGGGAACTCTTCTCCAAGCTCAGGCCAATACGCTCGGGCATTTGTACGTCGAATCCTTAGCGAACACCCTCAGCTATCACCTCATTGAGCATCACGCCACCTGGAAGCGCCGTCCGATTAAAAGACCCAGCGCGCGACTGCCGACGACGGTACTGGCTCGGCTAGATGCCTACCTGGAAGCATCCGTTGAAGAACTGGTCTCGTTAGAAACCTTGGCCGGCTTAGCCAATTTAAGCGTGTTTCACTTCGCCCGTCTTTTTAAGCAAACCACCGGCTGTTCACCCTACCAATATGTACTGAAGGGGAAAATCCAACGAGCCCAGACGCTGCTACGCACAGGCGAATTACCCGTGGCTACGGTGGGCGACATTTTGGGCTTTACCTCGCCCGCCCATTTCTCGACTACCTTCAGGCGGATCGTAGGCGTAAGCCCCCGCGCGTTTCAACAGGGCTAAGTAGAGCACTTAAAGCGCAAGAAGTCATAAGAAGTGCGCAAGAATCAGGCCTTTGGCCAGAAGAGGTCAGACTACCTTTGAGTTAGTCAAAGCAGCTATTTTTCCACAGCTGCCTTACCCTCTTACGTTTATGAATCCTGTTATTTTAGTAGCCGGGGCAACCGGCGATTTGGGCGGTCGCATCGTGACCGCCTTGCGAGAGCGCGGTGTGACAGTGCGAGCTTTGGTACGGCCCGAAGCCAACCCAGCGAAGGTTGATCAGTTAAGCCAGCAGGGTGTGGATGTGCAGCGGACGGATTTTACGGACCTGGCAGCCCTGATTCGCATCTGCGAAGGAACAAGCTGCGTCGTGTCGGCACTGGCCGGCCTGCGTGACGTAATCGTCGATAGCCAGTCGACTTTGCTGGCAGCCGCTGTTGCGGCTGGTGTACCTCGCTTTATTCCTTCCGACTTCTCCAGCGACTACACGCAGCAGGAGGCTGGCACAAACCGGAACTTCGATCTTCGGCGGGAGTTTCGCACCCACCTTGACCAGGCATCTATTGCTGCGACGTCCATTCTTAACGGTGCTTTTGCCCATGTGCTGACCTATAATATTCCGTTGTTTGATTACAAGAAGCAGCAGGTAGGGTATTGGGAAGATGCTGATTGGCCAATTGATTTTACAACGATGGACGATACCGCAGCTTTTACCGCAGCGGCAGCCCTGGCCCCCGTCACGCCCCGCTTTCTACGCATCGCCAGTTTTCAACTCAGTCCGCGCGACTTGGTTGCCATAGCCGAGTCCGCTGGTAAGGGTTCGTTTGCGCTTGTGCGACTCGGTTCCCGGCAGGACTTAGCGGCACGTGCCCAACAGGCACGCCTGGCTAACCCCGCTGGCGAACACCAGCTTTATGCCGACTGGCAGCAATTGCAATACATGCTCAGCATGTTCAGTGTGCAAAATAACCCGCTTGACAACGACCGCTACACCGACCTGTCCTGGACCAGTGCCTCCACCTTTTTTAACTTCTAAACGGATGCAAACCTTACCGACTGAATCTTTAGGTGCCTACGCGGACGAAGAGCTGATCAAGCATCTGCCCGGATTCACCAACCATTATATTACCGTCAACGGTGTGCAACTCCACTACGCCGAAGGAGGCAGCGGACCGGCTTTGATCTGCCTGCCGGGATGGCCGCAAACGTGGTATTCGTATCATCCCATTGCCACTCAATTGGCCCAGCGCTACCGGGTCATCCTGGTTGACCTTCGCGGTATGGGCAGTTCCGACAAGCCGCTGGTGGGTTACGATAAAAAGACGATGGCTCAAGATATTTATGAGCTAACACGTCATCTGGGTCTGGAAAAGGTGTCACTGCTGGGGCACGATATCGGTGGGATGGTGGCCAGTAGCTTTGCCTTCAATTACCCGGAAGCGACGGAAAAACTCATTTTGGCGGATGGAGCTCATCCCAGCGAAGGGATGATGCAGATGCCCCTATTGCCGGCACCGGGCTCATTTACCGAGAAAATGAACGGGCAGTATCCCTACCCCTGGTGGATGGCCTTCAATCAAGTCAAAAAACTGCCAGAGCAATTATTAGCGGGGCGGTTTGAGTACCTGCTGGATTACCTATTTGGCTACGTCATGCTGGATGAACGTAAGATGTCCGCTTTCGACCGGGCCCTATACGCTACGGTATACAATCAACCCGGAAGCATCCGGGCCTCAAATGCATGGTACCAGGCCTTTGACCAAGACATAGCCGATGCCAAGATGTATGGCCGACTGACCATGCCGGTCTTGGGTATCGGCAGTTACGTATCCTACCAATACCTGCAAATGAGTTTGCCCTACATGGCTGAACAGGTTCAGGTCATCGGCATCTTAGATAGTGGGCACTATCTGTTTGAAGAAAAACCAGACCGCGTGCTAGAAGCGGTCTATGATTTCTTGCGTTAGAGCCTTACCATATTGTTGACCAAGCCCTTCCAGACCGGATGAACACGTCGCTTTTAGCCACAACAATTGGCCGACTGGAATTGCAATGACATACTTGAGAAGAAATAAAAAAAGAGTCCTGATGACGCTTTTTTTATTTCTTCTCAAGAAGCTGCTCGACAAGTCGCTTCAGTTTATTCATTTCTGTCTGTTGATCTTCAAGTCGATTCACTTTATTCTCTAACTGAATACTATACAGCGTCAGTTCTTCAATCTTCTCTAACAGCATAGCGTTTAGCTTGGTCAGATCTAGTCCCTTCTGAGCTACTTCCTCCGCTGAAGGAATGCCCGGTAAGTGGCCATGTTGGCCCACATAAGCCGCTAATGTGGAAAGGGGACGAAGGGAATAAGTCGGACTAAATACCTTATCGCTCCATTCAGTAGGGTTGTTGATCCTGAGCTGATAGCGAGCTTTGACCACATCGCCCCGTTCATTAACCGTTAAGAATTGATCGGTAGCTTGTAGGGGTTGGCTCTGACTGGTTAGGTTCGTTAGTCGTAGACCGCTTTCATCGGGTGACGCACTAACTACCTCCAGACGGGCTGCTGGCGCTGAGGTCCCGATGCCAATGTTGACTTGATTACCCAGGATAAGCGCATTGCTCATGGCCACCCGTGAACCAGCGCCAATAGCTGTGGCGTTGTGCAGCCCATCTTCGGCTTGGCTGTTGTAGCCCATCAATACGTTATCGCTCCCATCGGTAACAGCCGTACCTGAAAAGGGGCCAATAATGATATTGTTACTTCCCGTCGTCACATTCTGACCAGCCTGATAGCCGACAAACGTATTATTACTGCCGGTCGTAGTAGTTAGTCCGGCTGAGTAGCCTAAAAAGGAATTTTGCTTGCCCGTCGTATTGGCATTTCCGGCAAAAGCGCCAATAAATGTATTGACCCCACCAGTGGTATTGCTGCTACCCGTGGCATAGCCCAGAAAGGCATTGAGTCGGCCGGTGGTATTGGCCTGGCCGGTATAACTCCCAATAAAGGAATTTAACGACCCTTCTGTATTGTTCCAACCGGCTTGAGATCCCAGAAAGGTGTTATCCGTGCCCGTGGTGTTGACTTTGCCCGCCTGATAGCCTAGGAAGGCATTGTCGCCCCCCGTGTTGGCATAACCCGTGCTGGCTCCTACAAACACATTATGTATCCCTGTTGTATTGCTAAAGCCTGACTGCCAGCCCATAAACACGTTATAGTCAGCCTGATTCTTATAACCAGCCTGAAAGCCTAAAATGCTATTGCCTATGCTGCTACGAGGTTGTAAATAGGTCCAATTGGCCGAAACACCAGAGCCAACAAACACATTTTGAGAGCCACTTATAACCCAGCCTCCTGTATCATAGCCCACCGCCGTGTTGTTCGACCCTGTATTATAGTTGCCTGTGTTGGCACCCATAAAGGTGTTTCCAGTGCCGGTTGTGTAAGGCGGGAAGTCCGTAGCTCCTCCTGTATTATCAATGAAGCCGTAGGTGGTATTGAAGCTGCCACTCGTGTTATTATTGGGAATACCCATTAACAGATTGGTTCTACTGGCTTGGGCTCTCAGCTGGCTTGTCTGAGTTAGCCATAAGAGTATAGTGAAAAAAATAAATAGTTTGTTCATACTTGAGCTTGCTGAAAGAGACGTGATGTATAAAGTAAGCAATTGACTCATCAGCCGTTTTAGAACCAAGCGTACACTTGTTTTTTAGTGAGGGTATTTAGGGAGCGGTAAGGAGTAGAACTAAAGGGGTCGGTTGACTGAAATGGAAGTTGACGCCACAAAATTGTTCTCGCCTGGTTGTTGATCGGGATTAAGAGTAACGTACACCGCCATCTTGTGTTGATTGCCTGTTCCTTTGTATCCACGAAAAGGACATAAATATGGACGCCCAGAAAGCAATAAACCTAGTTCGGGGTGGCCCCGTGATTTGACACTCGCCCGGCTTCTACAACGTAGAGGAGCTGATGTGACCGTCTATGAACAGGACTATAGCCAAGAAGCACGCTTACAAAGTGCCATAGTTGACCTTCACTTTGTTTGACTCAGGCTTAAAAGTCATTAAAGCGGCCGACTTGATGGATGCCTTTAAAGCCAATTACATGGCGGGGGCTGACAAGTATCGTACCCTTGACCGGGATGCCACTATTTGTGTTGATGAACATAGTCAAGGTGCTGCGGCTGATTTTGATGATGAACAATCCAGGCCGGAGATCGACAGGGGGCAATTCGGAACGTGCTAGTAAACTCCCTTTTACCTGGTACAGTTGTTTGGAGTAGTCAATTGGCGAGCATGGAGGAGGTAAATAGTACTGGCACCTTACAGTTAAAAATGGGACAACCGCTGTGGCCGATATTGTAATCGGGGCAGACGGCTACCGGTCAAAAATCCGTCCTTATGTGACCGTTAGGCTTATGCATATTGCTCATGGGTAAATAGCGGTTCTAATATACTACGATGGTCTTCGCCCCATTTTGCGGTCAATTCAATGATGGGGATCAATGTTTCGCCTAGGGGCGTGAGCGTGTATTCTACCTTCAACGGCTTTTGATCAAAACTAATTTTGCAAACGATACCATGCGCCACCAACTGGTTTAACTGGGTATCTAATAATCTTCGTGACGCTTTAGAAATTTTGCGATGCAATTCTCCGGGCCGCCTGATGCCCGAATAAATGCTCCAGATAAGGCTGATCTTCCATTTCCCATTCATGACTTCCATAAACAGGTGGAGGCCGCAGTCGAGCTCGACCGGTAACTTTTTCTCGTACATCCGACAAATATACGGTAGCTGAAGATCGATTAAATACGGCTGAATTTAGCCCTACTTGTTTGGGCTTTACTCGCTCCTGACCTTTGTGCTATGAAACATAAATTATTCGGTACACAGACCGGTTTACCCGCTAGCGAACTGATACTGGGTGGCTCACAGTTGGGTGATCGTCGGGGTTACGGCACTGCCGCCCAGGACGCACTTCAGATACTCTCGGCTTATGCTGATGCCGGTGGCAACTTTATCGATGTATCTGACCAGTACCAGTTTGGCGAAGCGGAAGAGACTGTCGGCAGATTTACCCAGCACAAACGGCACGATTTTATTATTTGCACCAAGTACACCCGAAGTAACTTACCCAATCCGTCGCAGGCCAATGCCGGTAACCACCGCAAAGCTATGCGCCAGGCAATAGAGGGCAGCTTGAAACGCTTGAAAACGGATTATATCGACCTGTATATACCGCACTTTGATGACGGCAAAACGCCGGTAGAAGAAACCGCTCGTGGTCTGGAAGATTTAGTTACAGCGGGTAAAGTTTTATATACGGGTTTGGCCAATTTTCCCGCCTGGAAGGCGGCAGCTATTGCTACGTCTATACCGCTGACGGCTATACAAGTTGAATATAACCTCTTGCAACGGACAGCAGAACGAGAGTTGACGCCGATGGCGGAGTACTTCGGTTTGGGTATGATGGGTTATTCTCCGTTGGCTGGAGGATTACTGACGGGAAAATATCGGCAGGGATTATCTGGGCGGTTGACACTTTCTGCGGCTGGCGGTTATCAGGAAGACGAGCGAACGAAGACAATACTCGATCAACTGGAGCTGATGGCCACCGAACTCGACGCCACTCCGGGGCAGATAGCGTTAGCTTGGGTATTGAGTAAAGGCGTCTTCCCGATCATTGGCGCGCGAACACTAGCCCATCTTGAGACCAGTTTGAGGACGGTTGCTATTCGTTTACAGGCTGATCAGGTAAAGCTTCTGGATGAAATTAGTGCCATTGCGCTGGGTTATCCTCACGAACTGTTGGCAACCGTGCAGAAAAAATATTGAGCCATCTAGCAGACTCACCTAACTAGTTTACACTCAGCCTCCTGGCGGATAGTTTTTCCTTATGCAGTTGTGCAACGCATCATTTATTTTTCGCCCATCAGATGTTAGTAGGAGCAGCATATTTCTCTCTTAAGTAGGATAATCTCCCTTGCTTGGTGGCGAGAGTGGCCAACAAACTAAAGAGGGGTTCAGCTATTTTTTGTAGGCCCATCATGTGCGAATCATTCAAGCGAATAAACAACGCTAAATCAGTCAGCTTTTTCGGTGTTCCGCTCTTGCTGGCTAACCCATCTTTGGCCAAGCCCTTGTAGATTAACAGTGATTCCTCAAAATCCCGATTTCCTGGTGAAACGGTTACTTTAACCAGGCTTTCCTGACCTGATGTGTTGTTGAAAAAATGCTTTTGCCCCGGCTGGATCGTGGCCGTCTGACCTTCCTGTAGCCTGAGCGTCTGATCACCCTGACCAACGATTAATCCTCCTTTTAGCACCTCGAATGTTTCGGAGAACAACTGATGGTAGTGCCAGGGCGTACTTTCGCCGGGGAGGATAGTCAATACCAACACACTATTTTTGCCGTCCGATACCGACGAGATACGTTTAACGTAGGATTTTTCATTCCCTAACGGCTTTACTTCCGTTTCAGACATTGATTGCCGTAAAAAATAACAGAGTATCCACAGTGTGATAACCGTACCACCATGAATGAGCATGGCCCACAGGTTACTACCGGGGGTACGCCACACGATTAGCATATCAGCGAAGGGAATAACGGAACCGGCTAGTAAGGTTAAGAAGAGGGGTCGCCGATAATGAGACCAGGCCAGCGACACAATAATTAATCCAGAAAATATATCCCGGATGCCTTTGATATAGTGAAAAGCGTAATTAGGCTGGTTGAAATTAAGGCCAAATCCTGCTTCCCCAATTTCAGGTGCCAGCAAAAATCGAGCGCCGATGAAGAGTAACCCCAAACCAATCAGCAGGCTTATGAGCCTAACCGGGGACAAAATACGTTGCGTTGCCATAATCTTGCGCGTTTTAAAGTACAGCACAAAATTGATTAGTAACCGCAAGCTCTGCATTCACTCAGGTGAAGAAAGACGGGTATAGTCCTTACCCGCCCATCGCGCCCGGATACGGCTCAACGACTGGGGTTTTACCCCCACGTAAGAGGCAATATGATACTGGGTAATACGAGCCGAAAGCGTGGGATATTCATCTAAAAATGCCTGGTAACGGACCTCCGGGGAATCCGTATAAAGTGAGACCAGTTGCCCTATCGTTTTGACGAAAATTTGTTCGATCACTACCCGGCCAAACCGTTCACCATACGTCAATTCAGCGAATAAGCGTTGTAGGCTAGCGGATGAGATAACGACTAGGGATGAATCCTCAATGGCTTGAATAGTCCGTCGGCAGGGCTCTTGCGAAAGAAAGCTTTCATAGTCACAGACAAAGTCGCTTTCTAAACCAAAGCTATAAATTTTTTCGTTTCCATCCTGATTAACGAAATAACGCACTAAACCTGTCTGAATGAACCCTACGTGTTGGCAGATTTGACCTTGTTGGACAAAATAATCGCCTTTTTTCAGCAACCATGGCTTAAACAAGGTGCCTAGTAGCGTAATGTCCAATTCACTAAGTGGTACTACTCGTCGTATCTCCTCAATAAGAGCCGTCAGCGGATAACTCATCACTATTTCTGTTGTATAATCAGGCCATATGTTAGCTAATCAACCAAAATTCGACCTAATCAGTGAGTTATCAAAAAATGCTCACAATGCGAGAGGCTCCTATCCTGATTTACTCAAAAAAGTTGGTGTTTCTGGTGGCTGAATGACCAGTAGCGGGGTTTGCTTACTCATCGATTAAGTTGTCTTACAATTTGTATTACTTTACGTAAAAGTGATTGTGCAACAAATGGAATTACTTAGATGAAGTATTATGCAGTTCTACTACTCTGGTTCTATAGTACCCTCTTCGGGTATGGGCAAGATGGTTTCACCGAAGAACCTCCACGCTTGGCCTACTGGCAAGTAGGTCAGAATAAGGAAACGGTCATTGTGCTACATGGTGGACCGGGTGCTCCTCACCAATATCTGCGGCCTGAATTTGATGCGTTAAGTAAAACTGCGAGAGTGATTTACTATGACCAACGAGGATGTGGCAAAAGTGATACTTCGAGTTCCTACATTTGGCAAGGTCATGTCAACGACCTAAACCGATTGGTTCATACCCTTGCCAAAGATCAGAAAGTGTTTTTAGCGGGTTCATCCTGGGGTAGTGTGCTGGCCATTCTGTATACCTACACCCACCCTGAAGATATTAAAGGCTTAATCTTATCAGGAACGGTGCCTTGGTATGGCGATGAAGGGGTTTATGAGCGGAATTATGCCCCTCCCACTAAAATTCAAAAACTTACTATAATTGAGAAAAGGCTGATTACCCAACCAATTACCGGAGGACGAACCAAAACAGACACCGTAAAAATTACAAAGGAATTTGAAGCTTACTTGGGTTTGCCACAATATGAAGCAATGATGAGTAGAATAACTGCCCCTAAAGCGGAACGGTTAACCCAGATTCAAGTACCCATTCTACTTTTCAATGGCACCTATGATCGCCGGTTGGATTGGGTTGATGAATACGTAAAGCTATTTCCAAATGTCAAAGTATATACTCTTAGCGAAGCGGGTCATGACGCCTGGTTGAGTAACCCGGATCTGTTTTTTTCGATAAGTAACGAGTTTATCAAAAATAACAGTAAGTAGATGTCACTAGCTTAACACATTGCCACTTATACAACAACTTTGAGTCCTCAAACATGAGACTTGTAATATGGATTCTGCTTGGGCTTTTGGTAGGGAGTTGTTCTAAAAAAGTTCATACCTCTGCTAAGTCAATTCTATTAGAGCAGCTCAGAAACACTCACACGAATGAAGATTGGTACGTTCCTTTAAAAACCGCGACACAAGGTCTTACAGCCGAACAAGCTAACTGGAAAGACAGTACAGACAATCATTCAATCGGTGAATTAGTTTCTCATCTGATCTTCTGGAATGAGCGAATTTTAGCGGCTTTTCAAGGTAATGCTGTTGCAGATTTTAGTGGAAATAATGAAGAGACCTTTGCGAAATTCAATACTATAAGCTAGAATCAAGCTATTAGTAGATTAGATAGTATTCAAGCTAAATGGTACCAATCGGTAGAAAAAGCTACTGATGAACAATTAATTAAATGGGCCTCATCAGTAGCCAACATCTGTTCCCATAACTCCTACCACACGGGACAAATAATCTACATAAGAAAGAAGAACAAATGGTGGAGTAGACCTAAAACAGTGAAATAAATCTTACACAGCTGTTTAAAATAATTACAAGAATAGTGTACTCGCTAGTCCAAGCACTTATCTGGGGTGGTCCCGTTTGGCCGGACGCTTTACTTATGAGAGTTTGTTAAGTTTGATAAAATTGGTTTTCAAAGTAAATCTGTGAATGGTAGCCTAACGATGAGTGCAGCCTACGGACGTTGTAATACCCACGCACCATATAATTAAGCAACTCATCACGGGCATCTTGTAGATTCATATAACAGCCGTACGGGCGGCTCTGTTAAACTCGGCGGTATACTTTCGCTTTGGTTGCTGGGATTGGTTCATGGTACACTAAGTTAAAAAGTTTCGTGTCCGAATATTTAGGAACGTACTAATGGACTAATGTACAGATCAATAAGTTCTGTCCTTTTTCGATCTACGCCGAACCGTTAATTGAAGTGACCCTTCAAAAAAGTCGAGTAGTGCCTTTCCCAGATGTTCTTCCAGATCGATAACGCGGTAAATTTTTCCTTTAACCTCCAGTACTTCCTGTTTATCTGAATCAATTACCTTACTGGCGTGGCGACTATACCAGCTTATCACACCACTCTCGTTACGCCCGGTAAACGTTAAATTCATAACCAGATTTCGACGAGGCTTAAGCGCTTGTTCCAAAGAAGGTTGTATGACTGGTATGTCAAGTACCAGTTGACGATTTTTGATCGTCGGTTTTATGAGTTGTTCAGCAACCGATTCAACCGAATTGGATCGGGAAATGGCAAGAAATTTTTCTAAGCTCATATCGGGTTCATAGGTCCAACGCTCACCTTTACAGTAAACACCGTTGCTAAGACTAAGTAGACCCACTTTAAGGAGTTGTTTTAAAAAGGCAAAGCTTAGCTGGTAGGTAGTCATTAGTTGATCAGTGTCCTGGCAATCCATTTTGGCGAAAGCTGATCGAACCTGCTTAATTTGGTAATGGAATCGGATACCTTCAATACGCATAGTAAAGTGACAAAGTGGAGTCTGCAATACCTAGTAATTGTTGAATCTGTCGGTAAGCGGCTTATAAACTAGAAAATGCCCAAACTCAGTAGGGTTGACAACTACTACGAACTGCCTATTCATACAGGGTCACTAATGTCGATGGAAGGCAGTTACTAATCGGTACAGTAAACAACACGTTTACTTCAAGAGTTTTATTTTTCTAAATAATGTGACCCGTTGTTTTTTGTCGTAGTATAATGTCGGCCTTGAGCTTACCTCTATCTAACTGGTCACTAACCGATACAGTACCATTCGAATATGGTATCTCACCACGAATGGAATTGAGGGTGCCCAGAAAGCTAGGCTCTTCTACCATATCTGAATGGAAACCAGGGTATTCCTGAACACGGCCGGAACCTCGTCTCTTAACTAGTAAAGAATCACCCGTGAACGCTACTACCACTATCCAAATAGGCAGGCGACGGCCTTGGCCGATTACTATTTACGTTAAGCTCCTTGGTTAACGAATGATTGAGCCCATGTAGCCATTTACAACACTAATGCCGTGTCCTGTTCTTTAACACTAGTAATGGAAGATGCGTGTCCCAACGTGGCTTTAAATCAGTCTGATTGATAAAACCCTTCGAGAAATTACCCAGTATGATGTCTTGATCGCCGTCCTGATCCCAATCGCCTACATCCATGCATATCCAGCGTCCATAATCACTAACAGGCAGGGTATAGGGCTGAAACTGCATTAGTTCTTTATGCTCAAAATAAAGACAACCTTCTGCTGCGTTGTGTTGAAAATCAGCAAAGAAAGAAATACTGATAATGTCCATGTCTCCATCCAGATCAAAGTCAGCAGCCATGGCTTTCACGCAACCATTGATCGGATAAAAGTAAGTCTTCTTAAATTGAAGGTTGCCTTGGTTAATGTAGACATATACACCATGATAGGGCTTAAGTACTTGGGAATAATCGCTATTATCGCCACACGTATAAAGAATATCCAATTTGCCATCTTTATTAAAATCAACTAATTGGAAACTGGTAGAGCCATAAACTGGTGGAAATCGCAATAGATTCCGTTCGGTAAAACCGCCTTTTTTGTCATTTAGAAATAGCCAAATACCTTCATCAGCATGGGCAAACAACACCATAAAGTCGGGCCAGCCATCGGCGTTAAAATCACCAGCAGTGGCCTGAATGGCTCCCGCTACCTCTCGTATAGGCAATTTTGTAAACCGGTGATTTGTCTCTTGTTTAAGCCAGTATAGACCACCTGCCATATGTCCGAATCCACACACCAGCCAGTCAGTCAATCCGTCTTTATTGATGTCGGTAGCTATCGATTGTAAAGGACGGGGTAAACTACTATAGATCAGAGATGAGTCAGTAGGCTGTTTTTCCGAAAGTGCCAGATCAATCAGTTCACCCTTCGATATGTCAGCCGCTACCAGCGTACCTAAACAGGTAAACGCTCCCCGTTCATTCCCCTTGTCGTCACGAAAAAATGTCGCATTTACAGCCGGAGAGTTAAGTTGCTTCCGCATAGTCTGGTGCAAATTCCGATCCCAGCGAGTGAGATCCCTGCGCAGTCCATCACCTGAATATAATTGGTGACCGATTGTATCCCACTTTACTAATGTCGTTTCCGCCGTCTGCGTTGTATCGAGCGGGGGTTTTTCGAGGGAGAAAATGGCCCAATCATTTTCCGCAGATACAACGGGGCGGGCAGGTTTTAGCCTTGGCGGAGCCAGTGTGCTGAAGTAAGCGACAATTTTCTGCCAGTCACTATACGTAATAGCCGCTTTAGGCCCTGCATAGTATAGACCTCCTTCATAGGCTTCCAGTCCCAGCATAGGCGCCATAGCAGGCAAAACATGCTTAACCCATGTTTCTTTATCCAGCGCGTCAGGTGATACGGCCAAATGGCAGGTGCTGCAATGTTGACGTGCCAATCGCTGACCTTCTTTAATAAGTGGATCGGTTAATGCTTCATCTGAACCAGAATGGCAACTGCCGACAGCTATGCCCAGCGATACGAACGCTAGTAGCCAAATGTATACTCGCAAAGGGGATTTTTTTTTGTCAATCACTACCAGATGTATTACTTTATTATCGTGGCTTTGTCCAGCTAGTCTAAAACCTAGAGAAGATCAGACAGCTTCAGATAAGTTTTTCGTTAATGACCAACCAGATTAACCGAATTAAATTCCTGCCGTTTATGACCTCGTGAATCGGTTATTTCAACCGCTTTCACTTGTGGATTGACCAACAAGGTCCGGGCTGATTGCGACAGAAACGAGCTACCATAACTGAACTCTACCTTTTGTTTTTTCCCATCAACAAAAGTTAGCAGCGCCGACGCATCGGTTGGGCGTAGCCGTAGGCTCGTAGCCGGTTTACTATTACGGAATACGCATAGCTTTCCCCGATTTTGCGTGGCAATCACTAATTCACGGCCTTTACTGTCGGTCAGCTGCGCTAGCCCTTTGGCATTGCCAGGCACATAAAAGCCACTACTGGCCATAGACTGTGCCGTAAAACTACCTTTGCCGTCCCCCCGAAGAAACAACCCGTTCAGCGCATCGTAGCGCCCCGCCTGAACTTCTCCCCCATAATCGTTACCCACCAGCA
>NZ_JBHUOM010000026.1:0-14855 GCF_042686045.1 Spirosoma flavum
AACAGGGTGCGGATTGAACGAGTAAAGGATCCGATTTATGACTTAGGTTAATATAAGCTCACTTATACAACAAAATTGAAATCCTTTCATCACTGTCTCAGACCGTGTGTAACTTCTTTTCAATCAAGTAATTATTATTTAGCTAGTATCGATGCATGCTCAAGCTATTCACGGCTCATTCTTCCGGTTTGAGCTCTCTCGATGACTGATCAATCAACTCGAATGCCACTGGCCACCGTTGCCCTCATCGCCGGTAGTAGCTTACTAATTATGGTGATGGCAGCCCCCTTTGCTGAATTGTTCGTCTTCCCTAAACTGGTGGTGGCTCAAAACCCGGCTCAAACCGCCAAAAACATAATTGCCAATCAGCCTCTATTTGTCGCCGGTATCGGTGCCTATCTAATCACTTTTATTGGGGATTTGATAGTTACTTGGGCTTTATATCTGCTCCTGAAACCAGTTCATGAAAACCTTTCCCTACTAGCCGCTTGGTTTCGGTTGATTTTTGCGGTGATTGCTTTAGTGGCCCTACTCAATCTGCTCACCGTTTTCCGCCTCTTAATGACAACCGACTACTCGGCGGTATTGGAACCCAAACAGCTTCATACGCAGGCCACGCTTTGTCTGAATGCCTTTAGAAGTGGTTTCCATTTTGGCATTATATTTTTTGCCATCCATCTGGTCTTAGTAGGCTATTTAGTGATTAAGGCCAGCTACATTCCCAATTCGGTCGGTATCCTATTAATTATTACGGGGTTGGGTTATGTATTGACTAGCCTAAAGCCATATCTATTCCCTACTACTAATCTAAATTTTGTCCAATACACCTATTATGGGGAATTGATTTTTATGGGCTGGTTACTCATTAAGGGGTCCAGACTTAGGGCAGTGGACAACCAGAATCTACTAAAAAATGAGGTAAGTTCGATTTAGGTAGATTGTACTTTTTGTATTTGACTATGGTGTAATTTTCCGGCTTGTTTCTAACTTATTTCACATAACATAATGCCAGTGGCTGTTGCAAAAAGTCAGAGCCGATATATTTTTGATGCATTTGGCGGCTGTTTTCTAACGGTTTGAAGCCATAAATTGATGCTAAAACTCGCCTTACTAAGCAACCCGTTTACTTTTGCAACAGCCACGCCACTTATATAACAAAAAATGACATGGATAAGAGCAAAAGCCTTTTCGAATTGTAAGAATCCAAAGCAATATTGATTCAATAAAAGTGTAAAGAACACCCTAATTTATCCTTTATTAATACAATTTATTTCGACGGTCAATTACATTTGATTTTTATCTCATCTTAGTCTGAAAGTATCTATGAACTCGTTTCGTTTAGTCCTATCCGTAGTGTTCCTGTCCATTCTTTTTAACAGGTGCAAAAACGATAATGCGCAACCGCAAGCACCAGCTAATGTACTCATCAATGGTGATTTTGAGGCCAATCCGTTTACGCAAATTCCGCTATGGCATTCAGCCATTTTAAAAAATTCAAAAACGACCCCCAGTACCTACACCGTCGATTACTCAACTGAAGCGGCCACTTCACCTGTTCATTCGATTAAGGTCAGTTGTGATGCCGTAAAGAGCGACTCTACCTACCAACTGTTGGAACGGGTTGTTTATACCCGAGATGTTCCCATTCCAGAGGGAGCTAAGTTGACTATGAAAGTCAAAATTAAAACGGCTACTATTCAAGGAAATGGCATATCCTTCGTTTTCGGGGGGGGTGACTATATCAACGGTGTGGTAGTAACCAATTTTAAGTCATCTACAGAAGGTAAGGTTTCTATTACAGGCTCCAACGAGTTTACCGAATACACGCTTACCTGTGATTCGGCTCCCAAAGATCTCTACGCGGTGTATGTTGATCTGATCTATCTGCCTAAGACGACGGGTACTGCCTATTATGATGACATGTCATTGACCATCAATTGACGAATTGGTGCTTGATTTTTTCTCGCCATATCGACAAGAATAGCTATACAACTGGTCTAGGAAATGTACGAACTAACTGAGGGTTAGATATTTGTACATTTCCTAGACCAGTTGTATAACTACCGTGGCTGTTGCAAAACTATGAAAGGCGATTGTATTGTTCTTATACGAATAGATTGATTAGAGCCGTATTCGAATTTGAGGACCGATGTGTATACCCCAGATAGCCGGTTGGACATAGCAACCGGCCTTGATGCCCAATCCAACTCCCCTTATTACGAAGTAGTAGCCCTCTATACTGATGGGAAGCGAGACATCTGCATTCGTAGATTCGTACAGATTACTCTCACAGGCAAACGACAAATGTTGTACATAATAACCCACGCCGGCCCCTAGCTGCAAGCGAAATCGAGGGTTGGCTACCAGCGCGTATTTAGCCAGCACATAGCCTTGGTAGTCAGCCCCTTCTGAGTTAGGTACTTCCATATAAGTACCATTTGAGCGCTTCGTTGGAAAGCCATCATAATAGCCAAATGTACCCTTCATCAAGCCCGAAGAGATCGACCACCGGTTGGTCAAGTGATACTCAAAATCAGCCGAGAGGTAGGTTTTAACTTGGCTTTGGTAGAGTATTGGCGTCACATATCTCCCATAACTAATAGCGATATCATAGCTCTTTTGTTGAGCCTGAAGCGAGAAGGATAGCAAACTAAGTAGGATGAGGTATCGTGTTTTCATACAGACAAAGGTTTTGGTTTCTTAAATGACCCGTAAAAGCTCATTTGAGTTGACATTCACGTAGTATTTTTCTCGTTTTGGTGGCGCGACTATTGCCAAACGAATTACCCAAGTTTTGTAACAGCCACTAGACTTATGTAAAGAGAAAAATATAAGTTGATGTGATAACCAATTTAGTCTAGTATTCTAAGAATAGTCAAAATGCCAGACCCTTAGTCAACATATTTCAGTTTAGTAACTCGGCCATCTTTTTGTCCATTATAGCTTCGTCGTTTCCATTATAACGGCCTATAACAGCCCCCGTGGGATCAATCAATATTTTCGTCGGAAATGAGTCCACGGCATAGCGCTGACGAATACTTAATCTCTGATTAGAATTAGTAATTTTGGCTTCAATGTCAAGTATGTGTTTCCAGATACCTATGCCATCTTTATCAATTGCCTTTTTCCAAGCCACAGATGCATCCTGACAGGCAATACCAATAAATTCGACTCCTTTAGGCTGATACTTTTTATACAGATCAAGTAGATGAGGATTGCCAGCTCGACAGGGGGCGCACCAACTTCCCCAAAAATCAAGTAACACATAGCGTCCCCTATAAGTGGATAGCTTGATTGAGTCACCTTTTACGTCTATGGCTGAAAAGTCAATAGCGTGACTACCAATTGACGATTTTGCCTGATCCGAAAATGCCAATTTAGTGGCAACCTGCTGACCATCTAAACTGTGTTGAATAGGCGAACTCAAGCCGTTAAACAAGTAACGAACAGAATCAATGGCCCACGAATTTTTATAAAGGTTTAGCTCACTGATACTGACCCAAGAAGCAGGAAACTCCTCAATAAATTGATAACTAATCATTCCTAACTTATTAGCTAGCTGTCTGATTGATCGATTAATACGAGTTCGCTGAACCTCAATATCTGCTGGGTTAAGGCTCGATAAATTGTGTTCAGTTAACCGATTTAAACTGTCTTGAAGTAATCTTATTTCTTGCATCGTTACGGCTTTACGTGCATTCAGTTCGTCATTACTTTGGTGAGTTTTTGACCCGGCTACCTTAATATCCCTAAAGTGGTCATATACAAGCTGAACCTTTATTATTGCTGGTTCCAAATAGAGAAGTGTAATATTAAGGTTTTGATCATCAGGGATCATTTTTCGGTTTGCTCGTAGGATTGCTCGGGTGGGTTGATTGATACTGCCCCTGAATAAGAATGAGCCATTCTGAATGAAAGCACTATCTACTTTATCCGTACCACTGGTATCAGTATACCGTAAATACAGCATTCTAACTGATGCATTAGCGATAATGCCTTGTACCGTAAACTGATTGTTTTGAGGTCTTGCTTGATAGGAGATAAGCAACAGTAAGGTAAGAATCCACCATGTCTTCTTCATAAGATCAGAGGCTATGAAACTGTTGTATAAGTGGCATTATGTTAGTCTGCGAACTTCGTTTTTGGGAAATCTTCGGGAATCGCTTTCCATCCTTCCTCTGGTGCGCTTTCTACGTTTTCAGGTACCGAATGTGCCCAATCAATTTCGTTGACGTCTGGTTTATTACAGTTTACTCGTAATAAGAACCGCTGGTTAATAAAGTCCTTTGGGTATAAGTTAAAAACAACAAACTCCGTAAAACTTCGAGGATTAACCGTCCAAGTACCAGTGAAGGTTTTATTTAAGATTGCATATCTATAATTGACGTCTTTTCTTCCGATAGACGTACTATAGGCAATAGTGTACCGTGAGCAGTCATCAATCATATTGCTCTTTCTGTACTCTTGAATGAAATAAGCACCCAGAACTAGCACGACAACAAGAATAAGAATACCCCACTTAGGTTTTGTTTTGATAGAGTGTCTGCCCGCCATTAACTGTTATATAATCAATCTCATGTAAAGTAATACAATTTGTCAAACAAAATTCAAGCCTGTCTTACAGGCTGTAAGACAGGCTTTTGTGATGCGTCAGGCCTATGTTTGATTAAAGTTTATCCACCTTTTCTAGCTGATCAGCTTCCTTCTGTAAATACTCTCTGGTTTCCAGATCCTCTTCCACGAGCAGTCGTTGATGTAGGGTTAGGTAGCGCGCTTTTCGGGTGGTAAAGTGCTCGCTGGCCATAAACTCCTCCAATCAGGGACTGAAATCAAGCAAATCCGCTTGCTGATGCGAATAAGTGAAATACTCGGTGAAACCAACCTGAGCCAGATTAGACCACTCCTGTTTGGGGAGCGGTTGAACCGGCTTGCCCAGAAACGTATCCAATACATACGTATTGGCACAGAACGTCTGCCAGACTTTCGTTTTAGCTTCAGCGAGTTTACCCCCTTTAAAGAGCAATACAGCCCATTCAAACAGGAAGTCTGGAAATCCAATGTCATCGGGAAATGATTTGGCGAACCAGCGGGTATAGGCTAATCCCCCTTTGTAATCGGCCAGCTGAAGATAATAGCGGGTCGGCAGGTAGCGCAAGCCTCTGGAATCATCGTAGCCGCCAAAGGTTCGTTTTTCGGTGGCTAAGACTAGTTTGATATCGGCTATTTTTTTTATCAGCCGTTGGCTTTGCTTTGGTGTCATAGGTCGTACCCCGTGTTACATAACACAATGACTAATATGCATCCAATAACAGGAGTTAGCCAATTCTATTCGTCATTTTTATGAAATATAGAGGGCAGTTAGTTTGTAAATGCTACCTTAAAATAGTTATACTTTTAGTGGAAAATCGGCCCTCTTTCTCAATAACCCTATTCTCATAAAAGTACAATTCGAAAAATGATTTACCAACTGTGATGAAATGATGGCGCATCCTTTTTTTAGCAAGTTATAAGAGAGAGCGATTCCAGCGGAACATCCGTTTTATCAGTTTTCCAGATTTGATCAAGCTGTTTGATAATGGGAAGCCGTTACATTGAATACCAGTTTTCTATTTTTTGACTACAAACGTCAAACCGCCAACAGTGGAACAGGTTCCACTGTTGGCGGTTTGACGTTTGTAGTGTTGGTTCTTAAAGACTCATAACTTCTACCTATAAAATTTATTACTCGTGATAATGTTTACTTATCACGAGTAATCATATCTTTATCAAAATTTAGTTGTCGAGCTCAATTTCCTTTTCCTAATCATGAATCAACCGGATACAACTCTTAGTGCTTTAGACATAATTCCTACGCCGGAGCGAGCCCTATCGCTTCGCGTGGATGAAGAACTGCATGCCGAAGCTAGGGAGTATCTGCGGGCAGGCCTCCAGGGAGCGGCCAATTCACAGCGGGCCTATTCCACCGATCTACGACAGTATAGGTTCTGGTGTCAGGCGAATTCGTATGATTCGATACCCCTCACGCCGGTAGCCCTGGTCGAATACGTGACATTCCTAGGCCGGACTCGTTCCTTTTTTACGGTTCAGCGCCACCTGGCCAGCATCGCCAAGTATCACCGGCAAAACCAACAGGAATCCCCGACAACCCAGGAGCAATTTAAAGTCTTTATGACCGGCTTTAAACTCAAAAAGACGATACGTCAGAAACAGGCCCCGGACTTTTCCCTCAAGCAGTTTCGTCAGGCGCTGGACGCCTTGTCGCCCACCCCAACCGGTTTACGCAATCGGGCGATTTTGCTGTTGGGTTTCACGGGCGCTTTTCGGCGTAGTGAATTAGCCCAGCTTGACATTGACCATCTTCTGATGGATGATGGGGGTCTGGTAATTCGGATGAATCGGTCAAAAACGAATCAATTTGGCGAGGTGGAGGAAAAAGCTGTTTCGTATGCTAATGAGCCCGAGTACTGTCCCATTCTAGCTCTTCAACAATGGCTGACGCTAGTCGATCGGGATCAGGGGCCTTTATTTGTCCGTATTCGGAAAGGGGAGCGCGTAACCGATCAGCGGTTATCCAGTGAGTGGGTGAATATAGTAGTACAACAGCAACTGGGAGAATTTTTTACCGCTCACTCGCTACGGGCCAGTTTTGTCACGATAGCCAAAACCAATGGAGCCGATGATCTGGAGGTGATGAATCAGACTAAACATCGGACCACGACCATGATCCAGCGCTATGACCGAAGGCGGAATATCCGCAAACACAATGCGTCGGGAAAATTAGGTCTTTAATAGGAGAGGAAATCGTTTTTGTAACGCACGTTTGTTCAAGGTTAAACGTATAAAGAACTAGTTAACCCGCCGTCATATAGCTAAAAAATCGCCTACTTTCTACTTGTAAGTTACGCAGTAATCTGTTTAGTTGCTAAGCGGGTGGAAGGGAGGATATATTAGCAAATAAATCAATATGACGGTCGGCCGCTATCGCCACTTTTCTAAACCCACTGCGATACACAAGGCCCGTTGAATATCTTCCCAATAGTATCCGCTGTCGTAACCTGTAGATAAGAGCCGGGTGACTGGTGCCATCACAGATACTTAAAAAATCAGTGTCGGACCGCCGCTGCGGCGTCTTCCACGCGCTTTTTCTGAACTAGTAATGGATTAGGCTGAGGAGCCGGTTGGCCGGATACATCATCCATACCAAATATGTAATCGGTCAATCAAAAAGCCCCATTGGTTTGACCAATGAGGCTGAAGAAAGGTAACAGAGTCAAAATGTCAGTTTAAGAATCTTTATTGTATCCCCTGAAACAGGGGAGCTTTTTTTATCACTTTTTTATTGGCTCTACTACACGAATTTGGATTGAGTCTTAGATAACTCACGAGCATACAGCAGGCGTAGTATAACCTGTATTCGGGCCTAACCGATTCGTTGCCTTGGCTAGCCAGTTTGGTAGCATCTTGGGCGAAGTCAATCACGGATTTGGTATGTTGTTGATACTCGGCTATGGTTCGCCCCAAGATGACCTGTTTTCAAGTAACCTGGCCTTCTCCAGCTCGGCCTGCAAATGGCTAATGGCATATACTAAGGTAGGCCGTACCGTCCAGTAGCGTATGGAACGCAGCAAAAAAGCGGACATTCGGGGTTCTTGAGTGGCAATAAGTCCCGACCCTTGATAGACCATTTGTTGAGTGAACGCTTCTTACGCTTGGAAAATATACCGATAAATTCTTTCGTCACCCTCTCCATTAACGAACTCGGGGTGTTTTTGCTAAAGTTTAAACAGCGTCAATCTACAGGATTTAATTAATCTACAACGATCCACTACCCTTTAAGATTTAAACGTCTTCTGCTTTCAATCGTCTGGAGAAACGACTTTTTAAACTGCGAACTGACAGGAACCAGTTCGAATCCCTGATTTCGCGTAATCCCAATCTGGTCTTTCTTAACAAATTCCACTTTATCTAACGAAACTATATAGGATTTGTGAACCCGAAAGAACTGATTGGTCGGCAGTTCTTCTCCCAGTTTATTCAGCGTAGTTTTGGTCGAAAACGAATCTGCTGGCCGAAAGATGGTCGCATAATTACGCTCAGCTTCAATGTAGCAGATCTGCTCGAAAAATAACCGCTGTAATTTGCCCGCTGATTTTACGAACATAGACTCATCGGTTTTGGCAGAAGCCTCCACTATTTGGTCTTTAATTAATGGCTGCGCTTTAAGCACCGCTTTGGCGAACCGTTCAAAAGAGAACGGTTTTCGTAAATAATCAATCACATGGTAGTCATAACTCTCTAGGGCGTACTCAGGATGAGCAGTCGTTAAAATGTACTGTTGATTGGGTTTCATGATTTTCATGAAGTCAATGCCGTCGATACGATGATTAGGCATTTCTATATCTAGAAATATCAAATCGACTGGATTCGTATGAAGAAATAAAAGGGCTTCTTCCGGATTCGTAAACGTGGCTACCAGGTTCAAATAAGGAATCTTTTTGATGTTATTATCAACTAAGTGCTTAATTGATAAGTCTTCATCATCCAAAACAATGCAGTTCATAAAGTTGAATTTTTGTTAAAATTGCCCCGTCTTAGGCGTTGGTATGAGACAAATAGCTCTCTTTAAAGTCATTCGTATCCAGTACTAGTTTGATGCAAAAGCTTTCTTCGTCCTGG
Organism: Spirosoma flavum; assembly: GCF_042686045.1. Taxonomy (NCBI): domain Bacteria; kingdom Pseudomonadati; phylum Bacteroidota; class Cytophagia; order Cytophagales; family Cytophagaceae; genus Spirosoma; species Spirosoma flavum. Next base: position 8,677 of record NZ_JBHUOM010000026.1, read on the forward strand.
TCGATATCAAACGTGAACGCACGGTAGGTTAAGTCCAATCTACGGCGGGTATTCGTCAGGCCGATTTGGGTAGACTTGACCTGCTTTTTTAAGTTCTTTTGATTGCAGGTAAAGAAATCCAAGTGGGGCGGTGTCACGTCAAGCTTAATGATGAGGGGTTTTTCAGAATTCATCATGTTTCCATGCTTAAACGCATTTTCCAGCAGACCAATCAACAGAAAGGGTAATATCTGAATCTGATTGACAGGGCCTTTTACGGAAAAGTCAATACACAATTTGTGGTTATTGCGTAACTGGACCAATTCGATAAACTGCTCCATATGCTTAATTTCTTCGTCTAACCCTACTTTATCAATGGAATCCCGTACACTATACTGCATTATATCGGAGAGCATTAAAATCGAGTTGGCTAACTCATCCGAGTGCTCCAGACTTTTCATATAGAAGTAATTCAGGGTATTGAATAAAAAGTGAGGATTAATCTGGGCTTTTAAATTTTTCAGTTCCGCGTCCAGGGCATCCTGGCGCAATAAAAGCCGTTCTTCATCATCCCGCATTTGCTGCAACTCCTGGCGGTGGGCTTCTTCCAGAGCTATCTTCATATCCTGCTCCACAAGGGGAAGCGTATCATTCACCTTTCTAGCGCTATCGGTAAAATAATAAGCCGACAGATAAGCGACCAGGATGAATATAAACCACATATTAAAATAGCGGGATACTTTGGGTGGAGTCAAGTGATTAGCTTTTAGCCATTCTCCCCGCTTCACCGCCCATGGTTTTCCCTGTCTTAGGGCCGTTTCATACCGACTTGATTCGACTGGCGTCAGGTAATTATACTGGTGTGAATACCCTTTTTGAAAAAAGGAGGTATATACCAGAATACTTAATACGACTAAGAACCAGGCGAATGAGGCTTCCCGGCCCAATAACATAGCAATCAACACAATCAAGGAGTGTCCTAAAGCAAAATCAGTCAGCAGGGTATCACTGCTTGGATTGCCGATACCGACCATAAAGCAAAAGCTCATGATCATAATGGCAATCAGACTCATCCATCGCAGTCGCTTTTCGTACAGGTTGTTCGTTCTAAAACCGATTGTAACGCCCAATACCCTCCTGGCTTGGGTCGGACTCATGTTTACATACGTGTAAACGGCTGAAATGGCATTGGTGATCCCAACCAGGATATAGACATACCACAATAGATTATCCGGAACGGCCAGTCCGGTTGAGAACCATTCAGAAAAAATAAATTCGGTGGCCAGTACCAGGTAGGTGAGATTAACCACTAAGAGCAGCCGTCTCTGATTTTCCGCCACTGGTCTCGTTAATGTGTGAAGCGTTCGTTTTAACAGCTGATGGATAGTCTGCTCATTTTTTTGGGTTGCCATAAGGAATCAAGTGTAGTTGACACAGGACACGTAATGAGATGATTTTGACTGGAGTTGCTTCTCACTCAGGCCAACTTCTTTAGCCATAACGTGGGTTCTACTCCCTTTTTCAAAATCACTAAATGATCCCATGAGGGTTTGGGTTAAGTCCGCTATGTGGAGATCATTTTCATTAATCACCCACATAGCTGTATTCAATTTGAAGTGAGCTAGGACACTCTCCACTAATAGGGGTAACAGATGATAAGTTGATGGCCCATTTATCAAGGCAACACATGTCCGTTAAGTCCGCCTGAGTAAACAGGTAAATACTCCGTTCATACATTAACCTCCTGTCCACTCTGTTGGTAGCGAACGCCTGCTGTACCGTGAACTGTCTTCTGTAGTAGCTTGATCGCTTCGGGTTCAACCGTCCTTTTAACGACGATGGTTAACTCTCACTGTCGAAAAATTGATGAAGGTTCCGGCATTTTTTTAAAGGCAATCGTGGCTAGAGCCAAGTGGCGTATTGGTTATAAACGACGTTAAAAAAGCTTTTTTAACCAATACGTTTAATCGATCTACATCTCGTAATGGGTACGAATCATTCGTTCGTAGATCCTAGTCGGTAAAAGCTGTTTCAAGAGAACGGAGAACTTTTCCAGTGATTTCCCCACCCGGTACATGCGTTCCACGCGTGGTGACTGCATGATTTTATCAATTAATGGCCCGAACTCATCTGGCTTAATGCCCTGGCTCACACTTTCGTCGATTAATGTATACGTGCGATCAAACGTTTTCTTATAAACACTATCCGTTGGTAGGGAAACCCGCAATCGATTCTTATTAATATCCGTTTTGGTACCTCCTGGCTGGATATAACAGGCTTGAATACCAAACGAAGCGACTTCAAAACGAAGGGCTTCTGTCAATCGATCAACAGCTGCTTTACTGGCACAATAGCCTCCCCGGAAAGGCAATCCCGCTTCAGCCGCTATGGAACTGATATTGATAATTAAACCAGATTTTTGCTGACGCATGGATGGCAATACTGCCTGTATTGTCCGAAGCGTTCCAAACACGTTCGTATCAAATACTTTTTGAAAATCTGCCAGCGGAAGTGATTCAACGGGACCAGCAATGGCAAGCCCTGCATTGTTAATTAATACATCAATATGTCCTTGTGCCTGTAGAATGTGTTGAATACCCACGTGGATGTTTTCCTCATCGCATACGTCCATAGTTAACGTATGAAACGATTTTGATAGTTGTTCAATAGACCGTGATGTACCATATACGATATGACCCTTATCTGTCAAATAATTGGCTATAGTTTCCCCTAAGCCCGTCGAGGCACCCGTAATCAAAATAACTTTAGGCATACTCTTTCTTAAAAAATGTTTCTTAGAAAACGATCATTAGATGGATTGTATTTTTTAACGAATCGCTTTTACTATACTGGTGACCCAACATTTTTTCATACAAGCTGAAAATCAAGGGAATGTATCGTTAAATAAAGTTACAGGCCGAACAAGCCAGGACGTTAGCATTGACTCGCCAGCCACAACAGGCCATTGAGCCTGAGCAGAAGCGTACTCTAGGATGGGGTCCAGGCAGGTAATAGAGTAGTTTTTAAGCGAATTCGCTCATCGTAAGCTACGGCTACTAAGCAACCGTTTACTCAGAAAACGAAGAAGCACCTACTAAATAAGCCGTCCCAATGGTGGTTGGTAATTCGTCGGTTGTCAGGATGATAATTGGTAGAAAACGGCCTTGGGCATGAGTCCGCAGGAAAGCTAGAAAGTCAAAACCATTCAAGCTAGTGCCTAAGTCAATATCTAATAAAATAAGCTTTTGTCCTCGGTTATCTAATCCATTAATATAGCTTATCGCTTCTAAAGCACTGGAAACTTGACTAAACGAGGCTTCAGGAAAGCTATCCCTGCAGGCTCGGTTTAAAATGTCTCCCAGCAGCGAGTCATCATCCACTAGGAGAATAGGGAATTTGAGTGCCACAAGGTGTTGGGTTAAAGAGCAACTTGACCGACGGCTCAGCAGATGGGGTGGGGAAGGGACTCAGTAGAAACTGATTAATGAAAGGTAGCCTTATTTTGATTGCTGTACCAGCCTTTCTTCGTACATAGTCACTTGGTTGGATCCCTCAACATCATCGTGATGCTTATAGCTATCGATAATTTACCACGGCCATCTACTGCCCCCGATGCCTTATCATCCAGGAGGATCACGACGCTCTCATCGGTTATCAATAAAGTAATATGGCAAAAACGTCCGGCTAGTAGCCTGTTTTTTTAAGGAGTAGGGCTCTCTGGTGTAAACGCCTTACTTGCGTAGCGATAAACGTACAATTACGTGGGGTTTTAAACCCGGCTGCATTGAGTTGCTGAGCAATCTGTGGGTAACTGAGGCCACCAGCGCGGAGGCTGTCAATCAATGCCGATGCTCGGCGGCTATTCTCATTATCATCCGCCATTTCACTAGACACCTGGGCGCCCAAAAGCCCCGCTGCGGCCTTCTTCTCATTTGGCCCGCCCGTTCGCCATTCGCCTACCCGCAATCGCTTCTGATCCAATGCCTGCTTAGTCCTAAGGCCAATTAATTCCCGTTCCCGGTCGGCAATGGCCATGAACAGCGTCAGGGTGAACTTATCCAGATTGGGAATATCGCAACTTTCCAGCCGCCCCTCCAGCTCCCGATAGATAAGCAGCGCCAGTTCGGTGTTGCGGCTGAGTCGGTCAATCTTGGCTACTACCAGCGTAGCCCCTTCCTGTTGGCAGAGAGCTAGAGCTTGTTTCAGCTGAGGACGCTTACTAATGGTTTTGCCCGATCGTATGTCGGTGAACTCCCCAATGATGGGCTTTCCCGTGTAGTAGTGATCAACGTAGGCCCGCTGGGCGTCGAGACCAAGTCCTGACTCGCCTTGCTTCTTGGTGGACACCCGAAAATATAAAACGTACTGCATTGTCAACAGATTCATTGGTCAATAATTGGTAGGCTACGTTAACAACATCGCTATCAGCCAGGCAAAAGCAAAACCGATCAACAAATAGGAATAGGGCCTACGGCCGGGACCCGGATTATGCACGAAGTACAGAATAGAGCCTAGGGCTAACCCGGAAACCGTATACCGCACCGGAGTCGCGTACTGAAAAAACACCGAAGGGGAAGCAACGTGACCCGACACCCACTGGATTAGTCCGGAAAGGATAAAAACCACCAGCGCCAGGATCAAGGTTAGTCGTTGCTCATAGCGAAAGTTTTCTTCCCGAATGGCGTCTCGCTCCGCCTTGGGGAGCTGATTATAGGTGAGTTCCTTAATGACATGACCGGCGACTACTTTCGGGGTGAAGGGAAGGGTAGACTTAAGAAAAAAACTATCCCCCGAATCCGACCGTCCAGCCGCTGTTTTAAACGTGATGTAGAATTTGCGGAACGTATCCATCCGCTCGATAACAGCCTGCATATCCCGCAGTTCCTCTTCCGATACCGCTACCTCTTTAATCACCAGGGAAGTAAGGACTTCATCACTTTTTTGCCGCTTGAGTTCGTCATTTACGGCCTCAACAGTCACGGTGATTTTCGTAAACTTGGTTTCCATGTTAGTAGGATTGACAAAGCCATGACGCACATCGTGGGCTTATGCATCCACAAAGGACTAATCAGTGGCCATACCCAGGTGATCGATTCAGCCTACATCAAAGCCAATGCGTCGATGAGTCGGCTAAAGCGAAAAACGGCCATCTGGCCTTCTGAGACTACTTCTTCGTTAGGCAAACCGAGTCCCCCTCGACTAACCGCTTCTGAAGAACGCATAAAGCACATTCACCGCTTTCATGGCAATATTCGGAAAGCAGCGCCTAACAAAGCTGGCCAACTTCTGAGCAATCTCACCCACTATAGTCCCACTGACCCCGATGCCCGTATAGCTTTCAAAACTGGCAAGCCCCGCCAACTGGCGTATATGGCCAGCGTGAGCGTCGATGTGTCTCAGCACGTGATCACCCATATTCAGGCCAACTCGGCCGACCGGCGCGACAGTCGCAACCTGATGCCCATTGTCGACACGACGCGGGACCGTTTGACCGGGTTTGGCGTAGCCATAAGTAATGTAGTGGCTGACGCCGCCGGGCCGCCGGTGCGGATACAGTTCCGGTGAGAATTACGAACAGCTGGAAATCAGAGGGTTAACTGGATTCGTTTCACCCCACGGCAAGTACAAGGACGAGCGGCCTGGCTTTCATTACGATACCAAGAGCGACAGCTACACGTGTAGTCAAGGAAAACGCTTAGCCTTTGACAGGTTGCTGGTCGATAAGCAGGGGAACCTAAAAAAACGCTACCTGGCTAAGGCCTCCGATTGCAAGAACTGCCCCCTCAGTGAGCCGTGTAAGGGCAAGAAAGCCAGCGAAAAGCGATTGCATCATACCGCCTATAAAGCCCACTATGAGCGAATGGTGAAGCGGTTGTCGAGTCGGTTGGGCAAACGTATGATGCGAATCCGTTCGGCAACGGTAGAGCCCGTCTTAGGCAGCTTAATCAACTACTACGGCTTGCGTCAAATCAATACCCGGAGCCGGGAAGCGGCAGCCAAAGTGATGTATATAGCGGCCATGGCCTACAATTTGAAGAAGTATCTGCGCTTTACGCCCGTTGAACAGAGTGGGATGGTAATCGCTCTACCAATACCTGACCAGTTTTGTTATATACTGATCTACTTTTGCAACAGCCACTGAGCTTATATTAACCTAAGTCATAAATCGGATCCTTTACTCGTTCAATCCGCACCCTGTT
>NZ_JBHUOM010000027.1:0-30734 GCF_042686045.1 Spirosoma flavum
ATCGGTCAGCCGTGGCCATTCATAGTAAGTTCGGCCATATCGACAAGTCGGGCCAGGTGCGCACGCCGTTGACGTATGATTTTGCTTCGTATTATCAGCATGGCCTCTCGATGGTTCGTATGAAGGACAAATATGGCTTTATCGATACGAGTAATCGGTTGATTATTCCACTCATCTACGACGAAGCATTCCCTTTTGACCGTGTAACGACAATTGTTGAGCGCTACTGGCTTCGGTATGAACTCTCCCTGGACGGTCAGGCGCAATTGGTGGGCTTCTCCTTTAAGCTGAAAGCGCTGTTTATTATTGCTGGCCTGCTTATTTTTATTTGGCTCAGCAGTCTAGTAAACGAGTTACGTAGCCAGTTTAGGGCGAAAGTGCCCAGGCATTAGCCATTCGACTGTAAGTATGTTGACGATCTCGATGGGACAGCCCGTGCTGAAGTATTCACCTAATTCCAATTAACAACGTCTCAGTAATTGCTTGTTTTTATGAACAACTACGTATCAAACAAACCATTTGTGTGACTACCTTAAAAACTGATTTTACCTAATCGTTGGCGATGGACTACCGTTTCTGCCAGTGCTGGGTGCCGTCTGCACTCAGCAAATTTCCCGCCATCGTTTCGCCCAATTCGTGGTTCAGCATGCTGAAGCCTGGATTCCAGCTCACTTCCAGCTCAGCCTCGTGGAGAGCTTCGAACTTTGCCCACCATAACCCAGGCGGGTGGCAGTCGGGGCGGTAGATATTGGCCGTCTCCGCCACCACAATTTTCTTGCCCGGAAACAGCTGCCGGGCGGCCACCAGCATATGGGCAATATCAGGCTCGAAATAGATATTTAAACCGATGATATCAAGTAGCCCCGGCTGGCCTTGTTGCCAGGTTAAACAATTGTTTTGCCTGGCTACCTCATCGACTTGCCCCAACACGGTAGCAAAAGGCCGGGCCTGATCAGGGTAAGGCATATCGCCCCAGCCCCAGGGTTCGCTCATGGCTGTCAGACAAGTAGGGTCTGCGGCTTTAAGCCCCCTGGCAATCGCAATGGTGATGGCGCTGGTCTGCCGGTAGACCTCCCACCAGGGCCGGCCGCCGAAAGGCCATTGCCGGTTATTGGGCGCGGCAATCCAATCGGTCCAGATACCCAGTTCTACGCCGATGTTGTAGCTGCGGAAAGCGCCCTGATATCGGTGAGCAATCTGGTAAGCTTGTTGGTACATAAGCTCGGCGGCTTGCCCACCCCAGAACATGGCCTCGTTAATCCACTCGGGTAATCCGTAGTGATTCAGGGCTAATTCAATCTGGCCGTTGCTGGTGTGTTGCAAACGGTCCAGCCAGGCATAATCCGGGCCATGCTTCGATTCGTCCCAGAGCACCGTATCGCGGAAGAGGGTAAGACCCATCTGTCGGCCCCACCGGTAGTTGTCCTCCATCTGCTGTTTATGGCCGGTGGCCCAGGTGTTGGAAAAATGGAGCTGGCGTCCGTCGTCACCCCGCCCCCTGACGACGCTACCGTCGAAGCACATGCCATACCTCATAGCTGTATTGGTTGTTAAGCCTGTTTAGAAAAACAACACCTACTGTCTAATCTGGTTTGAATCGGCCATTTATTTGGCAGGATCATGTGCTATTTTGGGTAATTAGGCGTGACCAAGAAGGTTGTCCCATAAAACCCTCCCGTGTGAGACGCATATAAGCCCATTCGTCTCACTCAGTAGCGAATTATGAGAATATATAAGCCTGAGATTACAATTCAGAACCGTTGCCAGAACGATTACTGAGTTGTTGCTGGTCAAATTAGGTAGAAGAAGTACCTTTGTAAACCTTGATTATCAAGGTTGTTGAAAGTAAATGGGAGTAGCAAGGCCGCACTCAAGCGCAGCCTTGTTAGTTATAGAATGTGTCACTAATTCGATCAGTAATTCTAAGCGTGCCGCCAAGAGAGCGGTTTCGTGAGACGGTTACTTTTTAATAACTGTCAACTTCAGTTGGTAGCATAGGGTGGTCGGGTTACGGGCGACAGCTTACACATCCCCCAGAGTACGTATTTTTGCTTGTTCGGAAAGGTGTCGGCAACAAGCCAGCCGTCCCGACAAGGCAAACGGTGGGCTTTGGGCTCAGTTTGACAGCAGTTAGTCAGGCTTTGCGTTCGGCTCAAAAAGGAATTTCGATCTGATTAAACAACGCGCTGCCGACGCCAGAAGCTAAATTGATAGGACAGTAGTAGTACTATCCCACCTTCATAGGGCTTTTACCATTAGGCCGATAGCTCAGTCGATAAAAGTTGAAATTGATAAGTCAACTCACCATCAAGAGGGCAAATGGTGAACTTCGCGTACGGCACAGAAACAGTCGGTTTAACATCGGGCTCAATCTCAGCAGTTACCATAACTGTAACTCGTTCAGCATAATTGGCTACACTCAGCCACACCTATTACTAGACGGACAAATTTTCTTAAAAAGTAAGTAGATTGCATAAGAGCCCAAAATTTTTATGTGAATATTCTGATGAAAAATGACCCCGCCCGGCCTTCTTCATGGTGGCAAACACTTCCCGGCATTCTGACAGCAATTGCAGCTACTATTACAGCTATAACAGGATTAGTGGCTGCTTTGAATCAAACCGGTCTCTTGCCTTCAAGAAACTCCGACAACAAAAATAGCTCATTTCCCGCTCCAACAACTGTCAATCCATCACCTGAAACTTCCAATACAGACAAACCACCCATTAATAGCCAAAAATTAGAACAGCAATTAGCTGACATCAATATAAAACTGGGTAGTACGAGTAAAGATGCGGAGAAAGTAAGAGGCTATTTTGTCGATACAAACTCATCCTATTATGTGCTGTCAGCGGGCTGTTTGCGACTTCTTGCCAAGAGACGCCTGAAAAAAACAGGATATTTGGACGTAATTGATAAGTGGTACACGGCTTCGGTTGGTTCCGAAAATTATCTCAATGCTACGGGTGATTTGTACGTAGAACAGCTTAAGCAAGCCCTAATCAAGGCTCAGAATGACTATTATGGCGATCAGATTAATACCTTTGACCAGTTGATCGAGTCTTACTGAACCACGTTTCGCGTATGCTACTTATTGGATTGGACAGATCTTAAAAAAATCAATGTCTTACATAAACGCTCTTTAGAATGAGATATGCCTTAATGAGCTGCCAATGCTCTTTCCACTGAGAATTAATAACACTACCAGAGTTTAGCCACTTAAGCGGGTTGACACTGGTCACTCCTCAATGTGGGAAACTACCCCCGAATTGCTAGCCGTACTTTATATGGAAACCGCTTGATATGGACCATAAACCAGCCAAAACCTGCACTTGGTAGAAAAAGCGGATGACCAGTCGGTCCGGGCGGTTAGTTTTGCTATGCCTATAGGGTGGTTGAATCTGTTTCACACATTTGTTAAATCGTTTGCACCTTTCATGAATCTCAAGAACACACGTTCTATAAAGACAACGCCGTCTTCAATTCAAGAAGAACCCCTAAGCTACGCCCAATTCACTTTACTACTGGCTCAGTACAAACGAGCTGTCTATGAATCAACCCATCAGGCTGATAACCCTATTGAGAGGCTGCTTAAGTTGTAACCGGCACTTTCCGTATCATCGGGCGTATGCGACTGGTAAAGTTGGACAGATATTAAAGAAGGTACATTCTCGTAAAAGGCTCCCAAGTGAGACGGAGCAGCGTTCATAATATGTACAACTCAAATAGGCCGTTTAATTGGGTACGGTCTTGAATACCCGGACACGAAACGCAGTTAACGATGTGTGCCAGTTAAGGTGTAGGATACCGCAAACAGGGGTTTGTTTTCCATCGGTTTTTGGGAGAATTGATGTATTGACGTTGGTTTTACTTTTTGGGGCTTGGGGCCTGCATGGCTCCCAACTCTTCTTTGAACAGGACGCGGGTTCCCTGCCCGGCCACGAAACACCAGCCACCGTTCCGCTTCATAAACACCTCCATGCGTTGCACCCGAATCTTTAAATCGCCTTTGGGCGTGTCCAAAACCACATCGAGCAGGTTGTTCAAGATCGCCGTTTTGCCGTCATAGATTCGGAGAATTTCCATGCCCGGCACGGGCGTTACCGACATAAAGGAGCTTCCGGCGTTAGTGAACTCCTGTTTCCACTCGTCGAAGCCGTAGTCGATTTTACCATCCGGATTTACAGTTACATAGTCGTCGGAGCAGTGCTTGCCGAGGCCGTCGATCAGGCGCATGGCGGTAATGGCCTTGCGGTCGTTGGGGTAGTTGGTGGTGTTAAACTTGCCCGACGGGGGCGTGTGCGGGTCGGGCAGGGTTTGCGCCAGTGTGGGCGCGGTCAGCAGCGCGAAGGCTGCGAAAATAACAAGAGGTTTCATTTGGTTTGACGTTTAGGCTATGTAGGCATAGATTGGAATAGATACGTAGTCGATAGCCATATCCTGTCCAGAAACGTTCGTGGACAACGGTGACAGAGAGAGCGATTTTAGACCGAGTAGCCATCCCGTCTGTGACTAGCTTTTGACTATCCCAAACGTACGTTACCAGATCCAGGGTAGGTTAGCAGTATTGTGCCAAAGCGTACTCAAGGACAGCCATGGAACAATTTTGTAGAAAAATGAGCTGATTTTGCTATAGCCGGGTAAGCAATAAAAGGGGACCGGGCTGAGTAAATGGAGAGGAACCGTACGAGTTACGTTTTTTTGCCGGAGGCAACACCCCCGCTGACGTATTCGGTTGGGGTTTGGCCGTAAACATCCCGGAAGCACTTGGTAAAATAGTTCGGGCTGCTGAAACCCACCTGATACGCCACGTCGGCTACGTTTCCCTGCTGTTGCTTAAGCAGACTGGCTGCTCGTTGCAAGCGAATTGACCGGATGAATTCGTTTGGTGATTGCTCCGTTAAGGCGGTCAGTTTGCGGTGTAGTTGGGTTCGGCTCAATCCCATTTCCCGGCTGAACCCGTCTACATCAAAGGCGACATTGGCTAGATTCGCTTCCGTAACGGCGAGGGCTTTCTGGAGAAACTGTTCATCGAGCGTGGTGACGACCAGTTCGGTAGGGTGCAGGGTGATCTGCCGACTGAACCGCTCCTGGAGCTTTTTACGGCCTTCCAGCAGGTTCCGAACCCGGACCTGTAACTCATCCAGAGCAAAGGGCTTGCTAATATAGTCATCGGCTCCCGTTTCGAGGCCTTTGAGTTTGCTATCCATGTCGGCTCTGGCTGTCAACAGAATAATGGGGATATGACTGGTTCGCTCGTCGGTTTTGAGTCGTTGACAGAGATTCATACCATCCAGGCCAGGCATCATCACATCCGAGATAATCAGATCAGGAATCGTTTTTATGGCGGTTTGGTAGCCGTCCAGACCGTTTTCGGCTGCCGATACACCATATGTTTTCGACAATTGGCTAACCAGGAACTGTCTCAGGTCTCCATTGTCTTCTACGATTAACAGCTGCCCTGAATGTCTCGTCCGTTTACCCGTTTGATGGGGATCCTCCATCTTGGAGGAGGGCGGGATCGAAGGTTCTGAAACGGGAATTTCCAACTCAGGGCCTTTCTGCCCGGGCCTTTCCCCCGCCGGTACGATTTCTAAAGGAAGGTGTATCCGAAAGGTCGTACCGCTACCCAATGTGCTTTCTACCTGAATATGGCCGTTATGTAGTTCAACCAGTTCGTTGACCAGGGCTAAGCCGATACCCGTGCCTTCATAAGATCGGGTTGTCGAATCATCAACCTGGTAAAAGCGATCAAAGATGCGGGGCAGTTGTTGTTCGGCGATGCCAATGCCGGTGTCTTCAACGATGAGTTGTAGCTCACAAGTACCGGTTTGCTCCGGTTCAACCGAGGCCGAAAACCGCACCTGACCCTTGGTAGGTGTAAATTTATAGGCGTTGGAAAGGAGGTTAGAAATAATTTGCTCCAGTTTATCGCTGTCCATTTGTACCCAAGCTGGTTGCAGCGAAACCGTATAGTGGTAGGTGATGCCTTTGCTTTCGAACAGGGAGGCAAACGAACCGGCCATTAGTTGAAGAAAGTGAGTCAGCTCACCGGCCTTCGGATGCAATACCAGTTTACCCGCTTCCAGGCGCGAGAGGTCCAGCAGTTGATTAATCAGTTGCAGCAGCCGGCTCGCACTACGGTCGATGAGCTGGTAATCGGATCGTCGTCTGGAACCCGGTTCATCCTGCTGGTCTAGCTTTTCCACCGACCCTTTGATAATCGATAGCGGGGTGCGGAATTCGTGAGAGAGGTTGGCGAAAAAGCGCGATTTGAGGGTATCCAGCTCTTGCAACGCCTGGGTCTGCTTTTCCTGAATCAGGGCTTGCCTGGAAAGCGCGTTGACTTCGATTAACTGCTGCTCAAGGGCACGACTGAGCAAGGCAAAATCAAGCCCCAGGTAGATGGAGGTTGCCACCGGAATACTCAGCGTGGAGAGTATAAATAGGATGTTCCGGCGGTTGGCAATTTCCACATTTAACAGGTCGGTACTCCACATGCCGGGCAAAAAAAAGGCTAAAAAAAATAGCAGGTAACCGATCGCCCCTAGGCCAATAATCCAGGCCCCCTCTTTCTGTCGACGAATAGCCAGCCAAGCAATTCGGGCCAGGTTTAGCTGACAGGCTATACCACACAAAACCCCGCCGACTTTCCAGCCCCAGTCGTATATACTCACGTTGAGCAACAGCCCGGCAACAATCCAGGCGACCAGCGCCCAATAAAATTTGTCTTTGCGTTGTTCCAGCAATTGATAAAGGGCCAACATCAGCAACAGGTTGCCCAACTGGTAGAAGCTATTGGCCAGATTGGCCACATAGAATTTATCGGAGACCAGGTGGGTAGCGACCTGTATGGTTCGCTGCAACGCATTTCCCAGCAGCAATAGAACGGCCCACAGCCCGAAATAGAGGTTGGCTTTTCGGCGGGGATCGAATCGATAAAAAGCTAAGTGAAGGATGGCCAATATGCCACACGCACTGATCAGAAACACATGAAGGCGTTCGGTAACGACCAGCCACTGCTGATAAAAAGTGTCGGCGGCCTCCTGCCTTTTTAGCTGAATCCAGAAGGGGGGATTCTCAATTTCAAAAACGGTTGTATAGTGAATTCCGGGCTGGCGGGCAAACCGGACGGCCAGTAGCTGCTCGCCGGTTTTACAGAGCGGGAAGGGTATGGGTTTCCACAACGGATCAAACGCGATTACTTTATCAGGATCGGCACTCACCACGCCCCATCGGTGCAGGAGCTGACCGTTCAGATAGATTTCGGAGGCCCCAACTTGCTGAATGACCAGCGCCAGGGGTTCTTTCAGCCAGGTACTATCGGTTGAAAATCGCAATCGCAGCCAACCCATGGGGACGGCATTCAGGGGGGAAGGATCGTTGATATCGCGGGTCAGCTTCATGATTGGCCAGCTCTGGTCGGGAAAGTCGGCGTTGGCCCATTTAGGATCATCACCGGACTGGAACCGCCAGCCTTCCTGGAGATTAATCCCTTCAGGCGGTAGGCTTTTGACGGGATTGACCCCCGTTTGTGCCCAGCTTCGGGAAACCAGCAGGAGTAGAAGGAGCAAAACGAAGAAATTAGTTTTCATGTAAAGTTCCTGTGTGGACCACGGACGTTACCGAATCATTCCGTTCTACTATAAAGGTATTAAAGTTTACCGCTCTGGACAAAGAAAGCTACCTGCTCAGTTTTACTGATATATACTATCCTTCCCTCGCTACGTCTATTCCTGTTCATTTAGATCAGAACATATACCTACTGGACACGGTAGCTTTAACTGGCCCTACTAGTACCAATGAGTAAGGTATTACCAGTCATTGCTAACCCGTCTGGTCACTTAAAAGACGTATTTTTTGAGTAGGTTGCCAGTCATTCATTTATCCACGTTGGTAAACTAGCCGACATGCCTACCGAACGGCCGCTCGTTCTTTAGATTCAAATTTCAAATACGTGTCAAAGAAAGGAAGCATTTCCGTGTAGATGCGGCCATCAAAACCGCCTATCTTGTTGACATGATCCCCTATGTATTCTTCGGCAAAATGCCTTACCTGGTTGGCTTCCAGTTTTTTACTGAATTGAAGAACAGCTATGGGTATATTCGTGGTTGCTTCGTTTCGGCCCCAGTCAAGCTTTAAGGCAGTTAAACTTTTCAGCGCTGGCAGATGACTCTCAATCATATTTATGGGAAAGTTGGCCTCCCATTTTCGCTTCGTCTCTACATCCACCATCAAACTGTCGCCACTATAGTTTACCGGCATTTTAGCCGAAAGGAAATTTTTTCCTGCTTCATCCGGTGAATACGCTCTGGCTAAATTTGCCATCGCTTTCCTATAAAATTTGGTCCACTCATTTCGGTTAATCAGATCATCATATATTTCCGCAATGCTATACTGATTTCTAAATGAATCAATGCCTTTAAAGAACGGAGCGTTTATACTAAAGTCACCGCCCCAGCCCAAATTAGCCGGACTGAGGGCATACACGGCGCCAAAAATATCCGGATAAAGCATGCCCATTTTTTAACGCGCCATTGCCTCCCATAGAATGACCGCTCAATCCTCGGCTGTTTTTATTGGCAATCGTTCGATATCGTTTATCTATATATGCAACCACATCTTTCCCAATATAATCAGTCCAGTTTCCGGTTAGCGTTGAGTTGGTATAAAAACCTGCGCCTAACTTAGCATCGCTGTTCGGTAGGACAATAATCATGGGGTGGATATCCGAGAATGGCCGCATCCATTAGTTCATGAATACGCCACCAGGCCACTACTAAGCTGTCACCTAATACATCCATATCACCATGCAAAAAATAAATTACCGGATAGCGCTGGTTGCTCGCTTCATACCCGGGTGGCAGGTAAATGGTTAGCCTGCGTATCGGGTCTTCTCCTGCGTGGTTACCTTGAAGGGAAGGCGCTACGAATTTTTCGATTATAAGTTTTCCCTTTTGCGGGTTCTGTGCCGGGAGGTTTCTCAAAGAGAGAAATACAAATAGACAGAGCAGACACGGTTTCATGGACATAGGTTTAAGAAGATGGAATGATGATCTACTGCAGGGTAGTACAGCTCTAAAGACTTATCCTTTCAATCCATATTTAGCCATGATGGGCTGCCGCTGCTCTTCGAACATGGTGATTCCATACCGAGTATATAAGGTATCCATTTTGTCAGTGGCCTCTTTTGAGGTCAAGGAAACACCCCGCTTCATTAGGTCAGGAATCAACCTGCCAAACATCGCTTCCAGAAAATTTTCAAAATCCTGGTTGAAAAACATGTCGATATACCGGACTGGTTTATCAGTGGCATTCCAAAACGTATGGACAATACCGTGGGGACGCAAGTGCCAGCCGCCCGCTTCGACTTCATACACATTGTCGCCAACCAATATGCTGACGGTACCTTCCTGCACAAACATCAGTTCGTCCAGGTCTTTGTGAACGTGCGGGGCCGGTCCCATCAGTTTAGGACCCATAATTCCCTCCATGCAGGCGAATTGTACGTTGGTTTGGCTGCTCTGCGGACGGGTACTCTGAATCCGAGACCATTGGGCCCTACCTGAATTGGCTCGGGGGGCGTGTAAAAAGGTTTTAAAGGGCCTCTGTCAATATGGGTAAATGCGGGTAGAAGGCGCTGAATCAGCGAAGAGGAAGGGGCGTCTAAGCCAGTCAGAAGACCTGAAGCCAGGAAATGTCGACGTTCCATAACAAAGTGATTGATTTGTTAGGCAAAAGTGAAAAGTCCCCACTAGTAATTGGTGGTACAGAAACGACTTTCTACATCTTACCTACCTGAACACTTTATTCGTGTAAGCCCAAAAGTCGTTCGGGGGCCTGATTGTCAAGCTGAAAAAATGAGGGGGGAGTAAGCCCAGTGATGCCTTTATAGTCTCTCACTAAGTGTTGATAGTCATAGTAGCCACACTGAAGGGCAATGCTTAACCAGTCCTTTTCGGGCTGCGCATTTTTCATCACGAAGGCTTTATCAAAGCGAGCAATTCTGACCAGTTGGGGAGCGGGGACGCCCATCCGCTCTTTAAATTTTCGCTCGAATTGCCGGGGGCATAAACAGGATTGGCTGGCCAGCCAATCCATCGAAATAGATTGGGTGTTGTGCCACATCAGTTGAGCTACTTTATCAATATCATGCGCATCTTTTTTGGATCGTCTGATGAGTCTTACGACAAACGACTCTGCCCACTCAAGCATTTCAGCGTACGAGTTGGCATTTCTTAATTGTTCGGTTAGGACTCGTATGTCTGGCGAAAAAACCGCTTCTGCATCGATATAGGTGTTGGTCAGCTCGTAAGAAGGAATGCCCGTTAATCGAAACAAAACACCGGGTTGAAACTTGATATTCAGGTATAAAAATTCCCGCCCAACATACCGATTGGTCACCACGGTATGTTGACCATGAAGGAAGGCCACGGGTCTTTTGGTTTTATTCGTTTCTCCTGGATATTGTACGTATTCGGGGTCCCGGAGAAAAAATTCAATGGAGTCGCCGGTTTTAGGCGTGTAGGCTTTCACCGGAATCGGTTCATCGGCGGGAAATTCCAGATGAACGATACAGATATTTTCGATATACTCCCGTAAAGCAGGGCTGGGCAAAAAACCTTTCAGCAGCATATCCCATAACTGATGTTTAGTCTGTTAAAGTTAACGAGTTTACTCAATTTTCCCCAACCTGATCATGGCCATTATCACTTCTAATTAGCCATTGCCATACGAATTCAATGGGGATGTCGATAAATTCGTGAGAACGAGAAACTAGTTTGTTGAGGTAATCTGAGCGATGGCTTTGCGCTGTGCATTGCGCTTTCAGGCTCCCACCCCACTTTCCAGCAGCCGAAACGTCCTGCTGGCACAGTCAATTTCAGCCAATATACCATAGGGCAGCGTAAAAACGGGACAGGTGTGTCCAAAGTCCATCTGGGTAATCACGGGCAGATCAGTTAAGCCTTCTTCCTCAAGTACAGTCAGCAGGGCCGTTTCGTATTCCTGGGCATACGTATTATCGCAGGGACGACCGAACAGGATGCCCTGCACGTTGTGTAAGATGCCCTGCTCGGCATAGTTGCGCAACCACCAGCGGACGTAATCCGGCTTAGGCTTAACCTCTGAGGTTTCTAAAAACAGGATGCAATCACGCCATTGATCTGGATGAGGCCATAACCGAGTGCCTTTCAAGGATTCCAATGTCTCCATGCATCCGCCCAGCA
Organism: Spirosoma flavum; assembly: GCF_042686045.1. Lineage (NCBI taxonomy): Bacteria > Pseudomonadati > Bacteroidota > Cytophagia > Cytophagales > Cytophagaceae > Spirosoma > Spirosoma flavum. The sequence continues at coordinate 11,229 of NZ_JBHUOM010000027.1, forward strand.
GTCGTCCTTGCGTTGTTTTCGTCCCCTGCAGGAAATGCCAGCCCGCAGTAGGCGTCAACTTTCGGGGGGTATGCTGTAATGAAGGATCTGACCAGTCCAGCAATTCAGAAGTCCACCCGGCTCGATTGGGGTGAATTTCACCAAGGGGCTGGACGGCGAAAAGTGTTTGTTGAATGTCAGCGATTTGATAGGGGTGCATCCCGCCATTTTCGGCAAAGCCAACCAGTAAGGAAGTGCCATAGAATGAGGTTATTCCCGCCTGCAAACACAACAAGTGCGTGACGGTGCTATCCGAGAATCCGAGAAAGATCTTGGGATTTTGCTGAATGACCGCTTCATCCACATAGCGTAAGATACGACTGCTCTCCTCACCCCCAATGTTGGAAATGATGGCTTTGATGGTCGGATCGGCAAATGCTTCCATCAGATCCTGAGCGCGAGCTTGGGGATGGTTATAAAGCCACTCAGCCGATTTTAAGGCGTATCTGGTCTCGACCACCTCCAGGCCGAAGGCCGTTTGTAGTTGGCGTTTACCTTGCTGATAACGGCCTAGAAGCTCCCCAGCTCCACCCCATGATAAGGAGATCGTGGCGACTTTGTCGCCCCGCTTTAAGCCTTTTGGTTTGATGAGTTGCAGCATCATTATTATTCAGCTAAACGACTGACTCCTCCAGCCACTGGATGACTACAGTAAGCTCGAAAAACGGCAGTTTTACTACTGCAAAAGTGGTTTTATAGTAGTCGATCGACAAAATTATGGTTATGCTCTTCCAAGTGGAAGGTTTCTCAAATAAGGCTCAATCAATGAGCCGAATCTCGTATTCTGTAAAAATGTAAAGCTGATAGCATTGACCAAAAATGCATATAAATACCCTTTAGATTATTAGCAGTAAGGAGCCGAACAGAATCCCTTCCATCACCCGTTGAACAAGGCCTCGGAAAAGCAAGCCAGGAATCGATAGCAGGATACTTCCTACGATCAGGCTACCCGTCGCTATAGAATATAGATTGTAGTCAATCACCATCCGTTGAGGACTGATTTGAGTTAGCCAATAAGCACAACCAATATACTCGACGGCTCCCCCTACGTTATGTATCTGTTGGCGACCACTTCCTGACAAGGGAGAGCCCACATCACAAGGAAAGAAGGCCGCAACTACGTATCCAGTCCCGACACACCCAGCGAATCCGGCTATGGCGGTTGTATCAGCTAGCGTTGCTATGAGCCCTAACAGTAAGCCAACTGGTAAAAATAACCCAAAACTGACAGTTCGCGATAACGGACTACCTACTTCGCCTAACTCACTAATGGTATGATGCCAATGGGAGTAGGCGGGCTTTCGCCAGCCAAAGTAACCAATGCCTGTCAGCTGAAGTAACGTACTAATAAGCGCTAGAATAAAAGTCATCTAAACAAATACGAAGCGTATAAATTGGGTTCAGGGTACCTGTAGCCCTGAACAAAGGAGCAAAGTTGATTGACAAGTAAGGAAGGAAAAAGAAAGTAGTCCTTATATACTCGATTAATTGATAGCTAAAACTAGCCATTCGATCAGCCTGCAATAAGTTAAATTGACAGCAGGGATAAAGAGCGGGAAACGGTAACCGCTTCTATCCACGTAGGCGGATAACATTCCCCAAATCAATGTTTATCTCTTAAAACGCTCAATTCGTTTACACGGACTCTCTAAAAATAAGTGAACGCAACGGCGGGCCGTGGATTTTCTGCGGGCCGCCCGCTCAGGCGGCCGGTACGATGCGGCAACACGACCCTACGTGTTATTATTATAGGTAGACTTGCCTTATGAAAGAAAAAAACCTCGAACTGGAACGTCTTGTCTTCTTTAGTGATGCTGTTGTGGCTATTGCTATCACTATACTTGTCTTTAACCTTAAACTCATCGGCGACGAAGGCAAGCATATCACCTTCACTGACCTGTGGCAAACCTGGCCCAAGGTTTTAGCATTTTTCCTGTCCTTTTTTATTATAGCGTTGTTCTGGAAGCTGCATCACCAGTTTTTTTTCTATATCCGGACGATTGATGAGATGCTGCTTTGGAATAATATATGCTGGTTGCTTTTTTTGGTGCTGCTGCCCTTCAGTACTACCCTCATCGCAACGCATTTTACAGACTCAGCTGCGATGGTCGCTTATTGTGCCAATGTACTGCTCATTAATGTTTTTCAGAATAACATTTGGGATTATGCGGCCAAACGCCCGGAACTTTTGACGCCTGGTATTGATGAGCGGCTCACCAAGTTTTACCGCCGTGTCTGTAATGTGGCAATGATCAATTCCGTTATATCGCTTGCCATTGCTTTTTTCTTTCCTGTTGTGGGATTTATCATTTTAGTCGTGCGACTTCCCGCTCTTATGTTCTCTGAAAGGCTGTTTAAAGCGATGAAATGATAGCCCACGAGGTTCCTACTTTCTAGTCCCTTTCTAACTGCGTCTCTTAAAATGCTCCTACTTGAGACGATGGAAGCTTCATGGTAGTGCTCCTTAAATTGGGTGTTTGAAGAGACGCTGTCCCATTCGGCCTTAGTGCATTCGGGATAGAGTCGGCGAATGGCGTTTTCCAGGCGGCTAAAGTCGTAATTCGTTGGTTGCTCCATCTTGTTTTAATCGCTTACCTTAAGCCCACTCATCGAACTCGGCTGAAAACAATACAATTCAACCAGGTGGCTAAATTAGTTGGTGCCGGTCAAGGTTTCAGGGTAGTAACAATGACCTCTTTGGAATCCGGTGGGAGGGTAATGAAGGTGCCGTCCACCCCGCTGATCCAGTCCGTCGAACGTACGCGGTTCAGACCCCGGTAAAACATACTATAGGTGAGCGGATTGGACGGGGGCGGGTTCAGGTGGGTAAAGACGAGGAGCCGCACCTGCGCAGCGTTTGCGATGCGGGCCGCATCAATCGGGTCAGCGTGGTAGGCCTGAATGTCGCCCATGATCCGGTCAAGGCGGGCATTGCCGGTGGTTGCGGCAGACTCTTGAATGAGCCGCACCAGGTGCTGCGACTGGGCCTCGTGCACCAAAACGTCACTTCCTCGGGCGGCAGCAACGAGGGGCGGATGATAGCGCGTGTCTCCGCTTATGGTGACAGAACGCCCCCGATAATCGAAGCGATAGGCGTAGGCGGGTGCCGCGGGCTTGTGATTCACCTCAAACGCGGTTATGGTCAGCCCCCCCAACTGGAGCGGAGCACTGCGACGATTCATCCGGGGCGTTGGCGGACCAGCCAGCGAAATGGTGGTTGCCCGCATGGTAGCCGCAGCCGGAGGCAGCAGACCGGACCCGGTGTTCACCGTCCTGTAGTCCTCATCCTGGGCATACGCCTGGTTAAAACCCTGAACAACCGGCTCGACTCCGGGGCCGCCATATACCGGCAATGGCCCCGGATGACCGTCTAGCCAGGCGTTGGTGTTGATCTCGCCCAGGTCGCCGATGTGGTCGGAGTGAAAATGCGTCAGGAAGACGGCTCCCAGTTCCCGGCCCCGCAACTGCCATAACGCCAGGTTACGCCCGCTGCCCGGCCCCGTATCCACCAGGTAGTATTTACCATTCGCGAACACGGCAACGCAGCTCTGGGCGCGGTTGGGGTCGGCGAACGGCGCCGACGTACCGCAAAGCAGCACCTTTAGGTTGTCGTCTTTAAAAAAAGGGGTATTCCCCGTCCGCAGGTGCTGCGTCACAAACAGCGTAAATACCCGATCCTGCACGGCAGGAATCAGCAGCATGCTGCCCGCGGCCAGGATTATACCCGCCAGGGCTACCCCTGCCCTGACCAGCCAACGTCGTGTGTTTTGTTTCATCGCATGAAGCCCTCCTTTACTGGCCGCGTCCCGACCAGCAGGTAAGCGGAATACAGACCCCCTGTGTGCAAAGTGCATAAGGCCTTGTTACTTGGCTGGTAGGCCGCCGGGAACTGACCGCGAAACACGCTTCGGGGATAGAACCAATGGCCCTGGATGTCGAGTTGGAGTTGATTGCCCTGCCGCAGCCGCGTGGCGTGCGGCCGCATGGCCATGACGACCGGCACCACCTCACCCGGCCGCAGCGGCTCATCCCGCTCGTGCCGGTGGACGGGCTGCGCGGGTGAAGAGAGCACCGGGTCAAGCTCACGCTGGGCTACCCGCTGCCAGCCCTTGGAAACCATATCCCCCGAAAAGCCGTAAGAACCCTCAAAGACGACCTCGGCACCGGCGCGGAACTTGCGAAGCCCCGCGAATAGCGACACATCATCCGCGCCCTCAACATCTACGTGCAGGTACAGCGCCATCTCGCCGATCATGTCCATATCTTCCGGCACCGTCCAGACAAAGCCGACACGGCCCTGAGGGGTTTGAAAGCTGGCGGTAGCCGCTACCGCAGGCTCCTGCTCCCCTTGCAGGGTGCCTGACGCAGCATCCAGCCAAAGCTTACGCCATTGCAGGTCGGGTGGTGGCCAGGCCAATTCCGGCAGGACGGCGACCGGGTTGGCACCGGTCTCGGTTAGGGCCAGGCGTACGGCGGGTTGCGTGGCCCATCCGTTTGCCGTGCCCTTCAGTACGTGATCGAAGAAACGGATTCGGGTGCGGGTCGCTTCCTCGCTGTAGTAGGCGCACCATTTGCCATCCCGGTGCGTGTACAGCCACTTCTGCGCGGACCCCGCCCGGCGGAAGACCTCAAACGAGCCGCGCGTGTGCAACAAGTGATCGGAGAAACTGCCGCAGACCAGGATGGGTACCTGGATGTCTTCCAGCCGGGGCGTTCGGGCCTTATACCAGTCGTCCCGGTGGGGATGGTCGAGAATGGCCTGATACAGGGACGTGCGTACGCGGGCTTCCTTACCGGTCAGCCAGCTCCACAACTGGCTGAACCCTTCCTCCCGGACACCGCCCGGTCGCGCGAAGTCACGGTACAGATCGCTCAGTCCTTCCCAGGGGCAAATGGCGGCCAGGTGGGGCGGATACAGCGCGGCTACCTTATACTGGCTGATGGCCAGATACGAAACCCCGTCGAGACCCACTTTACCGGATGACCACGGCTGCGTACCGGCCCACTCAATCAGATCATAGTAGTCCTCGGCTTCGCCATCGGAAAACAGATCGCCCATGCCCTCGGAGGTCCCGCCACCGCGCAGGTCGGCGTTGATGACCGCGTAGCCTTCCTTGACCCACACAGCCGGGTCGGGGGCCTCCCAACTGGTGTATTGCGAAATGCGTATGGGCCGGGGCTGCGGCAACAGGCGAGCCTGCACCGGTGCCCCACGTTCGCTACGGGTTTTGGCCGGTATCTTATCCTTGCCATAGGGATGCGCCGATAGGATGACGGGAAACGGCCCGTCACCCGGAGGCCGAAAGATATTGACCCGCAACACCGTGCCGTCGCGCACCGTCACCGGCGCGTCCCACACGATATGAATGTCGGCCGTCGCCGGTACGACCTCGATACCCGGTCGGATGGCGTTGCCAATAAACCGCAGGCTGCGCGCCACCGTGCGCAGCGCCTGAGCGCCGGATTTTCTCAGCGTTTCCCGCAGGGAAGGGGGATCTGACGATAAACTCATAATTTGTCTAAGAAAAATTTGCGTTAACGAGTAGTACGGGTAAGATGCACCCCCTATTGGCCTGCGCTGTTTTAGGGGTTGGGCAATCGGAAGCTAAGCGTCAGGCGCGCTACAACGCCGTTACTGATGGCAGGGCTGATTGGTGTCGGGGAGTGGCCCAGATTGACAAAGTCCAGTACGCCACCAGTCACCCGGTCGTTTCGCCTGTAAACCTCCAGGTTGCGGATGATACTGTACCCTACCGTCGCGCGCAGGGCCAGTTGGGGCCGCACATAGTATTCGCAAAACAGGCCGGCCAGGAAGGTACGGTAGCGAACGTACTCGTTGGCCACCGACAAGGAGTAGGTGCTGAAATTAGCCGCCATATCGAAACCCGCGTTGACTTTGGGGGTAGCCGCCCAGGCACCCGTCAGGTTAGCGGGCAGATCACCAAAAACACGCACCTTCCTGGATACCTGCCAGTCCAATCCGCCAAGTACGATGTAGATGGGGCCATAAAACGTTTGTCGGTAGCCGAGCGCAGCCCGCAACGCCAGCGTCGGTCTCACACGGTACACGCCCCGCACAATACCACCGTATTGTACATCGCTGCCCTTAATCTGTTGATAGTCGGCGCTGAGGGTAGGAATAAAAATGCCCGTCAGCCGTAGCTTTTGCGTGATCTGACGGGTGTAGCCAAGCACGGGTGCCCCGGCGTACAGGTGCTTCACCTCGAAGCCCGGTCGGCTGCCGTCGAAATACACCGCTTCCCCCCCCGCTCCCAGCAACAGGGCCTGCGACTTGTCTTTTTTGAGAAAAAAAGGAACAATCACGCTGGCCCGTATGCTGAACGCCCGGAAGCTGGATGCGTGGTCAGGCCCCCCGATGGACAGGGGAAGTACGTCAGCATTGAGGCTGACCCCTTCCGTATACCCCTGCCCCCGCCCAACCAAGGGCAGTACGACCAGCAGGGCCTGCAAAACCCAGCATTGAAGGCGAAACTGATGTGCTATGGCCCTTGCCCGCCAAACGGAGTCGTATCCTACATTCGTGATAGGTTGGCGAGCCCAGCCCATTATGTTGACCACCGCGTAACCAGAGGTGATTGAGAGCGGCTTATTCAGGAGTGAACGTTGCTGTTTCATAACGACCACAAAGGTCGCTGGCCCGGCACGGGTCCATTTACCGGTTCTTGCTTTTTACGGGCTGTTCGTTTGTGAATTCTTGCTCTTTTCTACCCCGCCGGGTTCCGTTGAAACTGCTGCGGGCTGCGACCCACCGCGCGTTTGAAGGCAGTCGAAAAGCTGGCCAGCGAGCCAAAGCCCAGCGCATCGCCAATATCGGCCACGGGTGCCCCGCCCAGACGCAGCAGGTATTGGGCCCGCTGAATTTTCCAGCGCAGCACATATTGGTAGGGCGACAGGCCGGTGGTTTGCTTGAAGAGACGGGCGAAGTGAAACACGCTTAGGTGGGCCAGACCCGCCAGGGTTTCCAGCGTCACGGGGGCCTCAACGTAGGCCTCCAGATAGGCATCGATGCGGGCCAGTACCGGCCCGGTCAGCCGCTGCGCCCGGCGGCTGACCCGCTCCGTGGCCTGGTACTCAATGAGGTGGTGGCACAGCGCGTTGGTCAGGGACTCGATATAAAGCAGGCCCAGCGCGTGCCGACTGCCGGCCGCAGCCAGCAACTGTCGGCCAAGCTGGACCAGGAAGGGGTCGTGAAACTGCGGCCGCCTGGACAAGGTAAATGGCGTCCGGTTCAGTACCTGATCTGCAATCTGCGCCATATACTGGTTATCAACGGTAAGGTAGATGTTATCGCTGGGGGTATTCCAGGTTAGCGAAAGGTCGTATTCACCGCCGGGGTACAGGCCCAGGTCGCCGGTGCGGAACACATTCTTACTTACCCGCGTGCCGTGCCGATGCTGCATGACCAGCGGTATCTCGACCTGGTAGAGCATCAGCAAGTGGTGCGCCTGGTAGTGCGCCGGTAACTCGCCAGCCCCCAGGTGGTACTGCTCCACCCGTACCCCCTGCCACGATAAGGGCGCGCTGGTGACCAAGGGGACTGGCTCGAAGCTCTCAGAAACATAATCCATGGCAACGCTGGCAAGTTGATGCAGTGCTTGTTGGTCAGGCATAATAGGCAAACAAAAAAGTAACTGTTTAGGTACCCATTTTGCTGGAAAAAAACCACAGATTGTCGCCTTTTTATTTGAAAAATACCATTTTTGGCTAATCCCGCCATTTTTAATTGAAAAATGGCCAGTCCGAACACAGATTTAGAGCGTGTTGGGGAATTGAAAAAAGCTGATAGCCGTATCACCTTTGTGGTCGCCAAACTACAAGGAGATGACCAAACAGTTTACTAAACTGACCGCTCCGGCAGCCCGGCGACTACCAGTGGGCAGCAATATCGCCCTTTTTGCCCCTTAAACGCAAACGAAAACTCGATTTATGTAACGTGATGAATGCCATCTTGTGGTTGCTTCGCACCGGCTGCCAATGGCGAAATCTACCTGATGAGTACCCGCATTGGCAGGCTGTGTACTATTATCTTGACCGATGGAAAACCGATGGGACACTCGAACGAATTAACCGGGAGTTGAACCAACTGGATCGAAAACAAGAAGAACGGAAAGCCTTTCCATCCGTTTTTTGCGTTGACAGTCAGCGTGTTAAGTTAGCTCCTCTGATCTGTGAATATCGAGGTCTTGACCCCCATAAAAAAGTAAATGGGCGTAAGCGCCAGTTATTGGTCGATACCGGTGGCCGTTTGTGGGCCGCTCATGTACACGCGGCCAATGACGCTGATGGCCCGGCCGCATTAGTCTTGGTGAGTGACATTTTGTGGTACGGTGAGCGCGTTGAAAAGGTGTTTGGGGATGGGTCATACGGCGGTATTTTTGGAAAAACTCTGGCCCATTGGGACATCGATTTTGAGCGGGCTTCTCGTCCCGAATCAGCTCAGGGCTTCGTACCCGTTGCCAAGCGCTGGGTCGTTGAACGGAGCATAGCCTGGACCAATTTCTTTCGGCGGCTGGTAAAAGATTACGAGTACACGCCATCTTCTTGGGTTGGCTGGCTACTTTTAGCCAACATTCAAATGATGTTGCAACGAATCAAACCAATGCCCCCAAGATAATTTCCCAACACCCTCTAAGGAGTGATAAAGCCTGTCGTTTTTTCGTTCAGAAAATTTCAGGCAGAGTGATACCAATTCAAAAATAATGGAAAATGTTTCTTTGTCTAACGCTAATGGCTTTGCCGGTGTAATACCTTCTAATAACCTCAGATAGTCAGGATTCAAATTTTCATTATTGATCGCCCAGGTGCTGACTGTTACATTCTCCATCTCTATGATACGATGTACCTGATTAGGGTGCATGTAGATGACAGACGAGGGCTTAATGATGTAGGTTTGAAAATCAATTTCAATGTGAACGGTTCCATTTTCAAGCAGGAAAAATGTATGCCGGTCTTCCCGATGGGATTGTTTTGCCTCCTCAAAATTGGGTAAAGTTTTAAACGATGTCCTTTCAATGGCAATACCTGCGCTAAACTCGTTCACTATAGAGTTTATAGGAATGGATGTGTTTTTTTTACGCATTACCTGTTAAGTTCACAATATGAAGTTAAGGGTTTTGAATGGTTTGGTCGCGTACTGTAACAGGCACTTGGTATCATAGCATTGCCTGCGTTTTCACCGCGCTCCCGTATATTGTCTGCTATGTTCTTTGCTCGGAGGTGTTGGTTTGGAGGTTCTTAGGGGGCCTGTTTCAAAGCATTGGTTTCGTACCGCAACCTCGGACGGTCGCAACGGTGGACCACACAGGCGGCCCTGCGTGAAATCCGTCACGTGATCATAAGCTATAAAATTTGGTAAAGAAAGCGATTGCTTTATAGAGGATCATACGACAGTCCCGTCCAATCTGATTTCTCATTCCATAAGTTGAAATGCACAACGCGTTTGGGAAATGTACAAATGGCTAACCCTAAGTTAGTTTGTACATTTCCCAAACGCGTTGTGCAACCGGAGTTATGTTAAGCGAGAAAAACGAGAAAACGGGACCTTTCAAGTCATACAAAAAAGAAGAGTTGAATTATATGAATAAACTCAAGCGTAGGTTATGCATAGATACTCTTAAGGGCTCCGTTGATGGTAGGGTAATGGTAAGTATATAGTTGCTGGAGGAGGGCGGAGGGCCTGGCGTTAATGCTGCTCAGGACAAAGGTGCTGCGTTCGCCCATAATCATCTTTAAGAGAAACCTGGGGGTGGAAGGCATCCACAGTGATTTGTTGAACTGCCGGGCAATCGCATCCACCAATTGCCGATTCGTAACGGGTTCAGGAGCCGTTTGGTTAAATACTCCTTCCAGGGAAAAATTAGTAACGGCCAGCAGATATAAGCCGACCACGTCTTGAAGGTGAATCCAGGACACCCATTGATGGCCAGTGCCTATGGGGGCTCCATAACCCGATTGTACGGGTTGCGCCAGCGCTGGCAGCGCCCCGCCTTCTTTGGTCAGCACCACGCCGGTTCGGAACTTAACCACGCGCAGATTCAGGGCTTTTCCTTCATCGACGGCCGCTTCCCATTGACTCGTACAGGTAGCCAAAAAATCAGTAGCGGGTGCACTTTGTTCGGTTAACAGGTCATCACCCCGGTTGCCATAGTAGACAATGCCAGAGGCCGAAATGATCGAGTGGACCGTGTGCGTCTGTTGACGCATCAGGCGGTAGAGGAGCCGGATTGACTCGATGCGGCTGCTGATAAGTTCAGTCTTCCGCTCAGGCGTCCAGGGCTCACTGGCGATATCGGCCCCGGCGAGATGAATAATCGTATCCACACCCTCCAGGCAGTGTTCGTCGATTTGCCCTTTCGGTATATCCCAGCCATAGGTCGTTACACCGTCAATATGACTGGGCTGGCGGCTGAGGTGACTCACGCGATGGCCTTGCTGCAGTAAGGCCTGAGTTAACGGCTTACCGACCAGCCCGTTGCCACCGGTGATTAAAACGTGATGCGTTTTCATAACCCTATTGATTTAGATTCAACAAAGCTAGCGGAGCGTGGCGGCTCAGAACGATAACATAAGATAAGAAGCACGTCTACAGAAATCGCGGGCACTGTGATGGGACTACCGGGCCACCGATTACCTTCGGCTCACCCGATGGCGAATGCGGCTTAGACTAACGGGGGTAATACCTAAATAATTGGCGATATAGTGCTGGGGGACCCGTTGCAGTAGGTTTTTCTGGTCACCTTCCACTAGATCCAGGTAGCGCTCTTCGGGACTCAGTAGTAACAGTCCCGCCATGCGCTCTTCTAAAGCAACCATGATATATTCCGCGAGCCGTCGCCCAAACAACTGCCAGCCGGGATATTGATCAAAGAGCGATTTGAGCACCGAATAGGAGAAGCAAAGGCAGGTTACGTCACTAAGGGCTTCAATCGTGACGGGCGAAGGACGATTTGTGATGCAACTCATGTAAGCGCTAACCAGTTGACCCTCTAAGAAAAAGTAGGTTGTTCTTTCGTTACCATCTTTGGTATAAAATTGACGAAACAGTCCGTCGACTACGAAGCCAATTTGATTAGCCACGCTACCCTGTTGAATGAGATACTGGTGTTTCTTTAGGGTAACGATCGACAGATGGGGCACAAGAGCGTCCCATTCGTTATCGCCCAAGTGGGAAAAATGACTCATGTGCTGGCGCATTTTGTCCTGCCCCCCTGAAAATGAGCCAGTGAAAAGTAGAGTAAAAAAAACTAACTTTCATTGGTAACCCAGAGGGACATGAAACAAGGCAAATTCACTGAATCGCAAATCGTGGCGATTCTTAAACAGCAAGACAGTGGTCAAACGGTTGCTCAGATCAGCCGCGAACATGGTGTGAGCGAGGCCACTTTTTATAATTGGAAAGCTAAATACGGCGGTATGCAAGTTTCGGAAGTGAAGCGACTGAAAGACCTCGAAGACGAAAATCGACGGCTCAAAAAGATGTATGCTGAACTAAGTTTGCAACACGAGATTACCAAGGAGGCACTCCAAAAAAAGTGGTAGGGCCTGTTGAGCGCAGAGCGTTGGTCAAGTGGATGGTCGCTGAAAAGCAGATCAGCCAACGCAAAGCCTGCCGTTGGACAGGCCTTAGCCGGAACTCGATGGCGGAGCCGGTGGCCGTTAAGGAGAAGGACGAGGCTCTTCAAGACCGTATTCGACAGGTGGCTAACCGCTACAAACATTGGGGTTTACTGAAGATTCACAAGAAGTTACGCAAGCAAGGTGAGATAGCTAACCATAAGCGTGTCAGGCGTTTATATCGATCAGCAGGTTTAACACTACCCCGTAAGCTGAGAAAGCGGTTACCTGAATCGGTTCGGCAACCGTTGCCTAAAGCGATAGCTTGTAATGGTTGTTGGTCATTGGATTTCACAACCGATACCTTAACGGATGGCCGTAAATTCCGCACCTTAAATGTGCTGGATGACTTTAATCGGGAGGCCTTGGGAATTGAAGTAGACTACTCTTTGCCTGCTCAGCGAGTAACTAGGCTATTAGATCAGCTAGTCGAACGATTTGGCAAACCGGAGCGGTTACGAAGCGACAATGGCCCCGAGTTCATTAGCCAAACGCTGCAAGATTGGTGTACTGATAAAAAAGTAGTATTGCACTGGATTGAGCCAGGGAAGCCGACTCAGAATGCGTATATCGAACGGTTTAATGGCACCTTTCGACGGGAAGTACTGAACGCCAATCTGTTCAGTAGTCTGGCCCAGGTGCGCCGAACGGTGGAAACCTGGCTAGTGGAGTATAATACGGAACGTCCCCATCAGGCGTTAAAGTTTATGACACCCGTCGAATACCGACAGGCGGCTTAAACTCTAGTCAAAACTGGCTCATAAAACGGGGTAAGAACATAATGAGCTTTTTAATCGTCGCGATGTTTTAGCTTATTTTATTGTAGCAGCTATTGGGGCTTCGATACAACTCATAGCTGGTAGTTTACTCCAGGACTGGTTTCAACTTAGTTACAGACAAGCACTGTTAATAGGCTACTTAGTGGCGTTTTTCGTTGGGTTCTTCTTGACGAAGCTGTTTGCTTTCAATGCAAAGAACTCAGCTCAGACCAATCGTGAAGCAGTTAAGTTTACCATAGTCTCAATTATTTCCTGTATAATCACAGTCTATGGGTCAACCCTACTTTATGACTACTCAACCAATAAGTTTGAGCAACTCACCTTGCTAATTCCTTTCTCGATAAAGGAAATTAACGTTAATAAACTCGTAGCACAAGTCTTAGGCATGGGAGCCAGTTTTTTAAATAACTATATACTACACAAACAATTCACATTTCGTAACACTGGTTTTTATGAGAAACTGAAAAACCTACTTAATCTGTAAAAGGTAAATTGAACAAATTCAATGCACATATAGAATCCCACCCTATTCAATTCATGAAATAGTCTCTTCATATAATCATAGTGGCTATTGCAAAAGTCTGTAATGGGTTTAAAAGGCATACATTGGGGACCCGTTACAACCCAATTCGTGGTTAAACTTGCCGGGTCAACGAGCCCGTCTACAGCCGTATCGACTTTTGCAACAGCCACCATAGTTATACAACAACCCTTGAAAAAATGCTAGTGGTGACATCCGATGTCACCACTAGCATTTTTGTATTTTTATCCCTGTTATAGGAGTCTGCGACGCTGTTTTTAGTAGTTGGGGCTTTGCCCCAAACCCCAGGATTTTCTTAGGCATAGACCACCCCAACTGTGGACAAAAAAGCAGCTTAGCAATTCGCCAAGCTGCTTTTTACAACCTAATCTTTAAGCAGCTAAAGTACAGCCTTAAATCATTGCTTAATCGATTAATCGACTAATTAGGACAGTACATAGATGAAAAGGGGGACTTATAGTATAAGCAGTTAAATTCTTATGGCCTTTTTTGTTCACAGTTGGGATGAGACATGTCTCAGAAAATCCCGTGGCCAAAGGACACGAAAACTACAGCCGTGAACCCCAACTGTACAAGACTGGCGCATAAATAGAGATTAAAAAAATTTAGGTTATAGAGAAAGCCGCTCATCTAGGCTAGGATGAAGCGGCTTAGACTAAGAAATAATGGCTGGCGAACGTAAAAAAATTACCAGCTGATCTGCTACCGGGCGCTATTAAAGTAAACAATTGAGAACAGTAACAGCCCGACGGCTGCTGTAATGCCCATCACGGCAAAGGCTTTGGACCAACTCCGCCATCGGGCGTACCCCCAAAGCAGTAAAACGACCGCGTAAACCCCCATGTAGGGATAGAAATAATCCCCAATAAAGCCTGGTCTAAGTAAGTAGGGAGCCAGTGGAGCTAGTAAAATAACCCAGTTCAACACGGTTTTATAACGGTCAATTCGCATCGTTCCAGTAAGTTTAAGGATGTTTTCTAAAGTGGACAACCTGCCGATAACAGTGTAACTTGGTAGTCACTGTAGGCAATCTGAGTACAAAATTTAGGGTCGTCTAAACTTTGTACATTTCCCAGACCTGTTGTATAACTGATGTGGCTGTTGCAAAAGTCGATGATGGTTTAGATTTCCGTTTAAAGCCCTTGTTGGCGAGGAAAACTGGAGCAGGATGAGGCTTACGTATTGAACTTACCAAACATCTAGATGACTTTTGCTACGGCGGCCCGTAGCCACATCACCTATACCGAATGACCTTGACTCGATCAGCAACCAATCACTTCGTTTCCGCCTTAAGTAGCCTCCTTTTACTGGTTGCTCTAGCAGGATGCCATCAGCCATCCGTTGACCACGCCCTTAGCGAGCCTCCTACCCAGCGGCCTAAAGCGATAACTACGGTGTATCTAGGCCTTTATTCTAACTTGGTCAGTTTAGATACCGTACAAATGGCCGGGATTAGTTACCCGGTCTTTTCCCAAGATAGTATGCGGTTTGGCTATGATAATCAGCAACGGCTAATCAACGTTGATTTAACGCACTCTTCACAAGATTACGGTAAATGGATAATTAGTCCGACCGTATCAAGTACGTATGCTTATCAGAACAGCCAACTAAGTGGGCGAGAATACTTCACCGAAGTCTATGCCGGGCGCCCCTTTCAGTATCCTCTTGATAGCAATACTAATCGCGTTCTGGCTTATTGAGTATTTCGGAGTAAACTGGTTCAGCGTCACTTTAGGTGAATCTTGGTAGTTTTCTTTGTTAAGTGGGTATGGATCTGTCCCCACTCTTGCCGCCTGGATTTCTATTCTGCGGCCAACAATTCACATACGATTCACTGATCATTGGTTTGATAGCAACCAATGCGGTTGGAACCTGCCCAATTTGTCACACGCCCACCAGCCGGGTACATAGTTTCTATCAGCGTACCCTAGGTGATCTACCCATAAGTGGTAAACGCATCAAGCTGTTGGTACGACTGCGTAAGTTTTTCTGCCCGCTAGCCGACTGCCCGCGCAAAGTATTTGCCCAATCATGTAGCTCCGTCTGTAAGCCCTACGCCAGACGACTGCTTAGAGCAGACCAGCAGATACAAACCATTGGGTTACAGACCGGTGCCAAACCAGGGGCTCGTTTATGTCATACTATTGGCCAGACTGTAAGTGCCTCTACCGTCTTACGGGTCATCCGTAAAACCCCAACGCCAGTCTTGGAAACACCCAAGCGATTAGGCATAGATGATTTTGCGTTTAAGAAAGGACGTAACTATGGCACGATTTTGATTGATCTGGATCAGCATAAACCAATCGACCTGTTGCCGGATCGAGAGGGTAAGACGCTGGAAGATTGGCTTCGTGCCCATCCCGGCATTGAGTTGGTCACGCGCGACCGTTCGAGTGTGTATGCCAATGCCGTCTCCGCAGCCTGCCCTAATGCCATTCAAGTGGCTGACCGATGGCATCTATTGAAAAATCTTTCTGAAACGGTCGAACGGTTCTTGGATACGCAACGGGCATCCATCAATGAAGTAGCACAAATTATGACACAAGAGTCAGTAAATCAGTCGATTATTGCGCCTATCGTATTGACTGAAGCTAGTTTACCGCTACTCATTGACCAGCAAAAAGTGTCAACCTCTTCAGCATCAAGCCCATCAGTTATACCCCCTGACAAACGCTATGCAGTTTACCAAAAAACGAAAGAATTACAGCGACAAGGCCACGGCATTCGAGCCGTCACGCGCCATCTGGGGGCAGCCCGTAACACTATCAAGCAGTACTTTGCCCAAGATAGTTTCGTGCCCCGTCCTAAGCCAAAGCGGTCCAACTTATATGGCTACGAAGGATACTTACGCAAGCGATGGTTGGAAGGGGAAACCAGCGTCACTGTACTCTTTGAAGAGATCAAGGCGCAAGGGTACAATGGTGGCTATACCATTCTAACTACTTTTTTGGCCGATTACCCACGCCTTATCCAAGAATCGGCTCTGCCGCCTGCTCAGAAAGGCTTTAGTTATTCAAGTCGCCGGTTGAGCCGACTTCTTGGTCAGGATGAGTCCGATTGGCCGAAAACCGATCGACCCTTTCTGGATTGCTTATTGAATCAGAATGCATCGATTAGCCAAGTACGTCAATTGATTCTACGCTTCAAGGCCATGATGAAAGCCAAATTGGCAGATGGCTTAGCAGGGTGGTGTGTAAAAGCTGGGGCATTGTCTGCTCTTAACGGATTTGTTCGAGGCTTACGACAGGATTATGCTGCTGTTAAGCAAGCCTTTTGTTCGGCGTGGAGCAATGGGCAAACGGAAGGGCAAGTCAATCGGCTGAAGACCATTAAACGTGCTATGTATGGGAAGGCCAGTTTTGAGTTATTGCGGCTGCGCGTGTTGGCTCGAAATTGGACGGCTCCCCCAAAGTGACGCTGAACCACTTTGGCCGAAATACACAATTAAGCGCAGCGAAGTAGTTGACTTATGACAAATCTATAGTAGAATTTAAGCTTCGTCATTTTCTTACTAAAGACAAACAATATCACATTAGTGGCTGTTGGAGAACGCTGATGTAAAGTAATCCTCCTTTAATAATCTGCCTGATTCAGCCTGGTTTTTGATGAAATTAGTCGATTTACTGACTAGTTCGGGGCGACCATCGACTTTTGCAACAGCCACATGATTTATACAACAGCTATCCAGAAAATATAACATTTGAGTAGTTGCAGGAATTACCTAAGCCTTGTACTTTCTCTTGATTAATTGAAAACTGATCATCAAAGAGTTAGCTTTGCTACACCACCTCTTCTTCTCTATTCCGATGATAAAACGATTTTGTCTGCCACTAGTCTGGCTCTGGATTAACGCTTGTAGCCCTGCTCCCAACATTGCTCCCTCATCTCGCATTGCTGGCTCCTACAAGTTCACTCAATATTCAACAGCTAGTAAAGACGATCTGGCTCCGATGGGCTTAGTTACCCTGACAGTAGTCGATGAGCAACACGTTGATTTACTAGTCAAGGGTAGTTCAGGTAAATCCAAAATCGCCTATTCTTACCAAAACGTCAATATCATTGAAAGTGGACGCAACTATTTAGGAGACGATACATTCAGCTTAGTCTACAAAAAAAATCAAATTGGTATCATTAACAGCGATGAGCAAGGGCACTACATTACTTTAACCCCTAAAGCTTATGTTACCTTAGTAGCCTCCTTACCAGAACAAGAAGAGTAAGCAAGGCTTACAACGTTGCAGATAGTTCACGAAAAGAATAAAAATACAATACTTGGCTTTAGATAGAAGTAGCCAAGTATTGTATTTTCTGGATAACTGTTGTATAAATCATGTGGCTGTTGCAAAAGTCTGGAAGGGAATTAAAATGCTTAAATGGAGTACCGGTTACGACCCCATTCGAGGTTAAACTTGCCGGGTCAACGAGCCTTTCTACAGCCGTAGCGACTTTTGCAACAGCCACTGATTTTATGTTATATGAATTAATGCAGAAAAGCTAAAGCAGCACAAATCAGTGCTGCTTTAGCTTTTCTGGGAAAAAACTTATTTATGCCTGCTCCTTACTGTCAAAAGACGTTGGCTATTACAGAAGACACGCTTAAGCTTAATGAAACCCCTGCTGAGTCAAATAAGTCTTATCAGCTTCATCACGAGGATGCACCCCCACGACAATACCACCGTCCTTAAGTCCCGATTCATAGGCTTTGGCCGTTTCTTCAGGAATACCCGAATTCACTAAAGCTCCAATCAACCCACCCGCTAAGCCACCTGCTCCAGCACCCGCTAAGCCAGCCGCTAGCGGACCCGCTATCAGTAAGCCCAAACCCGGCAACGCCAAAGTTGTGCCAATAGCAGCTATGGCTGCTGCGACCGCTCCCAGAGTACCCCCAATAGCGGAGCCTTTGCCAGCTCCTTCCAGGGTTTTATCCGCTAAGGCCGAATCATCCGAGTCAGTCTTATCAAAATGCTGTTTACGGGTTTCATCCGTCATGACGATGTTCACCTCATCTTTCGAAAAGCCATGAGATAACAGCGCGTCGTAAGCGGTCTCTGCCGCGTCGCGACTATTGAATATAGCCGTCATCATTGGCATTGATCCGGACGAGGTGTTTAAGCTGGTGTTATCAGTTTGATTAATCATAACGAATGGTACGTTTTGTTGTGTAAACCAACTAAGAAGATTTAGTAGGCAAAAGAATAACTCTAGGAGAGGCCCTGTGTTCGGAAATATTGACTGAGCGGGAGAGCTTAATAAGCATTATCAAGCTTATGTTTGGCAGAAATGACAGCTAAACAGACCATCAAAAAGGTTTACTAGCTTTGGTGTGAACTCATCACTCACTTTATGATAATTTAAGTTTTGGGCCAGTCCTAAAGTTATATAAGTGGCAATTTGTTAACTAAAATTTCCACCAACGCTTTTTACTACTAATTGGCTCCTGCTTTGACTCGTAGTTCTGGTTGAAGTGGAAAGTTCCGGTTAAGCGCCCCGTATAATCCACCTTCCAAGCACCAACAATACCTTTTAGAGGCACGTTTTCTTGGCCGTTGTACTTTGGATCAATTACATACACCCAGTCTCCTGGATTCTTTTTAGCTTCTTCGTAAGTCTCTTGAGTTGGTATAGGTTTATTCATAGACACTTTTTTGTTGTATAATCTCCGTGGCTGTTGCAAAAGTCAACACTTGCTAAAAATATCTCTGCTGAAAGGTGATTTTCGGCCTTTCAATGGTCAGAAATTGGCTGGCGAACCAAGCTTCCCTAACTCATTACAGACTTTTGCAACAGCCACAATACTTATGTAAAGGGATTTAAACTAGATAGTTGCACGAACACACTTTGTTCTGGCCCTCGAATAACGTCAAAGTTGGGCTCCTAAAAATGACCGGATAGGTCTACTTTCTTAGCCCTAAAGATATAGCGGATAGTATGGCCGGCTGAGTCTTTCTTGGCAATATCAAAGTTTATTTCACTCCCACTGCTGTGACCAACTTTAACCGTATCATTTTGATAAAAATCATGGCCATCCATTACGGGTCGAGCATACGTAAGCGTACTGCTCAAACTGTTTACGACTACTCTTTGACTCTTTGCACTATTAGTTCGTTCACCCATGGCCAAGGAAACTGGTGTAGCGTAGTTATTTTCTGGATATATATCTACACTAACTCGCTTAGTTAGAATACTACTATCCATAGTTGTATAGGGTAAGAATCCATCTAATACGACTTGATTGTCTTGATATTGGACAAGTCTATAAATTTCATAAGTGCCGTCATATGGACGATCATTAGGGGCAGGATTAGAGTTATTTTGATGACAAGCAGTTATGGCGAGTAGCAGAAACAGGGAAAGAGTCTGAGTTTTCATAAGGCGAGTAAGATTTTGATGGATATACTAAAGGAATGAGTCCAACTAATTTTAATTAGTTGTAAGCATCAAGTTGTATAAGTGATGTGGTTGTTGCAAAAGTCGTTACCTACCCTTAAAGACTCCATCCAAGCTTTTGCAACA
>NZ_JBHUOM010000028.1:0-63357 GCF_042686045.1 Spirosoma flavum
ATCGGTCAGCCGTGGCCATTCATAGTAAGTTCGGCCATATCGACAAGTCGGGCCAGGTGCGTACGCCGTTGACTTATGATTTTGCTTCGTATTATCAGCATGGCCTCTCGATGGTTCGTATGAAGGACAAATATGGCTTTATCGATACGAGTAACCGGTTGATTATTCCACTCATCTACGACGAAGCATTCCCTTTCGACCGTGTAACGACGATTGTTGAGCGCTACTGGCTTCGGTATGAACTCTCACTGGACGGTCAGGCACAATTCGTGGGCTTCTCCTTTAAGCTGAAAGCGCTGTTTATTATTGCTGGCCTGCTTATTTTTATTTGGCTCAGCAGTCTAGTAAACGAGTTAAGTAGCAAGTTTAGGGCGAAAGTGCCCAGGCATTAGCCATTCGACTGTAAGTATGTTGACGATCTTGATGGGACAGCCCGCGCTGAAGTATTCACCTAATTCCAACTAACAACGTCTCAGTAATTGCTCCTATCGTTTGGCGCTTATTGAATGCCCGAAAGGGCATTTTGTTTATCTGATTTTGTACGCATTAAAGGTCCGTCAACTAGTGAACAGAGTTGTTGTCTACATGCTACTAAACAGTTCAAATTAGCCATAAAATGGTATTTTACCGCTAAAGAAAAAACAAGGATACTATCAGTTTTCCTTTTCAGAATTTTGTACTTTTCATAGAAAGCGTTCAGAAAAGGTTACCTTTTCGTGAACGCTTTCAGGCACTAGTAGCAAGAGTCAGACTATTTCTCTATTCAACAAATAGCGTCCAGTTAGCCAAGGGATTTTCTGAACGAAAGCTCAAAAAATTATTTTTGCACTTTTTATAGATAATGGGCATACATATTCGAGTTATTTAGTACAATATCTAATTGTATGATTCCTTTGAGCTTGGAATAAACTTGGCTAGCTTGGTACATCTTTATGTGCTCAATTCCATGTTGGCAGCTCACTACGCATGGCCCCTGATTTAGTGCTGGCTAACCAGCGTTTATAGGGTGACAAATAAATGAACCATGATTGTAGCATGTCGATGGGCGCTGCCATTGCTAGAACGACATAAAGAAAAGACAACTAAGTACCTTTCCAGTAAGCATATGAATAACAACCAAAGCCAAAAGCAGGCATCTATTAATCGCATTCGGTGATGGATATTCCCTTCGAATTCAATCTCTATAGTTCCTTACTGCTACCGGCCTTTATCCAGGGGCTCTTATTCACCCTTCTCTCGTTACTCCGATTTAGCCGCCAAAAAAGGCTCTACGATTTGTTTTTAGCGGGCCTTTTAGTCGTGCTGTCCATCCGCCTGAGTTTCTGGATGCTCGGCTTTGCCGGCTGGTATGATCGCCATAACGGGTTTGCCACCTTCATGTTTTACTTTCCTTTCAACACCCTGGCTTTTATTGGTCCCTGTCTGTATTTCTATTTCCTGAGTCTGACGAATCGAAATTTTGTGCTCACTAAACGGCATTGGCCTCACCTCATCCTACCCATTTCGCTACTGCTTTTAGGACTCACCAAATTCATGATTGACTTTCTCTACTATTACCCCTTTCCCCTAACCTAATCTTACCAGTACGGCACACGGGGACCTTTCGCCGAGTGGGACAAAACGGAGGGAGTTTACTGGCTTTCCTACAGCTCGCTGTTGGGGTATGTAGGTCTGAGTTTACACCGCTTCAAACACTACCGGACTTATTTAGTAAACAATTTCGCTGATCTCGAGCCCATTGAGTTGACTTGGCTACAGCGATTACTGCAATTTATGGTTGGGGTTAGTCTGATCCTATTTGTCTTTTACCTAAGTAACTATTGGATGCGCGGGCCTGCTTATCAACTCAACTGGTACCCGTATTTGCTGTTAGGAATCGGGATCTATTATGTCGCCATTAATGGGTTTACTCATAGCCCGGCGGCATTTAACAACCTTCAATTTGAGGTCACTACGCCCCGACAAGATTCCAATCAAAAAGTTTTACCGGATCTGCATGAATGGAAACAACAGGTACACGAACTGATGAGTCGTCAGCAACTCTACCTGGAGACGGAGGTAAGCTTACCATTGGTAGCAAAGCAATTAAAAACCACTCCACAGCTGCTGTCGAAGGTCATTAATGAGGGCTATCAGTTAAACTTCAATGACTATATCAACTAGTGGCGGATTGAAGCCGTCGTGGAACAGTTTCATCAAAAAGCCCACCACAAATATAGTTTAATCGCCATTGCTTATGATTGTGGATTTAACTCAAAGATGCCCTTATTTTGTCATATTTACCCCCTAAGGACAAGGCTAATGCAGTTAATTTTGTCGTCAGCATTAGCTAGGATGGCTTCCATGAATTGAGAGGCCGACTCCATTATATTTAGACTTTAACCCGTCTAGTTAGCCATCTAACGGCCTTCCTAAAAATAAACCGAAACCTTTTGAGCTAAAGCAGTAACTTACTATAAACGATTCCCGATGAACCTGCAAGAACAAATTCAAACCTATATCACTAGCCAAGCTGAACCAAAACGCAGTGACATGCAAGCGTTGCACCACCTCATTCAGCAACTCATGCCAGCCTGTAAGGTATGGTTCTTAGATGGTAAAAACAGCGAAAATAAACCGGTTACAAATCCTAGTATAGGCTATGGGGTTCGCACCATAACCTATGCGGATGGCAAAACCAAGGAGTTTTATCAAATTGGCATTAGTGCGAACACAACTGGAATCTCCGTGTACGTCCTTGGCCTCGACGATAAGACGTACTTAGCGCAGACGTTTGGAGAGAAGATTGGCAAGGCGAGCGTGAGCGGTTATTGTATTAAGTTCAAAACGCTGAATGACATACACCTGGATACACTTGAAGCGGCTATTCGATATGGAATTGAGAAGACAAGTGAAAATTAAATGTCAACTCTCAATCTCAAACAAGGCTCCCACATGAGACGATAAATTCCATGCGACAATTTGTATATTAGGATTAGTAAGCCAATTTTTTAGAAAACCTCAAGTCTCATCGAGTATGAAAACCATCAACATTGCTATTGACCTCCGCTCGTTTTTGATGGGCGCGCTGACGCTAGGCGGCCTGATAACGCTAATCAACTTCAAACCCGACCATGACGGCCAGCCCGACCCGGCGGTTCTGGATACCCGCCGGTTTCAGGTGGTTGCCAGTGATAAACAGACGATCATCCTAGACACCAAAACAGGGCGCTTCATCCTCGATCCATTCAATACGCTCAAGCCGAAATGGGTGATCGGCGATTTTGAGGAGGTCCATAAGCGGGAAGTCAAATAGATAAACCTCTATTTTGGGAAGAATGGGGGTTACCTTTTAGGTCTCAAGAATTCCTCCAAGCTGAGACGAAGGAGTGATTTAACATTTGTTCTCAAAAGGTCGTACCTGCTGCGATTTGATAGGTAACCGTTGAATCATCTTCGACTAGGCAAATAACCATGTTTAGTCAATTCTTCTTTTGTCTCAATGGGAAATAGTAACCCATCAACCAAGATATAGTTCCGATTCGTTACCTCCCAAACGTTTTCGTAATAATGGTCGGTTACAAGAATACCTTTTCTAGCTTTTAATGAACCAATAACCTCTTTGATGATTTGGTGGTAAAGGGGGTCAATCATGGAAAAAGGTTCATCCAGCATCAAGAAAGGGTGGTCCAGATAGGCAACTAAAAGAAACTCCAAGTATTTTAGTTGACCCATGGAGAGAGAGCTAATTCGCTGATTGTCAAAGGAGGCTATATCCGGCGAATAAAAGACCCGATTTTGGGCTTCTCCATCAGCAATCACTAAGGGAATAATATCCCTGACTTTGAGACCACCCGGTAAAAAGCTATGCTGAGGCAGATAAGCAATCAGTTTCCTGGCAATCGTGGTGGCTGGGTCGAATGGCACAGTATCCAGATAGAGTGAACTGGCGGTTGCCCTCATGGTTCCAAACAGGATTTTCATGAAGGTAGATTTGCCTGATCCATTTCGGCCATAAATGCCAACGGTTTCCCCTGTCGTTAGATCGAGATTCTTCAGTTTGAGGATAGCTCGTTTGCCGAAATTTTTCTCGAGCTTGTCGATAGCTAAGTGCATATCAGCTAAACAGCAACGTCCCTAAAAATGCTGATATACCCAAATTCATGAGCCATGCCTTAAGCATTAGACGCGTTCTGGTCAAGCCCAAATTATAATAGAGGTAGTATTCATGGCTATGAAAATATTCATAGGCAACAAGACTTAAAAGCATGCCCCCCGTTAAAAACAACAGAATGCCCTCGGCCGGGCTTTTGACGAAAGTAACTAACAGAGATAGACCCAGATTAAACTTGGTCAGGTCCATGTAATATTTCCAAAAGGCTCTGGTCATAGTTGATTGCTTATGCTTTGTTGGGCATTCTAATCTACAACCAATCCATTTAGAAAGACTTTGGCTGCAAGTTCTTTAAGATAATTTATGATTCAACCATGGATTATATAACCTCAACTTATATACTAATAGAATGAATTGGCTTTTTCAAAATGTTAAAAGAGCTAATGCCTCTGGCTAGAAATAATCTCAAAAAATGCTCCAATGTGAGACGAATGAGCGTTCATATATCTGCTTCTAAAATAGGGCCCTTCAGTGGACGCATTTTCTTTAATACCTGTCCAACACTATTCGTAGCATACGGTTTGTATGGATTCTCGGCGATGACAATCATAGACAATCACAAAATAGCCCCGAGCTGGCTTATAGCGATCGAGATCGGGGCTGTATCGGTCGCAGGCTTCGAGCTAACCATGCGTTCTCAGTATGTACACTAGTAGGCGGATTACCTGACCCAGGGGCGGCCCGCGCAATACAGGCCGCCGTTTCTCCCCAGGTTGCCACTACTAAAGTGGGCCACTGTGAACAAATAGTGAAGCCTTACTATACGGAGAACAAAGGTCTTGAACGCAATGTCCTGCTTGTGTATAACCAAATCACTTCCCATGAATATTGTCGAAACTGCCGTTTCAAACGGATCATTTAATACGCTTGTTGCCGCCGTAAAGGCCGCTGGTCTGGTCGAAACGCTGAGTGGCACGGGTCCATTTACGGTGTTTGCCCCCGTCGATGCCGCATTTGCTGCGTTGCCCGCCGGTACGGTTGATACGCTGGTGCTGCCCGAAAGCAAAGCGACGCTGACGGGTATCCTGACCTACCACGTGGTAGCGGGTAAGGTGATGTCGTCCGATTTGACGGATGGCATGACAGCCACTACGGTCAACGGTCAGCCGCTAACCATCCACCTGATAGATGGTAAAGTGATGGTCAATGGTGCGGAAGTGATTATTGCCGATGTGGATACCGACAATGGCGTTGTTCACGCCATCAATGCGGTGCTGATGCCCGCCTAATTGGCCGGATGCATGCCTAAAGAAAGCTCAATCCTCTAGGGTTGGGCTTTTTTGTTTTCAGATCACAGAATCGTTTGTTACCTTAAAAGAGTCCATTGGAAAAGCCGGTTCTCGTTAACGGATCCTAAAGTTAAAGGAACGTATTAATTTGGCAGACACAACAATAAAAGGGCCTATAGAGTGTTGGGGAATTATATTTTGGGTGTTAGTTTAATTCGTTGCAACATCATCTGTATGCGACTGATAGTCGTTGACAGATATTAAAAATTAGTGTCTTATAAAACCCTCCTACATGAGACGAAGTAGTGTTCATGTATCTGCTTCTTAAATGGCCGGGGTTTGGCCTGACATCAGCGGCCGGCATGGATGGACGGTTGAGGGCATGAGCGACCTGCGCCCGACGAAATCGCTGCGCCTGCAAATGCAGAAATGGGGCCGGGTCTTACGCAAAAAGGATTTTCAGGTGCTGATTTTCGACCACAGCGGGAATTTCAATTATCACGACTTGCCAGACGATGATCGGCAATGGTCGCTGCAGGGCTAGCCGAAAGATGATCGAATTGTTTGATGTGATCAGTGTGCGTTTGCCCACCGGCCAGCACCCGCCTGTTTGAGCTGCGGAAAGGTTTATGGGGTAGCTGATAGAGTTGGGACGGCCCGCCGCTAAGCGAGCACACCGATTAAGAGCCGGGCCGGATTGAAAGCAGGATTGGGCAGCAGCCCATCAAATTTAGCGGAGCTGACCAACTAGTATTCTTATCTGGATCGTTGGATCGCTGGTATGTACTTGTTTGTCTCTACTAGATTATACTCCTCGTCATCACGGAAAATACTTCGGAGTGAACCAATATGAGCAGTGCCAATAATCAATAGTACTCTTTTGGCTTTTGTTTTCAATTGATTAGTGACAATATTCGAGTATATTTTGTAGTCCCTATTTTTAAAAACAGACGTAAGTTCCGCGCCAATATATTTAGGATTGACAAAGGCCGTGTCAACCATGGCATCTGGTTTTTTAAATGTTCCATTTATGACCCTTGCCGGTGTAATGTATCTCAACCGGTAAACTTTATTATACGTGTCAGGCTGATTCAGAAAAATCAAATAGTCTTTAAATGATATTTTTTTTTCTTGTAAGGCTTTCATTTTTTCAGTAGCCATTGCTCGTAGAGCCAATCCATCTTCTTTATACAGATTGATATTCTCACCGTTATCCAGAATGCTTTGAGACGTGCCACCGGGTGCGTTGACGCAATATATCTTAGGCAGTCCAAGCTGTTTAGCCATCTTAAATGCTAATTGATACACTTCGCTTCTGCCATCTTCTAATGCTTCAAGGTTTAGGTTATTGTGAATGTAAAGCGCGTATAAGCTGTCAATCTCTTTCTGTTTTTCGGGTAACACCTCCACCATGATGATGTCAGGCTGGTAAGGAGTAATCAGTTTTGTAAATGCGTTAAGATCACTTTGTTGATTAGGTAGTAGAATGTCTGTGTTAGGGTTGTCTTTTTTATAGGTTTGGTTGAAATGGTCAGAACCCAACATCATAATATCCGTCTTTTGAGCTTGTACTGAGCAGTTCAAAAATAAGGCAAATGGTACTACGAGAGACGTAAGTCTAAGTTTCATTTAGTTATATGTAGTTGATGAGATTACGTATACGCAACTCCTTGATTGACTCACTTGCTACCACAGTACACACTTCTCGTTGTGGATTGAAAGTGAGCCTCTTGCCTACTGATTGTCGTACCAGAGCAGCGCGTTGGGCGGTTTTGGGAAGCAATATAGGATGACAATTCGGAAAAGTGCAATTCTTGCTATCACCAGATCCCAGTCAGGTATCGCCCTATATCGAGAGCTGATGTATAACTGAATTTATGTAAGGGGAATAAAGTCAGAAAAGGCACAGGACATTTTGGATAGCGTTTATTAGAATAGGTAATAGTGGCTGAACTGGGTTGATCAACAAACGTAACGATTGGCTGGACAATTCATAAACTATTGATTATGGCATACTTACGCCTTAAGGTTTTCTATGCTTTCGTCCGTAAATAATTATTATCAACCCAGTTCAGCCACTACCTCTCGTTTCATTAAACGCTCTTTCAACCAGATGGTATGATCGTTCTACAGTTGATTGGATGTTAACCGAGCTGGGGTTGTATAGCGACAGCTAAGTCGTGACAATATTAAGGCCACTTTGTCGATGCATACAATCGTGGCGATTGACCTTTGGCGACTCAGGCTAAACAATCACGCCCTGTTCTAGCCGCATTGGCTTTCCACTTAGCGCTTTATTTCGGCTCGACCGAAGCGGCCAAATCGGCAAAGGGAATCTCTGTCTTAACCCCCATGTCCCGTACGGGCCAGGATTGAACAATCATGCGCACGGGGATACCTAGTTGCTTGATGAAGCGGTACAAACCCACCTGCCGCTCGCTGACCCGGGCCGGTTTACCCGTTTTGGGTAACCACACCAGGTCGTCTTCAAACAACAGCTGCTGATCCGGGAAATAGTAGATTAAGTAATCATTGGTATGAGCCGACTGAGGACCCATGTGATAGATCTCCATCCTAAACTGGCCATCAGTGATGGTTTTGTGAGCACCCACCGATTCAAGTTTCAGCGGTTTGGGAGCCAGCGCCAGACTATCGGGACTTAGCTGATGGGTGGCTGCCGTCACATCGTGAATATAGGCTTCATTGCCAGGGCTGCTCAAAATAGTAGCCCCCCGGTGAACAAAGGGACGAACACCACCCAGGTAATGGGGATGATGGTGGCCCGCCACAAAGTAGCGGATGGGCTTAGTGGGTACCAACTGACGGACCTGTTGAATAATAAGCTCCCCATTCTGACTGCTGAGTGGCGCCTCCGCTACCAACAAAAAATCGGTAAACTCAACCAGCATCACCCGGTCATCGGTGTGGGGCAGGGTGATGAAGTAAATGTGATCGCTGTACTTTTCCGATTGCAGCGTAGGGGTCACTTTCTCTACCGGAGTCAAGGCGTAGTCGGCCGGTCGCTGAAGTAAAACAGGGGCCTGCGGGGTCAGTTTGGCCTGAGCGAGTAGGACCTGATCGTGTAGCCGTCCGTTAACCTTATCCATGGTGATACGGGTCGGCTGCCAGCTATGGCCTAGCTGGCGGTATTCCTGGTAGGTAATGGTCGTTAGTAAGTCGCCCAGCATCGGGTCAGCTTCCAGCAGCGTAACCTGGTCCAATAGCCCGTCCGAGTGCCGAATAAACAAACGAACCCGGGTTTGATTAAGTTGGAGCTGGTAACAGGCCCGCTGGGTTGAGCTACGCTCAGGGTCAAGCGCAGGCGGATACCGATGGGCATAGTCAAGCAGCCAGATTGGTGAATAGCGAGCAGCCGTTAGTCGCTGGGCGGCCAGCCGTTGGGGGCTGACCGTCGCCAACTTATCTTCTCCCGGCTCAAGCAACAGGAGTGTCTGGGGGTCGGCCTGCGTTTTGGCGTAATAAATCTTTTTACGGGTGGGGCTATAGAGTGTGTCGACTTGGCGGAAGTGAGTGGCATTGATCCATAACGTGCCCCTCGCCTGATAAGGCGTTTGTTGCCAGGGTTCGGCGTTATGCTCCAACT
Organism: Spirosoma flavum; assembly: GCF_042686045.1. Taxonomy (NCBI): domain Bacteria; kingdom Pseudomonadati; phylum Bacteroidota; class Cytophagia; order Cytophagales; family Cytophagaceae; genus Spirosoma; species Spirosoma flavum. Next base: position 8,987 of record NZ_JBHUOM010000028.1, read on the forward strand.
CCGACCGCTGTTCCTGATAGCTGACTTGTAGATACTGCGGACCGAGGGGCTCAACTTGCTTGGCCCAGCAGCGAGCCATGACCTTTTGGCTCATCGGCCCTGATGGCCAGGAAGCACTGGTCAGCCTGGAGGTAAGTAGATTCAGTAGAAGTAGATACAAAAGCAATGGCATAGGTAGACGGGTCATTAGCTGCCAAATCTACGTATTCTACCGTATCCAAGTATCAAGCTTAACCTGAGTTTGACGGAGCAACTCGCTGTCTTGTCAAAATAATCGGACTATTAATTGGCTTCGTCTCAAATGTGGATCTTATTGAGAGGAGTCGAACAGAGTTAGTTGATAGTATAGACCAGAAGAGAGAAGAGAAATAATACCTTTGCTACTCCTACAACTACCCGCTTCATACCCTATGTACAAGTATCTATCTGGCGTTTTTTTGTTGTTCGTTTCCCTTCATGTAGTTGCCCAACAACCTACTTCGCCTAAAATTAAAATATTGCTGTTAGGCAGTGTCCACTTCACTCCCTCCACACAGGACGTCTATCAAAATAAGCAGATTAACCTTACCGATAGGCAAGCCCAAGCGCAACTCGAGCAGATGGTAGCCCAGTTGAGTCAGTTCTCCCCCAATCAAATCTGCGTCGAAGTACCGACCCAAAGACAAAGCAACATTGATAGTGCCTACCAGCAATACCTAAAGGGTCAATACAAGCTCGGTACGGACGAAATCGATCAGATTGCCTACCCATTAGCCAAACGCCTCCATTTACCCATTGTAACCTGTGTCAACTACCGGGGTTCGTTCGACTTGGATGCGGTTACTAAATATGCCAAGGAGAATAACCAAACAGCCCAACTGGCGGCCTTGGATCGATTCGCTGGTAGCACAGCAGCTGGTGTGGTAGCAGCCCAGCAAGAAAAGTCGATTACTGACCTCTTCCGGTTTATCAACTCGAAAGACGAGTTGACTAAAAACGCAGCCATATACACGGCGTATGCCACGCGGATTGGCCAGGGGTCCGCCTATCCAGGTACTGATCTAGTAGCAAACTGGTACAGCACCAATCTGCATATTTACACCAACATCTTGCGAGCCATTCGTCCTACTGACAAGTCAATCATGGTTTTGTTCGGCTATGGCCATATTACCATTCTAAAACACCTCTTCGAGTCAAACCCTGAGTTTGACGTGGTTGACGTAGCTGACGTACTTAGGCAATAAGTAATCGAATGCGATGAACCGGAGTTGACAGTTATTCTAAAGTAGTCGTCCCATAGAACCCTCCTTCCTGAGACGAACTAGCTATCTGCTAGGGTTGAAGGAGGTTAACCAAACGGGTTTGAGTCGTGAACAAAAGCGTACAGAGCTTGATCCAGCAGTTCTCCGTTCTTGATCGCGCTTTTCCGCATAATCCCTTCGCATTCGTAGCCGGCCTTTTCCAATACCCGGATGGAGGCCTGGTTATGCGCAAAGGGAACCGCAAAGAGTCGGGAGAGACCAAAACGGACTAGTGTGTAGGCTGTGACGTGTTGCAATGCTTCACTAACGATACCTTGTCCCCAGTAGGCTCGGATTAACCAATAACCTACTTCAGCCGAGCAACGCCCGATATCGTCCCCCCAGTATGATTCCAATGCCACCGACTGCCTGCCCATTGACGGCGAGGGCGAAATTGGTTTCGGGCTGAAGCCTGGTCACAAACTGTATCCATTCTTGGGCGTCACGGAGTGTATAGGGATAGGGAAAGCGATCCCGAAGGTTTAACCAGATGTCTTTGTCATTGGCGTGATGAGCTAAGGGCAACGCATCGCTTTCCTGCCAGGACCGGATTGCAAAGCTTGAGCAATTAATAGTCATGAAAAAGAAACGAGTTTAGTCAGCGTGTCCACCGAACCAGGTCTGTCATAAAGTACACTAATATGGGTCAACCAATGCAATGAGCTGTATCGGGTCGGGTATTCTGTTCACCCAGATATATACTCATCAGCTTGCTAGCAGTAAAGAGCCGAACAGAATCCCTTCCATTATACGCTGAATAAGGCCTCGAATCCCCAAGCCCGGAATCGACAACAGAATACTACCAACGATCAAGCTACCGGCCGCAATAGAATACAGATTGTAGCCCATCACCATGCGTTGAGGACTGAGTTGAGTAAGCCAATAAGCACTACCTATGTACTCAACGGCTCCTCCGATGTTATGAATTTGTTGTCGACCGCTACCTGACACGGGAGAGCCCACATCACAGGGGAAGAAGGCCGCTACGACGTAGCCAGTCCCGATACACCCGGCTAACCCGGCTAGGGCGGTTGTATCAGCGAGCGCTGCGACCAGCCCTAGCAGTAAGCCAACGGGTAAAAACAACCCATAACTGACAGCGCGCGCTAGCGGACTACCTACTTCGCCTACCTCACTAATGGTATCATGCCAATGGGAGTAGGCGGGCTTACGCCAGCCAAAGTAACTAATGCCTGTTAGCAGAAGTAACGCACTAAAAAGAGCTAAACCAAACGTCATTCAACCAGATACGATGCGATCAATTGGGTTCAGGACACCAGTCGTGCTACTCAATCCGGAAAAGCTGATTGATCAACTATGCAGATGGAAAGAAAGAACCCCTGGGGCACTTGATTACTTTACGGCTAAAACTAGTCATTTGATCAGCCTGGAGTTGTTGAAAAGGACAAAAGGCATAAAGGGCGGATAATTGGGGGCAGTTTCTCGCCATCTAGGGCTAACCAGCTGTCCGTAGTATCAAAAGTTGAAACGTGCAGGCTCACTTAGTTTTCTAAAAATTAGAGCCCCAAAAAGCATTCCCAGTCTGATCGGCAGGACCACTCATGTGCCTGTTTTCTATATGACCAATGTGGGGCCGTAATGGCGTAGCAGCTACTGCTATCGGCACGCTGTTGCGGGATGTTACGGGTGTTTCATGAGGCTGAGAGCAATTTCCAAAATAGTATTATAGCATTAACTAAATTTGAGTAAATTAGACATTATGCATGTCAATAAATTGTACTTTTCACAGTAATCGTTCAGAAAAGGCGACCTTTTCGTGAACGCTTTTAGGTTCAAAATCTATCGAGCGAGCTGGTTAGGAGACTATGAATTACCGTTCATTCATCGAAGGGTTTTCGTGAACGTTTTCACTAAGCACAGAATATATATACAAGGTTCTGATTATTAGTATCTTAGAAGTTCATTTAATAATTACACTCAAGCTTTAAATGAACGATATGGTATTTGACCCGTCCGGGAATCATCCGATTGTGCAAGCACCATTGAATGATTCCCAGACAAGTCATAAAACTGACAAGGCGCTAAGTTTACTGTTTACTAATATGACCAAACTGTTTGCAAATCAAATACCAGAGACATGTTTTTGCACGTGTAGTGTAATCCCCGTACAATCTGAAAAAGTGGAAATTTTTGTTGAATAAATAAGCAGGGACTTGTGAGACCAGATTCAGGTAAAGGACAGAGTGATCTAAACCCGAAGGGTAATGATACAATTGATTTAAAGGAAAAATACAATTAAATTCGTGAATCCACTAATACAATTGGCTAATATGATCCATAACCCTAAGGCCGTTTTTGATAATCCTGAACAGTTTATTGATTTTCTTAAAAGCCCAACCTTTGAAGGTCAATACTTTGATAGGAAAGAAGTAAAAAAGGAAGGAGAAAACGCAATAAAGAACGTAGCCAACGGAATAATAGAATGTGTATCTGGCTTTGCTAACTACAATGTTGACGGTGGATTAATAGCAATCGGTATTTCCGATAGTGGTATAATAGAGGGAATCGATCACTTAACAGAAGATCAGAGAAATACTAAACTGCTAGGTGCATTGGAAAAATTAAAGCATCACGCTACTGTATCAAGGGAAGTAAGTGCCACAAAAAAAGACGGAACTCAAGTAACTATATTACTACTTTATACACCATATTCTTACACCGGAATTTGCGAAACAGAAGAAGCAAATCCGAAAGGATATAAACGTCAAGGGCCGAAATGTATTCAATTAACTGATACAGATAAAGATCAACTAAAACGTGATAAAAAAATTATAAACTTTGAGAGTCAACTATGTGAGGTTTTCCATGAAGAATATTTAGATCAAGATGTAGTTGAAGAATTTAAACGTGCTTTTCTAGAAAATAGAGATTCTAGGCGTGACTATTCAACAAAAGAAATATTGCTAGCCGCTGGCGCTTTAAGTAAGGATGTAGCAGGCACATTATATTTCACAAATGCTGGTTATTTATTTTTTGCGGCTAATCCAAGAAGAGTAATAAGCAGTGCATTCATAAGATTATTAAAATATAATAATAGTTATGAAAACTACGTAAACCCTGGGACAGCGACGTTTGATAGAGACATTGATGGTGCATTGCCAGAGTTAATAAAAAAAATTAGAGCTTTTATTAAAGAGTCTGCCTTTTTTAACGTATATAGTTATAGAAAGCCTGATGGAGGTTTTATTGAAGAGCCCGAATATCCTACAATAACTATAGATGAAGCTATAGTAAACGCCGTTGTTCATAGAGAATATGCATCAAATGTCCCTATAAGATGTATTGCCTACAAAGATGCATTTGTAGTTCAAAATTCAGGAAGAGTTTTACAAGATGCTCATCGTATGCCTAATCAATTTTCATTAAATGAAAATGAATTAGAGCATTACCCAAGAAATCCTAAAATTGTAGAATGGTTAAGGCTGCTTAAAGATAATGACGGTTCTCCGTTTGTCAGAGCACTGAGCGAGGGCACGAAAACGATGAACGAGGAGATGCAAAAATTAGGGTTACCATCACCTATTTACAAAACAGAAAGTAGAACAAACGTTATTCTTTATAATAATGCGCTTGAACGCGAAGAGCGTTTTAAATTAATAGAAGAGCAACCTTCCAGTGAATTTGGAAATTTTTTCAAGGTTACTTTTGATAAAAATATTACCGCCCTCGGTTTTAATAACAGAGCTATAAAAAGTGAATTATTAAAAACTTTAAGAGATGCCTTATCTGCTCAAGGATGGTACATTGATAAGTTTTCTCATAGCAGAATGACCGTGCATCAAAGAGGATATTCATATGAAACAACACTAAAAGTTGATAAAATATGTAAAATTTTTCAGGCTTTTGTATTACAATTTAAAGATTATGGTGATAGCTTATACCTTGTTATAGATTATAAAGCAGAGCTGAAAAATGTATTAAATCTCACAGAAGTAAGTAAAGTTATTACTTTAAAAGAGAGGAATAGTATTGTTAACTATAAAGGCAAGTGGGTAGGTGGAAAAGTTACTAGTGTTATAAATAGGTCTCAAAGTAATGTTTATATTTATGATTATGAGCAAGTATTTGAAGTAAATAATGATAAAATTATTCCCAATCTTTCAAAATCTGAAATCAGTTTAATTTTAAAAAATCAAAATATAACTTATGATCTAGATACTAGATTAAAAGAGTTTGCATTAGCGTCTCAAATGAACTCTATTAAAGTTCGTGCAGATAAAACAATATATGCAGCAACGACTCTTTTAAGGGATATAATGCCGGTTAAGTACAAGAACTTTTCGTTTACTATAATTGGCTCACCTACATATTTATTACAACCAAATCTTAGATCAGCAAATGATGTAACTAAGCCGCTAACAGTATTTCAAGACATAATAGAGCCCCTAGTTGAATTCAATTTGCAACATAAAGATGCTGATATACTAAACGGTCTTACCCGCTTCGGAGCCTACAACCACCAAGAGCAAATTATAGAGATAATTCCAGTGTGTTTAACAACAGAAAGAAGCTTAATGCAAAAATTGATCGAACGTTTAGTTTCTGGTAAGTATAAGTTTCCTGGCATTGAAAGAACTTTTGGCGTAAAGTTAACTTACTCAGCAGTACATACTGTTGATAATTACTCAGAATTGTTAGATGAATGTAAACGACTTGTAAATAATAATGTAAGTTGGCAAGGAGATCATAATATAGATGAAACTTTACCAAGAATATTTTTAGTTTCATTACCAGAAAAAATATTCAGTACAGACGATATCAATTCTCCATATTACTCAATAAAAGAATTTTTATTCGAAAAAGGTATTCCCTGTCAAATGATCGATGCGCCAACTTTGAGTAATCCTGATTTTAAAGATTTAAATCTGTGTTTAAATATTACTGCAAAATGTGGTCGTAAACCTTGGGTATTACCTGAAAGATTAGCCGATGCAGACTTCTTTATTGGACTTTCATACACATCAAACTCTCAATCAAAAAATAGTGAAAAATATATGGGATTCGCTAATGTGTTTGATCCATTTGGTAAATGGCAATTTTATAAGGGTAATACTAAAGCATTCGATTTTGATCAGAGACACAAATACTTTAGAGAATTAATCCAAGAAACATTAAGTGATCTGTCACTTAATGAAACCCCATCTCTACATTTTCATTATTCAGCAAAATTTTCGAGAGAAGATATTAATGTTATATTAGAAACTGCGCGTGAAATTAAACCCCTAGGGCGATTTTCATTTATATGGATCAATGATTCTCATATAATTAGGTTATACGATTCATTGGCACAAACAAATGGTAGCCTTAGCCGTGGTTCATATATGATTACTTCACGAAATCAGTTCTATCTATCTACAACAGGCAATAATATTTATAAGAAATCATTAGGCACACCAAGAATGCTTGAGATTAATGTAAAAGAAGTCGGAAAAACTGAATCAGGCTTAATTGATTACCGACTTTATGCAAAACAAATACTATCATTAACTAAACTAAATTGGGCCTCTACACAAGCATTATGCGGTGAGCCTATTACTATTAAGTATGCTCATGATATTGCTTACTTAACAGAAAAATTTATTCAACGTAGAGGTAAGTTTACATTACACCCCGTCTTAGAGAAAACGCCTTGGTTTATATAACTCTCACTGTAAGTATTATTCACAATGACATTGTTGTTAAGTTGGGTCGGAAGAGATTCGCGTAAGATTTCAAGTTTTTATATAGCAAGCGATAGTAGATATTCATGGGATTACCCTCTAAAATATGACTACGGTCGAAAAGTATTCGCTTTACAAAACTCCCCAGATATATTAGGTTACTGTGGCGATGTTGCTTATCCAACGTTAATTCTAAATCAAATTTTAGAAATGGATAGAAATGAAATTCTTTTCCCTAAACAATCTACAAATGTAGAGAGAAGTAAAATATTGTATAAAGAAATCATTAATAAATTTGTAGATTATCCATCGAATGTAATTATGAGAAATTCTCTTGAAATAATTCACGTTTCAAGAGATGAAGAGACTAATTTCATTTGCAACGTATATAAATGGACTAAAAAAAATGGATGGGAAATTATTGAACAAAAAATTCCTGATAGTTCAGATAAAGTTATTATACTTGGTAGTGGTCATAAAGAGTTTTATGAAAGATATTTAGAATATTATAATGGCTTAAATGGAAAAACAAGTAGAGCGCTATTTCAATGTCTTTGTCATACGCTTTTAAAAATAAAAGATTTACAATGTGGTGGACCGCCCCAATTAGTTGGACTGTATAACAAGTTTAATGGGAAGAATTTCGGTGTGATTTATGAAAATAAAAGATATTTTTTAGGGAAAGAGGTAGAAGCAAATGAATTTATTAATAACATTGAATGGAGAAATGAACTATTTGAGAGGTTTAATGGTCTAACAATGAAGATATTAAGTGGTGCTCAACGTCAGCCGAATGAGTTGAAGCCATAAAGAGGCGATTCCCCTTACTCTCCACTTTTATAGTATGCCTAACACGGGGGTGGCTAGTGCCTGAGTGACTCGGCGAAATTAAGTAGCCGATCACTTGTTGGGGTTTTAAGTTGTAGATGCATTAATCTAAAAGTAGCTATCAGCTTAATTTATAGCAATGCAATACTACTTCGGAGAGTAGTTCATTTGCATTCAATAAGGCAAAAAATTATAGCATCTGACCTCTTCCTCATTCTTTTCTGTAGAGCTGACTTATGTTAATTATGACTGATAAGGACTATAGTGCTCCCCCAAAACTGGACAGTAGCGATAAGTGTAAATCAACTAACTTAGACCTACGAAATGTCCAATTATGGCCAAATCAATCCGACGCGTCCACGACGCTCAATTCAAGACCAAAGTGGTTTTGGAAGCTCTCAAAGGGCACAAAACGCTGGCACAACTCAGCAGCGACTATGGCATTCATGCCACTCAAATAACCAGTTGGAAGCAGCAAGCCCTCCAGGGCTTACCCACCCTGTTCAGCGGCCAGTCGAACTCAAGCCTCTCCCCTCAGGATCGGGAAGAAATCGAAGCCCCTTTATTTCAGCAGATTGGACAACTCAAGGTCGAGAACGATTATCTCAAAAAAAAATTACGGACGAGTTAACCAAGGATCGGCGGTATTTGATTGATCCGACTCATCCTCAGTTAAGCCTTACTCAACAATGTGAGTTGCTAGGGATATCCCGCTCAACTTACTATTACCAGTCCATTGGTGAGTCGGCTGAAAATTTGGCCTTGATGTTACAGATTGATAAGCTCTTTACGGCTCGACCAGAGTTGGGCGTTCGACGTATGCACCAAGAGTTGACTGCTCCTGACAGTCCTTTAAATCTTAAGCGGATACGTCGCTTGATGCGCTTAATGGGATTAGAAGCTGTTTATCCCAAACCCAATTTATCCAAACCCAACCACGAACATAAAATCTACCCCTATCTGTTGCGAGGAGTAACCATCGAATGTGCCGATCATGTCTGGTCGACTGATATCACGTACATTCCCATGAAGAGCGGATTTCTTTATCTGTGTGCCGTTATGGATTGGTATAGCCGCTTTGTATTGAGTTGGCAGGTATCGAACACGTTGCTAATTGATTTTTGCCTGGATACTTTACAACAGGCACTAGGCCGATGGGGTAAGCCTCGTATTTTCAATACGGATCAAGGCAGTCAGTTTACCAGTCCACGCTTTTTAACTATCTTGGACAAGGCTGATATACAGATCAGTATGGATGGAAAAGGGCGAGCCTTAGATAATATTTTTGTTGAACGACTATGGCGGACCGTGAAATACGAGCACGTATATTTACACTCTTACTCCGATGGTTTGGCTTTAAATCGAGGCTTGACAGAGTACTTTCATTTTTACAATTATCAGCGTAAACACCAATCGTTGGATTATCAAACTCCGGCAGAATGGTATATAAGAGGGAAGAAAAATACAACATCGTCGCCAAGCGATATCATCTTAAGCTAGTTCAAAAGCTGTCCAAGATTTGGGGAGCACTGTAATCCCTCGACCTTCAGAAGGCAGGATGCTAACTACCGACTATATTAAGGCTAATCTGAAATATGTAAATAACTATCAAGATGACTTTGCACAACGGTTATTTGAGTACTCAGAGTATAAATCTATTTCTGGGCAAACAACAGAAATTTCATTAGAATTTAGTAGCAAAGAGTGCAAATTAGCCATGAGTCATTCATTCATAAATAGAAATAGCCAAAGTTTCAAAGAGCTAATACAAGAGATTTATCAAACATTAAACTTTAATAAAGAATGATTATTTAGATTTACTTCAATTTATTAAACTTGAAGAAAGCTTTCCCACTGCTCTTCCTCTTTGATAGTTGGGACGAGTAGGTGTCTTTGCAGTTTGTACAAAACATGTCACTTGTACAACACTAATTATTGTTCGTTGTCAGCCCAAGGTATGTAGCAGTCGCTTTATTAAACAAAGCGAGGAAATTCTTTTGCCAAATTGTACATGACTAGGAATAATAGCAATCGTTCAGAAAAACCTAAAAAGAGCTTAAATCTCTGAACTATTAAATTGAACGGATTTATTGAACGCAAAAAGAGGCTAAAAACGCCTCTTCCCTCCTACCCTGTTGGCGTTCATTTAAACGTCCGATTCTTATCAGACCAAAACAATATTTATTATTGCAAAACTTTACGAATGGCGAACCCATTTGACCACTTATCCCTGATTGCTTACCCAACTGATGAAAAAAAAGGAATTACAGGGTGTAAAGGAAATTGCCCGCCGTGCTAACGTAGCGATTGCCACCGTTGACCGGGTGATTCATAACCGGACGGGCGTTTCGGCGAAAACACGGGAAAAAATCAACAAAATCATTGCCGAGCTTAACTACCAACCAAACTTATTAGCCCGCCAATTAGCATCCGGTAAGATTATTTCAATCGCCGTTTTGATTCCTTCCGTCACGGAGGAGACAGATTTCTGGGAGGCTCCTTTGCAGGGCATCCAGCAAGCCGAAGCCGAAATTAGATCGTATGGAATCAACATAAACCTGTTTTTTTTTGAGCTTAATAATCCTAACTCCTTTATTACGCAGGCTAATAAAATTCTGGATTCCACTGTCGATGGCATAGTTCTGGCCCCCTCATTTGTCGATGAAGCCCAGGAGTTCACCACTACCTGTCAGCAAAAAGGTATCCCATTTGTTTTTATAGATGCTGATATTCCTGGTCAAGAAAGCCTGTCCTATATTGGGCCTCCTTTGTTTCAAAGTGGTTATTTGGCTGGAAAGCTAAGCACCTACAAACTTCGGGAAGCTAGCAAATTGCTGGTTGTCAATATTGCTACGTCGCTGGATAGCTTTACCTATAAGCAGATCGAGGAAGGTTTTAGAACCTATTTTACGGATCATAAACTGAAGTACCCAATTCTGCGGGCCGATATTCAACAAACGGATTTTGCATCTATTGCGCACTACCTTCAAGAGTTATTCGATGCGAACACCGACATTGATGCGGTTTTTGTCAGCAACTCCCGGGTTTTCTCTGTCGCTCGCTTTCTGAATAGTCGACAGTCATTTCAAAAGCCTCTCCTAATTGGCTATGATTTTGTAAACGAAAACATACGCTATTTGGCCAATGGAACCATCGATTTTCTGATCTGCCACCAACCCAAAGACCAAGGTTATCGAAGCATTATGGCATTGTATCAGCATCTGGTTCTATTAGCTCCTATCGCCAAAGAATATTATATGCCAATCGACATTGTCACTCAAGAGAATCAAGCATTTTACCGAAATTGATTCTGGTAGGTTGTTGAATGCGTTTTTAGGATTAAATTTTCTGGCCCATTTTACCCCTAAATCCCCTGAAGGGGACTTTGCTCACACTCGAAAAAAGTCCCCTTCAGGGGATTTAGGGGTTAGGCTGATTAAACGCGTTAAGCCGAAATTTTAAAAGGCTTCATTTTGACTTTAGACAATAGATCATACCTACAGACCGTACGATCACAGAATTTTAATCAACTTTTTTCTTAAATTTCTTTCGGACTTCAGATTGTTTGTATATTTACGGGTACGTACCCGTAAATTAGGCGGGTTGCTATTTTTCAGCCCCCTCTTCTCTATGACCAGCTTGACTCACAACCGGCGAATTTTTCTACAAAAGGCTACATTGGGTGGCATTGCACTGGGTATTACACCATTTACCTGGCCTTTGGGTAACACAGTGGAGCCCGGAAAACGAGTGGGTATGATTGGTTTAGATACGTCCCACAGCGTAGCGTTCACCAAAGCGCTTAATGCTATTGATGCCAGCGCCAACTATGCCGGATATAAGGTTGTGGCCGCTTATCCTTACGGTAGTAAAACCATTGAAAGTAGCGCGAAACGAATCCCGGACTACACCAGCGAAGTCAAAAAACTGAATGTGGACGTAGTTGATACAATCGATGAACTACTCAAAAAAGTCGATGTAGTTTTGCTGGAAACGAATGACGGGCGGCTCCATCTTGAGCAGATATCGCAGGTACTTAAAGCGGGCAAGCGCGTATTTATCGACAAGCCAATTGCCGCGTCCCTCGCCGATGTACTGGCTATTTTCGATCTTTCCCAAAAATACAACGTTCCTATTTTCTCCGCGTCCTCCCTACGCTACATTAAAGGCATGGAAGGGATCGACAAAGAGCAGGTTCTAGGCGCCGATACGTTTAGCCCGGCCGTTCTGGAAAAAACGCATCCTGATCTGTTTTGGTATGGTGTTCACGGGGTTGAAACGCTGTATACGGCCATGGGAACCGGTTGTCGGCAGGTTGTACGGGTGCATACAGACGGAACCGATATTGTTGTTGGGAATTGGGCCGACGGCCGGGTTGGTACGTTCCGGGGTACACGTACGGGCAAACACGAATATGGTGGAACCGTCTATACGCAGGCCGGGAATACGAAGCTTGGCCCCTATGGGGGCTACGAGCCGCTGTTGAAAGAGATTATTACGTATTTCGAGACGGGAAAATCGCCAGTAACGCCGGAGGAAACCATCGAAATTTTTGCATTTATGGAAGCCGCCGATGAAAGCAAGCGCCGGAACGGAGCCGCCGTGACGTTGCAAAGTGTTATGGAAAAAGCAAAAAAGAAAGGAGCTGCCAAGTAATCAGGACCAACTCGTTTTATGCAGGCCGCAAGCAGTAACTCCCCCAAAACGCATAATCTCACAGCAAAGCGATATTATTCTGGCTTTGCTTTAGCCAGTGATGCCTATAATGCGATCGCTGCGGCCAGTGATGGAAAAATATATTACGTCCTATCGTCAGAATCGTATGAGCAGGGCGGACAAATGTACGTCTATGACCCAAAAAACGACGAAACCCAGTTTATAGCCGATCTCACTGGAGTGTGTGGGGAAGCGGATAAGAAAGCGATTCCACAAGGTAAAAGTCACGTTCGATTCTATGAATTTGAGGGAAAGCTCTACTTCGCTACTCATTGTAACATCTATGAAACAATTGATGGAATACCGGGCTTGCCTCAACACGTACCAGATGGCTTCACGACCTATCCAGGCGGACATATTTTGTCGTATGACTTGGCTACCGGCAAATTTCAGGACGTAGCAATTGCGCCCAATGGCGAAGGCGTTCTGACCTTGACGATCGACCGCGTCCGGGGTTATCTGTATGCCCTTACCTGGCCGCTGGGCAATTTGCTCCAGTACACAATAGCCACTCGCAACCTGCAACATATAGGATTAACCTGTGGTCGGGGTGAAGCGGGTACAGTTGGTGACGATTACCGGGTGATATGCCGATCCATGTTTGCCGCTCCCAGCGATGGAAAGCTATATCTGTCAACGGCTGAGGGCGATATTCTCACGTATTGCCCAGACACCAAAACTATTACTAAAGTAGACGGCCCGCATTTGCGCCTTGATTATTTGGGTCGGTATGATCCTACACGTCCGGGAAGCATGGCCTACAACTGGCGGAAAATAAGTTGGTCAGCGTCCGAAGAAGTGGCGTATGGTGTTCACGGCAATTCGGGCTATCTCTTTCGATTCGATCCTGGCCAATCGACACTTACGTTACTAGAACGAATTACCTCTGAGCCATCCAGGCGGAGTGGTATGTTCGATCAATTTCGGTACGGGTATCTGGGGTTTCAACTCGGACCGGACGATAACACGATTTATTACCTGACCGGCGGGCCCATTCCCGTTGATGAGAAACAACAAGAAGGCGAAGAGTCAACGATAAATGAGTCAGGAAGCCTACCGGAAAATCTTCATCTGGTTACGTACCATTTACCGACTTGCCAATACCAGGATCACGGCCCTATTTATTACGCCGACGGCACGCGACCATCACATGTCAACTCCATCGCTATCGGTGCCGATGGGACGATTTATGCGTTGGCCAGATTTTACCACGAAGGCCACTTGATTCAGGATTTGATAAAAATCCCTACTATCTTTTCCAGTCCATAATCCGCTCTGACAGCTTATAGTCCTCAACCTTTAACATCTCGATCAAGGTGAAAAAACTGACCAATGCTTCCGCCGACGATTCACGAAGAGACTTTATCCGGAAAACCATTGCGGGCACTACTGCTTTATCAGTAGGCGGGGTTTTACCGGGTTTCAGTGCCGCGAGTTACGCGCGTATTCTGGGGGCCAACGAAAAAGTACGGGTCGGCATCATGGGCGTCAATAGTCGTGGGCTGGCACTGGCAGGTAATTTCTCGCTCCAGCCGAACTGCGAAGTGATCTCCATTTCGGATGTCGATACGCGAGCCGCCGAAAAGTGCATTGCTACAGTTGAAGCCAATCAAAAATCAACGCCTAAAAATCAGCCCGATTTCCGGAAAGCGCTGGAAGATAAAGATATGGATGCGCTGGTTGTAGCCGCGCCCGATCATTGGCACGCGACCGCTGCGCTACTGGCCTCTAAAGCTGGGAAACACGTCTACCTCGAAAAGCCATGCAGCCACAATCCATACGAAGGTGAACTACTGGTTTCGGCTGTTAAAAAGTACAAAAATGTGATTCAGATGGGTAACCAGCGTCGATCGTGGCCCAACGTAGCGCTGGCTATTCAGGAGGTAAAAGCCGGTGTTATCGGTCGACCTTATTTCGCAAAAGGCTGGTATACCAACAACCGGGCGTCTATCGGTATCGGCAAAGAAACAGCCGTACCCACCTGGCTTGATTATGAGTTGTGGCAGGGCCCTGCTCCCCGGCGAGCCTTCAAAGACAACCTCATTCACTACAACTGGCACTGGTTCTGGCATTGGGGCACGGCCGAATCCTGCAACAACGGCACCCACATGCTCGACCTGATGCGTTGGGGTCTGGGCGTCGAATTTCCTACGAAAGTGACTTCTTCCGGCGGAAGATACCGGTATAAAGATGATTGGGAAACGCCCGACACGCAGGTAATCAACCTGGAGTTTGCTAATAATACCGCCATGACCTGGGAAGGCAGAAGCTGCAACGGACGTACCATCGAAGGCAACAGTGCCGGGGTTATGTTTTACGGCGAAACCGGTTCGCTGCTGATTGAATCAGGCAATTCGTATAAAATCTATGATCTGGAGAATAAACTCGTGAAAGAGGTGAAAAACGATCTTCAGATTGATCCTCGCAATCGGATGAATCCATCACAGACGCTGGATGCGATTCACATTCAGAACTTTTTTGATAGCATCAAAAAAGGAACAGCTCTTGCCTCCGATATTATTGGCGGTCACCAAAGTACACTGCTTTGTCAGTTGGGAAATATTGCTCAACGTACGGGCGCAACGCTCACCATCGACCCGACGAACGGACACATCAAAAATAATAAGGAAGCGGAAAAGCTTTGGCGACGGACGTATCAAGCGGGCTGGGAACCGACGGTCTGATCTGAACTACGCTTTACCTGATCATCAGCTATAAAAATGGGATTTTTAAAAGTAACAAACGGAACGCTCATTACGCCTTTTCGCTACATTAGGGGCGGCACCATCGTCATTCAGGATGGGATTATTCAGGGCGTTCATGAACGGGATATCGACGTTCCGGGAGCAACTGTTCTAGATGCACAGGGCAAGTTCGTAGCGCCCGGATTTGTTGACATTCACGTGCACGGCGGTGGCGGCTACGACTTTATGGATGGCACTGAGGAAGCATTTCTAAAAATTGCCGAATTACACGCCCAATATGGCACTACATCGCTGGTCCCGACTACCTTAACGGCCGAAAAAGAAGACCTGCTTCATACGCTGGATGTCTACGAACGGGCCAAACTGAAAAATAACCGGGGTGCAGCTTTTCTGGGTATCCATCTGGAAGGCCCCTACTTTGCCCTAAGCCAGCGGGGGGCACAGGACCCTCGCTACATCCGCAATCCTGACCCAGCCGAGTACGAAGAAATACTGGCCTATTCGTCGTCTATTGTTCGCTGGAGCGCTGCTCCGGAGCTAACCGGTGCCATAAAATTCGGTCAACGATTGCGCGAAAAAGGAATTCTGGCAGCTATTGCCCACACGGATGCGGTCTATGCCGACGTTCTCGAAGCTTATGAGAACGGATATACCCTAGCCACTCACCTGTATTCGGCCATGTCAGGCGTGACCCGCCGAAATGCGTTTCGGTATGCCGGAGCCATTGAGAGCGCCTTACTGCTGGATATGGATGTCGAGCTGATTACGGATGGTATTCACCTACCCCCGCCGTTGCTCAAACTGGTCTATAAAATTAAAGGCGCTGACCGGACAGCACTGATTACGGATGCGATGCGGGCAGCCGGTATGCCCGAAGGGGAAAGCATTTTAGGCTCCCGGACGAATGGTTTGCCGGTTCTGGTCGAAGATGGCGTTGCTAAACTGCTGGACCGCAGTTCGTTTGCTGGCAGTGTCGCCACCACCAACCAGCTCATTCGAAACATGGTCCAACTGGCCGACGTATCGCTCCTGGATGCGGTGCGGATGGCCAGCACAACGCCCGCCCGAATCATGGGCGTGGGCGCTCGGAAAGGTTCGTTGGTTGCCGGAAAGGATGCTGATCTGGTGATTTTCGACGAAAATATTAACATCGAGACGACGATTGTCAACGGCCAGATCATTTATGATAAGAAACAGATTGTAAATACCTTACAGGCTATTTGATCTCAGAATCAACGTTTTTTCTATGTCAATAATCTGAAAATTAAGGCCATGCCAACTCGAACTCTACCAGAAAACGCAATCAAAAATCAACACGACTCTGAGCGAAATAGTCCGTCAATGGCAATATCCAGTTCTCCCCGGTTGCTGTCACTTGATACGTTGCGGGGTTTTGATATGTTCTGGATTTCTGGTGGAGACAAATTGATGCACGTACTGGCTGACGTAACGGGCTGGGGTTGGTCGCTTGCACTTGCTGAACAGTTTACGCATGTTTATTGGAACGGCTTTCATGCCTACGATCTAATATTTCCGCTTTTCCTATTCTTGGCGGGTGTTTCTACACCTTTTTCGTTAGGAAGCCGACTTGAAAAAGGCGTAAACCCAAACCAGTTAATCCGGAAAGTCATCCAACGGGGCATTATTCTCGTTTTGCTGGGCATTCTATACAACAACGGTCTGTTCAAAACCGAATGGGCAAGTATGCGTTATCCAAGTGTGTTGGGTCGGATTGGACTGGCAGGGATGTTCGCGCAGATTATCTACCTGTATTTCTCCCGAAGAACTCAGTACATCTGGTTTGGCGGTCTACTCATTGGTTATTGGCTGATCATCCAATTTGTACCCGTACCCGGCTGCGGTGCTGGCTTGATTACACCAGAGTGCAACCCGGCAACCTATCTGGATAAAACGCTGCTGCCCGGACGGATGTACAACACGGTCTATGACCCCGTCGGAATTTTGTCGACACTACCAGCCATCTCGACAGGCTTGCTGGGTATTTTTGCTGGGAACCTCCTTCGGGCCAATGAACAGACGATGCCGAAATCCAGAAAGGCGGTTTGGCTTGCCCTCAGCGGCCTTGTCTGTTTAGGCGTAGCGCTTCTCTGGAACCTTGTTTTTCCCATTAACAAAATACTCTGGTCAAGTTCATTCGTACTGCTGACGGGTGGGTTTAGCCTGTTACTACTCGCTCTCTTTTACACAATAATCGATGTGCTCAACTGGCGACGCTGGACCTTCTTTTTTATTGTCATTGGCATGAATTCGATTGTCATTTACATGATTGGCAAATTCATTGATTTCCAATACACGACTAATGCCTTATTCGGTGGTCTCCTGAGTTTCTTCCCTGAACCTATACAGGCACTAGGATCGGTTGTAGCAACCATTGCGGTGCTGTGGGGATTTATGTATTTCCTGTATAAGCAGAAGCTATTCCTAAAATTGTGAGGACTAAAAATCAATTATTTGGCAATCAAAACCCCTAAATCCACTGAAGGGGGACTTTTTTCGAGTGTGAGCAAAGTCCCCTTCAATGGATTTAGGGGTTTTCAGACAGGTTCTAACAAAAAGAAATTATTCGCCATTGACCCGAAAAACAGAATTTTACCGAGACATAGACACCAAAACTTAGCTTCTAATTCTCCAAAAGTCATATAAAACAAAATAATTTTCTCATACTTTTTGTCAATCATTATTTTTTTCCTAATTTTCGGGTACGTACCCGTTGTCAATAACTGATCCCCCTTTTTAATGACTCCTCTTTTGATAGAAGCCTACTTTATTTAGATCACTTTTGTGGAAAATTGGATCGAATAATGATTTTTCTATTTTTTTGCCCGATTTACGGGTACGTACCCGTAAATCAAAAATGACGCTGAATTCACAACTACTGTACGCTTACTCATTAACCAATTGGCTCACTAACTAAAGTATCTATGAATCGAATAAGACTACTCATCATGGGTTTGCTCTGCCTCACATGCCTGATGGCGGAGGCCCAAACCAGGAAGTTATCCGGTAAGGTGCTGGATCCACAAAACACAGGCTTACCCGGCGCGTCAGTTCTAGTAAAAGGAACTACCGTTGGAACCGCCACCGATGCCAATGGGGAGTTCTCGATCAGCGCTCCGGCCAATGCTGTGCTGGTTGTTTCGTACACTGGCTATCTGGCAAAAGAAGTGTCCGTTGGGCGGGCAACATCCCTGAATATTACGCTGGATGAGTCGCCACAGATGCTGAGTGATGTCGTGGTCATCGGCTACGGCACGCAACGAAAAAGGGACCTGACCGGCGCGATTGCTTCCATTTCGCAGGCCGACGTAAAAAACCTGCCTATTGCCCGGGCTGATCAGATTTTACAGGGTCGTATCAGCGGTGTTCAGGTGACCCAGACCAATGCCGAGCCGGGTGGAAACATCAGTATCCGTATTCGGGGGACCAACTCGATCAATTCGGGCAACGAACCGCTCTTTGTTATTGACGGCTTTCCGGGTGCGGGCGATCTCAACTCCATTAACCCAAGCGATATCGAGTCGATGGAAGTACTGAAAGATGCCTCAGCTACGGCTATTTACGGAAGTAGAGGTGCCAATGGCGTCGTGATTGTGACCACTAAAAAAGGGTCGAGCAAGCAATCGTCCGTCAATTTCGAAGCGTATCATGGTTTGCAGACCGTGAGCAAGATGTACGAGATGATGAACGCCAAAGAGTTTGCTACGTATTTGAATGACGTTCAAACGCTTACCAACCGGGAAACACCCGCTTCGTCCAAAGCATTGCCCTACACCCAGGATCAGATTGCCGGGCTGGGCGAAGGTACAAATTGGCAGAAGCAAGTGCTTCGGTCGGCTCCAATCAGTAACTACCAGCTTAGTTTTCTTGGGGGTAATACCGATACGCGCTATAACCTGAGCATGAATTATTTTAACCAGCAGGGTATCGTTATTAACTCCGGCTTTCAACGTGGATCGATCCGGCTGAATCTGGACAAAAAGATAAGCAACAAAATCAACGTTGGTTTCACGTCGCAACTGACCCGCTCGGTTGAAAATCGGGCGCTGGTCAACACGGCGGGTTCTTCCGAAGCCGGTGGTGTCATTCTGGACGCGATGCGCTTTAATCCGGCATTGCCCGTTTACGACCAGACCGGCGCCTATACGTACCTCAATGGGCCATCAGGTTATGTG
Source organism: Spirosoma flavum (assembly GCF_042686045.1). Classification (NCBI taxonomy): domain Bacteria; kingdom Pseudomonadati; phylum Bacteroidota; class Cytophagia; order Cytophagales; family Cytophagaceae; genus Spirosoma; species Spirosoma flavum. The sequence continues at coordinate 28,390 of NZ_JBHUOM010000028.1, forward strand.
GAACTGGTTGGGAATCCAGTGGCTTACGCCAACAAAGTCAAAAACCAGTACAGTAATTTTCGGGGTCTACTGAATTTCTTCGGCGAGTATGAGATTGTGAAGGGATTAAAACTAAGAACCTCGGCCGGAACAGACTTCAACTATTCCAGCCTGGATTATTACCTACCCTCCGATATTTATGGTGGCTCGAACAGCAAAGGAACGGCAACCCGCACATCGGGAAGTCGGTATAGCTGGGTGAACGAAAATACGCTGACCTACGACCGGGAGTTCAACAAATCGCACGCGCTGACGCTGTTAGGCGGTCTTACCTTTCAGGAATTCAATTTCACCGACTTCGCTACGTCGAACAGTAACTTTTTCACCAATCTGCTGGAATCCGATAATATCGGCATTGGTGCCAATGTGTTGCCGCCAAGTTCGAGCCGGAGCAAAAACAACCTGATGTCGTATTTTGGCCGCGCCAACTACCGGTTCATGGACAAATACCTGTTCACGTTCACAATGCGTGCTGACGGTTCCTCACGCTTCGGTCCTAACAACAAATGGGGTTATTTTCCATCGGGAGCCTTCGCGTGGCGCGTCATTGATGAATCGTTCATGAAATCGGTTCCGGTCATTTCGGATTTGAAACTAAGAGCCAGCTACGGTGTTACGGGCAATCAGGAAATTGCCTCCTATTCATCCTTTGCCCGCTATACCAGCAATGCCTATACGCTGGGCGGTGCTACGCGGGTGATTGGTCTCTCGCCGAACAACATTCCAAACCCGGATATTAGCTGGGAATCCACGTCTTCGCTTGACTTTGGCATCGACCTAAGCGCTCTGAGCAACCGGATTACGCTTACCGCCGATTACTATTACAAACGAACCAAGGATCTGCTGCTCAACGTATCTGTTCCTGTTTCGTCAGGCTACAGCACAGTTCTGTTAAATGCGGGTGGTGTTGAGAATAAAGGGTTTGAATTGGGCATCAATAGCGTCAACATCAATTCAGGTCGCTTCAAGTGGACGACGGCGGCCAACATCTCGGCCAACCGGAATAAAGTAACCGATTTGAACGGTGAATATGAACGCTTTGTGGGTACATCAAGCAGTAGCATTTTCCCCAGCGCCAGCAACGGCGCCACCAGTTTATTACGCGTAGGTGAGCCAATCGGTGCTTTTTATGGGTACGTGTTTGACGGAATCTGGCAAACACAGGATGAAATCAGCGCCAGCAAGCGTACTGGTGTTCGTCCGGGCGATCCACGTTATGCCGATTTGAACGGCGACGGGCTAATCGATGCCAAGGACCGCACGATAATCGGGCAGGCACAACCCAAATTCATCTACGGGCTGACCAACAATCTCACCCTGGGCAACTTCAACCTGAACGTTTTCCTCCAAGGCGTTCAAGGCGATAACGTACTGAACATGAACCGCTACTACCTCGAAACAGGCGGCTACATTAATGGCAACAAGCTCCAGTCCCAGACGCAACGCTGGACGGGTCCCGGCACTAGCAACACCATTGCCAAAGCCAACAGCACCTTACGACGTGGCACAGGTATAACCAGCGATATTGTCGAAGATGGTAGCTTTTTACGGGTAAAAACGGTCTCCCTTTCATACACGGTCCCGAAAATTGCGGCCATTAGCAACGTAGTGAAAACAGCCAATATTTACGTGACGGCGCAGAACCTGTTCACGTTCACGAACTACTCAGGCTACGATCCGGAAGTCAATTCGTTTGGGGCGTCCAACCTAAGTCTGAACACTGATTTAAACGCTTATCCGAACGTACGAACCTTTACGGCCGGTATCCGGATTGGCCTTTAACCCACATACTAACCAAGAAAACCATGAAAAAAGGTATTCTGATCTTACTGGGAATAATCTCCCTGGCAATAGTTTCCTGCAAAGATTTTCTGAAGGAGGAACCCTACGATTTTGTTACCACCGATAACTTTTACAGCAGCGAAGCCGACGCAACGACGGCCCTGAATGGGGTTTTCAGTCTTATGCAAAACGGGCTTTATTATGCCCGTACCTTCTGGATTTTATCAGAGCTAACCGGCGATTTGATGAAGGTCGGCAATCCGCAGGCTGGTCGGCCAGAGCTGGATGAAATAAGTTACACCTCGACGAATGCGGAGATCAGCAACTGGTGGACTTATTCGTACCTGATGATTAACCGCGCTAACGATGTTATTGCCAACGTACCAGCCATCAACATGGACGCTGCCCGTCGCGCTAATATCGAAGGCAATGCCCGTTTTTTGCGTGCACTGGCTTATTTCGACCTCGTTCGTAGTTATGGCGACGTTCCCTTATTGACGAAACCAACCGGGGCCGATGGCAATACAAAACCGGCTCGCACACCCATTAAAGATGTTTACAAACAGATCATCGACGATTTGACATTCGCGGAAGCCAACTGTTTTCCTGAAACGAAGATTACGGCGGGTGAAAAAGGTCGCGTATCCAGCGGAGCAGCGGCTTCCCTATTGGCAAAGGTATATCTAACCCGAGCCGCGTCATCGGCCGTTGAAACGACGGATTACAAGTCAGCGCTGGACGCCACCAATCGGGTTATCATCTCAAAGGTGTACTCGTTGGTGCCTTACGCCAATGTGTTCGATGTAGCCACCGAAAATGGTGCGGAACATATCTTTTCGGTTCAGTTCGACCTGCCGCCGAATGGGGGCAATATTACGCCACGAATGCATTTGCCAACGTCCCTGGATGGTAATCAGGCGTTTTACGTGGAAGAATGGTTTTACAACTCCTTTGCCCCCGCCGACACGATCCGGAAAAACTGGACGATGACCAAGAAGGCAGGGACGCAGACACTGGCCAATGCCTATTACGTCAAGTTTCGCGACCCGTTGCGCCAGGGCAACAGCGCGCGGAACAATACCCTGATTCTGCGGTATGCCGACGTACTGTTGATGCAATCCGAAGCACTGAATCAATTGAACGCGAGCGACATAACTAAATTCGACGGTATCAATGCCGTGCGGACACGCGCTGGAATTAGCAAACTAAGTCTGACAACGACAGTTACCAAGGACGATTTTATTACCGCGTTGGTGAACGAGCGGGGTTGGGAATTTAGCGCGGAAGGACTTCGGCGATTTGACCTGATTCGACTGGGTCGGTATAAAGAGGTGCAGAAACGAGTGTATAATCGGACAATTGACGATAAATTCCTGCTCTATCCGATTCCACAAACAGAAATAACGCTGAATGGTAATCTGGTGCAAAATCCTAACTTTTAAGCTTTAGTAAACCAGACCCATTTTTTACTTAGAACACACTAGAATGAAGTCAACAATTGAGCAGGTGGATGCCCTGCACGTGTGCGTTTTTGAGACCCGTCAGGCGATGGGCGTTGCCGCGGGAAAGGATGTAACGGCTAAAATAAAGGAGTTATTAGCCGAAAAGGTGAGTCTTCGGATCGTATTTGCGGCAGCCCCTTCCCAGAATGAAATGCTGGATTTTCTGGCCAGCGCCGAAGGCATCGACTGGTCTCGAATCGACGTGTTTCACATGGACGAATACGTGGGCTTACCCGCAGATGCCACCGAGCGGTTTGCTTATTTTCTGACCAAGAAATTATTTGCAAAAATCTCACCCCGTACAATCAATTTAATCGACGATTCGGAGGGTGCGGATGTCGCTTGCCTGCGATACAAACAGTTGCTTGAGCAAGGACCTATCGACATCGTTTGTTTGGGCATTGGTGAAAACGGCCACCTGGCGTTCAACGACCCTCCCGTTGCTGATTTCAATGACCCGGAACTCATAAAGCGCGTACAACTTGACGACATTTGCCGGCAACAACAAGTGAATGACGGCTGTTTTGCTACGTTCGACGACGTCCCCAAAGAAGCCCTGACGCTGACAATTCCTACGTTGCTTTCTGGTAATCATCTATTTTGTGTGGTTCCCGGCAAGACGAAGTATCAGGCTGTACAAGCGATGCTGAACGGGCCGATTACAACGGCTTGTCCGGCCTCCATCCTGCGTCAGCATCCAGATTGTACCTTGTACGTGGACACTGATTCTTACGGACAGTGGGATGAATAAAAGCTGGATAGCTTAGATTGTATCCACGGACTTCAGCCCGTGTTTGAGATGAAGTAAAACACGGGCTGGAGTCCGTGGATACAACTAAACTCGCAGGATTGAACAGACAAATTTGTCTTTCTCGCATCGACTATGGTTACATCAGACACACTAGACAATACCGCTGCCGCAAGGCAAAGCACAATTGGCCCAATCCTTATTATTGGCGTCATGTTTTTTGTGTTTGGCTTTGTTACCTGGATCAACTCGATCCTAATTCCCTACTTTAAAATAGCGTGTGAACTAACTCATTTTCAGTCGTATCTGGTCGCCTTTGCATTCTACATTTCCTATCTGGTGATGTCGATGCCCGCGTCTATACTGCTGAAAAAAGTGGGTTTCAAACGAGGGATGATGGTCGGCTTTTTCATTATGTCATTCGGCGCGCTGCTCTTTGTCCCGGCGGCTTACACCCGAACGTACGGTCTGTTTTTACTGGGCCTGTTCACCATCGGCACAGGGCTGGCTGTTCTCCAGACGGCATCGAATCCTTACGTGACCATTTTGGGTCCGATTGAGCGGGCGGCCCAGCGGATCAGTATCATGGGCATCTGTAATAAAACGGCGGGTATTGTTGCCCCCCTGCTGTTTGCTGCCGTGATCCTGAGAGCCTCCGATGCCGAACTATTCAAGCAACTGCCACTCTTGGCACCCGGCGACCGCAGCGTGGCCCTGGACGAGCTGATCCGGCGGGTTATAGTGCCATATGCCTGCGTAAGTGCTGTGTTGTTTGGGCTAGGTTTGTTCATCCGTTTTTCATCCCTGCCCGAGATTGACACTGAACACGAAAGCGAGGAAATTTTTGCCGCCAATTCGGATAAAACGAGTGTGCTGCAATTCCCTCATTTGGTACTGGGTGCGCTGGCGATTTTTTTTCACGTCGGGTCGCAGGTTATCGCAATTGACACCGTCATTGGTTATGCCAGTTCCATGGGTGTTTCGCTGCTGGAAGCCAAAGGATTTCCGTCGTACATTCTGTTTGCGACCATCTGTGGCTATATCATTGGCATTATCACCATCCCCCGTTTTATAAAGCAAGTCAACGCATTACGTATCTGTACGGTACTTGGTGTGCTATTTAGCCTTTGTATTCTGTTTGCGCCGGGAAACTTTTCCTTGTTTGGCCACCACATGCCGGTTTCATTCTGGTTTCTGGTGAGTTTAGGTTTGCCCAATTCGCTGGTGTGGGCGGGTATCTGGCCGCTGGCACTAGCCCGGCTGGGCCGTTTCACTAAAGCAGGTGGTTCACTGATGATTATGGGCCTCTGCGGGAACGCGATTATGCCGCTGGCCTATGGCTATTTTGCCGATAGTTTTTCCCTTCGGCAAGCCTACTGGATACTCCTCCCCTGTTATCTCTACCTGCTGTTTTATGCCGTGTATGGACACAAACTGAAAAGCTGGCGATAACTTTTTATCGAAACGAATTATGAGAAATCTCTTATTGGGGTTACTGTTTATGGCTCTGGCACTTAATCCGGCCTTGAGTCAACAGACGAGTCAGCCTGTCCCAAAAACCCCCGTAAAAGGCTTTCACCTCGATTTACGCATTCAGGTGATGACTATGCCTGCATTGAAAGAACTGGCGCAGAAATTGCAAAAGCAAGGCATCAATACGCTGATCATGGAATGGGAAGCCACGTATCCCTTCGAAAAGCACCTAATGATTCCCAACCGATACGCCTATAGCCGGTCGGAGGTAACGTCTTTTATTAAATACTGCAACAGCCTGAGCATCAATGTCATTCCGCTGCAACAGAGTTTTGGGCATGTCGAATACATTCTCCGCAACCCTCGGTATACTGCCTTACGGGAAGACCAAAAGGATTTTTCGCAGGTATGTCCCGTTGAAAGCGCGTTGAACAAAGCGTTGTTTACTGAGCTGTTCACTGATTTAGTATCCACGCATAGCTCGCCCTATTTTCACATCGGTGGCGACGAAACTTATTTACTTGGTCACTGCCACAAATGCCAGGCAAAAGTCGCCAAAGAAGGCAAATCTAAACTGTTTGTCGATCACATCAAGATGCTGTGCGACATTGTTACCAGTCTGGGGAAACGGCCTGTTCTCTGGGCCGACATCGCACTCAAACATCCCGAAGCACTCTCGCTCCTGCCGAAGGAAACCATTCTGGTCGACTGGAATTACGGCTGGGCCTTAAACCGGTTCGGTGACCCAAAAAAACTGGTCGAAACGGGCTTTGAAATCTGGGGAGCACCTGCGCTACGTAGCGGCCCCGACAACTACTTTGTCACCCAGTGGGAGAAGCACTTCAAAAACATTCGGGACTTTATTCCGATGACAAAACAATTGGGTTATCAGGGATTGGTGATGACTTCCTGGTCAACCTCGGGCCTGTACTCGCCCGTATTTGAATCCGGTTCCGATATCGTTGACTTGTACGCCATCCGGCACGTCTACCCCCTATCGGGTTTTAACATGCTTCTGGCGGCTTATGGAGAAAGCATAAAAACAACGCAACCGTTAGATATTCAGCAGTTTATCCAGACATACACCGGAAATACGTACGGTTTTACGAAAGATCAGGGTACGAAGTTCTGGCAAGCGTTGATAACCGCCCCCTATGAAGTAAAGCAGGGCCAGGTAGCCTCGCCCAAGCCAATGACAATCCAGACATTAATGGACAGCACTCGATTGGCCGCTAAAACGCTGCATGCGTTAACGCCGTCCAAAAACAAAGACGAGTTTGAGCAATACCGGCTCATGACCGACATTCGGCTGGAATATCTGACCTACCAATTAATTGAGAGTGAGGTGAATGACGAACGTTTTAGAACCGCACAAATCCCGGCGACATTAAGCCGATTAAAAACCTTGATGGCTGATTCAGAGAAAATAAGCAGCCGATTCACATCGCTGAACAAGGCGTATTACCACCCGGCAGAACTCGATCAGGAAACCTACTGGCGAACCATTAAGCCGCGCCTTTTATACGAACGTCTGGCGAAAACGAAGAGCCTGACGCCAACTGATTTTCCCCAAAACAATGGCAAATAATACCACTTCCCGCCGTCACTTTGTCGCAACAAGTGTAACTGCCCTAACCGGATTAGCCGTTGTCGGCTCGTCGGCATGGGCAAAACCTGTTTCTAAAGCCGATGTCATCCGACTGGGTATGATCGGAACCGGAGCCAGAGGGGCTGGGCTGGCAACACTCATCCAGAAAATGCCTGGAATCGAGCTGGTGGCCTGCTGCGATACCATTCCCGAGCACCTGCAAAAAGGCATGAGCCTGGCCGTAAAAGGAGCCAAAGCGTATACGGATTACCGCCAGCTACTCGAAGACAAGAGCATTGATGCCGTCATCATTGCGACTCCACTTTATTTGCATTACCCAATGGCGGTGGCTGCATTGCAAGCCGAAAAGCACGTTTATTTGGAAAAATCCATGACGTTCGACATTCCGCAAGCCATTGATCTGGTAAAGAAAGTACGCGAATCTAATCTTGTTTTTCAGGTCGGTTATCAGTACCGCTACTATGGCCTGTACCATCGGGTAAAGGAAGTGATCAACCAGAACTGGCTGGGCAAAATCACCCATTTTGAGTGCCAGTATAACCGAAACTCCAACTGGCGTTTTCCGGTAAGCGATCCCAAACTGGAACGGGCCATCAACTGGCGTATGCACCGGGAGTACTGTGGTGGTCCTTTGTCGGAATTGTGTGCGCACGAAATCGATGTCGTGAATTTTATGCTGAATGCCCATCCCACGAAAGTTATCGGGCTGGGCGGCATCAACTACTGGAAAGACGGCCGTGATACGTTCGACAACATCCGAACAGTTTACGATTACCCAAATGGGGTAAAAGCCAGCGTGACGTCGGTGCTGTCCAACGCCTACAACGGCTATAGTATTCGGATTCTGGGCGACAAAGCCACCGTTGAAATCCTGCGCGATAAAGCCTTCATTTACGCCGAATCGACCAACAATGCCAAAGGCACCGTGGATGGTGTAACGGGGGCAACGCTGGCTGTAACCACGCAGGGGAAAGGTGTTGAACTGGAATTTGGCAAGCCGGGCGAAGAAAAACTGGAACCTACAACCTACGCGTTACAGGACTTTTTTAGCTGTATCAAAACGAAAAAGCAGCCTATCTCCAATGTCGAAACGGGCCGGGATGGCTCCATTTCCATTCACATGGGCAATGCCGCTGCGGATACTGAAACCGTTCAGTTCTGGAAGCCGGAATATTCTGTATAAACCCTCTTCATTCGACAGCACATGGCAATACAACCCGAAAACGAATCAATGGAAACCAGACCGTCTACCGACCGACCGTCCGGCAACAAACTGCTGAAATGGCTGGCCTCACTGGGTCCCGGCATCATTACAGCGGCACTGGTTTTTGGTCCCAGCAAGATTACCATAACATCCAAAATGGGTGCGGAATACGGGTATTCACTGCTCTGGATTGTTGTGGTGGCTATCTTCTTTATGGCGGTTTTTACGGCGATGGCCGCCCGTATTGGCCTGGCTACCCAACAGTCATTTCTGAGTACCATTCGGGAACGGTGGGGAAATGGCGCGTCTATCGGGTTGGGGATTGGTGTATTTCTGGTTACTACGTCGTTTCAGGCGGGCAACTCCATTGGCGTGGGTATCGCACTGGCCGAAGCAACGCAAACATCGACAAAGCCCTGGATTATTCTGTTTAACGTCATTGCCATTGGGCTGCTCTTTTTCCGGACCTTCTATAAAGTGCTGGAAAAGCTCATGATTACGCTCATTAGCCTGATGCTGTTTGCCTTCGTGATTACGCTGTTTCTGGCCAAACCCGATTTCGCCAAGGTGGCTATGGGCTTTGTTCCGTCGCTTCCAACAGGCTCGCGGGGGCTCACCATCGCATTCGTTGCCTCTACATTTTCCATCGTCGGCGCGTTGTATCAGTCCTATTTGGTGCAGGAGCGTCGACGGGCCAATCCGGGCCTGGTACAGAAAAGCAATGCCAGCCGCATTGGAATTGTGCTTCTGGGCATTCTGAGCGCCATTGTCATGATCTGTGGAGCTGCGATTCTGAATCCTCAGGGTATCAAGGTTGTTAGTGCAACCGACATGGCCAAAGCGCTGGAACCACTTTTCGGGCACATGTCGTCCAACTTATTTCTGGCCGGCTTATTTGGTGCTTCGTTCTCGGCACTAATTGGCAATGCTACGTTGGGTGGAACGCTGCTGGGCGATGCGCTTGGTTACGGAAGCCAGCTAAACACCAAAACCGTTCGTGGACTGATTTCGCTGATCATGATCATTGGCGCAGCCATTGCGTTGTCGTTCGGCAAACTACCCCTTGAGTTAATCATTCTAGCTCAGAGTGTTACGATTCTCATTGTCCCCTTCATTGGCCTGGCCATGTACGTCATCGCCAATGATGCACACATTATGGGCCAATATCGCAACACCATCTTGACTAGAATAGTAGGTGGATTAGGACTATTGTTGATTATCGGTCTGGCCATCAGCAACGTCAACGAATTATTTTTCAAGTGAAAGAAACTAAACCCTCATGTTTATGACTGATTTACAAGCACTCGAACAGGAATTAATCAAACCGTCGGCAACGTTAATTGCCGATTTGTACGAAATTGATGGCGACATCATCATCCTGGGTGTTGGTGGTAAAATGGGGCCGAGTTTGGCACGACTGGCGAAGGCCGCGATCAATCAGGCGGGTATTCAGAAACGTGTAATTGGCGTATCGCGCTTCTCGGATAAACAAGTGCAGGGCGAACTCGAAGCCGACGGTATCGAAACCATTTCGGCGGATTTACTCAACGAAGCGGACTTAGCCGCGCTGCCCGATGTAGCGAACGTACTATATCTGGCCGGAACCAAGTTTGGCACGACGGGCAAAGAAGCCTTCACGTGGGCCATGAATGCCTACCTACCGGGTCGCGTAGCGGAGAAATACAAAAACTCACGCATTGTCGCTTTCTCAACGGGAAACGTGTATCCATTCACGTCAGTAACGTCTGGTGGCGCAACCGAAAATACATCCCCCGAACCCATTGGCGAATATGGTCAGTCATGTCTGGGACGTGAGCGGGTATTTCAGTACTTCTCGGAGACGTACAGCATTCCAACACTGATTTACCGGCTGAACTACGCCATTGATTTACGCTACGGTGTATTGCTGGAAATAGCCAAATCAGTTATCGCCGGTAAACCGATTGATTTAAAAATGGGCAACGTAAACGTCATCTGGCAGGGCGACGCCAACGAGATTGCGATTCGGTCGTTACGTCATTGCAGTACACCCGCTAAACTCCTGAACGTCACCGGACCGGAAACCGTCTCAATCCAGTGGGTAGCTGAACAGTTCGGTCGTTTGCTGGACAAAACGCCGGTATTCGTTAACGAACCCCATCCCACAGCTCTCCTGAGCAATGCTTCTGAAGCGCACCGTTTATTTGGTTATCCCCGCGTTACGTTGCGCCAGATGATGGAGTTAACGGTTGCCTGGCTACAGGGCGGAGGAAAACTATTGAGCAAACCAACCCATTTTCAAGAACGAAACGGCAAGTTTTAACCAATGAAATCAATTGCATTACGTCCCGACATTCATTCGTTGTTACAGGCCGGTACCGTTATTCCGGCTCACCCGCTTGCACTGAATCAACAGCGCCAGTTAGACGAGGCTCGCCAACGAAATCTGACGCGTTATTACATGGCCAGCGAGGCCGGTGGCGTCGCGGTGGGTGTACATACAACCCAGTTTGCCATCCGCGACCCGGAGATTAATCTCTACGAAACCGTCCTTCGGCTGGCCGCTGAAGAAGTTGATTCGGCCCAGCTCAATCGCCCGTTTATCAAGGTAGCTGGTATTTGCGGCCCAACGGATCAGGCACTTTATGAAGCTAATCTGGCCGTTCAGTACGGCTATGATCTGGGTTTACTGAGCATGGGTGGCTTGCATGGCTGGACCGAAGCGGCCATTCTGGACCGGGTTCGGGCCGTAGCCGACGTCATTCCTGTTTTTGGATTTTACTTACAACCATCCGTGGGCGGACAAATCTTTAGCTACGAATTTTGGCAGCAGTTTGCCGAAATACCCAATGTGCAGGCGATTAAAGTGGCGGCCTTTAACCGCTATCAAACCCTGGATGTTATGCGCGCAGTTTGCCATTCCAGCCGCCGGGAGGTAATTGCGCTCTACACGGGCAATGACGATAACATCATTGCCGACCTACTCACTACATATCGCTTTACTATAAATGGACAAGCTGTCGAGAAAAAATTCGTCGGTGGACTACTCGGCCACTGGGCGGTATGGACACAAAAAGCGGTTGAGTTGCTAGCCGAAATCAAAGCCTGCCTCAGTCAGGGGCATGCCGGTTTGGACCAGCTATTGACCCGCAACGTTGACGTGACGGATTCAAATGCGGCTTTCTTCGACCCAGCTCATGCCTTTCACGGATGCATTCCGGGCATTCACGAAGTGCTACGTCGTCAGGGATTGCTGGAAGGGCGATGGTGCCTCGACCCAACCGAGGAATTGTCGCCGAGGCAACTGGAAGAAATTGACCGCGTCTATGCCATGTATCCGTACCTGAATGACGATCAGTTTGTTGCGGAGTTTTTACATACGCAGCAGAAGCTTGAACTAAATGTTGTCTAAAAACCCCTAAATCCCCTGAAGGGGACTTTGCTTGTATTTAGACAAAGTCCCCTTCAGGGGATTTAGGGGTTGTAGGGCTATAGAAAACTAATTTCCAGACAGTTTCCAGACAGTTACAAGCCTTTCCTAAATGTATCGAATACGATTGAAAAAGCTGAAAAAACTAACGCTCTTGGGCTTGGGTAGCTTGTTGTTCGTACTCTTCGGCTTCACTCAATTTCAAAAGTCAAACGAATTGAAACCGTTTCAGCTAACCGGATTGGCGCAGGGAACGACCTACGCCATTACGTATTACAGCCAGCGTGAAATCATCCAGAAGCCTCAGATTGATAGTATTTTTAGTCGGCTCGATCAATCGCTTTCCATTTATTCGCCCACGTCGCTCATTAGCCAGTTTAACCAATCAGATACCGGAGTCGAAACGGACACGCACCTTCGGCAGGTAGTTCAGAAATCACTGGCGATTTTCAACGAAACGGCTGGTGTATTCGATATAACCGTTTACCCACTGGTCAACACGTGGGGCTTTGGCATTGAGAAAATTACGACGCTTCCCGATTCTGCCACGATCAAATCGTTACTGACCTGCGTGGGCTCGGGGAAACTCCGATTAACCCAGAATCGGCTTAGCAAAACAGTTCCTTGTACCCGAATTGATGTTAACGGAATTGCCCAGGGTTACAGCGTCGATGTGGTGGCGAGTTACCTTAAAAAACGAGGTATTCGAAACTATCTGGTTGAAGTGGGTGGCGAGATACGCGTAAAAGGACGCAAGTATCCGCAAAACACGCCCATGTCGATTGGCATTCAGACACCTACCAAAAACGAGTTCGAGTCAGCATCCATTCAGAAGGTGATTGAAGTAGCTCAGGGGGCCGTTACTACGTCGGGTAATTACCGAAAATATCGGCAGGTTGGCCCCAATAGGATTTCGCACATAATCGACCCTAAAACAGGATACACCAGTAAAAATGAACTCGTTAGCGTCACCGTCGTGGCGCATGATGCCATCACCGCCGACGGATACGACAACGCTTTATTGGCGATGGGCTTACCACAAGCGCTATCATTCCTGAAGCATCATCAAAACTTGGAGGCTTATTTTATCTACCAGAAACCGAATGGAACCGTTGCCGATACGGCCACAGCCGGTTTTTATAAACTCATGCGGTAGCCAACGTAGTGGCATCGAATCCCGATCAATTTAGTGACCTCTATTATGCTTGAACAAACTTGGCGCTGGTTCGGTCCAAATGACCCTGTATCGCTTAACGATGTACGCCAGGCGGGTGCGACTGGTATCGTGACTGCTCTCCATCACATTCCCAACGGCGATGTTTGGCCTGTCGATGAAATACAGTTACGAAAAACGACAATTGAGAACCACCAGTTAAGCTGGTCGGTCGTAGAGAGCCTGCCCGTTCACGAAGCGATCAAAACACGAACGGCTGATTTTCAACGATATATCGACAATTACAAGCAGTCGATAGTCAACCTGGCACAAGCAGGTATCGATACGATCTGTTATAATTTTATGCCGGTTCTTGACTGGACACGTACGGACCTCGATTTCCCAATGCCCGACGGCTCGACTGGTTTGCGATTTGATGCGACCGAATTTGCCGCTTTCGAGCTGTATATACTCCAGCGGCCGGGTGCCGTCCATTTGTATACGGACGATCAAAAGCAGCAGGCGAAAACTAAACTAGACTCCATGACCAAAGAGCAGGTTAACCGCCTGACCCGAACCATTATTGCCGGGCTTCCCGGTTCGGAAGAAACGTATACGGTCGAGCAATTTCGTAGCGTGCTGGATGAATACAAGGCTGTGGATGATCAGGCACTTCGTCAACATCTGTACGCCTTCCTACGCGAAGTTGTTCCGGTTGCTGAATCTGTAGGAGCTCGGCTGGCCATTCATCCTGACGATCCCCCCTACCCGATTCTTGGTCTACCACGTATTATGAGCACCGAAGCAGATGCGCATACGTTGCTTGCCAGTATTGATTCGCCAGCGAATGGGCTCTGCTTCTGTACCGGATCTTACGGCGTCCGACCCGATAATGACCTGGTGGGTATGGTTAACCGATTAGGTGCCAAAATTCACTTTATTCATCTCCGAAGTACAGAACGCACCCGACGATTTGATGGCGTTTTGGACGGAAGTTTTCAGGAAGCCAACCACCTCGAAGGCGACGTGCCAATGGTCAGCGTAATGGACGGCTTGCTAGCTGAACAGCAACGGCGACAGAAAGAAGGACTTGTGGATTTCCGGATGCCATTCCGACCAGATCATGGACACCGAATGCTCGATGACCTGACTTCAGGCAAGCATACGAATCCAGGCTACACGGCCATTGGCAGACTGCGCGGATTAGCCGAGCTTCGCGGGCTAATGAGTGGGCTTTCTTGTCGCAAAGCCGCATGTTAACAGAAATTATCTCCAAATCCTGCTGATTTTCCCAAGAATTGAGAATGAAGCCTCTTTAGATTGAGTTGGACAGAATGTAAAATGATGGCCTTCTGAAGTAATAGATATTATTTCAGTAAAGGAATAGCCAAACTTTCAACAACCTCGCCAATATTATTTTTATAATGTAATTCTTTGGATATTTTACCAATACAGTTTTGTCCAGTATAAGGTCATTCATTGTCATTTAATGAACTAATTAAATGACAATGAATCAGTCAGTTGTCTTTATAGTGAATGTATGTTAAAAATCGTCCAATAAAACCTCCGAATAAATTCAGGACAAGACATCGTGTCAAGCTTTTCAGCGTAGTCCACTTTCGTCAAGGCATCACCAGTCTACGTCGTTAAATTCAGTCTTTGATTATAATTTATTAATTACTTGGAATTAATTGCTCAAACGCTCTTGACACTTAACTGGATGTATGTCTACTAATCTAGCGAATATACCCCTCCAACCCCTTCTAGCAACCGAGTCGACTTATACGGCAGCTGTTTCTTGCTGAGCAGTGGGCCAGTCAGTATAACCGCGCTCGGCGCCACCATAGTACGTATTCCGATCAGCAACAGTTAGTGGTATGCCCTGCCGGAAGCGCTCGACCAAATCAGGATTGGCAATAAACGAGCGACCAAAGGAAATGACATCGGCGCTGCCCGAAGACCGGGCTTAGAGTGCCATCTCAAGTGTGTAGCCGTTGTTGGCAATGTAGGGGCCAGCAAACTGCCGACGTAACACGCCCAAATCAATTCCAGCTGGTAATTCGCGTGAGCCACCAGTTTTCCCTTCTACCATGTGCAGATAGGCCAGATTAAAGGTATTAAGCGCTTGGATCAGGTAGCCGTAAGTGCCCATAACATCACTGTCGGGTGGGGTATTCCCGGCATCGGGCGTGGTAGGGGATAGACGAATGCCCACTCGACCACTATCCTGCCACTCTTCAACGACTGCTGCGACCACCTCCAAGGTAAGCCGGGTACGATTCTCAACACTGCCGCCGTACTGATCGACACGCTGATTGACAGAATCACGAATAAACTGATCCAGTAGATAGCTGTTAGCCGAGTGCACTTCTACCCCATCAAACCCTGCTCGTTTGGCGGCTCGCGCGGCAAGCCGGTATTCACCCAACAGGCCGGGTATTTCATCCGTGTGTAAAGCTCTGGGCATTGAAACCTCCTCAAAGCCGGTAGCTGTAAACGTCTCTCCCTGCGCTCGCACGGCTGAAGGGGCTACAGGAGCCTGACCACCCGGTAGTAGCGACACGTGCGAGAAGCGCCCAACGTGCCAAAGCTGACATACGATTTTACCACCGGCTGCGTGCACGGCATCCGTTACCTGTTGCCAGCCAACTACCTGGTCCTCCGACCAGATGCCTGGCGTAAAGCCATATCCGCGAGCCTGGGGCGAGATATTAGTAGCTTCACTGATCAGAAGACCAGCACTGGCACGCTGCGCATAATAGGTAGCGTGCAGGACAGTTGGAACACCATTCTCCCCCACTCGACTCCGAGTCAGCGGAGCCATGGCAATCCGATTAGCCAGATGTAAACTGCCTAGTGTGACAGGATAAAAGAGGTCCGTCTCGTTCAATGAATGAAGCATAATCGCTTGTACCTTACACCGCAGGTGCTAAAGGAACTTGAGTACCGCCAGTCTCCTGCATAATGAGAAAATAAACTAGGTATAAGAACTCTTATACTCCATACTGGTGGTAGACCTTGGCGATTACGAGCCAGCGGCCTTCCTGCTTGAGTAGGGTATGAAAGTCGGTATAGTCTGCGCCAATAGCGTCCTGCTCCATATCGACACGGACAACGGCGGTGGTTGGGGTGATGGCAAGCACATCGATGCGGGTCTGAATAGCCGGCGCGTCGCCGTTCTCCTTCACAAATTCGTACAGGTTACTAATAGGCCCGCCAAGCAACTGACCATTAGTAAACCCGTACATTACGGCATCAGGATGAAAGGCCTGTGAAACGCCCTGGCTGCTACCTACATGCAGACCATCGACATAGGCCTGCACGGTTGCAATTACCTCATTGTACTCTTGCGTGGGGGTGGTTTTGATATTCTTCGACATGAGACTTGATCGTTAAAATTTCCCTATCGGAACTACTCGAATTCGAGTTAACAAAGTAACCCATTCGTCAGCCCTTACGCCCGTGATATAACGCACTATTTTTGCGTGATCTAGATCACGAATGGATCTTTCGCTGACGGTCCAAGATAGCTTCGTAAATTTAGAAGTAAGTAATTGACCTAATCGCTTTAACTGTCAGGCTTCCCCTTTTTATCCCTTATCAAGATCGTGACAGGCGACTAAGCGTTTCTCGAGTTACTCCTAGATAGGCCGCTAGCAGTGACTTGGGAACACGTCTATTTAACTCTGGGTATTGACGTACTAGGGAATGATAGCGCTCAGTGGCGCTGGCGGATAGTAGTGATAATAGGCGACGTTGTAACGCAGCATTGCCAACAGCATACTTTTTTCTAAAGAAATAGGCCATCTTTTGGGAGGCCTCACACAGCTTTTCTTTATTTTCGAAGCTAATGGTTAGTACTTCGGTTTTTTCTATACAGTCAATACTAAGTGTGGCCAACGTCTGTAAATTGAATGCGGTAAAATCGGATATCCACCACCCTTCCATCGCAAACTGAAGGATATGTACCTTCCCGGATGAGTCGACATATGATGATTTTAACAAACCATGCACCACGAAAAACTCGATAGGAGCAGGTTCGCCAGCCTGTAATAAATAGTGGTACTTTTTAAAAGTACGCGGGGCAAAATAAGGACTGATTTCCGTAAACTCCTCATTTGTAATGGCTACAACTTGATTAATGTGTGCGTGAAGAGCAGATTCCATACAGGCTATTAAGTAGCACGGTTTGCACTTTAATTCGTTGCAGCTAATCTATTCAAGCTGTCTTACGAAAAAAGTAAAGCTATTGCCATTTTTTGTTATTTGAAGCTAGTTTTAGACGTTCAGTTAAAAGTCCGAATAAAATTAGGACAAGACAGTCAGAAAACACATCGTTAAACTGGGTGATATGGAAACACCTAAATCTTTATTCCTTTACCTAAATCACACCTACCAGTCGAAGTGCGGTTTCGGTTATTTCATTCAGCATAGGCTGGTAACCCTGGGCAATCCAGCGCAGGGCCATATGAATGTCTACACCCAGTATGCCCTCAAATAGTAAGTCGTTCAGCTTCCGGTCATCCTGTGTGATTACCTAGGCAAAGATGGATCGGGTTTCCCGTAAAGAGGTTTCAAAGGCCTTGTCAACAGCCTGGCTTGTATTTGCTCATTATAGCTGTTGTTGACCATTTAGTCAACAACTCAGAGCATCCGTACCAACTTCCAGACATAAGCACATACCTTTTAAATCTTAAGTTTGAAACGATCATGGCGCGGTTATATACGGCCTGATAGCATCAGCCCAAACCTGGTAGCCTTTATCAGTTGGGTGGACATAATCTAGCATCATATCGGGAAGGAAGGTTCCGTCTGCCGCAAGCATACTTGGGCCTATATCTACCAGGGTGACATTATTATCTTTTGCAAATGAATCAAGCTGACTATTGATCTCCTTGATGAGTGTGCGGAGCGGATTTAATGGGTCCTTACCCCTCGGGAATATGGCCATTACGACGATCTGTGCCCTGGGCACCTTTGACCTTACCCGCAAGCATATCTCACGTATACCTTCAACAATTTCGGCAGCTGTGTTTTTGCGGGCATTCTTTGTTGGGGTGGTATTATTTGTCCCTATATCAACGACCACCACACGTGGGTGCAGTCCATCCAGCTCACCGTGATCAAGCCGCCACAGTACGTTTTGGGTGCGGTCCCAGCCAAAGCCCAGGTTAAGTACCCGGTAGGGGCCAAATACACTTGCCCATGAAGTTTGGCCGTTCGGCTCCCGCAACTTGCCATCCGCATACCTTAATTGCGGCAAACCTCCCCAAAAATGCGTAATGGAATTACCGATGAGCACTACCTCCGGGTTAATAGAATCCTTAACTCTCAATACTTCCGCGTGACGATCCCACCAGTTGTAACTATCATTCTCTAATTTGGAAACAGGTAGGATAGCCGTGTTACTTACCGTATCGGTATCTAACGACTTATCGCCCATCAATTCAGACAGCAGGGGTTCCATGGCACGTGCCCATAATTTTGCTGCGGCCGGGCTAGGATGCAGGTAATCCGGCATTAGGTCATGATTTATAGAACCATCAAAATTGAGAAACACGTGGTTTACATCGCTATAGAAAATGTGCTTACCATCAGCCAGCTTCGATACGATATCGGATGCCCGCTCTAGTATGGCTCGGTGCGAGGTTGGATTTGGCCCATCATAGCTGCCGGGGAAACAACGCAGTATGATGATTTTCGTATCGGGCAACTTTTTTCGGATGGTATTGACAATACCTTCTATGCCGCCAGCTAATTGCCCGGCAGTATGGCGTGTGCGATAATGTTTCCCATCGACATTGTTTGTACCTATCTCAAGCACCAGCACTTTGGGCGACTGTCCATCGAGTTCGCCATGCTCAATATTCCATAGAATATGTTCAGTGCGGTAGCCGCCGAAGCCGAGGTTTATTGCTTTTCGAGGTGCGAAAAACTGGTTCCAGACTGGCTGGAAATTCGGATATTCGAAATTGTTGGTAATGGAATTGCCCAGCATGATGAGGTCGAACTTTTCTTTGGCAACAGCCTCCAGCTTTTCAGCGTGGCGTTTTTTAGACCAGCCCTCAACCGGAACAGCGGCAGGATTCGGCCCGGCATTTTCAACCAAAGGAGTTGATGACAAGAAATCTTTAAGTACACCTGGTAATTGCAGGCCAGCCGCAAAAGGATTACTATCGTTTTGTGAAGCATAAGCACTATCTGGCAACAGCTTAAAAGTTTCCTGCCCTTCATAACCCTTCCAGGTTTTGGCGTATTCATCGCAGCTTTTTATCCAGGCTTTATTATCATTTGACGAAAAACTAACAAATAACCTGGCTTTGGGCTTTACGGGGGGCATTAACGCCGGGAACACAGTACCTATCGATGTTTCATCCAGATATTGGGGTGAAATAAGCACCAGATCGTCGGGTTGTTCGTCATCGTTAAGCTTTTGTACTATTCGTGCCGCAAGGTGCCCTCCTGAAGATATACCGATTATATCCAGGCGCTCGCCACGCAAACCAAAATATGCTCGGTCTGTCTTAAGCAGTTTGAATGCTTTTAAAGCGTCCACGAGTGCTGAGTCTCGAACAGCGGTAGTTTTACCGATATGGTACTCTAGTAGGGCAACATCAAAATTTTGTTGGTTGAGGAACGCAGCGGCTTTCTGGCCTTCATTCTTCATCCTGATTGTTTCATATCCTCCTCCAGGTATTAACAGTATGGTGCCTTTGGGAGATCCAGATTTTGCCCGCAAAAGCAACAGTAAAGGTTTAACAACATTATGCAGGTTGCCATCGGCCGCCAAGTGGTTTGCTTCCCCTAAGGGCTGACCATTTAGGGATAGGTAAGCCGCCCGGACCATTTTTTTATCTTTAACGCCGACCTGGGCGTTTGCTGTTAAAACGCCCAGCAGGAAAAAAACACCGAGTGTTATAGTCAATTTCATTATTTATGACTCATTTAAATTAAAGTAGCTTCAAAAATATATGTAGAGTTGCGAGAAAATTCCTTATATCCCATGCTTATCCTCCCTAATCAGACCGGTTTTATTTGAAAATCTTCTGAGTGAAGTCGTATAGATTGTGTCGCCATACATACATGCTGTGTCCTCCTTCCATTTTTGACAAGTCGGATTTAATGCCATACTTGTCGAACACAGCTCTGGTCAGATCATTATTTTTATCTGCAATATCGGATTGGCCACCCGTTGTGAAGATAAAATACTTTACCGTTTGCTTCAAACGAGGAGCTGCGGCTTTGACTAACTCATCATACTTTTCATAAATCTCTGGCCTGTTAGCAAACCATCCTGAACTCATGACATTTACGTAGGTAAACTTGTCTGGAAATTTCAACAGCGTCTCCAATGTTTGCAGCCCACCCATTGAAAGTCCGGCAATAGCACGGTGCTTGGTATCGTTCCAAGCTCTAAAATTAGCCTCCACATAAGGAATAATGGTATTGCCAAGATCGTCTGCCAGTTTATCGACAGGAATACTTCCATCAGGCATTACCACAATCATTGGAACTATCTTGCCATCGGCAAATAGGTTGTCCAGAATCGAGCCTGCTTTACCTTGCCCAGGCCAGTTGGTATCGTTATCGCCACCACCATGCATTAAGTAGAGAACAGGAAGTTTTTTATTGCCCGCAAAATATCCGGGAGGTGTCCAAACAAACATACGACGGGTCGTATTTGTAGTTTTGGACTGATAGTAAACAATCGAGAGCAAACCGTGCGGCACATCTTTCTGTTGCCAGAAAAGCGTTTGATTTTTGGGCACTATGTCAACCATTGGGCGAAAATCAGCGACCATTGGATTTTTGGGATCATTCACTTTATTACCATCCACCAGAAAAAAATAGCGGTACACACTTGGGTTTAGACCGGGAGCAGTAGTAATAGTCCATACACCGTCCGCTCCCCGCTCCGATTTTAAAGCTTTGAGATCGCCACCGACGGTAACTTCTTTAGCATTAGGGGCATACATGCGTAAGGTCGCGCTGCTGTCACCATTTACTTCAAAGGGTACGAAATTTACACTTGGAGCGGTTGCCGGAGGTTGAGCATAGATTCTGGCAATGCTACTCAGAAGCAGTAATAATAAGCCGATTCGTTTCATTTTATCTGAATTAGTTGTATCGTTTATGTTTTCTTCATAAGGTACCTGTGTGACAAAATCAGTCAAACAGGTACCTTATGAATGATTATAAAGTCTTCAAAAAATCAGTCAATACGTCCACGGTTTTAGCCAGCTTATCGTGATGCAGATTGTGCCCTGCTCCATCGATGTGAATCAGTTTCCCCCTTTGCATGACAAGGGCCGCTTCTTCATTGGCCTTGCGTACTTCGGGCTTTGCATCTGCTTTCAGAATCAATGACGGCACCTTGATTTTTGCCAGGGCATCCGCAGTACTCATCGTGCCTGTCAGAGCCTGAGCTTGCTCGGGCGTGTAAGGACCATGGTATTGCTTTTTTGAGATTGCCCAATAATATATATCCACATCGTCCCACAGCGGATTCTGACGCTTCCCTCTCGCTACAACCTCATCAAATGGCGTGTTATTCTGGGCAACAAGGGTATCCGGACTTTTGAACATATTGGGTCTGCGGACTGGTGTTTGAGCGGATTGTGCAGTTGATTGATCTTTACGTGCAGCATCAGCTGCCTGTGGTGTCGGACTGGGCGCTCTGTTAGCTACGGAGGGATCAAGCATGATAATCGCCTTTGCCAGGTCGGGATACTGTGCCCCTACGCGCATGACGGTGGCTGCTCCCATCGAATGCCCCATCAGGATCGGTTTTTCAAACTTCATGAATTTGACAAAATCCACTACATCTTTGATCATGGTTTCCCCATTATCCGATGTCGTAGGAGGATCGGACAAACCATGCCCACGGGTATCAATCATATAAATATCGTAAGCGTCCTGTAGCTTCAAGGTCAATGTAGTCCAGCTAAGCCCGATATCGGTATACCCATGCACCATGACCATTACAGGTTTACCCGGCGCGGGCTTGGCATGATAGTAATGGGAACGTATTCCATTGACATAGGCATAACCATCCAACCAGCCAACCGGAAACTTTACAGACTGGGCGTTGCTAACAAGTGTGGGCAAAAGCATCAAAAGGATCAGGATTGATAAATACTGTTTTGTTTTGGTCTTCACGATTGATTTGTTTACATAGTTCATTTGTAGTCGTATTAAAAGTTATTGACAAATTGATGTAGTTATATCGCCAGCACCGCTTTCAGCTTTCGTTATAAGAAGCTGAATGATACACCGCCCGTCTTTGCAGAGCCTCCATGGATTTATTTATTGTAGGGCTATCCAGCACTTGCCCTATTCCATTACGACCGTAGGTCCGCGCACTATAAACCGCCGGAGTACTCATGGACACAGGCAAACCAGACAGCGCTAGCCCTGGGACCACCTGAAGCTGACCAAAAACTGAAAGGCCATTTTTTACTTAATTTTAATTATTACTGTTAATCAATTAATTAAAAAGCGCTGCGTACTGGAGGGGCAATGCCTGTAGTTCTTTTAGGCGTATATTTTTATAGTATACCTCAGACCCTTCACTTTGCAGTTGTAGCTTACCTTCAGTAAGGGGTATTGCTTTCCCATCTTTCATGTAGCGTGAATCTTTCAGCACCATCACAACATGCCCGTTCACGACGTGTAAACTTTTCCCCTCAAAGCAAATTAGTTCGATCGAAGTCCATTCATCAGCAGGGCTTTCATAATTCTCGCTTCGTAGACAAAATCCTTCTGGATGAGAGGCACCAAAAGGCAGGAATGGTTGGTTTGCACTCCCGATACTGTTCATCTTCCCTTCGGGTAAGTAGGCGCGAATGTCGATGGCTGAACTGCCAATATTCCAGTAATCACCAATATGGCCTTCCATGATCTGAAACTCTTGGGAAAGCATCCAGGCCCGCCAGTAGTCAACTCCGCCTTCGCCAATCGAATGGTAGAGTATGCCGGAATCTTTTAATTTGTTGAGTCTGGGTTCATGTTTAAGCGTTCCCCACTTTACCTGTAATTTTAGATGGTAGTTTTTATAGGTCTTTTTGGTAAACACACAACCGTAAATCTCACCCGTAATTTTAAGGACAGGTTCTCCTTTCTGCTCAACTACGGAGAAAACATTTTTCTCATTTTTACTATATCCCACGGGTATCAATTCTTCTCCCTTGGCATTCACAGGTTTTTTCCCACTATAACTATCTTTATGGCTAAAGCTTAAATAGGTATCCCATAGCGACAAATTTTTATCCAGTAAGCTTACCCATTTTTTTGTCGCCAGCCTGATGGGAGGATCGGAAACTTCTGCCTGAAGGTGTAGGGAAAAAGTTGTTGCAACCATACAAGCGGAGGTCACCAGGGCGTGGCGGAAATAGGTCATTACAGTACTGGATGAGGATAAGTTATACTTCCTGTTGCACTTCATTTTTTAGTAGGATTTAACCTTGTATAGACTTCATCAAACGATGTAGTGGGTGAAAAAAGGAAAGAAAACTGGTTAGTAAGGAATAGGAGTTAAATCAGATGATTGGCTGCATCTATGATTGGTTTCCCTTTTTAATAAGCTCGGCGAATGCGTTTATTTAGCTTCGGCCAGCTCCAGCACAACGCTGGCCCGGTTGGCCGAAACCTGCGGATTGAAGCCAACAGTCATCAGATAATCTCCTGAATAGGTGGCTGTATTGGCGTTGATGAATGAGCGGCTGCCCGGATAAATGTTTACCTCCTGAAGGGTGTAGCGTTTAGCCGGATTGAGACCACTCAGGCGAATGGGTTCAACCGTACCGCTTTTGTAGCGATTTCCCACCAGATAGCTAAACCACATGGCCTTGTCCTGCGCCGGATTGACAAACATCAGCGAGGCTACGTCACTCGTATGTGGCGATTGCAGCCGGAACAAGTCACCCTGCCAGATGACGTCGTGAACGCGTTCGTAGGTTTTTAGAGTTTGCTGGCTAAACTGCAAATCGTTCTCGGACAGCTTACTCACGACGATATCGTAGCCCATTTTACCCATCATGGCTACATCGGTGCGGAATTTGAGCGGTTGCTTACCCCAATCGGTAATGTGGTTGCAGGTAGCGATAGCGGGGTAGAAATAAGAATAATCCCACTGCATGAAAATACGCTCCAGCGGGTCGGTATTATCGCTGGGCCAGAATTCGGTGAAATACTGCAACCCACCGTAATCAACCCGGCCACCCCCACCCGAGCAAAGCATCATGGGAATAGTGGGGTATTTGGTGCGAATCCGGGCCAGCACTTTATACAAACCCTGCACATAGTCGACGTACAACTGGGACTGGTTGGCACTAGTGGCAGAATAGGCGTTATAAATAGCTGCATTACAGTCCCATTTTATGTAAGCCAGCGTAGGGTTCCTGGTGAGCAAATCATTTACGACGCCATACACAAACTCCTGCACTTGTGGGTTGGAAAGATCGAGCACCTGCTGATTACGAAATACCGACTGCTGGCGGTTAGGCGCTTTGATGACCCAGTCCGGGTGTTTTTCGTAGAGTTCACTTTTCGGACTCACCATCTCCGGTTCCAGCCAGATACCAAACCGGACACCCGCTTTCTCGGCTTCTTTCACCAGGTAGCCGAGGCCATGAGGCAGCTTTTTAACGTTCTCCTGCCAGTCGCCCAGCCCGGCGCGGTCGTTATTGCGCGGGTATTTGTTAGCAAACCAGCCATCATCCAGCAGAAACAGATCAACGCCCAGCTTCTTGGCATCTTTGAACAACGTTGTTAAAACGTCCTCATTGAAGTCGAATTGCGTGGCTTCCCAATTGTTGAGCAACGTTAATCGCGTACCCTGGCCTTGGGGAATACGGTGTTTTCTGGCCCAGTTGTGCATATTACGGCTGGCCAGGCCCTTACCCTGACCCGAGTAGGTGTATAATAGGGCAGGCGTCACAAACTCACGGCCGGGTGCCAGCAAATAGTCGGATGCGTACGGGTTTATACCCGCAATGACCCGCAAATGATGTAACGGATCGACCTCGAAGGCCAACTGATAGTTGCCCGACCAGGCCAGTGTACCAGCAATGACTTCGCCGGTTTCCTCAGCCGCCGGTTTATTAAGTGACAGCAGGAAGGAAGGGGGCTGGAATAAATCAGCCCGCGTACCGAGCTTACTATCCAGAATGGTCATGCCAGCTGCTAAAGGGGTTTCATCGGGGCGCATTTCCTGCGCCCAGTCGCCATGGAAATGAGTCAGGTAGTAGTCTTTGGCGGGAATGTAGAGGTTGGCCGATGCGTACTTGTGCAGGCGGACCGCCGTTTTTTCGGAATGGCGAATCGAGGACCACTGCTCAATCACATCTTCATTAACGTAAGCCTTATAGAAAAGCGTTACCTCAAACGGATACTTCGGATCTTTCAGGTACACCGTCGTTAGCTCGATGCCGCTGCCAGCCGGTTTGGTTTCATGCCGAACGTATTTCAAGTCCAGCGTCGGGTTGCCATCTGCGTGTAAAGCCTGGATGGCTGGCTCCAGCAGGTTACGGCCACCAGCCGGTGTGTAAGCCGACTGAAACATGTAGGAGTAAGTCTCCTCATTACGGGGATTTCCGCGTACACCGGCGTATTCAGCCTGGTTCTGGAGCCGTTTCCCCAGATAGATAGTCAACAGATTTTGAGCGGTATCCACCCGTAGCACCAGAGCGGTGTGCTGCGTTTCTATGGGAATATTGATATCGGCCAAAGCCGTAGCCTGCAGGCCGGGCAATGCAAGAAGCAGAAAAACGAAAAGCAATTTCATGAATTAAGGGGTGATATTAAGTGAGCTAACGTTAGACTGAATAAGCATCCTTCCTTTACACGGCAAAGCGTGCTTATTCAATTCATGGTTACTTCGAAGTAACAATACTAGTTGGTCGCTATCATCAGCTATAGGCGGAGTCCTTTTGATCAGGTTGGTATAAACCTTGACGAATCTGCCAAATTTCCCCGGCATTTTCGGCCTGCCATTCGAGCCTATGCAGTCCATTGCGAGTGGCAGCTCCCTACGTCTGACCCTGACGCATAAACTTCGGTTCGGCGAGGTTGTACACGTAGTCGTTTAGCTGTGATGAACGGTTATTACTTGAACAACAGAGGGGTGTATTCATTGAGGTATTGCCGCCAGTTAACCCACGTATGCCCTCCAGTGGTTTCTTTATACTGGTACTTGATCTGGTGTTTATCGAGTAAGGCCAGCGTTTTTTTGTTGGACTCCATCACAAAATCATCCTTACCAATACGAATCCAGAATAGTTTTTTTCCCTTGTTAAAGGAAGGATCGTTCAGTACATTGGCGTATTTGGTTTCGGCCTCCTCGGCGGAAGCACCAAAAAAACCGGAGCTAAATACGCCAACGTAGGTAAATAATTCCGGATGGCTCAGCGTAACATCCAGAGTTTGAAAACCGCCCATTGACAGACCCGCAATGGCCCGGCTTTCGGGCGTAGGCAGGGTGCGGTACGTTTTTTCTACTGTAGGCATGATGTCTTTGAGCAGTTCGCTTGCAAACAGATCTCGCGCCCGGTTCATCGGTTGCGCAGTAGGCATACCCGGTTGGGAAGGCCGGGGCATACTCCCATTGGGCATGACGACAATCATAGGTTTGGCCTTTCCGGCGGCCAGTAAATTATCCAGGATAAAACCAGCCCGACCGACCGTGTTCCAACCTGAATCCTCATCCCCGGCACCGTGCAGCAAGTAAAAGACCGGGTAGTTACCCGTTCCCTTTTCGTAACCCGGAGGGGTGTAGACGTGCATCCGGCGCTGCATACTCAGGGTGGTTGATGCGTACCAGACTTCTCGCACTTGGCCATGGGGTACCGCCTGATTATCCTCGAAAGCCGTTTCCGGACCCGGTAAAGCCATTATGTTTTCTAAACTGCCAGTACCCTGCTTGATGATCGGATTTTTTGGGTCCATGGTTCGCACGCCATCGACGGATAAGGTGTACGAGTAATAATCGGGTCTTAAGGGACCGAGTAGTATCGACCAGACACCCTGGTCGTTCTTCGTCAGCTTAAGCGGTTGGTTACCCACGGGGAAATCACCCCCTACGCTTACTTCCTCCGCTTTGGGGGCGTAAATCTGTATCATCACCCGCTGGTCGTTGAGTATCTTAGGCGACTGGATGGTATCGTTGGGCGTTGGCGTCCGTTGGGCTACGGTTCCTATTGACATCAGCATTGCCCCTATCAGTAGATAAGAGCAGATATTCCTTGACGTTTTCATGTAATACGGAAATTGGTTAGTGAGTAAGGTCAGTTGAATTTGATCGCATGTAACCAGAAAAAGTGAATGTCTTTATTGACTACTATGTGGCTGGCGGGAAGAAGCCGTTGGCGCTTTTAACCGAGTGGCCCGGGGAAAACGCCCACCGAGTTTACGGCCATCGGCCAGTGACTGGCTTTTAGTCGACGACTATTGCCTGGGCGGTTTTTAGAAACTCACCTGTGCCTGGTTTATTGGCTCAAGCCTAAGGGTATTTGCTTCGCTTATTTATGAGTCGGATGAACTATATGTTTATTCGTTGATTCATCGACGCAGGTCGACAAGGCCCGGTAGGAATGGTAAGCGGCTTTCCAGCGTCTTTCATTAAGGCAATTAAACAAAACTTTCTATACAAAGCGGCCAACGTGTGATTGAGCAGTAGCACCCGTAGTATCGGTTATTAATAACCGACATTACTGGTCACTCCTTCAGGCTTTTCAGATACGCAATGCTTTTGGGCATTTGTTCGTATTCATGATTGCTCTCATCTTCAATGTAATAATGTTTCACGCCCGCTTTTTTGGCCAACCGTAAAATTTCTGGAATATTCACCTGACCCTCCCCTAGCGTCACGTCATTCTCGGGGGGGGTGCCACCCGTTAAGTCACCCTTAACGCCTTTTTTGAGGTCTTTTAGGTGCATTAGCTTGTAACGGCTTCCATATTTTTTTAGTAAGGCTACCGGGTCAGCTCCCCCATGTTGCGCCCACAAAATATCCATTTCGAACGAGACGTATTCAGGGTTGGTATTCTTGACAATATAATCATACAGGGTGCCATCTTCGTAAGGATGAAATTCGTAGCCGTGGTTGTGGTAGCAGAATGTGAGACCATTCTCTTTCAAAACCTTGCCTACCTGATTAAAATCGGCAACAGCTTTCTTAGCATTATCCAGGTTGAAATTTGCCTTTTGATGAGGAATCCAAGCCACCATCACAAATGAAGCCCCTAGCGCTTTTGCTTTATTAATCGCTTCCATAGGGTCTTTTACAATCTGCTCATACCCTGATCCAGTAGCCGAAATTGTAATGCTCCGTTCGTTGCATAATTTTTTAAATTCGGCTTCGGTCATCCCTCTGGGTGCTCCCCCTTCCATATCGGTAATGCCCAGGGCTTTGATCGTGTCCAGCGTAGCAATAACGCTCTTTGGAAAGCTAGCTCGATAGGTGTACGACTCAACGCCAATTGGGAATGTATAAAGCTTGCCTTTCTGGGCAAAGCTGTCGGCTCCACCGAGTACGAATGACGTTGCTAAACACAACGGGAAAAGGATTTTTTTCATGGTTATAGATTTTTCTTTTTTAATTCGTTTACAGCAAAATTGGCCGCTCTGGCCGTGAGAGCCATATAAGTCAGCGATGGGTTTTGCGTAGCCGTCGAGGTCATGCAGGCACCATCGGTAACGAAAACATTTTGACAGTGGTGAAGCTGATTCCACTTATTGAGCAGCGATGTTTTCGGGTCTTTTCCCATTCGAACACCGCCCATTTCATGAATATCGGAGCCGGGTGCCGAATGCGAATCAGCCGCTTTAATGTTCTTAAAACCCGCCAGGGTAAACATCTCGGAGAGTTGCTCCATATAATCGTTCACCATTTTATCGTCATTCTCGGTCCAGTCGGCCGACGTAACCAGCAGTGGAATTCCGTAAGGGTCTTTTTGCGATGTATCCAATCGAACGTGATTCTTTTCAATCGGAACGGTTTCACCCATCATCCAGGAACTCACATTCCACGGACCTGGCTGTGGATTAAGCAGGCTTGCTTTTAAGTCGGCCCCCAGGCCGTCGCGATTCTGAATGCTTCCCCGACCACCCCCTACACCAGCGGCATAGCCACGTAGAAAGTCGGTCTCCTGCTTATGGAGATTTCGGAAACGGGGCATGTATCCATTACTTGGATTTCGTCCGTCGGTCGTTTTATCCAGAAAACCATCGTATTGGGCTGACACGCGCCCCCGGTAATTATGCCAGGCAATGTATTTCCCCAGCAAGCCGCTATCGTTACCCAATCCAGTCGGAAAACGACTGGAGACAGAATTTAATAAAATGAGGTTGCTACTGAGTGCCGAACCATTTACAAAAATGATTTTGGCGTAGAACTCCATCATCTGCTTTGTGTGGCCATCCACTACCCGAACGCCCTTAGCCCGGCCTGGCTTTTTTTCATCGTAAATAATCGAGTGTACCACCGAATGGGGACGCAATGTCAGGTTACCCGTTTTCTCCGCCCATGGCAGCGTGGATGCGTTGCTGCTGAAATACCCACCCAGCGGGCAGCCACGCACACAAAGCGTGCGGTGCATACACTGCGCCCGACCTTGCTGGTAGTGAATCGGTTGCGGCTTGGTTAGGTGAGCGCACCGGCCCTGAACCACGTGTCGGTCTTGGTAATTTTTCGCCAACACATCTTTTAAATGTGTCTCAACGCAATTCAGTTGAATAGGCGGTAGAAATTCGCCATCGGGCAGTTGGGGCAGCCCGTCTTTATTACCGGATATGCCCGCAAATTTCTCGACGTAACTGTACCAGGGCGCAATGTCAGCGTACCGAATCGGCCAGTCGACGGCATAACCATCACGCGCGGGACCGTCGAAATCGAAGTCACTCCAGCGCTGGGTTTGCCGCGCCCACAGCAACGATTTGCCACCAACGTGGTAGCCTCGCGTCCAGGTGAACGGCTTTTCTTCTACGTACGGCTGCTCGCCCTCTTTGATGGCCCATTGCAGCGTTTCTTCCCGCATAAAGGAGCGGCTTTTGCCGTACTCAGCCCGCATGTCCAGTGGCACCTGTCCCCGATGTGGAAAGTCCCAGGGGTTCAGGTTGGCAGTTGGATAGTCTGTCACATGCTTTACATCGCGACCCCGTTCGAGCACCAGCGTTTTCAGTCCTTTTTGGCAAAGCTCCTTCGCTGCCCATCCTCCGCTAATTCCCGACCCGATAACGATGGCATCGAAAGTCATTGCCTTTACGGCGTCTATTGTCAGATTAGCCATTAGTTTTTTGAAAAAGGGGTACGCCGTTTTAACGCCAAGCCTGTTCTATCGGTGGTTACTCGTTGCTTTCTGGGTCAGTGCTTGTGCCGGTACGCAACCGTAATAGTGACCGGGCGCCATGACGTAGTGATAAAAGTTGGTCATGACGTATTCAGACGTTGTATAACCCTGAATCGTCAGGGATTTCATTAAGGTCAGGAATTCTTGCTGATTGGCATCGGTGCTATTGGCCATCCTGGTCAATAGCGCTAATCGCTGGGTTGCGTCGGCCTGTTCAAAGGGTTTTCTATAGCTTTCGGTACTCATAGCCGATACCGCCTTTAAGCCGTTTCTCGCTTTTTGTTGGGTGGATTTCTCGTAACAATCAGCCAGCATACGCTCAACGAATAAGTGGACACCAAGGTCTTTAGCACCCGGCGTGGATTCGCTGGGCGAATTGGTTACGGGAATGATTGTTTCGACAACTTCTGCCAGTAAGTCCCTATCAGCAACCGACAGAAAACTTGGGGCAAACACAACCGACGCTTTGGACCATCTGGTAGCCCAGGCCGGGGTGATGAAGAAGGCTCCAGTAGCCAGGGTTAGGTGTTTAATGACTCCGCGTCTTTTCATGATTGTACTTGAAACCTAAACTTGTTCTATAAGACTTTCGAATAAATGGCATATCATCGCACGATGGGCATTTATATGTTTATAAAATCTCTGTCTGACAGCCAATCGTAAAAAGGTCGGTCCACCCAGCCGCAGCACCTGTGTTTGTTTTACGCTTTAGCCATGGCCTGCCTTCGATAAATAAACGGGCAGTTTTGCCAGCACACCTTCTTATTGAACTTGAGATTCACAACCGTAATTCTTTGAGCGATCGGATCAGTGTAGCCTCTCGTTTTCCACTACTTGTGCCATCTACATTATTTCTTTAAACGCATTAAATTTCTGACTCGTCTTATCGTGCGACAACACTTGATGCCTTCATTCATTGGGGCTAACTTTATTGATATTAAACATCCAGGCAGTCAAGGGTTCCAGCCACTTTGTATGGGGGCCTTTATCTCCTTTACTAACACCAAAACCATGTCCTACCTCCGCGTAGATATGCAACTCCGCTGGAACTTTAACCTCTTTGAATTTTAAGTAAAGTTTAGGCATGCCCGTTGAAATGCTTTCCATATCCTGGTAGCCACCAACTATAAACGCCGGTGAAGATGATTTAGAAAGGGTGATATCGTTAACCCAGGCTGGATATACTAGCACTTGAAAATTTGGCTTGCTGCTATACGTCTCTACGCGGTCGGTGGCTTTAACATCGCCGCTATCCGTTTGTATATCGGTTAGTGCGGCAACCTGCCCACCGGCAGAAAAGCCCATAATGCCAATTTTTTTCGGATCGATTTTCCATTCCGCTGCCCGGCTTCTCACTAACCTGACGGCTCTCAGCATATCTTTTACGGAATGTCCTTCGATCGTGTACGTTGAATTTTTATCCCGTGCCAGGCGGTATTTCAAAATAAATACGGCTATGCCCCTATCCGCCAATAGCGGGGCTATATTATACCCCTCATGGTCCATCCAAAGCTCTTTATGAGCGCCTCCTGGTGCTATAACAATAGCAACACCGGTGGCTTTTCCCGGCTTGGGAATATAAGGCGTAATGGAAGGTTCATGCACATTAGACACGACTTGCTCTCCGCCTCCCGGGTCAATCCGCACCATTTCTTTACCACCGGCAGGATTTGCGCCGGGTGCCCCATTGGGCCATACTTTAATTTCAGCAGGGTGCTGAGCCTTAACCGCGAAAACGGTTACCAGGCTCAATATCAAAACTAAATTGTATTGATAGCGAATCATTTTTTTGACTTTGACCATATAGTTGATTGTACATTAAACTTGTGATTGGCTTTATACGCTAGCGTAAGATCATATACCTGGGAATTATTTCCTGAAGAGTTTATACGCTTTACTGAGAAACAACGGATACAAATGCTCATGTTTGGGCATATTCAGGTAGTAGAGTGCGATCATGTTGTTCTCCGGGTCAATGATGTACTCCGTACCATACAATCCACCCCAGGCAAAGGCCGTGTTGGAAACTTCAGGAGCGGGTTTTTTATTCTCGTTGTACAATTCAAACCCCAACCCGAAACGAAAACCTTTACCGCCCGCATTGACCTCAGGCAAGCGATTCACTTTCGTCATGGCGTCAATGGTTTCCCGTTTCAATATCCGGTGTCCGTTAAACTCTCCCCGGTTCAACAACATCTGGCAAAATTTAGCATAATCGTCTATCGGGCCATTCAGCCCCAGTGCGCCTTCAGCATAAGTTTGCTCCTTGCTCACGGCTCCCTCGCTAAATAGGCTGGTTGCCGGTTCCAGCTTTCCATCGACCGCATTGTAGGCTTTAACAAATAGGCTCAAGGCGGCCGGTTCATAATACCAATCCGTCTGGGTCATTCCCAGCGGTTCCAGTACGGTTTCTTTTACGTACTGACGCAAAGGCTTACCCGAAATTAGTTCAATCATGTAAGCCAGCATATTAGAACTGATATGATAGCTGTACTCACTTCCGGGATCAAAGCCCAGGGGGTATTTAGCCAAGGCAATCATCTCATCTTTGAGGTATTTCGCATTGCCTGCCCCACCCGTTCGCTGCCCTGGGCCGGGGGTTCTGCCTGCGGTCGTGTCGCCATTCACTTTACGGATGGAGTCGGCCTGCTGTATTTCTTTACGTCTGAATTTTCCAACCAGTCCAGCATTCAAACCCGACGAATGAGACATCAGGTGTGCAAACGTCATTGGTTTAGCCACGGGACGTGTTTCGTACGTGCCATCCTCATGAACAACCGTAATGACTTTGTCTGGAATTCCAGGAAAATAGGTCGAGACGGGATCGTCAATCTTAACCAACCCTTTCTCAACAAGGGTCATAAACGCAACGGTGGTTATTGCCTTTGTTTGGGAGAATAAAATATAATAGTCATCTGGAGTAGCCGGAACCTTGTTCTCTATATCCTTCCAGCCGAATGCTTTTTTATAGACTACAGTACCCCCTTTGGCAACAAACCCAACCACACTGCTTACCTTTTTTTGACTAACCAAAGACTGTAACAGCGAATCCAGTCCAGCGATTTTTTCGGTACTCGTACCTGCTTTTTTTAGATCAACCTTATACTTGAATTGTTCCGGTACCGCTTTATTTTGCGCCACACAGGTGGAACTTAAAAACGCACCAGCGATAAAAAAGACAGCGAGATAATTTCTTTTCATTTTTTTATTTTTAAAGCGGGCTTATAAATAGATCCTTTAGGCATACTAAACGGGTGCATTTTGACCGATTAAAAGCAACTATTCATCAGGTAATCATAGATAGTTGTCATACAAGAGTTGTCGCTACCGGATTAGGTCAATCGCCATCCCTAAATTGGATAGATCGTATACGAACAGGTGAGCCACTAAAAATAAAATAGATGTCGTCCAGGCCCGTACGCGTAGTTGCAGCAATTGGAATTGGCATCTTATCCCGGTATTCACCCGAGAAGCTTCCCAGAAGTTGTCCACCCACGCCACCCAGGCGAGCTTCTATGGTACCCGATTGCATCGGTGCTCCAGGTCGGCTGGGACCCCGGATCAGTTCGATTTGCTTAATGCCAGCCAGATCTAGGGCGTTAAACCCTAAAAAGGCACCCGAACTTCTGATCATAGCCAGGCTGCTGTCAGGGGTGAAACTGATGTCTTTAGCCACATTAGCGTGAGCAACCGGCACCGTTGGGCTTCGTAAGACCACGATAGTTTCACTCGACTGAGAAGCAGCCGTTTTGGTTCCCCGGTCCGTATAAGCCGCCCGGAAAATAAAGCTCCCGTCGGTCGTGGCACCGCTAGCCACGTCGGTCTTATAGGTGCCTTGAACGGGCAGCGTTCGGGCGGGTTTGGGCGCTTCTGACAAACTTAAAATATAGGTTGTTATGGACTTTACATCGCTTTCCGCCATAGTCGGGTGGGCCGGCATAGACGCGTCGCCCCAAACCCCGGAGCCTCCCTGTAGTATTTTCTTAGCCAGGCTGGCACTCGCCGATGGATCACCTTTGTATTTTTGAGACACAGCCAAGAACGAAGGACCCAATACCTTCTCCTTCACGGCATGGCAGGACTTGCAATCACTTTTGTTGATGAGCGATACAGCCGTAGCGTATTGGGCCGAGGCATCCACACCCAATTGATTTTGGGCGATGCGCGTTAAATTATACCCTTCAGACAAATAATTGGTACTGACCGAAACCTGAGCGGGCGAAATCGTTTTATGGACCAGGCTACCATCTTCCTTATCGCTGACCTGGACGGCATACTCGATACGTTTACCTGGGAAAAAGAAGCTGGAATTTCCTTTCGTGA
Source organism: Spirosoma flavum (assembly GCF_042686045.1). Lineage (NCBI taxonomy): Bacteria > Pseudomonadati > Bacteroidota > Cytophagia > Cytophagales > Cytophagaceae > Spirosoma > Spirosoma flavum. The sequence goes on from NZ_JBHUOM010000028.1 coordinate 62,977, forward strand.
TCGCAAACGTGACCACGGGTGGTTCATTACCCGCCTTGATGAGGACGGATTTCGAATTTTTCGCCCCGGCCTTGTCGATGACCGTTAGGGTTGCCTGGTAGGTACCGGGGGTGGTGAGCGTGAGGGGAAGATTAGCTTGGTTGGATTGCTTGAAGGCCGATCCGTTTCGCGTAATACGCCAGGCGTATTGCAACGTATCGCCTTCATCATAATCGTGGGTACCCGCCGACGAAAGCGTAATGGGTAGCGGAATCGCACCGGCCGTCTTGCTGGCGGAGGCTTCCACCTGTGGTTTCCGGTTGCCCCCGTTGTATTCGATACGGATCAGCTCGGCCTCGGGGTTATCTTTAAAGTAGCCATTTCCGTATTCGAGTACATATA
>NZ_JBHUOM010000029.1:0-2746 GCF_042686045.1 Spirosoma flavum
TAACTTGAAGAAGTATCTGCGCTTTACGCCCGTTGAACAGAGCGGAATGGTAATCGCTCTACCAATACCTGACCAGTTTTGTTTTATACTGATCTACTTTTGCAACAGCCACTGGCAATATGTTAATCAAACATCTTGATCCGCTATTTTTTATGAACAAGTCTTTGACTAAGTCAAGAGTCTTATCCGTTTCGTTTATCAAAACGCATAAAAAGCGGCCCTCCTTCACCGAACAGAAAAGTTGATAGGCAAATTATAAAAGCAATCAACGGCTTGGCCATCCACTTTGCCAGGAAGCCAATTCGGCATACTGGCCACCATTCGTATAGCTTCTGCATCGATCTCAGGAGAAATCCCTTTTAAGACCTTTACCTTTTCAATGGCACCCTGTTTATTGATCAGGAATCGAATAAAAACCCGTCCCGCTAAACCGGCTGCCTGGGCTGCTTTAGGATACCGTAGATTGTCACTGATGTACTGACCTAGTCTACTCATCCCACCCGGAAATTCGGGTTGCTGTTGGACAACGGTGTAAATTACATGATCAGGCGTTGAGCTAGAATCGGTTTGAACGGTTTGGGCGTGAAGAGGCAGCCAAAATAGAGTTAGTACTACTGTAATGAGAACGGACGTACGCATATCAGGGGTGGTTTTATAAGGGCAACTTTGTTAACCTGACGATTGCTAAAAGGCTTAATAGAGAATTTCATCAAGCCTTTTAGCAATCGCATTTACGCCATTATCGCATCTCAACCGGCGGGGGGGCTAAGGGTACCTGCACCGGGGCGGGTTTGTAAATAGCTCCCGTTGCAAAATCAACGATGGTGCCCGGCCAGAACAGAATGATATCCGCAATTAGGGCACCCACTCGAACTTGGCGTTGTGGCTGGCCATCGAAGGGTTTCGTTACTTGATAACTGGTTCTTGGTCCACCAAATACGGTCGCACAGCCGCTTAGAACGAGAACGCAGCTACCAATAACTGCCACCTGAGTGAGCAATAATTTGATCTTGAACATAGAGTATGTTTTAGTTTCTACACTAAAGCTAGATATGACTAGAGTTTAATCTATTCTGTTGGTTAAAGAGGTTCTGCCACCCTCTAATTGAAGGCCTGTTGTTAGAGCTCGATTCTTAGAATAGTTTATTAACATAAGATAGAATATGCAACTTGCCTAAGAAAAGTACCATTTTTAACGCAACTAATTTGTCAAAAGGATGGGCAGAGAATCGCCCCTTCTTGGCTATAGAATGACAAATGAGTTAATCTTTTCAAGAAATAGTTGGTAAGCTAGGAAATTTTCGAATGCTCAAATAACCCTCCATTTTGAGACGTGGTATTGTTCAGGTATCGGCTTTTCAAATGACGGTAAAGCACTCAACTTTTGACCATCAAAATTTAAGCTTCATTCCCTCATGCGTGGCTACGTATCCCAAGGATTTGTAAAATTTAATCGCTTCAGGGCGTTGTTTGTCGGTCATGAGTTGGACCATATAACAGCCTTTTTTCTTTCGCTCTCTCGCTGGCATAGTGGAACATTTTCTTGCCTATTCCCTGGCCACGGCAGGAAGATGCCACGCGTACCGCTTCAATCTGGGCGCGCAGACCGCCTTGATGGGTTAGATATTGAATAAAGGTAAGATGATACGTGCCAACGACCTCTCCATTTAGTTCAACAATGGTCAGCTCCTGATTGGCATCAACCCTGATTTTTTCGTAGGCCTGATAATTAGCCTCGCCTAAAACAGATTCAGATTTTTCTCGTAATGCTCCTAAAGGGTCATCCAGTAGCATTTCAGCAATTTTGGGCAGGTCGGCTTTGGTGCTAATCGGTAGGTAAGGTCGGTATTCATGAGCTACTAATTGTGAATCTGCGATAAAGCTATCTGATTTTTTGCTTGGCTCTAATACCTATGTTAAAAAAACTAAATCAACGTCCTTCATCACGAACTAGACTGATTCGTAGTTGTAACTCATTAATAATTATCTCATCAAAACACTCCTATGTGAGACGAAGGAGCCTTCATGTATATGCTGCTCAAATCGGGCATTTACTGAAACGCCCGCCTGAATTCAAGCGGAGACTGGTTGGTTTTATTTTTGAATAACTTGCTGAATGAGGGCAGGTGTTCGAAGCCTAGTTCATAAGCGATTTCGCTTACCGTTAGGTCAGTGGTAGACAGCTTTTGTTTGGCGAGGGTGATGAGTTTTTCCTGAATGTGTTGCTGGGTACTTTGTCCGGTCAGTGTTTTGAGCAGGCCGCTTAAATAATTGGGGGACACGTTCAGTTTTTCGGAAACGTACTGAACCGACGGAGCCCCCTTGAGCACCTGTTCATTTTGGTTAAAATAGTTGTCTAATAAGGCTTCTAATTGCGAAAGCACCCGATGACTACTGATACGTCGCGTAATGAGTTGACGGTTGTAAAACCGATCAGCATAGCGAAGAAGTCCTTCCAGTTGGGCAATAATGATTTGATGAGAGAACTGATCGATATTGCCCTGGATCTCCCGACTAATGTTTTGACTGATTCCATGAATAATTTCCTCTTCTTTTTCCGATAGAAAAAGGGCCTCATGACAAGCATAGCCAAAAAAATCGTGGCGACTGATGTTTTTCGATAAAGGGGTGTTCCACAGAAAATCGGGATGGATCAGCAGCAGCCAACCCGATGGCTCGCCGGTCGTATCTTCGACCGTTTCTACGCGCAGCACTTGCCCGGGAGCCAGAAAGTACATAACGCCTT
>NZ_JBHUOM010000030.1:0-3084 GCF_042686045.1 Spirosoma flavum
TTGCCACCCGTCCCTGATTTCGCAATCATTTAGGGTGAACGAATCGCACAAGTGGCAATATGTTAATCAAACATCTTGATCCGCTATTTTTTATGAACAAGTCTTTGACTAAGTCAAGAGTCTTATCCGTTTCGTTTATCAAAACGCATAAAAAGCTGCCCTCCTTCACCGAACAGAAAAGTTGATAGGCAAATTATAAAAGCAATCAACGGCTTGACCATCCACTTTGCCAGGAAGCCAATTCGGCATACTGGCCACCATTCGTATGGCTTCTGCATCGATCTCAGGAGAAATCCCTTTTAAGACCTTTACCTTTTCAATGGCACCCTGTTTATTGATCAGGAATCGAATAAAAACCCGTCCCGCTAAACCGGCTGCCTGGGCTGCTTTAGGATACCGTAGATTTTCACTGATGTACTGACCTAGTCTACTCATCCCACCCGGAAATTCGGGTTGCTGTTGGACAACTGTGTAAATTACATGATCAGGCGTTGAGCTAGAATCGGTTTGAACGGTTTGGGCGTGAAGAGGCAGCCAAAATAGACTTAGTACTATTGTAATGAGAACAGACGTACGCATATCAGGGGTGGTTTTATAAGTGCAACTTTGTTAACTTGACGATTGCTAAAAGGCTTAATAGAGAATTTCATCAAGCCTTTTAGCAATCGCATTTACGCCATTATCGCATCTCAACCGGCGGGGGGGCTAAGGGCACCTGCACCGGGGCGGGTTTGTAAATAGCTCCCGTTGCAAAATCAACGATGGTGCCCGGCCAGAACAGAATGATATCCGCAATTAGGGCACCCACTCGAACTTGGCGTTGTGGCTGGCCATCGAAGGGTTTGGTTACTTGATAACTGGTTCTTGGTCCACCAAATACGGTCGCACAGCCGCTTAGAACGAGAACGCAACTACCAATGACTGCCACCTGAGTGAGCAATAATTTGATCTTGAACATAGCGTATGTTTTAGTTTCTACACTAAAGCTAGATATGACTAGAGTTTAATCTATTCTGTTGGTTAAAGAGGTTCTGCCACCCTCTAATTGAAGGCCTGTTGTTAGAGCTCGATTCTTAGAATAGTTTATTAACATGAACTGTGTTAAAAGTCAAGCCATCGAGCGTAAAATAGGTTGGTAATTTGGATCATAGTCTTCGTTAAATTTAACCACCGCATAGGCCTGACGAAGTAATTTATTGACGACAGCCATCAAGGCTACATTAGTCACTTTACCTGCCGCTTTCAGCCGCTGATAACACTCGCGACAGGATTTATTGTAGCGAATGGCTGACAAGCTGGCCATATATAATTGGCCTCTCAAATGAGCATCCCCCGAGCGGTTGATCCCTTTAGTCTTACCCACTTTCCCTGACTGATAAATCACGGGAGCCACGCCAATGAACTTAGCCAGAGCCTTGGCGGATGTAAAGTCACGAAAGCCGTTTCGGGGCCGCCCGTGCGGTGGTCTCAATTAAGGCGGTGGCGATGACATGAGAAATCCCTTTTATGGACCGTAACCGCTTGTACTGGTCGGCAAAATCAGCTTGACAAACCTGATTAATTTCTGCTTTTAGTTGCGCAATGGCCGCCTGAAAATGAGCAATCATCTGCTGCAAACTCTGCTGAACAGTATCATCTTTTAAGGGCAAAGGCGCAAACGATTCGAATACATTAAGCAGCGCTACCCGCTGTTTTTGGTACTGTCTGAGCAATGTTCGCTTCTGTCTAAGCAACAGCAAACTGTCATTACTCAATTGATAAACAGGTGGTTGTACTACCTTTCCATACTCTGACAAAAGAATTGCATCTTGCGGATCGGTCTTGGTCACCGACAGGTGCATTTTAGCAAAGTGGTGACTTTGCTTAGGGTTGATAACCGAGATTGTTACACCTGCTTGAGTGAGCATATAGGTCACTAAAACGGAATACGAACCTGTTGCTTCCAGCACACAATGAGCCTGGTCAGGTAATTGGCCTAGAAGGGCACGAATACCGTCAGGGGAATTAGCATACTCCGCTAGTTTCCAGCCAGCATTAAGCTTAGGAACCGCCACTGAAAGAGTATCTTTGGCTACGTCAATACCAATGTAAGTGGTCATACGAACAGGGAGTTACAAAGGGGAAAAGAAAGAGATAACAGGGAGTTGAGGCCTTGAATTTTTTGACCCTAGCATAGCATACACGGTTTTTCACCAATTGAACTGTTCAGGCTTGAAAATTCACCAGCGGGAGTCAAAACATGTTAAGCAGGTTTGGCTAATAAGATATCGGACTTACCTCCGCTGGTGGCTCAAATCACAGCTGAATAACTGCTTTTTTTGAGTATTTTTCAATTCAGTTCAAACGTACTATAAGATAGTATATGCAACTTGCCTAAGAAAAGTACCATTTTCAAAGCAACTAATTTGTCAAAAGGATGTGCAGAGAATCGCCCCTTCTTGGCTATAGAATGACCACTGAGTTAATCTTTTCAAGAAATAGTTGGTAAGCTAGGAAATTTTCGAATGCTCAAATAACCCTCCATTTTGAGACGTGGTATTGTTCAGGTATCGGCTTTTCAAATGACGGTAAAGCACTCAACTTTTGACCATCAAAATTTAAGCTTCATTCCCTCATGCGTGGCTACGTACCCCAAGGATTTGTAAAATTTAATCGCTTCAGGGCGTTGTTTGTCGGTCGTGAGTTGGACCATATAACAGCCTTTTTCTTTCGCTCTCTCGCTGGCATAGTGGAACATTTTCTTGCCTATTCCCTGGCCACGGCAGGAAGATGCCACGCGTACCGCTTCAATCTGGGCGCGCAGACCGCCTTGATGGGTTAGATATTGAATAAAGGTCAGATGATACGTGCCAACGACCTCTCCATTTAGTTCAACAATGGTCAGCTCCTGATTGGCATCAACCCTAATTTTTTCGTAGGCCTGATAATAAGCCTCGCCTAAAACAGATTCAGATTTTTCTCGTAATGCTCCTAAAGGGTCATCCAGTAGCATTTCAACAATTTTGGGCAGGTCGGCTTTGGTCGCTAATCGGTAGGTAAGGTCGGTATTCATGAGCTACTAATTGTGAATCTGCGATAAAGCTA
>NZ_JBHUOM010000031.1:0-924 GCF_042686045.1 Spirosoma flavum
TACCCTTCATCATGCCTTTAATGGCGAGCTTAACTAGTTTATCCGTTTTCATATTCATCCCGCTATCGACCAACCCTTTGAACGGGTCGCCCAAAGGTGTGTCGGTGGCGGGTGGGGCCAATTCAATGACCTCTACGTTGGTTTCTTTTAATTGCAGCCGTAATACCTGTGTGTAGGCGTGAACGCCTGCCTTGGCAGCACTATAAATTGGCGATACCGGAAAAGGAATGAACGCTAAACCCGAAGAGACATTCACGATGGCAGCCGACGGCTTGGTCAGTAGATGGGGAAGGAATTGATGCACCATTCGAATGATACCGGAAAGATTTATATCGATCTCAGCGGTTATATTCTCCAAGCTCAGACTAGCGTCCCGCAAGTCAAGGTTGCGCATGATACCCGCGTTATTGATGATCATATTGAGGGTCGGAAACTGCTTGGTTACGAAGGTATATAAGTTTCTAATATCTTCTGATTTACTGACATCACTCTGAATGGTATAAATCTGAGGGAGTTCTGTTTGAATTTTACTGAGCCTGTCGGCGTCCCGGCCGGTAATGATAAGGGTAGAAGCGCCCTGGGTCAGTAGCTGTTTAGCCAGTTCCAGACCAATGCCACTGGTTCCGCCGGTAATGAGTATCGTGCTGTTTTTGATGTCCATCTGACTTTTTGTTTTGAGGGACAAAATTGGGCATTCATTACGGGTTAGGTTTATCCAGATCTATGTATAGTTTAGTCAAAAAGGGGGTAGAAGAGCAATGAATTCAATCGGTTGATGAAAAGTGGTCGTTTGCCTGCCAATAAAGTAAAAATCAGGATTACCTAGGCAGTTTGTAACTGCATACTATTCATTCTCACAAAATGCTCCTTAAAGTGAGATAAAGGAGCCGAAAGGAGGCTTAAGTACCTTTTCAGCCGTAGTTA
>NZ_JBHUOM010000032.1:0-1800 GCF_042686045.1 Spirosoma flavum
GGCGGGCGTTTCAGTAAATGCCCGATTTGAGCAGCATATACATGAAGGCTCCTTCGTCTCAGGCGGGAGCCTATTCATGAACATTTCCTCGTCTCAAGCGGGAGCGTTATTTGAGAATTCGAAAATTTCCTAGCTTACTAAATATCTCTTGGAAAGATTAACTCATTTGTCATTCTACGGTCAAGAAGGGGAGATTCTTTGCACATCCTTTTAACAAATTGGTTGCTTTGAAAATGGTACTTTTCTTAGGAAAGTTGCATACGCAACGTTATGTTAATGAACTATTCCAGGATCAACCACTCCATATGCGCAGTGAAAACAGACTGAATTATCCTTTGGAAAGGGAAGAAGAAAATCCTACATTATGTTAATGGAATATCCGTAGATTGGACCTGATAATGGCAAGTAAAACCACCTCAAAAAGGCTTGTTGCGTTTTTATAAATGCTTATGAAAAGTGGTCTATTGTTAAGCCAGGACAATGACAACCAGACCTTCATAGGCTCATAGAAATCAACATGTAGACGGCACCTGCTCTGTTAAAGATTCTTAACGCATTCCTTAAGAGGCAGACTAGTGGTAGCTTAGTCGCTCTGTACTAGAACAACTAAATGCCATGAAAAACTTTATCCTCGGGATAATTATGTTGACCCTAACCGAATCAGCCTATGCCCAGCGACTTATGGACAATAGAGCGGTTAAAACGCAGAGTTCGATTGGACATTGGGTGATAGGCGTAGAGACGGACAATCTAGTCATACTGAAAAAAGTGCGAGATATCGGCGACGAAGACTATCAACGGAGACTAATGCCTACGGTTGGTTATTTCGTTACCCGTAACCTTATTCTTGGTGTAGGCATACCGCTTGGTTTGGCTCCTCGTACGGGAACTTACTACAGTAGTGGCACTGTGGGTCAAGCGGGGGTGTACCCAACCTCTATATCGCCTAAACAGATCGGAGTGGCCCCTTTTATTCAACAGTTCATCGGTCAAGGAAAGGTTAAACCTTTTATAGGGGCCTCTTACAGATACACCTATCAACAACTTGATTTTAGTATTCGTGACATATCCGTCTACTTGAAGCAGACCGGTAACGAATCTGAATTATCGGTTTTTACGGGCTTAACCTATTTGATTAGCCCGAAGATTGGGATTGATGTTAAACTTCGCTACGGTTGGCAAAGTGGGAATCATCCGTATGTGAGTTTTCCTAATCTTATGGAATCGGGTTATACGTCCAATTTTGCCTATACAAGTCAAACCCTAGCGGCTAATATTGGCCTTCGTTTGATAATCGGGAAGAAAGGCTAATAATAGAATAAAAGTGGTCTATTTTAACATAATGCCACTTGTGCGATTCGTTCACCCTAAATGATTGCGAAATCAGGGACGGGTGGCAAAGGGGGAAACCTCTTTGACAACTTGATAGTCGTGGGGGTGTGAGTCCCTCTCTCCAGATGCAGGAGTAACAGCGTCATCCCTACGGTAGCGACTAGTCCTCAATCCGTAAAGCGGGCCGGGCCGCCGGTGCGATGAAAAGACGGTAACGGTGAACCTAACGCCGAACCCCGACGAGCATGAGTGTACGGATAGCGAAAGCAAACGGGGCCGCCCGAGCGGATGTGTAAAAAGTAACTGTCGTTAATATGGAACAGCCCACGTAGGTTTATGGGCTGTGGCCAAAATGGCAAGGATAAGGGGCTGGCGGTAAGTGTACGACCAGATTGCATTCCCGATAAACCCGGCAGATAGCATCATCCTAACCACTCGATCAACGACGATCAGGAACGAAGTAACTCT
>NZ_JBHUOM010000033.1:0-16127 GCF_042686045.1 Spirosoma flavum
ACGTTAGCCCATCAACAGGCGAATTGATCGTTCCCTTCTATTATACCGATACGCGCAAGCCAACCAACGGCCTATTTTGGGTCAAAAAAAATGGCAAATGGGGGTGTATTGACAAAACGGGTAAGCTGCGCATCCCCCATTTGTACGATGAAGCGACCGGCTTTACCGCTGAAGATAGGTCAGCCGTGGCCATTCATAGTAAGTTCGGCCATATCGACAAGTCGGGCAAGGTGCGCACGCCGTTGACGTATGATTTTGCTTCGTATTATCAGCATGGCCTCTCGATTTATCAGCATGGCCTCTCGATGGTTCGTATGAAGGACAAATATGGCTTTATCGATACGAGTAATCGGTTGATTATTCCACTCATCTACGACGAAGCATTCCCTTTTGACCGTGTAACGACGATTGTTGAGCGCTACTGGCTTCGGTATGAACTCTCCCTGGACGGTCAGGCGCAATTCGTGGGCTTCTCCTTTAAGCTGAAAGCGCTGTTTATTATTGCTGGCCTGCTTATTTTCATTTGGCTCAGCAGTCTAGTAGACGAGTTAAGTAGCAAGTTTAGGGCGAAAGTGCCCAGGCATTAGCCATTCGACAGTAAGTATATTGACGATCTCGATGGGACAGCCCGCGCTGAAGTGTTCACCTAATTCCAATTAACAACGTCTCAGTAATTGCTCCCACCTGAGACAAAGGAGTCTTCATATTTGTGCTTCTTAAAATGGGCATTTGTTGAGAATGCATTCTCTACTTTTCCATTAAGGATTGTCTTAGATGCAGTTGAATCTAGCACATGGCTGATTTATTTAATTCGATAGTGATCGGCTAATCTTTGGCGGGCTATCTATCTACAAGTAATCGCTTGGCTTGTTCCAGCACTTCATCTTGATCCTGGCGAATTCCCTCTACGGTAGGTTGCACTAAGATGTCGGGGAAGATACCAATCCGCTGCGTTTCTCGACCATCTGGATAATATACCCCTACACTACTAAAAGCGGTACGATAACCACCGGGTAATGGCACCCAGGCCATATTGCCATCCGCCCCAGCGGTCGGGCCTCCCACAAACGTGACGTGGGGATGCAGCCTAAAGGACATAGCTGTAAATTCAGCCTGGCTCTGGGTATCCTCGTTAATCAAAACGATGACCTTTCCGGGGTACTGTCTTGGTGGTTTAGAGGGCGAGAGTTCAACCTGGCTTACCTCTTGAAATGTACCCGGAAAACGCTTGTCGGGACCCGTCAGCCGGGCGAACGGTAGTGTTTTATTAACTAAATGGGCACCTACTAGCCCATAGGTATCTTGTGGGTAGTTACGCAAATCGAAGATGATGGCTTTGGCCCCCCAAAGAGCACTTATCACACTATCCACTTGTTTAGCCATCAATTTACCCATGTTCACATAGCCTATCTGGTCAGTCAACCAGCTACTGACCGCATAGCGGCTGCTGATGGGCAGAAACAAATTGGTGCCTAGCTTTCGATAGGGATAGCAAGTTACGAGTACGGTAGTATCCCGTCCAGTCAATTCCAAGGTGAGTGAGGCCTGCTTTTCTAGCCCCGCTCCGATTAGCCCTCTCATATCCCGCAACAAAGCCTGAGGAGTTGAAGCCGATACATAGGGTCGAAGTCGACTAACTCGTGCCTGAATGGTCTCGCCGTCAATATGGCTGATGATGGTGCCTATTTTTAGGAAGGGCGGAAGTAGTAACGAATCCGAGTAAAGGCGAGTAATAACGGCTTTATTGTTGAGCAACTGTACTTCAAAGGGAAGCCAAAGCCGGCCTAGATTACAGCGTAAACAGCGGGCGGGATCTTTGCTGCTCATTACGCCGTGGCTATCCTGAATGGAAGCGGTTAGCTGATACAGAACAAGCTGGTAAGCCGACGGGGTAGTGGCCTGCTCAAACAGGGGAATCAGCTTCGGAAGTACCTCACGCCAGTTGGTATCAAGGGCATATTTGTAGGGGTAGAAATAGTGGATTACATTCCAATAACGGAATAAAGCCAAGAGCCGATAATCGGCATTGGGAAGCGCCATCTGGTCATAAGCTTTCTCGTTTTCGAAGCTTAAAGCCGCTTGAGGCTTCAGAGTTTTTCCATAATAGTTATCGCCTTGGTAGTGATTGTCCCTGAGGTAGCTTAAGCGGTGACGAAGTGGACTGGAGAAGACGAGGGAATCAGTCAGGAAGGACAGGTCAAGGTTAGGCTGGTTTTCGGCTAGTATCTCGGTTTGGGACAAACATTTGCGGCAAGGCTTCAGGGGGCCTAGCTCGTCCAGTAGGGATTGATAGCGTGTCGAAAGCTGTTGAACATCCTGGGCTTGCTGAACGGCAGGCAGTAGTCGAATGAGCTGGCCATCCCAGTCGAGTTTACCTTGGGCTACTGCGGGATGGTAATATTTAAGAAAGCCCCATAGTTTGGCTAGCGAGACGAGCTTTTGGGTCTGGGTCAAAGGCTGAGCGACGGCGGATACTGAAAGAAGGAGTAGCACGAAAAGGTAGCGCATACAACGGGGCTTTAGTGTAGGCACAAACTTATGAATCGTACTTCAGCTATGTTATAACCGAAGGGTTAAACTATGTTAAATGACTCACGACTGGCCTGTGTTAAGTATGGCTTAGATCTTTAGCCACATATTCTCAACATACGCTCCCGCGTGAGACGAAGGGGCGTTCCTGTATCTGCTCCTTAAATGGGGCGTTTAAGAAAACGCTTTTACACTCGATAGGTTGGCTAGTTCGCTTTGCAACGGCATGATGTTAAAGTGGCGCACTTACCCCTGAGAGACCATCAGGTTCGTCGCTTGAAAAGGCTTATTGTTAAAAATCTGTAACAGATGTTAAAATCCTTGCTTCCCAAAGTTGGAAAGTAATACTTGTGCTCAATTATAGAATAACGGGCGCATGAATAAGGCTATACTTTGTCTGCTACTCCTGAGCATATCGCTCAGAACGATTGGTCAAGACGTCATTGATAACCAGTACTCGGTCTTTCGAATCTTGGCGGGCCAGGATACCACCACCTTTATCGTGGTGGGCAACCAAGACGAGCTAAAGAAACGCAAACCGCTACTTATTTTTCGGCAAGGTTCCATGCCCATCCCCTTGTTTGGCCGCTACCAGCGAGGCACTGCCGCCATTATCTTCCCCTTTAAGGTCAAGGACTACCTCAACCAGTATCACATCGTGGCTATTGCTAAACCAGGCGTCGCCTTGATGGCCGATTCGGCGACGATGGCCCGTACGGTCGAAACGCGAGACCCCCGATTTTCCTCCCAAAAATACCTGGATCACAACTACCTTGATTTCTACGTGAATCAAACCAATCAGGTCATTAACTACTTGCTCAAACAACCCTTTATCGACAAAGCGAAAGTGGCCATTTGTGGGGGATCAGAAGGCTATCCAATCGCGATAAAAGTGGCGGCTACAAACCGTAACGTCACACACCTCATTGGGTTCTCCGGTTTGTTAGAGGGCAGATGGCAGGCGCAACTTAGGGAAACGCGTGAGCGGGCAAACCTGGGGGAGTATGATATGGTCCTAAATATCCGGACACGAAACTTTTTTAACTTCGTGTACCATGAACCAATCCCAACAACCAAAACGAAAGTATACCGCCGAGTTTAAGGCCGATGTATTGCGGCTAGTAGCCAATGGTGAACCCATCATGGCTGTAGCCCGTAAGATGGGCATTAGCGATAGCCTAATTCATGCCTGGCGGAAGACCAATGACAAAGGGGAAAAGAAAACCGATCAAAGTCTTCAACAAGAAGTCGATAGCCTACGTAAGCAACTGCGGCAAACCGAGATGGAGCGAGAGATATTAAAAAAAGCTGTTGCCATTTTCAGCCGACAAACCTGACTATGACTTATCAGTTTATTGCGTCGGAAGAAACCAATTTTTCCGTACGACTACTCTGTAAGGTGCTGAATGTCAGTAAGACTGCATATTACTCATATCGTAATGGAACAACCTTCACTCCGTCAGATAGCAATCTAGCCATGACCACAGCCATCGACAAGATTTTCTGGGAAAACTTCAGACGCTATGGTAGCCGTCGTGTGCTGGAATCGTTGAAAGAACAGGGAGTAAAGGTTGGTCGGCATCGGGTACGTCGTTTAATGCAAGAGCAGGACTGGCGGGCCATTCAGCCTCGTAGTTTCGTACCCAAAACGACTAACTCTAATCATGGTTTAACGGCTTGCCCCAACCGCTTAATCGAGTTTGGCAAGCCTACTGCACCTAATCAGGCGTGGGTTGGCGATATTACGTATTTGCCTTTGGCTGATGGACATTGGGCTTATTTAGCCAGTTGGATGGATCTATTTTCTCGTCGGATCGTCGGTTGGTGGGTCGACAAGCACATGAAAGAAAGCCTAGTTGTGCAGGCCTTTGACCAGGCCCTTAAGCAACGTCAACCTAAACCGGGTTTGATCGTCCACTCAGACCGAGGTGGTCAGTATTTCGGTCACCGTTTCCGAAAGCGGCTCGATAAATGGCACTGTAGGCAGAGCATGGTGGAAACGGATAATCCCTACCAAAACGCTCATGCCGAGTCTTTTTGGGGCCGCTTAAAAGCCGAGTTGCTGGAGGATGGCTGTTTTATCAGCCTAGAAGATGCCCGTAATGAGTTGTTTAACTATATTGAAGGGTATTATAACGTCCGTAGGCTGCACTCATCGCTAGGCTATCGTTCACCGATTAACTTTGAAAACCAATATTATCAAACAGTTTCTCTATTAAACTCTCATAAGTAAAGTGTCCGGCTAAACGGGACCACCCCAGTATACCCAACAACAAGCCCAGGAAGCCATCGAAAGTATGTATGCTTACTGGCGTGAGGTGTTAAAAAACCCCACGTCTACGAAGTCAGAAGGCGGGGATACACCGTACGCAACCTATTCATTCTCAACGAGTAAAAACTTGGAGCACTTACTAGGCTTACGTATACCCATCTACATTTGCTATGGTACGGCTGACTTATCATCAAGTCTCAATGATCTGCTACCCATTGAGTTCGCTAGTCGAGGCAAAATGAATTTGACCCTAAAGCCCTATCTGGATTATGATCATACTTTTTTCCAACTTGTGCGTGACGATAAAGGGAAAGTGATTGATAAGGTCTATAAAGGCGACGAGGTAGCCGGAGAATACATGAACTGGCTGAACAAGAAATGATCGATAGGTAAACGCACGACACGATGAAAATGGGTCTATATATCGGGGGGCTACTCTGCTGGTCCACGACCATTGCGCTTAGCCAAACCACGTATGCCAATCAGGATACGGCGTATGTGCACGCGGTGGAGAAAGCCTTCACCTCCCTTAAGCAAGGCAATTGTCGCACTTGTCTACGGGAGTACCAAAAGGCCTTTGCCATTTCTCAAAAGAGCGCCCTGAGTACCTTACGAGCCGCCGTTTGTGCTTACCAATGTGACCAAACAAAGCAAGCCCAAACGTATTTACGTCAAGCAGCCTCAATTGATTTTTGGATCAGTGAGGATGTATGGGAGAACCCAATAGAGGCCCCAGAACTGAATAGTCTGCGGAACAGCCCGTTAGCGAGCGTTTTTCACCAGTACATTGATCAACAAAAGATAGCCGAGGGGCGAAATCCGGCTCTTGAGCGCGAGCTTAAACAGATCTTCGTCGAAGACCAACGGCCTCGGCTACAGATCGACACCATTGGCAAACAGTATGGGTTTAAGTCTGCTCAGGCTCAACCGATCTGGGAGCAAATGCGCCAAGCTGACTCAATCAATCTGTCTAAAATTGAGCGCATCATCAGTCAGTACGGCTACCCAGGGAAAAGCTTAGTGGGTGAGAAACAGAATGAGACGGCTTGGTTAGTGATTCAACATGCCCCGCTAGCGGTTCAAGAAAAATACTTACCTCTTTTGCAACAAGCAGCGGCTAAGGGGCAACTGGCCAAAGCCAGAGTGGCGCTAACCGTAGATCGGATTCGGGTGCGAAACGGTCAGAAGCAGTTGTATGGCTCCCAAGTTCATCTGGATGCGAGTGGTAAAGCGGTCGGCTTTGAGCCCATTGAGGATGAAGTAAATGTAGACCGACGCCGGGCTGAAGTGGGCTTATCTCCATTGGTAACTTACGCGAAACTTTATGGTTTCGCGTATACGCTTCCCATCAACTAGCTAAACAATAAAAAGTCTCACTTCCTATTAGCTACCATACGAAATGTGATAGTCCATAACTGTTTAGTTCTTCTTAGGCAGCGTTGTATTAGGCAGCACTCGGAACAATGAATCTACTGACCAATGCTTTACGGGCTCGCTTTTAGCTTTCAAACTAACTGAAACTTGTTCTTCAGAAGTAAAAGCAACTGGCATAGACCGGTTAGGCATAGGTATTGCATCCCCCTTCCCCTTTCGAGTAGGTATGTCTAATGCATTCCCTTGCCCTTTGAGGATGGGCATATTGTCTATATTCTGATTCTGCAATGAATCGCTTTTTTCCTTCACTGAATTTTGTTGGGCAAAACTTGCTGTTACAACTAGCAAGCATACCAAGGTCACTAATATTTTCATGGTCAGTTGTTTACGCGTTTATATACAGATCCGTCTTTTACTTTTAAGGTTGTTATATAAGTGAAAGTTATGATAACTAACCCCTAATAATACAACTAAAAACAGACAGTGTACACTACCATTGTTCATAAGTGCCGCTGGAACTTCTCCCGGCAACCAATACAGCGGCTAATCCCAGCCGGGCAGTCATCGCGGGGAACTGCGTACAGGGTAGTAGGCGAATCATGAATTCTGGTGTATTATCCTCAACTTCTATTTAATACAACTGATCTCAAATAAGGCTCCTATGCTGAAGCGATAAGTGGCCGCTTGATGATTGGCAGATGTAGTTCTAATAGCCTATCCACTTAAGGCTTATCTTGCTGCCATGAAATCGATTTTTCCCGCCAGCTATTCGACGCTTTCCCCACTCGTCCTGGCGGATTTCCTCACTGAGCGCTATTCACTGGACTCTGTTCACTGCACCTTTCTGGTTCGAGGGGTGGGTGACACCTATTTAGTCGACTCCGCCCAGGGGCGCTTTATTCTTCGGATCTACCGCTCCACTCACCGAAGCCTGTCCCACGTCAAGGCGGAAGTGGCCTTGCTGCTGGCACTCAAGCAAGCAGGCGTATCTGTGTCTTATCCCATTGCGGATCGGATGGGGGAGTCGATTCAACAACTGGACGCAGTGGAAGGATCACGCTGTGCGGTGCTCTTTAGTTATGCCCCCGGCCAGCCAGCGAGATTACTGAGCAACAGCCAGCTTCGCTCGCTGGGTCATGAAATGGCGCGCTTTCACCAAGTGTCATCCACCATCACATTGCCTGGAGAACGCTGGACTTTTGATTTGGATACCACCCTGTTCCAGCCACTGGACCGGTTAAAATCCGCCTTTGGCGCCGATCAGGAAAGTTACCTCTTCTTGCAGCAAGCCGCCCGCCAAGTCGAGACGAAGATAGATCAGGTAGACACATCAGGATTCTTGAGGGGCTATTGCCATTTTGACCTGCTACCTAAAAACATGCATTTTGAGGGGGATTCGGTTACCATTTTTGACTTTGATTTTATGGGCTACGGTTGGTTGGTGAATGATCTGGTTTCGTTTTGGCAATACCTGGCCCTGGAGGTTTATGCTGGGAGGATGACGTCGTCAGCCTTTGAGGAGGCCTACGCTATTTTTCTTGAGAGCTATCAAACCGGCCATCCGATTAGTGAGCAGGAGTTAGCCCTGGTTCCTTACCTGAGTCTAGGCTTTTGGCTTTTTTACATGGGCTTTCACACGACCCATGACCAGTTTTACAGTTATGTCCATGGGGCACAATTGAAGGTCTATACCGGTTTCTTAAGGCATTTGGCGGAAGCTTATTGGGACTAGCCAACTTAAGCAGGATAGGAGTACAGGGTAAAACTGGCTGATCCAGTTAGGCTATTGCTAAATTCTCAAAAAAAGCTCAATTCGTGTTACATGGAATTAGAGCCAATGACGGCAAAGCGACCCAAAATGGTATAATGTAACCGCATTAACACGTCCACCCGGTACGGATATGTACCGATTTTAACATGCCCCGCACCGACCAGCACTTCCTATTACTGAAAATTGAATTGACCAATAACCGATCCGTACAAGCCTCTAACTTCCCTATTCGGTCTGTAAACTGTGAATTGGATTAGCCGTTGCGGCTCGGTGAACTTTCATGCCGATGATCAGCCCGCAGGAAAAAAGAAGAATCACCAGGGTCGCCACGTACGCACTGGGGCCAGCATCGGGGTGGTAGTGGTAGATAAAGCGAAAAATAAACTGGTTGGTAAACCCGTAGCCGAACGCCGAGCCCACCGTAAAGGCAACCAGCAGGATTCGCACAAACTCCCGATTGATTAAGCCTAAAATCTGCCCTACCGATGCACCCAGCACCTTTCGCATTCCGATTTCCTTCCTCCGTCGGTCGATATTGAGGGAGACCAGGGCGAACAGACCCGAGGCTGATAAGAGTAGCGTGACGATAGCCAGAAAGTAGGCCACTGATTGGAAGCCCAGGTTTAGGCGGACTTCCTTCTCAATTAACTCCGACTGTAAAAACCCCTGGTAGGACCGATTGGGTAGCGCCTTGTGCCAGGCCGCTTGTAGCTGTTTGACCACCAGCGGCAAGGCCTGCTCATCGGCCCGAATCACCATGAATTTATACGCGTCAGGTTTAGCTAAGCGCAGTATGCAGGGGGGCACCAGCCCATGTAGGCCATACTCTTTGTAATCGGTCACCACACCGACAATCGTGTAGCTGGCGCTGTCGATTCGGATACGCTGCCCCAGCGGTTGCCGCAGGTGCAGTTGCTGCACAAACGTTTGGTTGACCAGAATGGATGCGTCGGCATCCAAACCGCTTTCGTAAAAATGACGACCCTGCGCCAGACGAATCCCCATGCTGTTCAGGTACGCCTTGCCGCCAACGTGGGCTACCTGCGCCTGCACCTGCTGTTTATCGGTTTGGGCCGTAGCGGTATATGAATTCTCTCCGATTTGCTGACTGGCTCCGGCCAGGCTTTTCACCTGCGGGTGCTGCCCAATGGCTTGCCGTAAGGTGGCATACTCCTGCGCATTACGAACCTCGACAACGGCGACTTCATTGATGGCATAGCCAAAATCGGCCTGCTGCTGATAGGCCGCATTTTGGCTTAGCGTGATCCCCACCACTAAGGCGAAACAGGACAGGCTGAACTGGCTAATCAGCAAAAAGCGGGTGAACCGGTTCGAGGAGCCAAACGTGGTTTTGCCTTTTAGAATCGTTATGGGTTGGAACGAACTGATATAGACGGCGGGATACAGGCCCGAAAACAGGGCCGTACCGACCGGCATCAGGACTAGGAACAACCATAAACCGTAGTTTTGACTAAAGTTGAACGATAGATTAATCCCGGTAACCTGGTTGAAGGCGGGCAGTAACAGACTGACGAAAAGCAGGGCCATGGCCGAAGCCAATAAACAAAGCACCAGGTTCTCGGTCAGGAATTGACGAATCAGTTGGTTCTTAACGCCCCCAATCACTTTGCGAATGCCTATTTCCTTCAATCGACCACTGGCAAAGGCGATGGAGATGTTGGTGAAATTGAAGCAGGTAATGAGCAGGATAAACAGCGACATAACCGCCGGAACAATCACCAGCACGCCCCGTGGGTTCGTCGTCAACTCACTCCCCTGCACGTATCCGGGCATATCCACATCGGAACTGGTCGCTAGCTCCCGGAAGGGTTGCAGGTAGAAGCCCGCCAGGGTCCAGTCCGGATGGCTGCGGTTGTAAATAGCTGCGTAAGGCTTGAGGTTGGTGGCTATGTGGCTGATCGTTTGCTTCTGGTTCACTTCGACAAACGTCGTAATCAAGGTTGACTTGGCCCAGTCAGTTGGGTCAACCCGCCCCGCCTTCAACCCATTCTCGAAGGTGGTCAACAGGTCGAACTGAATACTTGAATTAGCCGCAATTGGTTGGGCCACCGCCCCAACGGTGTAGGTTTTTTCAGTACTGTCCGATTCAGCGACCGTCAGGGTTCGGCCAATAGGCATCTGGTGGGGAAAGTATTTATCGGCCATAGCCTGACTGATAATAACCTGATTTGGCTGGTCAAATTGGGCGAGGCTACCCTGTTTAAGTGGCAGGTTGAAAAAAGCAAAGAGATTTTTGTCAGCATACTGCAATCGTTCGGTAAAGGTGCTCATACCCCGCTTCACCACGACAGTAGTACTATACAGCCGGGCCATTCGCTCCACGCCAGCAACGCTATTCTGAATGGCTTCAGCTAGCGGCATGGGCGAGACGCCCCACGCCTGAGTTCCCTGGTCCGTAACCCGTAGGCTGTTGAGCCGGTAGATAGCGTTAGCCTGGCGATGGGTTTGGTCAAAGCTGGCCCGGTAATTAAAGTGGAGGTAGGCTAGCAGACAGCAGGCAATAGCAAATCCTAGGCCCACTACATTGATGACCACGTATATCTTGTTGCGCCACAGAATTCGGAGGGCAATTTTCAAATAGTTGCGGAACATGATGGTCAGCTAATACGGTAGATAAGGCATTAATAACGGCAATCGGTCAACTATCGTACCACACCCAAAAACCAGCCTGATAAGCTCTAAAGAGCCTATAGCTGACAATGGCTGTACGGTTTCGGACATATTCGACCGAGGTTGTCCGCTTTTAGGGCTACCTATATTGAAAGAGTAAACCTATAACGCTTGGTAAAAGCAGGAAAATGACTTTAGTAAGACCAATATGATAGGATTGTAAATCTATTTTGTCACACTATAAACCACCGTTTACTTGTGAACAGCGTAATAGAGCTGCAATGGTCGTTACTGATCTTTTGCCCTTGTATTCTCACATAAACGCTCCTGCATAAGACGAAGGTTTTATCATCTATCTGCTTCTCAAAATGGGCGTTTAATGACACCGCGAACTATCTGACCCGTCCTGAAAAGCGTTGACCGTTTGTCCGATCCTGAAAATAAGTTGTCAGTTTTTGAGTCAAAAAGTATTGGTTAATCTTAATCCTGATATAGCGTTGTCAAAGTAGTTAAAACGGATTTACTTACCCAAACTGGCCTTGGTCGCGGACAACCCTCGACCGTTTATATACCTTCGGTTTCCAGTGCTTTTTTAGCGGTTGCTCGCTCTGATGAGCCATCACCGGAGTCAGGTAACCACAGCTCATGTGGGGCCGCAGATGGTTATAATTGTAAATACTTTTGTGTACCGCCTTCTCAGCCTCCTCAAAAGTAACGAACACTCGGTTCAGGCGGAAATCCGTCTTTAGAATTCCATTGACCCGTTCAGCGATGGCGTTTTCGTAGGGATCACCTTGCTGAGTCATACTGATCAAAATATTCGCCCCTTTCAACTTGTGAACGTAGTCAAAACTACAGTATTGGCTGCCTCGATCAGAATGATGAATCAGTTCTTCTTCCCTTTCCAAATGGGTTGATAGAGCCATATCTAGGGCCTTTAGACTGCCTTCTGCCGTCAAGAATGGATGAAGGCAGTAACCCACAATCAGCTTTGAATACGCATCCGTTATTAACGATAGATAACCAAATCCCAACCCAATATACAAGTACGTAATATCACTAACCCAAACCTGCCTGGGAGCCGTTATCACCTTATCAATAAGTAGGTTAGGATATCGCTGCAAGCGGTGATTCGAATCGGTTGTCTGGGGTGCCTGTCGACTCTGGCGGATGACCATAGCGTGAGTCTGAAGGATCTTATGCAACTTGTCCCTTCCTAATTTGATGCCACTTTTGGCCAGCGGTTCTGCCAGCAGAAGGTGCAATTTTCGAGTTCCCAAGCCAGGAACGTCTCGCCTGAGCGCTGTTACTAGGTCCAGTACTAACATTGCGTGGCTCACCGATCGCTGAGAGCGTTGTTTTCTAGCGTGAAAAGCTTGTCGGCTCACACCGCTCCGGCGGCCCGGCAAACAGTCGGCAAAGGCTTCCGACACTCACCTTTGCTATTTCGTTCTCACGAAGTTTTATGACCGTTTGGTGCCAGACTTTTTTCTTATCGGCACATTTAAGCGCACGGGCGCCCCCGTCTTTTTCAGCGGTCTCAATCATGGTGTTGAGTGCCAGGATCAGCAGATTAGCTTGCTGTAGAGTCTGTTCTAACTCTTCGTTTCGCTGTTTTAAGGCGGCCATGTCGCGCTTTTGTGCTTGCTTCATGGCGGGTAAAGTTAGCAGGCCGGTCTGCATCTTTTGGCGATAAATTTGTACCCAACTGCGAAGGGTATAGCCACTGTGAATACCTAAATCTTCCATCACCTGGCTCACCTCTTCTCCACCAAAGAGGATACGAAAAACGGCCGTTTCTCGGAGTTGCTCGCTGTACTGAAAGCGGCTGAGCAGGTCGCGAATGTGGTCTTGCATCGTTGTCAATTTTAGGTTAAAATTGACAACCTATATCAGGCTAAGACAATCAGTAAATCTGAAGGTAAAATTTTCCAGTTCAGTCGGGACTAATAAATTAATAGATGAAAATACTTAAACCGTTAAAAAAACTTAATCAACTCCAACTGATTTAGACTGACCGTATCTTCGCAAACAATTAAAACTGTTGTAATCATGGAAAAATATTCTTTGCTGAAAAAGCCAGCTTTTATCCTATTCGTAACGGTGGTTGTTTTAACCTTAAGTCTTGTTGCCGTTTCCTATGTCGAGCGGGGTCACTTATTTTAACCTCCAAATGAAAATGTGTGGGACACGACTTCACCTGACATTATTTCTTAATGCATGTCGGGTGCGATTAATTGCACAATCCCCTTGTACGCTCTAGCTGAAAATAAGGAGTGATTTTAATACCTGTGCCCAAAACTTCGTGCCTGCTGCGATTTGATAGGTAATCGTCAAATTATCTTCGGCTAGGCAAATAACCATGTTTGGTCAATTCTTCCTTTGTTTCAATGGGCAATAGTAACCCATCAACCAAGATATAGTGCCGATTCGTTACCGCCCAAACGTTTTCGTAATAATGGTCGGTTACCAGAATACCTTTGCTAGCTTTTAAAGAACCAATCACCTCTTTAATAACCTGGTGATATAGGGGATCGATCATGGAAAAGGGTTCATCCAGTAATAAGAAAGGGTGGTCCAGATAGGCGACTAAAAGAAACTCTAGGTATTTTAGTTGACCCATGGAGAGTGAACCAATCCGCTGATTTTCAAAGGAGGCTATACCCGGCGAATAAAAGACCCGATTTTGGGCTTCTCCATCAGCAATCACTAAGGGAATGATATCCCTGACTTTGAAACCACCCGGTAAAAAGCTATGCTGAGGCAGATAAGCAATCAGTTTCCTGGCAATCGTGGTGGCTGGGTCGAATGGCACAGTATCCAGATAGAGTGAACTGGCGGTTGCTCTCATGGTTCCAAACAAGATTTTCATCAGGGTAGATTTGCCTGATCCATTTCGGCCAAAAATGCCAACCGTTTCCCCTGTCTGTAGATCGAGCTTATTCAGTTTGAGGATGGCTCGTTTACCAAAACTTTTCTCGAGCTTGTCGATGGCTAAGTGCATATCAGCTCAGTAGAAAGGCTCCTAATACGACCGCTATGCCCACATTCAAGAGCCATGCCTTAAGGATTAGACGCATTCTGGTCAAGCCCAAATTATGATAAAGGTAATATTCATGGCTATGAAAATATTCATAGGCAACCAGACTCAGAATCATCCCCCCCGTGACAAACAACAGAATGCCTTCGGCTGGGCTTTTGACGAAAGTAACTAATAGGGACAGACACAGATTAAACTTGGTCAGGTCGGTGTAGAATTTCCAAAAAGCTCGGGTCATAGTCAATTGCTTATGCTTTGTTGGGCATCCCAATCTACGACCAATCCGTTTAGAAAGGCTCTGGCTGCAAGCTGTTTAAGATTATTTATGATTTCAACAGTGAGTTAACTAACCTCCACTATTATTCTGATAGTCTGATCGACTTGGCTTTTTCATAATTTTAAAAGAGCTGCTATCTCTGGCTCGAAATAATCTCAAAAAATGCTCCTAAGTGAGACGATGTATCTTACGTGTATATGCTTCCAACATGACCACGCCCGCAACGGTGGATCGTGATGCTTCGGGTGTTTAAAGAGGCCCAATCTGATCTTCAAATAGTATTTTACCGTTATCTGAAATAAAGGGAAGCTGATCTCATACTTTTCGATATTTTGTACATTTCATAGTGAGCGTTCAGATAACGCAACCTTTTCGTGAACGATTTCAGGAATCGAAGCTAAACGTTATCTTATCATTGTAAGTCATGATAAGCGTTCATTTGGCCAAGCGCTTAACTAGACGAATTAGCAAAAAAATAAAGTTGTATTATTTAAAGAAGCTCTCCTTTGAGTTTTCAATTTAGGCAACTCTGAAAATAGTACATTTCCAACCAATGACTAGTATCGATTAAGCTGAACATTTTATGTCGAGATAAAGGCTAGGGAAATTGACGGCTAAATTTTATTCAGTAAAAAGCGTTGGCTAACTTGTTAAACAAAACTCGGTTTTGTTTAACTTTTCTTTCAGCTTATCATAACATCGGTGGCTGTTGCAAAAATCGACACGACTGTGGACGAGTTCGTTGAACCGGCAATTTTAAGCTTGATTTAGGGCGTAACGGGTATCCAATTTATGCTTTTCGAGCCCATTCAAGACTTTTGCAACAGCCACCTTAGTTATACAACTACCCTATAGAAAGTTCAATATTTGACCCTTAGCCAATATGAATAGTAAGTAGATTTTAGTTCGATCTAGTCAGGCGAGCATAGTGATAAAAGTTGGGCCCTATCGCTTCAAATAGTTTATACTGTGAGCGATTTACCATATCATCTTCCACATACAGTATGCCTTCTTCGCTGTACCGCCAGGAGGTTGGCTTCCAACGGTAGGCAATTACTTTATACGTAATTTCTACGTACTCTATATTAGTCGTCTTCATCGCCCCTGTGATTTGATAAACCGTTGTACTATCCAGGTGCCGAGGGGCCAATAACGAGTCCAGGGATGAAAACTTATGCATACTTGCTAGCTCATACGATTGGTGGACGCCTTGGGTTGGCTCGCTGCCGAACGTTCGCTTAGCCAAGTTAATGGCTAGCTTATCAATGACTATATACTCGTTCTGAGGTAAATACTTGCTCCGAGGTACAACCATAATATCCCTCGTATTATTGAGCTGATGGACCAGCTGGTGGAGGTGTTGGAACGATTGGCTATGGACGAGTTCTGAGCCATCAATCTCTGGCCCGTCGGTTGACTGAAGGATGAAGAGAAAAAAGAGAAAGGGTATACTAATCAAGCAGAGCAGAGCAATGCCCACTGCTTTCAGAGCGACAACTACTGTTTTCAAAAGGGTATGGTTAAGATAAAGTGCAAAATGACGATCACCTTCGAATTAATCGCATTTTGTACTTATTGAAGGGCGGTTTTATAACTAAAAATATGTAAAGAGATTATTTTATGAAAACAACTTTATCAAATCTAATGGTCAATAGAAGAATTGTTTAACTCAGAGATAGCTTCTTGACCTCCTCGATTAAATAATCAAGTAGTTCTAAGAAAGACAACTTGGCAAAGAGAGAATTGAATCGATGATAATAGACAATTTGTTGACTGCTATTTAATACTCGATTTTTCAACTGGACTAATTGTTCTAGCAACTCTTTCTTATCAAGTTCTTTAACAATTATAGCGATATCTTCTGGCCAAAATGCGAAGGCGTCAATACCACAGCAACCCGCAATGCAATTAGTCTCTAACTTGTTCCAAAGCTGTCCTAACGAACCCTCAACGTCACTGTAATTGCCTATAGCGTCACTTGAATTGCCTAGAAGTTTATCCAATTCTAATACAGAACTGGCGTTATAATCAAATTCAAGCAACTTCATTTCTTTATCAGGTCCTATTGAAACTGTCCGAGACATAAGGGTCTATAAACGCTTTTGTTGTTATATAAGTGCCGTGGCTGTTGCAAAAGTAGATCAGTATAAAACAAAACTGGTCAGGTATTGATAGAGCGATTACCATTCCGCTCTGTTCAACGGGCGTAAAGCGCAGATACTTCTTCAAGTTA
>NZ_JBHUOM010000034.1:0-799 GCF_042686045.1 Spirosoma flavum
AGCTCCTCTTCCCATGGTCGGCGTAAGTTACTGCTGACGAGTCATTCTAAGAAAATTCCCTTAACATGAACTGTGTTGAAAGTCAAGCAATCGAGCGTAAAATAGGTTGATAATTTGGATCTGGACTTGCAACAAAATACTGGACAAAAATTTAAGCAACATTCTGGAACTGTCCACTTTGGTGTTGAAAAGGGAAAAGGTAATCTAACGCTGAATGCCTTCGTTGCCGGTTGTACCGTACGGATTTTCATGATACACTAAGTTAAATAGTGATTAACTTAATGTTCAGTTAAATATAGCAAGACCACAATCCTGAACACGACTTTGCTGGACATCTACTCATTCTAAAAGCAGGTTCGTAACAACTGACTTCATTCTCATAAGACGCTCCTAAGAGAGACACATATAGATTTGTGTATTAGTTAGCTTCTCGAATCGGGCGATTGTTGATATGAACAAAGTAAGAGACAACAACTGAGTTATTCCCCTATCAAGAGAACTTGTAAATGCATCGATCCGCCCATTACGTTGATTCCCAACGAATCTCTAGTCTACATGTACCAACGTAACTTTATGGAATCTAGAACGGCACGACATCTAAGAAGAATAGTCAGTCTCTTTGCTTAATCAACGTGTATGCGCCAAAATTACTTCAGAAGTACCTGGCGTAATTTAGCTAGGCAGAAGGAGGGGTTAAACCAACATCTAACTCCCTTTGCTACTTTTCGAAACCTCGTGCTTCTTTTCCTACTCTTGCCATCGGCCAGAACATTCGCCCAGACCAATACCTCACCAAATG
>NZ_JBHUOM010000035.1:0-52555 GCF_042686045.1 Spirosoma flavum
CTGGAGATCATGATCAACATTGCCGAAAAAGAACTCAAGATCCCGATCCGAAAAAAGCCTGCGGGGCCGCCCGTGCGGTCCCAAACAGTAAATCAACTCAGCCTGCATCACCCACTGGTGAGCATGGAAACACTCTGCGGGCTGTTTGACGGTCCGCCGCTGCGGGGTAAGCCGTCAGGCTTGGTATGAAAAGCAGAAACGATCTCAGAAAGCGGATCTTAAAAGTGCGATGGTGTTAGCCGAAGTCCGCCGGTTACGTCTTGACTTGCCCTCAGTTGGAGCGGAAATCCTGCACCACCAGTTGACTGACTTTCGTCAGCAACATGGGATTAAACTAGGTCGGGATAAGTTTGCTAAACTGCTCAGGGATAACGGATTATTAATAAGGAGAAGAACGCGACGGGCGAAGACTACTTGGTCGAATCACCCCTTCCGCAAGTATCCTAACCTGGTGAAAGGGAAGAAAGTAGATGCCCCTAATCAGTTATGGGTAAGCGATATCACTTACCTTCCCCTGCCTCGTGGGTTTGCTTATCTGAGTCTGATCACCGATGCCTACTCGCGAAAGATTGTAGGTTGGAAACTACATCCTACTTTAGAAATGGAGGGACCATTAAGTGCCTTAAAAATGGCTTTGAAAGCCAATAAAACATGGCAGCACTTAATTCACCATTCGGACCGGGGCGTTCAGTATTGCTGTCATGCTTATACAGGTCTGTTACGAAAAAACAAGATTGCCATCAGTATGACTGAACAGGGTGATCCTTACGAAAATGCGTTGGCTGAGCGGGTCAATCGGACGATAAAGCCGGGCCGCCGGTGCGGAGGATATGTTGCTGAACCGGGGCTTTATTAGTTACGCGGCTGCCGAAGAAGGGGTACAACGAGCAATTGAAAACTACAATCGATTACGGCCGCATCGGAGCTGTGGCTACTATACGCCTGAACAAGCGCATCGAATGCAAGGCGAATTGGTCAAGAAATGGCGGGTAACGAAACGCCGACAAGCAGCAAAAATGCAATCGACGCAGTCAATGACTGCGGCATGAAAACGAGTGTAAATCTGTCAAGTAAAATCAGGGTAATACATGACTACGAAAAGTACCATTTTTAAAGCAACCAATTTGTTAAAAGGATGTGCAGAGAATCGCTCCTTCTCGGTTACTAAAGGGCCAATGAGTTACTCTTTCAAGAACTAGTTGGTAAGCTAGAAAAAATTCGAATTCTCAAATAAGGCTCCCAATTGAGACGATAGAATCTTCATACGTATGCTTCAAAAAATGGGCGTTTTTCTGAACGGGGACCGGGTAGGAGGAGCGTATTGTTGGGCTAAATTATGTTTAACCACTGTCAAATTCTACCAATAACATACGGGTCACTCAAGTAACGTAACTATCCCCGGCGAAAAGCCAAATTTTTCAACAATGTAACCCTGCTCGTACCTTTATAAGACTAAGGAACTATATTGATAATTTATTAGATCCTTAGTTAAGGAAGTACTTACCTGTTTTACAACTCGTTGATCATGTATATCTATTCACTTTGTGTCGGTATCACACTGACTAATTTAGTGATGATTGCATTTTTATTGCTTATTCTCCAAGAGAACCGCAATCGAGTGGCTAACCGATTACTAGCCTTATTTTGTCTCAACTATGCCAGTATTGACGCCTACGAATTGATCGTTTCAAAAAATATTTATGACGCCTACCCGATCTTAATTGAAACCGATACACTACTACTACTTCCTTTCGGGCCGCTGGTTTACCTGTATGTACAGGCCATGACCCAAGTACGGTTTAAGCTTCAATCCAGACAGTTAATTCATCTACTGCCCATCCTGGTATATGGACTCTGGCTATTGCCATTTAAACTACAGCCGATGGCCACCCAAATAGCCCAGTTTCACCACTGGCTGAGTGACCGCCGGACAGCTCCGCTCATGACGATCTATTATTCTAAAGGAATCATTATTGGCTATCTTATCAGCGCTTACTGGCTGGTTCATCGTCATCAACGCATCGTTCGGCAAGTACTGGCGGCTCTGGATCAGAACACATTGCAGTGGGTCAAAGGCCTCATCTGGTCATTAATGATCCTATATAGTATCTGGGTGCTTAATAACGAGAGTTGGCTACCCAATAGACTGTATTTTGGCCTCGCTCAGGTAGGTTTTTCGTATTGGCTGGCCTATTTCGTTATGAATCAAAAAGCCATTTATACCCACGTTACGCCAACAATTTCGCTGGTTAGTTTAGACCAACCACCTAGCATTCGCTACCGTAATTCAGGCTTGACATCGGCTGATGTCAGAACGCTTTCAGAACGAGTAAGCCAATTCATGCGGTCAGAAAAACCTTTTTTGGATAAAGATCTGACGTTAACGACGCTCGCCGATCAACTAAGCTTATCCCCCACTTCACTATCCCAGGTACTCAACGAAGGCGTCGGGGCAAACTTTTACAGTTTTGTCAATCGACACCGCATTGAGGAAAGTAAGCACTTGCTGGTTGATCCAACTTTGGCTCACTACAGTATTCTTGGCATTGCCTTCGAGGCTGGGTTTAATTCAAAGTCGACCTTTAACAAAACATTTCGGGAGTTTACGGGGCAATCCCCTTCGGATTATCAAAAAGCGCATCGTTCACGGTTACCCTAATCAACTGACTGGTCCGTCTACTGGTAGCGGGACGTCCGACTGGACTAAACGGACGTTTCTGATTGGTTTGTGTCCTTACTTTGTGGACAACCATGAAGACCAATCGTATGAACAATAATCCTGCAACAGCGCCACTCGTAGGGAAGGCTTTTCAAGCCCTAGAAATTCTTTTTCTCATTTGGCTGACCCATGCCATCGCTTTTTTTCTGCACGAGTATGCCCATTCATTTTCCGCCTGGGCCCTTGGCTATAAGAAGGACCCTTGGGCATTAAACTACGGCGATTGGAGTGTCGTCAATGTACTGTGCATGCTGAAGATAGATGAAAATGTCAATTATGCGCCCATATTCGCTGATGGACACGGGTGGTATGCCGCCTGGATTGCCGTTTCTGGCATCTTGCTAGGTACAGGGTTGCTCTATACCCTAAGTCGACTGTTTTACTCGATTAGCCGAAAAAACAACCAACCGACCCATGCACTGTTCTATTTTTGGCTCTGTGTCATGAGTATTGGCGGCTTTTACAGTTACGTACCTATCCGAACGTTTAGTTCGTCTGAAGATATGTCCACGGTAGTGGCAGGTTTGCAGATCTCACCCTGGCTCATTCTACTTTTCATTGGTCTTCCCACCAGTCTGGCCATGTGGAATTTATTTACAAAGCTTTTGCCTGATATGCTTTCTCATCTTTACCCGACCGACCTATTTTTGCCGCGCTTGCACGTGGTTTTGTGTAGCTTAGTGGTTTTCGGGTATTGTGGCTTAGCGGGTCTGGTTCGACCGGCTGGAGTGGCCGCTTACTGGTTATCGTCGATGTCGGTTTACCTGCTACTTCCTTTATCGGTTATTCTATGCTGGCCTTCAAACCGTAAATCGAAAGGAAATTAAAAACGACCCATCTTTTCCGTTTGCGGATTTACCTTTTTCAGGTAGGCTTTCCATAGTTATTGGTATTTCTCCATAACTCATCCTGCAACCTCGTTTGAAGCAATGCTTTGGCTGTGCATGGCCATCACCCACTGCCAATTCGACTTGTCGGTAAAGAACTAGACTCCCCACCAATTATCAGCAGCCTGAACATGGCTGATTGCCGACTCGTCTTTTCGAATCGATAAATGAGTAGTACTGGGGTAAGCTTATTTGCGAAGCGATTAGAGCACGGCATTCTCAAGAACAAGCCGAGCTAGACAGTTGATCGTTTCGTACTTTGGGAAGTAAAGTACGAAACGACATCACGAAGTTGTTACAACACGTACGTCCATCAGCTTGTGAACAGCGTTGCTAATTACGAGCCAATAGCCAATCTAAATCTGCCCTAAAATGGTATTCTGTCGCTAAAGAATAAGCCCTTCTCCCCTTTTCAAATTTTGTACTTTTCATAGTGACCGTCCATAAAAGGCGACCTTTTCGTGGACGAATCATGGCCTTCAAGACTTAGGTTAGTCTATCTCACTGAATCTATACTGGCATCCACTTGGCCAAGCATTTTCGTGAACGAAATCCGCAAAATCATTAATTGTATTTATTTGATAAATAATATCCCTATTGACATCAAAAAATTGATCTACTTAAATAGTATATTTCCAATATTGAATCGACTGTCTCTTTTAAATTGTACTTAGTTGTAATGATTCCCTTGGTAAAATACTTGCAGGGTTCGTAAAATGGCATTGTCAGCTGAATTCATCACCGATTGATCACCCGCATTCAACTGCACGATGGCCTGAATCTCCGCTAACTCACTCAGTGTAATGGTTTCATAGCCCATGGACCACGTAGCGAACAGACGTTGCGTGATGGGACGATTGATGGCCAATGAAACATTAGTATGTCTGGGGTCTTGCGCAATGCACACATAGAGGTCCTTAACCACTTGTTTATCCCCTTCCAGCACTTGGACAAAATTCCCTTTAACGTAGAGTAAAGCCCCGGTAATGCCCACCTGGCTATTCTGGCTTCGACTATGGGCAAGCAAACTCAATAACTCCTCTTCCTGAAGAAGTTTTACGGCAGTACTGAAATAAATCAGACAGACATCCTTACACAAAAATAATTGATACTTTTCGTGGATGTTCTCATGCCTATACATTGCAAGACCGAATTGGTGAGTTACCTAAAATAATCAGTTGCGTATCGATGCTGAAACAGGCCCTGTCAATTTGCCGATCCCTTTGTTCGACGGGTAAACTGTATTAAAACTGTACGTCAGCTCGTTACGAATCATAGACTTTGTAGAAAATCATAAAATGCCTGCTTGTTGCTTAGCTTTAATTTAGCGTTGATATTCTTCCGGTGGGTTTCTACCGTCAAATAGCTCAAGCCCATAGTCTGCGCAACTTGTTCGGTCGTTTGGCCTTCTTTTAGCAACAAAACGATCTCATACTCGCGCTTGGTGAGTTGGTGTTTTAACGCAAAAAAATCATTGACCGTACTCTCTTTTTGCGGACGACCCAGGCTCAGGATACGATCCCCGGACATGATCTTTTGCAGACTGGTAATCAGCTCGCCTGAAGGGGTGGTCTTCGCCAGGTACCCGTTGACATTGGCGGCTGAAAACAGGCTCAGCTCTTTCTTTTCAGCGTACATACTGATGATAACGATGCGTGGTTTGTTCAGCAGGGTTTGCAACTGGGCTACCACTTCCAGCCCATTCAAATGGGGCATGTTATAATCAACCAGAATCAAATCCAATAAAATGCCCTGGCAGGTATACATCGCCTGACGGCTATCGTAGACTTGGCCTACTACTTCAAACAAACCCGACGCCTTCAGGATCAGCGCTAATCCGTCATTGAATAAGGCATGGTCGTCAATAATAACTGTTCTTGTTTTCATGTGTACAGCGAGTGGTCACCGTTTTGGGGTTGCTTTGGGAGTGGTCGCGGGTTGTTCACTCATCACCAGAGTAAAGGCGTTTCGATACTCACGGAGGTGCCACCGTAGCCTCCATCAATGACTAGCGTTAAATTGGCCAGCTCTGCCCGTTTATACATATTACTCAGGCCAATGCCCCGGCTTTGCGCATTGGCCTTGTACCCGATGCCGTCGTCATCAATACTCACCCGCACCAGGCCTTCACTCAAAAAGGCCTGGATGGTGACCTCCTTGGCTTGAGAATGCTTGATGATATTGTTGAGCACTTCCTGAACGATCAGATAAATACCCTGCTGTTGAAGAGCCGGTAAGTGATTGATTTTCTCTTCTGTAAAGTCAATGTAGTCAAAGGAGATGGGTGAAAAATCGTTGAACCGTTCAGCCAGATCAGCCAGCTTTTCGGTCAATGCCCGCTCGTCGTCTTTGACCAGGTTATGGCTAATGACCCGGGTTTCATTAATGGCTTCCAGGATCATGTCCCGAGCGAGCGCGATCCGGGGAGACTGCATGGTCAGGTAACCCAGAGCTGAGGCCAGGGTGTTACCCAACTGATCGTGGAGGTTGCGCCCGATCTGCTCGATTTCAGCTTTACGCAACTGCTCCAGGTTGGTCTGTACCAGCCGGATGGACTGTGCAGTCATCTGCCGACTGATGAGTTCCCGCCGAAACAGGGCAACAATCAAAAATCCAAAAACCAGCAGCAGATAAAAAGGCTGGAAATGGCTATAGCTCAGGGCCGGCGTAGACTGGCCATACGTTTGGTAGAGTACGGGTACAAAGATCAGCGTTGCCGTCAATAGCAAGTACATCTCCCGTTTTTTGATAAAACCAGCTAACGAAATATAAAACAGCCAGCCGATGTTCAGGGTCGTTAACAGGAGGCTGGCCTGAGTCACCACGGCATTGGTGAGGGGAGTGAGTGGAAAAAGCAACAGGAGTATCGGCAGCAGGTTAGCCCCCACTAAACCCAACACTACGTACCGGTGCCATCGACCATATAAGGTAAGGCTTTCGAGGTAGGCTACCCCAAATGGATGCAGCAGAGCGTTGGCCAGGAATATAATAAGAAGCCCGATTGAATTGGCGTTCAGACCCAGCCAGGGTGGAAAAGGAAAGCCGTCGAAAAAGTAATTGTAATTAAGTTGGCCCAACCCGATGGGAAACACGTACAAACCGAAATAAACCAACAGCCGGTGTTTAAAAATCAGTCCCAGAGAACATACCGTAAACATGAAAAAGAAGGCGCTCGTCAGGGCCGCCAGCCGAGTGATGGCTTCCTGGTTGCTCTTGATGATAAACTGGTTTTCGGTCGAGACCGCGATCGATAATTCGTGAATGCCCGTTGTGCGCCGACTGCGCAGCAATAGCCCTACGCTATCCTGAGGTGCCATCTCAAAAGAGAGCGCGAAAGCCCTGACCGGCACCGCACGCCTGCCAAGCGGAAGGCCCCGAAACAGTTTGCCGATATGGACTGGTGGCCCCTGGTGACCACGCATCAAATACGCGTCCAGCGTATCACAGCGATTGTGATCCAGATCGACGATCATTCGTCGGTTTAACCGGGTTAAATTGACCAGCGGCAGGTATACCCAGGCCTCTGGATGCGCATACGCGGGTCCAATCAGCACGTGTTGTGAGTCTTTATTGGAGGAAAAGCCTGCTGGACTTACCTGGGGAGTTGGGGGGGAAGAGCGCTTTGCGCTCACGGGCACCGTATAAACCAGCACCCGGTCATTCACCGATACCGTACCAAATCGGCAATCCACGACTACTGGCTTGACAGGCGAAGGCCGCGCCTGCCTACCTGGCTGCCCATAAAGCCGGCTCGCACAGCTAATGCTGGCAACAACCGCTAGTAACAGGCCGGTCCGGATGCCGATATGGACAAGGTTGGAGTCGATGGCTTTATTGAGTTACGTCCAAAAAAGGACAGCCTTGTACAGATGTGGTTTGATGCCGTAAAGTTCACATCAATAGAGACAGAAACATATACCTGATGGCAGGTAGTAAACAACCGGGATACAACCTGCTTTTTTTTGCAGAAAAGGTGTTTCTCTACCTGCTACCAGGTATATTTTTCGAATAAAGCATGGGCTACTTTTGCCTCAACAGTAAACTTAACTAAAGATGGATTACTTCCGCCCATTCCCTTCTTGTCCCCTCTAAGCGTTAAAACACATATTTTCTCCTACCCGTCGTGAATAGCGACGAGCTGACCACTTGATAACCGGATTAAACAACAAAACGCCAGAACATGAACCAAGACGATACAGTAAATAAAGGTCAAACAAACGAATATCCTCCCATCACTCCGGCCGCTATGGACTCGTTTGAGTATGTCTTTGCGCTATACCGTAGCCGGGTTCATGACTATTTTTATTCGCTGTTTGTAGCCGATTTCCCCGACAAAAGTGAGGAGAAAAACACAGATATCCATTGAGCCATTGGCCGTATCGATCAGCCATACGCCTTTTTGTGCATTGACCATTATCTATCCGCACCTCATTTTTCTAATTAACTTTAACCGAAATCTATTGAATGAAATTCTTTACCCTCTCTTTCGCCCTGCTGGTCTGTTTTTATGGCCCCGTTCGTGCTCAACAACAAAATGCCAACCAACAACTGGTTGCTATGGAGTTAAGCAAACAACTGAATGAGCCGTTATTTTAGTTAACCCATTGCCATACACTCCACCGGATGCCTATCCCTTACCCAAGCCTCTTCCGGCTTAATGAGCCTGTAAAATGACTCTCGAAACGCTACCGCCAATCCCAACCCGTGGCCGGCAAACCCAGATGAAAACGTACTCGGTCACCAACGGCTTACGCGTATCCATTGATCGATCAGGAGCTGAAACGCCCGATCCTGACGTCCCGTTTCAGCTCCTGATCAGCCTGGAGCGAATTACGGGCCTGGCTTACACCACCACAAGCCACTATGCAGAGCCTAACGAACGTAATCTGCTTTACGAAGCGTTCGATCAGACCCAGGCCGAGACCTTCTACCAGGATAACTTGCACATGCTGAACCTGATGATGGATGATGAATTCTAACCGATCCGTACGATAATGGATGGACCCCCGACTGATTGCCACGGGTAACGTCGATGAAATGAACGAACAAGTTAATTAGGTTTACCTTTACACTCTATGAACGTTTCTTTTTGGAAGCATCATCCTGTGGCTGATCAGCACGGTCGTCAGCTAGCCCAACAGACGATCGCTTTTCAGCACCAGTTTGATTTTAATTACATCAAGTTGACCCCAGCCGGAAGTTGGCTGGCGGTATGCTATGGCCTTACCGATGCCTGGCGGGGCGATGCTCTGGGCCGTCGGGAGATTATTCAGCCGTTGATTACCAACCCACAGGACTGGTGCACGTTGGTTGATTTTCGGACCAGCGTACCTCGTATGCTGGAAGAACAACTACTGGCCGCTCAACTCACCCGAGCGGCCTTCCCCCATCAGCCGGTTTATGCCACCGTCTTTAGCCCTGTATCACAGGCCATTCAGCTGGCGGGCCTAGAGCAGTTCATGCGGCACTGGCTTGATTTCCCGGAGTTAGTATCGGTCGGCTTAGCGAAGCTGACTGAAAACTTATATTTTGTTCTGGAGGAGTTCAGTCGTCAATCCATTCAGGAGCTTTATTATGTCATCCAACATGCCAGAACCGACGGCCTGCCACCAGCGCTTCATGGTCCATTGAGCAAACTGTCCGACCAGCCTTGCCTGCTGGAGGCCAGCCGCCTGTTCCGGGACGTGATCATTCACCTGCACGGACAGGGCGTTTATAATCCCTTGAGTGCGGTATCTCCCAAGGCTCGTTTTCATTATGGGACGACTACCCAGGGAGGGGTTTCATCCGTAAACCTGCCCGCCCACCAAACTCACTTACCGGGCCTTTCTACAAACATTCTGGCTGCCTGTCAGGACGCAGATCAGACTCGCCAGGTTATAAGAACCTATTATTCCCCAGCCTCGGCGGGCGGAAATAGTCACTTGATGGCCGAATGTGTTCTTCCTCTCTCTTTTCCCGATCATCAGATTAATGTATGGAAGCAAGCCGCCCGTCATTCGGGTCTCCCCCTCCCTTAGACTATAAAGGCCCCGAAACGATTCGTTTTGAAGAGTTTACGGTTCAGGATCTGGAGACGGACATTTACACTCTTTTTGAGCGACGAGCCAGCCGTCAACCCAGCCGGATCGCATTGGTGGATGGCGAGATTCAGCTTAGCTACGGTCAGCTATTGGAACAAACCCAGCAGATTGCCCTGGCTTTACGGTCACGACAGCTTCTGGCCGGTGTGCCAATTGGTTTATGGATGGACAAGTCTGCCGGGGCGATAGCCGCGTTACTGGCTATATTGGCGGAGGGGCATCCGTATGTACCGCTTGACCTGACGGTGCCTGTCCAGCGTAACGAGTCGACGCTAACGCACGCGGGCGTTGACTTGTTGATCGGCTATGCGTCCGAGTTGCCATCGGCCCCGCCGACCATATCCCAACTAGTACTCGATCAGATCAATACAGAAGGAGATACCGCTCACTATCAGGCGGCAGGGGGGGGCAACGACATCGCGTATATTCTTTACACATCCGGAACGACCGGGCAACCAAAGGGCGTCTATCAACATCAGCGGGGCGTCCTGCATGACGTTGCTCAGTACGTACACTCGATTCACCTGGGGGCTGGTGATCGACATTCCCTCCTGTATTCTTTATCGGTGATCGGGTCCATTCGGGACGTGTTAGGCACCTTGCTAACCGGGGGTAGTGTTCACTTCTACCACCCGATCCGGCAGGGACTAGCGGGTTTAGCCCAGTTCATTGAGGATCAACAAATTACAATTTATCATTCATTACCCCTGTTGTTTCGAGGATTTCTCAGTGTGGCCCGTGGTGCCTTTTTCCCCAGCGTCCGGCTTGTTTACCTGGCGGGGGATCGGATTTACCGGGCTGACGTGGAGTTATATCGATCTAGCTTTCCGTCGACTGCCCGGCTCTATGTCGGAATAGGATCGACGGAGAATGCAACGATCTATCGACAGTGGTTTATCGATCATCAAACGCCCCTGACCGATGAACTCATTCCGGTAGGATACGCCGTTCCAGACCGGTCTATGCGCTTATTGAGTTTGACTGGCACAGAAGTAGAGAGGGGTGAAATCGGCGAAATCGTGGTTACCAGTGCTTTTCTATCATTGGGTTACTGGCGGGATGATGAACGAACCAGCCGCTCGTTCACGACCAAGGGAGCACTTCGTACCTTTCGAACGGGTGATCTGGGTCGATTGCGGGCCGATGGACTGCTGGAATTTATTGGTCGGCAAGATCGACAATTAAAGTTATCCGGCTACCGGGTTGAACCCGCCGAAGTCGAAGCCGTCCTGTTGCGGGCATCAGGCGTACTCCAGGCCGCCGTACTGATGCGATCGCAACCCACGCAAACCTGTTTAGTGGCTTATATAGTGGTCGAGAATGGAGTTATTATTGACCAGCTACGTCAGTTTGCGGCCGAGCATTTACCTACGCACATGATACCTGTCGAGTGGGAAATCATTGAGGCACTGCCCCGCTTACCCAATCTTAAAATAGATTTTAACGCCCTCCTTGAGATTGATGCTACCCGCTGTCGACAACGGGTAGCTAAGAGTCAAACCCATTTGAGTCAGACCGAGCAGGTGTTGCGAGCGGCCTGGTGCCAGTCAGCCTCCATGGATTCGTATGAACAGAATGCTAGCTGGCGACAGGGTGGAGGATCTTCGTACAACGCCTTGCTGCTCCTGGTTGATCTGGAAGATTATTGTCAACGCGAATTGCCAACGGCCTGGTTTCATGTCGACATGCGGCCAACCCAGCTATTGGCTAGACTGACTACAGCCTCGGACAAACCACTGCTGGATGCTCAGAAGTCATCCCTTTCGTTTGCCGTTTTTCGTCCCATATACGGAATGCGTGAGGGTAGCTACCGTTTGATTCAGGAGCTACGAAAGATCGGTCGTGTCCACCTTATTCAATACCCGGACCTAATCAGTCAACCCCTGGACGCGCTATTCAGCACGTTATCGACCGATACTTTTCTGGAATTCATCAAACCCCAGTTTGATCAGCTGCCGACGGGGGTCCATCTGGTTGGCATTTGTAGTGGCTGCACTATTGCTCACGAGGTTGCCCATTGGCGGGAAACTCAGGGCCGGATCGGCGGACACCTTATTTATGTGGATCATCCACCCGCTGGTGAAGACCTGCGCTGGCGTACAATACGGGCTGATGTCTGGCAGCAACGGTCGTTGCGTCCTATGCGTCTGATTCGCAAATTATCGCCCTCCGTTTATCGTTTTCTTTATGCCAAGTATACATCACTAGCTGGACGGGACCGAGCCGAAGCGGCTACCCGCCTACTAAGTCTGATGACGCGTCCATCGTATGTCAAGCAACCGGTTTTCTTAATTCAGTGTGCTGACACGAGTGCCTACTTTCACCATCAGGAGTCGTGGTCCCGGTATGTCAGTGAACTACGAACAGCCGAACTAGCTTGTGAACACGGTCAACTATTCCAGGGTGGTAGTTACTTTTCTCAATTAATAGCCCTTCTCCATGAGACCTTACTATGGCCAAAAAAGGTATAGTTTATAGAATACATCTGTCTCTGATTGAGTAGGATAGCCATAAAAAAGTAATTTCTCAATTTAGATAGCCATTTCGTGAACGCTTTTGATAACTTACTTGTAGTAAGAGTCAGATTATTTTTCTGCTCAACAAAAAGCGTCCATTTAGCCAAGCATTTAGCTGGACGAAATTGAGTTTGAGCTATTTAGTACTTTTTCTAGAAAAGTCAATCCGTATTATAAATAAATTAAAAAAAAGCCAGGATTGTACAATTCTTAGGCCCAGTAAAAAAGACTTATCTACCATAACCTATGCAATTGGCTCAACCAATACCGCTACTCGTTATATCACAGGATTATAGGTGGCCATCAGATTAAGATGTTAATATTTTGCCAGCGTCATAGCGGACCGCTAAAGGATGCAGGTAAATAAATAAGACTCCATACATGAAACCAAGCCCTACTATGGTAAATAATCTATGTCTATACTATCTTACGATACCGCACAGAAATGCATTGAAAAGGGTTATCAAAGTTAAAACAAACCATCGGATCATGTCATCGTGCTGGCAAAATAGGCTTGGCTTACCTACTCGCAGCCAATTGCCATGACCGGCATTAAAAGCTGGTCATCTACCGCTTTAAAGGCCTCGAACGCCTATTTTCACGGCAACCTACTTGGATTAACAAACCTGCCCGCACCACATCGTTTACACCTGAAGTACCGAAAAGAAAAAATGAGCCAGGAGTTTACCAAACACCTGTTCGATTTTAAGGGTAAGCTAAACCCCTTTCACATGGTGGTGCATCACTTTAGGGGCAGTGACAAGGGTGGGCCGCATTGTCACCCCTTCCGGTTCACCACGTATATCTTAAAAGGCGGCTGACCGTCCGTATAAAGAAACTGGCCGCACTGACGAAGTCATTTCAGACCGTCATCAGCCGCCTAACGGTTTCATGTTTGATCGAGCTACGGATACGCTTAGCAGCTAGACTGTGATTCCCTGTGTAAAGAACAACAGGACGTTGTCATGGCTGTAGTTTTGGTGCACGGGCTTGTTTGCATCAGCGTCGCCAGCCACAAAATTATAGGTGCCTGGATAGTTGACATCTTGGGAATCCTCTACGCGTCCGGCCAACGTTCTGCCAGCCATCAGGCCATAACCAGCCAAGCTAAATGTAAAGGCATTCGTCGTCTCATCAACGACAGTCACCTCCGAGACTAAATACCCCCCTTCTTCCGTCTCCATTAGGGGTTGCTGGGATACCAATTGTGCTTGTAGATACTCGTAGG
Organism: Spirosoma flavum; assembly: GCF_042686045.1. Lineage (NCBI taxonomy): Bacteria > Pseudomonadati > Bacteroidota > Cytophagia > Cytophagales > Cytophagaceae > Spirosoma > Spirosoma flavum. Next base: position 13,434 of record NZ_JBHUOM010000035.1, read on the forward strand.
GCGTTTGCATGTTGTTTTTTCTATAACAACCAAAGCGACACGCTCACTGTTCAGGGACTTTGTATAGCGCCACTGTTCAGGCCAAAAGACGATCGGTTTTTGGTGAGTAACGCTTTAACTAAGCAGGGTTGTTATGGCAAAAGCAATAGGTGTTTTTGTCGCGACAAAAACCGCCTGCGTAGGGCGAGGAATAGCGCGCCGGAGTTGAGCTATCGAGTCTACTGCACCAAGTGGTTATTACGATCAAACTGACCACAGCTCGGACTGCCCCGCCGATTCCGTCAACTCCAGAGCAGTCGATTCCTCAGGGGATTGACCAAGTACATCCGTCCAATTTTAGGTATGCACAACTTCTTGGACTGGCTGTATTTATGTGGACACTGAATTAAGCATCATCCTGTCCCGTTTACCGTAGAAATTCCAATTTATAGAGTGACAGTTTTGTCATTAAGTCCAGACGAATGAAGTTGCAGAATTGCAACGGTAGTTCTGGTTTGTAACCCCTACCCATTACCGACAAATCCAGTTAGCGCTGGATCAGCCAGTAACTGTTTTAGATTCGCATATTCCTCTCGATCCAACAGTTCAATCGCTTCCCCGGTAGCTAAACAGATTCGATCCCGGTATTGGCTGATCCGAGATAATAAAGGCTGAATGATGGTATTGCTATGATTAACAAAATCGTGAAGGTCCCCCTCACAGGAGGGGATTTTGTAACCTTTGGTGCTGCTGGCAATGATGACACCGGCATCCCAAAGCGGAGCAATCACCCGCGTTTGAAAGTAGTGCAGGGTGGGCAAACTGCCACGCCGTTCCTCAATGTGCGCCATTAGTTCCCTGCTTGAAATGTAACGAGCGGGATCAACATGACGGAAATGAAACAGTAAATAGCTTAAGCAAGTAACTTGGTCAACTTCTTGAGGGGAACGACTAGTCAGTTTGCTATGTAAAAAGTCTTGGCCTAGGCCCACACACAGTTCAGCTAAACCGGCGTTAAGACAAGCATTGACAGGGAGGCTTCTTGGCTACCTATCAAGAGAAGCATTTTAGTCACCCAAAGGCTAAACAATACTAGCGTACACGGACTTATTGGGAAAGTAGTAAAACAAAAACTCAACGATAATGAATCAACAGCAAAAAGAGGCGAAGTACCCAGTGGCAACCGATGCAGATAGTCACAGGAGTACTTTAACGGATGACCCATCGGCCCACGAAGCTCCAGCAAAATCAGGTCATACCATACCCGTCGATAAGCTTCTTAAAACCGACAACCGCTCACCCCTAACGACGAACGTGGGGCAACCCATTGCCGACGACCAGAACTCCCTGCGCGCTGGTGAGCGCGGACCCACGCTGTTGGAAGACTTCTTGCTACGGGAGAAAATTCAGCACTTCGACCATGAACGCATTCCCGAGCGCATTGTCCATGCGCGGGGCGCTGCCGCTCACGGGCAATTCCAGCTGTATAAATCACTGGAAGAACTTACTACGGCAAAAGTGCTGACCGATACCTCTAGCCCAACACCCGTTTTTGTGCGTTTCTCGACCGTGGCCGGTTCGCGCGGTTCGGCTGACACCTCCCGCGACGTTCGTGGTTTTGCCGTCAAGATGTATACCCCCGAGGGTAACTGGGACATTGTGGGTAACAATATCCCAGTGTTCTTTATTCAGGATGCCATTAAGTTTCCCGATTTGATCCACGCGGCCAAACCCGAGCCAGACCGCGAAATTCCGCAGGCTGCTACGGCCCACGATACATTTTGGGACTTTATTTCGCTTACGCCTGAATCCATGCACATGATCATGTGGATTATGAGTGATCGCTCGATCCCCCGCAGCTTCGGCATGATGGAAGGGTTCGGGGTGCACACCTTCCGACTGATCAATGCACAGGGGAAATCGACTTTCGTTAAATTTCACTGGAAACCCGTACTTGGTGTTCACTCCCTTGTATGGGATGAAGCCCAGCAGATTGCGGGGAAAGATCCAGATTTCCACCGTCGTGATATGTCCGACTCTATCAAGGAAGGGAACTTTCTGGAATGGGAACTGGGAATTCAGACGCTGGCCGAAGAAGACGAACAGAAATACGATTTCGACATCTTGGATGCCACCAAACTGTGGCCCGAAGAGTTACTGCCGGTTCGCCGGGTGGGTAAGATGACACTAAATCGCAATCCCGACAATTACTTTGCCGAGACTGAGCAGGTGGCTTTTAACACGACGAATGTGGTACCGGGGATCAGCTTCAGTAACGATCCACTGTTGCAGGGCCGTAACTTCTCGTACCTGGATACACAGTTGAGCCGACTGGGCAGTCCCAATTTTACTGAGTTGCCAATTAATCGTCCGGTTGCTTCTGTGTCCAATAACCAGCGCGATGCCCAGATGCGGTACACCATCGACAAAGGGCGGGTGTCGTACGCGCCTGCCTCGCTCGATGGTCATTCCCCCGACGAGGTAACTCCCAGCCAGGGCGGCTACAAGACTTACCCTGAACCTGTGAGTGGCCCCAAGGTTCGGGTACGCAGCCGAACGTTTGACGATCATTACGGACAAGCTAAACTATTCTGGAACAGCATGAGCGGCCCCGAGAAAGAGCACATTGTCAAGGCGCTTCAGTTCGAGTTGAGCAAAGTAGAAACCCGTTCTATTCGTCAGCGAATGCTTAAGAACCTGCAACAGGTCAATAAAATGCTGGCTGATCAGGTAGCCGCGGCTCTAGGCGAACCGGAAACGGACGGTCTGGCACGGGGTTCCGCCGACTCCGTTGAGGGAGCACAGAAGCTGGCCGACGCGATGTCGGAAACAACCGCGTCGGGCGGGCTACAAACGTCCAAAGCGCTGAGTATGGAAGGCCAGCCGGGCGGTCCTAAAGGTCGGAAAGTAGCCATTTTGGTAGCCGATAATATTGATGTTGATCAGATCGTTGCGCTCAAAAAAGCGCTCAAAAAAGCGGGTGCCATAGGTGAGCTGATTGGCTCAAGTTTGGGTATGCTCAGCGAGTCAATGGAAATCACCAAAACGTTTGCCAACACTAGCCCGGCCCTGTTCGATGCGGTATTCGTACCGGGTGGTGCGGGAGCCAGTACATTGAAATCCAAGGGAGATGCCTGCGTCTTTTTAGCTCAGACCTACAAGCACGGCAAAGCCATTGGCGTTTTAGGCGAAGCGGTAGAGTTGTTGACGAAAGCATTGCCCGAAGGAGCCGCCTTCAATAAGCTGGGTGTGGTTTCGGAACAAAATGATAGTAGGCAGGATCAAGCCATTGATCAGTTCGTTGCCAGCGTGGGGTCGCGCCACTGGAAACGACCGGCCCTGGAACTGGTCGCGGCCTAACCAGGTTGACTTTACGACCCAGTAGACACCCCTAGTAAGCCGTGCTCTTATCCAATGTCACGGTTTACTAGGGCATCTACCCTTGTTACTACAAGGGGGTGCCAACATTCCGGCAGAATGGTCTACCAAGCCAATTCACCTGGTAAAGCCACTCGCCTTGAACGGACCGAAAGCTGATCCGTCCGATGGCTATGATCTTCGTAAACGCGTGTTTATATTTTTCGTCAAAATTTCGATCCTCGGGTGCATCTGCCGTTTCGTACCGCAGCCGCGCACGGTTGCAACGGCGGAACGCAAAATCCGTCACTCTTTACAAACTATTGATTTTCAATTCTATACAAAGAAGAGTAGAGCCGGGTGAATTTTGTTTAGACGTATCGCCTGTCAAATAAATAATTCATATTGAGTATTCAACGGCTTTTGTTGCCAATTCCTCTAACCGCTAACTCGTTCGGAATGCCAAGTGACTGAATCGGGCGCAGCAATGCCCATGGCCACTTAACCTGATTGACCCTAGGCTTTTATATGCTTTCCATTTTTGCGCCAGGATGCAGCTTTCGCTCTCTGAACGACAAGGGACGTTTTTAACGATTAAACGAGTTAATAAAGGCCGAAACGATAAAGTATTCCTCGCACCAGCCAATTTTGGCGGCAGGCGGAGTGGGCCTCATACTACCCGATCGAACCGCTTGGTTGACCTACCAATTTCAGGAATGGATTAGCCCACTCATCCCGCTAAATGCCTTAGCTGACCAGCCAATTCCGGCATCCAGTCCGATTTAGTTTCGAGAGCAGTCGGGGTGAGGCAATTTTGTATCAGTTAAACAACGCAAATAACTGATATAGACCATGATAAAATTACTCGTTTTGATGCTGGGACTGGTAGCCACTACCGCACCGTTCGCTCAACAGACCATACTACAAACGCCAGCCGCTTCAACTTATCAGGCCCGCTTATTGGTGACGGCCAATCAAAAAATTAGGTTGTACATCCAGCCGCAGTCGACCAAGGGGCTTATTATACTCCGCGACGCTCAGGACCACCCGCTCTACACCGCCACCGTAACGCTGAAAGAGGGTTTCGGCCAGCAGTTCGACATCACCGATCTGGCCGTTGGCACCTACCGGCTGACGGTTACAACCGGCACCGCGACGGCAACGAAAACGTTTATCGTTCAACCCGTACCCAATCAGACCTTCATCGTTCAGACAGCTTGATGAGCGTAGCATGCGGGTCATCCTCATCAGCCAGAAAGTGGCTGCGAATCTGGCATAACAGACATTGGTCCGGTTGGCCGGATTTTCGTTTTAACACCGTAGCTTTACCCAGTATGGACTCATTTTCTGCCAACTACCTCACCCTTAGCCAGAAAATTCGGCTGGCCCTTAGCGTGCTGGCCATCTACTGGCCCATTCGGGTATATGTTAATGTCAGCCCGTTAAGCTGGGCGGTAGTGGGTCACAATCTGCCTTTTTTTGCGATGGAAGGAGTGTTGACCTTTGGCCTTTTGCTGGGCTGGGTTTTTCTGATGGATCAACTGCAGGGGCGGCTGATGCACCAGTTTGGGCAGGCTGACACGGGCGAACTTCGGCTACCGATTCAATTGATCACCTTACTGGTGGCAGTCGGCCTGGCCCTTCTGTTTAATGGCCTCTTTGGCCAACTACGCCAGCGTTCGGAGCGGAAACTGGAGCGGGAATTCCCCCGATTGGGGCGGGCGCCGGACGATCACTTCGACGCCCACCCGGACACTAGAGGGCAACGCCGACGCATGAACAATGGATTAACCGTCCTTGCCTTACTGGCGACTTTTTATTTGACGGCGAATCGACGGTCATCCCGACGCATCCAGCAATTGCAGATCCAGGCCGAACGCTTAGAGAAAGAAGCCGTGCAGGCCCAGTTCGACGCCCTGAAAAATCAGGTGAACCCCCATTTTCTCTTCAACAGTCTCAGTATTCTCTCCTCCTTAGTGGATACCGATGCTAAGTTAGCGGTTCAGTTTATCAATCGATTGTCCAAAGCATATCGCTACATTCTGGAACAGAAGGATAATGAACGGGTGAGTCTGCGGACGGAGCTTGATTTCATCGCGGCTTATACCTTCCTGCTCACCCTTCGCTTCGAGGATAAACTCTTTGTCACCATTGAGGTGCCCGAAACAGCCCGTGACCGCTATGCCATTGCTCCCTTGACGTTGCAGTTGCTGGTCGAAAACGCCGTTAAACACAACCGGCTGTCGGAGGAAGAGCCGCTCCGGGTGAGCATCTCACTGGAGGGCAATTGCCTGCGGGTGAGCAACCCCATTCAGACACGGCCAGACCGGGAAGTCTCGACGGGGATCGGGCTGCAAAATATCACCAATCGCTACCGCCTGCTGACCCCGCAGCCCGTCTGGGTGGGCGAGGAGGATGGGGTGTTTGTCGTTAAACTTCCCCTGTTATGAACGTACTCATTATTGAAGACGAAAAAAGAACCGCCCAGCGTCTGGAAAGCCTGCTGATGCAGTATGATACCACCATCCGGGTACTGGCCCAGTTACCCTCGGTTGCCAAAGGGCTTGCCTGGTTTGCTGACCCGGCCAACGGCAAACCGGATTTACTCCTGCTCGACATTCACCTCGAAGATGGATCAGGCTTTCAGCTTATCGAGCAGGCGAAACTCACCCTGCCCATCATCTTTACGACCGCCTTTGACGAGTACACCCTGCGGGCCTTCAAAACCAACAGCATCGATTATTTGCTTAAACCCATCGACGAGGTCGAACTGGGAGCCGCCCTCGACAAGTTCAAATCCCTACGTTCATCACCTACCCCGGACCTGACCGCACTGCTCCAGTTATTGGGTCAGACCCCGCCCGTGGGATCACCCCAAGTTATGTACAAAGAGCGATTCATGGTGACCATTGGCCCCAGGATTCGCAGCATCGAAACCGCTGACATTGCTTATTTTTTCTTTGCTGACAAAGCTACCTGGCTGACCACACGGGAAGGCCAGCACGTATCCATCGAATACAGTCTGGATAAGCTAAGCGAGCTACTCAACCCGATCCGATTCTTCCGGGTCAACCGGGCATATTTAGTCGCGCTGGACTCGATTCGGACGATTCACGCTTTTTCGGGCGGCAAACTCAAAGTAGACCTGAATCCCAAACCCAACGACGAGGTGTTTGTGAGTGGCGACCGGATTACGCCCTTCAAAGAATGGTTAGGTAAGTAAGGGGCCTGCAGTCCGGTGGTCCGGCTTCCAACCAGCAAAACAGCCCACCTGACCCTTACTTACGGGCATTCAATCCGGTTCTTTTTCGGGTGTAGATGCGGGGCGACAGCTTTGTAGCATAAAAAAATGTCGTTGGGCCACTAAGTCTGGGCCATACAGATTCGATTTGCCATGAAAGCCTTTACCAAACAAGTCACGCTACTAGTTTTGCTCATTACGCTGAGCCTGTCAGGCCGGGCGCAACCCAGACCGGTTCAGATTACCGGTCACCTCGCCGACGAGAAACAACAACCCGTAGAGTTTGCTACGGTCGCTGTGCTAAAAGCGGCCGATGCGGCCCTTGTAAAAGCCACCTACACCGATGCCGCCGGGCAGTTTAGTTTCGATGGATTGGCCGACGGAACTTACAAGATTACCATCTCTTATGTCGGTTATACCAGCATGACTACCCCGATTTTCACGCTGTCGGCGGGGCAGCCGGTGGTCAAAATAGGCTCGATTGCCTTAGTGCCGCAGTCAAAACAACTGGCCGAAGTAGTTGTGACGGGACAGAAAGCGGTTATCGAACAGAAAATCGACCGGATGGTGCTGAACGTGGGGGCCCTGGCCTCCAACGCGGGTGCCACGGCCCTCGACATTCTGGAAAAATCACCCGGCGTCACTGTCGATCAGAGCGGGCAGGTGAGTCTGAAGGGCAAGAAAGAAGTGATGATTATGCTCGATGACAAGCTGACCTACCTGTCAGGCGATGAACTGGCGAACCTGCTGCGGTCGATGAGTGCGACGCAGTTGGATCAGATCGAAATCATGACCAACCCCTCGGCTAAATACGACGCGGCTGGCAATGCGGGCATTATCAACATTAAAACCAAAAAGACCGGTAACGTCGGCTTTAACGGTACGCTGACGCTGGGAGCGGGCTATTCACCCTATTTCAAGAGCAACGACGGACTGAACCTCAACTACCGGACGGGCAAGATTAACGCCTTTGCCAACTACAGCTTTATCCAGAACAACGGCTCGTTTGACATTGCTACCCAACGAAGTTTTGTGGACGCCACAGGGCAGCGAATCAGTGAGCTGAATCAATCGGCGAATCGGCTTTCGCACAGTCAGACTAACAGCCTGAAAGTGGGGCTGGATTATTTCGCCAGTGCCAAAACGACGCTCGGCTTCACCCTGTCGGGCTTCCTGAATCCGCAGCGGCCCACGGGTAACACCACCACGACCCTCGCCGATGCCAATGGCGTAACGACGACCACCATCCGCACCACCAGCCAGAGCGACGCCCTATGGCGCAACGGAGCCGTTAACCTGAACGCCCGCCATCAGTTCAGCCCGGACCGTGAACTGTCGGCCTCGGCGGATTACCTAAGTTATAAATCGACCAACGCGCAGACTCTGCTGAGCAACACCTACTCACCCGATGGCGGGTTGATCAGTCAGTTGCCGCTCCGGGGCGACATTCCGCTGAACATCAGCATTTACACCGCCAAAGCCGATTACAGCCAGCCTGTGGGTATGCTTTTTAAATTAGAAACGGGCCTGAAAACGGCGCTGATTCAGACCAACAATCAGGGGAATTATTTCACGCAGGTGAACGGCATCGAACAACCCGACTACCAGCGCAGCAACCAGTTCAACTACCGCGAAAACATCAACGCTTTGTACCTGAACGGCAGTCGGCAACTGGGTGCCCAGTGGTTCGCGCAGGTGGGACTGCGCTACGAAAACACACAGTACACCGGCCACCAACTGGGCAACCCCGTAAAACCCGATTCGTTGTTTCTGCGGCACTACAGTAACCTGTTCCCGACGGTGTTTCTAAGTTATAAAGCGAACGAAAAAAACCAGTTGGCCCTGTCGTTCGGCCGACGCATCGATCGGCCCGTGTATCAGGACCTCAACCCGTTCCTGAGCATCATCGACCAGTACAGCTACTCCACGGGCAACCCGTTTCTGCGGCCCCAGTTCAGCACCAACGTGGAAGTGAGTCATAACTACGGCGGGTTTCTGACGACCACGCTTAACTACAGCAAAACGGACGGCTTCATCACCGAGACGCTGCAACAGCAGGCGGGTGTCATTATCCGCAGCGTGGGCAACGTGGCCAGCCGTGACAACGCCGGACTGGCCGTGAGCCTGCAACTACCCATCACCCGGGCCTGGTCGGTCAACGCCTTTGCCAACGGGGCCTACACGCACTTCAACGGTACCATTGCGGACTACCCGTTCAACGCATCGGCGTTCAGCCTTAACCTGAACCTGACGAACCAGTTTACGCTGGGCAACGGCTGGGCCGCCGAGGTATCGGGTTTCTACCACGGCCGCAACCGCGACGAAGGGCAGGCCATCATCCGGTCCATCAGCCAGGTATCGCTGGGTTTATCGAAGCAGTTGCTGGAAAAGCGGGCGAGCCTGGTGTTCAACCTGCGCGACGTGTTCCACTCGCAGGTATCGCGCGAAATTCAGGACTTCCAGAACGTAGTCTCGACCATCCAGCTCACGCGGGATACACGGGTCGCCAACGTCTCATTCGTCTACCGGTTTGGTACGCCCGTAAAAGGTGCCACGCCAAGGGCCAAAAGCAGCGCCGACGAGGAGAAAGACCGCGTAAAAACATTTTAAATTCCTCCCTGAAATCACCTAAACCATGTCTTTATGAATTCTCCCCTGTCTATGCTGGCCATGCTGCTGTTTAGCTGGCTCACCAGCGTGCCCATTCGCCCGACTACTCCTGGGCAGACTACCGTGCCTGCTCCCCAACGGCCAATCGGTACCCCGTCACCCCTGGTGCTGATCGGTGACCTTGCCCGATTGGTTCGATTAGCCGAAGCGTTCAAGGCCACTCTGAGCAGCGACCAGATCGCCCTTGTGCAGTTACCTTACTCAAAAGCCAATGCAACCAAATGGTCAAATTTTCCGGAGTTTGCGGGTCGACCCCGGCGGGTGGGTATCCGTCTGGGGTTACTCAATCCCGCCCAGCTTAAGGCCGTCAAAGCCCTGATGGCCGACGTGATGGCCCAACACGTACCCAATGAGGGTTTCGATGAACTGGAAGGTAATTTAGCCGCCGACGAGTACTTCGGAAAGACTACCGGCAAAACGGATACCTTCTCACCGGGCAATTACTTTATGGCCTTTTTGGGCACGCCCAGCACCACGGAACTTTGGGAGTTGCAGTTTGGCGGTCACCACTACGCGTTTGCTAATACCTATGCTGGCGGCAGGGTCACCGGCGTAACCCCCTCATTCCGGGGGGTCGAACCAATGACGGCTGTAACGGCCAACGGCCGGACCTACCAGCCGGTCGAGCAGGAGCGGCAGGCCTTCGCCACGCTGCTGGCGGGTCTGAGCAGCCCTGAACAGACCACGGCTAAACTGTCGTCGACGTTCCAGGATATTTTGCTGGGGCCCGATCGAGACGGACAGTTTCCCACGGCCAAACAGGGTCTGAAGGTGGGCACCCTGTCGGCGGCTCAGAAAGCACTGGTGTTAAACGCCATTAAACTGTACGTCAATGATCTGGACCCGGGAACAGCCGCTCCGGTGCTGGCTAAATACACGGCCGAGTTAGCGGACACATACGTAGCCTACTCGGGTAGTGGCACCATGAATCAGCCCGGCGATTACGTGCGGCTGGACGGGCCGGGTCTCTGGATTGAATATTCGGCCCAGCCCAGCCGCGATTTTCCGGGAACAACGCATCCCCACTCGGTCTGGCGCGACCATCGCAGTGATTACGGCGGCAACTAAGCCTGTCGAACTGAATCAACTATACATAAACGATGAAAACCAGAACAACACTCATTTACCTGCCCCTGTTGACCCTGCTGTGGGCGTATGGTGTAGCCCAACCTACGCCGTCGAGCGCGAATAAACGGCAGTCGGGGCCGAAGAACGTGATGCTGATGAACCGGATTGGCCCCTCCGTATCCGAGCTTTACCTCGCCAATACCGACGGTACGGCGGAGCATAAACTACTACCCACCAAGGGCTTCGATTACCACCCGTCGTTTTCGGCCGATGGGAAATGGATTGTCTTTACCTCCGAGCGGGCGGGCGATGGACAGGCTGATATCTACCGAGTGCATCTCGACGGTACGGAATTGGAACAACTAACCAATAGCACTGCCTTAGACGATCAGGCAACCCTCTCGCCCGACGGTACGCAGCTTGCCTTCGTCTCAACCCGTGAGCAGTACTTAGCCAACATCTGGCTACTGAACCTGAAAACCCGCAAGCTGCGCAACCTGACGGGGCAAGAGGGCATCGCGGGCGCACCGAATAAGCCCAACGGTTACTTCCGGCCAGCGTGGTCACCCGATGGCAAGTGGCTGGCTTTTTCATCCGACCGAAATACAGAGTGGAAAGGCCACAGCAACGGTGCGGGCTGGGAACATGTGCAGGAACTGCGCGTTTATTTAATCAAACCGGATGGTACGGGCCTGCGCAAAATCTCCCGGGATAGCGTCTGTTCGGGTTCGCCTAAATGGTCGTCCGATGGCCGGCGGGTCGTGTTCTACGAAATGCCCGTTGAAGATACGTGGAATGCCCGCACTTCATTTGGGGCACCCAAAGCAACGGCTCAGATCGTGTCGGTAGATGTGCATACCGGCCAGCGAACTGTGCATACAACTGGTCAAGGCTTAAAATTAGTACCCCAGTTTGTGACCGCCGACAACATCGGCTTTATGGCCAAAGCCGGTCCCAACGAAGGCATTGGCTACACCAACGGCAAAGCAGTGAAGGGTAAGCTGCGGTCACCGGCCTGGTCGGCCGATGGAAAATTGATAGTGTATGAACGCCAGGACTGGAAACCCCGCCTACAGAACCAGTTGCTTTACAGTTGGGACTCCGAGCATGAATACCGCTACACCGACGTGTTCCCCAGCTTTTCAGTCGATGGCAAACTGCTGCTGACCGAAAAAAACGACAACTCCTCGATTGCGGTTATGGACGCTGACGGGTCCAATAGGAAGCGTATTTTTGACGCCAGTGGCAAAGGTGAAGCATTTTCGCCGGGCTGGTCGCCCGACGACCAATCGGTGGTGTTTGGGGTTGGTGGCTATTTTCAGAATCGTACGACACGGCAGGCTAAACTGATGCTGGTCAAACGCGACGGCACCGGGCTAAAAGACCTAACCGACGGTACGCCCAACGCGGGCTTCCCAAGCTTCTCCCCCGACGGTAAGCACATTGTGTACCGGGTGTGGGGAAACGATCAGCATGGGCTGCGAATTATGAACGTTGAGGACCGTTCGGTGCAGGTGCTGACGAAGGACTACGACAATGTGCCGTACTGGTCGCCGGATGGGACAAAAATCCTGTTTACCCGCAAACATGAGGGCAACAACTTTGACGTTTTCACCATCACCCCCGACGGGAAGCAACTCACGCAGTTGACAACTGCTCCCACCAACGATGCGCACGCGGTCTGGACGGATGATGGGAAACATATCCTGTGGAACAGTGGCGAGTACGGTTTTCGGGAAGAAACAGCCCTGCTCGACAACACGTTTCAGCCCTATGGCACTATCTGGATGATGAATGCAGACGGTACCCATAAGCGGGCCTTGACTGACAGTCCCTGGGAAGACTCGATGCCCCGCTTTGTCCCCCAAAATACCCATCACTAAATTGTCTTGTTAACAGCAGCATGGGCCTCTCAAAATTATGAAAATACGTCCCTTCATCTCCTTGTCGCTGCTCGTGCCTGTAGCAGCAGTCCCGGTTCATGCAGATTCGCCGGGGCTTTTCATCGCTCACTTTGACCATGTGCTTGGTACGTCATTCAGCGTCAAACTGGCAGCCCAATCGTGGGCTGTAGCCCGGCAGGCGGAACGGTCGATTCTGGCCGAGATCGACCGGCTCAACGCTGTATTGAGCAGTTACCGGCCCGACAGCGAGTTTAGCCGGTGGTTAGCCGCTCCGATGGGTGAAGCCACTGTATTATCTGACGACTTGTTTGACGTCTTAAGCCGGTTCGATTCATGGCGGACGCAAACAAACGGTGCGCTCAATGCCGCTGCCGAACACATAGGCCAGCTTTGGCAGAAAGCCGCTCAGTCGGGTCAGAAACCCGCCGACACGGACCTTCTGCGGACCGTTACCGAAGTGGGCCAAATCCACTGGCAGCTTGATGCCAACGCCAGGACCGCTACCCGCCTGACCCAGACCCCACTTCGACTGCATACCTTCGTCAAGAGCTACATACTGGACCGGGCGGCTGAAACTGCCTTGAACGAGCCGGGCCTCAATGGACTGGTGCTTAACAGCGGGGGTGACATTCTTGTACGCGGCAACTGGCAGGAGTCGATAGCCGTTGCTAATCCCCGTGCTTATGCCGAAAACGCGGCACCTCTAGCCCGGTTTTTCGTACAAAACCAGACTGTTGCCACGAGTGGCGATTACCGCAGGGGAACACAAATTGGACGTGAGTGGGTGTCGCATATCATGGACCCGCGTACGGGATTGCCTGCCCACGCCATCATCAGTGCCACGGTGCTACATCCCGATGCCGTCACGGCGGGTGCACTGGCTACGGCCTTTAACGTACTGGCACCGTCCGACAGCGCATCACTGGCTGCCCGGCTGCCCGGTTCAGAATACCTGCTGGTCAACCGCGACGGGCAATCGATCACCAGTGCGGGCTGGCCGGGCGTTGCCCAGCCCTCGTCTGAGGTTGTGCCGACCCCAACGTTACTGACGACCGTACATCTGCTTTCAGTACCGGCGAAGGACAAACTGTGGAATCCCAGTCAGGAATTGCTCATCACGGTTGAACTGGCGCGCTTTGAAGGCCGGTCGCACCGGCCGTTTATGGCAGCATGGGTCGAGGATGAAACCGGAAAACCCGTACGACAACTGGCCCTGTGGTACAATAAACCCCGTTGGCTGCATGAACTGCGGGAGTGGTACAATTTGCGCATCGATACCGGCAATGCCGCTTCGGTGACAAGCGCGACCCGCTCGCCGGGTGAATATACCCTCGTTTGGGACGGTAAAGATGAGAGCGGCCAATTTGTGAAGCAGGGCAAATACACGGTATTAATTGAAGCGGCCCGCGAGCACGGCAGCTACCAGTTAATGCGGCAGACGATGGATTTTAACGGAAAAGTAAAACAACAACCCTTCAACGGCAATGTCGAAATCACAGCCGCAGCCCTGGATTACCGCGAGAAATCAGCGGCTCACTAACGGTCAGCCGGGGAGCGCGTCAACCAATCCACCCCAACCCGTTCGCGGCCTGCGCTGGGCGGGGCTGGTGCGTTGGTTACACCTTTATCTGTCGGTGGTCAGTTTTGTGCTGGTCCTGTTCTTTGCCGTTACGGGCCTGACGCTCAATCATGCCGACTGGTTTGATGGAGCTTCCATAACGAATGAATTCCGGGGGCGTCTGAATCCCGCCTGGGTAAAGGGTGCCGATACGATAACGGTGGATAAGTTAGCCCTTGTCGAATACCTGCGGTCGGCGCACCGGATTCGGGGCGCCGTGAGTGATGTTCGCATCGATGACCGGGAGGTCAGTATCTCATTTCGGGGACCCGGTTATACCACCGATGCGTTCATCCGTCGCCCGGTTGGAACGTATCAGCTAACCGAAACCAACATGGGGCTAGTGGCCGTGCTGAACGACCTGCACAAAGGCCGCGACACAGGCCGGAGCTGGGCCTGGGTGATCGACGTGGCTGCGGTGTTTATGACGCTGGTGTCGGTAACGGGCCTGTTGCTGATGCTGGTGTTGAAGAAACGCCGGGTAAGTGGCCTTGGGTGGTTATTGGCGGGTGCCATAGCGAGTGGATTGGCATACTGGTGGTTGGTCGTTTAACCATTCAATCAAGGGACCAGTACTTCGCCCCGGCTTAACAACCGCGCGGTGCGGATAACACCCGACTTGCCCACCTGCATCGTGTCATTTTGCAGTGTAAATTCGAGTTGCACGGTGAACTCACCCGTTGGGTGTTCGACAGAATAGCCAGCCGTAGACGTTGATGGCAACACCGCAATCCCCTCGGCAACCGAGCCGGGGAGCAAGCAGGCCGTAGCGGTCGAGATGGCCCCTAAAACGCCGATGGCTTCGTGAACGGTGTGCGGAATAAAGGTACGGGTGCTGACCATGCCCCCCTGCCGGGGTGGCGCAATCAGGCATATTTTGGGTACGGTTTTACTGGATACATCACTGAGATTCATCAGCGGTCCGGCCGCCAGCCGGATGCGTTCAAGCCGATGGCGCAGCCCGTCGTTGGCTTCCAGTTCGGCGGGGGTTTCGTAGCCGGTCAGCCCAAAATCAGCCGCTCGCAGTACCACTTCGGGCATACCATTGTCGATGCATGTGACGGCGGTGCCTTCCACCCTGTCCAGCACGTTACCGGTGGGGAGCAGCGCCCCGCAACTCGATCCGGCAATATCCAGATAGTTGCACAGAATGGGAGCCGCCGTGCCGGGTACACCATCGACTTTGGCTAAACCTGCATAGTCCATCTGCCCGTTGGGGGTTTGTACCATCACCTCGCAGCGGCCACCCGTATTAACCATGTAGATGCGGGCGGTAGTTATCGGTTCACTCGCTGGAAACAGCCCGGATTCAATGGCGAACGGTAATACCCCAGCCAGGATATTGCCGCAGTTCTGCCCGGCTGATATGTGCCCCTTCCCGACGACTACCTGTAAGAACAGGTAATCCAGGTCAGAATCAGGGCGTTTTGAACGGCTGACTACCGCTACCTTACTGGTCAGGGAAGTTCCTCCGCCCAGCCCGTCAATCTGGCGTGGATCGCCGGAGCCAACGCCCTCCATCGCTCCCAGAATCAGTCGGTCCCGTTCGGCCGGGTCGGTGGGCAGGTCATCGGCGTTGACGAACAGGCCCTTTGAAGAGCCCCCCCGAAAGTACATAAACGGTATGGCGCGTTGTGGCATCAGGAAAGCTGGTTTTGTAAGATGAGGTTTTCCAAACTCGTCAGCGTTGCCCGCGACATAACCGGCTCTACGGCGCAGGCCGTCAGCATCGAGACAACGGCCTCAAGCTCGTGGCTCCGGCGCAGGGCATGGGTTTTACTACCCTCCAGAAACCGGTCGATCAGCGCATCATTATCCCCAATAATCGACCGGATTTGTTCGCGGATGTAATCCTCCAGCCCAAACGCCCGGCTCGCTTCCACGGCCTCGCCAATCACAGCCGCCATGCCTTTATACACAATCGACCGGAGCAACTTGCGCGTAGCAGCCTCGCCCATTTCATCACTCAACACCGTAATATCTACTCCTAATGGACGCAGCTTTTCGGCAAACAGAACTGCACCGGGACCCGACACTAAAAACGGACTCAGAATGCCTTTAGGTGGTACCGGAGCCATAATGGCCACATCAACAGCCATCGCACCAGCTTGTTCCACAATCGCGGCCACAGCTCGTTTGGTATCGGGCGAGGCCGTGTTCATTTCGGCGTAAATCTGTCCTGGCTGTAATGCGGGTAGCACTTCGGCCGCCACAAGTTCGGCCACAGCCGATAGGTTGACGCTTAGAATAATATCGGCTCCGCGAACAGCATCGGCATTATTAGCCGCCAGCCTAACTGACGGGAGCAGGGTATGTTTGGGAGCTGGATCGTGGCCAACGACATTCACCCCGAATGCCACCAAGCGTGGCCCGACCAAATCATTGGCGAAATGGCTCCCTGCTTCGCCTAAGCCAAGAATGGCGATGGTTAACTTATTCCCACCCATATATCTGAATCGACGTTTTACCCTGCCGTAACTGCTCGCGGATGGTTGCTTCTCGTAGCTCGCGGGCATGGGCTTTTTCAATAACTTCTCCAATGAGCCCCTGCGGTACAACGACCACCCCGTCGCGATCGCCCACGATGATATCGCCCGGATGAATGACAACTCCGCCGAATACGATAGGTTGGTTCAACGTACCGTCCTCAAAGCTCGACGTGCCCCGAATACAAAGTCCCCGGCTGAAAACCGGAAAATTCATGGCTTCGATGTCGTCGGCATCGCGAACGCAGGCGTCGATGACCAGTCCGGCAATGCCTCTGGTTTTAGCTCCCAGACTCATCAGGTCACCCCAGTACCCGGCTTCATAATAGTCCGAGCAGTGCGCTACCAGCACGTTGCCAGGCTGGGCATTGGCGTAAGCCCGGTGCAAAATCTTGTTATCGCGAGGCATCGTCTGTACCGTATAGGCGGGTCCGCAAATTTTCATGCTCGACGCAATCGGCTTGACGGCAGAGGGCAGGTTACCGATCTTGCCGAGGGCTTCGTGCAGCGTGGCAGCCGAGAATTTAGCCAGTTGTAAGTAGTCCATACGTTTTAAAAAATAGTGGCCGTCACCCTTGGCACCTGACATTGAAAGCACTCCGCAAACTGAATGTGTTTCTGGCCCGAAATCCGGCGGGCATGGTTGGCGCGCCGGGCCGCCAGTTCGGCGTAGTAGTCGCGCAGGTAGGTTTGTGCCCCCATGCAGACCATAGCACCCTGCTTCTTTTCCATCACCGACGTAATATCCATGAACGTATCCGGCACAAATCCGCATAATTCGGGCTGGTGGGGCTCAAACGAATACCAGACGGGCGGGTCGATGTTCTTGAACGCACTCGGTACCCCCGCGCCCGACGAAAGCAGCCGCGCCCGTTGCACCGCCTGAAACGCCAGCGGATGGTCGGGGTTAAATGGGTCTTTTTCCGAGTGGGTCAAGATGACGGTCGGCTCGAAATCGCCAACGAGGTTGGTCAGTTGTTCAACGCGTTCGTTGGTCAATAACACCGGATAATCGCCCCAGTCCAGAAACTGAATGGGCGTATCCAGGATGTCGGCGGCCCGCTGCGCCTGCTCGTGACGGATCACCTTTACGCTCTCGACACTGCGGTTAGGGTCTTCTTTCCAGAGTTCGCCCGACTCGCCCCGTTCGCCATACGACAGGGCAACGACGAGTGTTTCGGCTCCTTCTTCCAGCGCCTTCGCGATAGTGCCAGCCGCCCGCCAGACAAAATCGCCTGAGTGAGCACCGATGACAAGTAGTTTCTTTTGCATGGAGTGAGGTAGTGAATGAGCGACGGGGCCGCCCACGCGGTGAGTGATTGCTGGGTAGATGCGTTGCTTTACAGGAGTTATTGGCTCATTCGCCCATTCCCCAATTCACTCGTTGATACCGGCATTGGGGTGCCTTGTGTGTGAAAACTGGGTATGGTGGGCAGGCCCCAGGCTTGCCCTTTTCTACGCTCTTCCTGTGTCCAGACAACCGTCTGGTGATCGGGATCGGTGATGAGCCGGGCGGTTGTGTTGGCAATTTCAACGCGGTTGCCACCAGGTTCGTAGACGTAGAGAAAAAACGTCTGCTGAATAGTGTGCTTGTGGGGCCCGGTCTCGATAGAAATGCCGTTTTCCAAGCAGATGTCGGCAGCGATCAGCACCTCTTCCCGGCTGTTAACCACATACGTAACGTGGTGAAAGCGCCCCTGAAGGCCCAAATAATCAAGCGTAACGGCCAGATCGTATGATTTTGAATTGACCATAAACCACACGGCACGGGGATTCAGGTTTTCCAGATCATCCACGATAGTTTCGGTTAGGATGCCGCCCAGCGTTTCCAGTTGAAAATCGCGGAAGGCCCGTACGTCGGCGGCAAACAGGTTAAGGTGGTCGATACGCCGGACGTTGATACCCCGGCCCGGAAACTTACTGGCCGTATTTTTCAGGGCTGACTGGTCTTGCGGGTCGGGGCGGTACTTTTCCGTTTCGAAATAGATCTCGGTCAGGTGACCGTCGGGCGAGTGAAATTGGTAAGCCGGGCCGTGGCCAAGGTCGCCTTCATTCCAGCCGATGGCGTACGGGGTTTGTTCAATTGCCGCCACACGCCGGGTTAGGGCCTGCGGGCTGCGGGTACGCCAGGCAAAATGCCGCATACCCGCCTGCGAACTGGCCGTTAATTTCAAGGTATGATGCTCGTAGTCGTCGTACGCCCGCAGATAGATCGAGTCACCCTGTACTGCACTGATGGACATGCCCATAATCTCCGTGAAGAAGCGGGTACTCGCGTCGAGTTTGGGGGTCAGCATTTCGACATGGGCAAGGTGGGCGAGATCCCAGACAGTGTCGTGAATAGGGTTGTTCATAATGGATCGGATAAACGTATTCGTAAGATAATGAACCCGGCAATGAGTGCCGGAATGGCAAACAGCATGAAATTAGCCGACATTGACCACCCCGTACCAATCAGCAGGCCACCCACGAGTGGGCCTGCCACGGCGCCAATGCGTCCGGCCCCGACCGCCCAGCCTACACCGGTTGCCCGGACGCGAGTAGGATAAAGTTTGGCCGCCAGCGAGTACATACCCACAAAGCCTCCCTGAACTCCGAAGCCAATCAGCCCGAACAGCACCAATACAAAAGCGGAGCCGCTCACGAAGCCGAAAACAATCATCAGACTGGCCGTTACAAGCAGGAATCCGCAAATAACCCGTTGTAAACCCAGCCGCGCCGACAGATACCCCTGCGTGACGATGCCAAAAAAAGCACCCAGATTAAATACGGTCCCGGCATAGATGGCTAAACGCATGGGCAGACCGGCATTGGCCGCCAGTTTAGGTATCCACATGGTCAGGAAATACAAGGTGGCAAAGGCCATGAACAGGGCGGTCCAGAGAAGTAAAGTGGCCGTTCGGCGGTGGCCGGAAAAAAGTTCGTTGACAGCGGCTTTTGTTACAGTGGCTTGCAGCGGAGGAAGTTCAGCAAGGGACGTGCGGCCCATCTTTCGGATCAGCTCATTGGCCTGCTTTAATGCCCCTTTAGGCTGGGTCTTGAGCAGAAAATCGAGCGATTCGGCCAGAAAGAAATAGATGATGGGTACTGTAAACAGCGTAGCCATACCTGCCATACTGAACATAGCCCGCCAGCCATAGTCGGGAATAATATGGGCGGCCGCAATGCCCGACAGAACCGCCCCAATCGGGTATCCCGACATAACGAAGCTCACCCAGAAATCTTTGGTGCGAACGGGCGCATACTCGGCCGTCAGCGTGGTCGTACTCGCCAGCATACTGCCAATACCGACCCCACTCACAAACCGGGCCACCACCAGCATGGGCACCGACTGCACATAGATCGTGGCCAATACGCATCCGCCCATCAGCCCGGCCGACAGTAGAATAATCCGTCGCCGACCGATTACATCCGCCTGCGAGGCTAAGAACATCGCCCCTACGGCCATGCCCAGCAAGCCCACACTAAACACCAAACCCAGGTTAGCAGGTGCAGTACCCCACTCTCTGGCAATGGCCGGGGCCGTATAGGAAATTACCAATACATCCATATCATCGAGCAGGTTCATCAGAAAACAGATGAGTATACTGGATAGGCGAATGCCCACCAGCCGCTCTGTCGGGATATTTGCAACGATGGAGGGCGTAGTGATCATGGCAAAAATGAGTAGGTTAGGTCAGGACAAGACTATCGTTGAAATTATCGTTTTTTTGCCGCTTTGACCACTTTATCCATCCACGAGAATACATCATCTAGGTTATAATCACCGCTATGCGGTCTATTCCAGGGCAGGGCAAAGTCTACTTCATACCCCTTGTTAATCAACTTCGTGTACAGATTAATCGGGATGGGGAAGCCCGTGTCGCGGTCACTGGCTCCGTGGCGGATGTACCAGTTCTTTGTCGAGGTGGCCTTCGTGTCGCCGATAAAGTTCATCGGGTTCATCAGATATACCCGGTCGCTGATCGTCTTATCCACGGTCGCTACCGGGTTACCGGTAGCTTTTCGCAGACTGAAGTCGGTGTAGTTCGTGGGCTTGCCGGTCACGTCGCCAAATACCTGATTTTCAGGTGTAGCATCCGGGCCAAGGGTACCCATTTTGTCGAAGGCCGGGGGAGTTTTCAGCGGAGTTTTACCGACAACATAATTCAGGTAGGTGTCGAGGTCAATGTTTACCACGAATTCGCCCGGCGACCCCCTAAAGCCGGTGTTCAGTTTTACACCCGAATTGGCTGGCATATCTGCCCCCGCGTCCTTTGCTTTCTGAGCCGATTTAATAAGGAAAGACTTGATATAATCCCGGTAGTTATCGGCGGTCAGGGGTGTGCCATCAGGCATTTTCAGGCCGAGACTTTTCTGATAGGCAGGAAACTGGGCGGCCAGTTCATTGGATATCGCTGCCTGAGCCGACGATAGGGAACGTACACCCGTGTTCGTTCCGCTGTACAGCCACTCATAAACCATATCCGCATGATCCAGGTCGATGATCGGGCAGTAAGCGACTGTGGCAAAGACGTCATCTCGTGCTTGAGCCGCACCCAACGCCTGCAAGTAAGGTTCGTAGGCCGGATGGTTGCCCGTAGCGCCCAGCAGTGAAGACATGGCCCCACCGGCGCTGGTGCCGTCGGTAATGATGCGTTCGGCGTCCCCCGCCATCACCGCGTCGTTGTGGCGCAGGTACCGGATGGCAGCTTTCAGGTCCACAATACCAGCGGGTGCCCGGCCGGTATAAACCGTACTGGCATCGGGTTTAGTCACGTTGGCATTCCAGCCGCGAGCACCGGGGATAACGACGACATACCCTTCCTGCAAGGCTCGTCCCGACGCATCGGTGTTGACCGGGGCCTGCGCTTTGGACGAAAAATAACCGCCTACATAGGTTCTGAAGAAAACAGGCGTTTTGCTGTTATTGGTATAGGCCGACTCGGGGATGTATACATTCAGGTACTGATACGCCGAATCAGCCACATTTGCCACGTAGTAAATGACTTCGTAGGACCGGTAGTTAACCGTTTTTCCATCCAAAAAGGTGAGGGTACCTGTGGTCGATTTACGGTTGGGGTTGAAGGCCAACGGATCGTCCGGCGGGGAACTGACATTCTGAACCGACAGATAACTATCTAACGCATGAGCCGTTGATTTATCGGCATAGACCACAGCAGACAAGTTTTTTTGGCTGTCTACCGGGTTAGCCGTTAGCCTATCGCCCGGTGGTTGGGCCTGCGCCCAAACAGCACAGATTGTCAGTGTAGTTAGCAATAGAAATAAACGGGCTACAGCCATCTGTATGAATGAATAAGAAATATAACAACAAAGTTGGGTACTGCTCTCTGGTTACGTCGGATACGAATGAGCCTTTGGTAGCTATAAATCGAACATTATTTGCAAAGCTTTAGTGGCCGTCCCGTAACTTTGCCCTAATGAAACGCATTACCCAGTTCGACGGATTATATGGTGAGGCTGCCGCTCCGCCTGACGGGGCTCGGCCTGATAGCGAGTACCTGTTCTCTGAACTGCTCGAAACCCGTAGCCTCACCTTCGATTGGGTGATTCACCCCCACACTCACGCCCACTTATTCCAACTTTTTTTTGTCGAATCGGGCGGAGTTGAGTTGTCGGAAGCTACGCAAAAACACCAGCTTACGGGGCCGGTGGTACTGTTGATTCCGCCAACGGCGCTGCACGGTCTCATCTATACGCCGGATACCAAAGGCCGTATCCTGACCTTATCCGATGCCTTGCTGGAGAGCCTGTTCCCGGATACCTCGGCCCTGAAGCCCATGCTGGGATCGGTACAGTGCATTCAGGCGTTTGAGGAGCCTTACTCGGCTCAGGCCGTTGGGCAACTAATTGCCCAGATCGACGAGGAATTATTCGGTGAACAGCTTGAAAAGCGTGCCATGCTGCACCTGATTTTACAACGACTCTTTATTATTCTGTATCGGCTACAGCAGCAAAACGAAACCATACAAAACAGTCCCAACAACCTGCCCCAACGCTATTTTCGGCAGTTTCGGCAACGGGTCAGGCAGGTAGGAACTACCCATACGATTACTCAATTTGCCGACGAACTGGCCATTACGCCCGTTCATCTAAACCGGATTTGTCAGGCAGTTGCCGGAAAGTCGGCCAGCCAACTGGTGCAGCAGCATATTCTGGACGAAGCCTGCAAGTACCTGACCTATACCACCTATTCGGTGTCGGAGATTGCGTACCTGCTGCATTTCGAGTACCCGAACTACTTCGCCAAATTTTTCCGAAAGCACATGGGCGTGTCGCCTACCCAATTTCGGGAGGGGAAACCAAATGATTAGTTCCCCCAAACTGGCTACGTAAGACCGGTTACCGGTCGACCGTTAGCGGTGACCCGCCGTGGCCGCATCAAATACGCGGCAGAAGTTACCACCGCCTACCTTGCCGATTTCATCTTCGGAAAAGCCAACCGTTAACAAGGCGTCGACAACGGCGTAATAGAACCCGACCGTCTGGTCGGCCCAGGCCCCATTTGTGCGTTCGCCGATCCGTTCGCCTTTTTGACCACCGCCGGGGCCATTCTGGGCACCTGGAGGTCTATAAGACGGAGTTAGCTTGGTATCGGTGCCGATGCAGACATGGTCGATACCGATGACATCCACCAACGCCCTGACATTCCGGGCATACGCCAGTGGCGTGTCGGCTAAGTGTGTCCATACGCCAATTACGCCACCCGTATTGGCAACGATTTTAGCCTGCTCTTTGCTGATGAGCCTTGGTTTCATCATACCGGCCATGCGCTCATTCTGACCCAATTGGGTATCGAGGCCCGTGTGCGATAGGATCACGGGTTTGGTCGCTACCTTGAGGGCCGCGTTCACCGTTTCATTACTGGCGTGCGTCAGGTCGACCAGAATACCCAATCGGTCGCACTCCCTGATGACGTCAGCTCCAAACGCGGTCAGCCCTCCCCACTGAGGAGGGTTTGTGTAAACGTCGCCCAACGGCACTGACGCATCATTGTCGTGGAGCAGCCCGAGATGGCGCAATCCGCGTTTATAAGCCTCTTCCAGCCGCTCCAAATGCCCCTCCAGAAAGTGGCCACCCTCCACCGATTGGATGACGGTCGGCTGGTGCGTAGAATGTGCTGCGCCTAAGTCAGCCATGTTCAAGGAGCGCTTCACGCCGTTTTGGGTCAGCATGTTGTCCATTGACGCCAACGCATTCTTGTACCGCTCGTAGGCTTCTCCCGGGTTGACCAGCGCGGGCCGGTCGACGGAGAAGGTCATGCAGATAGCCGATAAGCCCGAGCGTTTCATCTCGCCAGCAAAGTCGAGTTTGGGACCGGGGACCTCGGCTGCGGTGACGGGAACATCGATATGGTTGTGGGTATCGATGCCAATCGTTTTGGCTACAATGTCCGCTACCCGTGGGTCGGGTTCGTTGACTGCCCATGACAATACCGGGTTTAGCATTATCGCTGCCCCTGCCCCGGTTACGGTGGCAATAAACTTCCGCCGGGAGTATTCCTGTTTTGACGTATTCATATGGTTTAAGTAAGAATGGCCGGTTTCATCCAAAGTGGTTTGGGACTAACGGTTCCGAAATCTTCCGTTTACGTTTAATCGAGTTTATAAATGGCGGCTGAAACGGCCGGTACCGTGACCGCATCGGTACCCTTGCCAATGGTGTAGTTGCTTTTTTCGGAAGTACCAAACACATAGCGGGCTTGCTTCGCCTTCATGGTGGGTACATCTGCTTTCACGGGATTGCCGGATGGGTTGATGAGAATGATATAGCGGTCAGCACCATTAAACCGGCGGTAAATAATTGGATACGGCTTATTCACGTCACTAACCAAGGCCCATTCACCTTCGCTACCTAGTGCCGGAGAAGAGGCCCGAAGAGCTAGTAATTTCCGGACATAGTTCAGGAGTGAATTAGAGTCTTTGTCCTGTTTGGCAACCGTTGGCCGGTTAGGATCAGGGTCCTGGGGTATATAAATCTTGTTCGTTGAAGCCGCCGAGAAACCGGCATTTTGACTCCCATCCCACTGCATAGGTGTACGCGTGCCCGACCGGGCATGGCTGCCTTCTACATCCGGCGAATTAGGAATATAGTTCATGCCGATTTCATCCCCATAATAAACAAAGGGGATGCCGGGTAAGGTGAGCAGAAAGGTCATGGCCACTTTTAATTGGTCAGGGTCATGACGGCTGGAATCGGCAATCCGGGGAGAATCATGATTACCAGTTGGCAGGGAGATATACCCTTTGTTTAATGTACTCTCATACTGATCCCTAAAATCGGTATACCAGTTTATAATAGCTCCCTCACCAGCTTTATCAAAATAGACCTTGGCCGGTGCTTTTTGACCTCGTTCAAAGGGGGAAAACAGGTGACCGGGCTTCAGAAAATCGATATCAAAGCCCGCAGCGATCGATTGTTTGGGATTAAACCACTCAGCAATCAACAGACCGTTAGGGAATTTTTCGTCGAACCAGGCATTCAACTCGTTCCACAAAGCTATAGTGGCTTTTTTATCCGGGTCGTTCTTAATCAGGCTGGCGGCCAGATCCACCCGAAAACCGTCAACCCCTTTTTCCATCCAGAAGGTAATGACATTTTTAAGTTCACTCCGTACCGCCTGGGGGCCGGGGGCGTCTACTGGCTGTTCCCAGGGATGATTTGGATTGGGCTTGGCGTAGCCGAAGTTCAGGGCCGGCTGGATATCGTAGAAGTTTTTTATGTAATACTTACCTCTTGGCGCATTAGCCTCCACCCAACGAGAGGCTTCCTGCTGCGTTAAATCAGTCGGTTTATGGGGAGCCCATATATAATAATTACTATATCGCAAATTGGTATCGGCTTGCATGGACTGTTTAAACCATTCGCTTTGGTTAGAGGAGTGGCCGGCCACCAGATCGAGCACCACATGCATGCCTCGTTTGTGCACTTGATTGACAAAGTCTACAAGGCCAGTATTTGATCCGAATCGTGGATCAACTTCATAGAAATCGATAACATCATAACCCCCGTCTTGAAACGCCGATTTGAAAATGGGATTAAGCCATATGGTATTGATGCCGAGCGACTGAATATAGTCCAGGCGAGACTGAATACCTTTAAGATCCCCGATACCGTTTCCATCACTATCCTGAAACGAGGAGGGGTAAATCTGGTAAAACACGGCCTGTTTAATCCAGTTGGGATGGGTTTGTGCTGCAACCAGCGTCGTTGTAAGCCAGCCAATCAAAAAACAAAAAAGGGTTCTCATATTTTTAAGTCAAGACATGTTACTTTAAATTGATCCCTTACGGATGCTAAAAGGGACTATCCGTAAGGGATCAGTGGAAAAGAAGGTGCACAAACGAAAGTAAATTACGTTCCCAAAACAGCCAGGTATGCCCCCTGGTGTCATTATATAAGTGTACTTGACTTGTTTAGCACCCAGTCAGTGTTTAAACTCGGCAGACTACTTAATTTCCCTATCCTCCGGCCCACAGCCCATCCGGAGTAATTTGAACTGGTGATTGAGCGGCTGCTCACTTGAGGAAATACCCGTTGAAAACAGGGGTTTCCAGCAGCGGTTTGGCGTACTTTACCATACTGCCGTCCCGGTTCAGGCTGTACATGACAACCGATTGGCTGATTAATATCGATACACATTGTCTACGTCAAATTCCGGTTGCATACGGCAGTTACTGCCTATCAGGTAACGGAGTTTTCTAAAGCGTATGTGCTTATGGTAAATATAGCCGTTGGTCGGGAATTTTACGGAGCGATGTTCTAATAGTATCCGTTTTGATCAGGTTTGTCGCTGACCCAAGATAGGTTAACTCATTAGGTTAGTTGAAGTCCCTGCTTAATAAAGAAATTGGCTGTGTCCATTTGGCAGCTCACTCCTGACATTTATAAAATCAGGTAACGAATTATTTCAGTCTTTTTGAGGGCCTTTCTGCTTTTGCCGAGGGTAAGGAGCGCCACCCGACTGGCTATTTCACCAAAACAGTGTGTAACTTAACCGGGCGAAAAACGGCGTACCTGGCGTGAAGTGAATCTCTTCGACCGGGGCTACTTCTCCTCTCAGGCGGCTCTCGGTATCTAACTGCGTTTCTTTCCAGCGCGTGTTGAGCAAGTTCTGAACTGACAGCCCAAACGTGTGCTGCCGAAGCGCATAATTCACCTGCAAATCAGTTACAAAATAGCCTTTAGCTATTATCGTATTCTCTTCGTTGGCTGGTCGATTGGCCATGTACCGGTAGCGTAACGAGCCATTTAACCCGTGCGCGGTTTGTAGCGACAGACCACCGGTTGAGGTAAACAAGGGCGCCAGAGGTAAATAGTTTTTACCGGCTTCGGCATCCAATGATCGGGGATTAGCCGTGTTCAGATCAATATCCGCAAACAAATTGGAGCCGACCACCCGGTTGGTGGGTTGATAACGGGCCGAAACATCAATCCCTGCCCGCCTTGATCGACCACTTGGCTCAACCACCCCTTCATCCCCCACGTAGACAAATTCCTGCTGTAGCCATAAATACCAGGCAGCCGCGTTGATGAGCAGTTTGGGGACCGGCTTAACGATGATCCCCAGGTTTGACCCATACCCACCGGGTAAAATCTCCCGGCCGTTCTGGGCTGTAACCACCCGAGCGTCATTGGAATGAAATCCTTTACCCGTGTTCAAATAAAGCTGAAGACTTGGGTTGATGGTGTAATAGACATTGAGTTTAGGGGATACGATAGCCTGGGTTGCCCGCTTGGTCGTACTGGCTGAGGCCGCGCTCGACAGGGCCAGCATGTCTTCGTACTGACTGCGGAAATAATCGACGCGAACGCCCGCGTTGACCGTGAAACGATTGGATACGGCCACCACCTCATCGGCATAAAGAGCGACATTGATTTCGTTAACGTTACCCAACTGAATCTGATTTACTATCTCAACCCGATTATTGGTATGCGACAATTCCGTCCCTTGCCTCAAGTCCTAGCAGTATTGAGCGCCCACTGTCGTTGTCCAGTTGGTTTTTCCTACGCTCATTTGGGTAGAATAGCTGCCATTGTAGCCAAACAGATTCCGACGTTCTTTCTGCCGAATCTGATCGCCGTTGACGGTGTCTTTCAGGAAGAAGATGAAGTTGGAATACAGTTCGAAGTTGTAGTTGCTGTAGAAGAACTGGTTTTTGATGGTATGGTGGCGGGGCGTAACTGTTACCAATTGAGCATTGACATTGATCCGGCTGGTTTCGCCACCTTCAGTTGGGTCAATAGAGCCGAACCAGTCCACTACTCCTGAGTCAACCGCCCGATCCGGGATCTGACCGGAGTGATTCCACTTGCTCCAGAAAGTTGAGCCTGTCAGCGTCAGGTTCGTATTGGTTCCCAGATGACCATGGTATTTACCCAGTACATTGAGTCGCTTGAAATGCTGGGGGTTATTAAAATACGAATCACTGTAGGCGTATTCCGAGGCTACATAAGCCGACGGATTTCGGTTATAATCAGCGCTGTCTTTATGGCGGCTAAACAGACCTTTCGGCCGAACGCGGCCCGGTCCCAGCAGATTCAGCCCCGTGACAGCCCGGACGGTATTGTATGGCCCCGCTTCCAGTTTGGCGAACGACCGGTCTAAGGTGATGCGGGTCCTAAAATCAACCCAACCGGCCGTCGCTAAATTGCCTTTATCGGTGGTGTATGGCCCTTTTTTAAAGTCCACACCGTAAACCAACTCAGGAATCACAAAGTGCAGGTCAGCATATCCCTGTCCGTGCGCGTGCGAAACCATATTAACCGGCATGCCATCGACAGTTAGGCGAATATCAGTACCGTGGTCCAGATCGAAACCGTGTAAGAATATCTGTTCAGCCTTACCGCCCCCTGCATGTTGCCCAATGAATAAACCGGGTACAAGTCGTAAGATTTCCTGTGAGTTGATAATCGGACGCAATCGAATATCCAGGCTGCTGATTAATTGCTGGTCATGTGCCTTCAGGGCCGATACTGTTACCGTGTTTAAGGTTACCGGCGCAATGGTCAAACTCGTTTGAATATGCGTCGTTTTGTCGTCGATGACCGTTGCTTCCTGCACAAGGGAGGCATAACCCACGTACGAAAATTCCAGTTTGTAAGGCGAGGATACCAGTTGACCAAAATGGTATCGGCCCAGTTCATCGGTTAGCGTGGCCTTCTCCAGTCCGACAAGCTGCACGGTTACCCCACGCAGCGGCAGTTGGGTGTTGCCCCTGATCCATGGCTACGGAAGCCGTCAACTGTGTGTTGGCAAATCGGAGCAGTACCCATTGAACGCTGGCCAGGGCTGATAACTGACCATAGGGAATGGGATAGGGGTTAGAAAACGTACCGTAATTCCGGCTATACGAGAGACGGAATGTCCAGTCCAGTGCCTTTCCGTCTTGTCCACCGGCCCCCACATATCCCATCGCCACCCGATTGTTAGGGAAGAATACATTGCCTTTGGCTGCGGTCTGTGCATCGCTCTGCGGCATAATAAAGGGCGTACCAATCGGGCGGCCCAGGTAGGACCAGTCCTCCCGATACTGACCATGATCGAAGTAATTGTCGGCCCCTGATAGGAGGAACCAGGTACGTCAAAGGTGGGACCACTCTGATTCATCGTACTCAGGAATTCCACGACAACCCGGTTCAGCCAGCCCGGTGCGCTCCCGAATGGCGGTACCAACTCAGGCCGGTCAATCCATCCGGTACATTGATCCAAAGTAAGCCTGACTGATAAAAACAACTCAATCCGACGACCATACACACCGGTCTGCGAAGTCGTCCGGTAAGGGGTAAAATCGCCCAATGAAACAGGCATATATTTCTTTTCACTTTGCTCCGTTTAATGTTGTCTCCGATTTTGAATCAGCTACACGAATGCCCTGTTAAACGTACTGGCGTACTACTTAGAAGACACCGGGCGGTTCAGCCACCATGATTTCATGTATGTTGATGATACCAGTAGGAACGTCCGGCGTATTGATCGATTAATGCGCATAATTCGCCAACGGTAAGCTTAGGTGTCAGCGACTCGTCGGGCAGCAAAACGCCAAACCGGGTTTCCAGCCCCACGACTGCTTCTGTAAATTCCCATTCGCTCAATCCTAACGTACCCTGTAGTTGCTGGTAGGCAGCAAGCGACCGACACGGCAGGGTGAATGTGCGGGTTAAATACTGCTGAAGGCAGAAAAAAGCATTTTCGTACGTCGTCATAAGAAAGGAAGTTGTTTAGCCGGGCTCTGACAGGCCGGGCTGCGTTTAGCCGAATGTGGTCCGGCCTTCTTCAAGCGCCACCAGCCAAGCAACGCAAGCAGAGCCAGCCCCGCCAGGAGCCACCAAGCTTGCCGGGCTACCTGCCCGACAACGACAGTCACGGCATTTGGCTCACCGGATAGGCGTTCAACGACCCACGCGGTGGCTGCTATTCCGGCAAACACGGCACCGGTACGCCGTAATCCGCTGTAGTACGGTGTCTGACTCAGCTGGATTAGCCAGGGAATGACGAGGGTAATGATCCCCACCTGCATGAGTTCAATGCCCAGGTTGAAGCCCAGAATACTCAGAGCCATCGGGCCGGTGTCGAGGTGCAGATTCATGAGCGTACCGGCGAAAGCCAGTCCATGAACCAGGCCGAATCCAGCTGCTACCCAAGCTTCCCGGCCGGGAAACAAAGGTCGGAGGGCATGAAGGGCCGATACCAGGATAGACACGGCAATGAGCACTTCAACGGGTTGGCTTGGCAGCCGCAATAAACCAAATGCCCCCAGCAGCAGGGTGAGCGAATGACCGATGGTAAACGCGGTGACGATCAGCAATAATCGCCTGACACTATAGCGAACTCCGCCAAACCGACTCCACCTGTTGCCAGCCACCAACAGTGGGGCGGGCAGTAGCAGCACCAGCAGAAACAGCAGGTGATCGGTTCCTTCTCTGATGTGCTGCATACCCAACTTCACCATGGAAGCAAACCCTTTCCATAGGCTTCCCTGTTCCAAACTGATTTGCAGCGGGACTACTTTTCCGGACGGAACATCCAGTTCGATTACGCCTACCTGCATGGGTTCACTGTCTGATAGATGCCCTTGCGCCCAATCCTGTTTTACAGAAATCAAAATTTTATGACTGGCCACTTCGCGCAAAATTACATCATAGTCGAAATAAAAATTACGCAAGTCGTAGTGTTCCGGGGGTAACATCGTAAACGCGATGATTAATTCTTTGTAGTCGCCCGTTAATTTGTTCCTTACAATTGACAGGCGCATAGCACCGATGTCAATAGGCCAGTTCTGGTTATCCAACGTTTTGGGATGGATGTGTTGCCGCAGATATAGTTGCAGCGAATCGCCCAGTCGTTCAATCAACCTATTAGACTGATCATTGACCTTCATGCCTATGGCAGACTGCAATTCGCCAAGCGGCAACTGAATTTCGCCCGAAATAGTTTTTTCATGAATAGTCAAAACGACTACTGAATTCGGCATGGGATGGGCAGAAACAGGGCCTCCTTTTCCGCAGAGGAAAATCAAGACAAGTAAGAAAATGCCTTGCCTGACATATCTCATCACCCAATGGGCTAAATCCGTAAAAAGATAGTTGAATCGCATGTTCAGGATGCTATCGTCTTTGGCTATTCTTGCTTGTTTAGGTACCTGGGCGTGTAGTATAAATACACACCCAGGCGTTGGCTTGCTCAAGCCCAGCTTTTTAATTTCCACCATAGTCCGCTATTCTGTCTCGCCAGAGTGT
Source organism: Spirosoma flavum (assembly GCF_042686045.1). Taxonomy (NCBI): domain Bacteria; kingdom Pseudomonadati; phylum Bacteroidota; class Cytophagia; order Cytophagales; family Cytophagaceae; genus Spirosoma; species Spirosoma flavum. The sequence goes on from NZ_JBHUOM010000035.1 coordinate 44,496, forward strand.
GTGCGTATGAACGCCCGTTTTAAGCGTTGGTGAGGCCTGTATACTCCATTCGATCCAGACACCAGGCCCATCGATTAAAAAGTAATCGCCCAACGCGGCCATGGTTGTTCCACCATAGTATGAAATGTACGTATCGTCTAACTCTGCCTTGTATTTGGCCAGTACCGCAGCGGCAGCGGTGTCGTCTAAATCATCCACATATAAATTAATTGCTGCCAGCAACACATCTTTTTGCGCCGAGGTAAGGTCACTCCCTTTAATGCCGGTTTTGGCTGTAGGAAAAGCGCCGTCTTTTTGAGGTCCGACGATCAGGTCATTTTGAGCAGCCGAACGCTTCGCGGTGGCCAGTTGGGTAGCGCTTAAACTTTGCATCACATTAGCAAAAGCAGTGGTTTCGTTGACCATTGTCTGGTAAAGTCTACCATTATAGGTCCAGGTCGGATAGGGTTCTGTACCGCGAAACGATGGGGTGCCCCCGGTCATTTTACCTCCATTGAACGTATAAATAATGGTTCCGTGATGCCCGCCAATTTGTAAACACCAAAGCCCGGTCGTGCTTGGTACGCCGATATAGGCAATAAAATAATAACCCGATCCGAAGGTTTCACCACTAAAGTCATGTAGATAGTCGTCAGCCGCCATAATCCCTAAATACTCATCATTACCTTCGTCGGTTGCTGTACCTGTGGCCACTTTCAACAGATTATAAAAGGAGGCAAATTGGGCCGTACTTAACGAATTAGTCTGCAGTCCAACCCGATCTTTATAACCCTGGATCGGGAAATTAGACCACTTTTGTGCATGCGCTTTGTTGTAAGAAGCATCTTGAAGCAATGTTACCTGTGCCGTTGTCAGTGTTGCCTGGAATGCCTGTGCTGCCAGTACAATAGCATTGATATTGCTATTCATTGACCAAGCCGTACCCGTTGTTGGGCTGGTAGTGGAAGCTGCTGCTGTCACGGTCATGGTGAAACTACACGACTGCCCACCAAAAGTTACGGCAAAAGTGGCTGTACCTGCCGCACTCGGTGTACCCGTAACCGCAAAGATCAAATTGCCGGCACTACTTGTCAGGGTGCTTGCCGTCAAGGTTGCAGTTAAACCGGTTGTTCCGGTCGAAGCCACTCCCGCGCCAGCCGAATAGGCTACCCCATTTCCACCGGCGTAGGGCACTGTGGCCGTACCCGTGAAAGCTGTACCTGCCGCTGGAGTAGCCGAAAAAGTAGCCGAAGAACAAACAAGAGATGTGATGGCTGCCGAGGTTGTCGGTGTAACCGTCGAATCAGTGCCAGAATTACAGCCCACCAGACAAGACACAGCGATTAGTAAGCAGCCTGCTGTATTAACAAGTATTTTTTTCATAAATCAAGCGAAAAGAAACTGAGTGATCAGATGATATTGACAAAGTGGAACTACAGGCACTACTGCCGTCTTGGATATGTATCCCGGCAGTATGGAAGCTTTTAGAACATGATATCGAGGACACCATACTGCCGTGTCGATTCCCAAACATGGGCTAATGACAGCATGCGGGTCATCTTCTAACGCAGATAAACTCAAGAAGAAGAATGCATCTCAGAACAACCTATTAACTCTACCTATTTAATAAGCTAATGTCTGTTTTTGTTGCCTGAATCGCAGATACAAACCCAACCCAGATGGATACATTCAGAACATCTTTTAGCGGCTGCTTACCAAACACTATATAGTACTGCTTTTAAATAGCATAGTACTACTTTTAGTAGCGATTTATGCCCTTAGAACAACGCCAGTCAGGTATACAATGTCCGTTAGATGGCTATTCCAATCAACGAATGCCTCCCCCAGGATTTAGAGTGCTGGGCACACTGGCCGGAATGCTCCTGTCGAAGCCCGTATCAGTTAGGGCGTTGCGAAAGGCGACAATCTGCGCCTGTTCATTGTTGCGCAGGTTGATGCGCCGTACGTTCGCGTCTAACTGTTGCCTGCCCACGTGCGGATTCTGCGAATTCCCATCACCAATCTGGTCATAGAAGTTAACTACCTGAGCCAGACTCTGGAAAGTACCGTTGTGCATATACGGGCCGGTTAAACCAACGTTGCGCAGGGTGGGTGTTCGGAAGGCATACGTCCCGTTGACCCCCGCATCCGAAGCCGCTAACTTCGCATTATCCGGCGCCGACAGCACATGGGCCTGGTAATCGGAAAACATAGGCCCCGAATGACAAACGGCACAGCCTTCATTGGCGAAGGTTTGCATGCCCTGTATCTGGGCTGCCGTCATGGCGGTTTTATCACCCTTCTGGTAGCGGTCGTAAGGCGAGTTTAGGGCAACCAGCGTTCGCTCAAAGGCCGCTATCGCTTTGCCGATGTTGGTGGGTGTAATGGGCTGTTGCGTACCAAACGCCTGTTGAAATAAGGGCTGGTAGTCGACAATGGCCTTCAGACGGGCTACCAGACTATCCAATGCCATGCCTTCCGTGTAGGCATGGCCCCGCATTTCTTCAAACGTAGTCATTGGGCCAGTTACCTGAAGCTCAAGGCTGGCCATGCGGGAATCCCAGAACATGGGGGCCGTTGTCGGATTAAACCCGCCGTTGGCATCCATTCCATTATAGGCAGTATTCAGAATAGTTGGCGAGTTTCGTTTGGTAAACGATACATCATTGGGCAGTATAAATCGGCGGGCACTCCCATAGCCCACGGCGTTTTCTCCCAATGAGAGGTCCAGTCCGTCGGTATAGGCATTGTTGGGATGATGGCAGGTAGCACAGGCTACGTCTTTGCCTCCCGACAGGATAGGGTCCCAAAATAAGGCTTTACCCAGGGCTATCTGAGCAAGACTGGTAACGTCAGAAGAGGTGCTGACACTCGTGGCGGAGGTAGGCACCGTGGTCAGAACAACGGGGGCAACCCCATCCGTTTGCCGGTTGCAGGCATTCAAGACTACGGCCATACATAAGCAAATCGAGCCTGATAGCGCAAAGAAGGGCAGCTTGTTTTTCATCATCAATTGGCTTTAATGCGTTTAGTTGGCACAAAGAATTGCCCATTTCTTACCTATCTACGTTCGTGCAATCGGTAGTCTGACCGGCTAAAGCAAAAAAAACCAGGCCAGTCGGTCTGGTTTTTTCTGGACTCTCTTTTTACAACTAAATCAAAGCGCCATTCGCATCAAAATGAATCTCTTTCGTTTTGCCATTCAGGGTAAACTTAACCTCGTAGTAAACAGCACCGGCTGTGGTGGTTCCCTGCTCGGCCTGCACTAAGGTATAGCCGGCATAGTTTGTAGTCAGATAGGTGAGGGCTGCTGCGGGAAGTTTATCCGCCGTTATTACTACCTCGGTGGACGAACCGTTTCCCCCACCGTGGCCTTTCCCACCACCCGTTGACGAAGCCAGCACCGCGCCCGTCATATCAAAATGCAATACTTTGGTTGTACCATTTAAGGTAAACTTCACTTCGTAATACGTAGCACTATTCTGTAGGTTGGTTCCCTGTTCGGCTTGTACCAGAGCGTAACCCGCATAGTTCGTACTCAGGTAAGTTAAGACCGCAGCGGGGAGTTGGTCTGCCGTAATAACGGTTTCGCTGTTGCCGCAGGTCAGCGTACCATTGTTTCCGGTCGTGCTGGTAACACCCGCAATGCGTGCGCTGGTCAACGAAGCAACCGTTGAATCGGTTGGGGACACACTATTCTGATTGCAGGAGACGATCCCAATAGCTATAAAGGCTGTTAAGGCCAGAATAAGATACTGTTTCATTTTGTTGGAGTCATTTGTTTAAAGTGAACAAGCGAGGTCTTGTCGGGCGCGCTCCGTAAAAACCACTTTCACTAAACAGTACGAACAATGGCCGGCGAGTGTTGCGATTGGCTTAGATACAATTCCAACCTAAATGGAACCTTTTAGAACATAATCAGAAATGACCGGTAAGGCAAGCACTATCTGATTTCTTAAACCGCCAAAGTCGCCCCTGTTATATATAGTAGCGACTTTGGCAAGGTCTTGATCCGCTAACTTAGCCAATGTAGATTCAGTAGAAATTAAATACTTTTCGGGTCCTTAACCTCTCTTCTCAGAGAAATAGTTAATCAAGTGTTTTCATCGGCACAGTACTTCTCAGTTTCCTTCAGGAAAAAAATAGCTCGTAAGCCCCTCGTCAGGCTTCTGGTATAGGTAGCGTCGCGTTTTCTTTACGCAACTCACCTGTTTTTATCCGTACAGTCACCCTCCTTCTCAAGTGGCCGTTTCCGTCCAATATAAGGGTAGTGAATACTATTTAATGAACTCGTTATGTTACTATCAATGAATGGGTTGTGTTAAGGTCAACTACCGCTAAAATCGTTCATTTAAACCTCTGATTAGGATCAGGCCCTCAGGCGCAAATTGTACTAGCTGTCAACGATAAGCGGTCGCATCCGTCTCCAGGCATTGGCCCCACTGGCTGAGGCCTGGAGACGGATGGTAGGTATCCCCGTTTTCGCGGCCAGTATTCATCGAGCCCCGCCCGTTATTCAGTCGCGGTGGGCAACGATCTTAATTACGTCTATGTTTGCCGCACTGACGCCAACTTCAACCCGATCAACCTTCTTGTTCTAGACTGCCCAGTATACGGATTGGTCGCCAATACGTAACGAGTGTTTTAGAGCTATACGTCCATCGAAACAAATTGACTACTAATTAACTGTCCATTACTCGAAGCGCGTCTGGATTAAAAGGCTTTGGCCAAAAAGACAGAACAAATCTGGTCAATAAAGGGAAATTTAACCCCGTATAGGCCGGTGAACAGGGTTCATCAATGCCCACCCATACCTGGATGTTACGCCTGGCCGGGCAATGCGAATGGTTCATTCACTATTTTTCAAGTTATCACTCGGTATGCACCTCAAGAAGCACTCGTATTTTAAGGATCGACAGAAAGCGGTTACCTGGTTTGAGCAATGGGTTTCCCAACTCGAACAGCTAAACCACAAACGCTATGATCGGATCGAACTACAAACGTCCCTAGGTACAACCCATATTTGGGCCATAAACACCCAGGATACCCAGGCAGAAACCATTATCATCTTTCCGGGTGCGCGAACCAGCAGTTTGTTTTGGGATTTTAACAATAATCTTCACCTGTTTGGAAAAAACTACCGTCTCTTTCTAATAGAAACCAATGGACTTCCCAATTTAAGTGATGGGGATACCCCCGACATTCGATCCGCTGACTATGGCCAATGGGCATTGGAAATTTTGGACCAATTACAGGTAGAAAAAGTCTACCTGGCGGGGGCTTCTTTTGGGGGCCTTATTTGCCTGAAACTTTGCCAAATTGCCCCCGAAAGGATAAAAGCCACCTTTCTCCTGAATCCAGGCTGCTTGCAGCCCTTTTCATTGGCAGCCAAAAATCTGTATTATAATTTACTGCCCATTCTCTGGCCCAGCAAACGGAATGTGCTGAAATTTCTGGATAAAGCGGTCTTATGCCCACCTACTCACGACTTGTCGCCCGCCTATAAAGAGCTGTTAGTGACGTATGAGTTATATGCGATAACGCAATATACCGATAACACCCAAAAGCCCTATTCTATGAAAGGCGAGTTAGGGGCTATTAAAACGGCTATTTTCTTGCTGGTTGGCGATAACGATTTATTATTTCCCTATAACCAATCCATCGCGAACGCTCAGGGTGAGCTAGCGTCCTTACGGGAAGTGATTGTTTTTACCCAAGTTGGACACGGCATCGAAACGTATCGGGAGGCATTGCAGGTCATAAAAGACAGAATCGAGCAGTTCGTTGGTGCCTGAATAAGGTGGACCGTTCGTAGAGTTGATTTATCCGAATGATACCTCCCTCCTTAAAAGGCAACCTATATCCGTGACTAACAAAAGCTACTATCCTAATGTACAGGCTAGGCTAAGCCCTATCGATTACGGTAAGGTATGAAACGGAAAAGCCACCCTAAGTCTTGCCGGATAAACTTGCCTTTTTATACCTTTTTAGCTGAGCGCCAGAAAACGGCTCCTGTTCGTCATCAACTCGACCGAACCTGTTGTTGCCCAAAAGCGACCTGCTAGCAGTTCTCCCTGATTGATGCGCCCATACCAGCTTAGTTTTAACGCAGTAACCTTCTGACTAGGGCTACCTTACTGGAGCCCAAAATACCTTTTCTAAACCCTATCCCTATCTTCAATTGAATACGTATCAATTCTGACGGGGCTGACAAAAATTACTATAAATGAGTTAATCCGTATGTATTCTTTTCCTATAATGGCACGCTTAACCAGTATGTTTGCTTTATTGGGCTGTTCGTTAACCGCTAAAAATCAGGTGGTTCGTGGTCCAATGGCCATCAGCTATGGGCTTGAGCGGGACTACCGCCTGAACCTGTTTACCAACAATAACAATGGCAAACTGATTGGCTCCCACACGACTTCGTATGTCAACCTCAACGACCAGGGCAAGCGCGTGGTGGTGACCACTAGTGCCGGTAAAAAAGCGCCTATCTGGCAAGCACGTTTTTTGACCGATGCTCCCAGAACGGCCATGCTGGCCAGCAGCAACAGTGTGGCTGGTTAAGCAGGCTGACCGCAGGCTGATTAATGAGATTTTAAACCTCAGTGAAGAATAAGAAGCTGACCGCCAATTTATAAACTTCAAATACCGTCTAATCATGTATTTATTCTGGATTTTGTGGGGTATCGACGCGCTGCTTGCCTTGGTATTTGTTTTCGTCTTTTTTGTCGGCTTAGGCGATGGCACCGTAGATTCGGACAACAGTTTAGTCTGGCTGGTCCTGCTACTTGGTCTGGCCGCTCTGTTACTGGGGGGCTATTGGCTGTTTATGCATCAATACACGACTGCTGCCACTCTCCTGATGGCTCTGCTGGCGGTGCCCGCCATACTCTACGGCCTGTTCATGCTGCTTATGCTCTCCGGCAACCCTTCCGGCTGGAAATGAGCGGGAGTGGAAATGCTTCCGGGCAATCAGTCAGACAAATCACTAGAAATTAGGACAGTGACGCTCTCGGACATACAGAAACAGGTGGAAGCTCTGGGTGCTCAGATCGATGCCACCCAAACGCTATACCCAACGTATGGCTATTCAATGGATGGTGCACTTCCGCATATTGAGATTGACCACTCCCAAACATTTCATTTCGTGGTGGTTGAGCGGGGTAGGGAGTTGGAAAGACAAACGACCACTATACCCGATGAGCTTTTATACTGGATTTTTGACACCATAACCTTTTCCATGGCCTGCGCTTTTGAATTGAAAAACAGAAACCACACCCAGGATTTCAGACGCATCCTGTTCCGTAAACAAGAAGACCTGTTAGGGTGCCTCAACATCGGTTGGCAGGAAAAGAAACAGGAGCAGCATATCCTGATTTTAGCGAAGCATCCCTTTAGGGATGGTGTCTTTAATTCATAAAATGAGTTACTCAACCCTTCCACCCCCGAAAACATGACTTTTTGGAAACTACTTACCTATGTCAATTGGCTGTTAATCATCTCATATGGAGCGATTGTGCTTTACATGCTTTTCCAAATAGGTAGTGGATTAGGCCATGAAATGCAGGGTATGGGAACAGTTGTTAAAGGCGTGGCTGTTCTACTGCTCCTTGCCCTTATTGGACTTAATTTGCTGCCCTATCACTGGAGTAAAATCCTTGTGTTCCTGCTCGAAGTGCTGCTCCTGTTGCTGGTCTATAACCTCACTACGGACTGATGAAAGACGTCTGCAATTTTACCCGGCTAATCGGGTGCTTAGCCAAGAAATCACTACACATTCTGCTTTCGCTGCTCGGTTGGACTTGCTCTATTTTACTGGACAATACGTTAAGATTAATCAGAGTCGTGGCCAGTAAAATAGAGCAAGTCCATTAGGCCGTTTGTTGTGCCAATATCCAGATTACCAAGCGGCCTTAAGATGTAACTCATGTTGGTTGATTCGTATATATTAGTTCATTTGTAATCGTTCACGAAAAGGTCAATGATCATCATTAACTGAACTTGCAGTAATCAGCTATGACTTGTCCTGAAAAATATTGACCATAAACAGTCAATTTATGGACAGGCTTGTTAGACTA
>NZ_JBHUOM010000036.1:0-19993 GCF_042686045.1 Spirosoma flavum
GACCACTAGCCTATACAGGATGAACAACCGATATGGGAAGCGGAGTTGTGCAACAGCCACGCTCTTTTTGTGATGCGGCAAGACGCTGCCTGCACCTATAGCCAATAGCTGATTTCATGTCTATAACTCTAGACGACGGATTGTCCATCCGGCGAAAAGGTCGTTTTAGTAAAAAGACCTTTTCGCATTAAAATAAAAATCAAGTTGATAATAAACCTTTCATCAAGGCCTAAGTTAGTAGCGCAATCGAGAATAATGCTGACCATCTTGGTTCAATCAGCAAATCAACTTATAGCCTACTCCTCTCAGGTTGACAATTTCGATAGAACAATCCGCCTTCAGGTGCTTACGCAACTTGGTAATAAAGACGTCCATCGTACGAGCGTTGTAGATATTATCGTCTCCCCACAGCATTAACAGAACCTGTTTTCGAGCCAAGACCTGATTTCTGTGGCCGTACAGCAATTGCAGGAGTTGAGTTTCCCGGTGAGACAATCGAATGTCTTTCTGGTTTGGAAACAGCAGCGTTTGTGTGTGAGGAACGAACTGATATTGACCAATAGCCAGTGTCGTTTCAACCGCCGGAACGGGGTTAATATTCCTCCGCAGCAACTCATTAACCCGCAAAAACAGTTCGTCAAGGCTGAATGGTTTTTTCAGGTAATCATTACCCCCGCTACTATATCCTTCAATGACATCTTTATCTGCTACACGGGCGGTTAGGAAAAGTACAGGAACCTGACTGTTCAACGACCGTATCTGCTTTACCAGCGTAAACCCGTCGATCTGAGGTAACATGACATCAACAATACACAACGAAAAGGTCTCTTGCCCAAACAGACGAAACGCATTTCGGCCATCGCCAACCTGGGTAACCTGGTAGCTGCGTTGCTCTAAACTGTCCTTGATGACCTTGGCCAGAAAGGGTTCATCTTCAACCAGTAGAATGTGGGTTGACTCCATCATAGCAAAGGCAGCTTAATGGTAAACTGGCTACCTGTTGGCTCATTAGCACCAACGGTGACTGAACCCCGGTGTTGTCGGAGCACCTTATTGACGTAACTCAGCCCTAGTCCATGGCCTTTCACATCATGCACATTCCCCTGGGGTACCCGGAAGAAAGGGTCAAATACTCTGGTTCGATATTCAGTGGGTATGCCCACCCCGTTATCGGCAAACCTGATCTCCACCCAGCGGTTTGTGGCCATCAGGCTAATGGTGAGCCGAAGATTAGGGGATGCGTACTTCAGCGCATTGTCGATTATGTTGGTGAATACCGTTAACAAACTAATGGCTTCGCCGAATACCAGTAAGGCTTCCTGGGGCGCTTCACAGGTAATTGTAGCCTGTTGATCGGCAAACCGGATTGCCATATCCCCGATCGCTTTATCGATCAACCCACGTAGCTCAACGGGTTGCCAGTTTTGGGTAGAACCTGCCACTAACCGATTGGCGTCTAAAATCCGGGCCGTCAGGTTCGTCAATTTCTCCGTCTGATAACCGATAATATCCAGATATTCTTGCTGTCTACCCGGCTCATAATCAAACGTCTTCAAAGCCTCGGCTGTGATCTTAATGGAGGAAAGCGGGGTGTTCAGTTCATGGGTCATGTTGTTGATGAAATCATCTTTCAACCCGGCCAGTTTATGCTGCGATAGCAATGTCCTGGCCGTATAGCCGAAGCAAATCAGACAAACGGCGATCAGACCAAAGGTGGACAAAATGACCCACTTCATCGTCTTAAGGAAGTAGCTGTCAGGGCTTTCAAAAGTAGCCCGTACCAGTTCTTTTTGATAAGGCCTGCGGAAATCAGCATTGACCGGTTGGGTCAGGAAAACACGACCGGAGGTATCCCGTGTATTCAGGCTAAAGGAAGTCCTGATAGCCTTCGACAGGAGGATCTTTCGGTAAATGCTATCCAGGCTGTGCAACCGCACACGACTTTTGTCAAAAGCTTTGGTTAAGCGGTCACCTAAACGAGGAGTATAGTAATAGACTGTCCCTTTTTTTAAATCACTTTTGACTATCCTATCGCCAAAGTGGTCGATGAGTATCTGCTTGGCTTCGGGCGTTATATGCTTTAGTTTGGCTTTGAAGTCTGTTATGCCAAACGATGGCCCCTTACTCCCCGGAAATTTTGGATACCGGTCGTTAATGTGAAAGACTGTATTGCTATCGCGATTCTTGGTGTCGCAGGTAATACGAATAAATGATGTATCCGCCAGCCAGCCTTTGACTTGATCGACCAGTTGCTGGTGACGTTGGTCCATTTCCAATTCAACCGCCGTGTTCAGCGACTCGTTTATATCCCGCTCAAAGGTGTAGGCTGTGCTTCGGTAATTCTGATAATTCCAGAACAGTTGTAGTCCGATTATGCCAATAACGCACAACGACATGAGCACCAGTATCCAATGAATGTGCTTTTTCATCGGACTAAAATTACACCGCCTTCGGCTTAATCGGCAGGGCGTTAACACTAATTAAGAGAGCTTAACAGCGATTAACCATTGAGAGCAGCTTTTTGTGAGACTTTTGTATGCAAACATAAAACACATGAAAAAGCTGATTGTATTCCTGTTGCTTACCGCTCACTGGGGTTTTGCTCAGCCCCAAAATGGGCAGCCAGTACCCAATATAGCGTTCAATACGGTATTGAACGCACCCGTAAATGCAACTACTTTGGAGCAATTAAAGGGTAAGATTGTCCTGATCGAGTTCTGGGCCACCTGGTGCGGTTCATGCTTAGAAGCGATGCCCCATCTAAAGCAGTTGCAGCAAAAATACCCCCAGACCGTACAGATCATCACTGTAACCAACGAAACACCTAAACGCACCAAGCAGTACCTAACCTCTCGTCCTTCCAATCTATGGTTCGCAGTAGATTCGAGCCAATCAATTGCGGGTATTTTCCCTCACCAGCTTATCCCTCATACGGTTTTAATTGGCCCTGATGGAAACCTGATCGCTCAAACGATGCCGAAGTCGATTACGAATGGTGTGATCGATAGTCTACTGAATCAACAGCGTACCCATCTTCCCCAAAAAATAGACAATTCCCTAACCTACGAGGAAATACTAAAAACATACTTCGATGCAGCGGATACCGTACGAAATCGGTTTGTCATGCAAGCTGAGATCAAAGGGTCACCGGGCCTTCATACAACTCATCTCAATGATTCTGTCTTCAAAAACCGTCGCCTGACGTGTCTGAACCTGCCGTTGACAACGCTGTATATGATTGCCTACGGTAACTTCCCTTATAAACGAACTATAGATAAAACCGGCAGCACCAATGCAGCTCCGGTCTATTGTCTTGATCTGATTGTACCCAATCAGGATCAGTTACTACCTGCTTTGCGAAGAGAGCTATCCAGCCGATTTGATATGCAAATCAAAGTAGATCCTCTGTTAAAAGAGGTAAACCTTTTACGAATAACGGATCAGGCGAAATTCAATCGAATCCCCCGAAATAAATCCGGCCAGCGCACCTACTACTCGCGTCATGGCGAGATTGATCAACATGCCCTAACGATGGCTGATTTCGCGGACTATTTAGAGACGTACGGAGTAGGTAAATCGTTGGTCATTGATGAAACACGAAATTCAGAAAAGTTAGATATTAAGTTTTCCTTTCAACCTGAAGATCCTAAAAGCCTCCTTGCTATTCTCTCCGAAATGGGTTTGTCGTTAGTAAAGGAACAGCGAAAAGTTGACATGCTCGTCTTGTATAATCCGCAATGAATGGCTTAAAAAGAAGTTCATAGTTTGCTCATAGACGAATTTTCAGGCATCAACAATTGCTCACAACCGCTTTGTCACTCAATCCTAAAATCGTCGCGCAATCCAGCATGATGCTGGGTAGTTGCCAGATCAAAGGCAAGACCTGTTTACATTCAGTCTTTAAACAAGTCTATTTTTAATTTAATCATGCAGTAATTGGTGAGAATTCTCACCAATTACTGTTTCCTACCCGAAAGTACTTAATTGGCTTCGTCTCATATAAAGCTCCCATTTGAGACGAAGGTAGTTACATGTACCTGCTCCTTAAATAAGGCCTTTTTAGAAGCGATAAGCTAAACCGATGTTCAGCCCCAACTGTTAGCAAAGGCTGTGCCCACTCAGATTGGTAACAGTGACTAGGCTAAATGGCCACTACCGACTACTTCCCCGTAATCACTCTACGGTGTTCAGTGCCCCAATCTGCCAGGTTGTCAATGATGACCTGCAGTGTTTTTCCATACTCAGTAAGTTGATACAGAACGCTTACCGGTTGCGTATCCAACACTATGCGCTTCACCAGTTTGTTCATTTCTAAGGCCTTCAACTCCTGGCTCAACATCTTGTTTGAGATGCCATCTATATCCGTCAGAATGTCAGAAAACCGGCGCTGATTATGATAGCAGATAGACGAAATAATTGAAATTTTCCATTTCCCGTTCAGCACATCCATCGCATCGTGAACGGCCATAATCTGCTTTTTCTTCGTCGTACTAGGTCGACAAGGGTTGTCTGTCATAAGTTACCTGGTTACCCAAAAGTTACTGTTACTTTTAGTTACAAAGTTACTAAATGCAACTCTACCAGTCTACATTTGCCCCTCGAAAAATCAATGTAAACATGAATTTCACAAACAAAAATGTAGTCATCACCGGCGGAAGTACTGGCATTGGCTTTGCCACGGCTAAAGCATTTATCGACGCAGGAGCGAAGGTGTGGATCACCAGCCGAAGTGCGGAAAATTTGCAAACAGCAGCCTCACTCATTGATAGCCCTAACCTACAAACCCTTGTTTCGGATACGTCTAGTCTAGAAGGAATTGCGGTGCTGGAACAGGATGTTGATCAGAGTGGGACTAAGATCGATGTTCTTTTTTTGAACGCCGGTATTGCCGTATTTGCCCCCATTGCATCGGCCACAGAAACTGATTTTGATGCCCAATTCAATACCAATGTAAAAGGGTATTACTTCACCTTGCAGAAGATGATTCCGCACCTGCAAGAAGGCGCATCCGTTATTTTCACCTCGTCAACGGTGGCTACCGCTGCCAATTCGGGCGCCAGTATTTACTCGGCCACGAAGGGTGCGGTTAACAAAATAGCCCAGATAGCGGCCAACGAACTGGCTGATCGAAAGATACGGGTGAACCTGCTTAGCCCCGGTCCGGTAGAAACCCCTGGTTTTGACAAAGCCACCTTAGGCATGCCCAAAGAAGCTTTCTCATCGATTACAGCCCTGCAACGGATGGGTCGGCCGGAGGAGATTGCTAAAACGGTGCTGTTTTTAGCCAGTGAGGATGCCAGCTTTATTACAGGCACCGAACTGGTAGCCGATGGCGGTTATCTTACTTACGCTACCAAATAGACAGCACCATTCATTTTAGACTGGTGACTTCATCTTTTTTGGGAAAGTATTCAATCAACTTCTTGGATACCACTGAAAAACCTGCTCGTTTCGAAGCAGGTTTTTCAGTAAGAGAGCCTTAGTGCTACCACGGGCACCTTCCTTGGGGTACCTTTACCGTTGCGCCAGGCCGCTGGAGCAGTCATTTGCCTTTATTCTGTATAACACGAATCGAGCAGTTCCATGAACCCGGCTTCGTCTCTTACGAAAAGAAGCCGGGTTCATGGAACTGGATCTTTGTATTTGGGAAAATACCCTTCGTCGTTGAAACATTCGTCCAGTTGAGGCATACCCATATGCTACTAACTGGCATTAACAGTTGTAAAAAAAAATTGTCCCAGAAAACGCTCCCAATTGAGACGAAGCAATTATTGTGTGCCTGTTTCTTAAATGGCAAGGCCTACGATTCGGTCATCTCGCTAAGCGTAGGCCGAAATCATGGCGCTCATCCACCACCCGCTTAATAAGCCCAATCTGACCACAGTGGTACATGGTGTGCTTGATATTCCAATCAACGGCCTCTCGTTTTGTGGTAGCGATTGGATGAGGAGTAGGGGTGGGTTCTAGCGGATTGTCTAGTTCTGAAGTTTCCAGAGTCGCTAGGATAGCCAACGACTTTTGTTGCATGAAATGCAAGTCAGCTATCAATTTAACTGAATCTACTTTACCTACTGACAAGGAAGGGCCTGATACGGTGAACCACTCACTATAGTCTCGGATTGGAAGCTGCTGGAGTATATCCATCTGGTGCCCCTGAATGACCATAATCGAATGGAAGTACTGACTGATAATCAAATGCCCAAGCTGCCAATCAATACTTGATTCTACGATGGGGGGAATGATACTCCACTTGTCAAGCGGTACTGGATCAACCAGCTTATTCGTCCATTGATACGCATTGGCGGTTTGATTGATTAACATCTGGATTTCAGTCATCGGTCGTAAACGGGTTTGGCTTAGATAAAACGATGTTGCACTCTTGTGGGCTAAGTTATTGCAAGTATCCCAATAACAATGGGTATGTCTATTCAGCGATCAGATTTTTGAGTTGTTAACGTGAAGAGTCGGTCAAAAGGGTCATCCTAGACCGACTCACAAAAACGCTCCTAAATGAGACGAAGGAGCGTTCATGTATATGCTTCTTAATTGGGGCGTTTGGGTAAACATTGGACTTTGTCCGTTTCTGCACCAGAGTTTGTCCGTTTCTGGACAAAACCTCACCGGCTAAATACTCATTATCCCCTATTGGACTTAACTAGCCACTTTCTAAAGTTTGGTCAGGTATTTGTACGGCTAATGCTATACTAATCACTACAGCATTAGCCAACCGGCGCTTTTCGCGATGAAACGAACTTTTTTGGGGGAATTAGAGGAAATAGTTTTACTGACCGTCGCGGCTCTGCAAGAAGGGGCCTACTGTGCGGCGATCACCCAAACGATTGACCAGCAAATGGGCCGGAGCATCAGCTTTCCTACGGTCCACACTACGTTACAGCGGTTGGAAGAGAAAGGCTTCGTCACTTCTCAGATGGGCGGAGCCACCAGCGAGCGGGGAGGCCGACAAAAACGGCTCTTCACCGTTACCGGAGCGGGTCAGCGAGCCCTGGTTGAGTGTCGACAAGTTAGGGCCCAACTTTGGGAGCAGATTCCAATCCCAGTCCTACAGCTATGGGGCGTTTAACCAGCCGTAAGGAAGGCCATACAAAACCGCCAAGCTGGGCTACTTGGCTACTGAGCCGATTTAGCCC
Organism: Spirosoma flavum; assembly: GCF_042686045.1. Taxonomy (NCBI): domain Bacteria; kingdom Pseudomonadati; phylum Bacteroidota; class Cytophagia; order Cytophagales; family Cytophagaceae; genus Spirosoma; species Spirosoma flavum. The sequence continues at coordinate 7,149 of NZ_JBHUOM010000036.1, forward strand.
GCCTGGATTAGAGGATGAGCTACAAGGCGATTTGCTCGAAATGTACGCCTTCTGGATAAAAACCATTGGCATTAGGGGAGCTCGCTGGCGATATGCACTAGCCGTGCTGCGGCTGATACGCCCGTTCACTTGGTCAATAAGACAACAATCTGATTACTACTTTCAACTCTCTAGTTTACACCCGGATATGATTCGCAACTATCTCAAAATTGCCTGGCGAAGCCTGTTAAGAAACCGCTTACTGAGCACCATCAACGTCGTTGGCCTGGCGTTAGGTATGTCCTGTAGTTTAGTGATCTGGCTCTGGGTTAACGACGAACTACGCGTCAACCGGGGCTTCCCCGATGGAAACCGGGTTTATTTCGTACGGCAGACCAACGGCACTTATACTAATGAGTACACCCCAGGCCCACTCGCTGAAGCCCTCAAAAAGGATGTTCCTCAAGTAGAAAAAGCCACTAAGTTTTTGTCCTGGGCCAGCGATTACCTCATCCAGGTCGGCCCCAAATCAGCCAAGGCAAAAGGAATTTATGCCACGGCCGACTTCTTCGCCATTTTTCAGTACCCCATTCTGAACGGCAGTCCCAGCCAGGCTATTCAGTCGCCTAATACGATTGTCATCACCCGCTTGCTAGCCGAGGCTTATTTCGGCACGACTGACGCGGTAGGCCGTACGCTTCGACTCAACAATGACAAATACTACCGGGTTGGGGCCGTCATTGAAAATGTACCCAAAAGTTCAACCATTCAGTTTGATTGGGTCGTCAACTTTGGGGTGGCCGAAGAAGACTGGATGAAAGTTTGGGGTAACAACTCCTTTCAGACCTATGTCAAACTGCGGACCAATACCAGCCAGGCGCAGGCCGAAGCCAGCATGAAAGGGTTACTAAAGCACTACCAAGCCGACGCTACCGATGAGCCGATTCTGCAATCAATCGGTGATGTGTATCTGTATGGAGACTATGCCAATGGGAAGCCGGTAGGTGGCCGCATCGGTTACGTACGCACCTTTGGTTTGGTCGCTTTGCTTATCTTACTGGTCGCCTGCGTTAATTACATGAACTTAGCCACCGCCCGGTCAGTCTTGCGCACTAAGGAGGTTGGCATTCGAAAAGTAGTAGGTGCTCGTCGGTCGTCGCTGGCGAGCCAGTTTCTGGGCGAAGCGGCTCTGATCAGTGGGATCTCGGCCCTGCTGGCGCTTGGCTTGGTTTATCTACTATTGCCAACCATCAATGAGCTCGTTGGTAAGCAATTAGTTATTGACCTGGCTGCGCCGGCGTTCTGGAGCATCCTGCTCCTGCTAATGGGTATTACTAGTCTGGTATCCGGTAGTTATCCAGCTCTATTTCTGTCGGCCATGCAACCCATCTTGGTGCTCAAAGGATCTGGGTCAATGGTAGCCGGGGGAAGCCGGTTCCGGAAACTGCTGGTGGTCTTTCAGTTTTCACTTGCCCTGTTTCTCATCGTTGGCATGATCGTTATCGGTCGCCAAATGCAGTACGTACGCACGAAGCATTTAGGGTTGGACCGCGAGAACCTGATTCGGGTGCCGATCGAAGGCAACCTCTTATCAAAAATGGAAACGTTTCGGCAGGAGCTGCAACGCTCCGGGGCCATTGAGGCCATAACGACGAGTGGCGAAGTACCAGTCCAGATTGGGAGTAGTGGCATGACCAATGACATGATCTGGCCCGGTAAAGACCCGGCATTGAAAGAGGTGATATATACCATGAAAGTAGGGTACGACTTCACCAAAACGCTGAAGATTCGCCTCCTGGCGGGCCGTGACCTGACGTCCGCTGACAGCGGAGCCTATTACCTGGTCAATGAGTCGGCGGTCAAGCTAATGAAATTAAAAAATCCGGTGGATACCGAAATAAGTTTCCAAATTGGTAAGGGGCGCATTGTTGGCGTCATGCAGGACTTCCACCTGAACTCCCTGCACGAGCCGATCCGGCCGTTGATCCTGAGTTTATACCCCAAATGGACGAATCATTTCTTAATCCGAACCCACCTTGGTCGGCTTGAAGAGGCCCTTCGGCTGACAGAACAAACGGTGAAACGACTTAATCCGGGTTACCCCTTTTCCTACCATTTCGTTAATGAGGACTACGAAGCGATGTACCGGAGCGAAACGCTAGTGAACACCCTCATTAACCACTTTGGCGTGTTGGCGATTATCATTTCCTGCTTAGGTCTGTTTGGCCTGGCAACCTTCACCGCTGAGCAACGTACGAAAGAAATCGGCGTTCGTAAAGTATTGGGTGCGTCCGTAGCGAGCATCGTGGGGTTGCTCTCCACAGATTTTTTGAAGCTGGTTTTCATTGCCCTTCTGATCGCATCACCTGTCGCCTGGTACACCATGAACCAGTGGTTACAGAACTTTGCCTACAAGATCGACATCGAGTGGTGGGTCTTCGGGCTGGCGGGTTTGCTGGCCATGGGCATCGCGCTAGTAACCGTAAGCTTTCAGAGTGTCAAAGCCGCCCTGATGAATCCGGTAAAGTCATTGAGAAACGAATAATGGTGAGGTAAACTAAGAAAGGACAATTATGAGTTAACCCCTTAAGCAAACCCAAACAGATTTTACAACGGTTAACTTACTTAATCTCAAGAAAGGCTCTATTCCTGGGACGGCTATAATTATGGTAAACGGTCCGCCGTGGCGGTCGGAAATTTGCCCTCTTTGTTTGGTTATGCCCTATAGGGCGCATAAACATTAAGTAACGTAGACCAACTAATTAGAGCCTGACTTACTCGCTAGGTTTATTCGATTCACTTGAGGCTTCTGGCATTAACTGTACAGCTGCGGCCATTAATGTCAGGAAAGAGGTATCCAATTTAACTGCTAAATCCCAAACTACCGGCAAGCTCGGGTTTCTTAGTCCTCCCTCGATCTGGGAGATGTAAGAGCGATCTAATCCACTCTCATAAGCCAGATCATCTTGCGTCCATCCTTTTTTCAGCCGTGCTTGTTTAACCGCCCTTCCAAATGCCACTGATATAGGACTCACCTTTGTCATAGAACGGCAAAGATAATTGGCACTGAAGGCTCAAAAAGTGGCTTTAAGCCACTATGGGCTTATTCGATTGAACGGATGTAAAGCGATGACTTCCCATAGCTTACCTTTTCCGTATAGGTTTCCAGCTCACGGTCGATGAGCTTATTATCGTATGATACTGGCCGCGTGATAAATTTGGGATCTATAAAGATAATGTTGAGTCGCTCAATGGTGGACTGCCCATCAGTGGCCTGCACATGCTTTAGGAGATGATCATTGGCCGTGCCGGTTTTAGTTAGTTCGGCATCTTCAAAGAATCGGAACGAACAATACCAGTAGCGATAATAATGTTCGTAGTTGGAACTACAGAACTCAAATTTTTCGGGCGTTTGTCGAACGGCTCGTAACAGATTGTCAATATCCTGTAGTTTCTGTTGCTGGCCAGGCGTCAACTGATCCAAATAGGATTTTGTGTATAAATTATCCCTTTGTTCTTTCAAAATGGCCAGGGCTGATTCTATCCTAATACCCCGACTGATCTGGTATTTGTGCTTGTTGTAAAAGGTGAGCGATATGGCCGGACGCTCGAAGTTGACAAGCTTGAAGTTTTTATACGGCTTACCGGGCCGGTGGTACGGTCGAAACAGTTCCATATGTTCAGCCGGCACGAAGTAATACTCCAGATCGGATTCAGTGGGCATAGCGCTAACCTGGTGAACAACAGGTTGCAGCTCCGTTTTATAATGCTTTAATACTAAGCGGATTGCGGGCAGTGGAGCCAGATCGGATTGCTTGGCTTTAGCCATAATAGAATTTTTTAGCAAAAGTAGTATAACTATTTACCTATAAGGGAAATAGTTATAAATAAATTCTTTTTTTACCCTTTTATATAGTCAATATTAGCTTTTGATTTTTTTGATTTTATCAATATATGTTTTTGATTGATTTAGCATGCTTGTAACTTACTAACATTTAATAAGTTACAAGCATAAAAACAAGCTTTAGGCGGTACTATTACAAGTTTCAAGAGGGAGAAGGGTTATCAAAATACAAGTTTTAGGCGGTATTATTACAAGTTTTAGGTGGACATATTACAAGTTTTAAGCGGAGTTATAAAGGAAAACAAGTTTCAGGAGGGGTTATTACAAGTTTCAGGAGGGGTTTTCTAGAAAAACAAGTTTTAGGCGGTTCAATTACAAGGTCATGGAGGGGTTGATAACGAAAGCGATGATATGGTCTGTTTTAGGTTGAATTATCGCAAAATTTCGCTTTTATCCTCTAGTTTCTCCCATTTATCCCCTCGAAAGAAGGTTACATCTACGGCAAATTACAAGTTAAAGGCATAAGTTTTGGGAGAAAAACAAGTTTTAGGCGGTACTAAAAACAAATACTCTTTATTCATACTTGTTTTTATGAAGACCTTTCTAAATCTTTGTATAATCGCGCTGAGCTATGCAGAAAGAGGCTGACAATCAACTATCGCTTTTTAATCGTCATTCAACTAATTATCAGTCGAATGTCTTTACACTTTCCCGGCAGGAATATACCGAATTAGAGAAAAAGATTGTCATTCTAGTTGTTAATCAACTGGGTAATTTGGCTGTTCAAGGAAAGCTTCAGCCAGGCGTGAATATGGTGTTTAGCCTTCCTTATAGTGAGCTTACTAAGGACCATCATTCGCAAATTACTGCGGCAGCCGAAGGCTTATCGAAAAAGCGTATCTCCTATAAAGATGAACAACAAGGTGAATTTGTATTTGTTACCCCATTCCCTTTTGTTAAATCACAACTAATAAATAACAGGCGATATATAGAAATTAAAGTCTTAGCCGATGTTGTGCCCCACTTTGCTGCATTGGGTCAACGGTATACTAAATATGATTTAGATGTTATCTGGTCGCTTTCGTCTATTTATGCCATGCGCATGTTCGAGATTATGTCAATGCACCAGCACATTAAAAAGACCCGATTCACCTTTTCCGTTGATGAATTACGATATATTCTTAATTGCCCTGATACGTATCGTTACAATGACTTCCAGAAGTACGTACTTGAAGTAACGCAGCGTGAATTGAAGCAAAAAGCGAATATTCTTCTTGAATGGAAACCTTCGTTAAAAATTGGCAAACGGGTAGTTGAACTCGAATTCGAAATTAAAACCGAGCATCTACTAGCATCAGAAGGTGTCAAAGAAGATGCGCTTAGGCTCAGTACTATGTCACCCAATGAACTAGTGATAAAAGGGTATGAAGTCATGGCCCATTACCAGTTGAAACCATGGCAAAAGGATGCAGTAGTTACAGATATGCAACTGTTGGAAACCTTATTTAGGGTCCATTCGGAGTTTGTCAATGGCCTTCGTCCTGAGGTAAAAAATCGAAATAGATATTTAGCAAAATCATTAAGCTTAGACAAGTTGAGGGCTCCCAAGGCAACCAAAGCAGCAAACACTTTGCCGATAGGTCCACAACTGAATTTTATACAGTCAACGTCAAACGTTCGCGCTGCTGGTGCAGTCAAATCTATAGGTTCTTTAATTGGGGGTATGATACCTAGCAATGAATCCAAATAATTATCCAAAATAAACTGGTTACGTCAAGCTATTATAGGACTATAGGTACTGCGCTCGATCCGAAAAACACCCCAGGACTACCAGTACTGTTTCTCGAATTATCATCATTGCTACCGCTATTGGTACTGTACCTTTCGTTATTTTTGCTGATGCCACCCTGACCCAGTTAGACAGCGATAATGAACACTTGCTAAAACATACCGAACGTATAAAGCATCAGGTGCATGAGCGGTTAAATATCATCTTTATTGATCCCTACTACATCACTCGGCCTGTGCCCCAGGACAATAAATTCATTGACCGCGAGCTGGCCACCTATCCCGCCCAAATCCGACAGGGCATTACTACGCTATACATTCGCAAAACGGCCTAGCCAGAGGGATTAAGTTTAACCATTGGCTATGATAAGCGGTGGCTTATACATCAAAGAAACAAATACCGGCGACTCCTGGTCTAAATAACGAAAAAGGCCACCGGAAATTTAGTTGGAAACTAATCGGTAAATTTACCTCCATGCCGGCCAACACGTTTCGCTATCAGCTGCCCAAAAAAGCAGTCAAATCCGATTGTCCCAGTTGCGGTCCCAAACACCGCAAAACCTTGAGTCGCTATGTCGACACGCAAACAGGCGAACCCCTGCCCGACAGCTACGGCCGCTGCGATCGGGAAAGCAACTGTGGCTATCACCTCAATCCGTACCACAAAGGCCCGTCCGGTTTATCTTATGCTGAGCAGGTTAAGGCCCAGAATAGTATTGGCCCAATCTCCAAAGCCTGGTTTACCATGGCGGCCCGCCAAAAGCATCAGGGCATGATAAAACAGGACATCATTGCCCATCTAATGCAGGTGGAAGGAGCCAGGCTCGAGCAGGCCGAACGGGTGGCCGACTTCCTGTTTGACCAAGCATCGACATCGAACCGTCCCGTTGAGCCCGTACCGTTTACACCGACCCCTCAGATGGGTGAGCTGTGCACCATTCCCGAGGAGGTGTTTACCGGGTCGCTGGGCCAGTATGAACGCAACCAATTTGCCCGCTTGCTAAGTCGTCATTTTGGGAACACCCTGGCTGACGACCTGTTAAAGCGGTTCAACATTGGCACATCCGGACGCTGGCCGGGGGCCTGTGTGTTCTGGTATATCGATGAACGGCAACGCATACGGGGCGGTCAGATCAAACTGTTTGACGATACGTTTCATACCGTCAAATACGTGATCAAAGCGGGCGAAAAACGCAGTCGAACCACCTGGGTCCATTCCTCGTATGCCCGACGGTGTGATGAGTTGAACCAACCCTACCCAGCCTAGCTGACGGCCTACCTGGATGAGCGCAATGAGGTGCAAAAATCCCCTTGCCTATTCGGGTTACCCCAACTATTAACCGCCGATGCCCATCAGCCGGTTGCTATTGTAGAAGCGCCAAAAACGGCCATTATCAGTACGCCCTACTTTCCCGGATTTATTTGGATGGCCGTGGGCGCATTGTCGTATCTGAATGCGGACCGGTTAGCCCCGTTGCGAGGCCGACGAATTGAATTATTTCCTGATCTATCGAAAGATGGCCGGGCGTTTGATCGCTGGAACCGGGTGGCGGGTGAGTTGTTGGCTGATGGGTTTCAGATCACCGTATCGACCTATCTGGAAGATAATGCCACGGGCGACGAACGAGCCGCTGGTGCCGACTTAGCCGATTTATTACTCGAACAATGGCCTACTGACTCCGCCCAGTGGGAAGAGTAATTCGGACGCTTACTAGATGATTGTTGAGTAGGAGAGGGGTATAAGTCGGATAGGTTAGTTTAATAACGGTCAATACCAGTCAGTAACATACGCCTGTAGTTCGTTAAGGAAATAGTGGTAGATTGACCCTCTTTATGGCGAGTAAAGGACCGCTAAAAACGGCTTCTGAGTGGTCATAAGATTGGTGGCTGTTGCAAAAGTCGGAACAGGTTACGATTCTCCTTTTAACCCCTAGATTTTTAGACAAAATTTAGCAGAATCAGACTTCTATACCAGCTTGAATTAGTGTGTTTCAGACTTTTGCAACAGCCACTGCGATTATACAACAGGAAAATCCAACTATTTCTATTGATTTGAGGTCTTCTCAACAACCGAAGCTAAACTACGCTTATGAGTAAATACGTCCTGTTTCTCCTGCTTTCGCTGCCTCTCTCCTACCGGACAACATTTGCTCAAAAGTCAACCGCAGTACGTTTAATGAATCAAACAAAATGGGAAGTAGGAACTGACTTATTGTGGCTCATTAATAAAAATATTCTCCCTCGTTATGCCCTAACCGTCCGACGGAATGTTGGCACGCATGGAGCCATACGGATACGGGGTGGTGCGGATTCTTATGGGAGCGCAACTACTTCATATGATGTGCAGGAAAGTCGGGCGTATCAGATCCGACTGGGGTACGAATACCGGACTTTCTTAAACGATAATCACGCGTATATTTTTTATGGATTAGAAGCCCTTTATGCACACGATGTTGAATTTTTCTACGACTATACCCTTCCTACGACTAGTATTGGCTTATTAGCCGGAAACAGCCTTCAATACCCGCTTTGGAGAACGACCCAGGTGGAAAAAGGAGGAAGCGCCTTTTTTGGCTATAAGCGCTTTTTGAATGCTACGTTTTCCGTTTCGGTAGAATCCAGCTTTCAATACTCAATTTGGAATGACCATGTTCTGAGAAGTGGCCTTGGTGAAACGGATTATCATTCGGTAAATTACCGTGTGTTTCCCCTAACCACAGTCAATATCAGTGTTCACTTTTAGTTATACTTAACATAATTACTACATATACAACAGATTTAATTAACTTATTCGTCAGCCATATAATCGAAGGACACCTTAAGAGAAAATAGAGATGCGATTTTTTACTTTATTGGTAGGCCTTTGTTGCGCCTTTGAAACCGTGAATGCACAGGATAGTTCGTTTACAGTTGGACCGGTGATTGGTGTTGATCAATTTTTATCAGCCGATTCCCCACTGAATGACCCGGCTTCGATCACCCCCACCTATATTCGCTACAAGGCCGGATTTATGTATGGAGTTGAAGGCTCTTATCGAATAAATCGGCTACTCATTGATGCTCGCCTGTTGTCCACCAAACGAGTTTATCAAGTCATTAGCCAATACCAGTTTGGGTCTGGTCCCAACAGCACTACGTCAACAGGGGCGGTAGAAGTAGCCGCTCAGTATATTTCCCTGCCGCTAACAATTTCATATCGACTAAAAACAATCAAGCACATCCAACTATTTGCGGGTGGCGGAATCGTACCCGAATGGATCAATGGCTCATTCGCCCGCAAATCCTTTGATATCTACGGGAGTGGCCACTTTGTAAGGTTAGAGCCTGAAAAACCAGCCAAACCGTTTTCAGTAGGTGGTTGTTTGCAACTAACGGGTCGATATGATCTTGATGCGCGTTTTATCTTGCAAGTTCAACCGGCTTTCTATTATTTTTCTAAAGTAGGAACGCCTTTTGCGACTACCGACAATTCATCCTTTAGGGTATCAGCATCTGTTTGCTATCGGTTAAGTAATGACTGAAATGTCTAGGGAATATATAGTTCAAAAATAGGTTAATTCATATGCCTATGGGCTATCAATTCTGCCCTCACTGGCACACGCATTAACCTGTTAGCTTCAACTTACCTATGAAAACTATACTGATCTGGTTAGGATTAATCGGTTTATCTGTAGTAAACGCCTTCTCTCAGAGCCGAGTCTCGTTGGCACCTACTTATTGGTTCAATTATGGCAACTACGCTTATCAAACAGCAACGCTTCATGCCGATCCAGCCACGAAGCCCTATACGGTAGCCTCAGCACTGGGCTTGACTGCTCGTTATCACTTTAACGAAATGTGGAATGTTTCGTTAGGTGTCCTTTACAATAAAAACACCTCTCCTGTTATCACTCCCATGATGGATAAGGCTAATCTGATAACGAATTTCGTTCAACTGCCCACCTTCCTTAATTTCCGTTCCTCGACGCATCGACTAGCCCCTTATTTTTCAACGGGCGCCGTATTTCATATAAGTACAGTCGCCAGTCAACCGGTAAAATCTAGTCTGGTTCTAGGAGCAGGAGTAGACTACCGGATCAATGCTAAACTTTCCTGGCTTCTTCAACCCACTTACAGTTATTTGCTCTACAATCCTGCGGACACCACTTTTGAGCAATTTATTGATTACGAAGCGTATGCCTTTGGCGTGCAGACTCAATTCATCTGGCGTTTTTGATTTGACCAACAAAGTATGCCGTATTGAGACCCTTTCACTATTAGCCCTTGCGTACTTTTATGTGGTTTGGCCTGGATAAATCACTCCCTACTGCCACAAGTCCAGCTTGACTTGCTTATACATCCGTTACTTAATTCTGATTACTTGATATATTCCTAGTCTTAAACTTGTTTCAAGAATAAGCTTTCAGGCGGTTTAGAGCTAATCCTAATCACTTTACGTAATGCCAGTGGCTGTTGCAAAATCCTATGGCTGGGTTTTTGAGCCTGACAGATAACCCTATTTTGAATCGGTTATCATCGAAAACAACCGATTCAAGGTGATAATCAGTGTCTCTATCGACTTTTGCAACAGCCACCAACGTTATGTTAATAAATTATTCCAAGATCAATCACCCTATATAAGTAGCGAAGACAGTACCAATTGTCTTTTGAAAAGGGAATAAAAGGGGCCTTATATTATATTATAGTAATATCTGTAAATTGACCCTCTTTATGGCGAGTAAAGTACCTCTTGAATCGGCTTCTGAGCTATCACAAAAGAGATTATCAACAGTTCAACCCTCTATTTTCTCAATGAAATTTACATTCTTAGCCCTCTTCCTTCTCTTAGCTGAGACCTCATTTTGTCAGTCTGTTACTGACTCACTACTCTTACGGGATAATCAAGACTTTTTGATGTATACGCAGCGAAACGTACAATTTCCTCAAAATGCGATACGGAAGGGAGCAACAGCGAAAGTGTATGTTGGCTTCAAGCTAGACGAGCAAGGCATGATCCAAGATATTATCGTTCTAAATCCTCAGCCAACTAGTTATACTTTTGAAAAGGAGATTATTGCGACCTTCAAACGTCTGCCTAAACAAGCTTCTTCTTACCAAGGAGACTATGCACTAGTTTACAGCTTTGGCTATCGGAATGAACCAGAGAATTCTGTTCTAGCTACAAGTCTAGACCAAAAATTAATAGGCCATCGCCAGTTACTTCCTGAAGTTAAGTTAAGCGTATCAGTATCCCGTCCACAGCGACAAGCTTCAATAGCTAATATGTTCCAACTCTCTAGTAATTGACCTAATGGAGATTATACAACAGAAATAGCCGTCTTTCACGTTTTGGCACTATCTCATCTATCAACTTCAGCCATGGTACTTAGTGTCACTCTATTTATTAGCTCCAGGATAAAACGTTATAAATACTACCCCTTTTTACTACTCATTTTAGTGTTTGCTTCTCCCAAGCTGAAAGCTCAATATACCACTAAATCAAAACCTTTAATCGGAGTTAAGGCAGGAGTATTTGTGTCCAAGTATAAATTTAGCCAGTTTCCCCAAAGGCCACCGGTTCAAGTAGGAACCGGCACGTTCAACCAATACGGAACGTCCGTTTCAGGGTTTCAGCCAAACTATTCATTCAGTGTTTTCTATAAGAATAGTATGTCTAAAGCAACGTGGTTAGACGTAGAAATAGGTGTCCGAACGAAGGGATACATAAGTCAGTATAATACCCCAGGAGACACCCTATTCCGCCATGAAGTAGCCAATCGGTTCATTTCCTTATTTGCTACCGCATCCGTTCAGGTTGCGTTAACTCAATGGTGGTATGTGAAGCCCGGTGTTCGGGTAGATGCTTTAATTAGCAAAAGCACGAACCCTACTTTCGATTACTGGGTATCCAGATACACACCAGTTGAGTTTTCTCCCGTGTTAGCGACAGGTATTATTTTACCTAGAATAAATATAGAGTTAGAAGTCAATCCTGGCTTAATGAATCTAGTTGTTTTTCCGGCTAATTACAACGCTCAATCCTCAAGGCTTCGAAGTTTTACAGCTGGAGTAAATGTGGCTTATAAGCTTAGGTAAGCCCTAATTAGTCGTATTTTTTCTTCATGGAGTAATATGATATGGTCCTGAATACCCGGACACGAAACTTAGTTAACTTCGTGTACCATGAACCAATCCCAACGCCCCAAACGAAAGTATACCGCCGAATTTAACGGGGCCGCCCGCGCGGGCTGATGTGCTGCGGCTAGTTGCCAATGGTGAGCCCATCATGGCTGTAGCCCGCAAAATGGGCATTAGTGACAGCCTGATTCACGCTTGGCGGAAGACCAATGACAAAGCCGGGCCGCCGGTGCGGGGAAAAGAAAACTGATCAAAGTCTTCAACAAGAAGTCGATAGCCTACGTAAGCAACTGCGGCAAAGCGAGATGGAGCGCGAGATCCTAAAAAAAGCTGTTGCCATTTTCAGCCGACAAACCTGACGCTGACTTACCAGTTTATTCAGTTTGAAGAAACCAATTTTCCAGTACGACTACTCTGTAAAGTGCTGAATGTCAGCAAGACTGCATATTACTCATATCGTAATGGAACAACGTTCACTCCGTCAGATAGCGATCTAGCCATGACCACAGCAATCGACAAGATTTTCTGCGGGGCCGCCCGTGCGGGAAAACTCCCGACGCTATGGCAGCCGTCGCGTGCTGGAAGCTCTGAAAGAACAGGGTATAAGGGCTGGTCGACATCGGGTACGTCGTTTGATGCAAGAGCAGGACTGGCGAGCCATTCAGCCCCGTAGTTTCGTGCCCAAAACGACTAACTCCAGGCATGGTTTAATCGCTTGCCCCAACCGTTTAATCGAGTTTGGCAAACCTACTGCACCTAATCAGGCGTGGGTTGGCGATATTACGTATTTGCCTTTGGTTGATGGACATTGGGCTTATTTAGCTAGTTGGATGGATGGCACGGGCCACCCCGCTATTTTCTCGTCGGATCGTCGGTTGGTGGGTCGACAAGCACATGAAAGAAAGCCTAGTTGTGCAGGCCTTTGACCAGGCCCTTAAGCAACGTCAACCTAAGCCGGGTTTGATCGTCCACTCAGACCGAGGTGGTCAGTATTTCGGTCACCGTTTCCGAAAGCGGCTCGATAAATGGCACTGTAGGCAGAGCATGGCGGAAACAGATAATCCCTACCAAAACGCTCATGCCGAGTCTTTTTGGGGCCGCTTAAAAGCCGAGTTGC
>NZ_JBHUOM010000037.1:0-2028 GCF_042686045.1 Spirosoma flavum
GACCACTAGCCTATACAGGATGAACAACCGATATGGGAAGCGGAGTTGTGCAACAGCCACGGGCGTTTACTGAAACAGATAAATAAAGATTGAGTTGTCTCAGGAAGTAGCTTTTTATTAGACGATTACTTTTTAATGTTTGTCAACTTCAGTTAGTCGCATACGAGATCAGGAGCTTATAAAACCCGAAGCACTTTCCAGCAAAACCCATGACAACGGATATAGATCGGTTTAGGCAAGCCGTTAGCCATCTGCACCCCAACTTGACCCAGGACGAGTGGGATTATTTATGCGGTGGTCTCGTACGACTCACCCTAAAGCCTAAAGAGTTCTTTATCCAGGCGGGGAAACAGAACCACCTACTGGGATTCGTCGCTAGTGGGTTGGTCAGGGGCTACTATCTCAATCACCAGGGAGAGGAAGTCACCTTCTATTTTGCCAAAGAGAATGACTATGCCACCGACTATTCCTCCCTGCTTACGCAAAAGCCCAGCCGCTGTTACTTTCAGTGTCTGGAGCCGACCACCCTGCTCACCCTCTCTTACCAGCACATACAACAGTGTTATACAACCCACCATGGCCTAGAAAGGTATGGGCGGCTGATTGCCGAAGAGACCCTGAAAATGCTCAACGCGCGGGTGGAAAGTTTTCAGTTTGATCAGGCGGAACAGCGCTATCTTGACTTTATCCAGCACTCCTCCGATTTATTCAACCGCGTCTCGTTATCTCATCTGGCCTCCTACTTGGGCATCGAACGACCTTCACTGAGCCGAATCCGAAAAAAAATTACCGGCCTGTAACGTTTGTACCATTTGTTACAGCTAAAGGCCAACCGATCCCGCGAGCTTTGTCGTATCAACTGCACGCACAAAGACGATGAATCACCCAACGAACACTTATACACCCGGGGCCTGATGACTGGCCTGATCGTGCTGTTCCTACTGGCTACCGCCTATGGACAACAACCCGCTACCGCTATCGTAGGCGAGTGGCTGTCTGCCAAAAAAGATAGCTGGATCGCCATCTACCAGCAGGGGACCACCTACGTCGGTAAAATTATCTGGGGGTGGGCCAGGCCACGACCGATGAAAAGAATCTCGAACCAACGCTTCGGCAGCGGAAGATGATCGGTCTGGTCATACTGAACAACTTCGTTTATGAGGGGGCCGATACCTGAAAAGAGGGTACGATCTATAACCCACGGGAAGGTAAGACCTATGCCTGCAAAATGACGCTCAAAGATCCGGGAAACCTGAGCATTCGGGGCTATGTAGGGCTTGCCCTCTTCGGCCGTACGGAAGTATGGACGAAAGTAAAATAAGGTCTGGCAGGCGACCCGTCTACCAGCGATCAGTCGTGCGACAATCAACTTTAATTAAGAAAGCAACATGAAAATTTTAATGGTTGGCCGAGGAGTAATTGCGGCTCAATACGGCTGGGCTTTTGAGAAAGCCGGACACACCGTCGAGTTTTACGTTAGGCCGGGGCGGGCGGCAACGTTAGGATCCACCCTGCCCCTACATTTACTAGATGCCCGCACCAAAACCAAAGGCGTTTTAGTGAATGAACGCTGGCCTGTGCAACTGCGGGAAAGTATTCCCGTTGGCCATACCTATGACCTGATTGTTGTCAGCGTCCAGCATTACCAGTTCGGGGAAGTGGCGGCCTTCCTGGCCCCCCTGATTAGCAACACCACGGTGTTGATTTTTAATAATTTCTGGCAAGATCCTCAAGAACAGGCTTCGGCGCTACCGGCGGAACAACTGGTCTGGGGTTTCCCCCAGGCCGGGGGCGGATTCGATGCGAACGGGGTGCTAACCGGAGCGCTGTTTGCCGATGTTCATTTCGGCACCTTCGGTACCGATCCGACGCCAAGAGACTTAGCCATTCGGGATTTGTTCGCCACCAGTGGGTTTAAACTTCATGAACACCGGGATTTCCGGGGCTGGTTGTGGATTCATTTCGCCGTCGATGCCGGCTTCTTCGCCGAAGTCTTACGGGTGGGTTCCGTCGAAGGGGTATTTCACT
>NZ_JBHUOM010000038.1:0-5468 GCF_042686045.1 Spirosoma flavum
GCATCATGATGTCACACAAAATCAAATCCGGGGGCACCAACAGCGCCTGCGTTATGCCTTCGCGGCCACTGTCGGCAGTCGCTACCTGAAAACCACTCAGGCTTAATAATTCGGTTACATTGTGGCGAATCTGGGCATCATCTTCAATGAGTAAGAGTTGAGTAGCCATTATTTTAACGGTAAGGGGGGGAAGTGATGGGCAACGATTAAATTCCTAGAGGGATGTTGACTTCCTCCGCCAGCACCTGATCGGGTGAGTTTAGGGGGAGGGTAATGGAAAAGACCGTTCCTTGATGCGGCTCGCTTTGCAGCTCCAGCGTACCGGCATGGAGCTCCACAAACTGCCGGGCAATCACCAGCCCCAAGCCCGTACCCTGGATGCCAACCGTGTTGCTGGCCCGAAAAAAAGCCTGAAATAAATTAGCCACATCAGTCGCCGGGATGCCAATGCCCTGATCGATCACCTGCAGCTGCAGACAGGTGGGGGTAAAAACAACGCGCAGGATGGGGGACCCCTGCACGGAAAACTTAAAGGCGTTCGACAACAGGTTGATCAGCACATGCCCCATCCGTTTGGCGTCCAGATCGACCCGTCGGGGTGTCCCCTCACTCACCAGTTGAACGCTCCGCTGATCAGCGCGGAGACTAAAATGCGTGGCGATCAGGTTCTCACAAAGAGCCATGACATCCTCGGAGCGGGGCGCATAGGTAAGTTTTCCGGCTTCGATCTGACCTATGGTCAACACATCAGTCAGTAACTCACTAAACTGATCAATTTGTGCTTCAATCACACCCAGATGTTTTTGGATGGATGGTCTGGCGCGGTCCGGGGGGAAGTCCAGATACCGCCCGATCAAATCGACACTCGATTGGATGGTCATCAGGGGGGTTCGGAACTCGTGGGAAGCGGTGGAGACGAACTGGGACTTGAGTTGATTGAGTTCCTGCTCCCGGTGCAGGGAATGCTGGAGGACGAACTCTTTTTCTTTCTGGCTGGTCACGTCACTGGCGAAGCCAATGTGACGCAGCACCGTCCCCGCTTCATCGCGGCTGATGAAGCTGCGAATCATCAGCCAGCGTATGGGCTCGTCTTTCGGCTGTAGCCGGTAGTAGACTTCCCCTTCCAGGCCGGCCCGGTATTGCTCCATAAACAAGCGAACAGTGGGTCGGTCTTCGGGCACGGCGGTCTCCAGAAGGAAGAAGGGCTCGCCTTGTAACTGCTCAAATGTTGTGTTCCATACCCGCTGGCCGGCTGGATTGATATACATTAACTCAAAGGGGTCAGCGGAATGAATCCAGAAGACCTCATCGACATTGTCGGCAATCTCCCGAAACCGCTGCTCACTGGCCTGAAGCTGCTGCTGAGCCGCCTGCTGCTCGACTTTAGCCTGCAGTAACTGCATATGAAGCGCCTGGTCCTGCAATTCCAGCTTCTGTTGGAGTACTTCCCGGGTGCGCACCCGCACCAGGTTTTGTAAAGTGACCTGCTGGGCCTGAATGCGTTTAACCCGCAGGCGATACACCCCGTAAAGACTACCGGCCGCCAGCAAGCCAAGCAATCCTTTAAACCACCAGAGTTGCCAGAAGGGTGGTTGGATGATGATTCGGAAAGCCGTTCCCTGTTCATTCCAGACACCATCATTATTAGATCCTTTTACACGAAACGTATAGGTGCCCGGTTCCAGGTTGGTGTAAGTCGCCACCCGGGTGGGGCTTGTCAAACTCCAGTCCCGATCAAATCCCTCCAGTGTATAGCGGTACTGGTTCTTCTGAGGAGTTGAATAATTTAACGCCGCAAACTCAAAGCTGAGCGTGGATTGGTCATAGGCGAGGGTAATTTGATTGGATCGAAGCCAGACCGGTTGATTGAAAATGCGAAGCTGCGTAATGACGACGGGGGGAATAAAGGAATTATCGCGCAACCGATTCGGATAAAAGCTCGTCATCCCGGTACTACCCCCGAAAAATAAGGCACCCCCCTGTCCTTTGAAAACTGACATCCGGTTGAATGACCCTTTCTGTAGCCCATCCTCAGCCCCAAAATTGCGGAATGTGTTCGTTGTAGGATGGAAGACCGATAGGCCTTTATTGGTACTGAGCCAAAGGTTTCCGCCCTCATCGCTAACCATCCCCTGAATTACCTTATTAGCTAACCCTTGCTTTTCGGTATACGAGACAAACGATTGCGTCTGGGGCTCAAACCGGTTTAGTCCACCGCAGGTGCCGACCCAAACCTGGTGGTGGGCATCTTCGTAGAGGCTGTTTACTAAATTGTGGTTCAAACTACCGGGCACGGCCCGGTTGTGCCGATACGAGCGGAACGTACCGCTGCGGGTATTGAGCACATTCAGCCCGTCTCCTTCGGTACCAATCCACAAGTTTTGCTGGTGATCATAGCACAACGCACTGATATACCCTTGGGTCAGGTGACCAGGATGCGTTGCATCAGCCCGGTAATGGACAAACGTGCCGGTTTTTTTGGTGTAACAACTAATCCCACCCCCCATAGAGCCTATCCAAATCGTCCCTTTCTTTCCTTCGACAATGGCCGTAACCGTTTCATGATTGAATCCTTTGGCGTCACCCCGTTGGGTAAAGTTGAGAAAGTCACCGGATTCTTTTCGCCATAGGCTCAGTCCCCCTTTGTAACAGCCAATCCAAATATCCCCATCGCTATCCTGGTAGAGACTCATGATAAAGTTACTACCCACACTCGTTGGATCGACGGGATTATGGGGATAGTGGACATAGCGATGGGTCGATTTGATCAGCACATTCACCCCACCCCCATCGGTTCCGATCCATACGTTGCCTTGCGGGTCTTCCAGAACGGCCATCACATTGGGATTGGTGAGGCTGTTAATCTGGTTGATATCTTTTTGATAGCGCGTAAAATTGGCCGACTGATGATCAAAAAGGTTAATACCTCCGCTGTAGGTTCCAATCCACATGTTCCCGCTCCGATCGGGGCAAAGGGCATAAATAGAGCCATTATTGAGCCCCTCGGGATCATTCTCCTGATAGGGGTACTGCGTGAAAGCAGTCCGGCTTTTATTTAGGACGCTGATGCCTTCGTTTTCAGTACCAATCCACAAATTTCCCTGCCTGTCTTCCACTATGGTATTGACATCATCATCGAGGAGCGAACTGGTCACCGCTGAATCGTGTCGAAAATGGGTAAACGAGGTTTGATCCTGATTTAACAGGTTCAAGCCCCCGCCTTGGGTAGCTGCCCAAAGCCGCCCCTGCGAATCTTCAAAGAGCTTTTTTACGTTATTGTGGCTTAGGGACGTTTTATCCTCGGGTCGATGTGTAAACGGATGAAACTTACCCGTTCGGGGATCCAACCGGTTTAGCCCCCCACCAAGGGTGGCTACCCAAATTTGCCCCTGATGGTCCACCAGAACATCCTGAACCAAATCATTGCTTAGGCTTGTTGGGTCACCGATTTGGTGTTTGTAGCGGATGAACCTGCCGCTGGTCGGATTAAACTGATTGAGGCCGCTTTCAGTAGCGATCCACAGAGTACCCTGACGATCTTCGGTGATGGCCAGAACGTAATTGCTACTAAGGCTTTTGTCATCGGTTTCGGACCGTGTAAAGCGGGTGAATCGTCCCGTTTGCTTATCAAACCGGCATAGTCCTCCGTCGGCGGTTCCGACCCACACGTATCCTTTTTGGTCTTCATAGAGAGCCACGACATAATTATCGCTTAGGCTAGACGGCTGAAGGGGATCGTTCTGGTAGAGGGTAAAAGAATACCCATCGTATTTATTGAGGCCATCCTGGGTGCCAAACCACATAAACCCCTGCTGGTCCTGGAGGATAGCGGTTACATTACTTTGCGATAAGCCTTCGTCGGTGGTTATGTGCTTAAAGGATACGTTACCGGTTTGGGCCTGGGCGGATTGGCAAAGAACAAACCAGAATAGAACCAACAGTAGCCTTGGCACGTGACCGAACATGTACAGGGAATCGTTATGGATAGAGTAAAATATACTCTAAATATAGTAACATATTATAGAAAAGATTAATGTTTAGTTAACATTTCATCTCCAATTGTCCTGAACCCTTGAATGTGAGCCAGTGAAAGTTAAGTTTTTTACCCTACTTTTCACTGGCTCACGTTCAAGGGTTCAGGACAGACTTACGGACCTTCCTCTTTTATTCACCCCGTAGTTAACCGCCAACGTCCCGTCCTATAGCCATCATGATGGGGCGTTGGCAGTTAACTGCGGGGTGCTACTTGTCGTCTGCTATCAGTAGCTCTATTTTATTTTAAGTAGGGCAATCAGAAAAATGAAGCGCAACGCTGCCCAACAGGCCAAGGGCCAAGCGAATCTGGATCGTGGTTGGAGTGGCATAAAGAGAATAAATAGCTTGGGCGCAAAGCCAGTGGTCAGAGATGGGTTATGCTAGAGACGACCTAGGCGATCCAGTGTTTCTGGAATGCGACGGCGAGATATTGGCAGGCAAAGTCCATTGGTTAGTTTTAAGTACACCACTTTAGCATCTTCCCGAATCACCTGCTGAACAACGGTTGGATTGACCATCATAGACTTACTGATGCGGATGAAGTGGGGGAGTATACTTTCAAACCGCTTTAGGGTTTGACTAACCAACAAGGGTTTGTGGTCACCTTGCAAATGCACAATGGTGTAATTGCCGTTGCCTTCCAGCCGACTGATGAGTAGTCCATTTTGGAGGTGGCGGTAGCCTGGAATTCGTAACGGAATTTCTGGTTTAGCAGTCATAAGTTGAGTCGATACTTTCCTGTCAATTATCATTTTTAGTCACTAGTCAGTCAGCTCATAAAGGCACTTTCTGTTATCAACTAGTTGACTGAATGAACTAGCTGAATCAGTAAAATGACGCGTGCTGAAAAAGACAAAATGAGGTAAACATCGATCAGAATTCTGAAGTAATTCTGAAGATGGGATAGGGGTTGTATTAACTGCTTGGTTTATAGAAAGGAAATTTTTAGTTTCAGAAAACGAATGCCTAAAAAGTATACAGGCACAAGCCAACTGTTTTGAAAAAGGTCTCTCCATAATTTCTTTTATACACACCCGTTCTGTAGTCTTGTATCCAATCAATCAATACTGAGCAGTATCCGGTGAAACAAACTAAACTGTCCATAAAGAGCAGAAGAAAGAAGTGAGGTTGACATAATTTAGTAGATCGTTGAGTAACAATGTCTTTTTGAACATTAATCAGTTGAAAGGTTTAACTATCTAACCCATCAGCTGAATACTCTGTTGATTTAAGCGTAACTCATCAATCATTTTAAACGAACTAGCTCGCTGATAGTCAGGACCAGAAAACATCTTCTTTCAATAGAATCATAGAAAGCATAGTATAGACCATTATCGTCGTTCTCATTTTTAACTGCTGGGATTTTTAGGCTTTATTGATCAGTGAGTAGGCTTGTAAAGATTTGTTCTTTGGTGCAAATGGCAACTTACAAA
>NZ_JBHUOM010000039.1:0-4578 GCF_042686045.1 Spirosoma flavum
TTAATGATGCATCCATTTAAGAAAATCCATAATCAATTTCTTATCTCTTGACTTAGCCCTCTTATCACTTATTATCGTTCGACTAATTTTGAACGAGTGACGATTATGTTAGGTCGTTCTCTTGGGTTATTTTCTATAATTTTCACCTGTCTCTTATTACCCTCTTTTCGCGTGATAGCTGTTTGCGCTGCTTTAAGCAAACGACGAATTATCTCCCTTTTCGCAGAACTACCCAATATCAGGCCGTACCTCGGGCATGTGTTCGACAACAGGCCCCAAACCAACCGGTAACCGGTACTGGATGAATTGATACGGATAAAGTTGGTCACTACCAAATAGGCCCATTCAGGCTATGGTAAATGGTTGGCCCACCCCACAAATATTGGCATTCAGTAATTAAATATTTCTTAATGACTTGTCATCTTTTTCAATAAATCGCTACTAATGGTGCGTATTAACAGGAAAAGGATGAACAGACTACAAATTTTTATACTCGTTTTTATTTGTGTACCGGGCTTTCTGACAAGATCCATAGCCCAGATTCAAAAAGAACAGACTGACTTGATTGACCGTTATTTGGGCGTACAGCAGCAATCAATTGGCTTTAACGGTACAGTCATGATTGCCGGGAATGATAGTATAATCTATCGACGGTCCGTAGGAAAAGCGTCATTGGAGCTCGACGTACAGTTTTCTTTAGATCCTGTTTTTCGAATAGCATCAATTACTAAACAATTTACTGCGATGCTGGTAGTGTTGGCTGCCGAAGAGCACAAGTTAGCGCTTGGCGATCAACTCAGTAAATATTACCCCCAACTTGGCCAATCAGATTGGAGTAACATAACTATCAGGCAATTACTTACCCACACCTCCGGCCTTCCACACAATGAAGGGATAGCAGATTACTGGGAGAAAATTTCGTTTCTTCCACTCTCAGACCGGCAGGCCACAGACGAGATATTCAAACTGAAACTATTATCTGTTCCCGGGACAAAGACGCAATATTCGAGTCCTGGATACTTTATTCTGGCAAGTATTCTGGAAATAGTTTACCATAAAAATTATGATGCTATTCTGAGGGAGAAAATTACAGTTCCATTACGTATGGATCACACAGGAGTAGGCAATTCAACAGACATTATTAATGGAATGGTTTCCCCATATCATCAATTAGCAGATCGACTGATCGCGGCACCACATCGGGACTATGCTTTAATGAAAGGGTCGGGCAACATGTATTCAACTGCGAGTGATCTATCAAAGTGGAACAATGCCTTAAATGGTAGTAGTCATTTCAACAAAATGGTCACTGACCAACTGTTTACCATTCAAAACTCACAACCGATTAACGGACGCAGCGAATCCTATGGTTATGGCTGGTTTCTTAGGAGAACTTCAAACCCAGAAAGGAATTTCAATTTTACCGGTGGGGGGACTTATGGATGTTCTGCTTTTTCGGGATACTATCCAAATGCAAAGATTTCTGTAGTTATCCTAAGTAATGTTTCCACTTTGCCTGTCGGGGAAATGCAGTCCAATATTGAAAGCATCGTTTTCGGAGACAGGTTTGATATGCCCGTTGTACGTACCCATATAGTAATGGAGGCATCGCAGCTTGACAAATTCCAAGGAACATATACTGCAGATAATGGCCATCTATTAGCGATTTTTTTTAAAGGAGAGCAGCTCTATGCGAAAATGGGACAAAACCCATTTTTCGAATTGTATCCCTCGGATAGCTCTGTGTTTTTTGGCAAAAAGGTACCAGTGCAGATTGAATTTGAAAAAGATTCAGATAACACTATTAAAGGTCTCAAAGCCAACCTAAGGGGACAATCAATCCGTTTTGTTAAAAACAGGTAGCATGGAAAAACAGTTTTTGGAGATGATCACCATGCATAAGGCCACCATTCATAAGGTGTCACGACTTTACCGGGATAGCCCTGAGGATCGCGAGGATCTTTTTCAAGAGATCGTTTTACAGTTGTGGCAGTCTTTCTCAAAATTCGAGGGAAAGTCCAAGCAAAGTACTGGGATATACAGAATTGCCCTTAACACCGCAATGGCCTGCTATCGAAAGAAGAGTATAATATTATCATTTACCGAGCGATTACCGGACAAGGAAGACAGCAACATTGATTGTGAAAATCGGGAAAAAGAGGAGCAACTGTTTATGATACTAAAAAAGCTGAATGAAGCAGACAGGGCTTTACTCGCATTGTATTTCGAAGACTTCGACTATCGCGAGATGGCAGAAATTACGGGGTTGAGCGAAAATCATATTGCTGTAAAGATGGGAAGAATTAGATCTAAGTTAAAAAAAACATTAAATCCATCAAAATGAATATCGATGAGCTGAAAAACGATTGGAAAAATCTTATGCCAGAAAATACCGGTATGAAAGAGCAGCCAATGATAAAAAAAGGTAATAACCAGTTAAAGGCTATCAGACTGCGGCTTGCCATAGAAATGGTGTCATACATCCTATTTCTGGCTGTTTACTATACGATGTTTGATGGGGACAAAAAACCGTTATACGCCAATTTATTACTTGTCGGATCTTTTCTCATGGTCATCATCCATAGCTTGACGGGCTACCTGGCTGCAAAAAACATTGTATCAGGAGAAGCTATTTTGCAGTCTATGACTAAATATCACAAAAAGCTTAAAGGATATGCTATAGTTTCTTTGCTGACACGGACGGTCTCATTGATTTGTCTATTAGTTTTCTTTGTTTCTTCCGTAGAGCTTGATACGGAGAAAGACTGGATGCTTTCTGGCTTGGTCTTGCTCATCGCCATTCAGGCTTACATAAATTATAAGATATGGTCTGCCAGAGTAAAGAGAATAGGTGATTGCATTGAAAATTGGCAGGCGTAATTATAAGATATTAGGCTACCACATCAACTAAATGTTGATCATATACTACTATTTTACGCTTGCCCTACTATATGCGTAAGGTGTGGGTTTGCTAATTTAAAGCATCTCACTTATTTTTTTAACTGATATCTTTTAGCTTCGTAAAGCTGCACCGCCATTTGTTGTTTATCCGCGTTAAGTATTTTTGGGCGCCCTCCTAATCGGCCCCAGGAACGGGCAGCTGACAATCCAAACATGGTTCGCTCGTGACCTCCCCCCAAATACTGGCTCACACGCACTTTGTGTGGTTGACTGGATGATCTGATTTTTAGCTTCTGGTGTTCCGTAGGCGACGGATAAAAACAAACGTCTCGTAAAATGCTCCTGCTTGAGACGAAGAAGTTCTGATGTGTCTGCTTTTCTAAGGGAGCGTTCGTATTGCGTACTATCCTGCTTATAGGGTGAAACGGCAAACCTAACCGACTCCTGACTTAGTGCCGAATCCGCCAATGCCTGGGATTGGTCAGTCAATCAAGGCTGCCCCTCTAGCTTTTTAGGGGGTAGTTTAGTTGAATGAAGCATACGTAGCTTCCACCCCCCATTGCTTTTTTCCAAGACCGCACTTTCTAGCCAGTGAATGGTTACCGTTCTTCCCTTCATCGCTATATCCGCTTGATTGCTATAAGCCACCCATGCAGTTGCCCGCTTTACTTGGATTCTGCTAAAATTGATCGTATTGATACGACGCATACCCTTGCCAAAATTAGGTTTTAGTCTGGCTTCCAACGTATCTAATGACCAAATTTCCCCATTCTCTAGTAAAGTAAAGTCGGCTTGGCAGTAACTTCTCAACCTGGGTAGATCCTCATCAGAGAATGCTTGAAAAAACCCCTGAATAACCTGCTTGATTTTCGTTTCGTCAGCCGTATTTTGTCCATTAAGGGAACCCACAAAGGCGTTTCCTAACAGTATTAGTAGTAAGCCTGCTTTCATAGGGCCGGTATAAAGTGAATGAGGGCTGTTTTCCAATAGTAAGGTAAAGAAATTAAACATCCCTTTTCGGCTTTGCCAGGAAGTACAAGGGATTCATCCTGAAAATAGGCGGTTGGTCTTTGCTCTATCTCACAAATCGCCCTACTTGAGACGAAGCCTATTTTGTTAACTACTGTTAGTGGTTGTTAGCCAGCAGAACATTCGCTAAAGAAATAATTTACCGTATTAAATACCTTAGCGAAAGTCGTGTTGATCTTATTCTGACAAATACGACCTTGTGTCAAATCGATAAATATTAATCAATAATCAGAAAATATTTATTGAATATCAATAAATGTCTCTTCCTTTGTATCATCAATGTAATCTCGATACACATGGAAAATAAATCACCACATTGGGTATTCCCAACTGTTAAGCGGTTGGTGGCCTTATTCTATTACCTGATGTTAGCGGTTCTGGTTCTATTCGCCGCCAAGAGTTGCCTCAAGCTTCTAAACGCACAAACCGCTCCAGTGCCACTGGGGCAGGAACAACCCAACTATGTATCGGTTCCGGTGGCTTGGGCACCAGCCAGCGATAAAACCATCACGACCGTTGGTGAACCTCGCCTATTTTTAACCCCGCAAAAACAGACGGGTCAACTTCAGGTCCCGATTCGATCATTGCCCGGCCTGTTAATGAGCCTGCTAGGACTGGTTGGGTTGGTGACCGCAGCTTGGATGTTCT
>NZ_JBHUOM010000040.1:0-8480 GCF_042686045.1 Spirosoma flavum
ATTAGTGGTCAACAAAAAGATGGATAACCAATAAACGGTCAACACTTTTCAGGACGGGTCAGTCTTAAAAGCGTTCACGAAAATGTTGCGTTTTCTGAACGCGAACTATGGAAAGTGCAACATATTGAAAAAGAAGAGCGTAACTTTATTCTAGCTTAATTAACGGTTAAATACTATTTAGGAAATCTGAGGAATAGCTTACAATTACTTGTATTGATACATTATTCACCGGCGGTGACTGTAGGCAGGTGAACAAAAGCTTCATGAAACCAGGATTTGATGAGACAATTAGTCTTCAATATCCGTCAATGCCAATTCGTAGTATAAGATCAGGACCAAACTCGATAACTCTGCCACCACACAGCCGGTTACTACTAGCCAGGAGATCATTTTTCGGCTTAAGGCAAAGGCCTACTCGTCGATAAAACCTGGTCTCTAGGCTGATCCCATGCTTAACAAGCCTTACATCGACCTGCTATGGTTCAAGCGCGATTTGCGCCTGCGTGACCACGCCCCGTTGCAAGCCGCCATTGCCAAAGGACAGCGGGGACCCAAACGGCCCCTACTGCTGCTGTACTGTTTCGAGCCGTCGCTCATCGCGGATCCCAACTACGAGCTGCGCCACTGGCGGTTTGTGCACGAATGCCTAACGGATCTCCAGCAACAGCTGGCCACCTTGCCTTCACCCCCCGCCCCCCAGCCCGAGCCCCTCCCCCTGGTACACGAGTGGCTGCCGTTTGTCTTCGAGGAGGTCGAGCAGGATGATAGCCCACTCCCCACGGGGCCACCCGCCCTGTGGGTGTTTCACCGGGAGGTAGTCGAGGTACTCACCGCCTTGCAGACCCAGTTTACCATCGATGCCCTCTACTCCCACCAGGAAACCGGGATTGCCCTAACCTACCAGCGCGACAAAGCCGTCGCCCACTTCTGCCGCCAGCAGGGCATTTGCTGGCATGAGTTTCAAAATAATGGCGTGATTCGAGCCTTGCCTGACCGCGATACCTGGGCCGCCGACTGGCAGCAGACCATGCTGGCCCCCCAGACCCATCCTGACCTAACCCGCTGGTACCCGGCTGATATGCCCCTGACCTGGTACGAGACCCAGCGTGGTCCCCAGCTGCCCCCGGCCTGGCTGACACCGAACTCGTTGTTTCAGCCCGGTGGGGAACACAAAGGGCACCGGTACCTGGCCAGCTTTCTCAACCAGCGCATCACGCTCTACGCCCAGTCCATTTCCAAACCCCTGGAAAGCCGACGGGGCTGCAGTCGGCTATCGCCCTATCTAGCCTGGGGCTGTCTGAGTATTCGTCAGGTTTACCAGGCTCAACGGCAAGCGGCCAAAAATCCCCAGCTGGTAGAGGTGGGCCGGCAACTAACCGCCTTTGCCTCGCGTTTGCGCTGGCACTGCCATTTCATCCAGAAGTTTGAGAGCGAAGACCGCATGGAGTTCGAGAACGTGAACCGGGCTTTTGACGCTGTTCCCAAAAATGTCAACCCTGACCACTACGCAGCCTGGCGGGACGGGCGCACGGGCTATCCACTCATCGACGCCTGTATGCGCTGCCTGGCCGCCACGGGCTATATTAACTTCCGCATGCGGGCCATGCTGACTTCGTTTCTAACGCATCACCTGTTTCAGCATTGGCAGGAAGGGGGTTGGCATCTGGCCCGGCTGTACACGGATTTCGAACCGGGTATCCACTACGCCCAGATCCAGATGCAGTCGGGCATGACGGGTACCAACACGATCCGTATCTACAACCCCGTCAAGCAGTCCCAGGATCATGACCCTCAGGGCGTATTCATTCAGCAATGGGTACCCGAACTGGCCAACTGTCCGCTGGCCTACCTGCACCAGCCCTGGACGATGCCGGTGTTGGAACAGCTGATGGACGGGTTTGAGGTTGGGGTTGACTACCCCGCTCCCATCATTGATGCAGGGGCGATGGCCCGTCAGGCGCGCCTTCAACTTCACCAGCCCCGTCAGAGTGAGGTGGGACAGGCTGAGCAGGCCCGTATCTTGGCCAAACATAGCTTACCCGCTTCGAGTCGACCCAAGAATGGGGGGCGGAAAGGGGGCAAGAAGCGCAAGCCTACGATTAGTCATCCAGACACGACGGTGTCGAAACCACTTAATTGAGGGGTTGATGAGAATAAGTCTTTAGTGGTCATAAAATCATGTTGAGTTGGCCATGAACGAAGCCATTGCGTGAGTGCACCACTAAACACATGCTGACCAGCAGATGGCTTTTAGTGGCCTCCCCCTTGAAACGTTTTTACCACTTGCTCAGAAGAGAGGGCCATAGCTCATTAATCTAATTAACTTGGAAGCGTTCAACGGGTAAGTTATTTAACCGGAGCAGTTGCCCGACAACGATTTAAACGTAGACTGACCGTAGGTCGGTAGCTCCCTTAGGGGAAATACCAGGCGTTTGTAGAACCTTTATTAAGGCTATTTACCATGCATAAGAGCGCATTCCTTCCCCTTTTTATGGCCTTGCTTCTTAGCTGTAAGCCCAAAACCAATACGCCCACCACCGAACAAATTAATGAGTTGAACCTTAAAACGGGGCAACTCATTCTATGTGGTTCACCGACCATCCAGTTGGGCGATGCCGAATTTAAAACCACCTGTAACGCAAAAGCTAAACCCGATTTTGATCTGGCGATCAAGCTGCTCCATTCATTTGAATATGAGGAGGCCGAGAAAGCGTTTGCCAACGTGATTGATCAGGATCCGCACTGTGTGATGGGCTACTGGGGCATCGCCATGGCCAACTTTCATCCACTTTGGACGCCACCTACCGAGGAGGAACTCAAAAAGGGGACTAAAGTAATCCAGGTCGCCAAGACATTGGAAACCTCGAAACGAGAAGCGGATTATCTAGCGGCTATTAACGCTTTTTATCAGGATTGGCAAACAGTCGATCACCTCACTCGTTGCCAGCGGTTTGAAAAGGGGATGGAAAACGTGTACAAAACGTATCCTAACGATAAAGAGGCGGCTATTTTTTATGCCTTGGCCTTAGATGCGGCTGGTGCTGATGATCTCTCGTTCCGTAAACAAAAAAAAGCGGGTGAAATTTTACAGGCTCTCTATCCAGGTCAGCCCAATCATCCGGGTATTGTTCACTATCTGATCCATACCTATGATTATCCTGAACTGGCTCAACTGGGCCTGCCTGCTGCCAGAAAATATGCCTCCATTGCTCCCTCATCGGCCCATGCGCTGCATATGCCTTCGCACATTTTTACCCGGTTAGGGCTCTGGGATGACTGTATTGAATCAAACCTAGCTTCGGTGTCAGCCGCCCAATGCTATGCCAAAGCGGCATCCATCCAAGGCCATTGGGATGAGGAACTTCATGGCCTGGATTATCTGGTCTATGCCTATCTGCAAAAGGGAAATAATGAGTCGGCCAAAAAACAGTGGGATTATGTGAAAACAATGACGGAGGTTCATCCCACCAATTTTAAAGTAGCCTATGCGTTTGCGGCCATTCCAGCCCGTTACGTATTGGAAAATAAACAGTGGTTCGAAGCCGCCCATCTTCAGGTAACGCCCGCCGATTTTCCCTGGGAAAAATTTCCCTGGCAGGCTTCCATTATCCATTTTACTCGCGCCTTAGGGTCTGTCCATATTGGCCAGTTACGGACCGCCCGTCATGAACTAGCTCAATTAGGTACGCTTCACCAGCGCTTACTCGAGCAAAAGGACGCTTATAAAGCCAATCAGGTGGCCATCCAGGTTCGCACTGTGGACGCCTGGTTGCATTGGAAAGAAGGGCATACTCAGCAAGCGCTGGCGCTAATGCAGCAGGCCGCCGATATGGAAGACAAAACGCAAAAACATCCGGTCACGCCGGGCGAGGTTCTACCCGCCAGAGAACTGCTGGGCGACATGCTATTAGAAGTCGGCAAGCCTAGCGAAGCCTTAGCCGCCTATGAATTGGATTTGCAAAGGCATCCCAACCGGTTGAATGGGGTGTATGGCGCTGGGCTATCGGCCAAAAAAGCCGGTGATGGTCAAAAAGTTAACGCTTATTTTGACCAATTAACTGCCATCACCGGGAACCGTATGCTACGGGTTATAGTTGACAGTTATTAAAAACGTATCTAGCCAAACGATACTCCGCTCCTACTCAAAAATCGTCCAGATAAACGGTTATATAATTTGTCGATTTTAATTTTATTTACTTGAAAGCTAGCTACTTATATTACTGTCCGGGATTGTAAAATCCGTTCACGAAACCGTCCGAATGGTTTCAGAACAAGGCCGTTCGTTTGCATCACCAAATTTGGGTAGCGAGGATAGGATAGCCACACGGGCGACCCTATTGTCACAGCGCCGGCTGCCCGCTGGGAATCGACGGGCCGCGCTGCGGTCAAATCGGTTGGGTACAGGACAGGATAAGTTGAAAGTAGCACGGCACAGTCCGCCCTGCCCAAAATTACCTGACCGATGCCTGTTACGCAGCAAACGGTAAACAACCGCTGGCCGACAAAGTAGCTGATTACGGCAACGCAAACGCCACGTACCGATCCCCCGACTTGGTTTTGAGTTTGCCGCCCCCGCAGGCAATCACCACGTATTGCTTGCCATTCACGGCGTAGGTACTCGGCGAGGCATACCCGGCGGCAGGCAGTTTGGCCCGCCAGAGTTCTCGGCCCGTCTTCCGGTCGAAAGCCCGAATCAGTTCGTCGCGGGAGGAAGCAATGAATAGCAACCCGCCCGCCGTGACGGCTGGAGCCCCATAGTTGTCGGTGCCCGTCGGGGGCAGGCCCTTCGCCACTAGTTCGGGGTACTCGCCCAGCGGGACTTGCCAGCGGTGTTCGCCCGTATTCAGGTCGATCGCCGTCAGCGTGCCCCAGGGTGGGCGGCTCACGGGGTACCCGGCCCGGTCATACCAGCGGGTAAACCCGGTGTGGTGGTAGGGCGCGGTGTTCAGGGCCGCGTTGCTGGCGACGGACGTTGTTTTGCCGAACAAAAAATCCACGATGGCCTTGCGCTCGGCTTGCTTCAGGTGGGTGAAGGCAGGCATCATGCCCTGGCCTTTGGCCAGAACCTGGGCCACCGACGTCTCGTTGCGTTTTTGGGAAATGCCCATCAGGGCCGGATAGGTACCGTCGTGACTACCTTCGCGGTTCTGGCCGTGGCAGGCCCCGCAGTGGGTTTGGTAGAGTTGGCTACCGGTGCGATCAACGACCCTATCTGACAACGAACCAGCGGGGGTCGGAACCAGCGCCATGGTGACCGGAATTTGCTTTGAAGGAACGTACATAATGCCTGCTTCGTCCACCGCGGCCCCGCCCCACTGCGCGCCACCGTCTGTGCCGGGGAAAAACACGGTCCGATTGGGGCTCAGGGGAAGGGGAATAAACTCCTTCCCCGATTGCCAGCGCCGGAGCTGGGCCAGCACCGTGTCACGGTCGGTTACGAAATCGTTAATATCGCTTTCCGGAAACGATTGCCGGGTAAAAGGCGCGGGTTTGAGGGGAATCGGCTGGGTGGGCCATGCTTTTTCCCCCGGAACGCTGGAAGCGGGCATGGGGCGTTCCTCAATCGGAAACAGGGGCTGACCCGTGACCCGGTCGAAGACGAAGAGGAAACCTTGTTTGGATAATACCGAAACGGCATCCACCTTTTTGCCACCACGAACGACGGTGAATAAATTGGGCGGAGCCGGAATATCGCGGTCCCAGATGTCGTGGTGGATCGTCTGAAAATGCCAGAGTCGCTTGCCCGTGGCCGCGTCGAGGGCTATAAGGCTGTTAGCGAACAGGTTCTGGCCAGGCCGGGTACTGCCGTATAAATCGAATGCCGCAGTCCCCGTAGGGGCGTAAACGATGCCGCGCTGCCGGTCGATGGCCATGCCCATCCAGTTGTTGGCTCCCCCGAAGTTGCGGTGGCCGTCTTTGGGCCAGGTGTTGGCCCCGTACTCGCCTTGGTGTGGAATAGTATGGAAGGTCCAGACGAGCCGCCCCGTGCGCAGGTCGTAAGCGCGCACGTCGCCGGGCAGGGCAGGGGCGATCTCCGACACCCGGTGGCCCATGATGAGCAGATTTTTATACACCACGCCCGGCGTGTTGCTCACCACGTACTCGTCGGCTCCCGGGCGGGCGAGGCCGTCTTTTAAATTAATTTTCCCGCCTTTCCCGAAACTGGCCACCGGTTTTCCCGTTCGGGCATCGAGGGCGTAGAGCAGCGCGCCGTAGGCGAAGAAAATCCGGGCCTGCCGCCCATCGGTCCAGTAGGTAACGCCCCGGCTATTCATGGCGAAGGTATCGTCGGTGAAGGCCGTTTTCCAAAGCTCCCTGCCTGTAGCCGCGTCGAGGGCAAAGGCCTGCGACCCTGCCGAAACACCGTACATCACACCGTCGATGATGAGCGGGTTGCACTGAATCTGGGTGTTGTTTTTGAGCGTATCAACTCCGCCCGACGCATATTCCCAGGCGACCTGTAGGCCTGCCACGTTGCCGGGATTTAGCTGGGTGAGGGGCGAAAAATGATTGCGATCGGGCCCACCGTTGTATTCGGGCCAGTCAGTGGTGGCGGGTTTGTGAATCAGGCTGAGCAAGCCCAGGGTCAGCAGTAAGGCGGGGTAGGTCAAGCGTTTCATGAGTAGGTTTGGCAGAAAGTTCAAATGAATACAAAATGGCCGAAAGTTGGGGTGAACTCTGGGCTTATGTGGCTCAGGGACACCTAACATCCCATCCTGTCAGCTTTAGCTTTTATGAAGCTACCTGGTGCGTTGCGTAGCCTTTTTCGTACGTTACCAACTTAGTGGTTACTGCAAACTCCTCTATGCAATCGACCGTTACCGGCCAATGAATAGCCAACGAATGCGATTCATTAGATTTCTAATTTGCTACTAGCCAGTGGGTTGTATTAACAATGACCGTCAACAAAAATCGTTCACGAAATTGTCTAATTTATTTCTGAGCAGCGTTCGCAGAGTTAAATAGCTCTTCAACTCAACCAGTCGCATATGACGTCCATTTACTTCTTTAACAAGTCACGACTTAGTAAAGAACTCAAATGTGAATTATTCAGACTAGGTCTAAAATAGGCTATAGTTGACTGGATCAATCAACTATTGTCTGCGAATTATGTCATTCATCTTCACTAAATCGAATCGATTTTATGCGTACCGGTGAGCCATTAAAAATAAAATAGAGGTTATGCTGGCCCGAACCAGTATTGGTAGAAATAGGGATGATCATCTTATCCCGGTATTCACCCGAGAAGGTACCCAGAAGTTGTCCACCCACACCACCCAGGCGGACTTCTATCGTTCCCGATTGAACCGCTGCTCCAGTTCGGCTGGGGCCACGAACAAGTTCGATTTGGTTGATTCCGGCCAGATCGATGGCAGTAAAGCCTAAAAAGGCACCCGAACTTCGGGTCATGGCCAGGCTGCTGTCATTGGTAAAATTGGTGTCTTCAGCCACAGATGCATGAGCAACTGGCACCGTTGGGCTTCGTAAGACAACCGTCATTTCACTCGACTGGGCAGCTGCAGCTTTGGCTCCCCGGTCTGTATAAGCCGCCCGAAAAATAAAGCTACCTTCGGTTGTGGCACCGCTAGCCACGTCGGTCTTATAGGTGCCTTGTACGGGCAGTCTTTGGGCGGGCCTGGGAGCCTCCGACAAACTGAGAATATAGGTGGTTATGGACTTGACATCGCTTTCAGCCATGGTCGGGTGGGCAGGCATAAACGCATCGCCCCACACGCCCGAACCGCCCTGTAGTATTTTTTTAGCTAGGCTAGCCATCGCTGATGGATCGCCTTTATATTTCAGGGAAACATCCCTAAACGAAGGACCCAGCACTTTTTCCTTCACCGCATGGCAGGACTTGCAATCACTTTTGTTGATCAGCGATATAGCCGTAGCATATTGGGCCGAGGCATCCACCCGCAATTGATTTTGGGCGATGCGCGTTAAATTATAGCCTTCGGACAGATAATTGGTACTGACCGAAACCTGAGCGGGTAAGATCGTTTTATTGACCAGGTTACCGTCTTCCTTATCACTGACCTGGACGGCATACTCGATGCTTTTGCCCGGAAAAAAGAAGCTGGAATTCCCTTTCGTGATCGCAAACGTCACCACAGGCGGTTCATTACCCGCTTTAATGACGACGGATTTGGCATTTTGAGCTCCCGACTTATCGGTTACCGTTAAGGTAGCCTGATAGGTACCTGGGTTGGTGAGTGTCAGGGAAGGATTGGCCTGGTTGAATTGCCTGAAGGCCACTCCGTTTCGGGTAATTCGCCAGGCGTATTGTAATGAATCCCCTTCATCAAAATCGTGGGTGCCCGCCGAAGAAAGCGTGATGGACAGCGGAATCGCACCGGCCGTCTTGCTGGCGGAGGCTTCCACCTGGGGCTTGCGGTTACCGCCGTTGTATTCGATGCGGATCAGCTCGGCCTCGGGGTTATCTTTAAAGTAGCCATTTCCGTATTCGAGTACATATA
>NZ_JBHUOM010000041.1:0-1985 GCF_042686045.1 Spirosoma flavum
CGTACGGCACGGTCTCCTGCAGCTGGACGCTGGTCAACTCGGCCAACGGGGTGCTGGACACGCGTTTGGACCGGGTGGCTCACAGCTCGGTGGGCACGGCCGATTGTAGCCCTCAACATACTGGCTATCTGTCTCAGTTAACAGAAAAGGCATATCCGAATCCTGTTACAACGGAACTCCATGTACGACCTTTTATTGCTGGGGCACGTATTATGATTTATTCGATGCTAGGAGGGTTACTTTTAGAGAGTCGTACTGGTTCAACGGAATCCAGCCTAAATGTGCAGTTTCTGCCAGCAGGAAATTATTTTCTAGTTATCTCGCTTGACAAAGAACTGCAAATAACTCAGCCCTTCGTCAAGCACAACTAACAATTTGAGTCAAAATATGCCTACGTGTTAAACAAGCTAACCTTGTACACTTACTACTTTTAAGCAAGTCGGTTCTACTAGGAATGGAAAATGCCTAAAAATAGACGGCTTAATTGATTTTACGCAACCTGTCGACTGTGAACGCAATGATGCCGAACGAGCGGATTAGCATCCATATAAGGTTTAGCGTCAATCATATCATCGCGTGTTTAGACTATCGTTGAATTGGCTATTTACTAAACAAATGGCTTAACCACTAGCCACAATTGACGCGACCCATAGGCTTGCTGATGCAGGCTACAAGTGAGGGTATCATGCGAAGTCTTTCCTTCCGCCAAGGCCGCATGGCCCGTAGCCGTACTTCGGTCTTGATTGACTAGCAGATAGTCCAAATAGAGGTTAAAAGCAGGTGAAATAGAGTGCATAATTGCTTTTTTCTTGAACTTAATCAGTAGGCTCACCATCGAAAACGGCTCCGCGTAACATCAGTGATTAACTATTAAGAAGGTTACCTCTGGCAGAAGTTAGACGACTTAATAATCTCATTTCTAACTAACACTTACAAACTGACAAATGGTAATGGCAAATCGTCATTTTATTTGAGGCATTAAATTAGCTGTTTAAGGCGCGAAGAAGTCTTCCGGCTGGTTTGATGAGAGATTAGCTACGAACTTGCCATACCTCCATCAAAGCAGCCCTGAAATAGTTATCCCTAGTGGCTAATGACCAACGTCCGGCGCCGAACCTGTGGCCCCTGCTTGACCACTACAATGTATTGACCCGGCGCCAACGATGACACATCCAGCACCACCAGCGGGCTCGTCCCGCTGACCCGCCGGACCTGCTCCTGACCCTGCATGTCCACCAGTGTTACCACATCGCCCACCTCCACTCCCACCCGCACTTCACTTACTGCCGGGTTGGGATACACCTCCAGGGGAGATATCCCAGACTCTAAGCCCAACAACGAGGCAACTTCCTCGGCGGAGCCCAGCCGCCCCCCCGGCCCACTCAGCGGACTCAGACGGAACTTCTGGTTGTCGGCCCCCGTGTACGTCCACTGCTGAAGCAAAGCCCCGCTGGCCATCGAGAGGCCGCTGATGTCCAGATACTTCTGGCTCTGCTTGCCCACAATGTAGTAGTACCCCTCCCCCGCATCCACCAGCTTGAACTGCTTGCTGTCGCTGCCATCATTCGACCACTGCACCACGGGCACCCCGTCGTACGTCGCTCCCCCCGACACACTCAGCACCTTGCCGCTGTGCACCGCCTTGATCGAGTAGTAGGCATTGCTCAGGGCCGTCAGCACCCATTTCTCGTTGGTGCTCCCCTGAAAAGGCCACTGCACCACCTTGGCCCCGTCGTTGGTAGCCGACCCCGTCACATCCAGCGCTTTGCCGCTGTGCTTGGCCACGATGCTGTAAGTCGCCCCCGACACCACCCCCGCCGTCGTCACCGGGCTGCAGGTGGCCGTACCCACCGAGCCGTGGGCCACCCGGTCGAAGCGTGTGTCCAGCACCCCATTGGCCGAGTTGACCAGCTGCCAGCTGCACGAGACCGTGCCGTACGAGCCCGTGTTCAGGTACAGCCCGTTATCACAGTTGACGGCCGTGT
>NZ_JBHUOM010000042.1:0-118015 GCF_042686045.1 Spirosoma flavum
GGAAAGTAGGCGATGGCAAAAACAAAATGTTAGTACTGAACGCGGTTCGCAACAAACTCATCCATCGTGTCTGCTCGGTGGTTCACCGCCAACAGAAATATGATAAAAACTATGCGCCAACGCTTGCATAAGCCATGGAAATCCGTGCGGTCGAATTGCATAACTTTACAGGGTAAAAAGTAAACGAGTTGACCGACACATAGACACCTTCAATACGCCACGGGGCGCCCCGCTTGCTCATGGGCCACGAACCCGCATTTCTATGGCTCCGGCCACCCGGTTGAAGACAACGTCTAAAAATCCCAGCAGAGTCTTTAATCGGTCCGCACGGGCGGCCCCGCATAGGTCGTTAGCCTTGCCGACGCGTTAAGGTGTATCTGCTGGGGTTGGTCGCTCACGCTTTGTGAGTGGCATCAAGTTACACGACTCATCTTGGAATCGTACAGCGGCTCAAATCTAAAGGCCGATGCGGCCAAACTTTTTTCGGATCGGGAGTTGTAGCTCATCCTGGGCTATATCGAGCATCGCGTTTAGCAGCTTATTGCGTAGGCAATCCTGCTCTAAAAGCTTCTGGAGTTGCTCAACGCTGGCCAGTTGATCGGGTTGGGGCTTCATGGGATCTGAAGATAAGCCCACGCCTTTTAGTTTGGCCTGTTGACGCGCTTTATACTTGATCACACATCGATTTAGTGTGGCATGGCTGATGCCATACTTTTCTTCCAATTGTGTCGGTAGCTACACCCACCCAGCAAGTATTCTCGTACTGCTTTTTGTCGTTCGTCCAACTTACAGTTCAGTTGGGGGCTGTAAACCTATTTTAGGACGTGACAGCAACAATCCTGCGGCATGAGCTACCATTAGATTATAACGACTATACCGGGAAAGCAGTGAATTCACCGACGAATCGGGCGGAGTCGTCCATTAATAGGACGTGGTATAGTAGGTATGATTGGGATAACACGAAGCCACATGCGAATCTGGATATTGGCGTCTTGAACAGTTGTTAAACAGCAACAGTAGCCCTAATATACTGCCAAGCAGACATATGTAGTTGAGCCGGTGGACAGGCATGAGTAGGAGGTTTTGAGCGAAAGGTCGATTGAAGAGTCTTAATTTAGCCAATCCTGTAAAGCGTCCACATACGTCCTAGACCTTCTATACAAGCGTTAATTCATGGTCATGACGAGTCGCTTTCCATCAGAGATGGCTATGTTGTAGATGGATTCAATTTCGGATAAGTCCACCGTAACCGTATCCACCTCAAGCCCTCCGTCAGCCGCCAATTGAAACATTTCAGGTAAGATTTCATTAAACAGTTTATCCACTTCTTGACGCGTCCAACTACCCAGACCCGAGCCCGACAGTTGAAGATTAACACTCCGCAAATTTTCAGCCGATAGCTGTAATTTATCGCCGGTTATACTTCCGATTGAGACAAAACGTACTGGATGGGTAAAGGCTCCTCTGCCTTTCAGCGAAGCCAGTAGCAGTTCCGCCGAGTGACCCCATAGATAATCGATGATTACATCGAATGGCGTACTACTATAGATCGTCCGGATTTGAGCCAGATAGTCTTCGTCGCTTTGATTTACTGAAATAATCTCATCCGCTCCTAAGCGTAGCAAGGCCTGCAAGGAGTCGGGATTGCGCCCCGTGGCAATCACTTTTTTAGCGCCATAATGTTTGGCGATCTGTACGGCCACCCGGCCTGTAAAGCCTGTTGCGCCATTGATCAAGACTACATCGCCGGGCTGAATACCTGCCCGGAAGCGTAACCCCATAGCCGCCCCAATTACGCCGTTAGGCAAGGCCGCTGCCGTGGCATCATCTAACCCATCAGGTATGAGAACCATACGGTTTTTTTCTACTACAGCTTGCTGGGCGACCATACCACTCACACCCATCGCATAGACGCGGGTGCCATCGGCCAACAGGCCCACTCCGTCGCCCCCAATGACCTTTGCCTGATTGGCTTGTTGAGCATCGGCTGAATAATGTTTGCCACTCGCCTGGCCACGGTCAATATGCTTAATCGCAGCCGCCTTAACGGTCATTAATACTTCATCCTCGTTGGCGACAACGGGACTGGGAACCTCCGCATAATGCGGCCCATCCCCTGGCTGATACATGATGGCAGCTTTCATGATTGTTTTCAAGTTTACAGGTTAAACTACGGCCGTCAAAACACCTATAGCTGTTGATTTAGTAATCGATTTAATTGGTTGTAAGCGGTGGTAGCTGGCATAAGAAACCAACACCAACACCAAGGCCAGCAGAGCCGATGTCGACTCGCGGAAGGAGTCACCAGATGCTAGATGGGCAATAAAGCCTGACACCACGGTGATGAAAAAGCCGGCGTAGGCCCATTCTTTGACCCTCCCTTTTAGCCTAGGTAGCACCAGTACGATTACGCCAATCAGTTTAGCCACTGCCAACTCGATGCGGAAATAGTTGGGGAAACCAAAGTGAACACACAGGCGTCGGGCTTCTTCTGAGGTTATATACGCATAGGCATTGGCGAGCATCCACAGGCTGAACAGGGCCGTCGTCACCCAATAGAGAATCGTTAGTCGTTTCATTGTATCGCTTATTTTGCTTGTTGCTGATACAAAAGTAGAGGGGCAATAGCCCCTCCAACGATAACATTTGTTATTAAATATAAACGCCTGCCTTTCCTATTTTGCCCGGGCGATTTTGGCTTTGATCCGGCTGAGGTGAACACTGCTCACGCCGAGGTAGGAAGCAATATAATGCTGAGGGACACGCTGGACGATATGCGGGTCTTGAGTCAACAGCTTCTCATAGCGTTCTTGAGGTGTATCCCGGATAAATGAAAGAAAATGCTTCATATAATCCAGGGTGCGCCCAAATAAAGCCTCCAGAATTTGGCTCCTCATAGCCGGTAGCGCACTGACTTCTTCTATAATTTTATCAACACTAGTTTTGTCAATCCACCATAAGGTACAGGGCTCAATCGTCTCAATGGAAAACAAGCTCGGAATACTCTTTCTGAAGCTTTCAATGGAAGAGACGGTCCTGTTCTCAAAAAAGAACTGGAAGGTGATATCCTCCCCCTTGTTATTGAACCAAACACGCAGGCATCCTTTCTCGATTAGATACGCTTTGCGGGAAATATCACCTTCTCGAAGCAGAATGGTCTTGGCCGGTACATGGATGGGTCGGAAGTAGCTGATATACTCATCCCATTTTTCGGGCGACAATGGAAAGTTTTTTC
This sequence comes from Spirosoma flavum, assembly GCF_042686045.1. Lineage (NCBI taxonomy): Bacteria > Pseudomonadati > Bacteroidota > Cytophagia > Cytophagales > Cytophagaceae > Spirosoma > Spirosoma flavum. Next base: position 3,236 of record NZ_JBHUOM010000042.1, read on the forward strand.
TAAATTTCTCGAACATAATGGATTAGCTAATTTGGCTACTAAGAATGGCTGCCGCAAAGTAACCAATCGACGGGTGGGTTTTGCCATCTGTCCACCGCAGTTATGCTATAAGCGGTCGATAGAGAGAGCCCTGAGGTGGAGAAGTCATGCGTAGAACTGAACAAACAACACCATCTCGAAAAACGCCCCTTTCCCCAAGTAAGTGCAGTAGTCTTGTCAATTAAGATCTAGAGCTGTTGACAATATTCTCAAATTGCCACCTGCATGGGCGGTCCCATCACTAATCAATGTCTCATTTATGCGCAAGGGATGAGTTTGTAAAACACAAACCATCTTCTACATCAGGTTTAACATTTATCAAACGGGCATTCAATAAATGAAGCTTCAAAGCAGTTTAACGTTTATTAAACGTCCCTTCAATTAAGGTTGGAGACATCTACAAAAAAGTACGGAAGGGGCCGCCCCGATAATCCTCACTGCTTGGTTGCGGTCTCACTCCGACGTACTTCGCTACGGTAGATTTCATAGCATTTTGACCGGGTCGCCCGAGGGTTAGCCGTCGTTGTTCTATGGAAAGGGAATTAAGCGGGGCCGCACTGCGGTGGTCACCGTGATGCGGTCAGTACCATCCAAATCTTCACTTTACACCAGATAGCTTGAGCTATTTCATGGCCAATAATCTGGCGCTTTTACCGCCCCGGTCCAGCGTTTAAGCAACTATTCCACATAATTATTCAACGTAACTAAATATATAAGAAATAAATGTTAATTCAGTCACTACGCAAGACAAATTAATAGTTAATTTGCTACTTAACTAGCTGAATTAACAGTTTGATCTATCCGCGAACGATCTTTCCCGCTATTCAAGAACAACTTCAAAGCAATAAAGTCATTGTTATAACGGGCACACGTCGAGTGGGCAAGACGGTGCTACTTCGACAGATTCAAGAACAAACAAGGCTAGTAACCTTATGGCTGAACGGAGAAGACTTTGACGTGCAGGCACTGCTGGCGCAGCGGAGTGTGGCAGCCTATGGACGATTGTTGGGTGATACCGAACTACTACTTATCGACGAAGCCCAAGCAGTACCCGAAGTTGGGCGGGTGTTGAAGTTGATGATCGACTCCTTCGCCAAACTAACCATTGTTGCCACAGGCTCATCGGCGTTTGATCTAACCAACCAGACAGGCGAACCGCTAACCGGTCGACGGATACATTTTGACTTGTTTCCTCTTGCCCAATTGGAATTAGGGCGTAATGAGAATAGCCTGCAAACTCGACAGCAACTCGAAGACCGACTCGTTTTCGGGAGTTATCCCGAGGTAGTCGGCTTGGCAACTTCTGTCCAGAAAATAGATTACTTACGTGAGTTGGTCAATTCTTACCTGCTCAAAGATATCCTGATGTATGAACAGGTGAAGAACTCGGCCAAGTTGCTCCAGCTTCTGCAACTCATCGCCTTGCAAGCGGGTGGTGAAGTATCCTACGACGAGTTAGGTCGGCAATTAGGTATCAGTAAAAGCACGGTCGAACGATACCTGGATCTGTTAGCCAAAGTGTTCATCATCTTCCGACTGGGTGGTTACAGTAATAACCTGCGCAAGGAGGTTACCAAAAGCTCCAAGTGGTATTTCTTTGATAACGGCATTCGAAATGCCCTGATTCCCAACTTTAGCTTATTGGCCCAACGCCAGGATATAGGGGCGTTATGGGAAAATTATCTGATAGCCGAACGGCGTAAAGTCAATAGCTACCAGCGTCGTGCGGTCGAATCCTATTTCTGGCGCACGTATGATGGGCAAGAGATTGATTTGCTCGAACAAGAGGATGGCCATCTATCCGCGTTTGAGTTTAAATGGCAAAATCGGCGGGTACGGGTACCGGGTTCGTTCGACAAGGCTTATCCGAATGCGACATTCGAGGTGGTTCACCAAGAGAATTATGTAGACTTTATCGTGCCCTCCTATCCTGCCAGTTGACATAGGTTATTCTGGCCACGACTGGATAATATACCATAACCGTTCAGTAAAACCTCCCGCCTATCAAAAACTCTGAACGATTAAACTGAACGGGTTTATTGGACGCAAAAAGGGCAGTTTAGGAGCACTTCACTCCTACTCAGATACCGTTCAGAAAAATCTCCAAATATGAGATTGAGGGTATCTCACAATTAGCTGTACGCTAACAGGGATAGAACGGTAAAGCTATAGCCAAGTTGTGACTGCCACGGCGGACCGTGATTTTTCAGAGCGGCAGCAGCGGCTGACGAACTGTGCTGTATCTTTTTGTCATTGCACCCTGTTGACATCGGTCCCGCTATTTCGCAGCGCTCTACCCGAAAGGTCATAACTGGCTTTGCCGAATAAGGCATCGTGCCGATTAAACTAAACAGACCGGATTATCTGTCTGGAACAGGCTTAAACAATGCGTTTAATCGTATATATAAAGCTTTGCCATCGAGACGCTTCAATGGGGATGAGTTAGTCCAGAACCAGGAGTGTTGTCCGAATGATATCATCAAAAAAGCGACGGTCATTGATAGACTTAACGGAAACCTGCATGCCTTTAATCGTGTTGTTTAAAAAGCGGGCGAGCGCCTGGGCATTTTTCTCTTTTCCGATTTCCCCTTTTTCCTGGCCTTGATCAATAATCCGGATAAAGGCCTCTTCCAATTGCTGTTCGGTTTCGCTCACCAGCTTACTGACCTGCGGGTCGTAGCTGGCCAGTTCAACACCGGCATTAACCATAAAACACCCTTTACGCTGTTCGTCGCTGAGCAGGTCTGTGACGACCATGTCTAATAGCTTTTGTATGGAGGCCTTGGCCGAAGCGGCTTCGCCGGTCAGTCTACATAACTGACTTCCATACTGTTGTTTGTACGTTTCAAGCGCTTTCAGGTAAAGCTGGTACTTATCACCAAAGGTATCATATAGGCTGGACCGGCTTATACCAAGGCCATCCACCAAGGCCTGCATAGACGTGCCATTGTAGCCTTTTTCCCAGAAAAGGCACACCGCTCGCTGCAACACGGCTTGTTCATCAAAATCTTTTGTTCTGGCCATAAACGATAAAAGCCCGCTCAAGGCGGGCAATTTAACAATTTCTACCTGGATTAGCGTATGCCACCGCTGGCAACCAGTGTTTCGCCGGTTAGCCAACCGGATTCGTCGGACGCTAAGAATACCGCAATCGGCGCAATATCAGTGGGCTGACCGATACGGCCAAGCGGGGCCGTTTTTTCAGCATTTTTATGAAAATCACTGCCAATAAAACCAGCGGTATGAGTCCCTTCGGTTTCAACCATCCCTGGATTGATCGAGTTGACACGGATATTTTTGACGCCCAATTCTTTCGACAATACCTGCGTTATGGAATCGACCGCTGCTTTTGTTGCCGTGTAAATAGCGCTTCCAGGCGGTGTAATAGCCGTAACGGCAGACCCAATATTAATGATGCTGCCTCCTTTTTCGCCAAAATGTTTAACCGCACCCTGGGTCGCTAAGAGTAGCCCAAGTACGTTAATATTAAATTGACGATGAAAATCTTCTTCATTAATGTCCTCAATGCTACCAAATTTGTAAACGCCCGCATTATTGACTAAAATGTCGGCTTTACCAAACGCTTTTTCGGTTTCCCTAAATAGACGATCAACATCGGCCGGGTTAGCGACATCGCCTTGTACTGCAATTGCCTGGCCGCCATTCGTTACGATTTCGGCGACAGTTTGTTCAGCACCTTCTCTGGCGGAAGCATAGTTTACAACGACAGAAGCTCCTTCTGCAGCCAACTGTTTGGCAATACCAGCACCAATCCCTTTCGAAGCCCCGGTGACGACCGCTACTTTACTCGCTAATTTTTTCATAGTCTAAGACGGTCATTATTTTATCGGAATGAACGTTCCATATATACCAACATTCTGGACTATTCGTTCCGGAATTGGAAAAATAAATAATGAAATGAATCGCAAGCGATGAATATAGAGCTATGCTTGATTAGCCCGGCCTTTTAAACAGAGTAAATACGTCTTCAAACAAAATGCCGGGTTTGTAAGCGTCATACCTTCGTGCGTCAGCTTTTTACTCGTATGACTCCATTAGATCAGGTTCTGGTCACCGGCGAATCAGGTTTTATCGCCAGTTAGTGTCTTGTTGGACTTTTAAAAAAGGGAAAGGCCTTGAGTTGGCCTCCATTAACCTGGTTGGCATTTTGGGATCTGTGCTTGGTACCGATTATTCCCATTCGATCCAATTCATCAACCAGATGTTAAACAGCTAGTTGAAAGGCGTCTCCAAGATTACATCAGTTATGTAAACGTTCGTGTTGTCGCCGATTTGCACCTTAAGGCCATGACGCATCCGAAAGCGAATGGCCATCATTTTCTGGCCACATCCGGTGACTCCATTTCCTTGTTAGACATCGCCACTATTTTAGATGTGAATTTGGTAATAAGGCAGGGGTTAACGACTTATGGTTGAAATTGAATGCGGGAGATATGCAGTAAGGGCTCATCTACCTTAGCTCTGGTATTCCGACCGATAATGTAACGTGTGTGGAAATCTGAAGTAGGCAAAGACGCTATCTTGATGGTACTATATTTAGTGGTTTTAGCTGCCGAAACAGGCGGTGATGTCCCCACGAGCGTACCCGTGGGCGAATCCAGGTGCAGTTCGAGGGTTACACCCAGCTCGACCATTAACGAGAGCACAACCGGTTAAGTCAATTCCATTCATCGCCAGGTACGATTGCAGATTGCACTATTTCTTGCACAGACCTGTCGGGTTTAAACCAAGTTGGTAAAGTCAAATGAAAACTGGCTCGTACAGCTTGATTAAGAATTGAATTAGAACCTGCTGCAAAAAGCAAATTCAGTAAATCATCCGTTGCAAATGGGAGGTTTTTTAATAAGTGTTATAGAAACTTAAGTTAAGGCCAGGGTCAGAATTTGTGTATGTGCGTAAATTCTAAGCATTGACAAATTCAGATTTAGGCAACAAAACCCTGCAACTGTATAAAAAGTGGGACGCGGCCAGTACATCCCACGGTTTGACTACATAGATTAATAACCCGGATTTTGGTACATACCCGTTGGATTCAGCTTGGCCTCGTTGAATGGAATAGGATAGTAATAATCCTTCGTGCCGAAGTTGACTAATTGAGCAGCCCCAAAATCAGCCTGGCTTTTCGAACGGATATACGTAACCAGGTCTGCCGGTGTGAAGAACCGCAACAGGTCAAACCACCGCTGATTTTCGAAGGCTAATTCTATGCGCCGTTCATGCAGAATGGCGAGCTTAAGCGTTGGGAATTTGGCGCTGTAGGTCGGGTTTACTTTGGCAACACTATAAAGCGGCAGTTTGGCCCGATCACGAACCTGATCCAGAAAGCTGATAGCTGAGGTTTCGTCACCCATGTATAGATTTACTTCAGCCAGCATCAGTATAACATCAGCATAGCGCATCAGAATCCAGTCGTTCCCCCCATACCCGTTGGGTCCAGCCGTCGAACTGGCATCCCGAAATTTAGTAATGAAGTAATCTTTCACTACAGCTGCATTAGCGAACTTGATCGAGAAATCTTTCCGCAGATCACCATCTTCGTACTCTTTCACTAAATCAGGCGTAACGTTGCCACCCACACCAGTTGTGGTTTTAAGTGAATTGATGGTTTCGCCCTGGGCCTGGGTATTAGCCGCAATGCTGGACGAGTAATTTATGTCACCCTGTTTATACACAATCTGGAAAATCGTTTCCGGATTAGTCGTTTTCTTGCTTACATCGAATACATCAGCATACGGAATCTCTTTTAACAGACCGAATGTTCGTTTGGTATACGCGTTGGTCAGAAAGGTTTTGGCCTGCGTCAGATTAGCGTTTCGGTTCGCCTGATCAAGTGTGGTTGCCATGGTCAGATAGACCTGTCCTAGCAGTGCATTACCAGCTACTTTCGAGACGCGTCCTTTGTTAGCTGCCGACTGTATATCGGGTAGCGGACTATTTATAACGTCGGTCAAGTCGGCTATGATCTGCTCGTATACTTTCTCTTTTTTTTCGCGAAAGGTGTTGGCCGTTACCTCTTCAGGGCTCGTTAATGGCTTCGTCACCAGCGGAACGTCACCCCATTTCCGAACCAGATGAAAATAAATCAATGCCCGGATAAACTTGGCTTCGGCTTGATACTGAGTCTTGGTTTCGGATTTAGCAAAGTTCACCGTTTCCGAACCAGCCAGCACGTAGTTTGCCCGTGTGATTGTCTGGTATAAGGCATTCCAGTGAGTTTGTAAATAGGAATTACTTGGCAAAAGGGCAAAAGCGTTGAACTGAAACGGCTCGCCCGCGTTCGACTGATTGTCGTTCCTTCCCGTATTATCCGAACGTTCTTCTGAGAAAAGACCGCTGTTCTCAGCAACACCATTGTTGTCGCGTAGGGCCTGATATACACCATTCAGTGCCAGCAGTACGTCGTTTTCGGTCTTGTAATAGTCGGCGGTAACAATGGCATTCGGGTTATTTTCAATCAGGAAATCCTGACGACACGATCCCAGCAGGATTAGTACCAGAACGGGTAGAAAACGAGAAAATGATATATGATTCATGAGATAGAACAGCTTTTGAAGGTAGACGAACCAGGTTGAAGGCGCGGGTTTTAGAATGTAATCCGAGCACCCATATTATAGCCCCGCGCCAGCGGGTACTTCCCATAATCAACACCCGGCGACAGATTTGCTCCGTTATTATAATCCACCTCAGGGTTGTAGCCTTTGTATTTAGTGAGCGTAAAGGCGTTGTTGACATTGACATACAAACGCAGCCCACTCACCCGGGCTTTCGTCAGTAGGGCAGCGGGCAGATTATAGCCCAGTGTAATGTTCGTGCAGCGTAGATACGAGCCATTCTGTAAATAAAAAGAGGACAAACGTGTGCTGTTGCTTTGCGTGCCACCCCGCGAGGCCCGAAAAACCTGGCCATTGCCAGGCTGATCTTCCGAGCGGTAGCGATCAGCCACCGTTGCATACTGGTTGCCCGATCCTTCCATGTTATAGACGTAATAGTCCTGACCATCAAGCACCTGGTTACCATACGTTCCGTTGAATGACGCATTCGCATCAAAGGCTTTATAGCTGGCGTTGACTGAAAAGCCGTACGTAAACTTCGGATATGGTGTACCAATCACCTGCTTGTCCGCGTCATTTACGACACCATCGCCATTCACATCCTGAAAAATCAGGTCACCGGGGCGGAGCGGATTGGTTGAGGCTGTTGACCGGGCGGGTCCTTTCAACACGTAGCCTGCCGGGAATGACTGCGTGGCTGCGTTGTAAACCGCATTATCGGCCGCCAGATTATCCATGTCTTTCTGCCTGACCATTCCCACCACCTTAAAGCCGTAGAACATGCCAACCGGCTGGCCTTCCTGGGTAATATGGGTAATGTACGAGCGCTCGGCACCCGCCACCAGAATTGTGTTGGCACCGCCCATATTCAGCACTTTGTTATGATTGAAGGAGATGTTACCGCTCAAACTAAGCTTAACGTCTTGGGTAGAGATAACTCGTCCATCAACTTGAAACTCGTACCCCTGATTGCGGATTTTGGAATTACGCAGATTGGTCAGCAGGCTTGTTGCCCCGGAAATAGCCGAAATCGGCTGGTTAAACAAGAGGTTGTAAGAGTCGCTGAGGTAGGCATTGGCAATTAACAAGAGCCGGTTGTTAAAAAGGCCAACATCAACGCCCAGGTTATACTGCGAAGTCGATTCCCATCCCAGTTTTGGATCTTTGAGCGCCCCCGAATAGAAGGCAGTCTGGATGGTTCCCGCGCCAAATACAGCCCCCGTGGGACTAGCCATCGTTTGCTGATAGCCATATAGCGGAATGTTATAATTACCCGTCTTGCCCCAGCTCCCTCGTAATTTGAGCGTCGAAGCAGCTCCGAGCCAGTCGGTATAAAAGGGCTCATTAGAGATGGTCCAGCCACCCGAAATTGAGGGAAAGCTACCCCAGCGATTAAGTGGTCCGAAGCGCGATGATCCGTCTGTTCGAAAGGCCGCTGTCAGGTAGTAGCGGTTATCGTAATTGTACTCCGCCCGGGCCAGGTAGGAGAGCAGCGTCTCCTCATATTTACCCGTTCCGGTAAAGCCAGTACTGCTGGTGTTGGTATTAGCATTCAGGAAAAAATTGCTGGGATCAGCGCCTTTGGCCGTAATTTCCTGAACGGCATCATTCTGAAACCCCTGCGCCGACACGCTGATCTGATCAAGATTCGTTTTCTGAGCAGTGTAACCAATAAGTCCGTTGAGGTGGTGTTTGCCAAGTTGTTTGGTGTACGTCGCGGTGAATTCGGCCAGTACATTTTGGGTCGTCAAGGTTTGCGCCGTGGCCGTAGCCGCAGCAAGGGCTTGCGCTGAGTATGGTGGATTGTTGCCGCTACTTAGGCTTGTTGGCAGGTAGTATTCATACTTCTCGTTGTAGGTCTGTAAGCCGAGGTTGGCTTTGGCGACCAGACCAGGAATGATTTCGTAGCTGGCTGTCCCGTTGTATGTGCCTCGCAATCCTTTGCGGGTGATGTTGGTCTCTAGGGCTAAGGCAACCGGATTTTCGACGGTCTGGTAGCCATAGACGGGTTGCTGCGCAGCCACTTCGTTTTTTACCAGATTACCATTATCGTCGTAAGCCCGGAAGGTTGGTGGATAGATGAGTGCCCCCAGTATCGGTCCCTGATTAAAACGGCCTTCCTGCACCTCGCGGTTGTTGGTCGAGGTCACAAAAAAGCTGGCTCCTACCTTAAACTTCTTGCTGATGTCGCCATCGATATTAGCTCTGAAATTTACCCGTTCCTGTTTCGTAGCGACAATAATACCCTGCTGGTTCTGGTAGCTGCCACTGAGCAGATAACGAACGCCGTTGTTACCACCCGAAAAACTGAGGTTATGACGGCTGACAGGTGCACTACGATAGAGTTCATTCTGCCAGTCTGTATTGTATTTAGGCGCAATTAGTTTCTGGGTCGCAAAGTCATAAATATCAGTTGGGATACTAACCGATCCCGCATTACCCACATTAGCAATACGGGTAGCATTATTGTCTGAAAACATGGCATCACTCCAAGTCTTTCCACTGTTCTGCACGAGATCACGGTATGTATTGTTGCGGCCATCGATCATCAGTTGGGCAAATCCATTGGCATCCAGCAGTTTTACTTTTTTCGCTAGTTGATTAATGCCATACTGGTATTCATAGTCCAGTTTACCTTTCCCGTCTTTTCCCCGTTTGGTAGTGATCAGGACAACGCCACCCGACGCCCGCGAACCGTAAATAGCCGCCGAAGCAGCATCTTTCAAAATGTCAATGCTCTCAATATCGCTGGGATTAATGAATACATCGTTACCAGCGGGAAAGCCATCAATAACATAAAGCGGATCGGAACTGGCGTTAATCGAACCAATACCCCGTACCCGGATTTTGGTCGTGTTGTAAGGAGCCCCGCCCACCTGTGAGACCTGAACCCCCGCCAGCTTGCCCACCAGAGCCTGTCCCAGTGTTGGGGCTGTTACGTTCAGTTCACGGGCTTTTACGTTGGAAATAGCACCGGTTACATCACTTTTTCGTAAGGTCTGGTAGCCCACGGCGACGACCTCATTGAGCTGATTGACATCTTCTTTGAGTCTTACATCAAGCGTCAACTGCGAGCCAACCACTAGTTCCTGTGTAGCGAAGCCAACAGAAGAAAACACCAGTGTTGAGCCGGTCGCTGCATCAATCGTAAAGCGCCCGGTAGCATCGGTAACCGTCCCTTTCCGGGTCTGTTTTTCGACAATATTAACACCCGGAATCGGTTGATTTTGTTCATCGGTTACCGTTCCCGATATACGGGCTAAGCGCGTAGCCGTCGCTCCGGGGGCTGGTATCCCAATAATCAACTCAGCGCCTGCAATCTCGCGAGCCTGGGTAACTTGATCGGGGAGCAGACTGCCTAACAGAATAAGGCAAATCAGAAGCCTGCTCACCTCAGTTGAGTAGCGATTCATGTCAATAGACGTTGGATTAGTTAGTTATAGGTATGAAAACAAAAAAGTCTATCCTACCAGGATAGACGCACAAAATGCAGGTTGTTCGTACGCGACGATGTTACAGCAAGGCCCGTGGTTTGGTCGTTTAGGAGTGTAAACCCTTCTAACTCATCGGTTTTGTCAATGTCGACAACCTTAATAACCTGTTGTTGCCCCAATTCAAGGGACCTCTTCATATCCACGAAGGTAAATCGCCACCGCTGGCCTTCCAGCTGATTTTGAATAAGCACGAGAATCCCTTTCGAGGGTATCCAATGCAGGTTTTGTACCCAGGGTGAGCAGGTGAATTTCTTAACTAAAACCCCGGGCTCGCTGGTCTTTTTCGCCTTGGCTAATCGCTCAGGGTCATAAAGCCGCACTTCATTACCCTTATCACCGTAGTCGGCTGTCGCCACATACCATTTATTCTCGTACTGGATGTATTCAGGTCGAGTGCCTTGAATGCAGGCATCATCGTCAATCGTATTGAGAATATTGTTATCGAGCGTTTTAGTCCGAAGGAGACCTTCCCAATTAACCGAGTAGATTACCGCTCGCCACTTTGTTCCCTCAGGATTTAACCGGATACTGTTTCCGATAAACGTGGGACCTTTCCCATTTTGGGCAATACCGGTTGGGTGATTAATCACGTCCTTGCCGCCTTCAGTTAATCTAATTTCCTGCCCTGAGTAGGTCAGTTCATTTTGTTCAACAGTATAGGTGCGAATAACACCGACTTCTCGATCACCGTACAGATAGGCTTTACCCTGTTGATAACTTGCTCCCTGACAGGCACCAAGAGAATCGATTGTTGTAGAGGACGTTATGCTCAGGTTGATATCCAATCTCTCAAAAGGAAATACCCCAGCCAGGCAAGCGGCAAAAACGAGTAATATCCTCATAAATGACACGTAGAGTGGTTGAAACCTGCCAGTTCAATCGGCCCTTATCCGTAGTTAGTCAATGTATAGACATGATACTCCGGTAAGTCGACAGAATTAGCCGTCGTTAAAAACACAAAGGACGTTTTTACTCGTTACCTGAATTTTATCCAAGTATGTCTAAACTGTTAAAATTATATTCGTTTGTTACTTGCTATTGGCTGTATAAAGAAACAAACCGAAGTAATACCCCGGTCGTTTCTAAATCTTTAACCTAACTGCATGAAGGGAATTCTATATCTGAATAAAAAACCGCCGGAACAATGTTCCAGCAGTTTCAATAGTATCTAATTGTCGTAACGTTATGGTATATTACTGTATTGGTAATTAGGCGTGTTGCTGAAATATGCTCAGGCTAATACTTACTTATTTTTTATAAAGGTAGAGCCTATAGATGAGTTATAAATCATTACCGTGTAACCGAATTATTAAGATTACGCCTACTATCCGTCACAAAAAATAAAGTATTTTTATTCCTAAATTTTACTACACAACCGGGTTTCTGTTCTAATGACAAAATCAATGACCAGAGCCAATATTGCGGATATTTCTAAAATTCTTTAACAAAAAATTCTAATTCATGAAATCCTGAAAGTAAAAATAGACTGTAGACGATTACTTACTATCTTGGTTATCAGTTTGAACATCAAGCGGCTTTGCCCTTAATTCATAGCCGCAAAGCTGTTTAATTGCCAACTGCAACTCATGCGCATAGCTAATTAGATTTGACCTGTCGCCCTGATATAGCCGCCACTCATTCTGACTATTTGCCATATTGATTATTGTATCAGGAATATCCAACTGATACCATCCACTAAACAAGGCGCTTGTACCTTTTACGAATCCAAACCGACGAAGTACATACGCATCCACATGCCTGGGTATGATTGTCGTTTTATCGCAAGTGGCTCTTTTTTTCCACTCATATATATCAACTAAATCAACTGTATAGTCGGCAATTTTTGTAATTATTGCCGTGTACGTATCCACGCCCCGATGCTGAATCATGGCCCCGTCAAAAAGTTCTTCTGGATTAACTGGAAGCCGTCGCATTGAATTTTTTACCTTAAAAGTAGGTCATATAACAATCCGCCAGGCGATTGCAATGTGACCCTACTATTAAGATTTTACGGCTGTAGATTATGTCTTTATTCTATTCTTTCTTTTTAGACCTGCCAGCTTGCTTAATAATTTAAGTAGCTGATAAATTTAATAATTACTTAACGAATCAATCCCTTTTTGCTGAGTTATATAGGTGCGATCGATCAGCTAGGACTCGGTTAGTCATAATCCCAGAATGATGGAGAACCAAAACCAGTATGCCGATCGAGACCTGAGTTGGTTATCGTTTAATTACCGCGTCTTGATGGAAGCGGCTGATACAACCGTTCCTCTGGCCGACCGGGTCAAGTTCCTGGCCATTTATTCGGCGAATCTGGATGAATTCTTCCGGGTACGCGTGAGTTCGCTACGGAGTTTAATTTCATTACGGAAGAAAAAAATAACTAAACGTCTGTTGAGCGATCCTCAGGATACACTTTCCCAAGTGCTGGCGGTGGTCGATCATCAGCAAGGCCAATTTAATGCCCTCTTTCAGGAAGCGATATTGCCCAAGTTGCAGCAGCACGGGATTACTCTATACCAACAGGAACCACTATTTGACACGCATCGCCACGAGGTGGATCGCTTTTTTCGGAGTACGGTGCTATCCTATCTACAGCCGGTGTTCGTTGATGCACGACTATCCAGAAAGGGTAAGCACCGACTTCCTTTTGTGGACAGTCAGGCACTTTATCTGGCCTTGATCCTGCGGCTTAAACCCGGTGGATCTGCCGGCCAGATTGACCAGGCTGGAGAGTTGCCTGACGGCAATCATTTTGCCTATATAAATATTCCGGCCGATAAACTTTCCCGTTTTGTGGCACTCTCTGCCATCGATGGCCAGCACTATTTCGCCTTCCTGGACGATGTGATCCGGGCCAATCTGTCTGTTATTTTTCCCGGTTATCACGTACTGGGCAGCTTTAGTTTTAAACTTAACCGCGCGGAGGACATCGATATTAAAGATGAATACCGAGGCAATCTGGTCAAGAAAATTAAGCGGCAACTTAAAAAGCGAAAAACAGCACCCCCTGTTCGATTTCTCTACGATGGCAGTACTGACGCTGAATTACTTGCTCCGTTTACCCATATACTCAAGGCGCATCCCGACGAGCTACAGGCCGGTGGTCGCTACCACAGCCTGAGTGCCTTATTGAAATTACCCTTACCAGTCGGTCCTGATATGGCTTCCCCGGCCCTGATACCCCTGTTGAAACCCGAATTTGACGTAGAGGAGTCCATTTTTGCCGCTATTGATCAACGAGACCGTATCCTGCATTTTCCCTACCAGTCGTATGAATATGTATTACGCTTTTTTAATGAGGCCGCAATAGACCCGCTGGTGTATACGATTGACGTGACCCTCTATCGAATTGCCGCCGACTCTCTTATCGCCAATGCCCTGATCAGCGCAGCGCGCAACGGCAAGCGAGTCAGCGTATTTGTAGAAGTTAAAGCTCGATTTGATGAAGCCAATAACCTGCGGTGGGCCGAGCAGATGGAAGCGGCCGGAGTACACATTTTCTACAGTTTACCGGGCGTGAAAGTGCACGCCAAGATTGCCCTGGTCAAACGGCGTCCACATACAACAACCGCCAATCCGACCCAGTACGCCTACTTGGCCACCGGAAACTTCAATGAAGTGACGGCGGAAATTTACGCAGATCATGGTCTTATGACGACTTACAAGCCCATGGTGCGGGAAGTAGGAAAGGTGTTTGCTTACCTGGAAAAGCATAAACCGATCGGTAAGCTGCGCCATCTGTTGGTCGCTCCCTTCACGCTTCAGGATCGTTACCTGGCCCTGCTGGATCGGGAAATCAGTTTTGCCCGGCAGGGGAAAGTAGCTCGGCTCACACTTAAGCTAAACGGTCTGGAGGAGACTCTCCTGATTGATAAGCTATACGAAGCTAGCCGGGCCGGTGTCGTCATCGACCTGCTCATCCGGGGAATTTGCTGTTTAGTGCCCGGGGTGCCCGGCATGAGCGAGACCATCCGCGTGATTCGGTTAGTAGACCAGTTCTTAGAGCATGCCAGGGTGGCTATATTCCATAATAATGGGCAAGAGGAAATCTATTTGGCGTCAGCTGATTGGATGACGCGCAATATTTACCACCGCGTCGAAGTGGGTTTTCCTATTTATGATCCGACGATACGAGCCGAAATTCGTCAACTTATCGACTTTCAACTGGCGGATAACACCAAAGCCTGCTTGATTGACCAGCAGGGTAACAACCAGCCGATCCGGGATGTGAATGCGCCCCAGGTCAGGGCCCAACTTGCCATTTATGACTGGTTAAAGCAGCAAGCCAATGAAACTGATACTTCCCTACAGGGCCTCCATGAACGCAACTAATGCTTTCTTTTCGTCGGTTGTCAGGTGTAATTGATCGAATGGCAAGGTTTGATTCTCCAGCTTAAAGCCTAGCCCATTTCCGCCACCCTTATTATAGAATTCGACTACTTCGTCCAATGTCTGGTAAATGCCGTTGTGCATGTAAGGTGCTGTACGGGAAACATGACGAACGGTTGGCGTTTTGAACGCAAACCGATGCGGCTCCCGATTGGTCAGGATAAACTTACCCACATCAGCGTCAACTTGTCGGCCAGCCGCCGTGGCCGGTATACCAATGACTTCGCTTTCGGTTTCCTGATAGGCTGGTGGAACGGTCCCGTTAAACAGCGGAAAGAAGTGGCAGGTGGCGCATTTAGCTTTACCCATGAATAAATTGAAGCCATGTTTTTCTTCCGCCGTCAGGGTTACATTCTGACCCCGTAAATGCCGGTCAATCCGAGAATCAAGACTGGTTAGGGAGCGGATGAAACTGGCAACTGCATTTTTGAGCGTGGCCTCCGTGACGCCTTGGGGATAGGCTCTTGTGAAAAGCGCCTGATACTGGGTGTGTTGTTTCAGGGCCTTGACGGCTTGCGGCAGCGATCCGTGCATTTCTGCCTCATTCTGAATCACGTCGCTCGCTTGGTCTTCCAGAAATACGACGCGTGAATCGGCAAACTGAACGGCCTGTAAAGCCGCGTTAAGCAAGGTTGGGGCATTACGGGCAATATGTTGCCCTCCCAAACCAATGGCTACACTTGCGGGCTCACCGTCCGTAAACGCGCGTGCTGGCTGATGGCAGCTAGCGCAGCTTCGGCCTGGCTGCCCCGATAAAATGGGATCATAGAATAGCAACTTTCCTAACTCGACCCGATCTGGAGTTGACCGCTGGAAATTGAAGTTGACAAAATAATCGGCGTCAAATGCCCCTGAATCAGTCAGTGTCCGGACTGAAGGGTTTAGTAGTCGACTTTCATTAAAGACAGGTACGTTCAAGGCTTTTTGGGCATCAAGCAGTAAGCTACTGAGTACATTAGCCCGTAGGGTAATGAATGTAAGCCGGTCGAACGTGTCGAAATCGGGTGCTGAGAGAAGACTGGTACGGGCGGCAGCAAACGCTCCATCGAGATGTTCGGCGAGATCACTATGTTGACTGACCAGGTTATAATGAACCAGTTGCTGTTGCAGACTTTCGAGCGCGCTGGCAGTTTCGGGCAGGGAGTAAAAGGCCAGGGGGGAGTCGAAACCAGTAAGGCCCAACGTAATCAGGCGAAACACTTCCAGCCGCATAGCGTCGAACACATGACTGTCTGTCACGTCGTTACCAGCCGAAATTAGACGAAGGCGATTGACATTGGTACGTAAAACGGCCGCATATTGCATGGCATCTGCCTGCCTCGCCGTATCAATGGTGGGAAACAGTAATTCTTCCAGCACCTGAAACCCTTCCGGCGCGTTAACGCGTAGGTCGTCATCTACTTCGGGGATATTAGGTCCATTGAGTGCCTTGGTGGTCTCGGGGCTGTAATAAGCCGATAAAAATTCGACTCGTTTGTAGGCCAGTCGGGCGCGCCGAAAAGCGGACTGGATAAGCGGACGCGGCTCCTGCGATGAAATGGCTCGTTGTAATTGGTTGACGGTACTATCCAGATTGTTAATGTCTTGCATGAACTGCGCCTTCACCGCCTGCGTGGGTGTCGGCTGTGGCCGTAGCCAGCTATATACACCAAACGCGCTTAGTAAACCTACCAGACTCCACACCAGCAGGCGAACTCGACGGGGCTTGGTAGGGAAGGTATGTATAGAATCGGAAACCATTCGATAGATAAGAAAAAAACCTGACCGGAATCTTGTCCCGGTCAGGCAGTTGGAAAGCGATAAGGATTATTAGCGGGGTAACCCTTCAATGAGAATAAGTTGACTGGCCTGATTTTCAGCTTTACGAACCGAACCACCATCAACACCCAGGTATTTATTATCCCGCCAGGTATGCGCTTGAATACCCAGCATGAACGTATTTGGGCGGCCTGTTACGTCGGATACGTCAATCATACCACTGCTTTCCCATGAACCCAATTTCGATACGCCACCCACGTTATATTTGGCCGCGTCAGTTTCCGTTCGGCGGTGGTCCAGAACAAGAATAGGCATCAATTTGCCAGAACTCAATTCGTATTGATACACATATGCGTCATGCTTCTCATCCCCGTATTCGTTGGGGTCCTCCATGATGTAGGCATAGTTAGTCGTCACGCAGATATTGTCCGGGTCCTGGAACATGTTAGCTGGGCCAGTCCGGTCGTCACCATTAAGTACTACCTCCAGCTTGCCCTTTGTTGGATCGGATGCGTCCAGCGTCAGTCGGTAAATACGGCCATATTTCGAGCGCGAGTAATCAGCATTGACGCCTGTGTTGTTCTGTCCAGTTACGACAAAAAACACTTCCCGGCCATTTGCCCCGCCCCCTTTGCGATAATCAACATCTTCGACCCGGCCAAATTTGATGGCTTTCAGTTCGTTTACTTTCCCATTGATCTGCGCACCTGTTAACGTTTTATGGTTATCAATTTTAACGAACTCAACATCGTATTTTTGACCCATTGTCATGTCCATTTCGCGTTGGTTACCATCCGTCCGTTTGAGCATGTGTAGTGCTCCATTTTCTAAATCTCCTACAGTGTTGGTGAGATAGAGAGCCACCTGCCCCCCGTTCACATCCGAATCGTCATCCCCAATAACGATCGCGGTTTTGCCTGGATAGGCCGTTTTAGGAAGAGGTACGGCATTTTCTGCACTCCAGCGTCCCAGCGCAGACACTTCCCGCGACATGGTGGCCTGTTGGGCATCGGCATTAACCGGCAACGCATGTGTGCGTGATTCCTGACCACTTTCACCACTAGTCAGAAACAACGGACCAAAACCATGTTCAAGCGGAGTGACCAGTGTGGCCGAGCAAAGCCGCCAGGTTCCCCCATCGGAGTTGAGAATGTATTCGCCTTTAACGGGTTTAAAGGAGGGGTCGAGCGTGATGCGTGATACCGCAAAATTGTCTTCATTGTTAACCAGAACGGTGTAGTTGCCATCGGGATTCTGGAAAATGCCCGCGCCATCAGCCGAACCGCCAAACACAAAAGAAGGGGACTGGTCCAGCTTATCATCACTACTTAGCAACGAGTAAAGTTTAATACCGTCTACCGCCAGACGTCCACCGGCAGCACTTGGTAGTACTTTAGCTAATACTGGAGTTACCGAGCGATTTTGAATGGTAATTGCCGGGCTGTCGGGTGCCCGATGGTCCTGGCAGGCCGCGAGTGCCAGGACAGACAATGCGGTTGTTGTGGATAGGAAAAGTTTATTCAGTTGCATGAATTCGTGTTAGTAGATTATTCTACAAAAAAACGAATATGCTTTTTCTCAAATGGCCGAATAAGATTACGATTCTGCAACCAATTGCACCGGCTTATTAATGTTATTTTAATCTGACTGAGGTTATCGGCTGCATGTTGGCTAGTTGACAAGTGCATTTTCGTCAAATAGCACCAGCTAGACACATACTTTGCTGGTTGAGATAACTTAATCGGCTTGGGTTACGGGCTAATTTTAATCGACCTTGTATCGCCTTCGCCAACGTAGTACATCAATTTTTAACCTGTTGATGTACTACGTTGGCGAAGGTCTTTCAACCCAGGCTTCTGCTAACTTTTATACCAAAACCTTCAACGGTTTATATTTTTTTGCCATTCTCTTTTCAACGGCTAAAGGAGCGTAAATGAAATAGGCAGGCTGGTTCTTACGTTAACCGGTTTGCCATTTTGCTGGCCGGGTGTCCAATCCGGCATCTGCTTGATTACCCGGACGGCTTCCTCATCGCAGCCTCCTCCGATACCCTGTCTTACTTGCACTTCAGCAATACGGCCAAGGTTGCTCACCACAAACCCAACGATGACCTTACCTTGTATGTTTGTTTTCTGAGCTTCGAGTGGATAGCGTAAATTCTTTATCAGGTAATTGCTTAAACCTCCCGTCCCACCCTGCGGAATGGGAAGTTGATCAACTTCGACGTCTGTATAAATCTTGCCTGTCAAGCTTGATTGGTCTGGAGCGGCCTCTTTGGGTGAGCACGTCACTAGCAGGGCCAGAAAAGTCAGTACAAGCGTGTAACGACACAAGGTGCTGAACGCATTCTGAATATTGCTCATCTTGTCAGTTGGGAGATTCACAAAGAACTAATTGATCTACAAAGTAAGTTACTGGTATTCAGTAATACATAGATGAATAAGGCATTGACTATAAGCATATTAACCTATCAAAACAAGACGTCGTATTTTCATTGTTCATTAGTGTTGTTTTGTGTTTCTAACTCGTCGACTGATGGTATTTGTTCATCTGGATCAGTAGCAGCCTTCTTCGACTTTTTCTTTGGCTTCTTATTCGTCTTCCCGTTGTCAGGGCTCTGTTCGGATTTAAGTTGACCGTATAATGCTTTCAGTAAGGTTTCCACCTGAACTAGTTTATGCTCAACCTTCTCTTGGGCTTGGGCGGACTTCCTTACTTTTTTTCGCAGATTTTTTAACTCTTCCAGTACTTCCTCTAGGTGTTTGGCTTTCATCTTTATTTTTCCATTTAGCTTCCCCATCGTTTAGGTATACAAAGCACTACTATTTTGGTGTACAGTCGCTAAATTGTATATCAACATTTTGTTAAACATAACCTTTGCTGCCGTATGCATTTTAGTTGGTTCAGCCTAAAGGCCTGTCTACGGGTAGCGGTCTGTTTAGTATTTTGCAGCCTTTTCTGAATCTTCGTCAACACCTTCTATTCTGAGAGGTGGGTTAATTCCATTTAAACATACTCTGGCTGACAAATAATAAAAGATTGGCTATATACATGAGCCAATCTTTTATTATTTACTGTTTCTTTGCCTGCTTACGCGCTTTGTATTCCTGAAAACGATTTCGATACTCATTTACCTGTTCAGGGGTGTATTTTTTCTGATATTCCAGGGGTAGGTCAAGCCGTTCGGGCGACAATACGGGTGCCTGATCGGTGAGGGTATTCTGTCCGTTGCTGGCTTTGGTCAGTTCAAATGAGTCATATTTCTCACCCGTTACGGTATACGATTGGTACGTCAGTTGATCGCTGTTTATAGATATGGTTTGATAGAGCTGTGTGTTTGAAGCCGCGCGATCCATCCAATCCTGTAAGCCTATATCGTACATCTTCGGCCCACTTACCGACACGACGTAGATGGGGCCATCAGGGTGTTTCCGACTTTTGCCCAAAGGCATATTCAAGCCCCGACCATAGGTATGATCATGACCCTGTAGCACCAGATCAACATGATATTTTCGGTAAATGGGTTCCATACGTTCCCGCCACAGGTTATTGTCGCGCCCCTTTGCCGTTGAGTAAATGGGATGATGGTGTGTCACTACCGTCCAGCGATTGGGATTTTTACTCAGCACCTGCACCAGCCAACTAGCCTGGGTCGTCATGGCCAACGTATCGAGAAGGGCGAGCTGCGAATTAAGTGCTATAAATCGAGTGCCTTGATAATCAAAATAGTAAGCTGTCTCCTCAAAGCCTTTTGGACCGTTTTCGGGTAGCACGAATGAAGGACGCCAGTGCTTCGATACCTGAGGTTTACCCTGTTCATCCTTATAATACTCGTGATTTCCTGGAACGGCCAACGTTGGTACCTGACCATTGATCCAGCCGCCTGCTTCGAACCATTCGGCCCACTGCCAGTCGGTGTTAGAGCTGTTGATCAGATCGCCCGCATGAATCATCAGGCTCACAGTAGGCAACGTGGAATATGCTCCGCGAATGGCCCGCGACCAAAGTGATCGGATGTCGTTCTGGGCGTCACCGAAGTAGAGAAACGAGAACGGAGCCGGACGATCCTGCGCCGTTTTGAACTGAAACCATTCCGTCCAGTGGGTGCTATCCCCAACCCGATAATTGTATTTGGTATCTGGCTTCAGATTGTTGAAATGAACGGAATGATAAAGCACATTTTTCCCATCAATCCTGACTCGTTCGGTAGTAGCTGAAACGAGCGTTGCTTTACCTTCTAAATCAGGAGAAGGATCGGCTTCAGCGATGGCACCAACCGCCTTCGTGACTGTCGAATCGGTGCGCCAGTTCACCGATTGGGACGTAGCAGGATTGACCTGCCAGCCCAGAATTACCCGGTCCGGATAAACCGATGGTGGATAATCTTTATGAAGCTGAGCCTGAGCCGACAGTGCCATCAAGGCAAGACAGAAAATTTGGAAAACGGGGCGCATACTAAATAATTTATGGCGTTCGTGTACTAGTTGCCGCTTGAATGATATTTCTGTAAAATGGCCATAATTTTGTGCTGGATTTCGGTATTTTCATAAACACCGCGAAAATCCAGGGAATGCGGACCGTAGGCGAAAACCGCCACCATAATACCAGAATGGTCATTGGTGCTGAAGTTACCATCAACGTAACCTCGCTTCAGATCCCCATCTAAAAGACTCAGCCCACCCGTCTCATGATCCGCCGTGATGATGACCAGCGTTTCACCATTTGAGTCGGCAAATCGAATCGCATCTCCAATGGTTCGGTCGAAGTCCAGCATTTCCTCCACCACGTACCGCATATCGTTGGCATGGCCGCCATAGTCAATCTGAGCGCCTTCGGCCATGATAAAAAAGCCCGCTTTATTGGGCTCGAGATCATGTATCGTTTTTAGAAGACTTTTCTGCAAAAAGTCTTTACGACCTTTGTTAATCGCCACGACTGACGAATCATCAAGCAGTACAAACGGGCGTTTCAGGTTTTCCAATTGCCCAAACGTAGCACCAATCTGATAACCCCGCTGACGTAGTGTATCCAGCACTTTTTCTTCGGTAAAATACCGATACCCGCCCCAATCAGAATGTCTACCGGATTTCGAAGAAAATCGGAGGCAATTTCCCGCTCGAACATACGGTCAGGTTGGTGCGCATAAAAAGCAGCCGACGTAGCGTCGGTCATGGTGCCCGCCGAAATCAGCCCACTTACCATAGTCCATTTCTTGATCAACGTCGGAATGGCGGGGAGTGACTTGCCCGTCGAATCGACGCCAATGGCCCGATTATTCGTTTTTTGTCCCGTCGCCATAGCCGTTGCTCCGGCTGCCGAATCGGTGATGTAGGTATCTGCCGCGCTGGTTTTGGAGAAACCGATGTTCAACAGTTTAGCCAGATTCAACTCACCCCGGTTGGCGGTAAGACCAGCATAAATCTGGGCAAGTCCCATGCCATCGCCAATGAGCAGGATTACATTTTTGACCCGGCTGCGGTTATCGTTATTGCGGTACGTTGGCTGATAAAGGACGTAGGGTGTTGGGTTCTGGTATTCAGCCGTTTGGCGCAGGCTGAGAAAATGACCAAGCGAGGAAATGTGATCGGTATTGATGTAATCAATGCCGAGTTTCATCAGGGATTTCCAGGAATTGACGTTGTCGGGCGTGGCCCAGAACCTGATTTTTTTGCCTTGTCGATGCACTTGCTGGATGACATTCTGAATTGTCACCCGTTCTTTTTTTACGATCAACCCTTTGCCATTCCAGCGGGTATACTGTGTGAAATCCTGGCTGATCAGGCCAACGTGCGCGAGTTGTTCAGGGGTATAAACAACCTCGGGCCTTCCATCGAACTGAAGCCAGTCTGGGTAATTATTGAATTGATCCGGTGATGGTACATTACCACTCACAACAACTTTTACGACTCCACCCGAGCCAAAAATGTCCGGATAGGCGCTTAAAGCACGTACCAAAATTGGCAACGACAAGCGGGCTGGCGTTTTTAAGTCGATCAACCATTGCAGACCGTAATTGGCATTAGCGTAGATATTTCCTTTGTTGGCACGTACTTTTTCGACAATGGGCTTGATGTACAACGCGTCCAGCGTCCGGGTGGACGTAATATCGGCGGAGTCGTGAGCCACGTAAAGCTGGCCATCACGAGCGTATATGTCCGCTTCGATGGAGCCGAATTTCTGATCATACGCCTGCCAGAATGGAATCGTTTGTTCGTAGTCGTTATGCGAATGCGCCTGAGCGGGCGAATAGACGCTACCGGTCTGGGCTCCGGCAACAGAAGTCGCAATAAGCCCGACGACTAGAGCCGATAGAAGTTGTTTTTTCATGGGTTTGTTAGATAAATGCCCGGCTGAAATATATACTCCAGCCGGGCATTCAAAAAGCTTGTTTACTTGTATGCGCTTACCAGCCCTGATTCTGCACCAGCGAACCTTTGCTATTTTGAATCTCGGTTGGCGGAATCGGCCATACGTTCATCACCTGCGGATTGAACGTACGTGCTTCGTAGATAACACGACCATCGGCATGGTGAAGCGGTTGTGCGTAGACCGCCTGCGCATCGCCCCAACGAACAAGGTCAAAATGCCGGTCGGTCCACTCGCCACCAAATTCGCAACGGCGTTCCCGCTTCAAATCCGTCATCGTAGCCCCAGCAAGAGCAGAAAGTCCGGCGCGAGCACGTATCTGGTTAAGTTCAGTATCGGCGTTTTTGCTTTGCATCAATTTGGCTTCGGCTTTCATTAGCAGGATATCGGCGTAACGTAGCAGCGGCACGTTGAGTGACGTCGATGGTTTATCGCCGTTGGGGTTAACTGTCGTGCCGATTGGATTGGCATACGTGTAAGGTTCCATATACTTACGGAACTGATAACCCGTTCGGTTACTGGAGCTTACCGTAAATGCGCCAACATTAAATGTACGCTCCTGACCAAAGAACATAAACTTGTCGCCGGTTTTTAGGATGGTTACTTCCCGACGTTTATCGCCTGTCGGATACACATCGTACAGTTCTTTGGTCGGATAGAAGTTGCCCCAGCCGTTGTATAATCCCCAGCCTTTATCTTCCAGACAAACGCCCGGAAAGATGCAGCCAACCCGCGTATCCTTGGCGCTCGACGTAACTGACCAAATATATTCTTTCGTCCAGTTATTCGCCGATTTGAATACGTCTTCGTAGGTGGTTAGCAAGTTATGTTTACCGCTACCAATTACCAAATCCGCATATTTTTCGGCATTCGCCCAATCTTTAGCGTACAGATACGTCCGAACCAGATACGCCCAGGCCGCAGTTTTGTGCGCCCGTCCGTAATTATCGGCGGAGTATTCCGAAAAGTAAGGCAGGAGGTCGGCTGCTTTTTTGAGATCTTCAGCAATGTAGGCGTAATTCTCGGCTACATTCTTCGTCCGCGACACATAGATATTTTCCGGGTTCGTGCGGTCCTGAATCGGTATGCCCGCACGGGCGTCACCGTAGCGGTAGGCCAGTTCGAGGTGCATAACGGCATGATTAAAATAGGCTTCTCCCAACATCCGGTTTTTGAGCGTTTGGGTCATGGTAATGCCCGGCAAATTGCTAATCACATCATTGCAGCGCTTCATTACCTGATAATGTTTGCCCCAGATCGGGCGCGTATCCGACTCGTTGCCATCGACCTGAAAATTCTTGATCCGTTCGGCATTAGCGCGCGGTTTAGTACCTATGTCATCGCTGGCGTTATTGAGCCAGAAGAAGCCCCGGCCATACATGTCGTCGTCGCTATAGAGTTCATAAATGCTGTTGACTCCAGCCAATGCATCGCTTTCTGTCTTCCAGAAATTACGCGTTGTGGGGGCGCCCTGCGGTGTAAGATCCAGTTTGCTGCTACAGGCAAACGTCAGCCCGCACAGGGTTGCTATAAAAAGAGTATGTGCTTTTTTCATGGTTGCTTGTCGTTAGAAAGAAATGTTTGCGCCAATCATATACACGCGGGCCAGTGGATACTTGGCCACATCAAGACCAAAACTGCTGATACCTACTTCGGGGTCCATGCCCGAATAGTTGGTGATTGTCAGCAGGTTCTGTCCGGTCAGGTATAGCCGAGCGCCTATGCTTTTGGTGAATGTGCGGGGAAGCGTGTAGCCAATGGTCAGGCTTTTCAGACGCAGGTAACTACCATCTTCAAGATAGAAATCCGAGATGCGACCGAAGTTGTTATTTGGGTCTGAACCAGCCCGCAGCCGGGGAATTGTGCCACCTGTGTTGGTTGGGCTCCAGGCGTTTTTCACTTCTTCGAGCATGTTATAACCCGGATAAGCACCCGGATTCAGGGCCAGGTTCTTGACCGAATTGAAGATTTTGTTACCCGCTGATCCTTGAAAAAACACATTCAAATCGAAGCCTTTGTAGCCCACATTACTATTCAGACTGAAGGTCTTTGTGGGGAGAATGCTTCCCAGCACTACCCGGTCGCTGTCGTCGATTTTGCCGTCGCCGTTGCTGTCTACGAAGCGAAAATCGCCTGCTTTGGCATTCGCCTGATAGCGCGTACCAGTGGCATTGACATAGGCGGTGGCTGCTTCATCGGACTGAAACAGCCCATTGGTCCGGTAGCCAAAGAAGGCACCGTACGGTTGACCGACAATATGAAAATTGGAGTTTGGTAGGCTACGTACCGTTGAGCCCGTTGGCTGTAAATCCTGACCCGGAGGCAACGCCGTTACCTGATTCTTAAGCAGCGATACGTTCGCCGTTACGTCAAATTTAACGGCCCCAAAATTCCGCTGATACGTCAGACCCAGTTCGATGCCCCGGTTTTGGGTCGATCCGGCGTTGATGGTCCGGCCACCCGGCGCACCCGCTACACCCGGCAGCTGCTCCTGAAACAACATGTTTTTGTTTTGTTTCGAGAATACGTCGATTGAGCCGACAAGCTGATTCCGGAATAGGGCAAAGTCAAGACCAATATTAGTTTGGGTCGACGTTTCCCAGCGCAGGCTGGAGTTTGACAGCGCTTTTTCGGCGTATCCGAAATTAATAGTTGGATCAGACCCAATCAGGGAAAGCGTTTGTCCAAGTGGGACGCTATAGGCATAGTCGCCCAGACCGGCCAGGTTCCCAATGCGACCCCAACTGGCGCGCAGTTTCAGGTTGGTTAGCCAGTTCGCTTTTTTCAGGAATTCTTCATCACCAATCTGCCAGCCCGCCGAAATTGATGGATACCACTCCCAACGGTTCTCACTCAGCAACTTGGACGTACCGTCGCGCCGGACGATTGCCGACAATAAATATTTATCGTTGTAACTGTAATTGAGTCGCCCAACATACGACTCCAGGCCGCGCTGAATGATGGATGAATTGCCCGCGTCGTAGAAAATTTGCTTGGCGTTCGCCAGATACCGTTGGGAAGGATCTTCACTGTCGAAGCCCGTGCCGCGCACTCCAAATGATTCTATTCTGGTTTTCTGATACGTATAGCCTGCCAGTGCATCGAGGTTGTGCTTGCCGCCGAAAGAGCGTTTGTAGGTGAGCAACTGTTCAGTTAGCAGGTCGTTCGATTCATAACTACTCTGGTATAACTCGTTGAAGTCGAATATTTTACCAGGCTCCGTTATCTTGACGTTGAACTGCTTCCGGTTATTCTTGATCTGGGTAATGCCCCAGTTACTGCGGAAAGTCAGTCCGTCGATGATTTGCCATTCCAGATACGGATTAACAAACAGATTACTAACCGGATTGCGACTATCCAATCGTTTCAGGTAAGCGACCGGGTTGACCAGATCGCCGTACGAACCGGCAAAATTAGCGAGTACGCCACCAAATTTCCCCGAGCCATCTTCCGTGTAAATGGTGGCATTGGGTGGGTAAAAGATGGCCGTCAGAATCGCGCCTGTGTAAGCGCTGTTCGTGTTACCCGATTGCCCATTGTTGATATTGTACGACAGGTTTTCGCCAATTTTTACCCGTTTTGTGAGCTGGTGCGAGGAGTTCAACCGGAGGGTGTAGCGATCCGAATACGTGTTTAACAGAATCCCTTCATTTTTACGATAGCCCCCCGACAGAAAAAACGTTGATTTTTCATTACCGCCACCCACCGATGCATCGACGTTATAAAGTTTGCCCATCTGGAAAAGTTCTTTCATCCAGTCGGTTTTGGTAGTGCGGGCGGTTGGGTTTACGGCTGGATTGAACGCGCCAATTCGAGGTAAATTAGCATTGTCGGTTGCGGTGTTCATGGCATCGGCAAAGCCAGCGGCATCGAGTGGTTTCAGCATTTTGGCCACTTGCTGAAGTCCCTGCTGGTAGTTGACATTGACTCTCATCGGTCCACTCGTCCCTTTTTTGGTCGTGACCAGAATCACCCCCGCCGACGCCCGTGCGCCATAAATGGCCGCCGAAGCATCTTTCAATACGCTAACCGACTGAATATCATTCGGATTGATGGAGCTGAGCGTTCCGGGATAAATAACGCCATCGACAACTAGTAGAGGGTTTTCGTCGTTGAGCGACCCGATTCCCCGAATTTTGATTGACGGACTCGCCGTTGGATCGCCCCCTTCGTTGACGACCGTAACACCGGGCAGTGTACCCTGCAATACCTCAGCGGCTGAATTGTAATTACGGCTACCGATTTCTTTCGTCGGCACGGTCGATACGGCACCAAGAACATCTCGTTTTTGCTGCGATCCATACCCAACTACGACCAATTCGTTGAGTTGTTTAGCCGATTGAGAGAGAGTAATACTAAGCTGCGAACGGCTTCCCACCTTTACCTCGACGGACTCATAGCCGATATAAGAGATAACCAGGATTGTGTTATCGTCGGGTACGTTGATCGAGAATTTACCTTCGGCATTGGTAACGCTACCGACATTCCGGCCTTTAACCACGACACTAGCGCCGGGTAATACCTCCCCGGACTGCTGATCAGTGACGGTACCGGTGATTGTACCCTGGTTTGTTTTTACGGCACTAGCTGACCTGCCCTGTGACGTAGCGGGCCATTGAGCCATCAAAAAACCTGCCAGCAGCAGCCGTTGCCCGACCTGACGGGATGTTACATAGATTTTGTTCATACAGTACATTTCATTGGATAAGTGAATAAATACGCAGAATCAGCAACCGGTACCAGCGATGATGATTGTTGCACCCCTTGGCTGATCGGTCGCGTTGAGGTAAGTGCTCAATATATGGACACGTCGGGCAGTGGTGACTTTTATGGAATAATTGGCGGCTTCAGTGTACAGGTTCGCCGATCTTAATGCCTCGTTGATTTAGTGTCAGATCGACCACTGGTGCGTTTTCCTGCGTAAAATTAGGTAGAGACTATCTGGCAGGAAGGCTATTTGGGCATTGTTAATAGATTGATAATATGACTAGGACGCCAGCCATAGTCCTTACTGATTGGTTATTTTACAACCCAGTGCGTTTTCTTTTTAAAAAGTAAAAACCTCCTCAAGCTGCGCTCATGACCAGGATTGACGGCCTATAGCTCTTATTTAATCACCCTTTTGGATTCCACTTTTCAGGCATAAAGGTCTAATAACTAGTAGATTAATCGTATCTTGGCCTGAGTAGTTTATTGAACCGATAAATTTGAGTCATTATGACCAGTGATTCATTAACCGAACTCTATCGATGGGCTCGCAATCATATTGGCCAACCGCTGATGTTAGACTATGAGCTTTACAAAGTCAATGGCCAGACGGCAGGTAGTCTCTTTCTGCTACTGCGCCAGCATGGCTCGCTGAGGCCTGATGTGGAAATCCAGATTGAGTATACCCCCGATCGGCCCTTATTTTACCAAGTTGATTTTAGGTTACTCCCGGTCACGAGTCGTCTTCCTTGTCCCGAACGGCTTCACGTTAATTTAGCTAATCAGCCTGAGGTCATCCAGTGGCTACTAACAGGGAACAAACGCATCTCGTCTTCAGCCAGCAGCGAGGCTGGTGATTCTCAGAACAGTTTCTTAATATAACGACCATACATAACTCTTTTTGAAAAACACAAGAATTGCAGAGAGCGAGGGATTAGAACCAACAGCATCTATAAGAGTACTGTTAATTAACGCTCATAGGCTTACGAATGTCTACGTTCGGATCTGAAAGCATTTTACATTTATTAAACGTCCGTTTAGAAAATGTAAAATAGTTCTATCTTTGGCTCATCAGTCATTCTTTTGTGCCGTGGAACATCATTTTGGACACAAACAGTACGTCGCTTACTTTCGGGTATCGACTCAACGGCAAGGCATAAGTGGGCTCGGCCTCGCAGCTCAGCGCACAAGTGTGAGTTCTTACATTTACAATCGAGGAGAAATTGTTGCCGAATTCACCGACATCGAGTCGGGAAAGAAAAACAACCGGCCCGAATTGCTCAAAGCCATCGCGCTTTGTCAGGAGAAGGGAGCCGTCCTGCTTATTGCTAAGCTCGACCGGCTAACCCGCAATGTAGCGTTCATCTTTACACTTCGGGATTCAGGGGCAGAGTTTGTCTGTGCCGATATGCCGGAAGCCAACACGCTCACCATTGGCGTAATGGCTACGATGGCCCAGCACGAGCGGGAAGTTATTGGCGATCGTACCCGGAAAGCATTGGCTGAAAAGAAACGGGCTGGCTATCTATTGGGCAAGCCCGAAAATCTCACTTTAGAGGCCACTCAAAAGGGATTAGCGGTTCGACAACAAAATGCCCGCGAGCATGAGAATAATCGCCGGGCAGCTGCGTTTGCCCGGTCACTACGTGGGGCGGGAGAGACTTGGAGTGGTGTAGCGGCTATGTTGAATGAGCATGGATTCCGTACCCGTCGGGGGAAGCAATTTCAAGCGGTGCAGGTGCAACGGATCATTGCGCTTTTCAACTAATTAGAGGGATTGGATGGACTAAATTGAGTAAGAGTTTTTTGGCACTTTTTATAGATAAGCCCATTCGCTGTCCAACTCCATTAAAGTGGCCGAAATGGCACAATTCCTAGGGCTCTTTTTTGCCTTTATGACAGGTTACTTCAAGGGCTCTCTCATCCCAAATCAGTTTTGCAACTGTCACGTCCGATTTGGACCCTAACTATAGTGCTGGTTTAGTTCTGCTAAATCTAATCCGTGGTATATGCACTCTTACAAACCAGCAAATCAATTGCTTGCGGCAAGAAAATTAGTGAAGCTATGGGTTCAGCAGTTGTTGTCGATAATGCTCTGCACGTTGATCAGCCCGGTCATCCATTTGCGGTCCTTTCTGGATTGTACGCCAGTCAATGGTTTTTTTGTAAGGTTTCATAGCAGCCTGCGGGTCAAAAATACGGGCATCGGGAAAAACAATGTCGTAAGGGCGATAGTCCGGTTTGTCGGTGAAATAATCCTGTAGAAGTGAAGCGGTCAGGTCATACTGATTGACATAAGGCACGCCAAGTATGTTGTACATGGTTTTCAGGATTGAACCGAAATTTGCGTGGCGATGCGATACATAGCCACGTTTGACATACGGGCCAGCCATCATCAGGAGCGATCGGTGCGCATCGATATGATCGACCCCGCCCTGCGGATCATCTTCCGTGATAATGACGAGCATATTCTTCCAGTATTTTGTCCGTGATAAAAAATGCAGCATCCGGCCAACGGCCAGATCATTGTCGGCCATGTACGAATGAAGATAGGGGTACCCAACCGTTGGCCGGGGTCCTGCTCCGTGATCATTGGGAATCTGTACCGTTACGAATTGGGGCAGCCGCTGTTTGCCTTTTAGCCATTTAGCGGTGAATTCCCGTTCAAACTGTTCCATACGGTACTGATCGGGAACGTTGGTGTTATAACCGGCGAAATCACGAGACGTATGCGGAAAGACTGCCTTGGGCATCGGAAACACAACCGACTGTGCAGCGCCAAATGAAGTGGTGGTCCATTCTTCAACTGCACCCGCGTACTCGTTTGCCTGGCCGAAATTATAGAGGGAAACGTTAGCCCGTTCGAAAGCCTCCCACAAGCCTCCAATTTCATTATAATCTTCAGGATCAATAGCCCCGGATGCTTTTGGAAATCGTCGACCCGGTGCTTTAGAATCAGGTTCCAATCGTCCGGCCGAAGCCGCATTCGCTTCTACCCACTCATTCGGAATGGTGCCCAGCATCCAGTGATGGCCATGAATGCTGGCGTCAGAATCGCAATAAAAATTATCCGAGAACGCAAACTGCTGCGCAATCCGCCGGTGATTCGGCATAATATCCGCAGCCGTTATGCGCACACTATCGCCTTGGTTATCCATCGTTCGGCCACTCGTGCCCCGGGTGGTTGAGAGCCGACTTTTTATGGTTACACCCACGCCAAAGCGGGCCAGTGTGGAGTCTCCCCGGCCAGTGGGAAGTTGCCCCAGTACTTCATCGTACGTCCTGTTTTCTTTGGTAATGTACACGATGTGTTTGATGGGTGATTGACGCGATTTAGGCAAAACGGGCAGTGGGTTTTTGCCATCGTCGCTGACCGTAACAGTCTGGTAGGTATTCGCTAAAACCTGTTTAGTGTAGATCGCCAGCTGAGCCGCATCAGGGACAGGAACCGCCTGAAATGTACCAAGTTGAATGTCGCCAATGTATGTACCCTGTGGCGGCTTCACAAAACCCTGCCCACCATTCGGGCCAGCCCCGTATCCTCTTGCCGATAGAATGTACAGCGTTTTCTGGTCTGGGGAAAGCTTTACTCGGGTGGGGCCCCATCCCGTCGGAATCAGGCCCCGCACCCGGCGCGTCGGGAGATCAACAACAGCTACGGCGTTGAAAGCTAGCAGCGCTACATAAAGCGTTTTTTCGGAATTATCAGTAGCATCCAGAGGTAAGGCAAGACCAAACGGCATCAGGCCCCGATAGCGATCAAGTTTTGGATCTACTTTTAAGGGAATGGATCCGACCAGCTTTTTGGTTTTGTAATCGATTACAGAAATGTTGTCGTTGGTCGCATTGGAGACGTAGGCATACCGATTGCCGACCACGACCGAATTAGGCGAAGCGCCACCGACTACTTCAGCTTCTTCGATCATTTCGCCAATCTGAACGCCTGTTTTGAACCGGCTGATGACCTTGTTAGTGCGTAAATCCACCGTCCAGACACTCATGGCTTCATCGGCCAGTGGACTGCCTAGTCCCGGGATTCGCCGGCCTTCCACTTCTACCCCCGCTGCTGATTCTTTGGTATGAGCGGCATAAGGCGGAAACTTGAGTGCCATCGTGTCTTTGTTGGTTTTAGTTACGCCGGGCACTTTAGGGTACGCATACAAACCCACATTGGCCACAAACGCCAGTCTACGGTCAGGACTGATGGCGAGCCCAAACGGTTGTCGCCCGGTTGGTATTGAGGCTGTGATTTGCTTGGTTGTCAGATTAATACGTACCAACCGGAAATTGGCTCGGTCAAGGACTAACAGTTCGTTTCCATTGAGTAATAGATCGGATGTGAAACTATCCGTATAACCATTCCCATCCAGATTGATACTATCTGTCGTTCGGAGTTGGTCAGTATCGAAAATAAGTACTCGGCCTTTGTCTCCATTACTCAAAAAGACAGTCCGGTTGTCGGAGGCAAACGCTACACCCAGAAAAGATCCCTCTTTTAAGGCCGCCGGGATTGTACCCGCATAATCAGGAATTCGGGTTCCTTTTAGCTTAACAAGGTCGAGTACGGTCAATATACCATCATGAAGCGACACGGCCCGCTGTCCATTGGGTGAAAGCGTCAGGCCGAAGGGGTCATTGGCAATTCGAATCGTCTGACCTGCCGGGGTCACATACCGACCACTCGGCAAAATCGACTGGGCTGTGGTATCGATCCGGCAAAATTCAGTGCGACCGGGTACTTGAAGGGTTGTATAGGTTCGCTGTGCAATACCAGGAAGCGAGAGAAAAAGGAGCGTAAAGAGAAGAAATAGATGCACCGTATTGATAGTCAGTTAATTTGATAAGTGTAGGGACCCATATACTATTTTTAACCGAATTGGCAATTCGGTTCAGTAACTAATACCCTATCTACCAGCTACGCTAAAGTGGACTAGCTTAGCCTACTATCACAGCTGGTAGATAAGGTCGATTCGTTCAAAAACTATAATAGTATTTTGATTCCGTTAGTCCCCATGTTGGACTGACACGCCAGCCGCCTTGTTTACCGTTTATTATCCAAAGATAATTCCAGTCTGACATTGGTATGTTACCTCATTATTAAGGATTTAGATTCAATCGGCACTATATTCTTCCTCTTGAGCCTGATAAGTTAGATACTTCCCGGGGAAAAGGACTTATCGTAGACGTATCCAGAAAAGTTGAAACTCAATTGATCGTTGTTTCGATGTGTCAGTAGAAAGGAGTGTCACTACTTTTTTGTTTTTTTGCTGGACTTGCCAAAAACACTTAAGGCGGTCCCTGCCGACGTGGAACGGGACAAATCTTTAAGCAACCTATTGGAATTGCCCATTATGCTAATTAAAAGGAAAAAGATAACCCAGCGCTGGCCGTATTGGGGCGCCACTGCAATGCTGGCGCAGTGCCATCGATGCCAATTGTACCGCACGGGCGGCCCTGCATCTTTACGAGATTGGCTCCCAATTTCCACATACCTATAGAAATCTATTCGTTCAGATTACAGTCGTTTAATTGAAAGCTACTATCCTGCACCTATTTTATTTGTAAAGTATATAAATCTAAATTTTTATCCGAGATTACTTTTGGCTTAAATATGATTAGTGAATTTTCTAATTTCGTTCAGCTAATCCCTCTTTTAATTGGTTTGTACGTAACCTAAGTTGTTCCATTTCGGTCGGCGCAACGGCTTAATCCCTATGAGGTCCTCCCGAAAAGCGTACCGGTCAAAGATTGAGGATCGGACGTTCATTTGCTTGCTTTTCCTTCCCCTTTCCAACCTCATCCGGCGTCAATCCGCCTAG
Source organism: Spirosoma flavum (assembly GCF_042686045.1). NCBI lineage: Bacteria > Pseudomonadati > Bacteroidota > Cytophagia > Cytophagales > Cytophagaceae > Spirosoma > Spirosoma flavum. The sequence continues at coordinate 36,386 of NZ_JBHUOM010000042.1, forward strand.
GGAACTATGCGGCCGAAAGTCATTGTATTCTTCCCGCCATTGCGCGATTTTCTCTCGGGCATCGTCTAGCGACAGGAACCAGTGAGCGTTCAAGCACTCGTCTCGGAAACTCCCGTTAAACGATCGCACCGGCGACCCGGTCAATAAACGGGTTATCCGTTGGTTTACCAAGCCGTGAGAAGTCTAGGGTCACCTCATGCTCATAGGCCAATAAGTCTAACACTTTTGAAATAAATTCGCTACCATTATCGACCGCTCAGGCGGCCCTGCTGAATACGGTTTGGCACTCCACCTAATTCGACTCGCAACGCATCCATAATGGCCACCACATCGGTTCCCTTTAAAGACTGTCCGACATGGATCGCGACACATTGGCGACTAAAATTATCGACTATAGTTAAAGCCCGTATTTTTCGACCGTCAAAGAGTTGATCGCCTACGAAGTCCATGCCGCAACGGCGGACCGTTCCAGCACTGATCAATACTAGAAAGTTCTGGTCGTTCCAGTCGGTGAGCGGCTGCCCGTTTACGTCTAGGTCGCTTGCTGCGCAGATTCAAGCCCTCCAGACAGTACAATCGATGAATCCGCTTATGCCGGGTGGCCGGTGCCATTGTCCCGCCAACCTTCCCGCCTGAGCAAGGTGGCGATGCGACGGCTCCCATAGCGTACACGAGTTTGTGCGATGTCCCGAATCCGCTTACGAAGCACTGAATCATCACGTGATTTCCCTTTGTAAAACCAACTTGATCGTTTGATCGTTGCAAGGCTACCACTTTGCAGGCCCTCCGGTTGGATACCTGATAGTCTTTCATCAAGCTCTGGGCCAGCCCTCGACGCTGGACTGACCCGCACGGGCGGCCCCGTCAAAGCTTTTTTTGAGCATATCCTGAAGCATTTGTTTGTCCAGGCTCAGGTCGGCCACTAGCTGTTTCAATTGACGATTTTCTTCTTCCAACTGGTGTAATCGTTGGAGCTCAGCAACACCTAACCCGCCATATTTCTTACGCTCCGGCGCCCCGGTTCCAATTATAATAGGTAGCCTCGCTAATACCCATTTTACGACATACTTCGGCCACGGCCACTCCAGTCTCAGATTGTTTGAGAGCAAAGACGATGGCTCCGGCCACCCAGTTGCGATTCGGTGAACTTCGTTTTCTTCATGACAATTGTCTGCTTGTTTAAGGTAATACAATTGCCCGATTTTCTCTACTTTATACTGGAACGCTTTTCCGGGGGGACGTCAGTCGAGGCCCAGACCAGAGCGGCCCTGTTTTTGGGTAGAGACGCGGTAGTAAGCGATGTAGCGCATAATGGAGACAAGTTGGTATAAGCGGGGATAAATCGTGGGTAAGATAGGCAATTTCGGTTATCTACCACGGATCACGAACGCTCATTCCTGATTCGTGCCTACACAATAATCCGTTCATCAAAACGACCATACTAGCAGAAAGATATACCATTAGTTTGCTATATATAATACAACTAAAACAATTAGCGACTACTTTTAAGCCATAAATGGGTGCTACCGTGGTGCTGTAGGTCTACCTTATTAGTCTCTAAATAAGAAAACGTACAATATAAGGCTGGTATATTACTTCTCTTCTTTTCATTTGACTCCTATGCGCACTAAAAAGAAACACGTCATCCGGATCGTTTTTGATGTCCTCGATGAAACCAGCCACAACAACTGGCTGACCAAAGATTTGTCCGTGGCGGCTACGGACCCCGATGAAGCGATCGAGTGGGTCTTTGCTGAAATGCAACGGCAATTCAATCGGACGGATATCCGACTCGCCCGGGTGCGGATTTGTGCTTAATCGTCTGGGCACTTGGCCAGTTGGTACATCCGGGCTGTAGTACTACCGTGTCTAGCTACCTAGACGGATGTGATCCTAACCAACAGGTCAAGCCAGTACCCTGCCCGTATTCGCCCTTGTTTGGTTATAATCCTGGATGATCTGAGACGCAAAATCTGCCTAGCATGGGTGATTGTATTGGGCAAATTCGTCCCAGTGGCAGTGGGTTATGTTTACTTGAGCGGGCATCTAAACAACCGCCACCATATAATCTCAGAGAGCGTTCTAGCTTATCCCATACCAGTGGGGAAAATGGAGTTCTGCTTTGAAGAGCTGGTGAAGAGCCATTTTAGTCTTGATATCGATTAAATCAAGTGTCATGGTGGATTTTTACCTAGGTTAGCTGCCTGGAAGAACTAAATAAGGAGGCAATGGTATAATAACTCGTGACCATAAACGGTAAAGAAAGGATTGGATGGACTAAATTGAGTAAGAGCTCTTTGGTACTTTTTTTAGACAAGTAAGTTAGTTGTCTAACCTCATTAAAATTGCCAAAATTGCACCATTCCTAGATACCAACAAAAGACTTATTTACCCTAATGCATACACTATTTCCAATATGGAATTGGCTCAACAAATACCTTTACTCGTTGTATCTGATAGTTATAGGTAACCATCAGATTAACCTATTGATCGGTGGCTAGCCTCGAAGTGAACCCTATAGGGTACAGGTAAACAAATAGGCTCTCATAAGTGAAACAAGACCTATTCTATCCAATGCTATAGGTCTATAATCTCTTCCAATACTGCACAGAAATGCAGTAAAAAGAGTAACTTAAGGGAAAACAAACCATCGGGTTTTGTCATTGCGCTTGCCAACCAAGTTTCGCTGCCCTACTCGCAGCCAATTGACATGAGGCCTGTAAAGCTGGTCATACACCGCTTTACAGGCCTCATGCATATATTTTCACCGCAACCGACTTGAATCAACAAACCTGCCCGCACAGGGTCGTTTACCCATGAAGTACAGAAAAGAAAAAATGAGCAATGAGTTTACCAAACACCTATTCGATTTTACGGGTAATCCCACCCCTTTTCACATGGTGGTGCATCACTTTACGGACACTGACAAGGGGGGTCCTCATTGTCACCCCTTCCGGTTCACGACTCATATTTTGAAAGGCGGCTATACGGAGCGGGTTTATCAACTAACTGAAAAAGGGGATTGGCAGTATGCCGATGTGTTTCGGGCACCAGGTACAACCCACGTGGTCGAAGCGGACTGCATTCACGAATTAGTCCACTTACCTCATGGGGAGTGCTGGACGGTGATGATTCCAGAAGAGAAGGTACGAGAACCCCGGTTTTGGCGATTTAACGGGGATGGTGCTTTTTGGCGGGTTTGGAACAAGCGGAAATGGGTCAAACAGGAATAATAAAGGGGAAACTACTAGATGCTGGGTCCATCGTGGCGATTTTGGAGGGTTAACTAGCAGTATCGGCTGCCGTGGATTCCTGCCATTGGCTGATCAATCATTCCACCCTAAATTGCCCGGGTTGAGGAAACTCCGATCGTGCCATTCATGTAAGGGGACCGTATGCCATCAAGACCTAGCTGACTCCTGCTGGTCAATTACGCACCATTGAATGCTTGTTTGTTGAATCAATTGGGAGCGTTCAGTTAAGGAACCTATTTTTGAACATCTTCAGGTTTGAATAATAAGATCGTGAAGGGGCATTTACTTAAACCACATGTTCACTGATGAAAGCGATTAGATGGACAAAATCATAAAATGTAAAATTGTGTTTAAAATAGAAGTAACCAATTACAACTAGTTCAAAATCTTAGGCAAAAAATAGAATATTTCCAAAATTATAGCGATCAAGCAACCCGCTATAATTTTTCAACTGGGTTTCGATACAGGTAAGAAAATCAGGTGTATAACTTAAAAATAGTTGTTTCAACAGAAGGTCCCCTAGAAGAAAAAAGATGGCATGATCCACGAAAACTTACGGAGCGATAGCCGGAGACAAAACCTCTTGCCTTCGCTGTCTATAAGCAGCCAGTTCGTGATTATAGTCAGCATCTCGGATAAGTGGATGCCTTGCCCCATACCACAGGATTAATCGTACGAATTTTAGTCCTCAGTTCGTACCAGGGATTGGTTTTCGATTCTGTAAAATGGATAGGACTACTAAATTGGGTCAGCTGATCCTGCAAAGTATGATCTCGACAACGCTTGAGCTTATCTTAGAACGCCTGGTCGGTGAGTCATACATCCGCTTCGGTGATGGCCGATAGCCGCAGGCCGGTTTGAATGAGCTTCGCCATCAATTCGTATAAGCCAATTGCGTTCATTTTCGACCAGCTTAACTCATTGGCGCTTATGTAGGTGTACCCTAGCTCATCGACACCGATCTGGTTGTCCTCGCCAATGACTCGCTGCAGCAGCGGTCAATAAACCCATCGCGAAAAAAGTAGTTCAACCGGTCGGCCCACAATGCCGGGGCGGGTTGCTCCAAAATAGGGTAAGCCTCTTCGTCAATGAACTCATGCCAGTTGTAACCGTCCGTACTTGGCTAATATGGGTGGGATGTCGAATTATTCTAGGTAGAGAGCTTTCATCCGCTCATGGTAGCTCTGCCCCCTAAACACTTGATCAATTACGTGGGGAAAAGCGGTAATCTGCTCCTTTACTGAAGTGCCAAGCCAGCAGCATGACCCCCACCGAATGCTGAAAGCGGGGGATGGGCTGAGTCATCCCCAAAAAGCCCGTAATGCAGTGTTGCAGGATGTGGTTCAGTCGTTGAAAGGCTTGGGTGTTGACTAATATGCTCAACACGGGCTCCTCAGTAATAACCGGGCCGTAAACTGAATCGGAGTAGTGCGTGGGTACAATTCAGGAGATTATAACGTGTCCAGAAATCCGTCTAGGGACAAACTGGACTTGCTAGCTTCTAGGGGACAAAAAGCTAGCAAGTCCAGTTTACTAAGTTAGTTACCATTACGACAAGCTTAAGGGCTAGTATAAAAAAGCGGGATCACTATAGATTTACCCCTTGTTTATCCAACTAGAATGTTGACTAAAACAAAATTCTATTTAATTAACTTGCTAAATAACAACTTTTTATAAAAAAATAAATCATTTTTTTAATCTAGTTTTAGGTGTAGAAATAGATCTATTATTTAAACTAATTTCAGATCGCTTTTATATATTTTTTTAAATCTATAACTAGGTGTAAATTAATATTTTTTTAGATTTAAAAAAATACCATAAATAGTATTGATTTAGATCTGTATTCTATACTTTTACTGCATCTAGAATATATACTAAACCGCATTTTAAATGATCATCTCTTTTAACTCAATTAAAGGTGGCGTTGGCAAGAGTACATTAGCGGTCAATTTTGCTGCTTGGCTAGTTCGTGAAGGATATGACGTACTCCTGGTCGATGGTGATGAACAGGAGACCGCCAGCGACTTTACAGCTTGGCGTGAGCAGACTCTCGGCAACACTGGTTATACTTTGGTGAATATGACTGGCGCAAACCTTCGTAAGCAGGTTGAGCAGATGAGATCCAAGTACGATCACATTGTTATTGATACAGGCGGTAGAGACACCACTAGTCAACGAGCTGCTTTATCAGTGGCTGATGTGTCTATGATACCATTTGCGCCCCGTAGTTTCGATTTATGGACGATTAATAAGGTTATTGAAGTAATCGACGAAATTCAGGCTATCCGAACAGAGCCTATTATTCCATACGCTTTTTTGAGTCGTGCTGATATCAGGAGTGCTGACAATCGTGAAGTAGCCCAAGCGCTAAGCGATTTCCAGCAGATTACATTCCTGACGCATCCAATTTGTAACCGAAAAGCATTTAGCAATGCGGCAGGGGTGGGGCTAGCCGTTTTTGAGGTTGAGCAACCAGATTTAAAAGCAGTCTCAGAAATTAATGCATTATTTAACCACGTACTTCATGGCCACAACACTCCCGCTACCGCGTAAGAAGCCGACAGAGGCTGAAATAGATGCTGTTATCAATAAAGGTGGATCAACTACCAAAAGAGTTGATAAATCGCTTGAAGGCGATGATACCGTAAAGTTTTTTAATCTCCGACTGACCTCTGGTGTGCTGAACAAAATCGCAGGGTTTCGTGAAAAACGGCCGCGTAAATTAGCTAGTCCTAAACTTGGTATTTCGACTCATGATTGGATATTGGAAGCGATAGAAGAAAAGATGCAGCGGGAGGGGCGAAAATATTCTATGTAGGATATGCATTGTCAATACTACGAATCTATCAATTGAGCACTTGAATAGTAGATTAAATTATGGGATACTCAAGGACTAAATAAATAGGTCTATAAAAATACAATTATTATAATTACTTGAATATCAGTTATTTACTTGTTAATCCCGTACAAAAACCTCGCATGGTTGGGTTTCTAACAATATGAGATGGACAGATAGATTGCAATTATAGCTAGTTAGTTTCCTATCACAGGTTATATAGTGCTGATTATCAGTACTATATAACCTGGTCCGTACAAAAACCTCGTGAGTCTGAAAGCATTCGTTGATGTTATCAGTTTTTAAAACTTAACCTAAGTTTATTTTTTGGTAATCCATTGTAGTACAAAGGTTTAACCTTATTCCCGTACAAAAACCTCGCGGAATACAATAATTTAATATTAGTGAGGTATTAAAAGGAAAGATTACCCTGATTCTTAGATATCTAAACCTACATTTTAATAGTTTAATCAAAAAGACAGGAATGAAATAGATAACTATTTTTAAAGCTAATGCATTGATTATCAGATAAATATTTATATTTCCGTACAAAAACCTCGTAGATATCTATATAAGGTTAGTGTAATTGACCTAATAAAATAGGTAATAGAGAATATGTTTTAATGGTCAATCTATTGATTATCAATTGCTTATAGTCTAATCTCGTACAAAAACCTCGTGGATGTAGGTTTCATTAGGAAGTATTTGATGTTTTCCTTTCCCTTAGCTTACTCGTTTTCTTTTTTTAGTTTTTCTTAGCTTTTTCTTTTTTTCCTTTAATCGCTTCTTTTTTCAAATTATTTGTGATTCAATTATATTTTAACTATTTTGATATTTATTGTCTTCATAAGTTTCTGGTTTATAGAATGATACGGCTATATCCCCGTACAAAAACCTCGTGAGGTACGTACAAAAACCTCGTGAGGTACGTACAAAAACCTCGTAACATTTTGACTTATCCCCGTACAAAAACCTCGTAGCAGTTTTTGAAGTCCGTACAAAAACCTCGTCATTTCCGTACATGTTAATTTATTTATTAGGTTTCGGGGGAAAATGTGGATAAGTATGAAAAAGCGTACACCTACTAATCAATTATCGCTGTTGAATTATGCGCGGATGAGTGCTATTCTGTTTCAGGGAAATGCACTGACTACAGCTCATTATGATATGACGGCACTCCAAAAGAACATTCTCTATATGGTGCAATCTCAGTTGGGAGCTGAAGATGCACCGGGTAAGGAATACTTAGTTCGGGTACGCGATATTATGGGGCTGACAAGTACAAAGAATCCCTATGAAGATTTGCGCAAGTCAACAGAAACCATGATGCAGAAGATTATGACGATTGCAGTGCCTGATGGTTTTATTCAGGTAGCTCCTTTTTCGTCAGTACAATATAATACGAAAGAGGGGACGATTGCAATCTGTATCGATAGTAAACTTCGGCCATATCTATTTAATCTGGATAATCGCTTTACGACGTATGGTTTAACGGAAGCAATGAATGTACCGGGCAAATATTCAAAGCGGTTGTATGAAATGCTTTCCCAATGGAAAAGTATGGGTCTGATGAAAGTCAACATGCCTGACTTGCGCTTACAGTTAAAACTGGAAGATAAATACCCAGATTGGGACAATTTTAAGCGGAGAGTATTGGACCCCGCTGTGGCTGAGATAAATCAGCATACTGATTTATTTGTCAAATACTATCCTGAACGCGAGAGTCGGCGAATTGCTTTATTAAAGTGGACCATCAAACTAAAAAGTACACATATTATACCACCAACTTTATCTGAGCTTGAGCAACGCCTAATCAGTGAATTTAAATTACGCCCGGATCAAGCTAAGTACATTACAACTAATTTTGATCCGGTCTTTATTTATAAGAAACTTCATGAGATAGTAATTCATAATGCAGACCGAAAGATTGTTAGTATGGGTGCCTATACAGCAAAAGTATTCGGAGTATTATGAGGCAAAATGCTCTGTTGCTAGTTCCTCGAAAGACAACGAATTTACTTAGACAATGGAAATGATGACATGCTCGGTTTGTAGTTGCAGTTAAATAACTTTTAGTTTTCTCAAAAATATGGGTAACCCTTACATCCAGAGGCAAGTAAATCATTTAAACCTATTGAAAGTTCTATTCATTTAAGTTTAAAATAGACGCTTTTGCCTCTAATAGACAAATTTGAATCATTTATTATCTCCTAAATAACTACTTTAAATTACTTATTTAGGATTTCAAGTCAATCAAAGAAAATCTTTGATAAAGGGGATACGCGTTGATTTATGGAAAGGGGAAAGAAAACTTAAGGCAGGAATAGTCTATTTTATTTACCTTTAGGGGAAATAAAATAGACTATTCCTATGGCTCTCAAGCGAAACGACCAAGCACCCATAGCCGCTATCCGGCTGGTGCTCAACCAGCACGCCGTTACCCTAACCCCCATCATTAACCAGGTCAGTGCCCTGCCCTAGGAGCCCCAGCTCGAATACTACTTCGTCCCCATGCAGCACATGGAGCAGTACCGACCCTACTTCCGCCCCGGTAAACCACTCAAAAACCTTAAACTCGTCAACTTCGAGCGACCCGCCATCTCCCTGTCCTTCTATATGAAGCATAAGTATAAACTCGAGCGTAACGTGTCGCCTGAGCAGGTCATTCACCATCTCAAAGAATACCGCGATGAACTACTCAATCGCTCCCTGGTCGAGCAACTCAGCCCCGCCCAGACGCAGGACCTACAAAGGAATGATGAACTCCTGCGCGCGATCCGAAAAACACCTGATGACTATCAATACTGTTTTTCCAACTATCATCATTACTACCGCTATTGGTACTGTATCTTTCGCTATTTCGCTGATGCCACCCTGACCCAGTTAGACAGTGATAATGAACATTTACTAAAGCATACTGAACGCATTAAGAATCAGGTCCATGAGCGGATAAATATTATCTTCATTGATCCCTACTATATTACCCGGCCCGTGCCCCAGGACAATAAATTTATTGACCGCGAGTTGGCCACCTATCCCACCCAGATCCGTCAGGGCATCACCACTTTATACATTCGCAAAACGACTTAGCTCTAGTAGATAAATTTCAACAAAAGGCTACGACAAGATGTCGCCTACGCGTCTAATGAACAAAACGCCTGAGCTCTTGGGACGTTTCAAACTGCTTCTAAGCGTCTAATTACTATCTATAACGATGCCGACTGAAATCGTTACAAAAGGGCATTTGTTTTGGAAGGACCGGCTGCTGGTGTGAATGGCAAAAAAGGCCGTAGGAAATTTAGTTGGAAACAAATCGATAATTTTACCTCCATGCCGGCCAACACGTTCTGCTATCAGCGGCCCCAAACACCGCAAAACGTTGAGTCGCTATGTAGACACGCAAACGGGCGAACCTCTGCCCGGCAAGTATGGACGCTGCGATCAGGAAAGTAACTGTGGTTATCACCTCAAGCCGTACTACAAAGGGGAAGTATTTTACCCCAGCTAGTGGGGATACCTCAATAGTAGTTAAAGTCCAATCAAAACCGACTTACAAAAGGGGTAAGACACCGCAGTTTCGGATACATTTTGACTCGATAACACTAAGACAGTTATAAAATCAAATACTTTCACTTAATATAATTTTAAAAATCGAGTAAAGATGAACCTATCTAACACCCAAAGAACTGTAAAACTCATCAGTAATCTTATTACTAATTATGATCTCACTCCTCAATACCTTAAACATAATTTATTGAGCAAAAAATTTCCGGTAGATCTACAGTTACCGTGGTGGTCTTATCGGGCAATAGACTATGTAGACACTATCGTAGAGTGTAAAGGTATTTGTCTGAATACTAGCTATTTACAACTATAACCTGCCTGTGCTGTGACTGACACTATTTTCATCCTCTTTGTTCTTTGCCTGAATGTTATTATCTGTGAATGGCTCAGTAAAAAGCCAGGCTTTCGGCATATCGGAACTGCTTTGCTGGTTATCATTCTGACGGCTATTGAAGCAAACGTTGGGCTGGTTCCAACGACCGAAACCCTCGTTTACGAAAGTATTTTCAATTATGGAGCTCCATTTTCGCTGTTCCTGTTGCTGTTAAGTGTGAATCTGAAAGACCTTCGCCGGGCTGGGCTACCAATGCTGGTGATGTTTCTGGTGGGTTCAGTGGGCACAATTATTGGTGTATTTGTCAGTGTGTGGGTTTTTTCCGCGCCCCAAACCGTTGGGAATTTATTTTACGCCTTGGCGGGGATGTTTACGGGAACCTACATTGGCGGGGGTATAAATTTCCATGCGGTAGCCCTTCATTACGGCGTGTCGAAGGCAGGCAATTTGTTTGTCGCGGCAACGGCTGCAGATAACATCATGACGGCCCTCTGGATGGTAGCGACATTGAGTTTACCAAACTTCCTGCAACGCCGTTTCCCACGCCACCAAACGCCACTTCAAACAGCCAGCAGCAATGTAGATCTCCTCACTACGGAGGCAAGCGCGGATGTATTTTCGGATTCCGAAACAATGAACCCGAATGATCTGGCTATTTTGCTCGCCTTGGGCTTAGGGTGTATCTTCCTCTCTAAACAGATTTCCGCAATAGTGACAGGCATTCCGTTTGTCTTAATTCTCACTACGTTTGCCCTGCTGTTGGCTCAGTTTCGAATCGTTAATAAGTTACGGGGTAGCCGCTTGGTGGGGCTTTTCGGCATCTATATTTTTCTGGCTGTAATTGGTGCATACTGCGATATTGTGACATTGCTGCATGACGGTCGATTGGCCATCGTATTGTTCGGAATGATTTTGTTACTAGTGCTTATTCATGCGGTAATTGTGTTTGGTGTGGGAGCTTTTTTCAAACAGGATTGGGATATTCTGGGTATAGCTTCCCAAGCCAATATCGGTGGGGCTACCTCTGCCCTGGCCTTATCCAGAAGCCTCAATCGTCCTGACTTACAGTTACCGGCCGTTCTGGTTGGATCGCTGGGCAATGCGATTGGAACTTATCTGGGAATACTAGTGGCGGAGATTTTACGGTAACAGTAGTTTCTAAATGGGAGCGCTCAAAGCGGTTATTCAGTACTCGAAGTGGATAGGTCTGTAGCTGTCTTTCAGAAACAATTCCCGACGAATTACCTAGCACCCATGCTGGCTGCCAGCTGGCTGCCAGATTGATACTTATTCCTTAATTGAGAACACACCCTGTATAGAAAAGTAATCACGAAAGTATAACGTTTTGAGTGTGTTACGACAGCTTGCTGGCACGCCTGGGTAGTCGAGATCACCAATGAATTACTAACTACTTATTGAGCAGCTTTGAGCTGATTTGCGGACTTGACGTAGCATAGGACAGGATATCAAACGAAAAACAGATTTCTGTTTCTGACAGGTGGGTAACCTGCAGGTGGGAATCATGCAAACTTAGAATCTTCAGCACAATCGCTAACCCTAAGCCTGAATTGGGTGGGCGTACGCTCCCGTGTGCGTTTTCTATCCGATTGATCTGCGTTAAGTAATCTACTATAGCCTCTGGTAACGTCGACACGGAATTAATGACGGATACGGTAGCATATTGATCGGTGGAAGCCAATTGTATTCGCACATAACCGGCTTCCGGCGAATAGTGGATGGCGTTTTCCACTAAGTTCTGGAGTACATGCTCAATCATATTAATGTCAGCATAGCAGACCGACGGCAATTCACAATTTAGGCAGGTGAACGCAAGCTGTTTCTGCTTGGCGATCAGGTGAAAATTTGTGTAGGTTTCGGTCAGTAGGTCAGCTAATAGAAAGGGCTCCTTTTCGGGCTTTCGTTCTTTGGCTTCCAGTTTCGAGAGTTCAAATAGCTCATTGATTCGTTTGGTCAGTCGGGCTGTACTTTGTAAAATAGCACCCACATACTGCTTCTGGGTTGGATTGAGGGAAGCGTCCATATCCAGTGTTTCAGCAAAACCCCGGATGGAGGTTATTGGTGATCGCAGATCGTGGGAGACATTAGCAACCAGGTCGCGCCGGAGCTTCTCGGAGGTTTGCAGTTGAGCCAGGCTGCGGGCTAACTGATCAGCCATGGTATTAAAGGCATTGGCCAGGGGAACCAAATCGCTGGTGGGTGGCAACTGGGTACGGGCAGTTAAGTCGCCATCCCGAAAGTGCATAACGGTTCGGATAATTCGGGTCAGGTCACGAGTCAGCAGGGTAAAGACCACAAAGCCCACGGCCAAGGCAGCCAGCAGCATAAATAGGGTTGTTTTAAGCCCCCATTCGATGGAGTAATCTTTAAATAGCTGTACCAGCGTTGTGCCATAGCTTTCCCCCAGTAAAACGACATAGACGTATCCCAGCAGATGCCCTTTGTCTTGTACCTGAGCGGCCGAGAACACCTGCTGACTGGTGGCTTGCCGGGGATTATCGCCTTGAATAAAGACCAGGCCCTGGGTCTGAATAAACTGACGGATAGGGGCCAGATTAACCTGGTGCCGTTTTATTTTTCCGGTCGGTGCCTGATAGACTATAATTCGCCCCGTCGTGTCCAGCAGATATACTTCGGCACTGGGATTGGTTACCATGGCGTTGAAAAAAATGCGCTCAGTGGCTTGGTGGTTTACCTGGTTCATGCCTACAAAGGGCTCCGAAAACTTGGCAATATGCGTCGCCACTTCGCGGTTAAGTCGCTGGTGGGAGGCTTTAAAATAGCGAATCGCGATATAACCACTGAGTAGACTGTAGCCTGCCACCAGCAGAATCATTAAGACCGACAAGAGGCCCGCTAACCGGCCATAGGTAGCTGGAAACAGTTTGATCAGGTTGGATTTATTATTCATGAAGCGATGGGCTTTTCAGGCTCGGCAAATCGATAACCAATGCCCCAGGTGGTCAGAATGTAGATGGGTTGGGCAAAGTCCGATTCGATTTTATTGCGCAACCGGTTAATGTGGGCCGTTACCGTATGCTCGTAGCCCACAAAATGATAATCCCAAACGAACTGAAGTAACTCTTTGCGACTATAGCTCTTTCCCGGATTTTCGGCCAGTAAGACCAACAGATCAAATTCTTTTGGCGTGAGCTCGATTCGATTGCCGTTAAGGGTCACAATTCGATCAATCGTATGAATCCAGAGGGAACGGTGCGTAATAATCGAGGGGGGAACGGCTAAGGCTACCTGGGCTAGACCCGACCGGCGGAGCAGCGCCCGAACCCTGGCCATCAGTTCCTGAATGCCAAACGGTTTTGTCAGGTAATCATCCGCGCCTGCTTCCAGTCCGGCTACTTTATCCGCTTCCTGAGCTTTGGCCGTCAGCATGAGAATCGGGGTAAAATTGTCTCGCTGGCGAATCTGACGACAAATCTCAATGCCGTTCATATCGGGCAGCATCACATCCAGAATGCACAAGTCAACGGATTGCTGAGCGAGTTGGCCCAGGCCGTCATGGCCCGTATTCGCCGTAAGCACCTCGGCAGGTAGGGTACAGAGATGAATACGGACTAAATCGACTATAAGAGCATCGTCTTCAATGAGCAGAATTTTTTTCATAGATGGATTCAGACAAACAAGTCGGGTAGTCAGTCCGCAAAATTCCCGATTACGACTGAACGGAAAAATTTGATTATCAAAATGTTATACTTCTGTGATAACTATCCAGAGCAGAAAAAGCTTTTACCCTTCAGAACATTACCCGCCTTACAGCAGCCATTCCGTTTACTACTATGGCGACGCATTTGTTTCTGATAGACTCGTTTCACCCAATAAAAACAAAACATTTCTCATGAAAAAAGTAATCGCACTTGCTTTTATAGCAGCTCTGAGCCTGACCACAGCGACATTCGCTCAGGACAAAATGAAGAAAGACAAGATGTCGTCTCCAAAAATGAAAGACGATAAAATGGCAAAAGACAAAATGTCGGACGGCAAGATGATGGATGACAAAATGGGCGATGGCAACATGTCGAGTGGTAAGATGAAGAAAAGCAAAATGAAAAAAGACAAGATGAAGACCGACAATCCGTAAATGATTTGATCTGTCGAAGTAGTCAATGTCGTCAGGAGTAGGATGGCCTGTTCAGATCAAGTTCGTGTCTGGATGGGCTTTTTTTCTATTTTCTGGCGTTAAAGTGGTAAGAAACCGCCAGTAAAACACGCGTATTGCTACTGCGAAACCGGTTGTTATCCAAAGTTAGTTTGCGGCTGGTGGTGTATTCATTGAACTGAAAACTCAGTCCTCCGCGCAAACTGCAGTGCGGGTTAAGTCGGCACCGGACATATCCTTCCGAGTTTAGGCTTCCCCGGTCGCTTTTATCGCCAAGCAGCATATTAACTGTCGTTAGCCTGGCTTCCTGGACCGTACCACTTAGTGAGGATCGGATTGGACTATTGGCGATGAATGTACCCGATTGGGTAGGCCCGAACGAAAATCCAATCACGTCGATATTGACCCCCAGATCGACCCGGCGACTTACCGCATAGTCCAGGTTGAAGCTAATGTTAACCGAATGCCCTTGGGTTTTTGGTAGACGTAGCGTATCGATGTTCTCCTCCAGATCTTTACTGAACAAACCAATTACGCTGCCTTTCCCCTTACCCTTGACTAAATCAGCCGGTGCCGTACGGTAGTCGGTAGTGCTGCCAAATGCCGATGTGAGCCGAAGACCATAGCCAATGCTGAACCGATGCGAGGGACCCAGACCATGTAGGCGATTAATTGACAAAGCAACTGTTGTCAGGCTGCCTTTGGTGGCCAGACTTAAATCGACCGTTTGCGTTATCGAACGGATATCAGGCATCGTTTTGTCAAGCTGCGCCCATACAAACGCTGGTGAATAGAGCACTAAAATCCAGCCTAGTAGCGTAGTTGTGAATCGAATCATCGCGCTGGTTGAGTTGAGTCCTGAGGAATAAAGTGATTCATGTGACTTTGCGGTTGCTCTATAAACGATCAGCTCCGGATTGATTACCTCAAACACTCACTTTAAGCTGGGCCAGTCGAGTCGTCAGTTCAAGCATCTCCGCGTGGGGTACAATTGTAATCTGACAAAACTCCTTGAGCAGCGTTTTATAAGCCTGAGCAACGGGCCGGGGCTTTCGTACGAGCACTCGATACCGGTAGCGAACATGAAATCGGCGATGTTATGGGTGGGTAATCCGTTGCCAGCGGCTCCGCCAAACTGGTCGCCAGCGTAGTTGCCAACGCCGAAATGTTTTTTGATCGTGTCTAAAAATCCCTTGTGGGCCATACGCGTATTGGTTAGGCTGACCAGTGTAATAGTTCAGTGGCGTTATATTTGATCGGAAGCCGGTAGAATATTTGGTAAATCTTAAATTCAAGGAAGAAACTACACTTCTCGTGGAGAAGTTATCACAGGAGTATAACATTTAACCCCTTTGTAGCCCTTGTATACCGGTTCCCCATGACCAAGATCACCCAGCCCGTATGGGAGTAGATTATCCTAATGTCGGTCAGTGGTAACCCTTGTTCTATATGCCAGTCTCAGAAAACTAGCCCTTATTGCCTGGAACAGTCAGAATCAAGCCCCTATACGTCACTCAATCGGTATTCTTATCCTGGTGTTAACCATGTTCAGCTAACATTCGCCAGATACTGTTTTGATTCTAATGAACTGAAAATGTTATACTTCCGTGATAACTATGAACTAAGTCCTGGGTTATGACTACTGAACTAACCGTAGTCAACGTGATGAACAAAACTGTCTTTACTACCGGAAATAGCCATCCATTTTCGTATCGATATGGGTTGATGTTGATTTTTGCCAGTATAGTTTTTAGTGGGTGCCAGGACCACAGAATACCAGAAACACCTGATAGTAGTTTGCCAACGAATGTACTCTACATTGAAAACAACGTGCCAGTTGACAACCAGAATGCTATTCTGGCCTATCGCCGGGGTGCCGATGGTACGTTGACGGCATTGGGAGGTAGCCCATTTGTCACCAGCGGTAAAGGCGTGAGTAACCCCACCCAAAAGCTAGGCCCTGACGATTCGGATCAGTGTATTGCCCTGAGCGATGATAAAAAACGGTTATTTGCGGTCAACTCGGGGAGTAATACAATCGCCGTGTTTAACGTGGCTACCGATGGTTCATTGACACCCGTACCGAATTCCCCGTTTCCTTCGGGAGGAATAAATCCAACCAGTGTAAGTGTCGCTGGTAACAAGCTGTATGTTGTCAACAAAAACGACGATCCCCTGCAACCCAATACAGGCAAACCAAATTACACGGTACTCACGATCGAAACTGATGGTCGTCTAACCCCTTTGGCTGGATCAACCATTGAAACCACAGCCAATGTTTCGCCTAGTCAGGCGCATCTGGCACCGGGCAAAAAACTTTTATTCGGCGCTGATTTTCTCGCCTTTATGTTGCCAACGCCCATTGGAAGCCTACGGGCCTTTACCATTGGAGGAGATGGTAAACTCTCCCCAACGGCGGGTACACCCATGAATATCAGTGGTATGGGTGGAGCTTTAGGGTTATGGGCTCACCCCACGCAAAATGTGTTGTATGTTGGCCACCCCATTGAAGGTATGATTGGCGTGTATTCCTACGATTCAAACACGGGAGCGCTGACATTCCAGACGAAAGTAATGGCTGGCAAAGCGGTTTGTTGGTTGCGGGTCAATAAGGCAGGAACGCGCCTGTATGCGCTGGTAAGTGGTGAAAATAGAGTGGCTGTTTATGATCTTACAAATCCGCTGACTCCCGCTAATTTGCAGTTTCTGGACTTAAAAAATTCAGGTCCTTCTTATGAAGTTCCCATGGCTGGCCCCTTCACAACCAGCGAACCCTTTCACGAGGAATTATCACCGGATGAAAAATATCTATACGTAATTAACCAGCATACCAATCCTGATTTTACCATCAGTGGTAATTATAATTACCTGCATACCCTTGTTGTCAGTGCCAATGGGCAGATTTCAGAACCGAGCGAACCCCTGCAAATTCCGGTTGACAAAACGGTACGCCCACAAGGAATCGTCGTTTATTGATTCAGAATGTGTTGAGCTGTTGGCTAATACAAGGGTAAATTAATGCCTGGTTAGCTAGTGTGACAGGGTTCGTTTTGATAACGCATGTAGGCCGGGTGTAGGACAAGTTTATGTTGACTGATTATCGGCCCTGCTGTAATCCTGTCAAAAAAAAATTGTTCTGCACCTTGTAGGTCTTTCTCAACCAACCTTTCGCATTTTTCAATCTGGCCAATAATGGCAGGTTACATACCGCTAGTACAATGAATAAAAAATAGATGACTAATCCGGGTACTGACCAAACCATGGGAGGTATGCATAAACAAATGTATAAATAATTGTAAATCTAGTCACATAAATTATTTACAATAACTGTCACTACAATCCGTGGCATACGGGAGTTTTATATTACACCGAAGCCGATTCTTTATTGTATCTCGCTTTATACGCCAATGGCGATAAGCTGGTTATCTTTCTGAATACCTCCCTGAACGCTTTGTCGTCGGAATAGCCAACTTCGTCCATTACTTCGAAAATTGATTTTCGACCTTTCTCCAATGACTTTTTAGCTACTTCGATTTTTACCCGCTGCAAATATTCGACCGGTGTGTTGCCCGTGGCTTTGATAAAACGCCGGTCAAAATTGCGTCGGCTGATGGCCAGTTCAGCCGCTAATTCCTCAAATGAGATCTTTCCGCTTAGATGTTCTTCGATGTATGTCTGCGCCTGCTCGATTAGGGAATCGCCATGATTTTTCTGAGTCTGGAAAATAAAGAAAGGCGATTGCGAGCTGCGCTCCATATCGATCTGAAATATTTTTGAACAGTAAATAGCGGTCTGTCGATCAAAATATTTTTCGACTAAAAACAGGATCAGGTTCAAAAAAGAGTAAGCCCCTCCATTCGTATAGATTCCTTTCTCGGCTGTAATGAGTTTATCGGCCTGCAGGTTGATTTTGGGGAACATCTGCCTGAAACTGGCTTCCGCGCTCCAGTGCGTCGAACACAGTCTGCCGTTTATCAAGCCGGTAGCCGCCAGCAAAAAAGCCCCGGTGCACATACTCGCAATTTCGGCCCCACCCAGATACTGTTCCCTGATCCAGCCGATCATTGCTTCGTTCTCTCTGATCAATTGCGCCGAGTAGGGCGCCGATGGAATAATAAGCAGGTCCGTTTTGGCTATCTCCTGGATATGGATTGGATGCACCGTAACAAACCCGGCATCCAGCTTCAGTTCAGACACGGTGCTGGCCAGGGTAATCTCCAGCATAGGTTTGTTGCCCTGCTTTCGCCAGTACGCGTTCGCGCTGGTCAGAATTTCATGCGAACCAGTTATGCTGCTGAGGTTGGCGTTGCCTTTGGGGACAAGTATAGTAACGTGTTTCATGGCCCGTTTTTTGGTCAAAACTACGGCTATTTTTTGTCCAAATCAACCCGGAAGAATGTCTAGTTTACACCCTGACACGCCGACATCAAGACACTACTTTTGCTTCGTTCTTAGTGACTAGGATTCAGTAACCCAACTAAAAACGATGTTGTTAACAAACAAAGTAACTGTTATCTACGGGGCTAGCGGTGCGGTGGGTAGTACTGTCGCCATGACCTTCGCCCGGGAGAGAGCGACGCTTTTCCTGACCGGTCATTCACGGACAGGGGTGGGCAAATTGGCCGGGGAAATTAATGCCGCCGGGGGCTCTGCCGAAGCCGCCCAGGTCGATGAGCTGGACGAAAGAGCCGTCGAGGTGCACCTGAATCGGATATCGAGCGAGCGGGTAGACTTGACATTTCATTTAATGCGATTGGGCTTCGTAACACCACCTTACAGGGTACTCTACTCACCGACCTGGCTCTCGCTCGATCAGTTTATGGCACCCATCCAGACACACGTTCAAGCCAATTTTATCACCGCAAGACTGGCCGGACGGCTAATAGCCGCGAAAGGCTCGGGGGTGATCATGACCGTTACGTCAACGCCCTCCCGGATTGCCAATCCCCTCATGGGCGGAGTAGCCGTAGCGATGGCCGCCCAAGAAGCGCTGATCCGTGATCTATCCGTCGAACTGGGACCAAAAGGTGATCGCGTGCTTGGCATTCGGACACACGGAATGTCGGATAGCGACACGATAAAAGAAGTCTTCGGCCTTCACGCTAGGGCGTATGATATTACCCGCGAGCAATTTCAGCAGTTGGTTGCCGAGCGGACGCATCGAAAGCGCTTGCCTTCGCTTCAGGAGATGGCCTGAGTAGCCGTATACATGGCGTCTGACAACGTAAGCGCTATGATGGGCACCGTGGTAAACATGAGTCTGGGAGCCATTGCAGACTAAGTAATACCCTTACTTAATGAACAGAGGCCTGGTAACCCGGGAACAACTACATCATTTACCAGTCAAAAAAACATGAACAAAAAAGTTATTTTAATCACCGGTACCAATAGTGGTTTTGGCTGGCTAACGGCCAACAGTTGTGCGGCTTCAGGGCATCGTGTCTACGCGACTATGCGCGACGTAAGCGGCCGAAATGCCAATCGGGCACAGGCGCTGGTGCAGCAGGCGGGGATAATCGTGCTGGATGTCGACGTGACCAGTAGCTCGTCGGTGACTGATGCGGTAGCTACCATCCTTGGCAAGGAAGGCCGTATCGATGTGCTGATCAATAATGCCGGACTTTACGCGACCGGTATCACGGAAACGTTCACGGACGATGATCTCGACAGCGTACTGGACGTGGATGTGAAAGGCCCATGGCGCCTGATCAGGGCCGTTTTACCCCACATGCGCCAGCAGAAAGAAGGATTAATTATCAATATGTCAAGTGTGGCGGGCCGCTTCTCTGTTCCGTTTCAAACGGTGTACAACAGTGCCAAATTTGCCGTTGAAGGACTGACTGAAGGCTTGTATTATGAAGTGAGACCTTTAGGGGTAGATGTGGTCATGGTACAGCCCGGCCCTTTTCCAACGGAGATTTTCGGCAAAATAGTCACCGGTTCAGACGCCACCGTCATTGCCGGCTATGGCGATCTGGCCCAGGTTCCCGGGCAGATGGGGGCCGGTGTGGCCCAGTTGTTTACCACCCTGAAGCCAGACCCGCAACTGGTTGCCGATGCGATCATTCGCTTGATTGACACCCCCGCTGGTCAACGACCCTTGCGGACGGTTGTTGACCCCGTTGCTGGCCGCTTTACTGAACGTGCAAACGATTCTGTGAAAAAGGAATACGACCAGTTCATGACGGCATTTGGCATGGAGAGTTTCCTGAACTGAACGTTCCACTTTTTACTCCCCGAAAAACAACGATGATAACATCCGATTACACCACATCGCTAGTGGTGGACCAAAGCCCGGAAGAGGTATTCAATACGATCAACAACGTTGAGTGGTGGTGGAGCGAGAATCTGGAAGGGACTTCACAAAACGTGAATGATGAATTCACCGTCGACTTTCCCGGCATCCACCTCTCGACGCAAAAGGTAGTGGCGCTTATTGGGGGCCGAAAAATTGAATGGCTGGTTACGGACAGTAACCTGACCGGTTTCCAGGATAAACAGGAATGGACGGGTACAACCATCCATTTCGACATCACTGCGATAGGAAACAAAACACAGATTCAGTTCACGCATGTGGGACTGGTGCCCGACGTAGCATGCTACAACTCCTGCACAAGAGGCTGGACGTACTTCATTGATGGCAGCCTGTACAAGTTGTTCACCGCAGGGAAAGGGCAACCTGGTAAGTCATCGCCCAAAGCTGAATTGTAATAGAAGAAATCAATCTAACATCAAACCAAAATGATCCCAAACAAAACAGCCCTGACAACCGAGGAGGTGGTAGCCCGATTTGACGAGCTCGCCCAGCAAGAAAAGTGGTTTGACATTCTCGACGAGCTTTTTGACGATGCTGTGAGAAGCATCGAACCCCCAAATTCCCCCTATTTTAAGAATGCGGAAGGTAAACTCGCCGTTCGCAAAAAGGGAGAAAACTGGGTTAAAAAGGTGCAGGAGTTTCATGGTGCTTACACTACCCATCCCATTCTAGGTGGCAATCATTTTGCAGTAGGCAGGAGCTTTGATATTACCGTAGAAGGGTTTGGCCGGATAAAGATTGAGGAACTCATGGTATACGAAGTGAAAGACGGTCAGATCGTCGTCGAACAATTCTTCTATTAGAAAAATGCGGTAGTGAACATCCCTCACGAAAAGAATTCGCATCATTGATCAATGGGGGTTCCATAGCGAAATCAAATCAAATCAAAATTAACCACGTGGGGAGTGAACCACGCATCCTGTTTATGAAAAATCTAAACGGCAAAAAAGCAGTCGTTATTGGCGGTAGCCGGGGCACCGGTCTGGCCATTGTCGAAGCCCTTCAATTGGAAGGTGCTGAGGTACTTGTGGTCGCGAGAAATCCCGAATCGCTTGCTGAACTTGTCAGCAAATGGCCCAACGCACGCACGCTACAGGCCGATATGACGGATGCCGCTACGATCGAAACCGTTTTTCGGGAGGCCCCCGATCTGGTGATCCTGGCGGGTGGGGCAATGCCACCTTCACAACCGGTCGTTGAACTGGATTGGGAAACCTTCAGCACGAACTGGAATACCGATGTGAAAGCGTCGTATATGCTTACACAGTATGCCCTCACCAGGCCAGCCAAAGCCGGCACCCTAATTGTGTTCCTATCCAGTGGGGCAGCCATCGGTGGGTCACCCATTTCGGGCGGATATGCGGGTTCCAAGCGGATGCAGATGTTTCTGGCCAACTACGCCCAGCTAGCCTCGAATCGACTGGGGCTTGGTCTGCGCTTCCTGACGTTGGCCCCCTGGCGACTCATGAAGAACACCGGCGTTGGCGATGTTGTGGTGCCTAAATATGCCGCCTTCCTGGGCGTTTCGGAAGACGATTTCGTGGCCGGAATGACCCAGGCACAGACGAAAGAAGACGTTGCCGACGCTGTTGTGTCAGTTGCCAAACAATGGCCAGCTGTGCAGGAAGGTAACGTGTTTGTGGTGTCAAGCGAAGGTATAGCGACTGAATCAGATATGTTAAAAGGGGCACCCTTCTGGGCAAAACGCTGACCAGCAACGAACCTGAGCATGAACGACGACCTGAAATCTGCCGAACGACCGATTGTTGTTCTGAGTGCATCTGGCCGGGTGGGTACTGTTGTGGCCCATCAGCTTCTAAGAGCCAATATCGGCATACGGGCGGTAGCCCGGCATACCCATACGCTGAAGGATCTGGCCGAGCAGGGAGCCGAACTATGGAAAGGCTCTCTGCTCGATCAGGCGTTTATGAATCGCGTATTTGCGGGTGCCAAAGCCGCCTTTGTGCTGACGCCCGGCGATACGATGACGCCCGATCTGCATGAAGAACAGCGTCATAACAACGAGCATATTGTGGAAGCAATCCGAGTGGCTGGTCTTACCCATGTGGTGTTTCTGAGCAGTTGGGGAGCTGAACTATCCGACAAGAAAGGCACCATTTACGGCTGTTATCTGATGGAGACCCTGCTTAATAGCCTACCCGACCTCAACGTGGTGCATCTGCGCGCCGTGTGGTTCATGGACAATTTTATCTACAGTATCGGTCTTATAAAAATGGCCGGTATCAACGGCCTTTCCATCGACCCGGACTTTGCCTTTCCCTGTATCGATAGCCGGGACATCTGGATGGTAGCGGCAGCGTACCTGAAGCAATTAGATTTTTCCGGGAAGACCATCCATTATCTCCAGGGGCCACGTGACTATACGATGAACGAAGTGACCACCATCCTGGGGACTTCTATTGGTAGGCCTTCTTTGCGCTACCTGAAGATTCCGAAAGTCGTTATGATCAACGGTCTGAAAAACACGGGAATCATATCGGCCAATGTGGCGCAGTTGCTTGCCGAGACAAACGAGCGTATTGATTCCGCCAGCGTTCATGGCGAGCCACGTACCCCGCATAACACAACACCAACGACGCTGGATAAATTTGCCCGCCAAAAATTTGCGCCTGCGTATATTGAGACTCCGTCAGCATCGTTGCTCCAGAAAATTCAGGGTGCTTTTCTGCGGATTTATCTGTCTATTTCCTAAGACTGCTCTGTAACTGACATGATGCATTACCACGTGGCCGAGATCAACATTGCCAAAATGAAGGGAGTAACAATAGACGACCCCGTTATAAACGAGTTTGCCGACAATCTGGACCGGGTGAATGCCCTGGCTGAAAACAGCGCGGGTTTTGTGTGGCGGCTCAAAGACGAATCGAACAATGCCACGTCAGCCCGTTTGATGATGAGCAGGTCATCATCAAACGGGCTGTCTGGGAGAACCTGGAAAGCCTTGAAACCTTTACGTACAAAACGTTTCATACTGATTTTTGAAACGTCGAAACGAGCGGTTTCACCGGTTCGGCAAGGTGTATCTGGCCATGTGGTGGGTGCCCGCCGGGCATCTGCCCACTGTGCAGGAAGCGGTTAATAAACTAGCGTATCTCCAGGAAAATGGAGCGAACGAACTGGCTTTTGATTTCAAAAAGACATATGCCCCACCTGGCCAGTAGCACCTCTATTCGTAATCCTTGCGGCTGTTCGTTTTTTTAACTTCACGTTTGCGTAGTGTACACCTTACTTTGCAACTACGTTAAATTCATAATACCGGCATTTTGGTGAGGTCATGGCCTTAAATTATTCGGAGGTTTAAATGAACGGTTTTGGCCATTTATGACGGCTCGTTCAATTGATAATGATAACTGCCCTTTTTGTGATCGTTCACAAATGAACTAGTTTATACAAATCAGTTAATGTAAGTTACATTTTATATCCACTTCCATTTGACCACGTAAAGCTCATAGGAGAGGAGGTAGTATACAGTAGGGGGTATCCCTTTTGGTTCCACCGCCCCCAAACAGCCGTGCCCCTTCGGTAGCCAATGGTTCATGGGCGTATTTTGCTTTGACGGTTCGGTAAACGGTTAACATAAACAGAGCAGGATAACTAGCCGACAATGCCATGTTCGATGCGGCCCAGCACATCCCCCACGAGTCCAAACCCAGTCGTTGTGTCGAGTAGAGCCAAAGGGGACTGGGTCCACAGTCGAGGGGATTCGTCAAGATGAAGTGCTGGAACGAGCCAAGAGGTTCGTTGTGGATAGATAGCCCTCCGACAGTGGGTGCATCATTATAAACTTACATGAATTAGACATGTGCTATATTCAACTAGGTCTAAGCTATTTTCTGATAGAAGAGCCGAAAATGCTTCTCAATAAATGCCCTATTAATGCAATAGAAATATGGATATTTCTTCGTATCAAGCTGGGAGGGTTTCATGAAATCCTCTTTTAGTTGGATTGAGGGAGTTTTTTCTAATGATGGCAAAACCTGGGAAGCCGAGTCAGCCCAGACCTTTACACGCATCAAGTAATAAAGATAGCTAATTCTGGAAGAACAGGTATCACGGGATGGACAGTCGCCAGCACGATACGTAGGGGGTGTTTGCCGTTTCGTACGGCAGCGGCCGACCGTAAAATCTGTCACTTGACCGATTTAGGGGGGTGGTCAACATTCGTACAAAATGTTCCATGATGAACGTATCATACTGATAAGTGTTCTGATAATCAGATAATTGTAAATAAATCTTGCTTTTACATTAGTTGAAAGACTGCCTAAACTTCAAGGGTGATTGTTTGGTCTTTGTTTTAAACAAAGTACTGAAGGATTGGGGATGTTCAAAACCCAATTGATAGGCTACTTCGCTGATGGATAAGTTAGTGGTGGATAATTTTTCTTTTGCTTTGTCAATTAGCTTCAGGTGGATATGCTGCTGCGCATTTAAGCCAGTCAGGGACCTAAGCATATCGCTTAAATAGTGGGGAGAGAGATGAAGCCGATCTGCCAGCAACTGTACGCTCGGAATGCCTTGATTAAAGGACACATCAGTATTGAAATATTCATCCAGTATATCTTCCAGCTTTTGTAGCAGATCATGGTTAACCGCTTTGCGGGTCAGGAACTGGCGTTTATAAAAGCGGTCGGCATAAGTTAGCAGCAATTCGATCTGTGAAATAATAACGTCTTGGCTAAGTGCATCAATCCTGCTATTCAATTCTACGTCAATAAGTTTTGCGATAGCAAGGATAGTTACCTTTTCCTGGTCGGATAAATGTAGCACCTCATTCGCCGAATAGGAAAAAAAATCATATTGCCTGATCTTTTTTGCCAAAGGATAGTTCAGTAGCAGATCGGGATGAACGAACAGGGTGAAGCCGCTAAAGTCCAGGTTTTGTTCACTCGTTCCAGTGAGTTGGTTCGGCGCCAGGAAAAACAGGCCTCCCTCGTCAAAATCATAATAATGCTGCCCGTATTTAAATTTACCTTTCAGGTTGGGTTTATAGGATATTTTGTAAAAGGACAGCGTGAATTGTTTGCAGGTTATATCAGGCGAAGTGAGTTTGCCGTCGGTGTTATAGACCAAGCTTATCAGCGGGTGCACAGGCTTAGGTAAGCCCAGCACCCGCTGAAATTCAGACAGCGATTCAAATTTATAGGGAGCCTCTGTTTCTTTTTTCATTTTTTTAATGCTAAGATAGCCATTAGGTCACCACGGTATAACTGTATTTTCCCAACGGGTAAATGTACCGCTCGGTCCGTCCGGGCCAAGTAGGGCAATGCGCACCACTTCGCGAGAACCATCTTCAACAGATTGCGTGCCCTCATAGCCATTAAGGTTTGTGCTGGTAAACTCAGGAGACACCAAATTGACCTTGATGTTGGTCGCTTCCAATTCAACCATGATAGCCAGCGTGATGGCATTGAGCGCTGTCTTGGACGCGGGATAAACAGGACTGAAAAATTTATGGTAAGGATAATTAGGATCAGCATTAGCAGTTAGAGAGCCAACACCACTCGATACGTTGACTATACGAGCATCTGATGATTCGCGCAGTAAGGGCAACATAGCCTGGTAAACGGCTAGCGGGCCGAATACGTTAGTTTCCCAGACGTCACGAATTTCATCAAGGGAGACCGTGCTTGCATTACTGATCTTGGCGTATTCCAGAAGCGATAGATCGCCTTTGCGGGTATTAGAGATAGCTGCATTATTGACAAGCAGATCAAGACGGCCAAACTCCTTTTCAATTCGTTCTGCCGCAGCTTGGATCGAAGCCTGGTTCGTTACATCGATCTGGATGGGGATTGCACCAGTCCCAATTTCTTTAGCCGCTGTTTCACCACGTCCGAAATCACGTGAGCCGAGCAGTACAGTAATTCCATTTGCCACCAATTCTTTTGCTACCTGAAGTCCTACTCCCTGGTTGGCCCCGGTGATTAGGGCAATACGTTTGTGTTGATTTTCCATAACACAAAGGTCAAGTACCCCCACTTATTATTTATAAGCTAACTGCGGATTTTCGTAGGCTATTTGGGAACGGAGATCTCCTTTAAAATATACACGTCAAAAATACCTCATTGGCTGGCAGGGCCTATTGTCACGCAACTTGAATTATTACTATGCTTACCGCTTATCCGTAAGTGGCCAAATGTCGTACGCTTATGAACCATGTCAGTCGAACTATTAGCCGCGTAAGAGCTACAGCCTACATAAAGAAAAGGACGATGGCTATTTACCCCGTTAAAGTACAACGTCTGGTTGATTTGCAGTAGATGATTAAGCGTTGTACTTTTTCAAATCGTTGTATAATGAGCTCAATAAAATGAAAAATAATCGCGAAACTATGTATAATGGTTATTATCTTATAATCTCCAAAAAATACAATTGTCTTTTCTGACAAATTTTGGAGTTTGAAATCAAGTGACGGATTTTACGGTCGGCCGCTGCCGTACGATTCGGCAAAACTACACTACATAAAAGCCTTTGCCAATCTTTATAGTGGCAAAGGCTTTTGTAAAACGGCTTACCCCTTGGGGGCTTACCGGCGGACTAAACCTGGGGGCGATCCCAGAAAGCTGGTGGTTCTACGCCCAGGGTGCGTAGGTAGACATAAGCCTGACCCCGGTGATGAATTTCATTATCGATCAGGTAGAAAACAAACCAGTAGATAGGGCCTTCATACAGGCCAAAAGCCTTGTCGACTTCTTGGAAACGAGCGAGGGGAATCTGCGGCCAATGGGCATTAATCGTCTCGGTCACCCGATCCCACTGGGCCAGTACCTGTATCTTCGTCGTTGCTTTGGGGGGTGCCTCCGAACCCTCGCCAAAGGAAGGCCACTGGCCCGAAATAACGCCCTGCATGCTCTGGTCGGCCATTTGCAGGACTTCATCAATCAGCGCCGAGAAAGGTCGCATGCCGCCCAGGGTATACGAAAAGAAGTGTTCGTCGGGGTAGGCTTCGATCAACCGGCGGGTGAGTCCCCGGTGTCCCTGCCAATGGGCAAGAAGTTGCTCGGATGAGAGAACGATCTGATCCATCGTTTGGCTAAGCTGCGCTGTGTTTTCCATGACCTGCTATTGATTGACGTTGTCGATTGATTAACCACACAAAGAAAAGCCAGGGGAGTGACAGCGGTATGTCAGTAGTGAACCCAGTCGACTGTAAATAATCAACCTCAGCAACACTATTTATAATGCTAGCTGGTTGAAGCGGTTGCAGGCCACAAACGCAGCCGGTACAAAGACGACGTACCCCCTCTTTTGCATTCCAATTAATGAAATTCACCGCATTACAAATTATCACCAGACGTAGCGGCAAAACGCCCTATTTATCGACAAGTAATTCTTACTCGTCTCATGTGGGAGCGATTTATGAGAATGAAAAATAAAGGTAATGAATCCGAAACGACTGGTACAGATTTGTAGCACGTGTAAACACTCGTATGTATGTGGACAAACAGGGCGGACGAAGTTCAACGAAGCCGTTAACAAGCAAAGTGAAAGCTAGACATGGACAGTTTTCTCTCCTTGTTTTCTGAATGTGCCCGGAGAAACGCCGATTACTTTGCTAAATAATCGGTTGAAGTAAGTCGCATCGTCAAAACCCAAAGAGTCAGCTATTTCTTTTAGGGATAGGTCGGAATAATATAACAATCGCTTAGCTTCCCGCATTAATTCCTGTTGAATCGAATAGGTAACCGGGAAACCTGTTACCGATCGGACGGTATCATTCAGGTGGCTTACCGTCATATTCATCTGGGCCGCAAATTCGGAAGGTCTTCTCAAGGATTTGAACTGGCGACGCACCAACTGCTTGAACGTTTTGGTGATCTCAATACTACGGGCGGGGTGTCTGATTAAGTGGAACCGTTCAGTAGATAGGTAAGTGGATGCAAGCTGATAGACCAATGCGGTTACCAACGATTGTAGTATCGTCTGCTGAAACAGCTGTGCCGGATCAGTATAAACGCTGTATACATGAGAAATGAACGAGAAAAAGCTCATGGATTGCTCAGGCGCTAACGGTACGAGAATGATTTCCGATAGGCACTGATCCAAGATGTTTTGAAGCGGTTCTTCCAATAGGGAGGGATTAAACGCTAAAAACCAGCCCCGCTCCAATTGAGCAGATATAATTCGATGAATCTGTCCAGGATAAGAAAGAAAAAGGGTTTGATCCATTAACTGAACATGCTCAAAATCCACCTCAAGTTCTATATTGCCTTTGTCCACCAACACACAGTAATAGAAATCATGGCGATGAGGCCGGGAAATTTCGTAGGCCAAAGGGGATGAGTTCTCTGCACCAAACGGCTTCATATAGACTCCCGCAAACCAATCATCCATTTGATGTACCGGTATTTTTCCTTTCTTGTTCATCGATGTGATTTTGATCAAACAAATAGGCTGTTGCTAAACAACAATGATCAATAAGTAGTCTATTGCACCTAAAGTAACATACAAAGATGGACAAATCGCGTTTGTCCATCTTTGTCAATAGAGCATCAATGCCTACTCGTGGGTTTCTAGTTGATCCCTCGCTGATATTCACTGTGTAACTGAGCTGCCGCCTTCGAGTTGAATAAATTTGCCAGACGAGCGCGTGCCGTCATTTGACGAAACGTACCATGCTGGGTGGCATCACCGGCATCATGCATCATGTCGGTCATCCAGACCGCAAAATCCTGGTAGTTCCAGATGTGAGGTAGGACTGTTTCAGAATAGTTCGTCAAGGCGGTTGTATCCTGGTCGCGCACCGCCTTCAGGATTGCCTGAGACAGAATATCGACATCGTAAAGAGCAAGGTTCATTCCCTTGGCACTGGTAGGCGGCACCAGGTGCGCGGCATCACCGACAAGAAACAGTTTTCGATACTGCATGGGGGCATACACCACGGATCGAAGCGGAACGAAGAATTTATCAAGGACCGTAGCATTCTGAATCGTTTCATCACAAAGCCGTAGCCGGATTTCATCCCAAAGTCGCTCATCTGGCCAGTTTTCGGGACCATCACTCAAGGCGCATTGCAAATAATAGCGACTCCGGTGGGGCCCTCGGGGAAGCTGAGCGACACAGCCGTGATCACTGACACCCATTATTGCATGACCGGTGAGAGGTGCTTCAACTAGCGCGGCCAGCCATGCATAACCAAACTCATAGCTATATTTGGTCAAGATGCCATCTGGGATCGATGCCCGGCTGACACCACGGTCAGCGTCGCACCCGGCAATGTAGTCGCAGGTAAGCTCGTGCGAACCGCTGGCATCTGAGTAGGTTACCTGTGGACGTTTACCTTCTTCATTATGGATCGCCACATCAGTAAGCTCAAAACGCACATCACCGGCCCTTTTGTCGATAAATTCACGCATCAGGTTGCCCACAAGCATCTGCTGAGTACAAAACCGACTCGGACTGCCGTCTTCTCCAACGACCTCAAAAACATGGCTAGAGCCGTTAAGACGATAATCAATCGTCTGGGCGAGTGGACCAAATAGGAGTTTGTCAGCCAAGTCCCATTGTTCAAACATGCGTACCGCCCGCGCATCGACAACACCCGCCCGCTGCCGCCTTTCGATGTAAGCTCGATCACGCCTTTCTACTACCACACAAGCCACACCGGACTTTTGTAAGAACGTCGCCAATGTTAGGCCCGACACGCCGGCTCCAATAATGACTACTGTAGTCTCTTCACCCCCATTCTTTTGATCTGCTTTCATCTTTATCAGTACCTATTGTCTATTTAATTTTTTTGACAAAGGTCACTGAAGGAAAAACGTGGATTGATTAACGAGTCACGGTAGTACTTGGACAAATCACGGATTTAGCCGGGATGTTATACAAACGCTCAATTACCATTTTGCTCTTGATACTCACTCGATTGATAACCCAGAAGATTAGACGTTTCTTTAATTTATTGATCTTTAATTACAACGGATTGTATACGTTTTGATTTACTATCTCACCAAACGCCCGTTTTAGGCTGCAACACATAAAGGTGGATTTGTCTCAAAAAGGAGGGTATTTTGAGAATCCTGAATTTTATAAGAGGCTAGGAAGATTCTATACATTGGCTAATAGATGACTTGATTATTCAACAACTTCAGAGCTAGTCTAATTGAATGAATGACGAAACATTACCGGAGAGGAATCGGTCTTAGTCTTAAACAACTTACTGAACGATTGGGGATGCTCGAAACCTAACCTATAAGCAATTTCACTAATAGATAAAGTAGTTGTAGATAGCATTTCTTTGGCTTTGCCAATGAGCTTGTTATGGATATGTTGTTGAGTGTTTTGCCCGGTCAGGGTTTTTAGTAAACTGCTTAAGTAAGTAGGGGACAAATTGAGTTGTTGGGCCATGTAGCCTACCGTTGGCAAGCCCGATTTTATCAATTCATCCCCCTCATAATAAGCCGCTAGTAAGGCCTCGAATCGGTCAAGAAATTGGTGGTTGACAATCTTGCGGGTAATAAACTGCCGCTGGTTAAACCGGTCAGAATAGTTGAGCAGTACCTCAAGCTGGGCAATGATAATGTTCTGACTGAACTTGTCGATGGGCGTCTGATACTCCAACTGAATCTGCTGGATGAGGCCAACGATCATTGATTCCTCCGTGTCCGACAAAAACAAGGCTTCACGAATGGAGTAATCAAAATAGTCATAGGCTCGAATCCCTTTGGCCAAAGGGGTACCCCATAGAAAATCGGGATGAATCATTAACAGCCAACCGGTATGCTCGTGTACTTCATCAGTCGTAATAGTAAGCACTTGACCGGGTGCCAGAAAGTGCATCACCCCTTCATCGAAGTCAATCGCCTGTTGGCCATATTTCATTCGGCCGTTGAAATTTCGTTTCAGCGCAATTGAGTAGAAGTTATTGACAAGGCTTTGGGGCTTTTCAATTCTTCCTGGTTTAATATCCTCAAACCGGACCACACTAACGAGTGGATGACATGGCTTGGGAAGATTAGCCAGTTGATGGTAAGCGGATATCGTATCAATCCGGTAAAGCAGCTTGGCGGGCATTATTCGACGGGTTTACGGCCCCTAATTTTCTTCTACGCAAAGCTAGGGAGTTTATATTACAGGGTATACAGCAATCGTAACCCTTCATGGAGTGTAGTAGGCTTTCGGCCCAGTAGCCTTTCCAGATCAGGGCTTACAAGATCTTCTTGTCCATTGGCAATGTCCTTAATAAACCCGGTAATACGCCGGGCCATTACAGCGGATAAACCGCGTCCTATTAGTTGGGTTTCAAACGTAGCTGGTTCTGAGGGTGAATAAACGACTGACTGGCCGGATAGGTTAGTCAGGGCAGCCGCTATGTCATAAAACGAGTAAGACTCACTACCTGTTAAGCGATAAGTTGTGCTGCCTTCATGGTTGGTAACCAGTGCATTCGCGATGGCTTCACCCATTTCGTTTCGTAGCGCCAGAGCAACTCTCGCTTGCCCAGCTGGCAGGTTAATACCGCGCTCAAAAACAGCGTCACCCCCTACAAACTGGGGAATAGCATCCATATACAGGATGTTCCGAAATAGAATATAGGGTAGTCCACTCGCTTTAATATAGTCCTCCGTCTGGAAGTGCCCTTTCATCAACTGGTTAACCAACGTTGCGGGATCTTTCAGCGCTCGGCTCGTGTAGGCAATTCGTTGAACATCCGCTTTCTTAGCTGTATTCACAACATTCTGATGTTGGCTCACTCGGTTCTCCTCGTCCGTACCCGCAATCAACAGGAGAGTCTTAATACCTTGCATCGCATGGTTAAGAGTATTGATGTCATCATAATGACCTATACGTATGGTTACCCCCTGTTTAATTAAATTAGCGGCTTTAGTTTCATCTCGCACAAAGGCAGCAATCTGACTAGGGGGTATTTTTTGCAGTAGGTGGTGGATAACGGTGGTACCTAGCTGGCCTGTGGCTCCGGTTACTAAAATCATTGTATTACTCTGTTTTGGTTGACACAAAGGTCTGCTTTAGCCAATACACGGACGTATCCAGATTTGTGGTTTTTGTAGCCAAGTTAACTATTTAGTGCATGGTGTGTTTGTGTTGTTCGTCTTTTGAAACGCCCATTTCTTGAAGCATATGTATGAAGACTCTGTCGTCTCCAGTAGGAGCCTTTGTTCAGCGAGTAAGCAAATGTGATTTGTATTCGGATTTGTTGGCGGGGTAATAGGCGGGAACCGCTCAGATACATAATAGTACCGTTGATCCGCCACTTTGTGCTGTCGATGGCCCCCTCATCCAGGTGAAGGGCACTGATTTGTACACCGCTGCTCAAGTCGGCCGTGGCGATGGGGGTATTCCGCAGCGTGCTGCCCTTATATAGGGTAGGATAGCGCTTGACTACAATCGTTTTCAAGGTATCGGGGCTATTGTTGACGTAGTCAATCGTTACCGTGCCGGAAAGCCGGCAGGAAACCGGGTCAAAAGAGACATCAATAGCCTAATCACCTTTGTTTTGCCAATAGTTTTTCCCCGGAATGCCCTGGATGCTTCTGGTGACTTTCTCCATACGGCGGTCGGTTGGCAAATACTGCGCCGTAGCTCAACAAGCTACGGCAACGAACAGCAGCATACGAATGAGAATGAATCGAGTCATATACGGGGTAAGAAGGGTACAAACGTAGCTGAGCCGTCCAACGGTTAGGCATAAATAGCGCTCAGGGCTTTATCAAGGGTAGGATAGGTATAGTGATAGGCTTGCAAAAGCCGTTCTGGTGGTACGGCCCTGGTGCTATTGAGCATAAAAGCACTGCGCTCCCCCATCATCAGCTTAAGCATAAAAGCGGGAATGGAAGGCATCCAAAGTGGTTTGTGAAAGTGCCGGGCCAGGGCTTCCATAAATTGCCGATTGGTGAGCAGACCCGGAGCGGTTTGGTTGACCACACCCACTAATGAACTGTCCCGAACCGCCAGGCCATACAGCCCCACCACGTCCTGCAGATGTATCCAGGGAACCCACTGGCGACCGCTGCCGATAGTTGCCCCAAAACCCGACTGGATCATCGGTACTAACGATGCCAACGCCCCACCCTCTTTAGTGAGGACGACCCCGGTGCGAAATATAACCACGCGCAGGCCCAGGGCTTTCCCTTCACCAACAGCAGCCTCCCATTCCTGGCAGACCGTACCCAGAAAATCGAGCGATGGCTGGCTTTGCTCGGTCAGGATTTCATCGAATCGGTCCCCGTAGAACGCGATACCCGAGGCCGAGATGACCGATTTGACGGCATGAGGCCGCTGGCCCATCAATCGGTAGAGGAGCCGTATCGATTCGGTACGGCTGCGGCTAATTTCCAGCTTGCGGGCGGGCGTCCAGGTCTCATCGGCGATGTCCGCCCCTGCCAGATGAATGATCGTATCGACCCCGTCCAGGCAACGCGCATCAATCTGTTGATCCACAACGTTCCAGCCGTAGGTCGTGACGTCAGGAATGATGGATGGGGTACGGCTCAGGTGGCTAACCCGGTGCCCTTCCCGGAGCAAGGCCTGCGTTAACGACTTGCCGACCAGGCCATTGCCGCCGGTAAGCAGAACGTGGTGCTTTTGTTGTTGGTGGTTGTTCTTCATGACATGTGGCCGTTCAGGCGTTCGGGGAATGGTTGGGAATGAGGATTACCTTGCCATATGCCGTTCGGGATTCGGCCAGTTCCATGGCCTGCCGAATGTGGTCAAGGGGAAAACGGGCGGCAATGCGGGGGGTAAGCACACCACTGGCCAGCAGGCTCATGATCTGGGCAAAATCGTCCTGTGAGCGGGTTTGAAACGCCTGACTACCCCGACCCGCCATGACGTCATAGAACAAAGCCTTGCGACCATTGGGCAGCAGGTTCCACCAGGTTAGATGGGCAATCAGGTTGATGAAGTTAAGTAGCATCGATTTTTTACTCAGCATTGCCGAGGCAATCGCGTAGCTGACCAGGATGCCACCCCGTTTGAGTAAGCGAAAGGAGTGCGTAATACCGGCACCACCCACATTGTCGAAAACGGCATCGACCCCATCAGGCGCCAGTTCCCGGATGTGCTGGGCCCAGTTTGAGTCGTTATAATCTATGGGCTCAACGCCCTGTTCTTTCAGGGTGGCGTGATGTCGACGCGAAGCCAGTCCGATGACCCGTACGCCAGCATGCAGGGCCAGTTGTACCAAGGTTGTGCCGACACCACCATTGGCTCCATGCACGACGATGGTTTGACCCGCGCGAATGTGGGCTTTCCGATGCAACATCTGCCAGGCCGTGAGCCCATTGACGACCAGGGCTTCGGCTTCGGCCGGATCAATCCCAGCCGGAACAAGCAACAACTCGTTGGCAGAACACAGGGAATAGCTGGCCCAGCCCCCGGTTTTGGTCAGGGCAGCCACCCGTTTGCCCATCAACGATGCATCAACGTCGGGACCAATGGCCACTACGGTGCCGACCAGATCGTAACCCGGCACAAAGGGAAACGCCGGCTGGCCCGGATAACGGTCACGGCGCATGGCCTGCTCGGCAAAGGAGATGCCACTGGCTTCCACTCGGACAATCACCTGGCCAGTCGCTGGCTTGCTGAGTTCGTTGCTTTGAATGAGGAATCCACTGGGTTCCACCGGGGCTGGTAGCACGACCTCCTGGCTAAAGAATGGGATCGAATTGGCTTGGTTTATCGTTTGCATCGCTTTGTCTGTTTGTGTGTAACAAAGCTACCGGACCACCTTGGGCCAAAACGATAACAAAAGATAAGAACGGGTCGGGCCTTGCCTCACCCGTAGTCGGATCATCCGGTAACCGGTTCGGCCATACTTTATTTAGGTATGATCCGGTTACGGATCCGACTCATGCTGACGGGGGTAATGCCCAGGTAGGTGGCTATGTAGTGCTGGGGTACTCGTTGGAGGATATGCCGCTGATCGCCTTCCAGCAGGGCCAGATAGCGTTCTTCGGGGCTGAGCATCAACAGTCCCGCCATCCGCTCTTCTAACGCCACCATCACATATTCGGCAAACAATCGGCCAAATTCCTGCCAGCCCGCATACTGACTGAACAGGGCTTTGAGGACGGGGTAAGGAAAGACCAGACAGGTAGCCTCACTGAGGGCTTCGATACTAACCGGCGATGGCCGGGCGGTGATGCAGCTCATATAAGCCGCTATCAACTGCTGGTCAAAGAAGAAATACGTGGTACGTTCTTCGCCGTCTTTGGTGTAAAACTGCCGGAATACGCCCTCCAGGACAAAGCCTACCTGACTGGCAACGACCCCCTGCGTGGCCATGAATTGGTTTTTTTTGAGGTGGACGATCGACAGGTGTGGCTCCAGGCCATGCCATTCCTCATCCGACAACGCCACAAACTGGTGAATATGCTGCCGCAGTTGTCGGGCTGCCTGGTGGAGCGAATCGTTCATAAGGTATATTGGTACTGAAAAATCCTAAAATGGGTCGTTCAACTAATTGATCAACTAGAAGAAGCTCAGTAGCATATGCATTTTGCCTTTCTTGATGGGTTGGACATCATTTAGTTAATCGGCAATGGGAATGTAGCTTGCCTATTGGCCTTCCAACGGCTACAACGACGATGGTTTCCAGGATTTACCTGATGTAATTGAGGTTGAAATGGCAAATAGCTCCATTGGTTTACTTCGGCCTTTCAGCAGGTTCTCGCCAACCGATTTTATGGCGTAGGTGGCCGGGAGCTGAAGTAGTTTAGCCAGGTCTTCTGACACCAGCAGCTCAGCATCGAACTGGTTGCAAAGTCCCTGGATCCTTGCCGAGGTATTAAGGACATCGCCAGTGAAGATAATTTCTTTTTTCAGCGATCCGATTTCCCCGGCAGTGACCATACCAGAATGCAGCCCGGCTTTGAATCCCGGTAAAATGCCGAACTTGCTTCTGTACTTTTCCGCCTGCCTCTCCAGCGCGCGTTTCATCGCGAAGAAGCACTCAATACTATTATTATTTTTTAACCCCTCTTTCAGTTTCCAGCAGACGATCATCTCATCCCCAGCATATTGATAGATTGTACCCCCATAATCAATCACAGCGACTGAGAGGTCGAAGAAATAGTCTTTTAACAGGTCGAAGTAATTGACATGGCCGAGATTTTCCGCGATTGTCGTTGAGGACTTCATGTCTAAGAACATAAATATCCTTTCTTCTTCTACGGGATGATGGTATTTCCCCAAAAAGAAATTAAGCAATGTGCCTGGTCCAATAGTGTCGCTAATTTCAGAATAGAATTGTGCGATCACAACTATGGAGGCCATGTACACCATAATACCTATCACCGCCACGTAGTCAGTGAAAAACGCCCAGGCTGGAGATGACAGATTTTTGAAAGAATGCTCCTCAGGCATAGTTAGCGCATTGATCAACACTAAGGTGATTAAGAAAGCACTAACAATGATCAGATACAGAAGGGATTTAAATACGATCTTTCTGGTGAAGCTCTTTTTTATAAACCACTTACTGAAATAACCGATCTCCAGAACTCCAGTCAGCATACCCATCATCAGACCCCCAGCCGGGATTGTTACAGTGTTTCTTACAAAATTATACGCAACGCCCGTCTTGGGATAATGGTCAAGATCTCCAAGAATACCTTTCTCCAGCAGGCAATAAATTAGGCTAAAAATAAACCACAATACTCCGAAGGGAATGACACGGGCGACATTTCTTCTGGTTTTTAGTGACAGCATAGCGTTAAGTATTGTGGACTTGTCATGAAACTAACGACAATTTTTTATAGCTGGCCCTATACTTAGGAAAACCACCACATAAAATCATGACAAGACATTAATAAGTGTCAAGTGGACCCGCACCGCTAAGCGGCCAGCGGCTGTACCGGCCACCCCGGCTCAATCCGTAGAATACGTTGCGCTTCAACCGTAGTATGTAAAGAAATTATTCCAAGAAACACGGTCATATGACCGTGTTTCTAAGTCTTGAAATTAGTCAAACACGTCTAGATCTTCTCTGAGCCAAATACATGGGCGATTTGCGTAATGATCGCTGATACGATCCTCCACAGGTTCAGCTTCTCAAACAGCAGCTCTTTCTAAACCCTTTCACTCGCTCTTCACGGCAGGCAACAGTTGGCTCTTGCCCTGTCATCATTTGGATAATGCAAAGTCAACCGCTGCCTCGGAATGAATGGCGATCGTGTCAAAAATTGGCATACTGCAATCAGTTTGAGTAAGCAATAGTGAAAATTCAGCGCTGCCAAATACAACTCCCCTCTGCTCCGTAACTTTTCAATTTATCAATAATGTCGATGTATTTATTTTTTGTTTCGTCTTTAAAAAGTCCTTTTGTCAACTCGTTAGAAATAGAAGCATGAATATACTCCTTATCCGCTTCGTCGGGAATAATTGTCTCAATGCCCAACTGGGAAAGACGATCTTTAAAGAAAGGATGTTCCATTGTAAATTTTGTTCCAAGAAGCGTAACCTTATTAATTTTTTGGCTAGCGATTTCCTTGGCTGTTTCCGCTGCACTATGCAGCAACGGAAATTTTATTTTTTGCCGAATAGTGTCAGCAACAAGGTGAACGGTGTTGGTACACATCACAATGCAGTCTGCTCCCGCATTCTCAAGTTGTATCGCAATGCCTGATAACATATTTTCAACTGTATTCCAGTCGCCTACATTTTGTAGTAAACTTAATTCGTCAAAATCCACCGAAAAGAGAAGGAGTTTAGACGAATGAGCGCTGCCAAGCCGTTGATTTGTGCGTTGATTAAGCGTCTTATAATAAACGGATGTAGCATACCAGCTGACCCCACCAATTAGTCCTAACGTCTTCATAAATAAGTTATTAGTTTGTCAAACCATAAGTTGTTTTTAAGTAGCAGCCAACGTCCGAGGCTTAGGGGGTGGCCATCCGATCGTACGAATGTTGGAGACTCCCCAGTGACGGTCGCCACAGACGGTACACTGGAGCGGAACCATTGGTAGCCAAAAAATTAATTGGGCATCTTAAGAGCAGTAAAGTATGCAGTAATAATTATTTCACAGAAAAGCCTTGTCCGTTGAATCGGGATGTGGCTTTAACTCGCTGAAAAGCGAACTAGTGTAATCGCCCGATTTTTAACTTAAATAAGTCTCAAGCGTAATCTGTCGCGTATAGGATGTTGCCACCTGGCTACCGTCCTCCTCACTGAAGCTGTATCGGACAAGCTCCCCCTGCATTTTCCTATACAGCTTCCCGATTTGCATCGACCCAGTAGCCAAGGGCCACGACCAGCCATAATATCTGAGCGCTCCAGGCTAGGGCTGCTACACTGGCAGGGGCCGGGCCGAGGGCACCGCCCACATAAACGAGCACTAAAAAGGCGATCATACCCCAGAGTGCGAAGCGACCGGTGCGGTTACGCGCCCGCGTGTGGCGCATATACACCCATAGACCGACCGCCAGCGAGCCCAGTTCGAGTACCAGCGTTGCGGGCAGATTTTGCCACAGACCCAGTCCTGCTTTAGGGGATTGGCCGAAGTAAAGGGGCAGATCAGGACGGTGCATGATCAGGTCGAGCAGCCAGTGACTGGGCACCAGCAGGCCCACCAGCAGGGCTTCACGCCAGTTACGCCGGAACAGGCCGTAGGCAAGGCCCAGTGCTATGCCTAATACCACTTCCGCCAGCAGACTGTGCGAAAAAGGATAGTACACGAAGTCAAGGGGCGAGGCCGCCAATAGACCGGGACGGATTTCGACTCGCTCTACGCCCAGCAATAATAAGGTAGGCCAAAGTAAATCAGCCAGCTGTGTCGCCAGAAACAAGGTGCCCAGTGACACGCGCGGTTGCAGGGGCTTGGTCGCCAGACCGACCCCAAAATGGCCTAAAAACATAGTAGTAACCCATCGGGCGTTAGTATGTCGTAAAGGTATTGTGTGCCGATGGCTGGCTTGTTGACCAATTCCGAAAATTGGATTGACTTTTCGCGCAAGGCGTTAAAAAGGCACCGAAATGAATGTCATTCAGTAGCTTGTTGCCCCAATGCCTCCCACATCGCGATCCGCTACTAGTCCCCACGTACCTTCGCCAATACGACGTAGTGCTGCTGGAAAGATGCTCCTTCTCCGCTTCGGGGTGGGCTAGCCAAGCGGTCCGATGGCAGCCCAGGCGTTTAATACGACTATTACGACGCCCGGCGGAACGTACCAGGCGTTTGGCCGGTCCAGCGACGAAACGCCCGGATAAACACGCTCGGCTCGGCGAAACCCAGCAGTAACGCGATGTCTTTGATGCTGGGGATATGGTCGCCCAGGTGGCGTT
Source organism: Spirosoma flavum (assembly GCF_042686045.1). Classification (NCBI taxonomy): domain Bacteria; kingdom Pseudomonadati; phylum Bacteroidota; class Cytophagia; order Cytophagales; family Cytophagaceae; genus Spirosoma; species Spirosoma flavum. The sequence continues at coordinate 76,085 of NZ_JBHUOM010000042.1, forward strand.
CAGCCAGCTCACGGCGTACCTCATCGAGCAGTTGCTGGTAGGTGTGGCCGTCCTGACGCAGTTGCCCTTGGAGGATGCGGGGGCTAAGGCTCAGAGCCTCGGCCACGGCTTCCAGACTGGGTTCGGATTGGACCAACAAGCGCAACAACTCGTGGCGTACGCGGTCGGCAAGTGCGGGTAGCTCGTTTAAGCGAGCCAGCAAGGCAGCGGCATGCGGCTCCAGCAGCGCCAGTAGTTGCGGGTCGGCGGTGGGGATGGGTAGAGCCAACACGGTAGCTGGCAGGCGCAGGGCCGAATAGGGAGTACCAAATTGCACCAGGGCAGGCGCAAAAATACGAACGTGCTCGCGAGTATCAGCCGGAGCGGGGTAGGCCAGGGATACCGCTTGGGGTTATATCTGAGCCAGTGATAGCGATTTTACTGGGCAAGTGGGTTACATAGGATGCTGAGAAACGAGTGTATAAAAATTAGAGTTGTTTGTAGGTACTAGAGAAGTGTATTGCACGACTGGATCTGGCGGTCGTTGAGTGAGCCACACAGTAGGGGAGATGTGATCATTACTCCTTTGCCTGATCCTTTCACACCCTAAGTTGCTTTTATACATCGTCCTGATCCACTGTCTCCTGAAAGGCCCGTTTTAGCGAGACTTCGATATATCTTTTTCAGGAACCGTAGTCTACCCCGTTCAATAATCTCAAATTGCCATCCGCATGGGCGATCCCATCACATATCAACGTCTCATATTCGCAGTAGGGATTGAGTTTGCGTGACAATCATTGAAGATTTTTTGATGTAAATCGTTGGAGCATATGGATCGCAAAGACGATCCATATATGGTTGTATATAGGTGGATTAATAGGTAGGCTACTCCAATAGAATTATAGATTTTTGCTCAGGCAATGTTTTAGAATATGGAAGTTTATTAAAATTATACTATTTTAGTTGCCTCACTTTTTAGCCGGAAATTATAAGTAACATCAGCGATAAGTTTAATTTTAGGATTCTTCTATTTCGTTCAGCTAATCGCTTGGCCAAATGAACACTTATCCCGACTAACGGCAATAGCCTAACCCTTGTCTTTAAAGCCTGAAACCGTTCACGAAAAGGTTGCCTTTTCTGAACGACTACAATGAAAAGTACAAAATCCTAAAATAGGAGTTAAAAATATTTGTTGTGCCTTCTATATCGGTAAAATACTATTTTGAAAAGTTATAAGATTGAGCAAAAGCTGCAACCGTAATTTACCGTGTTAATGAGTGAACGGAGGTACGCTTGTGAACAGATTGATCTTTCCTTTTTAGTCATTTACTGCTCAGTGTACGAAAGCCCAATACGGTTGAATACCCAAATTATCCCAAGACGCGGGTTAATATATAGCATAATACACTATATTTAATAGGTCAGGTCACTCTAAAGGCATCCGGAAGATAAATGAGGCATATACGTTTTCTAGAGCTTAGACGATATACTCAAATGAACTTTCCAGGTAAAGTTGGGCTGCTTTTCGTTTTGTTGGTCAGTCAGTGGATAAAGGGCTGGACCCAGCCTATTACCGCTCGCCAACTCGACCAATTAGTGCAGCGCAACCGGACCTTATGTCACATTCCCGGAATCGCCGTGGCGATCATTAAAGACGGGAAATTAATTCACTGCAAAGGTTATGGCCTGCGCTCACTGCGTACCAAACAGCCGGTTACCCCACAAACCTTGTTTGGTATCGCATCCAACAGCAAAGCGTTTACGGCCGCAGCCATCGCCTTGCTCATGGAAGAAGGTAAACTACAGTGGGATGACCGAGTCAACAAGTACTTGCCCAATTTTCGGCTATATGATACCTTAGCCAGCCAGCAACTCACGATTCGTGATTTAGTAAGCCATCGCAGTGGACTGCCCACGCAAGCCGGCGATTTGATGCATGACCCCGATTCGACGAACTTCACCCTAGAGGACATTCTCTACAATCAGCGCTTTATTAGACCGGCTTCCTCCTTTCGCAGTCAATTTGCTTATTCCAACAATGGGTATCTGGTCGCGGGTGCTATTGTCGCCAGGGTAAGCGGCATGAGTTGGGAAAACTTCGTGGAGCAACGCATTCTTGGTCCACTAGGTATGACCCAAAGTGCAGCCTCCTTTCAGGGTTGTCAGACGAATCCCAATCTGATTGATGCTCATAAACGAATTGGCGACTCGGTCCGGGTAGTCGCTCGCTATGGGTCCACCCTGGATGATGCGGCTGGGGGAATCTATTCGAGTATTGAGGAAATGAGTCGATGGGTGCTTTTATTTCTCAACCAGGGTCGGTATGGCCCTGCCTTGAGCAAGCGCTTCCTACCTGAACCACTATTAGCCGACCTGGTGGCCCCTCAGACCATTATTCCCGTCCAGCAGCCGGGCAGTTATCGGACCCATTTTGCCGCTTACGGACTCGGGTGGTTCTTGAGTGATGTGAAAGGCTATAAGGAGATTGCCCATTCGGGGCAGGATGTGGGGATGGTCTCGGCCGTAACCATGGTACCGGAACTAGGTTTGGGGGTGATTGTGCTGACGAACTCGGAAAGTGGAGCCGCTAGTGCCATTAATGACCAGATTGTGGACAGCTATATCGGCATCGTTGGCCAAGACCGTACGGGTATTATGTATCAACGGGAGCAAGCTCAGCAACGAGCGACTCAGACTATCCTGGATTCAATTCAGCAGCAGGTTGCCCGGCAAGCTTCCGTATCACAAGCTGATTTAGCGTCTTACGTGGGGGTCTATCGAGATAGGTGGTTTGGTAAGATAGACATCACTTTACGGGATCATCAGTTGTGGTTCGCCAGTGAGCGCTCTCCTCAACTGCGAGGTTACATGCGTCCGTTTGGTGCTGCTCAATTTGTAATAAAGTGGCAAAATCCCGAACTAGACAGTGGTGTGCTAGTCAGGTTTGGTTCTTCACTAAGGTCAACGACGAGTAGTTTTGTGCTGCGAGAGCTGACTTCAACGACTGGTCATGCATACGATGATCTTCGGTTTGAACGCATACCGAAGTAAGCTTGGTGTAACGTTTTCCATGAGACGGATTGCTAGCAAAAATTACCTCTTTCTAGTTTCATTTAATGTACATCGGTATACATCCAGTAGTATAAGTGGGTGTATGTTTAGCGATTAAAACAAGATGGAGCACCCAACGAAGTACGACTTTAGCCGCCTAGAAAACGCCATTCGCCGACTTTACCCCCAATGCACCCAGGCCGAATGGGATTTTTTCCAAAGCAGCTTTCGGGTAGAAAGCCTAGAAGCCCATGAATTTTTCGTGCAGGTTCGCCAGGAACATCGATTAAGCTTTGTGGATCAAGGGCTTATGCGCGTTTATTACGTTAACCAACAAGGGCAGGAGGTCACTATTCGCTTTGCAACTGAAGGCTATTACTCTACCGATTATTATGCCTTTCTGACCCAGACACCTAGTCTATTTCATCTGCAAAGTCTGGAACCGACTACCCTCCTGACGGCCCCCTATGAGCATATTCAACAATGTTATCAACGCCATCCCGGCCTGGAACGCTACGGGCGGGCCATTGCCGAACGACTCTTTAAAGAACAACATCAACGAATTTTCAGCTTCCAAATGGACCACGCTGAGCAACGCTACATACAATTCGTTCAAGAGTATCCCGCCCTCTTCAACCGCATTTCACTCACGCATCTATCCTCCTATCTGGGGATTGAGCGGCAGTCGTTGAGCCGGATTCGAAAAAAAATGGCCCGTCCGTGACGATTGTCACATTTGTGTCAGGAGCAACCCTTGAGCGTGTATGACCTTTGTCGCAACGAAAACCAAACCAACACGCGACGATGGCAACTACCCTGCAAATAACCCCCCGCTTATGGCAACTTAAACTAGGCGTGGTTAATAGTTTCCTATTAGAAACCGAGGATGGCTTATTCCTGATTGATACGGGCTATCCCAACAGTGCCGACAAATTGTTTGCCGCCGTGCGTGAAACCGGCCACGACCCGGCCCACATTCGCCATCTGCTGCTGACCCATTGCCACATTGATCACGCGGGTAGTGCGGCCGAGGTACACCGGCGCACGGGTGCCCGCACGTATGCCCATACCCTAGACGCCACCCTGATTAGTCAAGGAATAGGCGAGCGGCCTAATACGGCTGTGGCACCGGGACTGATTCCCGCCTTAGTCTACAAGTTCTTTATCAAGAACGGCGGGACGAGTTACGAGCCCTTACCCATTGATCAGACGCTCCATCATGGCGAGTTGTTACCCTTGGCGGGTGGTATCGAAATCATCCATACCCCTGGCCATAGTGCGGGTCATATAGCCCTGTTGCTCCGGCAAGAGGGCGTGCTGGTGGCGGCTGACTTATGTTCGCATGTGTTGGGACTGGGCTACAGCACCGTCAATGAAGACATAGCTGTAGCCCGGCAGAGTATTCTACGCGCAGCTGATTATCCCTTCGAGCAAGCCGTCTTTGGTCATGGCAATCCGCTCCTTAAACAGGCCAATCAACAATTACGAACTAAATTCTCGGGTACCCAGGCGTGAATAAGGTTTCTACTGAAACGTCAACTTACGGCTATATACCCTCTTAATCCCTCTTTTCTATGACGACTGCCGTACAGCTAAGTTCCCGACTCTGGCAATTGAAAATGAACCTGGTGAACTGCTATCTGCTGAACACCAAGGATGGGCTGCTGCTGTTGGACACAGTAACCCCCAACTCTATCTTCCGATCTGGCTGGCCCATGCAGCCCTGATGGTAATCGCCGTCTGGGGCATGGGAAAGAATTGCTTCACCAATCTCGATCCTGGGCAAAGGCAACTCGGTATCATTGCGCTGTTGGTGATCATTCCTTAGATTAGTTTTACCGTTTTCGCTGGCATGGGACCTCCGCCCACTTCCATACCCGAATGGGTGAACACCGCTACCGAACAACAGATTCGCTATGCACTGCTGATAGCGGGGGAATTCTGATCACAGTTGGGTTCACCTTGCTGGCTAACGAACTCCGCCTAAGCGGTGAGAAGCAATATTGGTTACTTGGTTTACTGGCGTTGGGCATTACTCTGCCTTTATTTATTGCCAACATGGCCTATTGGGGTAGCTTTTTAGTTGAATAGTTCACCAACTTTTCGGCCCCTTCGATGGTGAAAAGGCCCGATTGGTACTTATCCATGCGCGCCCTTTTCAGTTGGATTAGCGGAGTGGAGGTAGCCCTTTTGTATTTGACTACGGCTGCTTTTGGGTTAGCCCTACAATCAGCAAGCTGGTTCAAGTCCAAGGCTTGTCGTCTCTATGTGTTCTTCAGTCTAGTCGGTGCTTTACTGAGTGTGCTACCATCGTTTTCTTTTGAACCGATGGTGATTGCTACTTATTTAGTGTCCATCCCTGCTATCCCCTTCATTATGCCCTACCTCATGGCGCTTAATTTGTTAAATCTAGCCAACCGCATTCCGAACAGGTCTAGATAAAGTGAAACTATGAACGCTCTTTTGTCTCAAGTAGCAGCGTTTTTGTGAGACTGTTGGGCATAACTAAACCAAGAGATGGCTTGCCTCTGTCGGATCTTAACGAATTATTTGCATCGATAGTAAGGGTCTTTACTTAAAACATGTTGGTTTGCTACAAACGTGACTGCGGTACGCCGGAGAAAGGCTGCCCTAAAGAATGTTTTATAAGCCAATAAATTCATGACTATTATTAAATGGTAGATTTTCTAGATTTGTCTTAAAGTACCCTTTATATAATGTCTATACAGCTCCTGATTGATCATTTTGAAAGCTATATCCCGTTAAAAGAAGCAGAAGAACAGTTGCTGGAGGGCCGGGTAACTCGTCGACAAATCAAACGAAAACAGTCCATCTTACAGGAAGGTTTCCCCTGCAAACACTATACATTCATCCTTCAGGGCTGCTTTCGCATGTATGCCGTTGACAGGAAAGGAGCCGAGCATAATCTGCAATTTGCCGCTGAACAGGACTGGATCACCGACATCGGGAGCTTTCATGCCGGAAGGCCCAGCGCATTATTCATTGAAGCCATTGAGCCAGCCGTCGTACTACAGATCGAAAAGCAAGATCTCTACTTTCTATACACCAATATTCCCAAGCTGGACCGTATCTTCAAAGTCATCGTTGAGAACAAATACGTAGAGCTGCAAAACAGGGTATTACAGGCAATTAGCTCAACGGCTCAGGAACGCTATCTAACGTTTTTAGAACAATATCCCAAGCTGGCTTTACGGCTACCTAATACCCAGATCGCTTCTTACCTGGGTATTACCCCTGAGTTCCTTAGCAAAATCAGGAAAGACCTCGCTTCCTGACCCCCTTAACCGGAACGCCAGTTCGATCTTAATCTAGTTTAAGCCTATTTCTTAAGAAAGCTTATTCCTCAACAAGCCTATGAATCCCAACTTTGCCTGGCTTTCAATACCAAAAATGAAACACCTATTTTTCTTTTTATTGTTGATTATCAACGCAGCCGCGTTTAGCCAAAACAAAAGGGCAATGCGTGCTTTTATGCAGCAGACTCCTTCATCGGTAAATGCGATTCCGTACGGGAACAATCCAAAAGCGGGCCATCATGTGCAGGCGAATGATGCCAAAATCTATTATGAAGTCTATGGGAAAGGAAAACCCCTGCTGGTCCTGCATGGCGGTATTGTGGGGTCTACCTACGAGATGGCTCAATTTATTGACAGTCTGGCCAAAACTTATCAGGTCATCGCCATATCCACCCGCGGACATGGCAAATCGGAAATGGGTTCCGGGATACCTTCTTACGAACGTAAAGCGGAGGATGTCAATACCATTATCCAGGCGGTAACCAAAGACAGCGTGCTTGTTTTAGGCTTCAGTGATGGCGCCTACACGGCCTATTTTCTTGCCGCGTCGCACCCGGATAAAGTCAAAAAGCTGATTGCCATTGGTGCCGGCGAGTGGAAACAGGGTTGGAGAACGTTCGACAATTCCCGCAAATCGCTTTTCAGGCTGGACAGCCTCTACTTCAACCAGCAATTGGCCCTGATGCCCCAGCCTGAGCGCTTTGATGAGTGGCTCCTGTCGGTTAACCAGTACTACAATGCAATCAATATCGGGAAGCAGATACTGGGCAGGATTCAATGCCCAGTGTTGGTGATGGCGGGCGAAAAAGACCAAAACGCCCCTTTAAAGACGGTCATAGCGGCCTATGAGATGATGCCAAAGGCGCAGCTAAGCATTATTCCCAATGCCCCTCATCCGGTATTCCTGACGAATTTCCCCGCGGTCTGGGCCAGTATGCTGCCTTTTCTGGAGCAATAGCTTCCTCAGCAGATTAGTAAACGCTTATTCACCCTAAATTTTCCACAGTGAACACAAACGAAGCCCTAACAAACGAAGTACTTATCCATCACCTCACGGCCTTTGGCAACAACGACTTGGAGGAGATCCTGAAAGACTATACCGAAGAATCCCAGGTATGGACACCAAACGGACCCTTGAAAGGGTTAGCGGCTATCAGCCAGTTTTTTGCTGATTACTTTGTGGCTATACCAACGGGTTCAGCCTTTACCATGAAGCAATTGACGGTTAGCCATCATGTCGGTTATGTTGCCTGGGCTAGTGATTCAGCCATTGCTCAAATTCCGATGGGAACCGATACCTTCTTTTTGGAGGGAGATAAAATAAAATTTCACACCGTCGCTGACTACCGGATAACTAAATAATGGTCATCGGCAGAAAGGCTTCTTCTATTGCAAGAAAGCCGACCAGGTCTTATGAAGAAAACCATCTCGTTTAAACACGCACTAGCCGTCGTCATGGTGCTGCTTGGCATCCAGGTGACTGCCTATTCACAAGAGTATATCTCGCCCACGCAACCCGTTGAAGTGGGCAAAGCACCCGGCGTAAAAATCAAGTTATTGAGTACTAATGGGCCTATCAAAAACTATGTTTTGATATTCGCCCTAGGTGATGAAGTACGGTCGGGCTTGACGGAATTTGCTCAACAGTACCAGGTGAAGACTGCTCACTTTACCGCTATCGGCGATGCTACCTCCGTCACGTTTGGCTTCTTTGATTACGGTCGTAAACTGTTCAAAAGCATACCCATTAGCGAGCCCTGTGAAGTATCCTCGTTGACGGGCAACATTGCCGTACTCAATGGCAAACCCATCGTTCATATTCATGCGAATGTGGCCGCCGAGGATGGCACCGTTCGCGGTGGGCATCTGCTTAAACTGATTACTGGCCCTACCCTGGAAGTGTTTCTTACCGTTGAGCCAACAACGCTGTACAAAAAAGTAAACCCTCAGTTTGGGGCCGGCCTGATTGACCCCTCGCTAACGAAGTAACTGTTATTGGTAGAAATCATAGTGAGACTAAACTAACCTGCCAGTGCATTGTTGATTTACAGGCAGATCAACTGGCCTAAAAATAGACCGCTAGCTGTTTGCCAACGTGAAGCATTCATAGCCCTTTCTGTAGCACAAAACTACCAGTTATGAAAGTAGTCGTATTATACCAAGCCGGAGGTCTTGAGAACTTTGTTCTAGAGGAACGCCCCCTGCCCACGCCAACTGGTGAATGGGTACTGATAAAAGTGAAAGCGTTTGGCCTGAACCGCTCGGAACTGATGACGCGCAAAGGCTATTCACCCACGGTGCAATTCCCCCGGGTACTCGGCATTGAATGTGTCGGCGAAGTGGAAGAGGACCCCACGGGAGAATACGCTAAAGGGCAGCAAGTCATGGCACTAATGGGCGGTATGGGTCGGGACTTTGACGGCAGTTATACCCAGTACACCCTGTTGCCCAAAAGCCTTATCCATCCGTTTGAGAGCACGCTTCCCTGGGAAACGTTGGGAGCTATCCCCGAAATGTTTCAAACGGCCTATGGCTCGCTGTATCCAGCCTTAGGTATTCAGCCAGGAGAAACGCTGTTGATCCGGGGAGGTACGTCATCGGTGGGTATGCTAGCGGCACAACTCGCTAACCAGGCGGGCCTGACGATACTAGCGACCACTCGAAATCCCCAAAAAGAAAAAGCAATGCTGGAAAATGGCGCTACGCATGTGCTGATCGATTCGGGCAAGGTAACCGAATCGGTCCGGGCTATTTTTCCGCAGGGTATCGATAAGGTGTTGGAACTGGTTGGCACGGCCACGCTGCACGACTCATTAGGTTGTCTCAAACCCGGCGGCACCGCTTGCATGAGCGGTATGCTGGCCGAAAGCTGGACAATTCCTGATTTTGCTCCAATGGAGTTTATACCCGCTACAGTTCGGCTGACAACTTATGACAGCGGTCAGATTACCAGTCCGACCATCGTGTTTCAGGACTTCATCCGTCAGGTCGAAGCAGGTCAGGTGAAACTTCCCATTAGCCGAACCTTTTCGCTGGAGCAGATCGTAGAGGCCCATCAATTTATGGATAGTAATCAGGGAGCGGGTAAGCTTGTCATACTGACCTAACCAAATCTAAATCAGCCAACAAGCATACATTTTAAAACATGAAACGTATCTTTTCTACGCTCGTAATCGGTCTACTGCTTGACTCAATGAACGCAAACGCCCAGACCATTAAGCTGGATAAAGACAGACTTTCGCCCAATCAGGTGTCGATGTCGTTTGGAAGTCAAGGTGCTGAGCCGACTCCTGAAGAACGCACCAGAAACGGCCCGTGGCTTTATTGGGATTACGTTTCGAATCAACGAAGCCAATTCCAGCTACGAGAGCATCTATATCCGACCCACAAATGGTTGGGCTGACGATCAGGTGCGACGCAACCATTCCATTCAATACTACTCGTACCCCGATTATAAATTTGATCGCCTGCGGAAAGAAGCTCCGGAGCGTTACGAGTCGTATGCCGATATGAGCCTGAACGAATGGATTACGATGAAAATAGTCGTAAATGGGTCGGAAGCTAAACTCTACCTGAACGATATGAAACAACCCGCCCTGCTGGTCAAGGATTTAAAACATGGCGCGGGTACCGCAACGGCGGACCGGTCAGGGGGCATTGGCTTGTGGGTTGAAGTGGGTACCGAAGGGTATTTTTCGGATCTGATCATAACCAAACAATAAAAGACCCTTCCCAGCGACAACTGGTGACTAGTCACGTTTAGAATACTACCCGTTTACGACTTTTAATACCTCTTTCGTAATGGCGCTTCTTTGGGTGCTTTTGCCATTTCGGTGCGATTTCAGTCACAATCGACAATTTAGTGAACAATAGGGTAAATGAGCGTTTGTTACTAAACGACAAATACCTACTATCAACCAAATTTAGCAGGCAGACCTTATCTGCCTGCTCATCCTATTATATCATCGACAAAAATGGATCTACACATAAGTGAAAAACTGCATTAGTCACTGGTTCGACGGCTGGAATTGGTCTTGCGATTGCCAAAACACTGGCCCAAGAAGGGGTTAACGTACTACTGAATGGCCGAAGTAAGGAACGGGTCGAAGCAATAGCAATGGCCCGTCAACTGATGAATGAATTGCCCGGCACTCAATTTCGGGGCATTGCGGCTGACTTCAGCAAGGTTGAAGATATAAACGCCTTATTGACGGAACTGCCTCAAGTAGACATATTGATCAATAATGTTGTCATCTTTGAGCCTAAGGAGTTTACAGAGATACCTGATGTAAATTCAGTTCCCTGTTCCTCTGGTGCGCTTCCCCATTACGCCCGTGAGTATTTCGGAGTAAACTGGTTCTGATTCAATCTCGGTGAGACCATTGTACTTTACGAATACACAGATTGACCCGTTGCACTGTTCACCGAGATTGAATCAGAACCGGTTTGGCTCAATGTAGACCGGCGTATTCAGTATAGATAAGCACGCAGTAAAGAGCGTGCTTAAATAGAAATCCTCATCCCCCTCTTGTAAATCAACCAGTTGCCTTAAGCTGATTGTTCATAATATGCAGTACGCAGAGGTGGGGCAGAGTAATAAGGGAGAGAAATACAAAGAACAACCGCAGCGGATCTTCTACCAGCGTTGAATACGGCCACCACCAGGCCAGGGCGCTACAGAATGCCAGAGCGATTGCCGTGAGGGGCAACGAATTCATCCAGATTTGACCAGCCGTGACCACCGGTTGCTTGGGTCGCCTGCTATGTTGAAGGTAGCCGTAGGTCATCTGAAACGAGTTCAGCGCGTGCCAGCCGCTGAAATACAATCCAAAGGCGAGTAACAGCGGCAACGCAAAGCCAAGTGCGAGTATAATGGCTAGACGGGCTAGTCGAAGCCAGTCAACGATAACAGGACTTTGTTGAAAGGCGATCCTGAATAAACAAACCGTCAATAAACCCCAGCCCCATAATAGCAACCATGAGTGCGATAGGGCCGTTTGCCACAAGGATACGATCAACAAGTGGTTAAGGGTCATGTGCTTGAGAACGGGCGTCACCTCGGTTGGATGCGTTAGCAGTATAAACGCCAAGACAAAACCGCCCACCATAAGCCGAACCACACTCCAGATTAGTGTGGAGGGCACACGCTCAATATCAGTTTCACCAAAATGCCAGATTGACATCAACAGAAATAAACCCAGGCTTAGCCCAGGAAATAAAAACCATGTCGTACCGTATACGATCATTATCAGTAGATACCGAACCACAAACCAACTCAGCGAAAATGTTTTCCCCGCCCGGGAAGCGGTTTCACGGGCAATAAGGTGGTCCAGCGCCCCGTGCGGGATACCGACGCTAACCAGCAAACTAGCGAACACAATCCATTGGACTGTTACGGACAATGTACCTACTTCAGCCTGCCAGCCGACTAAAACCATCCCAAGTGCAATAGATAGATACGTTGGTGTTATCTGACCGAAGACAGGATGGTACGTTCGCTTGTTCATGCTTTGGTGAGTTAGGATAAATGAGGCCTGTGCAAAGACAACCGATTGACCGTTGCCTATTGGCATACTACCGACGAAAGAATGCGCCTTGGATCAATTGCTTTCACCTTATAACAAGTACCCAACCGCAGGCCCCCTCCTGCGGTTGGGTACTTGTTATAAGGTGAAAGCTTCCCTGCTGCGCTGGTCGACCCGCTGGACGGGCGCGTCCTGATGAGCCTGAGAGTTGGCGACTGCGGCTGAATAGACGACCAAACCAAAACCAATCTTGTTGATTGCATCCCCAACGTTATAGACTAAGTCAATGTTCAGCTTTATCCCACTTAATAGTCCCCCTGGAATGAGCATGTAGCCAATTGGATAAATGGCCCATCCTACCAGTACGAACCAGCGTAGCAGGGAGACCGCCTTCAGCGTTGAAGCGTCCTGAGAGGCTTCCGCTATTTTTTTTACATCGCCTAAGTAGATTTCATAAAGAATGCCGAGGTAGCCAAGGGTGGAAACGGCACCCCAGATAGCACTGTTTGAGCGGTCAAGCGATTCGCCGACGTAGCCGAAGACCAACATCCAGACCGAGAAAGCGATCAGTTTCCACATGGTGCTGATCTTGCCCCCGAAGGGCTTGATAATCATGTAGAACTCGACACACATCAACGGTACGGTTAAGGTCCAGTCAATGTAGCGGAATTCCGTAGGCGACTGGTGGGTCATCAGATACTGATCACGCATGTAATAATAGTGAACAGCAGCGATCATGGTGATCAGTCCAGAAATGGTAAGCGAGGTTTTCCAGTGCCCTTCCACCTGCGAGCGCTCCAAGAAGAAGAACACAGATGCCGCGAACATGGCCATGTAACCAGTAAAAAATGTAAATCCGACCACATCACCGGGCTGGAGCTGGCCGACTAATAATAAGGCATTGAGCTGTACTGTTTCCATTGATTATGGGAATAATAGATGAGTTGCAGGCCGGTAAATCCGACCTGCAAAAAAAACGTATTGTATAATTTTGTTGTTTAACTTTCTTTTGAAAAGATTAAACAAAATAGCGTGCCCAGAAGTAGCCAAATTAAACAATAAAGAATATTTGATCAGGGCCGTCCGTCTGAGTCGCACCATATGGGCGGTATCGGTCCGTCCTTACCAGTACACCTACGGTAATTAAAGCACTAGAAGCCAAGGGATTACGCGCACATTTTCAGTTTAACGCGGGGCCGCTCGGCGGCCGATTGAAAAGCACAGGTGATTAAATAATATGGCTTTTATGGCCATTGAAAACGTTTTCTCTTGTCATTTGCGAAATCAAAAATTACGCTACCTCATTAGTTGTCAAGTTTTTTTGAAAGCACCTAAACATTGGTCTTTAGAGCCAAACGGGGCCGAAATGAAAATAGGCAAATAAAGGGCTGATGTTGAAGAGTGGTAATGAAAACGGTCTTGTACTTTACCCGCGACAAGCAAGCTAAAACTAGCGGGAAGTAGCCTAGTAGTAGGGTTATTAACTTAGTAAATCAATCAAGGTAAAATTTTTATTCCTCTTGGTGAGTTAACTGCTTACTGACAAATCCCCTATTTTCATTCTGGCCCCGTTTGGCAGAAAAGACCATAGTTGGACAGCAGCATCCTGCATCGCATCGGCGCACCACCGGGCGAAGCAGTTACTAATAAAACCCCACTAAGATCTGACACTGGGCTATTAATGGGGCGACGAATTTTGTGAGAGCAAGAAACAAACATGCCTGATTTCACAAATTAAAAAAGCGAAAGACAGGGAAATGCGACCAGTTGAGCCTTGGAAATGGGGTAAGTATACCAACTCGGCGCAGGCCGTTGAGATCAAGCAGCCCGACGGCACCCTCTATTGGTCGGGTCAGGTAGCCATTGATGCGAATGGACAAGCCAGTAAGGCCAACATGAGAACCCCGTTGATCCAGACCATCCTGCATTTGGACCAACTGATCAGCGAGGCCAGGTACGAATGCGGGGGTATGGTGAGGCTAACTATTTTTTCAATGGACCGATTGACGCAACAAACAATCCTGATCTAAAAACAAGAAGGCTTAACCCGGGAGGATTGAGCCTTCTTTGGGGTCATGCATCCGGCCAATTATGCGGGCATCAGTACCGCATTGATGGCGTGAACAACACCATTGTCAGTAGCCACATCGGCAATAATCACTTCGGCACCGTTGACCATCACTTTACCCTCCCTCAGGTGGATGGTCAGCGGTTGCCCATTGACCGTCGTGGCTGTCATGCCATCCGTCAAATCCGACGACATCACCTTACCAGCTACCACGTGGTAGGTCAGGATAGCCGTCAACGTTTCCTTGCTTTCGGGCAGCACCAGTGTATCGACCGTACCGGCGGGCAATGCCGCAAAGGCGGCATCAATGGGGGCAAACACCGTGAATGGACCCGTGCCACTCAGCGTATCGATCAGACCAGCGGCCTTTACGGCAGCAACCAGGGTGTTAAATGAGCCGTTTGAAACGGCAGTTTCGACAATATTCATGAAAAGTGATTTTGTTTTACGGAAGGAAGACATGGTGTTGAAGGCCTTTGTTCAATTTATAGGAAGACTTCACTATTTGTTCATAGTGACCACCGACCGCTGGTAGTGCGAAGTAGGAGAGGAGACGATGAGGGACTGAAATTAGGAGTTCAGGACAGGGTAAGAGGCCCAACAAAAGGGGCACTCAGCCCAAGTTAGTGCTCTGGGGCTACAGTCCAGTCGTTGAATTCTGCCTATCGATAGGCTCTGTCAACGCTCATCCATCCTTGCTCAACTAGTAAATCAACTACTTTATGGTCGACTCGCTGGTCTGACTCTGAGCTCCTTCAGTAAACTGGCTCTTGCACACGTTGTGTGGTTACACGGTAAGACTTCTTTCCCTATAGACAAGAGTCAATAATTCTTCTCCCTAATAAAACACCAAGCTGCATAAAGTGCGTATAAACCAGTAATTGGAGGACCTCAAGAACGTCCAATCCTCAATCTTTGACCGGTACGCTTTTCGGGAGGGCCTCACTGACTATCTACGATGAAAAGACTATTACTAATGATTTGACCGCAACGGCATAAATGTCAAACGCCCTTATCTTGATAGATAGTGGCGTTTGTTTTGGGCAGTTTCAAACAGTTTCAGGCACTTACTCATACCTTAACTTGGTGGCGTAGGCGAAGCAAATTGGAATACTACCGTCGGTTTCGGACGGCACTAGGCAGATTTATTTGTGCCGGACCTGGATTGACGAGGTTAAATCGGGTGGGCGGCTGCGTTTTTCGGTAGCCTGTCACGTATTCGGTGATCTCCCGCACTACGTGAAGTTGCTTATCCAGCAAGTCTGGATGGCGAATATCAGGCTTGCCGTTTACAAGCCTGCCTATTCGTGGATCGGCTAGGGCGTACGTGTAAAAACTGCTGAGAATAGCTTTGTTTATATCGATCATCCTGTCGTATGCCAGCATTGACTGCATTACCAGATTGCGGCTTGTCGAGTCGGTTGGGTACAGATTAATCATATACCAGAAGGCTTGCTTTAATTCCATTCGTTGCAGTAGTCCAACGGCGGCTGGCCAGGTATAGGTTGCGGGATAAGCCACTTGCCGAAGTAACGAATCTGTGAAAAGTTGCTTAACGATAGGGTTTATACGTAAAGAATCATGCTGCACCGATACGCCCATTTCGTAGAGATCTTTTTGCCAGGCTACCCAGTGAGCCTCTTGAACGGCAAGGCTACTGTCAGGTGCTACGTTGCCCGGTCCGGCGGTTTTATCCTGACCAAAACCTGTCAGGGTAAAACCGCTCAGTAGTAGGATGAATAGTAGGCGGCTCATTTGATCGTTGGTGATAAGGTTTTGAGTAACGCATCAGTCTTGGCTTCCAGGGTATTTAACCGGGCTTCAACCTGCTCTACCTGCTGCTGACTCTTTTTAAGAATTTTCAGGAAGTCACCATTATGCACACCAATCAGCGTATTGACCATTTTTGGGCCCGATTTAGCATTAGCTTCCCACGACCGACCGACGGCTAGTTTATAATCGTCAATCGTCATGGCGGTCGGATGGACCGCTACAGCATAGCCAGGTATGGTACTTTTAGCCACGATATAGTCACCGGTATTCACGGGTCCCTGTACTTTCACCGGAATCTGACCCATGAAGGCAACCTTGTTTCCCAGATGATCTTTACCAGCCGGGGGCATGTTCCCCAGCACGATTGGCCGGTAGGAAATTGCCATAATTTGTTCAGCATCCCGTAGATCTTTGGTGATTTTTCCTCCCCGTACACCCACTACGTCACCAGTCCCGATTACTTCAGCTGGATCGAAACGTTCCAACCACTCGGCGTAATCACCGTGGCCTGATGTGTATTCGACACCAAGACTATTATAGGCATCGGCCAGGTTGGCAAACTCAGATAATACGCTCAGGCCATCCTTCAAAAAATCAAGTCCAACCAGAGCAGAAAGTAGATTAGTCAGATACAAGCCATCAATGTAATCCGTAGAAAAGTCGTTCAGCGACTGCGCCCGGATAGAACCTAGGTTCCGATCATTGTTATCCGTAAACGCAATGAATTCATTGCGCTTAGTTAGCGAATTTGTTACGCTGGTTGCACTGAAACGAGGCAATGTAAAGGCTGGAAACAAGCTGTTGTTCAGGTTGACAGGCAGCGCTGGAAGCAGCACCTGATTTGAGGGGACTATCGTTGTGCTGGGAAATGTTATAGCGGGAATATCCAGTTCAGGAATACTACCCAAGGAGCCAAAACTTACACCAGGAAATATTTTCGTTTTATTTAATATCGTTGTTTCAGGAATGTTGAGGGCTGGAAACCCCTTTGGCAAATCAAATGCATCGTTTATTTTTTCAGTAACCAGCGAAGTCAGTTGCAGGGCGCTACCAGCATATAGAGTTCCCGGAAATAATCCAAGCAGATCACTGGTTTCAAAGTGCTTCCCTTCATACAGCCAACCTTTGATCGTATTTAATTCTAAATCCAGCACCTGGGTGCCAGGTGCTACGGCATTGAGGTATGCGCTACCATCCCAGCCAGGGTGTGTTTTGCCCAGCTTAATTTTGATTCCGTCACCGTCGCCAGTACTTGTATTCTGGAAAGTAGCCACATACCCATCGTCGGACCGGCCGACCGTTAAGCCCCCGTTGAACGTAGCAGTGTTCACTACTGATAGACTATTTACTTTGGTTAAGCCACCCACCGTAAAGTCCATGTTGACATAAGCACCATTTTTGACATTCATATTTCCAGCGACAGCTAAGTTCTGAGTGGAGAAATTATCACTTCTAACATTGATAGAATTGCCATTAAGGGAATACATATCCTTGACCTCCAACTTAGTAACCTTTGTGTTGCTGGTGGTTAACACGTCGAGATTGGCCGTAGAGCCTGTCAATTCTTTGCGAAGTATCAAGTTTCCCATCAGCTCAGTGTTGCCACCGACCACCAGCGCATCGCCAACTCGCAGAGCGTTACGTAATACGGTACTACCCGAGGCTGAAATACGGATACGTTCTGTATTATTGGTGACAATTACCAAATCATTCGCATCAGTAGTGCCCAGTTTATTCGCCGTTGCGTTAGTCCCCGCGTTACCACTCAGCAACCAGCCAGCGTCGGTGGCAACGGCGGCTTCACGGGCGTTGCTGCTGCCGGTTAATTTCCCGGCAGTACCCGCATGAAACGCGTAGGGAACGGCCAGTAGTTTACTGCTGCTGATGGTTGTAAAAGTGTTCTCGGAAGCCGACCGGATCGCCACTTCCATCCATACTTCGTCTGTGCTCCATGGTACATTCTTAAACTGGCCCGTATTGGGTTTACCCTCGCCAATTACGACTGAAAATAAACCGAGCAAGTTGGTGGTTACCAAGTGCGTTTCGGCATAGTGCGTCACCGCAGCTGAACCCTGCCGGTTGGTTAGGGTAATTTTCAGGTCGATGGCTTCGTTGGCCAGTACATTCCCGGACAGATCGCGGGCAACTGCCTGGTAGTTCATACCCGAAGGCACGGACTGAGCATTGAGGCAGGTAAAGGTAGCAGCCCCAATAAGTACTGCACTTAGCAGCGAGTAGAAGAATTGTTTCATGGCAATTTGGAAGGTTACTTATTGTTTAATGATTTTATAGGTTTTAACCGGCCGCCCTGTCGACTGACTGATACGTAGCAGATATGTACCAGCGGGTAAATGTGCCATCTCAATTGGCCATGGTGCCGTGCTACCCGTTACCGTTTTGGCTAGTTGCTGATGACCGTTCATATCCATCAGGGAGAGGGCCAGTGAATTTTCGTCGGGCGCGCTGATGGATACGTTCAGTACCGACACGACTGGGTTAGGTGCTACCGAAATGCGGTAGGCAGCATCCTGTCCACTTAGTTCTACGCGCGTCGCGAGCTCTTCTACTCGGAGTGTTGGTTGATGAAAGCCCTGAGTGTACAGACGACCGCCGGTCTGGGCGGTCGTGACGACGAGTTCACCGAGGGTCCACTCCAGAGCGAGTGTTTTCGTGCGGGCAGAACTACCCGCAGCCGCCACAACACTGGGGCTAAAAAGCTGAGCAAAGCTGGTTTGGCTCATGGCCAAAAAGCAGGTTAAACTAAGGAGTATATGTTTCATGGTTAAAAAGTTTGTCTGATACCAAGAAGATGAGCGAGCAAACCAGAAATATTGTTGTAACGCCCGGCTAGTCACCTTTTAGTTTTTTGACTACAGGACAAACCTAACTGGCTATCAGAATCTTCGTAAACAGAAGTTGTGAGTAGCCCGAATAAGGATGTCAGTACCTGAAGTTGGGCTGTGATGAACTTGCGTACCGGGATGAAAGCGGCCAAATACATTAAGTTGACTACGTAAGTAGTAGCCCATAGAATCTGGAATGAGCAATGGGGGATTGCCAATCGACGGTGAAACCGTCAGCAGTAAGGAAAGTTTTCCAGAAAGGCAGTACGGTAGATACGGCCCAATGGCAGTATGTGGCCGCCTGCCCATATCTGCCATTCGCTGAACGATTCAACCTGATCTAAGTTGACCGCAAACGTTCGGTGAGTCTGTGTTAATCGATTATTAGCTAGCTGACTTAGGACTGTACTTAAGGGTAAGGGGACCGGGTAGCGTTGGCTAGCCGTAACAATGATTGTAACCGTGTCGTTGGCTTCCAGATAGAGTATATCACCTAGGCACAGGCCGATGAATTGACCGTCTTGCCGGATAAATACTTTATCGTTATTTGTGGTCTTGTACTTGCGCAGAGTTGTTACGCGGGGTAGCCTATGACCCTCAAGTAACGTAGTAACTTCCGGCTCATCAACCAGTAATCTAGGTTTTAAAAATCGTAGCGAATAGTTACTTAACGCGTTTTCGATCGCTCGGCGCAACGCATCATGTTCGTAAGGTTTCGCTAGAAAAGCAACCGGATTGGTCGCCTGGGCACGTATAAACGTGGTGCTATCAGTGTGTCCGGTTAAATAAACAATGGGAACTGGCCGACGTAGCATTAGTTCATTCATCGTTTGAATTCCGTCACCGTCGCCTGGCAGGCCAATATCGCACAGCACTAGGTCGACCGGGTAATCGTCAAATAAGCTCAACGCCTGGCGACCTGTACGTGCGGCTCCAACTACATGATATCCATAAGAAATCAACTGTTCTTCCAAATCCATGGACAACACGACTTGATCTTCGATAATCAGAATATTAGTGCGTGGAGTCATGTTCGTAACATAGTGGAAGTTGACATGGTGATTTACGCAACCGTCCGCAACCGCGTCTTTGGAATACGCAACCGAAAGAGCGCTCCGTTTTGCTGCTGAAGCTCAACCTCGCCTTCTAGTTGTTCGCTTAGTGAAGCAATCAGGCGCTTACCGAATGAATCTCGACTACTACGTTCCTGCCAACGGGCAAGATCAATGCCGGGTCCGTTATCCTGCACTTCTAGAGTGAGTCCATTTTGAGTTTGTAATTCGATACGTAACAGTGGTCGTTGCCCATTTGTATAGGCGTATTTAAATGCATTTGTGATCAGTTCGTTGGCAATAAGTCCCAGTGGCATCGCTACGTCGACGTCCAGTTCCTGATTCTCAACATCGATAATCAAATCAAAATCACTCGGGTCGTAGTCGTACGCCTGCATTAAGCTCTCCGCCAAATCCGTCAGATACTCACGAATATTGACCGTTGTGATCTGGTCAGTCTGGTAGAGACGTTGATGAATCAGCGACATGGCTTCGACCCGCTGCTGACCCGTACGAACGGCTTGTACAGCTTTTTCGTCATCCAGCCGACTAGACTGTAACCGGAGCAGGCTGGATACAATCGCTAAATTGTTTTTTACGCGGTGATGTAATTCCTTCATCATCAAGCTTAATTGATTCGATTGTTGCTGAATTTTAGCTCGACTGCGTTGAATGCGTCGATTTTGCCAAACCGTCGTTCCTAATAGTAGAGAAAGAACAAACAAGCCACTTACGCCCGCCCAAAGCTGTCGGTTCTTCAACGCATTCGCTTCATCCAGTAATTTAATTTTCGCCACTTGCTCCTTTGTCTGATAGCGGGTTTCAAGTTCAGCGAATTTTTGGGTACGGGCCTGGTTTTGCGTACTATCGCGGTAGGTTGCCCACTGTCTGTGGGCTTCCAGTGCTTTTTCATAATCTCCTTTTTTCTCGTAAAGCAGGGTCATGGCATCATAAATCCACATCAAGTGAGTTATCTTCCCGGCATCCTGTCGGGCATACTGCAAAGCCAGCATAGTATACTTCTCCGCTTCGTCGAACCGCTTCAAGGCAATCAGTGGATAGGGCAGATTAACGTAGGCATGCGTTCGGAATGAAAGGGAACTATGCTCATTCGAACCAGGCTGATTTTCAATGCGATCGGCGTACTGCAAACACGTTTTAAAAAGAGCGACTGATTTGGTATATTGTTTTAGATCACTGTACGATATGGCACTATTTAGTACAGCCGCATAATAGTTGTTCCATAGCTTTAACTCCTTGTACATAGTCATAGCCTTCTGGTAATAAACCACCGCTTCTTTTGCTAAATGCCTCTGGTCGGCGACTCCACCCATATTCAGATTGGCGAATGCAATTTCCTTCAAACTGGCTGCTGGTGCTTGTGCCTGTAACACCTGATTAAAATACCCTTCTGCCCGATTATAATCCAGCGCGTTCATGTAGATAATGCCTATGTTTATAAATACGGCAAAGCGTTGCGCTGGCTGGCTGAACGTAAGCGCTTTATGGTATACTGTTATGGCTTCAGGAAATTTATTTTCGGCAAACTTTAGATTGCCTAATAAACGGAATACCTTTCTCAACGACTCGCGGTCTTTGCTAGTTTGAGCAATAACAAGGGCATCATCGAGTACCTGCTGAGTTCGTATAAAGTCAGCTTTCCCCAGGGTCTCCGACGCAAAATCGCACAACTTGCGGACCTGTGTGGTATCGGCCAATCCACTAATAGACGCCTTAAATTGATCGTACTCTGGAGCCACCTTTGGGTTTTCCGCAAATACCAAATTCGATAGTAGTATACTTATAACCAGTATAAATCGTGTGTTCATTACGTAGAAAAGAGGAAGGCCGCCGTACTAATTCGCACGATGAGATACGTTTGTAATCCTAAAAGTAAAAACTATTTCCTGACACTGTTGCTAAAGAGTAGTGAGTAGCGGGAGTTGGTTGGTGTATCACGTAAATTGATCTGTGAACAACCCGTGGGCTAGGTAATTCAGCGCAACTTAAACTGTTGGAGAAAATCGTCTTTATAGCTTCGACTCAGTGGCAAAACTTGGGAACCAATAGACAATTCGGTGTCATTGAACGAATCTATTTTATGAACATTGACGGCGTAAGACCGGTGAGTGCGAACCAGGCCTGGTTGATTGATGCGTTCCAAAATACTACCCAGAGCTAACCGAAGAATATATTTACGGGTTGAGGTCACCAATGTTGTATACACATTATCGGCTTCCAAATAGAGCAAATCAGCCAGATCAACTTTAATAAACTGATAGTTTTGCTTTATAAATAAGTGGTTTCCGATTTGTAATAATGTTTCGCGACTGATTGGCTCCCGGTCGGTAGTTGGAAGAGTAGCCGTGAGTGGTACTGTTTCTACAGGGGCGTTTCGACTTTTGAAATTATGAATAGCTATTTCAATCGCCATTCGAAGTCCTTTTAGCTGGTAGGGCTTATTTAGGTAGGCTGCTGGGTAAGTTTGCTTAGCCCGTTCCAATGTATCATGGTCAGATAAGGCCGTCAGGTAAATGACTGGAACGGGACGTAATGTCATTAGTCGCCGGACGGTTTCAATGCCGTCCCATTCCCCTTTAATTGTTATGTCGCAGAGCAACAAGTCGACCCGTTGGTGCTGAAATACATCGAGTGCTTTTTGTCCATTGCTGGCAATACCGATAACTCGGTAACCATTTTCTTCGAGTATGTCCCCCAAATCCATCGCCAGAACGGGCTCATCTTCTACAATCAGAATATGGATACGCTCGTCAGTACTCATTATTATTCAGGAAAAAAAGTAAAGTCGTTTGTCGTAAGTAAGTAATTCAGAATAACTAGCTAGTCTCATTGCAAAAGACCAAAACTGCCTATACAAAACACGCTCTTTTTCTGGTCATTCCTGTGGTAGAATGAATGAATCTGGTAAAATAGCAGTCATTGTAGGCTTTACTGCAACTGAAGTAAGATCTTATCAATCAACTGGAGTTAAAAGTAATAAAAACGGTCTTACTCATGTAGTATTCTGATTAAAGAGTGCTTGACTTATTTTGGAATTGTAAGCGATTAAATTTTACAGCTTCATCAAGCGTGACAGGGTTGGTTCCAGACTATCTACCTCCTGAATTTACCACAGTTCATTTAAACTCTCAAATCATTTCAGGATAGTACTGATATTAGGCTTTATATTAGGGTTGATATTAAGCCTAATATTTACTATTAAAATGAACTTTCTTTTCAAACTTGATATCTATTTTTATCTTTCGATTGATATTAATGCAAAATTCCTTTAACCATATAACAATCAATGGTTTATACAACAGGTGGTATTAAAGGGGGAAGTGGCAAAAGCACTGTTGCAACTAACCTTGTTATTCTGTTAGCTAGTAGGGGTAGAGATGTTTTGCTAGTTGATGCTGATGATCAAGAAACAAGTACAGATTTCACCGCTTTGCGTGAGGAGCGTACAGACAATAAAGCTGGCTACACAGCTATCCAGCTTGCGGGTATGTCGGTACTCAAACAAATACCAAAGCTAGCAGAACGTTACCAAGATATAGTCATCGACACAGGTGGTAGAGATACCGATAGCCAACGGGCCGCTTTGACCATATCAGACGTATATCTTGTGCCATTTAAGCCTCGAAGTTTTGATGTTTGGACAATTGAAAAGGTGCAAAGCCTAGTTGAACAAGCGCAAGTCATTAATCCCCGACTTAAAGCATTTGTATTTCTCAACATGGCTGATCCAAGAGGGGAGGAAAATTTTGAAGCGGCAGAACTTCTCAAACAATCCGAAGCCTTAGAATTTATCAACGTGAGTCTAGGACATCGCAAAGCTTTTGCAAATGCAGCAGCCAATGGCTTAGGTGTTTTAGAACTAAAAGGTGACGAAAAAGCAGCCACTGAGTTCAAGGCACTTTATAACTATATCGAAGAACGACTAAACGGAAAATAGATATGCCAATAGCACCTAAGCCCAAAAGCCGTAAAACAGAGACTGGGTTCGATAATGAGAAGGCTTTAGATTTTATTCGTCAAGGTGGAAGCCAGTCCCAGGGAGATGAGACCGTAGAACAACAGCCTCAAACAGTAATTACCGGTAAAGGCCGACACACTACAAAAACAGATCCAAACGACCAGGTTTCAATATCGATCAAACTCCTTGTTAGTGAACGGAACCAGATCAATGATCATAGAGCTAAACTGTCAGGAAGGGATAAAAAATCATTAGAAGGATGGATAATTGAAGCAATCACTGAAAAGCTGGAGCGTGAAAATAGGCGTAGAAATTAGGGCTAATATCAAGTTTGATATTAGCCCTAATTTCTACGCCTAAAATAAAGTTATCCGTGATTCTGCTTAGAGTTGGTCTTAGGTAACCTTTCATTATGTGAGACGTATCTATGCAAGTCGTAATAACTCTTACACTACTTGTTGATACATCTAAATTCCGTCCCAAACCTCCCTTTTCTCTGATACAAATCTTGTCTCATTGAGTGATTTTTTATCCATGATTCCTATCTAATCGCTTTAAGCAAGGCCTTTTATTAAATTAAATCTGTCTTATTACTTATCTACTAATAAGATTATCTAATTTAAGACTAACACCTTAATGAATAGTAAAAACGTACCTTCTAGTGCCACTCCTGAACGTTTGCTCCGCCGAAAATCATTGCTTTGAGTCCTGGAGTAAAAAACAGGTTAGGCATGGATACCTCATTTAGCGCTTTTTGCTGTTCAGCCGTGAACTGGATCAATAAAGACCCTAGATTGGCCTGGAGTTGTTCAAGGTGGCGAGCACCCATTATGGGAGCCGTTACGCCGGGCTGCGCCAGGAGCCAGGCCAAGGCGACTGATGACAGAGGGGAGTCGAGCTGGCCAGCCACGCTACGGAGCATGTCGAGAATCTGCCAGTTTCGTTCGGTAAATTTTGAGTTGCCGAATGGATTGGGGCCGTTGAGTCGTCCCTGACCACGGGCACCCACACTAGTTCGCTCATACTTACCAGCCAGAAATCCAGCTGCCAGCGGACTCCAGGGGGTCAGGCTAAGCCCACACTCCCGGCTTGCGGGTAGGTGCTCCTGTTCCACCATTCGCTCGACCAGCGAGTATTCCATCTGCATGGCAATAGGACCGGGTACATGATGGACGGCGGCTAGTGTAGCGGCTTTGGCCGTATACCAAGCGGGCATGTCCGAGAAACCGAAGTACCGAATCTTACCGGCCTGTACGAGCCCTCCCAGCGTTTGCAGGACCTCCTCCACGGGTGTCACCATATCCCAGACATGAAGCCAATAGAGGTCGATGTAGTCGGTCTTCAACCGACGTAGTGAGCTGTCAAGGGCCTGATGAATATGCTTGCGTCCATTGCCACCCGCGTGGGGATTGCCCCGTTGGGTATTGAATCCAAACTTAGTAGCCAATACCACCTGGTCACGCAACTGTCGATCAGCGATGTAGTGCCCGATGAGTTCTTCGCTGCGGCCACCGGAATAGACATCAGCGGTGTCAATAAAGTTGCCCCCATTGTCAATGTATTGATTGAAGATCAGGTGGGAGGTACTGTCAGATGAACCCCAAGCCGTGTTGCCAAATGTCATTGTGCCAAGGGCTAGTGGGCTGACAATAAGGCCAGAACGGCCTAGCGTATGATAATCAGTCAGTGTCATTTGAGGTATTGTTAGTTGATTGACGAGTTGATCAGATTCATTACTGCGCCGAGAAGCGGAAAGCTACCGGACTTAGGCCCGTCTTACTTTTGAACAACCGGCTAAAATACTGTGGGTACTCGAAGCCAAGCTGGAAGGCCGTTTCATTGATCGACAGGGACGTCGTTAGCAGCAGCCGTTTCGCCTTTTCGATCAGGGCATGGTGAATATGCTGCTGGGTGTTTTGGCCCGTTAGTATCCGTAACATATCACTTAGGTAAGCCGGTGATACGTTCAGCGCATCGGCAAAAAACTGCACCGTCGGTAAGGGGAGTTCGGCATCCTGCGCGAAGTAGCCCGTCAATGCGGTCTCGAACCGGCTCAATAATGATCCGTCGTCGTGTTCAACCGTACGCCGGGTGATAAACTGCCGGTTGTAAAACCGATCGGCGTAGGTTAGCAGCAGATCAATCTGCCCAACAAATACATCCTGACTGAAGGCGTCGATAGGCCGTTCACATTCTGCCCGTAGGTTGTCGAGTAACCGGTCGAGCAGGGTTTCCTCCACCTCCGAAAGGTGGAGGGCCTCATATACCGCATAGGCGAAAAAGCCATACTTATCTATCTTTTTGCCCAGCGGGTATTTTCTTAGCAAGTCTGGGTGAAAGACCAGCATCCACCCAGTTACGTTAGTCGTGTCCAGCGATTCATCGACGGCAAATACCTGACCAGGGGTTGAAAAGCCCATGACCCCCTCACTGAAGTCATAGGGTCGATGACCATAATAAAGCAAGCCTTTCAGATTTCGTTTGAGAAAAACGGTGTACAACTGCAGCACGATCGGCTTGTTTACAACCTGACTGGCATTCGCAACAGCCAGGCGATTAGCTGCTCCCAAGTCTATCAGGGTAAGCAACGGATGCGCTGGCGCGGGTAGGCCGTAAAATCGGGTATACTCCGTGATGGTATGCAGCGTCTGAATTTCGTTCGGCATATTTTTATTGCAATACAGTAAACCGAGACCTTACCCTTAATGCCGGATTGTTGACTAGCCCTGTCAGGTTAGCCGACAACCCGGCGTATGGGTTGGTTGTTCAGCTGAAAACAGGATAGGCATCCCCCGCTACACTGCCCACGGGCAGCATCGAATCGAGTGCGGCAAGCTCCGAGGGGCTTAGCGGGATGTCGGCGGCTGCCACGTTCGCTTCCAGATAGGACCGGCGTTTCGTGCCGGGTATGGCCACTACGTCCTGGGCCAGTACCCAGGCCAACGCTAGTTGCGAGGCCGTGACCCCTTTGATTTCTGCCATCGTTTTAAGTTTCTGAACTAACTCCAGGTTCTTGTAAAAGTTGTCGCCCTGGTATCGGGGAAACATACGGCGCGAATCATTCGGCTCAAAATCGTCGGGTGATTTGATGGCACCTGACAGAAATCCCCGGCCCAATGGCGAGTAGCCCACAAAGCCGATGCCCAGTTCCCGCGTCGTTTCCAGCACACCCGTTAACTCCACGCCCCGGTCGAAGAGCGAATACTCGCTCTCGATGGCTGTGATGGGATGCACTGCGTGCGCCCGGCGAATGATGTCGGATGACACTTCTGACAAGCCCAGGTACCGCACCTTGCCTTCTTTGACCAAGTCGGCCATGGCCCCTATCGTGTCTTCAATGGGTGTGTTGGGGTCTACCCGGTGCAGATAATAGAGATCGATGTAATCCGTTTTGAGGTTTTTCAACGATCGCTCAATTGATTTGCGTACGTAAGCGGGCTGTCCATTGTAGGCGAACGTAATTGTGTCCGTGTCGTCAATCTCGAAACCAAACTTGGAGGCAATCGTAACCTGATCGCGCTTGCCCGCAATCGCTTTGCCAATGAGTTGTTCATTAGTAAAGGGGCCATAGAGATCGGCCGTGTCGAGCATCGTGACCCCGAGTTCGAGTGCCCGGTGAATGGTAGCAATACTTTCGCGTTCGTCGGACGTACCGTAGACGGTGCCGCCGGGAAAGTCGGTCATCCCCATGCATCCCAGTCCCTCAATCGACACAGTTAACCCCTGGCTACCCAGTACTACTTTTTTTAACCTGTCCATATCGTATTGTGATTAACGTTGTTTTACGAGGCAAAGGTCGGGGTAAGGGGCTTGACAGCCGCTAAACGAATTGGGGGTTCTGCAACACAAAACGAAGCGTAATGGGGAGTGAGCTGGAAACGAAACCACTTTACACGAAATTAAATGCTCCAGAGGAACCGCTACGTTGACAACGGTCAACACAAATTAGGACGGGTCAATACTGGGCTGTGGGGTACACGTTGCTTACAAAATAATAAGGAGTCTACGGCTAATTAACAAACAATCCATTGGTGATTTACGTGCTCACCGCCACCACTAGCGTCAGTACACCAATGAGCAAACACAAGGGTGAATAATACCTAGTGTCATTTTTGCCAAATGGTGTGTGCGTAATTTTCTTGAAAAAACTAACATACGTGAAGTTGCCAATTAACTGCAATACGAAAAGCCCCGCAATGAACCATACCCCATACTGGTCAAGTCACACCGAAAGAGACCACTTAGTTGGGGCTGTTTTCAACAGGATAAATAGGCCGATAGCTGGTAATCTAACCGCCACCACTAAAGTGGAGCCAGCGCAGGACCTACTTGCTTTCGGCTTCTCATCTTGGGTGGGGAAAACGGCTTGACAGGCCCAGCGTCCGCCAAACCCCCAGTAGACGTGGAGACTTCCTAAGAAAAGGAAGACCATGAAAAGCAACAGGCCAATTACCAGGTTCATTTTATTTTTTTTGAGCAAAAAATAGATCCAGTCGCTGAAAGCCTACTTCAGAGGAATAACTAGCCGAAATATAGTACCTGGATCGTTCCTTACTTCATACTGGCCTTGTAACTGATCACTTAGTAATTGAATAAGTTGCTTGCCAAAGGAGGATCGGTCAGTACTGGGTTGCCAGCTAGCCTGGTCGATACCAGGACCATTATCCTCAATTTCTAGCGTAAGTTCATGCGTTGTGAAAAGGGCTACACGCAGCTGGGGACATTGGTTATTTATATAAGCATACTTAAGCGCGTTCGTTATCACTTCGTTGGCAATCAATCCCAGCGGTATGGCGGTATCAGCCTCTAATTCCTGCTGCTCGATAGCGAGGGTCAAGTTGAAGGGTGGACTGTCGTATCCATAGGCGAGTAACAAGCTCTGGGTTAGATCAACCAGATACTGGTGCATATTTACCCGGGTGATGCGGTCAGTCAGGTAAAGTCGCTGATGAATAAGCGACATCGCATTTACCCGTTGCTGACTAGCCAGCATCGCCTGTTTAGCCGCTGGATCTTTTAAACGGACTAGCTGCAGATTAAGTAAACCATGTACAATGGCCAGATTGTTCTTGACCCGATGGTGGAGTTCTTTCATCATTACCCCTAATTCATCCGATTGTTGCTGAATCTTAGTCCGACTCCGCTGGATGCGCTGGTATTGCCAGACCATTACACTTAGTAGCCCCGCCAAAACTAGTAATCCGCCCATACCGGCCCATAACTGGCGAACTTGGTGCGCGTTGACCGCGTCCAATCGGCGAATCTGAGCTTCTTTTTCGTTCGTCTGATAGCGGGTTTCCAGTTCGGCAAACTTTTGGCTACGGGCTTGATTCTGGATCGTATCCCGGTAAATAGCCCACTGCTTGTGGGCCACAAGTGCTTGACGATACTTGCCTTGCTTCTCGTAGAGTATAGTCAAGGCATCATACACCCACATCTGATGAAGGGTCTGATAGCCATTGTCCTGACGGCCGTACACCAACGCCAGCTTTGCAAAGTGCTCGGCTTGTTTGAAGCGCTTTAGTTTTATGAGTGGGTAGGGAATTCCGTCATAAATGGCCGTTATAAAATGGCGCTCAAAGGAGGGGTCAGTCCTGTTTTGTTTTTTAATGGATTTGACATACTGCATACACTGTTTATAGAGGTGAACGGAAAGCTGGGGACGATTCAAATCACTATAATTAAAGGCGATATTAACAAGCTTATTATAGTAATCGTCCCAACGACCTAACTGCCTGAGAATCGCCTGCGCTTTCTGGTTATAGTTTAAGGCCTGTTGGGCATCGTTACGCTGATCAGCCAGATTGGCCAGCCCCCCATAAGCCTGCGACTGATTAAACAAACTGGCCCTTGGCGCTCTAGCATCAATAATTTTAGTATAGTAAAATTTAGCATGATTAACGTCCAGCGTATGCTGGTAGGCATTGCCGATGTAGGCGTAAAGCTGATGAATACGATCCGAGTGGCTAGCTCCTTTTAAGTACGAAAGTGCCTGTTGATAATGCAGCAATGCCTGAGGATAGTTATTTTGTTTATTGGCCAGCTGCCCCATTGTTTTATACACACGGGCAATTCGGCTGCTGTCATGCAGTTGTTGGGCTAATCGGAGTGCTTGGAGAAGGGCCAGTTTGGCCTCTTTGAATTGATGCAGGGTCGTTTGGCGCTCTTGAAAACGAATTAACCTAGCGATCCGAGTGGTATCTTCCCGTCTATTGATAGGGTGCGTAAAGTGCTCGTAACTTGCCGTTGTGGCGGGTGATTGAGCTCGGCTCAAATTAAGCGCAAAAAAATAAAAAATTAACCAGTATTGTGATTTCATGAAGCATGGGCGTAAAGAACTCGAAAGATTGACCCGTGCACTGAAACTCGCAATTGATAGGCCCATGATTTGGTGAAATAGAGGTTGAATTAAAATAGGTCTATCTATAAATCAGTTCATTAAATCCTTGTCTTTTGTGGACGCTTACCAGGAAAAGTGCAAATTTTACAAAGAGGGAGGGGAGTAATTAATGCCGAAACATAACTAGTAAAATACTATTTCCTGATCGATATCTACAGGGGCTAATACACTTTGTTGGTCTGCGCTGCAAATCGGCGGGGCCGTCCGTGCGGGCCATCTAGTCGGACCACAGCCGCGGACGATTGCCGATGCGGCTGGGCCAAAATGAAAATAGAGATATCGGTCGCCAGGGAAGTATCTGGTCAACGACCTAACAAAGCTTACTTTGATTATTTAACTGCTCCGGCAGCCCCGCGGGTTTCTTGCCCAATATTTAGCGTAAAAGCCTACGTTTCGCGACGATCAAAACTAGTAAAAGAGACGTTCATTTACGCAACCGGCTATCTAGTGATATGGGCGATTGACTGACGACTTCCACCTCCGCAAAGGAAGCATGTTGGGGGTGCAACAACAGATTGTAAGCTATCTCTAAGATGACCGAAGGCACCGCTATGGCTAAGCAAAAAGGCGCTTGCAACCAGTCGGTCAGTATCGTTTGGGTTTCCCCTAAGGTGCCCCTCTTCCAATAAGCGGGTAGCTTGGTAGGATCAAGCCAAAAGATGTTGTCAGCTTCGTCAGGCAAACGAAGCGTAGTTAACCACAGTTGAGGGAGTTCAGCTAAGGTTAAGGCAGGCAAATGGACCAACGTTTCCAGCAACGCCAGTTCTGGTGTACGACTGGTGTAGAGGATACCAATCCCTTTTGGATTCCAACGGCCACCATGTCGATGGCTTCCCACCACGGATAAAGGCTCCCGATAATAGGGCTCTTTATGGATTCGATATACGTCCATTCACTTACCCTGCTATACCCCATTCAATGCGGCCCAGTACATCTTCGGCCAGTGAGAAACCCGATACCGTATCCAATACAGCTAAGGGTGATTGGGCTACCACCGAGAGCTCATCATTCGACAAACTAGGGGTCGTTGTTTTAGAAGCTGGCTGAACTGGTTGAGTAAAGCTACCCATACCTCGAAGAGAGCCAGGGGTGATTACCTGAAGGCTTAGGTCTGTCTCTGGTCGGTAGGCCAATTCAGCCAGTGGCGTGCGTAGCCAACGAGCCAACAACTCAACTCGCCCGTCAAAAACGGCAAGTCCTCGTTGAACGAGTCGCTCCAGCAACAACAGTCGTTCGCTCGCGGCCAGACTCAATCGTGCCACCGTAGCTTTCCCATGCAGTCCCCTGATGGACATATTCAATATACGAGCCATTTCTTTATCGGTGAGACCCACCAAGCGAGCGACTTCATCAACACGTCGGCGCAGAACCCCTTGTCGGGCTTGACTGATAATGCTAGTAAGTGGCAGAACTGCTTGCATAAGCTAGAAATGAATATATAGTGCAAAACTACAAATTATAAATGGCAAATTTGCACTAAAAGTTTCTTCTCCTGCGCACCAGCCAAACATAATAAGCTATCTGTTTCAATCATCTTTTTTTTACCGTTAAAACGTCGGTTTTTGAATACCCAGCTGAAAGGCAGCACTTCGTTGCTGCGTAAGTGGAGATTGAAATATTTAAGCAGAGGTAAAGAAGGCCTGAAAGATTCCTATGCACGCGTCAATCCCCAACTGCGAGCACTCGAACCGGTCCGATTTCTATGGTTCATGTAAGCGCGAGCGTATAATTTTTGTCATATTTTTTGCCCCACCTGACCACTGCATATACCCGATAGATAAGTTTGTTTCTTAGTGCAATTATAACCAACATTTTGTTCTTGCCTTCTGCCACTTTTCGCTGATAATAATTTGGAGTTCCCTTTTTCGCTGGAGAGCCGACATAGCCGCTATGGTGGTCCTGCCTATCAAACTGGGAGGGTTTTTTAAGGCTCTAATTTTTGGAGAACTAAGTGAGCCTGCACGTTTCGACTTTTGATAATACTGACAGCTGGTTAGCCTAGGTGGCTAGAAGCGGCCCCGATGATCCGCTCTTTATGCCTTTTGTCCTTTTCAACAACTCTAGGCTGATCGAATGGCTAGTTTTGGCCGTAAATTAATCAAGTATTCGAGGGCTACTTTCTTTTTCCCCTGCTTGGTTGATCAATCTGCTTTACCGGATTTATTAGCACTACTGGTGTCCTGAACCTAATTGATAAGCATTGTATCTGGTTGAATGACGTTTGGCTTAGCTCTTTTTAGTGCGTTGCTTCTGCTAACAGGCATTAGTTACTTTGGCTGGCGTAAGCCCGCCTACTCCCATTGGCATGATACCATTAGCGAGCTAGGCGAAGTAG
The DNA here is from genome assembly GCF_042686045.1 of Spirosoma flavum. Lineage (NCBI taxonomy): Bacteria > Pseudomonadati > Bacteroidota > Cytophagia > Cytophagales > Cytophagaceae > Spirosoma > Spirosoma flavum. Next base: position 108,407 of record NZ_JBHUOM010000042.1, read on the forward strand.
GTAGTCCGCGGTCACGCGCTGTCAGTTATGGGTTGTTTTTACCCGTTGGCTTGTTGTTGGGGCTGGTCGCAACGCTCGCGGATACAACCGCCCTAGCCGGGTTAGCAGGGTGTGTCGGAACTGGATACGTCATGGCGGCCTTCTTTCCCTGTGATGTGGGCTCTCCCGTGTCAGGTAGCGTTCGGCAACAGATTCATAATGTAGGGGGAGCCGTTGAGTACCTGGGTAGTGCTTATTGGCTTACTCAACTGAGTCCTCAACCGTTGGGGATTGACTATACTCTGTATTCTATAGTGGCCGGTAGTCTGATCGCAGGCAGTATCCTCTTGTCGATTCCGGGCTTGCTTCTTCGAGGCCTTATTCAACGGATGATGGAAGGGATTGTGTTCAGCTTTTTACTGCTAACCATCTAAAGGGTATTGATTTACGTGTTTGGTCAACACTATCAGGGTTACATTTTTTACAGAATACCAGATACAGCTCATTAATTGAGCCTATTACGAGAATAAGTAGATTGGAGGTAACGGGTAATTTTTGCCTTTCGTACCATAGCCCGCCGTCGTGCTAGTGCAGATAGGCTCGCACCCTACATGAGTATAGATAATTAGATGAAATGATTATACTCACAGGAATGAATAACTTTCCTTGATACACTTATTAGCCTGATTATTAGCAGGAAAACGTGATTCGATTGGCCATGATTAATTTAAGTCAGCTCTGGTTTGTCCTATTTCTGCTCCCAGTGGCAGGTTACGCCCAGTCACAAACTAAAATCCAGTCACAACAAAAATTACTTCAGCAACTAGACACCTATTTACAAACGCAGATTGACACGGCTAAACAAAGCCCTGTACCGGGCATCGCTATTGCCATTGTGAAGGGGAAATAACTTGTTCATATGGCTTCGTTTGGTGTGGTCAATCTCCAAACAAAGCAAGCCTTAAAGCCCGATCATACCTTTCATGTGGCATCCGTCTCGAAAACCTTTGCTGCTACAGCCATTCTCCAGTTAGCTGAACGGAAAAAACTGCGATTGCATGAAAAATTGATCCACTATCTCCCCTATTTCTCAATGGCCGATGAGCGATACAAGGCCATCACACTACGCCAAATTTTGAATCATACATCGGGCATGCCTGATGTAGAAGACTACGAATGGGAGCAGGCGGCAGCGGATGAAGGAGCTGCCGAGCGATGGACCCGCAGCCTAAGCACAGAGAAATTACTCAATACACCTGGCACAGCCTACCACTATAGCAATATGGCCTATGATATACTAGCCGACGTGGTAGCCAAAGTAAGCGGACAATCATTCGAGCAATATGTGAAAGAAACTATTTTACAGCCCCTGCAAATGTCCAGAAGTAGTTTTTTGCTGTCGGATATAAACCCTGTTTGGCGCACCAGTCCGCACACGGGCGTTCCGCTACAAGTCGGCTCTGTATACCCTTATAACCGAATGCACGCGCCAAGCTCAACCCTAAACACGAACGTGATTGACCTATCCCACTGGCTAATCGCTAACCTAAATCAGGGTGTCTATAAAACAAAGCGTATTCTTTCTGAGGCCAGCGTAGCCCAGATGCAAACGGCTACGTTCTCAATCGACCCCCCTTCAGGTCGGGCTGTGGGTTTGAGCTGGTTTACTTACCCGTATCGTGGGATTACTCTTATTCATCATGATGGGGCCGACGATGGCTATGTGTCAACGTTATATCTGATTCCTTCTCGTCAGCTTGGTTTTGTAATTCTATTTAATTCGGATGAGGTCGATTCGTACCATATTAAACAAAGAGTACTTGATCTGTTGCTCACCTCAGCGCTATGAGACCAGAAGAAAACCGACGTACCCAAAGGAGCGATTAATGAGATTAGGTAAATTGATGACTACATAGGATGATAACCCATAACCTTGCAAATTGATAAGATAGGCTTACTAGTAGGCTAGGATCGTAAACCAGCGCGATAATTTCAGCCAAGTGATACCAGAAAGTAGCGGCTCATTACCTGAAATACGTATCAAATTATAATCTGAGTCCAACTGACAAACGCTGACCATTGATCTGGGAGAAGCCTTTCATCACTTTTGTCAGGGCTACTAAATCAATAAAAAGTAGCGCTGATCAATGGTCATACTACGTGTCTATCTTTCTTTTCTTCTGCTCATCAATCCCTATTTTTCGTCTGCTCAAACTCAGCTACGAGCAGCCGATTTGCAACAGGACTACGCTATTTTACGACAGGCTTATCAGCAGTTGCATCCTGGTCTCTACCAATACACCCCTAAAGAGCAGATGGACCGCCAGTTTGACACTTGCCAACAGGCGCTTGATCACGACCAAACCTTAGGGCAAGCTTTTTTAGCCATCGCCAAACTGACAGCTTCGATTCGATGCGGTCATAGCCAGCTCAATTTCTGGAATCAAGATTCGACAGTTCAGCGTGCGTTATTTGGTGGCCCAACCTGTTTGCCAGCTTATGCGCGTCTAATCGGTCAACGTTTTCTAGTTACCCACAGTGTTGATCCGCAGTTACCTGCCAGTTGGGAGATTCAACAGATTAACGGCCAATCCATTCAACACATTATTCAGCGACTCTTGCCTTATTTGCGGGCTGATGGAGCGAACAACGGAAAACGATTCGCCTTGCTGGCCATCACAGGCAAATCATTTGAATGCTTCGACATCTTTTACGCCCTCCGGTTTCCGCTTCATCAACCGGCCTTCTGGTTAAGGATTCACAATCCTAAGACTGGCCAGACCAAACATGTCCAAGTTACCGCCCTGACGCATCAACAGCGGAAACGGCTCATGGACCAGCAACAGCCGCAAACCAGCATGCCTATGGCGCAACTGACTTGGCTGCCCGGTCAAATTCCGCTCTTACGCATTAACTCGATGGTTGATTATACTACGGCTTTTGATTTAAAAGGCTTTATCGATAGTACCTTTCAGCTCATTAACCAAAAGAAGTCGCCCTACCTACTGATTGACGCGCGCGAGTTAGAAGGCGGAAACGATCAGTATGCGAAGCAGATTGCTGCGCACTTGCTGACTAAATCGATCACGATTCGACCGCTTCAAAATACATGGGCTTATGTGCGACTTGATTCCGGGTTGAATCGCTATATCATTAATAGCTCCTGGGCCGATGGGTGGAAATACCGTTCGTTCGCCGATTATGAAGTAACCTCGGCGGGCCAGTACCGGAGCAAAAGCGATCAAAAGCCGGACACCATTCACCCCGTTGATCATCCCTTTGCGGGAAAAACCTTTTTGTTAACTAGTTCCATGAACAGCTCGGCTGGCTTTATTCTGGCTCGACTGCTCCAACAGCATCGACTGGCTACCTTAGTGGGTCAAACGACGGGTGGCAATCAGAAAGGCATTACGGCGGGGGCGGTGTTCTTTGTGCGGCTACCTCATTCCGGCATTGAAGTGGATGTTCCGCTAATTGGTACGGGCTATGATGTCGCTAAACACTTACCGGACGCGGGCATTCAACCGGATTGGCCGGTTGAGCCAACCGTGCAGGATTGGGTGAGCGGCAAGGATACCCCGGTGAAGACCATCTTAGAACGAATTCAACACGAATAGCTAAAGGCAAATACGCATGGCAGGTTGGCACACTTTCTCTATTTTTGTCTTACTCACTGGGCAAATCGGCAAGCAAAGCCCCAGGCCCGAACGAATTGCGTTCGTTCTGAAAAACCCAGTTGATCGCTATCAATCGTTTTACGTACTGAGCGGAGGGGATAAACAGTACTTTTCGATGCATCCGTTCGAAAAGAAGCCGCAGAATTGGCCGGTGGGGGCCCAGGTATACCGTCTTCAGGGTTCCCCTGCTCAAAATGAACTGCTTTTTGTGTTGCAGGCCCGGCAAGCTGGGACGACCGTTCTAGCCCAATCGATGGGCAGTTTGGCTGCTCACCTGTCGGTAGTGGCTCCCGCGCTCATGACAATCCGAGTACTCAATCGGTCGGCTCTCTCAAAGCACGTTGTCCTGATTAGCTATTCCCCCAATGAGCCCCAAAATGGGACCTATATTTTTGAGTTGGCCCCTGGCATGAGCAGCCAGCGTCAGTTTAGGGTAGGGACTACGCTTTTTCTAGCGACTTCTTTACAGGAGCAGCAGATTATGCGTGGTGAACCAATGGATAACCAATCACCTTTTTGGCTTGTAGGCCCGACCGACAATGGGAAAACGATTCCTTTGCCGGACTAATTCATTTAACTAGCCTCAACTCTTGGTCTCCCGATGACGTTTCAGTTCAATGCGTATTCAACCCCGTTGGTGTTTGGCTTTGTTCAAGGCTGGTTGTATGCGATTCTATTCTGGATTCGAGGCTGGCGACAAGAGCGTTTGTCCGATTGGTTGTTAGGCTGGATCTTGGTGGGCAGTAGTTTCGGTATCTGGGAATACATGTTAGGCTTTGGTGGGGTAGAGATACTCTGGCAGGAACTCGAATTTTTCCCTCGTTCGTTAGGGTTATTGTTTCCGCCCCTTTGCTACTTTTACTTACGCAGTCAGTTAGATGTGGAGTTTCGCTGGCGGGGTAAAGACGGGCTCCATGCCTTGCCCTTTATCCTTGATACCAGTTACCATCTGCTGGTTTACAGTCAGGGGTCACAATTTGTCGAGCATTGGGAGAAGGCCATTCACTACCCCTATCAGGTGGGCGAGGTTGTTTTCTGGTTGTATAATCTCTCCTTCTCGTATTATTTCTACCGCTCGTTTGAGCTCTATTCAACTTATCGTCAATGGTCAACGCACCAGTTTTCTGATATCGACAGGGTCAGCTTCCGGTGGTTTCGTAATTTTATGCTAGCGCTCAGCGTAAGCCAGTTCGTGAGTCTACTGATGACCAGCCTGGGTCATTGGCTACTCTTGTCTTTCTGGCAAGACTGGTGGGACAAACTGTTCGATGTATGCCTGATTTATTATTTAAGTATTGCGGGCTACGCGCAGGCGCAACTAAGCGATCATTTACATTTTCGTCCCTCCCTCACCCCGTCCCTTCCGCTTCCTAGTTCTACGAGGTCATCGACTAGCCCACCTCCCGATTTGCGAGCCGTATTGGTCGCCTTCATGGAGCGGGAAAAGCCTTATTTAGAGCCTGATTTGACCCTGATTAGTCTGGCCCGACGGTTACAGACCAACTCCTCAATTCTGTCACAGGTTATCAATACGGAATTGGATAAAAATTTCAATGACTTTATCAACGCGTATCGGATTGCTGAATTTAACCAGGCCCTACTGGACCCTCAAAATGCCTATCTGAGTCAATTCGGCATCGCTCAAAACTGTGGCTTCAACTCAAAAGCTACCTTCAACCGGGCTTATCGCAAACTCATGCATCAGACTCCTACCCAATTCGCCAAGCAGGTTATGGGTGGTAGTTGGGATAGACCTATTGACTAAGAGGGCGGCCGGATGAGTAGACAGCCGCAATCTGATCCGCTATTCATCTTTTAGCTAATCGCCTATGCCGTTGAACGAGCGTCTCGTAATAAGCCCGAATTAAGAAGCAGATATACGACAGTTTTTTGTCTCATGTAGGAGCGTTTTCTTAAAATTAGGTGGAAGGCAATCACTTGAGAATAAATAGTTTATTCAATATATCCATTGTGAAATGTAGTTTTGCTCAATGGTGAATCCGTAAGTTTAAGCGTGTAGATAAGCCCTACAGCACTAAATGAAGTATTTTTTACAAATCGTTTTTATTGGGCTATCCCTGGTCATGAGTGTCAACGTTAATGCTCAACTCCTCGACACAATCGTTGATGCTCGTCCTTATAAACTTCATTTTAGAATAGTAAAAGGCAAGAAGCCGCCTATCCTCTTCGAATCAGGGGGCGGACAAGATGCTTCCCAATGGGACTCGATTGCCACAGCAGTGCACCAACGTCTGCAAGCAACCGTCATTACCTATGATCGGGCAGGCTTTGGCCGAAGTAGTTTTGATACGGCGGGCTACACGATTCTCCAGGAAATCAAAAGCTTAGAGTCGGCTTTGCATCAGTTCGGATACAGTAACACCAATCTGTTACTGGTTGGTCAGTCATTAGGCGCTTTTTACAACCGAGTTTATGCCGCTCGGCATCCGGCTCAGGTGAAAGGCATTATTCTAGTCGATCCTAGAATACCTTCCTACGCCGATATGCGATTCGCCAGAACCTATTTTCAGGGGCTTAATCGGAAAGACTATGAAGCGGAATATATGAGCTTGTACTATTTGCTGGCCCGCATGGAGCGGACCAGTGACTATGTGAGACAGGTGGATCTACCAGCTAGCATTCCTTTGCTCGATATTATGGCGGAGCGGGGTCCTTTCTCAGAAGCCAAGGAGAACGAACGATTTAAAGCGGGCCAGCGCCACTTGGTTAAGGGTCATGGTAATCGGCGTCTGGTTTATGTAGAAGGCACTTCTCACAACATCCCTCACGATAAGCCAATCTTACTGATTGAACAGATTGTAAGCTTCTACCAGCAACATCTGTAATCTACTGGGCAAAATGGGCTATTCAGCTCAAAATCAGTTATACAGTAGGAAACCCATTTTCATTAGACGGGTAGTTCTGCGGAAAAGATGCGACTCGTTCATCCTAAATGAGAAACAAACTCAGGGACGGATGGCAAGGTGGTAATACCTTGACAACTTGATAAGCGTGAGGGTGAAAGTCCCTCTCCCCAGTGCAGGGGTAACAGCAGCATCCCTACGGTAGCGACTGGTCATCAATCCGTAAAGCGGGATGAAAAGGCGGTAACGGCGAACCTAACGTCGAATCCCGTCGAGCATGAGTTTATGGATAGCGAAACGAGAGTGGATGCGAAGATACGATTGACCTGTCGTCACAGAAAACTTGCCAACGTAGGTTAATAGGCAAGACCAAAAGGGTAAAGGATCGAGCCTGACCAGTTGTAGGGTCAGGAATAACTCAGGGGCTGGCATCGCTTTTCAATGACCAGTTGCATTCCCCACAAACCCGGCAGACAGTATCATCCTAACAACTCGACCAACGCGTATCAGGAACGATGGAAACTTTTGTTGATTCTCTTTTTAGGAGTAGGTGCCAACCGCAAGTCAACAGAAGGAAAGATTGTCTAAGAAGCCAACGCCCAGTGTAACGATTGGGATATGCTGACGTAAACACGGTGAGTTAGATTGAATACACTTTAGTAGCAGTGATAGCTAAAACACGTATGGAACATACGATGGTGGATTGGAAAGACATTCCCTGGCGCAAGCTGGAGCGGTATGTCTTTCGGCTGCAAAAGAGAATATTTAAGGCTTCGCCACATATCTGAAAGACAGCCTGTTACTGGAACGTTATCGGATGGTTAGTCTGGATCGACCTGGTTTTGGGTACAGCGATTTCGGGCAGTCAACCGGTATTCAGCAACAGTCGGATTTGCTTGGTTCGGTATTGCATAAACTGAATAATGGCAAACCCGTGTATTTGATTGGTCACAGTTTAGGCGGACCTATGATTATGAAACTCGCTGCTGATAATCCTGACTTGCCCGTTGGCAGGCTGCCGCTGAGTTGCGGGCCAGTGGATCGGCTTATGATACTGGCTTGAAGGGCTATATGAAGACGGTTATTGAGAGCAGTGAACAGATTGCCGAGGAGATGGCTGATATTCGTTTTCTACAGAATGGAGTGCAGAAGATGGACTTATCTTTGCCTGGTGCAGGCAAGAGTGGCCAGTTTGACCGAGTGTATAAGAATGCGGACGGAAGTTGGAGTGTGATAGAATGCAAAGGGGGAGAAAGTCCCTTGAAGGGAAGAACTGGGACGAATGGCTACAACCAGCAGGGTACGAAGGAATACATTCAAAGTATTATTGACAACTTAAGGGCCAGTGGAAAGCTTACCACTGCACAGCTTTCGGAATTAAACAATTTTGGACTTGCAACAAAATACTGGACAAATCGTTAAGCAACATTTTGCAGTTGCCCGTTATAATAATCAAAAGGGGAAAGGTAACCCAGCGCCGAATGCCTTCGCTGGCGATTGTACCAAATCTCCACGTATTCAAAGACTGACTGCTTAGCAAAATATACGTTATGTCGCTTACCCATAACGAGTTGGGGGCCTTTGGTACATACTCCAGTATCAAATTCGGATACTTCTTTTGCCAGTGCTTAGAAAAGGTAGTCTGCACCTTATGGCGACGCTTTTTCACTAATAGCTTATGCTCACGTAGCAAATCAAATAACGCATCCCGGCCCAGCTTCAACTGATGTTCTCGGACAAAATCCTGCAGTAGCACGAGTAACTTTCGGGTGCCTAATCGGGGTTGCAGCGAGCGGTGAAGCAATACTTGCTGAATAACCAGCTCGGCTTCAAAGCAGGCCTGGTTATTATTATTTTCGAATTGATAAAATGCCTGCTATAACCAAGCAATGCACACAACTACGACAGGCTATGTCGCTCTTCGTTATGCCTCACTTTTTCGACTGCTTGGTTCGGACCGATTTCTATGATCTAAACAAGGGGGAAAGAAACGTTTTCGTTATAATTTCGATCTTCTCGGACGCAAGCGAAAATGCGCAGGACAATTTTGTTGCGGACGTTATTGAGTACTAACATTTTGTTCTTGCCCTCAGCTACTTTACGCTCATAATACGCTCTCAATTGAGCACAATGCTGAACTGCCGACATTGCACCCATGTGAAGTAATGATTTAACTTTTTTATTCGCCCGGTGACTCACCTGAGGGCGGCCTTTGCGCTGGCCTGAACTTCGCCGCGCGGGCGGCCCCGTCGAAGGGAACCACCCCGGCATAACAGGCAAACTTTTTAGGGTCTCTGATCGCTTTAAACTCGTTTGTTGTGACAATAATCTCAGCAGCCGTAGTCTGACTGATACCGACCACGGAGGTGACTCGCTCAAAAAGTCGGTTAAGTTCAGGGTCTTGCTTAGCCAGTTCTGCAATTGATTTGTCGGCTGATTTAAGATCTGCTTTGAGTGATTTCAAGGATGCAGCGCAAGCTTGTTGATTTGCTTTTCGATCTGCTTTGTCAATGAAACCTTCTGAGTCGGTTAGCGGGGTTTGTACTATTTTGATCACCTTGACTAAGCGAGCCCGTTGGGCTGTCAACCGATGGCAGCGGCCAACCGTCCAGTTGGGCAATAACGGGACGCGGTGGAGTCCATAAACGGGCCTCGTCGCGGTTTTTATAAGCAAATAGGGCAATTCGTTTGGCATCAATTTGCGGGGCCGCCCGCGCGGTCGGTTTTACCCCGAGTGAGTCCTATGCTTTCTTGGATGTGAACTGCTCGCTCGATCCAGATGGAAGCTGAAAGCTGGTGAAGTTTTTTTAGAAGTGGGTTATTATAGATGCCTGTAAATTCTAAGCAAAATAGACACTGTCCACTACTTGCTTTGGTTTGCTGACGTAACACCTTAAGGAAATCAGTAATGCCTTTTTGATCATTGCTGACCTGCTGCCGGGTCGCCGGTGCGATGAAACAGGATTTGATTGGTTTTAGCAACCGCAAAGTCGAGAGTACCTTTGGACACATCCACGCCAATGAAATACGGGGCCGCCCTTTAGGTTTGTCTTGTGGTAAGATTCCAAGATTTGGTAGCTTGCCAGCTA
>NZ_JBHUOM010000043.1:0-92874 GCF_042686045.1 Spirosoma flavum
CCGGTTTACCCGTTTTGGGTAACCACACCAGGTCGTCTTCAAACAACAGCTGCTGATCCGGAAAATAGTAGATTAAGTAATCATTGGTATGAGCCGACTGAGGACCCATGTGATAGATCTCCATCCGGAACTGGCCATCGGTAATGGTTTTGTGAGCACCCACTGATTCAAGTTTCAGTGGTTTGGGAGCCAGCGCCAAGCTGTCGGGGCTTAGCTGATGGGTAGCTGCCGTCACATCATGAATATAGGCTTCGTTGCCAGGGCTGCTCAAAATGGTAGCCCCCCGGTGCACAAAGGGCCGAACACCACCCAGATAATGGGGATGATGGTGGCCCGCCACAAAGTAGCGGATGGGCTTAGCAGGAACCAACTGACGGACCTGTTGAATAATAAGCTCCCCGTTCTGACTGCTGAGTGGTGCCTCCGCTACCAACAAAAAATCGGTGAACTCAACCAGCATCACCCGGTCATCGGTGTGGGGCAGGGTGATGAAATAGATGTGATCGCTGTACTTTTCCGAGTGCAGCGTAGCGGTCACTTCCCCCACCGGTGTCAAGGCATAGTCGGCCGGTCGCTGGAGTAAAACGGGGGCCTGCGGGGTTAGTTTGGCCTGAGCGAGTAGGACCTGATCGTGTAGCCGTCCATTAACCTTATCTATGGTGATGCGGGTTGGTTGCCAGCTATGGCCTAGCCGGCGGTATTCCTGGTAGGTAATGGTCGTTAATAAGTCGCCCAGCATCGGATCAGCTTCCAGCAGCGTAACCTGGTCCAATAGCCCGTCCGAGTGCCGAATAAACAAACGAACCCGGGTTTGATTAAGTTGGAGCTGATAACAGGCCCGCTGGGTTGAGCTACGCTCAGGGTCAAGCGCAGGCGGATACCGATGGGCATAGTCAAGCAGCCAGATTGGTGAATAGCGAGCAGCCGCTAGTAGCTGGGCGGCCAGCCGTTGCGGGCTGACCGTCGCCAACTTATCTTCTCCCGGCTCAAGCAACAGGAGTGTCTGGGGGTCCGCCTGCGTTTTGGCGTAATACACCTTTTTACGGGTGGGGCTATAGAGTGTGTCGACTTGGCGGAAGTGAGTGGCATTGATCCATAAAGTGCCCCTCGCCTGATAAGGCGTTTGTTGCCAGGGTTCGGCAGTATGCTCCAACTCCGAACGCTGTTCCTGATAGCTGACTTGTAGATACTGCGGACCGAGGGGCTCAACTTGCTTGGCCCAGCAGCGAGCCAGGACCTTTTGGCTCATCGTCCCTGATGGTCGGGAAGCACTGGTTAGCCTAGAGTTAAGTAGATTCAGTAGAAGTAGATACAAAAGGAATGGCATAGGTAGACGGGTCATTGGCTGCCAAATCTACGTATTCTACCGTATCCAAGTATCAAGCTTAACCTGAGTTTGACGCAGCAACTCGCTGTCTTGTCAAGACAATCGGACTATTAATTGGCTTCGTCTCAAATAAGGCTCCTAAGTGAGACGATGTATCTTACGTGTATATACTTCCAACATGACCACGCCCGCAACGGTGGATCGTGATGCTTCGGGTGTTTAAAGAGACCCAATCCGATCTTCAACTAGTACTTTACCGTTATCTGAAATAAAGGGAAGCTGAACTCACACTTTTTTAGAATTTGTACATTTCATAGTAAGCGTTCAGATAACGCAACCTTTTCGTGAACGATTTTAGGGAGTAATCGAAAAGGCAAGGGTACATCACTGAGCAACAAGTAACGTCCAGTTGACCAAGCGATTTCGTGGACGTTTTTCACTTACGCGAAATAGTGGTACAGCCTACTGATATACAAAAGGTTGTGCGTTCAAATAATCTATTTTATTTGCCTTTAAATGAACGGTTCGGCTCTTAGACGTTAGAAAAGGGATCAACAAGGTCAACGGCGTCTAATGGAGAAGTGGCAGCTATGTCTCTTAAATACGTCTGGTACTTTGGAGGAGTTGCTGATAATTTTCAGGCTTATATAAAGTAATCCCCTTCATTCGCTCGAAATGCTTAGGATTGAGCGTAAAAACCGGAACGTCAAACACTAAAGCCGTCCCAATCGTATAGGCATCACCGACACCGGTATCAGGCCATCGGCGGGCCACCGCTAGGGCTTGCTCACTAACCCCATCACTATTTAGAACGATGTAGTTATCCAACCGCTTTCGATGCCGATCATACTCTGCCCGACTAATAGGCATGGCTAGTCCCCGTTGAATGAGTAGCCAATGTTGTAACTCGATGAAGACAGCCGTGCTGATAGTTTCCTGGTACTGTTCAATAGCTCTTTGATACGCTTCTAAAAACGGTGGTTTGGCTAAAAAAACACGGCTTAACAACCCTGTATCACACAGCAAGGCAGGCTTTGTTACGGTAATCAAGGGATAGGGGTCGGTTCGATATGTTTGTGTTTGCCCAGTTCACGGGCTATGGCCAATCCAGGGTCTTCTGTTGACAGTTGCCCTGATGGGATGATGCCCTCAATCACCTGACCCGATGCATTCAGAAGTTTTACCTTAAGCGGCCTTTTGGCCCTTGACTTGGTTTTGGTCGTTGCCATAGCTTGATCGATGTTCACAAAATTAACAAAAGTCGTGACGAATAGATCCAACTAATACTTATATCCGAAAGCCAGATGAGGGTTGTTTTTGAATTAGTGAAAACATAAATAATACGATGAGTGGGATTGCCATTCATACACGTTCTAACTAGTTTTTATAGCTTCTTGACTCCCAGTAGCTTATATATATTTAATGGATTGTCCTATCAACAGTGTTTCAACCGGGAGGATATAATGTGAAGAAACCGCCCAATTAAGCTAAGCGCACTCCCGAAGGGACTTAAACTTTTAGCGTAAGTTGTTGATATTAAGTATAATATATTAATTTAGTTGGTTTGGTTGACGGAATAGTTGACGGAATAACAAATGTGCCAAATTATTTACAGAGTAGTTGACGGTCTGATTGACGCGGAAATGTATTTTTACCCTTCAATCGGGCGACCTCTACCGGCTAATTAATACGGTTTGAGCTAGATGGGTATTTGAATCGATACTAAATTTAGAATTAAAAGATAATTTCGCGAAATATGGATGATTATAATTTTACTACTCTAAATGATAAAGAGTTCGAATTAATTGCCAAAGATTTGCTAAATGCAAAATACAAACTTGGACTTCAAAGTTTTAAATCAGGTAAAGATAAAGGTATAGATTTAAGATTTTCCACTTCTGGAAACAATAATTCAATAGTTGTTCAGGTAAAACACTATGTTGGATCCGGTTTTCAAAAGTTCAAAAAAGTTTTAATAACTGAAGAGTTAGATAAGATAAAAAAATTAGCACCAGATAGATATATAGTTGTTACCTCTCTTCCGCTTTCCGCCGTTCAAAAAGACGAAATTAAAGTTGCACTCGATCCCTATATCTTAACTTCTAATGATATATTTGGAAAAGAGGATTTAAATGGAATACTTTTTGACTTCAAAGAAATAGAAAAAAAATATTTTAAACTTTGGTTCTCAAGCATTAATATTCTGAATACAGTATTTAATAATGCCATTGAAGGTAGGACAAAATACATGTTAGAACAGATAAACGAGAAAATACGTTTTTATGTAATTACTAAGAAGATAAACGATGCTATTAAAACACTACAAAAAGGTAAATTACTGCTTATAACGGGTCAGCCGGGAATTGGGAAGACAACTTTAGCTGAAATTATATTATTTGACAGAGCTAAAAATGGGTTGAAAATATACAAAGTTGAAAATATATTAGAAGCAGAAGATGTTATATCTCCGAATCCTGATGAAAAACAACTATTTTATTTTGATGACTTTTTAGGTGCCAACTATTTCGAAATAATGAATGCATCTAATACCGAGACGCAACTAACAAATTTCGTCGAGAGAGTAAAAGCTACACCGAATAAATATTTAATTTTAACTACGAGGACAGTAATACTTAATCAAGCGATTGAAAGATATGAAAAAATAAGTAGGTCTAGGCTCAATAATCAGCAATTTGAGATAAAGCTGTCTGATTATACAAAATACGAAAAAGCACAAATTTTATATAATCATCTATATTTTAGAGAAATACCTGAGCGATTACTTGATGCTATAATATCGAATAGGTTTTATATGAAAATTATAGAACATAATAATTATACACCACGAATAATAGAATTTATTACTGATACGCATCGAATTTATAATTTATCGCCTGATGCATACAAACAATTTATTTTAAACAATTTACGTAACCCAAAAGAGATTTGGCGTTATTCCTTCATTAATCAGATACAATATTTGGATAAATGCTTATTGCTAACTCTGTTTACATTTGAAATTGAACAATTTGAAATATCACTCATTGGAGCATTTGAAGCTCGTTTGCAGTATGAGAAAACGAAACATAACCAAATAATTACTGCGAATCAGTTTCATGATTCTATTAAAGTTCTCCTAAACGGTTTTATTTTATCTAGTTTGCATAGTGGAAAACCGATAAAGCGTAGCTATAGATTTATAAACCCCTCATTAGTAGATTTTTTAATTGGGTACGTTGTAGAATCATTTCCTGAAAGGAAAAGTATAGTGTCCAGCTTTTTATATGTAGAACAACTTGAGAGATTTAATCCAGAAAGGGGAATAATTCCTTTAGAAGAAGAGTTGCAAATTATTATAAGAGATATGGTTCCTAAAGAACAATTAACAAGTATACAAAGAGATAGGGTAAGTTTTGTAGGAGGTGTAAGGAGTGCTGCTTATATGAGAATTTTAATTACATATTGCCCATTAATAGACACAGATGCGCACCTCCTTGAGAATTTTAATAAGCTCAATTTTGAGGAAGATTGGGATCTTTTTTTGGAAGATATTGAATATTTTCTAGTTAATGTCGCTGACGCACCACAAACGTATCATTACATTAAGCAAAATTATATTAAAATTATTGAAAAGGTTATGATTACAAATGATGAGGTTGCCAGTGCGGAGAAGATACCTGAATTATTTGAAAAATTTGGATATAAATATTTAGATTATCTACAAGATAATGATAAAGCTAGAGATATAATAACAGATATGATAGAGAACGTATTATGTAAAAGTGAGGAAGATCTGAAGTATGCACATGAGGATACAGTAAAAGATAAAGATGAAGTTAGTGATATATATAAAGAAATTTATATTCTTGAAGAAAAATTATTAGAGGTCTTATTACCTGATATTTCACCCTCTTACGACTTAAAGGTTACTATAGATTGGTCTTTTTGGGAAGAAAAAGTTGAAACCAATATTGTAAAAGCTGAAGCTGAGGATTCAGCTTTTGACGATTATGATGAAGATTATTATAAAGAAGCAATGAGTGATATGAGTGATGAGGATGATGAAATTGATAATCTATTTTCGAAAAACGATTAGACTGAATTGCTATGTATAAAACAGTAAAAGGCAAGGTTGCTAGTTTGTTCTAAACTAGTCGGTCACCTTATAATAGTCTATTTGAGATGTTAAGTTCGACTTATAATGAGATAAACTATACAGAATGGTAAAAGATCATGTTGAGAGACTGCTCGCTGAACTGTGTCAAGCCTGAGGGTGAATAGAAGGGAAAAAGAAAAAATTTTTTATTTTCACTATCATGACGGACACAACTAACAACTTCGATTTCGAGTCCTTCAAGCAAGCGGCCATCAAAGGCCTCTACGAAGGCAAACTCTTGACGGGCGAAAACGGACTTTTCGCCCCTTTACTCAAACACTTCCTGGAATCAGCCTTGGAAGGGGAAATGAATGGACACTTGGTGCAGACCCTGCAAACTGAACAAAACCGCCGAAACGGCAAGGCCACCAAGACCGTCAAATCCAGTGCTGGTCTACTGGATTTGACCACACCGCGCGACCGATCCGGTACTTATCAACCTCAGATCGTGCCCAAACGGCAGCTGGTCCTTACGCCCCAGTTAGAGCAGAAAGTACTCTCCCTCTACAGCGTTGGAAACAGCTATGCCGACATCGCACATCACCTCCAGGAGATGTATGGTTACTCGCTCTCCGACAGCGAGTTGACGGCTATCACTGACAAAGTCATTCCCGCTATGCGCGAGTGGCAAAACCGGCCTTTGGAAAGCTTGTACGTATTGGTTTGGCTCGACGGCATTTACTACAAGGTGCGCCATGAGGGCAAAGTTGTCACGCGCGTGCTGTACAGTCTGATCGGCCTGACGTTGTCGGGCAAAAAGCAGGTGCTGGGCATCTATACGGCCGAAAGCGAGTCGGCTAAGTTTTGGCTTTCGGTGCTGACCGATTTAAAACAACGGGGGGTGGACGACCTGCTGATCACCTGCGTAGATGGGTTGAAAGGCTTCGATACGGCCATCAACAGCGTTTTTCCGGCCGCTACGGTCCAGCTCTGCATTGTCCATCAGTTGCGCAACTCGTTCCGCTTCGTACCGGACAAGTTGTTGAAAGACTTTGCCAAGGATTTGAAGACGGTTTACCAGGCTCCTAACCGAGAGCAAGGCATGGAGAATCTGTTGTTGGTACAGGAAAAGTGGGGATCGGCTTATCCTAAAGCGGTGCAACCCTGGTTAGAAAAGTGGGAACTGCTGTCGCCCTTTTTCGACTATCCAGCTCCCATTCGCAAGGTGATGTACACGACAAATACGGTCGAAGGCTACCACCGGCAGTTGCGTAAAGTGACGAAAACCAAAGGTGCTTTTAGTTCGGATGTGGCTTTGCAAAAGTTGGTCTATTTAACAATCCAAAACCTACAAATCAGATGGGAGACGACAACCTATAATTGGAAAGAACTGATTAATCAGTTCAGCATTATATTTGATGAACGCATAAAGCTACATCGCTTCGACTAAACCCTGCTGACACAGTTCAGCGAGCACTCCCTTTCAACGTGTTCACATTCATCGATTAGTGGCTAAGCTTTCATCTTATCAAGAGAACAATTCGTAGCTTCCATCCAAAATTTAGATAAACAGCAATGAAACTAAATCCTAGTTATCAAACTGAGATAAATTTCAATAACTAAGGTTCGATTTGGAAAGTTGACTGAGGGTGAATAAATTGTAGGTGTTCACAACTAACTAAGTATGAGTAAGTTTTACTCTAACTAGTTCACCACAAATCGTATGCCTGTCCCCGCTACACTTTCTACACTATCTACCCAAGGCCACGGGTTTGCTGTCTTTCCTGAAGTGAGGATATGTCGTGTCCCAAATGGCAAAGGCTTTCAACATTTATTATTTGGCGATTATATTACGCCACCTAAAAAAAGTGACGGGTCTTATTCTCGATGGGGAGAAGACTCTACTCAGGAAGTAAACGGGGAAACATGGCTTAAGGTCAGAAGCCGTCAAGAAGAAGGCTGGATCAGGCTTAGTGAGATTCAGACCCAACGACTTCTTGAGGTCAATTTTGTGGACATAGGACAAGGGGACGGTTGTCATTTGGTTACACCTAGCGACGAACATTTTATCATTGATGCCGGGGAAGGAGATAATATGTACCGATTTCTTCGCTGGCGCTTTAACCTGTCACAATCCGGGGGCCAACTGCCTAAGTTCACGGCTATAATTAGCCATCCTGATGAGGACCACTACAAAGGCCTTAACTTGCTATTAGCCCAGCCTCCTGCGAATCAAAAGAGACAGATTCGATTTGACGAGGTCTTCCATAATACCATAATTCAACGTGCTGGTAGTACGTTAGGGAAGTCCACCTCTTTTAATGGCGTAAATTATTTATCAGAGTTTATCGATACTCAGGCTAAACTAGTAGACGTCTTAGGAAAAGATGGTGCCAAGAGTAATTATGAAAAATTGCTTAAGGGAAGCCTGAATACTTTTCCCAACCTTTCTATAAAAGGAATTTGGAAAGATATGGGTCAGGAGACCCTTATATACGATGATCCTTTATTGAGGTTAGAAGTTTTAGCCCCTATCCCTGAGACCATAGAAGTTGATGGTGTGAAACAGAAAGCGTTGCGATGGTTTGCCGACGATGTAGGAAAAACTAAAAATGGGCATTCCGTGGTACTCGCTGCCCGGATTGGTAAAATGAAAATATTACTAGGGGGTGATCTAAATTCAAAATCGGCTGATTACTTAATGTCTCGTTACAGTGGGAAGAATGTAGAGCTGGTCAAGAAGAAAATAGCCTTAAGTAACGATGAGCAGGAGTTAGTGGAGCTACGGTCAGAACTTCAGGAAATTATAAACGAAAACCGGACGTATTTTCAGTCTGAGGTAGCTAAAGCCTGTCACCATGGAAGCCATGATATAACTAATGAGTTTTTACAGGCAGTAAATCCAATCGCTACCATTATCTCCAGTGGCGATGAGGAATCGTTTTGTCATCCTCGTCCTGAAACATTAGGGGCTATTGGAAAATTCAGCCGAGGCGAACGTCCCTTAATTTACAGTACTGAACTAGCCCGTTCTTCTCCTGAGTACATTACTCTTCAGACAAAAAACCTTAAAACAGATACGGTGAAGCAACGGATTGTGTCGACCTATGGCATGATCACGCTGAGAACGGATGGAGAAACCGCTGTGATTGCCCAAAAACTGGAAAAACCTCGTTCCTCGTTCGGTGATATTACCAAATGGCAAATAGATAAGCTGATTTGGAATGACGAACGAGGCGAGTTTATCTCGAAAAAGTAGCGTTTTCGTGGACGAAAGCACAAAAATTACTTTTGCACTTTTTGCAGATAATAGAAAACACTTTCAAGGTATTTAGGGTAGTGCATAATTGTATTATTTCTTAAAGCTTGGGTATGGATTCGTACCAATAGTTTTACTGACTCATCTCATAAAACAAAATATGTTGTTAATTAATGAGATGGAAATTTAACCGGGCCCATTTCTATGGTTTACGCAAGTGGTGACACATAATTTTTGTCATATTTTCACCCCAAGCCACCACCGCGTACACCCGATGACTGAGCTTATTGCGATCGGATCGCCTAATCGACTGCATTCAAGACGAGCATTTTGTTCTTACCCTATTTGACTTTGCCACACCGGCGGACCGGCTGGTAGTAATCCTACAGTTGGCCCTTCGCTCGAATAGCTGTCATCGAGCCTAGATGGAATAAAGATTTGAGCCGTTTACGGGCATGCTGACTCACACCCGGTCGCCCTCGGACACTGCTACCCGACCGATAGTTAAAAGGAGCACTTCCCCGCATGACAGGCCATTTCATTAGGCTCCGTAGTGGTCTACATTTCATTCATAGCAATGACGATCTCCTTGGCAGTGGCCGTACCAATGCCGGGGACTTATCACAAGTTGATTCGTAGAGTTATAAACGCAATGAAGCCACTACAAGTCTACTAAAAGACAGCCCGTTTAGTGTGGCTCGAGTCTAGAGATTCTGCTAATAAACAAGTTCTGACTTGAGACTTTTAAATCATAGGAATTACTCGGATGAGTCTGCTTGGTTTATTTCGACATAGCGCCGACGAAGGATTTTGTAGTCTGATTGCTTGTAGTTTGCATAAGGTCAACAAGTTACAAATATTACAGCCTTGATCACTGATCAATAATATATAAAGCCAAAATGGCCTGTAATTAGCCGAGCTATTTTTTTCATATATTGCTATATCCACACTAATCTTTTGTAATAGTCTAATGGAAGCACCAGAGCCAAACCCCAATCAAAATGAGGAGAACCAACATTTATCAAATGAAGAAGGGGAAGCAGTTGACGAATTAAGCAGCAGGAAACAGCGGCAGAATGAGGCAGGTCGTGAGCAGATATTAGCAAGCGTTGGTAGTAATAGACCTAAAACTACCAAAGAAAAAGTAGCATATGTCCTCAATCGATCAATTGAGGCACGTAATTCGGATGTTGACTTAGCCTGGGAATATTGGGGTGAATTTGAGTCTGACAGATTTAACGGTCATTCAGTTACTAAAGACGATTTGAGGTCCCTAACGGGCTTGCCATCCATATCCAGAGCAAGAGCTAAAATACAAAATGAATACAAATTATACTTAGCTGATGTTGAGGTAAGGAAATTTAGAGGAACGCTAGATGAAGATATAAGAAAAGAAGTTGTTGAGGATCGGCCTGGTGATTTGGGTGTATATACGGTTTACGTTGATGAAGCGGGCAAAACACAAGAATTTATATCTGTTGGCTCCCTCTGGCTGCTAGATGCTGGCTCAGAGGTTATCTCTAGACAACGCGAGATTGAGGATTGGGTTAAAGCTAAAGGAATAAGACATGAGTTTCATTTTAAGGCACTTACAAACTCGAGAGATCAATTAAATTCCTACAAACAGTTCTTTACCTTATTTCTTGAGAAATTCTCTACAATAGGCTTTAAGGCGATTATTTTAAATAATTCTGGGTTTTCAGACACCCGATCTGTGATAACCGACTTAACCTATCATTTAATAAGTAAAGGCATTGCTCACGAAGATGAAACGCAACGGGCTCCGCTGCCAAGGTTACTTCAAGTCTGGATTGATGAAGAGGAACGCGGAAGCGATACATTGAAACTGGAGAATATTAAAGAGCGGTTAACTAGTCAAAAAATAGCTGGACTTCACTTAAATACATTTACGGCTGTTTCATCTAAAAACAACTTCTTCATTCAGATGACTGATCTATTTACTAGTGCTATTAATAGGAGACTCCATAATGCCCCGAGTGGTCATTTTAAAGATGAATTAGCCGATTTTATTTTACATGAAACTGGCTTTAATCTTGATGAATTGGATAAAGGAAACAACCAATCCGACAGTGCAAGGGTGTTTAATTTGAGATAAACCAAAAACTATCAAAAGATTGCTGGATAATTTTTAAAAGACTGATTAATAGCTTGGTTATTTTACAATAAAAACTGGCCAGGTTGGTAATCAATCTATTAAAATTGTTTACAGTAGTGTTTAAAAGTAAAAAAAATATCTCCAAAACTATCCAAGAAAAATTTATTTGTCTTGGTTTTTCAATAGCTCATTTGTTATATGGCATCTAAAAGAAAGCTTCAAGTTTTTGTCTCTTCAACTTACACCGATCTTATTAAAGAAAGGCAGGCTGCTGTTGAAGCTATTTTAACGGCTGGGCATATTCCTGCTGGTATGGAATTATTTTCAGCTGGCGATAAATCACAGATGGATGTCATAAAAAGATGGATAGATGAATCAGACGCGTATTTATTAATACTCGCTGGTCGATACGGTTCTATTGATCCAGAATTAGACAAAAGTTATACTCAGCTGGAATATGAATATGCGCTTGAAAAAAGCAAAGCATTTTTCGCCTTGGTAATTACGGAAAAGCGGTTAGATGAGAAGGTTAGATCTGAAGGTAAGGGTATTTTAGAACTTGACAATCCTCAAAAATTAAAAGACTTCAAAGCCTTAGTCGAAACTAAGATAGTTAAGTTTTGGGATGATGAACGAGATATAAAGTTAGCTATATTACAAACGCTTCCCGAATTTGAGCGCCGTCCTGAACTGATTGGTTGGGTTCCAGGAAACGAGGCAACAGCGTCAAATATGGTGGCTAAAGAGATCGCCCGACTGGCTGAGGAAAACTCAGCTCTTAAAGCTAGAGAGTCGTTCAATGTTTCTGTTAAGAAGGCTCTCGAAAGGCTCGAAGGAAGGACCTTCTCGGAAGGACTAACGGGGGTACCTTCTATGCTTATAGAAATAGATAGGCTTACCTCTGGTTGGCAACCTTCAGAACTAATTATCATAGCAGCTCGGCCAGCTATGGGCAAAACTTCGCTAGCCATCTCGGCGTTGCTGAACGCAGCTATCCATTTTGGTACACCTGTAGCTATCTTCACAATGGAACTCTCTAAAGAGCAGTTAGTTGATCGTCTTATTGCTTCAGAAACCGAAATCGATAGTGATAAAATCAGAAAAGCAAACTTGGCTCCTTATGAATGGGTGCAAGTTAGTAACAAGTCCCAACAGCTTATGGAAGCGCCAATTTATATTGAGGACACCTCCTCCCCTTCAATCAGTGAAATATGTGCCAGATGCCGCCAGTTGAAAGCCCAGCATGATATTCAAATGGTTGTAATTGACTATCTACAACTCATAACAGATGATGATAGCAAAGGCATAAATCGTGAAGAGGAAATCACTTCTATTTCAAGAACATTAAAAAACCTAGCTAAAGAGTTGAATATACCAGTCTTAGTACTCTCACAACTAGGTCGGGAAGTGGAGACGCGAGGTGGTGATAAGCGGCCGCAATTATCTGATTTACGAAATTTAGGAAGCATTGAAGCCAACGCAGATGTGGTCATGTTCCTTTACCGGCCTGAATATTATAATATCATACAAGACGATAACGGAAATTCGACAGCAGGTGTAGCCGAATTGATTGTTGTTAAAAATAGAAGTGGTAGTCTTGGTACGATCCAGCTCAGGTTTATTGGGCGGTACACAAAATTCGTTGATTTGGAAAGTTATAATGTAAGTAATTCCAGCTCCTTTGATTCTGTGTTCAAAAGCACAAAATCTTCAACAAGTCGTGCTAGTCGATTTTCTGGTCTCGGAAGTGCTGACCCATCAGATGAACCCCCTTTCTAGTTTTCAGTTTTGTCAAACTACGTTAATGACGACAAGTCCATCATCAAGTCACGACCAAAAATCCTAAGTTAAACATTGCTTCACTCTTCATTGATTTTTTCAGCTACAAGCCTATCAAATTTTGATTTTATATCTTCTTTAACTAATACTTCTTTTCTAATATACTTGACTAGGCCTTTAAGTATTGTGTCTTCATTTTTGTAAAATTCTTGCTCTTCTAAGAGAGCTATACAATCTTCAACTATACCAAAAGTAAGTTTCAGTTTTTTGATTGCAATCGCATAAAAAAATTCATTCAATGCTTCTGCGTGATCATCCGCAATATGTAGTATCATATCACCTAAGACAGATTGCATTTGTATACTTGACTCTTTTGAAATACTGTAATCCAGCTCATCATTAGAACATGCTCTCAATAAACAAGCTTGTATAATACCATCATTAAACCTAACGAAATTGCCTGGATCAAGAATGTTTCTAACGTAATCGCTTTGGTCGAATATTCCTTTATTTCTCATGTCATTTAAGACAGAAGATACGATAAAATAGATCTCTGACTGTTTTGATTGTGAAATAAATTTATTATGTGCCGTGCTACCTTGAAACGGGGCAAAAGCGAATCCATTTCTAATTTTCAGCACTTTATTCCTTATTGTGGGTAAAAATAGATTGTTGGAAAGTCCTTTATTTTTACCGCTTTGTGTAAGCTGTAATATTCTTTCATTACTATAATTAATGATAGCGTTAAAATCTTCGAAATTTTCAAAAAAATCCTGAAACTTTTTCACTGCTTCTTCCTCAATATGCCATGGAGTTTTCTGTGCTTCATTTGAACAGTGTATAGTTTCAACATTAAATATTTTATGAGTATCAACCCCAAATTCTCCCAACCCTAAATTTGATTGAAGAAAATCCAAATGATTTTTATTTCCAGTTCTGTTTATAAAAGTAAAATATAACCTTCTGTAAGATGATTCAACATCTCGCAGCGCTCTGCTTAAATAAAGTAGATTTCTACCTGTTACTATCGAGGAGCTTGCGATTACAATAGATCCTTTAATATTTTTATCTATTTTATTTATTTCCTTAAGACTCAATATTTTAACGGAAGTATTTCCATCGGAAAAAAGAATTTCATTTATTATTGAAGCTAATTTCCGAGAACCATCATCTGGTAGTGTGATTATGTATCTTAATGATGCGGGAATATTTTGAAGAAGATATTTCTCAAGCTTATTAAAAATTAGCTTATATGGATGGTTTTTATCTTCTCTATTTTTCCATTGATCTAAAATAGAAGCTACATCAATATAGATTTCGTATTTTTTATCATTAAATCCATTCTCTTTATGATAGCAGCGTATAAGTGGTTCTGCATCTTTATTGGATTTTTTATAGTAGTTTGAAAAGTCTCTTATGTATATAGGTAAATCAGTCTTTTTTATTAAATGAGGAGTTACAATTGGCTTTTCTAAAAGAAACACATCTCCTTCTACCTTTAATGCTTTAGAACCAATTGAGCAAAATTTACATACTTCACCACGGTTTACATTATAACTCTCAAAAGGTTCTATACAATCAGAGTTGTGTTTATTTTTAGTTAAATCGCAAATAACTTGTTTGTTATAAGGAGACTTTACACTCAGACCATATATTATTGCTATATTATTTAATTCAATGTTTTTTACATTCTTATTGACGTCAGTCATTCGGTTCAATATGCTACCTGAAGTTGAAGACGAGATTAGAAATAGTGAATTACGTCTTGCTTGAAATTTCGACTCCTCAAACATTTTATAAGAACCAAAACTTTCAACATGTACCGACTCTTTAAATGATGGATTTAGTTCTTTTAAAAGGTTTATATATGCATATACTAATGAATTTATTGATGATGTATCAGAGTATATTGATTCAAAACTACTCCTTTTAAAATACTTAATTAAAGAAGCAGCTATAAAGAATATTTCAGTTCCAGCTACTAGAACATTTCCCGTACGCAAAAACCTATTACTGTGTTTTCCCGATGGGAATACAAAGTGGTGCGCTGGCTGAGATATAATAAGGCCTCCGTGCTTTCGGAAAATTTTAATCATTCCTCTTGTAAATATATCATCTATTTCATCTGCCGATGGGCATAAACCAATAACTGATTTAAAATCACCTTTTTCGTTTAAAGAAATTACACAAATTCCTTCTTGGTTTTGGTTAAAGTCAAACTTTGGAATGTAGTTATATATATCCGAATCACTGTTAAATAATTCTTTTACATCATCTTTATTAAATTCAAAACAAATTACAATTAATTTATCAGGTAATGTATGCTGATAAAAATAGTCTCTTAATTGAATTTGAAAATCAGATTGACTTTTCAGTATACCTTTATACGGAAAAAATACTATCAAGTGATTTTGTTTTTGTAAACCTTTACTTTCTACAAAAACCTCTTTGGTGAAACCAAAAATAAAACTATTTTTCATTTATTATTAATTTAAGGGGTAAGCTAGTGTTATGAGCGTGCCCTCTACATTTGCCATTTCACTGTAACTAGAGTGATTGCATTTTATCCAGTCGTAAAGCTCTATTTCATGTGGTACAGTTGTTGATTTATAAGGTGATATGATTAAATCTCGGTAGACTGAAACACGACCAGTACGAATTTTGAGAAATCCTTTTTTTTGGTTTAATAGTTTTAACACTTCATCTAAACCAAATCCTTTACTTTTAGTCTCATTATTTGTGACTGATGATTGGCCTTTAATTAAACATTTACGTATCGTGTCTATATCTTCTTGAATTGGTTGGTTAGATAACCATTTTTCTCTTAAAAATCTTTTAACCAACCCTGGTCCACTGTCAAATATAGATATTTCAAGAATAAAAGATTGACCCGAGTCGATTAGAGCAGATTCATAATAAGTTTTTAAACCTCTATGGTTAGTATTATCAATGAAGTTTCTTTTCGAACTTCGTTGAATCCTCAAAAACATACCTCTTGTATTTGGTGTCAGCTTGACTTGATCTAGATAATCTTTTTTTGCATGTTCGTCAGTGTTTTTCAATAACTCCCAAATTATTTTGAGTAAGCTCTCAAAAGAATCAGCGATATTATTTGACAATCTGTTAGTGTATATCTTGGAGAGATGTTTTAAAATAAGAAATAATGAGTTATCAAAATCGAATGGTGTTTGCCAAAAATTAAATTTTTCTGTATAGAACCAATGTGATAAACCTTTTTCATTTGAATAATGGTCAAAACAGGGAATCAAGATATCCTCATTTGGTAACTTTTCTGACAAAGATTCAATATAAAAATGTATTACAGGTGTATATTTTCTAAAGGTTGATCGCAACGATTCACCTTCTTCATTAATAATTTCACAATGTCTCCATATTGTTGATAATACTAAATACCCATAAAAATCAAGAGTAAAATGCTTAATAGATTCTTCGTCTGTTATCTTTATTGGTATAATTAATCTCCCTTTTTTAGACCGCATCCATGTAAATATTATTGAATACACAGCAGGTAATATACCAAAACCTTTGTAACTAACTTCAAATGGGATTTTAAGATCTACCGCTTCTGGCTCTTCTTCTAATTCTTTCAGCAGCTTTTCAAAAACTTCGAATGAAATATTCTTCGGAATGAGTATTGTTCTTTGATTCATTATAAGTCTTAGATATTAAAGATGCCCGTTTATAGATCTGTAAATTAGTCCGCAAAGTAACTACACCTATATCTTGTTACACTAAGCTCGGTTGATGCTCATGTTATCCCGCTTAACTTTACAGACTTGCTCACGGGTCAATAAATAAGCCTGACCTTTCGAGACGTTTGCTCTGTCAGCCGCAAGCCGCTGTACAAAACTTGACTGGAGAAGCCCGTCGCCGGAACGTTATGCTTACTTGAACTTGATTGCAATGTCCTCACGAGCACCAGTTTTGATAATTATTCCATCAAATTCCTTCTTCTTTCTTTCCCCTATTTTAATCGCCTTCTCTATTGCGGCAAAAGTGAAATCACCTGGTTGGGAAACATTACTGACACGGGTGACAAAATTGAAAGCTATTTCATAGTCGCCTACTGGCTCACATTCTAAGAATACATATTTACCAGATTTTTTCTCAACACGGACTAGCCCTTTGTCAGTCTGGTCGAAGCTGCGTTGATAGGTGGTGGTCGAAAACGCGAACAGCCCAGTGATCAGCAGTCCAGCCACAAAAAACGTAATGGATTTTTTCATGTATTATAAATTGATTGTTTCTTGTGTCAAAACTTTATAATTATGGTGTTTCCTATGTCATTCGAAACCCGCCGAACGAGCAAAGACCTCACCTCTGCGGCCTGCAGCCTGTCGCCGGAATGCTGCCTTGCAATCTAATTTATGGATCTGCACCCGACATGTTAAAGGGCGTAAAGCCACTTAATTACTTTCAACTGATAATCAATTACTTAGAGTTAAGTGTATCTTGTCATCAACTTTAACAGTTAGCATTCAAATATGTAACAATTTTAAATTATTAGGTTGATTATAGTGAGAAAACATCTAGTAAAAATGTCTATTTTTCTGTTATTAAATGAATATGGTGTACTGAAAGGATGTGGCGTCAGCCAATAGGAGGCCGCCGATAGGATTGGCTTTGTACTATCGAAGACTAGACAAATGCTCCTGTAAGGATAAAGATGAAAGAGAAAGTATTCAAGTTTATTATCAAAATCCTAGAAACCGTTTAGCAAAAGCCAACTAGGGGCCAAAATTGTGAACGATTAAACTGAACGGGTTTATTGGACGCAAAAAGGGATGTCTCCCACCCCTTCCCTCCTACCCGGCCACCGTTCATTTAAACGTCCGAATGATTTCTGGACAAGACAGTTTGTATCGTCCTAAAATAAGTTGACCGTTGTCCGATCCTGAAAATAAGTTGTCAGTTTTGGGGTCAGCAATTTTGGTCAATAGTAATCCTGGTATAGCGTTGTCAAAATAGATGAAACAGATGGACTTACCCAAATTGGCCCTGGTCTCGGACAACCTTGGACCGTTTATATACCTTCGGTTTCCAGTGCTTTTTAAGCGGATGCTCACTCTGATGAGCCATCACCGGAGTCAGGTAACCACAGCTCATGTGCGGGCGCAGGTGATTATAATTGTAAATACTTTTTTCAACCGCCTTCTCAGCCTCCTCAAAAGTAACGAACACTCGGTTCAGCCGGAAATCCGTCTTTAATATTCCATTCACCCGTTCAGCGATGGCGTTTTCATAAGGGTCGCCTTGCTGTGTCATGCTAATCAAAATGTTCGCTCCTTTTAACTTGCGAACGTAGTCATAACTACAATATTGGCTGCCACGGTCTGAATGATGAATCAATTCATCTTCCCTTTCCAAATGGGTAGCTAAAGCCATATCCAGGGCCTTTAAACTACCTTCTGCTGTTAAGAATGGATGCAGGCAGTACCCCACGATCAGCTTTGAATAAGCGTCCGTTATTAACGATAGATAGCCAAATCCTAACCCAATATACAAGTAAGTTATATCACTAACCCAAACCTGTCTGGGAGCATTTATAACCCTATCAATAAGCAGATTAGGATATCTCTGTAAGCGATGATTAGAATCAGTTGTCTGGGGTACCTGTCGACCCTGACGGATAACCATAGCATGATTGTATAAGATCTTGTGCAACTTGTCACGACCTAATTTGATGCCACTTTTGGCTAATGGTTCGGCCAACAAAAGATGTAATTTCCGAGTGCCCAAGCCAGGCACATCTCGTCTGAGGGCCGTCACCAGGGCCAGTACTAACATCGCATGGCTCACCGATCGCTGAGCACGTTGTTTTCTAGCATGAAATGCTTGTCGGCTCACACCAAACAGTCGGCAAAGGCTTCCGACGCTCACCTTTGCTATCTCGTTCTCACGAAGGTTTAAGACCGTTTGGTGCCAGACTTTTTTCTTATTGGCACATTTAGTTCTTTTTCAGCGGTCTCAATCATCGTGTTAAGTGCCAGAATTAACAGATTGGCCTGCTGCAGAGTCTGTTCCAGCTCCTCGTTGCGCTGTTTGAGAGCTGCCATGTCGCGTTTTTGTGCTTGCTTCATGGCGGGTAAAGTTAACAGGCCCGTCTTCATCTTCTGACGATAGAGTTGCACCCAGCTACGAATCGTGTAGCCACTATGAATGCCTAAATCTTCCATCACTTGGCTAACTTCTTCTCCGCCGAAGAGAATACGAAACACGGCCGTCTCCCGGAGTTGTTCGCTGTACTGAAAGCGACTCAGCAGGTCGCGAATGTGGTCTTCCATAGTTGTCAATTTTTGGTGAAAATTGACAACCTATATCAGGACAAGACAGTTTTTTGTACCGTGAAAGCGCGTCTTATTAGAGGAAACGATAAAAGTTTATCAAAGGCTCATTATAGTTTCAACGACTTGCGTCATTTTCTCCACCTCGGCCTGACCCCACAGACGGGGGTCTTTCTGCTTTCGGTAAAAGTTAGACGTGTCAATACCTAGTTTTTTGCAGAGAAAGGTAACCGAAATATCGGCTCGTTTAATATTATCATCAATGACAACGGTCATTTGATGGCCTAATTTGTGAGCATCCTCAAAGAGTTGGATAAGGCTATCGTCTTTTAGGAGTTCAGCCAACGCTTTTATTTCCTCAATTGGAATATTTTGCGGGTAGTTTAACCGCTGGTAATACATGTTTGCAGTTAGCCCTAACTCCTCCTTGAGTTCCCTTAGGGAAGATTCGGCTTTTACTCGGCTCTTTATTGTGGCCGCACACTCAGCCAGTTTTTGTCTGTAAGCGTTATACGCTCCTGTAATGTCAGATTCCATACTAGTCTATCTTTATAAGCATATTGACCGCTCCGGCGTACCGATGAATCTAAAGGTTGTCTGGATCTGCGGCCAGGCTACCTGTATAGGCTATTATACCATAACAAAAAGAGTTGTAGAAGAAGCCTCTACAACTCTCAATCAATTTGTTGAAACTTAAAAAGGACAACTTCTTCACAGAAGCTGAACAGTTAAGAGATACAAATATCGAGAATTAGTGAAAGATTAAGAGCCATTAACATTTGTATTTATTAAAAACAAAATCGTTACATAACTCTATTTCTCGGTAGTAGGTTGATCTAAACTAATCCAATCAACTAGGGTCACCAGTTTTCATTTTTTACGATTTTATAAAGCATCAACAAAGCTAAACCATTGTTTATGAACGCTCTGCAAAATGTATATTTTGTTGTTTACAATAAAAAGATGGTTTGTCGGCTCTGAACTTAAGAAGAGTTATACGGTGAAGTCCTGAACTGATATAATGTTTATCCTCCGAAACTAAGTAAATAATTGATGAACAATCTTTATTCCACGGCAAAACGTTAGTCGAATTGATAAGGTTGTCGTCTATCTTGGCTATATCCTCTTTTGCGTATTTGTATACTCTCCGTAGTTTATTTAATAATTGAAGCCAGTTTAAGGATTGAATCTCATTGGTAAATCCCCTTCGGAAATAGTCTATATGGCTTGAATACAGACCAACTACCTTATCAAGATCTATATTAACTCCCTGTTCTGGCTCGCCGTGGACAAACTTTACTTCTCTCAGCAATTCCACTTCAGTATAAGCAAAGGCAGGCAATTCAGTATTAGGGTACTTTTCATGATAGATGTCAAGGGATGTTTGCATCGTTCAACTATTCAAAAGATTCTTATAAGCCGCTATTATAACGGGTGAACTAACTGATTTTCAATTCAAGCTTTATACTCTTCCCAATTCATGCCACTGTATGTAGAAGCGGTAGGTCTTTGTTGACGTTATGCCACTGGTCATTGTAATAAGCTATTTCGTCACGTTGGGTGGTTCCGCTGAGGCATTTTTCTATGGAGTTAAACTTAGGTGAATTTTTAAAAAGTTCCGGCGTAGCCGGACGATTTTATTAATAATTGGCCCGAAACCGTAGCGGCTCCGGGCCTTCAATAGTGGGTTATTCTTGTTCCGGCATCTCCTGTAAATCAGTTAAGTTAGGAGCAATGAAGTTTACTGCCTTTTGTGCTTCTTTGGCTGCCCAAAAAATGAATTTTTTATCTTCTTTCAGTGACCTTAACCAGCCTTTTAAATAAGCGGCTGAATTATCAATTAGGGCTGAATTTGCAATGCCCGTAAACGTAGATAGAAAGGCGGCTCCTAACTCAGCCACTAATTCTTCTTTACTGTAGTTAGTTGAACCATACCGGCAAAGATTGGTAACACCCTCCCGGTTTAGTCGGCTCTGGTGGCCGGTGCTGTGGGTCAATTCGTGGAATAAAACATTATAGTACTCGGCAGAGGTGTTAAACTGCTCGATAGCTGGCATATTAACATAATCAGCACTAGGCACGTAATAAGCTGCATCTTTATTGGCATGACGGATGGCCGGGGCCATTGGCATACTAGCTACAATATTTTCACAGATATTAATTGTTTCATTGGGATTTTGGGCAACTGTCGGTTCAGGTAATATAAAGTCTATCCCTTCCACGTCACGGACATTAAAGACATTATAATACTTTATAAATGCGTTTTTCTTCGGCTCGGCCTGACCATCGCGGGTTACTGTCTCCGTCTTGGAATCAACAACGTTCCAGTACACGACTGGTAAACTTTTTGCGCCTTTACGAATGCTACCGCCTTGCGCCTTTGCTTGATTGAACGTACAGAAGTAAGGCACATTAAAAGGAGTCATGCCCAACAGAAAAAGATTAATACCGTGATAGCTTTGTTTGCTGAAATAATTTTTAGGAACAATACCAGACGTTGACCAAGTTTTGTACCACGGATTTACGCCCGATTCAATTCTTTCAATGAACAGGTCTGTAATTTTTTGGTAAACATCGGTTTCGGCTGTGGGAACATCCGTTCGAGGGGTGAATTTAGACGATTTCATAACTGTTTCCGTTTAAGTGTTTCAACTGATTGATTATGAAGTAAAGATACGTCTTTATTTCATATTACGCAACAGTTTTCACGTGAAATAGTGAAATATCATTATCTTTAACCCTTTTTTTCCCCTCTGTTCTTTTGTAATTTCTCGGTATGGAATATCTGTATAAAAATGAAAACCCGCCTTTTCGACGGGTCTCTAAACTGTTATATTATTTCAAATAAATGGTTCTTTACTTATGTTACTATTGGTTCTCAAGTAGAGGTTATAGGTCAGTTCGAAGGCTTTGTAAGGCGTTATTTTTAGGAATTGAGCTAAGTTATGTATTTCTTCAATGGATACGTTTTTACAACATCTTTGACGGTTTTTATACCAGGTTGTAACCTGCATGTTCATTGACTGAGCAATAATTTTATGTTTGATTCCTTTTCGCTTTACGTAGGCTTCAATTGTCTCATTTGTTGTTTTCATGAGCCTTAATTTAAAAGATGTATTACATAGACAATGAGCGTTTGCTTTCCTGCTCCTGGCTAATGTCTTGCTTCGTATCTTTTAAATCAGCTCCATCGACATTACCGGCTCCCCGGTTGGTAGCTCCCGCAACTTCTTTGTTCATCGCTGTTTGTATCTCTCGTCCAGAAGTACCTTCTCGCGTCAATTCTTCTTGATCGTACCGCTGCTCCTTGCGAACGTTGCTATGTCCTTGACTATCTACCTCAACTTTATATTCTGTCTTCCCGACTATATTACCGTCGCCATCCACTACTCGTACATCTCCTGAATTTGCCTTTGCTTCCGCTTCTGCTGCCTGTTGCTGACGGTCGATAGCAGCCGTTCCTTGCTGATTATGTTGTTCATTTACACGTTTTTCAAATTCGGGCGTTGCTACAACTCTTTCGTTCTCTCGGTCATAATGAGCTAACACTACCTTCTTTGACCCCTCATTTGTCCTGATCTCCATATAAGCAGATACCTCTTTTGCGTCTGGTCTTTCCTGAGCTTTTTCAGCTACTGCATTATAAGCATCGACCTCTTTATTATAGCGCCCTGCAATATGCTCCCTACTATTCTGTTCTTGATAAGAAACTATATATGGGTTAGCCCGTTTCAAATCTTCATTATAGTCTTTCTCAGCCGGGCGCCGTACTTCCATGTGATTTTCTAAACCACGTTCTTTAATAAGAGCTTGCTCAACGCTGATAAGATTTTCCCGGTTGGCAATAAACGCAATCTCTATTTCTGACGAACGAGAACCGTTTTGTACAACTACGGCCCTAGCTTCCCTCTCGGCTCCATCAGGTATGCTTTTATTAATGGCAGTAGTAAAGCGTTCGGCTATTTCCTTTAACCGCTCTTGCCCTTCCTGCTGATTTTGGTGATTGATGGTTATAAGTAATCGTGCGTCGGTACGATCATGTATATTCAACTGAGCATGTGTATTCTCACTTTTTTCAGTAAGGTTTAGCCGACCGGCTATATTGATATTTTGCTTTACCCCTCCGGGGTCATTGTCATTAGCCAAGACCACTTTCTCAGCTTGACTTTCCTTAACTAGCTTTTCGATAAGTACGGGTTGATCTCTGGATATATTACCGGCTGTAGCTATATATAACCGCTTTTCATCTCCTTTAGGCGGGTTAAGTTGATGATAGGAAAGCGAGTCAATTGGGCTTTCGTGTATAACAACTGCGTTAACTGGTCGCTTGTCAAAGTCCGTTCTAGACGACCAAACAGCGTTTTCTTTCGGTCGTTCAATACGGTTATATTCTTCGTTACGATTAATAGACGCTATAACGTGTTCTTCATTACGAAGGGGAAACGATGTATTAACGATTATCCGATCAGTAGCCCCTTCGGGAGCCTTATATCCATAAGTGTTTTTTAGGGATTCTAAGTAGTTGGCTGGCAGTTCGTTCGTGTCTTTAACATGATTCTGAACAGTCTTTAATTGATCGAAAAAGGGCTTAGAATAGTATTTCTCCAAGCCTATTTCCTGAATCTTAGCTTTATCCGCTTCGGCTATTGGAGCCATTTTACCCAATTGATTGACTCCATTTTCTAAATGCTGTTTATAGCTGAACTCCTTATTGAAAATCCTATCCTTAAACTCGTCAGCATGGATAGTAGTCTTATTGATACCCCTACTCTCTAAATACTCAGTTTCTGTGATAGGCTGAAACTTGAAATTATGCTGGAAGGCTTGGTTATGAGAATGTGAGTTGACTTGCTGCGGGAGTTGGCGCTCTTGGGGGACTTCACCGACGTAACGGGCTAATTTATCGTTGATGTCCTTCCACTCAGCCCCGTTTTTGAGCCTTTCAAAGCTGATTACATCTCCCCTCTCTTTGGAATTATTAGGCGTATAGAAATAATCATGCTCTTGCCCCTTATACACGACTATAGTGTCTTGGGTTTGCCCCTGGCTCTTCTTGTCTAGTACGGCTGCTGTAGCAGTCGATTTAGCGTCGTCTTTCTCCCATCCTTGACGCTGGGCGTACTCGGATAGGTCTATCCGCTTCTTGTACTCATCGAAGGTCGTCATAAGTCATTCTTTAGATTTAATGCCTGTACACTAAAATGCTATTTTTTTCTACCATTCTCCAAATAAAAAAATATTTCTTAATGAGTAAAAAAAGTAGCACACAATTCTAATAAATTTTTTCCTATACTTGTTAAATATTTCAAAAAAAGCCGCCAAATAACCAATATGTTGCACTTTTACTAATTGTAATATGATTAAAGTGGGAAGTTTAATCAAATGGCTACCAATATGCCTAGCATCAGTAGGAGTATTTTTATACGCTTTTAGTGGTAGAAATTTTGCCCATAACTTATTTACTTTTATCATTGGTGATTCTTATAATCTTGTGGGCTTATCCTTAGCAATACTGTGGCTAACATGCTTAGTATGGGTAATCATCAAAGGTCGGCAAATAGAAACATCTGAGGGTGAAAGTTCAGGCAGTCTTTTTAAAATAGCTAGTGTCCGCGAACACCATCTACTTCACGTATCAGCAACACCGTATAACGAGCAAAGCAGGCAAGTCATAGCAAGGTTCAATCCTGATCCAGCTAAAGGACAGGAAAAAGATAATAACAAAGGGCCAGCCGTAAAACAGGAACACCAAAATAACACAAGCATAACCGGCAACTTCCCTAACAATGGAAAAAAAAAGGAGCAATCAAAAGAGGTAGCAAAAGAAGCTGAAACAAATACCGAAGACAATAAAAAATCAGCTCCTGATTCCAAGCCTGCTGAGGTCTCAAACAAACCAACAGATTCTATCGACAAAGGCCCACTTGCCGATGTAAATACAAGTATTAAAGGGGTAAGCCTACTCGATGAGGAAAAAGCAAATAAAATAAAAGGAAGATTGAAATTTTACGGACCAAAGCGTAAAGAACCCCAAGAAAATTAACAACCAATCAATTATCAATTATGAATCACACAACATCCTTTTTACTCGACAATAATGCGTTGGCAAAATCGCCAATACCCAACAAATTATTAATGGAAAGCACGTACATAAACACATTGGAATCCATGTGTAGTTCGCTGTTAGAAAACCTGATCATGATCTTTATAGCAATAATAACAATAGCCATAATAAGACAGTCATTCCGATTAATAATACTTAAAGGTTTTAATTATAACCAACTGAATAGCCTATGGAAAAATAGAGTAAGTGTAGCGCACAAAAATTAGGAGACGTAACTGTTTTTGTTGCATTATGTTGATTTAAATTTTCAATAGTAATGAAGCAGATTTTCCGATTAACAGTTTTTTTAATTAATGTTCAATAATAACCAATTACAATTATGTTACTCACAAAAAAAGAAAATGCAAAAAAAGTAACTCGCACAGTGGGTTTTATCATTATTGCGTTCGCCTTGACTTTAATTGCACCTGACGCAATGGCTCAAGGCGGTGTAGCTGGCTCCGTTAAGAATATCGCCAAAATAATTCAGACTTCGGCCAACGTCTTATTTATTATTTTAATGGTAGTGGGCTTAATTCGTACTGTAGCGGGATTCATTTCAAATTCTCCTAACGCAAGCAAGAATTTACTTATGCTAGTTGTCGGTGCAATTCTATGGTTCGGCTTTAACACGATTGTTGAAGATATTACCTCCTCAGTAGGTAGCAGTTCATCAGGCGGCTACGAAGGAAGGTAACAATTAGCCCTATGGAAGTCAGAAAATCATTGGAAAAAAAGACCCTAATATTAGGAATTGAAATACGTGATTTAGGAATAATACTGGGGCTTTTTTTCGGAGTTATGATTCTTATAAATATTGTACGGGTGTTCTTGCCTATTTCAGTGTGGTACAATATCGCGGGAATTGTTGCAATAGGTGTATATGTGGGGATTGTCAGATATGGGTTAAAGAATAGGCATCCGTCTTATATAGTAAGCTTACTCTCATACCATTTCTTTCAACCAAAGCAAATCTGGATGAAAAAGTTTGATTTCATCGAAAAACGCAAAAAATCCAATGGTAAGCAACGACACAAACACTAGAACTATTGATGACATCATACCAATATTCTCGGTAGAATCGAATCAATTAGTGTTGAAAGACGGTCGTATAGCAGTAGGTTTTTCCGTCTCTGGTATAGAGACGGAAAAACTTAATGCAAAACAGTATGACTACCTAAACACGTTAATTTATGGAGCGTTAAAAGTTTTACCAGAAGGTACTATTGTTCAAAAACTTGACACTTACTACTTTAAAGAGTATGGTGAATCGACGAAGAATAAGACGTACTTTCAACGTAGAACTATAGAGCATTTTGCGGAACGACCAATACTAGTCCATGATAGCTATTTATTTATTTCTATTGGACAAAGTGTAGACAGGGAACGTAATGCTGCAAATACATTATTTGCTCTAGGGAAAAGTGTAATAAAAAATCCCTTTGAAAAGATTGCAGAAAGACAGGCTTCTATTGAACAATTGGCCAACGATTTCATAATAACCATTACGTCTTTTGAAGGAATTTCTTTCAACCGTTTAGATGACCAACATCTACAAGATGTATACCTCCAATATTACAATCTTGAGTTTGATTCAGATAACCAGCCTACGGATTCATTAAGGACGTTTACACCCTGCTCAACTCACGCGGCTATTGGCGAAAAACGAGTTAATGTTATTACTATGTCTGGTCAGGGTGGGCCGATAGAGCCATTTGCCCGGAATAGACAAAATATTATGTCGCCCTGGATATACCCCATTGCTAACTATCTGTATTTCCCGCACGTACTGAGTGTATCCATCAAGGTAATGAATAAAGACAAGGTTCTGTCTGGTATGGACACAACGGCCAAAGTTATTCAAAACCTTGATTTCATGATGACTCAGGACAACCGAATTAAACGGGAAGAAATATTAGAGTTTACAGAAGAAGTAAGGAGCGACAATAAAAACATAGTTACAACGAATGTCAGTGTAGTAGTGTATTCGAGCAATGATTATGAAGTTGAAAAAAACATTCAACGGACTGTTGCTGCATTTCGGGAAATGGGTTCTTCTGAGTGCTTTATAGAAAGTATTGATACCGCTAACTTATTTATCGCTAATGCTCCGGGTAACTCAGACCAAAATTATCGGTGGTTGACTATGACCGGGGATAATGGGGCGGTATACTTAAATTTTATCACAAAATATACGTCTGATCTTAAAGGCGATTTACTTACTGATCGCTCCGGTGAACC
This sequence comes from Spirosoma flavum, assembly GCF_042686045.1. Taxonomy (NCBI): domain Bacteria; kingdom Pseudomonadati; phylum Bacteroidota; class Cytophagia; order Cytophagales; family Cytophagaceae; genus Spirosoma; species Spirosoma flavum. The sequence continues at coordinate 27,227 of NZ_JBHUOM010000043.1, forward strand.
ATTATTAGTAAATCTTTTTAATGAAGATTTAGAGAATCAAAATGCTGTCGTTGTTGGTCCTACTGGTAGTGGTAAATCTTTTACAATTGCCAACTTTCTAGTACAGCGGTTTGATAGAGGAGAACCCCAAATTGTAATAGACGTAGGCGGGACATATTTAAGTGCTTTCACAGCTTTGAACGGAAAGTATTTTGAATATGACCCGGAACGACCCTTGAAGTTCAACCCCTGCTTGGTTCAACGTGAACTGGACGGTACATTCACGTTAAACAATGACAAAAGTAACTTTCTAACCAATTTAATAACCGTCATTTGGAAAGGCCAAGACGGGGTAATACGTCAGCATGAAAGGTCTGTATTGAATGAGTTAATACTACACTACTATCTAAAATATAACGAAATAGTAAAGAAAGATTCCAGCATTATATTACTGCCTTCCATATCGGGATTTTATGAATACATCATTGATTACATGGATTCCCATAGCGAGGATTTAGAATACAAAAAGCAAGCGGGTTCTTTCAATTTTAACGAGTTTCTTTTATGTCTTAAGCCTTTTGCTGTTGGGCAATATAAAGAAGTGTTAAACTCGGATGAATACGAAGATTTAGCAGCTTACAAGCTGATTTGTTTTGATATGAAGAAGATTAAGACAAATCCTATTCTTTACCCCGTTGTTGGCATGTTAATTACAGAGTTAGCCGCTGACCAATTAGCTCGTTATCCTAAAACCAACAAATGGATTTACATGGATGAAGCTTGGTCAATGCTTTCTGATACCATGACTGATTTTATTGAATTGATGTACCGGACTATCCGTAAAAACAATGGTAGTATGTGTATCATCACTCAGGGTATTAATGAAATTATGACTTCACCCATTGGTAAGGCAATTAAAATTAATGCGGCTACCAAAATAATACTTCGCCATACTGACACGGAAGAAGTAGGCACTTTATCTAAAGAGTTTGCTTTTACTCAGCATGAAAAAGAAAAAATCCTTTCACTTTCGACTGCACCTACTCACAGAGAGATTTTCATAAAACAGGGTGAATATGGTAAAGCATATCGTGTAGACGTTCCTTTTGCCGTACAAGCTATTTTAACATCTAAACCACGTGAGCGGGAAATGTTAAGAGACCTCACAGCAGAGTACGGTGATATTTTTGCGGCAATCAGACAATTTGTTGAACTAAAAAAGACAGGAAAATTATGAACACGTTAAACCTCATTTTACTTCAAGCTCAACAAAACATTGGAGAAATGTTTTTTGCGTCTGCAATAGTACTTATCAAAGGCATTGTTACAAAATGCTTGACATTTATTCCCTTAATGCTATTTGTTCATTTAGTCATTTCACTTACTAAAATGTACCTTGGTGATATGAGGTTTGACCCCTCCGCATTAATCAAAGTTATTGCTATTTGGATTTGCGTTGCAGCTTATGAGCCGATAGTATACGCTATTTATGATGCGACCTCTTGGTTCAATGCGCTGGTAAGCAACGTTGATACTGATATTATGAAGTCTTTAAATACACTCTCAGAGACAGGTTATTTAAAGCAGCATACTAAGGAATTTTCCTTCCCTAACGTCAAAGTCCCATTTGATGATATGACCTCTTTTTTTACCTGGCTCATATTAGCTGTAGAAAACGGGCTTTCAATGATTGTACGCTTATTTATCGAGCGTATACGGGGAATGTTAATTGCCTTCATCCTAGCGTGTGGTCCTGTTGCTTTCACGATCAGCACCATACCGGGCTTTGGTGGCACTATCGGCCATTGGCTACGGATTTTCCTTTCTACTGCTCTTTGGGGGCTAACTCTCGGTATTCTGGATGCTATCATGGTAGGCTTTATTTCAAAATTTACTATTCCTACCGGAACAACTCTTTCAGAAGCATCAGCGGTGCTTGATTTATTAGTCGTAAATGGAGCCGTAATCTTAATGTACTTGAGTGTTCCGCTTCTAACCTCTTTTTATATCGGTAGTGCGGCTTCGTCGTCTTTCCTACGAGCGGCCCAGGGCGCGGCTGGTGCGGCTACAACGTTTGCTGGTGGTGCGGCGAATAAAGCACTAAATGACTATCGGAAGGATCGGGATAAGAAAAAGGAGCGGCAACAGCAATTACAGGAAAGTAACTAACCATAACATCAGCCAACGATGGTAACAGATAATAATAAGCTCGGTGTAGCGGTCAATTTCAGCAAAGCATTTACGGCTTTGAAATGGATTACAATTGCCGCTGTGATTCTGCTCTTTGCTTCCAATGCTTTTTGGGGCTGGACGTATTCAAATAGCTTAAAGCAAGCTCGTCAAACGGTGTATGTCGTTTCTGATAGAGGCACTACCGCTGCGGTTGAATCTCCCACCGCTACCCCTAGTGTCTACGAAGCGAGAAACCATGTCAAAGACTTCATGCGCTTGATGTTCAGTCATGATGCGGAGACGTACAAAGATCGTATTGACTTAGCGATGAAGTTAATTAACCGGCAAGATGGGTTAGCCATTTTCCAAACCTTCCGGGAAGGGAAAGTACTGGAGAATTATAATCGGTATAATATCCATACTGAACTCGAAATAGACAGTGTAAAGGTGAATGTAGCGACTGAACCGTATTCAGGTATGGTCTATTCAAAACAGAAAGTTATCTACCCTGACGAGGTACAATACGTTCCCGTAGCGGCAAAATTCCTCCTGCTTCAAACCTACCGATCTGAGGACAACCCATTTGGCTTGCAGATTAAAGATTTCAATTTCATTCAATATAACCCCAAATCAGAACCATAATGAAAGCGATTATAGCCCTGTTCCTTTGGGGCAATCTGCTAACTACGCAAGCTCAAAAATTAGATACTATCAGTGTAACCAGTGAGGGAACTAGCTACCTGATTTTTGATGAGCCAATTAGTTTAGTCAATCTAGGTACGAAAGCGTATATAGGTAAGGTTGAAAAAGACCGGATGCTTTTTTTAAAAGCTCTTTCTCCTAACACTGAGCCTACCACCCTCCTTGTTCAAGCGGGTTCAACTCTGTTTACTGGCTACGTTCGATACGTTAAAAAGCCTTCTAGGAGCTTCTATGATTACCGGATAATGGACGAAAGTAGTAGTAGTAGTCCAGCAGCAAGAAGCGTGGTTTCATCCCTTGCTCCAACGATCAGCAAGTTAGTAAAGATGAAAACAGGCAAGCCCAATGTCAGTGTTCGGGAAGTAAAAGACGGTGTAGACATCGAATGTATACAGGTGTTCAATGATACGCAACGTACCTATTTGAAGCTGGCCGTTAAAAATACGACAACAATAGCCTACGTGTTGGATTTGGTGACGTTCACCTATAAAGAACGTTTACCACGTCGGTTAAGAAATAAGGTTGCTCCTCAATATGAGGAAATGACACCAGACGACAGAATAGAACCCGCTCGGATAGAAGCTGGTAGGATCAAATACTTTTATTACTCCTTACCGCTCTATTCTACTACTGAATCGGGATACCTGGAAATGATTTTTCGGGAAAAAGTTGGTGCGCGGGTAATCACCCTTGAAATACCGGCTAAAAAAATCATGACTGCATCTCTACTCTAAAACTTCTCAAATATGAATGTAACGGCCAAAATAATAGACATTCTCGGGCTAAGGAAACAGCCCGAAAACGCTTCCTCTGTTCCCGCTGAAAATCCAGGAACGGTTTCCGCAACTAGCCAACGATTACAAAGTATCGCGGCTAAGAATAAGACTACGCTTTTAGCAACTGCGGCTGTTGTATTGATCGCTGGTGCTTTGTTTGCATTGCGTCAGGTAAGCACTGGCCTAAGAGGGATGCATATAACCCCATCTGACCCTAATCTATACAAAACGGTCAAAACTAACGTCGGCAAATCCAGCATGGTAAGCTCGATGGAAACAGAAATCAATAACAATAGTTTGAGTGGCAAGGGGCCATCTACTGAGGTTAGTATGGTCGCTCAAAAATGGAACTACAAGCCTGTAGGTTCAATACCAGCCAAAAAGCTGCTCGACACCAGTAAGGTTAATGCAACTATTCCGGTCGCTTTATCTTCAGTTACGGCTCCTCCTACTTCTTCCATAGTTGCGCCCAAAGAACGGATTGTTGTTAGAAATGTCTATCCGAAGTCGAAGCGTAAGGAGAGACAAGCTGAGGTTTACGACCCGTTTAATACCGTTCGTGTTGGTGAAAGTGAACCCTCATCTACTCGTACTGCTGCGGCTCCTCCTGTGGTTACAGCTTCTTCAGCTATAGAAGCCGAAGAAGTACGCTTTATTCCGGCGGTAGTGTATGGCAAGCAATCTCTTAGAACAGGGTCTAAGGCTCGGTTTAGAACTACGGAGTCCGTGACCTTTCAAGGTGTTTATATACCCCGTAATACAATCCTAACCGCTATCACTTATCTAGGTTCTGGCCGGATTCAGTTTCAAGTCCCTACACGTGTCGTAGCTGGGCAAAAGTTGCCGGTAGATTTAATGTGCGTTGATAAAGATTATCAATCAGGCATAACCTATAACTATGATTATGTAGACGACAATATGCGACAAGTAAGCAGCTCAACTGTCAATGACGCTGTAAACGGAGCTACTTCTTATCTGCCCTACAGCTCTGCGTTCGGTGTAGCTGGTGCTATTGGTAGTTCTGCGGTGCGTGGTATCACTAATGCTGTTACATCAGGTAAACGGCAACGCTCGATGCAACAAGTAGAAATTCAGGACGGATATCAGGTCTTTTTCAAATCAACCAAAAATTAATAACAGCGATGAAACGTAAATTCATGTTAGCAGGCGTTCTCTCATTCTTCATGCTGCTTGCCCGACCAGCTAGAGTAGAAGCTCAGATTGCCATTGATGTAACAGCCATTCAGCGGCTGATTGAGCTGAAAAACTTGGTTGATAAAGCGAAGAAACAGCTTGGCGAGTTACAGAAATCGAATACCATCAACAACGGTACTCGTCAGAATACCAGCGCAATACTTGAAACACAGGTTGAAATTGAAAACCTGCTCCGGCAAGCGAATGAGTTCTTGAAAGTTGCGGCAAAATTAAATCAATTCTCTGATGTTGCCACGTTCAACCATTTCGCAGATTTCCATACGGTTTCCTATTCTGAATACATACAGCCGCTTCTTTGGGACCAAGCCTATATTTTCAGTAAGGTACAATCCGATCAAGCGTTGGGCGAAACTGATGGTATGAAATTATATGATTACATACAGACAGGGCGAACGGCTGAAAGTCAGGCGGAGGTAAACGACCTGGGGGAATACTTTGAGGTTAAAAGAAACTCCCTTAACCGGACGTATGGACTGCAAACGGTCATGCAAAAGCGCAAAGTTCAACAAGCACTGACGTATTATAAAATGGCTGAGGAGTTGGAAAAGAAGGCGTTTGCAATGAATCTGGCCGTTAAAGGCGAAATAAAGGGCACTCCCTTAATGGTGGCTAACAAAGGATTGTTTACTACAGGCTCATTAGCTGATGGTAGCGTTTACGGAGATCCGTTCAACTTTGATAATACCTGGAGTGATGGGGCTATGTCGAACCTCATCTCACTGTTTTCTGGCGGTTCGGGAAATAGTAGTAATGGGTTATTGGGCAAGATTCATGATTTGTTAGAAACCAAGTCTGAAAAAGAAATTGACAAAGCTGTCAATGACATGGTAGCACGTGCTCAGGCGGATGCTCTCAAACAGTCAATGTCTTCATTTCAGGGGGGGGCAAATGTTGATTATGCGTCGTATTCAAATGCACCCGCTATAGGTGCTGCGGCTTTCGGTACATCCTCAACGGCTACTGGTTTACGCATGACTACCGGCGAACGAATCGCCAACCAGAAAGGCGCATTAGACCTTTATGTGAAAGCGGCTGAACTTCGTCAGAAAGGGGATGAATTAATGTTCGAAGCTGTTCAGCGAACACCCGAACAAAAGTATGTAGACGGTATGCGCGAACGAGCCTTTCAACGCACTGCACTGGCAGCAGTTAAATTATAGGTTATGAAAAAGGCCATACTAACACTGCTAGTAGGCGCTGTTCTAACGGGGTGTTCAACGAATCCGAACACCCCTGAACATACCTGCGAGGTTTATATGAGCTGCATTAATGCTCAGAAATGGGAGTCCGCTACTCAATTCCTTTTCGACTCTACTACCTCCCTACTACAGCTTTCTCCATTGATGACCAAGAATTTCCAGTACAAGAAATTCAAATTTGTGAAGGCTGATTATGGTCAGGATTCAAGTCGTGTACGCGTAAAGGGAGTATTAATTTATGCCGATGAGACCTACTTAGATGCTGTTTTCTTACTGGAAAAAACTCAATCGAACTCATGGAAAATAAAATCAATCTAAAAAAACAGTTACCATTAATAACGACTGTACTAGTTTGTCTGATAGGCTTTTCTGTCCTAGTGGCTGAATTAATCGTGCATTTTTCGTCTAGTCGCAAAAAAGCAAATACAGCTCTTGAAATGGTAAGCACTGTTGAACCTAAACAGGTTCTAAAAACTGTCTATCAAAATGCAAATAATTACTTTGCAGGAGATTCAGTTGCTATGCTTCATTCGATGACTGTTCACTGTTCAAAGCCATTGGTTCAGGTATTTAATAAGACTCCCGGAATTATGGAGTATACCTTTGCTAGAGAAACCCGTAATGGTCAGTTAAAGGCCATTGATGTTATCTCGCAAGAGTTCAAAGGGGCCGATTCTGCCATAGTGAATGCAAGAGCTTTATACAATGATGGTACAACAAAAAACTTTAAACAGTACTTCATCAGAGAAAGTGGCAAATGGAAATTAGGATTGAAATACGGATATGATATACGATAGCTTATTCTCTGCTAACAATTAACCAAAAACAAAATAGTGGGTTTAGCCAAACAAACAGGGACGATTCTCCCATTAAAGGGCTACCTATAGCGAATGAAATGTAGTCATTTACGCCAATTTCTCATGCGTTTGCCGGGGGTAGCACACTGTCGCTAAAACGATAAAAAACACGCTTCTTTATATGCTTGCCTATCCACCCAACGCCAACGGGTGTTGATGGTAAGAGCAAAACTCAACTGAACAACCGTACTTGAACCTTTACACACCCGTTTGGTTGGGCTGAAAACTGTCCTGTGAGACGTTCTACCTGTCGCACGAGCCACGCGGAGCGCAAATTAACTATTCAATTTTTTCCCCTCCAGTTTGAATCTTTTACTGTGTGAGGAAATAATGCCCGCTGCTCTTTCTAATTCCTCACATGCTTCATCTATTTTTCCCTTTACATATGCAGGGAATTGGGCATCTTTCGTGTCGTAGCTACTGTGCAAACTGTATCTGGGTTTCTCGTCGATGAAAAAATCCACATCGCGCATCATTTTGCCTATCATCGGAAGTTGAAGGTCAAAAACTTGAGCAAGTTCAGGATATTTCTCCTTAAACGGCTGGGCAAGCTTGTCAGCTACATTTATAATTCCAATGAGTTCATAAGCTTCTCGCCGAGGTACTACTCTACCTTTAAACTTCTCTCGTATATTATCTAATAAGGTAGCAATATCGTTTAGGGCTACTGACAGATGACGCTTCTGTCTTTTTGGAAGCCCTAAAATCAAATTCACCGAGTCCCAGAATATATCCCAAACGTCTTTAATTACTCCCATGTCCATGTTTTCAAGTATTTACGTTTTTAATTTGTCTACTGCGACCTAAACAGATTTCGTTTACTTTCCCAACTAGGGCGTTCGCGTTGTCGACCGAGACCCCGAAATGGAAGCCCAAAGCTGCCCTTGCGGGACGTGCCACCTGTCGCCGAGACACCGGCACACAAGCAATTACTTGGACGGGCCACCCAACACCCACAAGTGTTGATGGTGAGTAAGCTACTCAAAAAAACGAACGTACCTCAACCTTTACACACCTGTTTGAGTTGGGCTGCAAACTCTCTTTTAGGACGTGCGGTCTGTCACAGGAAAGCGACCCCACGCGGAGCGGACAAAACGCACCTTCCGCTTTTTTATGCTCAGAGCTAAACATAACAACCTAACCAATACCTCTTTTTGCAAAGTGTGAATTTCTCGATGGGAAATGCGTTTGTTCGAAGCGAATCAATAGGGTGGTACTCCTACATAAGTATCCCATTGCGGAATTGCCAATCTAAGACCTCCATTGCCACTAGTAGCCGAGTTAAAAACTTTATCAGCAAGAGCACTACCATCTTTCGTAGTAATATCAAAAACAGCAAAACCTAAGCTGGCTAGTGCCGCTGCAATACGCACAGGAGCTGGACCTGCACGCAGTGCTATCTGAGTCAATACACTGCTAATGAGTAAAGTTGAACTTTTTTGAAAAGCTGCTTGATAATTACCTTGTGCAAAAGAAGTCCCTAAATCAATGAATTTGAATCCTGCCGAAATTTTACTAAGTACAGAGCTCATGTGTTCCATTTGTTCAACTATATCTTTTTCAACTTCTACCCCCAAAGTTGCAGCTTCAACCAGTTTTTCAAAAACATCCTTGTCTTTATCGAAATATCCAACTGCATCTAATAAAGTATACTGTGGATTAGTCGGTTTTGAGGAAAGGCTCGGTCCATTTCCATTACTATCATGTCCACCGTGGGGAACACCGTCGTGGCCGGGTGTAGGTGTAGCGGGTCTATCGGCAGTTACGACAATACGTTCAGGTTGATCTTGCGAATTCGAATTCGCGTACATACTATGAAAATTAGATGTGTGGTTTGAAGTCGAAATTCTTAGCATTTGCGAAAGCCTTGTGTGTAAAGGCTATTTAAATTCTCTGATTAAAAAGTTGTTTTTCCTACAATTATAATGTCAAGTAATATATCATCAATACCGGAGAAACTTTCAACTTTATTTAAAGGAGAATCAATCTTAATTGACCAGTTTCCCTCTGGATCTGTGTCATCATCTGAGGAGCCGATAGGACTGGCATTGCAAAGGGAAATAAGGCCGCCAATCTCGACTGGTGAAGTAGATTTTCGATTTTCGACACGACCTAACAAACAGAGAGGTATAGCAGTCTGATCAATTGGTTTAGGTTTGCCATTTTCTCGGTAAAAAACGGCCTGTTTTGGAACACCAATAGTTATTGTCCACGGAAATAAACCAGCACTACCAATTATTGAAGCGCCAACTCCGCGTACTCTAACGCTAACATGGGTTCTAAAAAAATCAGAAGGAATATGTAAAGGTAAAGGCGTATCAAAGTTTCCTAATTTATTCCATTGCTCATCGCCTAGTAAATATCTTACCGAGACAACACGAGTAAAACCTTGCTCTAACTGCTGATACGCAATCAACCATTCTATAGCTTCACTGTTCCAAATGGCTAAGCTCGAAATCAAATTTTTCTCTTCCTTTGGAAAGTTTTTTTGCTCATATCCATAGATTGATTCAAGCCCTTGTTTTGCAACGGCTAAACGGTCGTAAGCATCTTCATAGTTACGTTTCAAACGTTCTTTGACCGCATCAATACGAATAGAAAGGTCAAATAACCCACCACTTTTTGTTTGCTCTCTTTTCTGATCATGCAAATGACGTCGAGTACCTATTTGTGTCTTACTGTTACCCTCATCTTGATTCACCCAAACTGCTTTGGTACTTAATAAGTCGGCTCTAGAGTTTCTCTGTATTTCTTCAATATTTTTTTCAACCAATCTTTGTGATGCTTGCTCGTATGGTATAAGCCCCTCACCAGACGCGCCACTATTGCTATTATCGTAAGCACCTCTTGCGGCTTTCTTTGATTGCTGGAAATCATTTTCCGAATCTTTTAAAAATTTATTTTCAGAGTCAATATAAACTCGATCTCTATCAAAATAGGCATTATCGCGTTTCTTTTCTTCTAACACAATACTATCTAGCTCAGCCTGTAAGTTTAACTGAAATTGTTTCCATTCAAAATTAAGAGTGTTATACTCTCTCTCTTCTGCTAGACATCTTTCCAGTAAATCAGCCGATTGATTCAACAAAGCCTCAACGTGCCATATACGAAATTTTGAGGATAGCTTATGGGCTAAAGGTTTGTATTTTAGTAGTGTGCTCGTTAAAGTCATGATAAAAATTGATTTAAAGATTAAATTTAAAGGATTAAAAAATGTGGCTGACCGGGACGTTTTCTGTGTCATATGCGACCTGCCGAACAAGAAAAAAACCTGACCTCTGGGACGTGCAACCTGTCGCCGGAATGCTGACGAGCGGAACCCGATGAATTTGCACCCAACAAGTTATTGTATGCAATTACGCTTAATATCAAACTAATCTAAATCAGTCAGTTAGTATTAAGCGTTACGGTATACCCCACTATTGATCTTATCATTAATTAATGAAGAATTGCATACAACGATAGCTATTTCTGATCAGACTCATGTAGATCCAATGATCAGAGTCATCACTTTAAAGGCCTATTTATTGTGCGGTAGTAGGAGACTCGGAAATTCAACACGGTTTCTAGTACTATCAGAAGGTGGTGTTGTTCTCAATCATCCAACTAAAAGGTATCAAAAGGACAAATGATGAATGATAAAACTAAACGGCTTTATTGTAGACTAAAGTTTGTTTGGGCTACTTCTCTCTTCCCATCCGCCTTCCAGAAAATCGTCCGTTTCAGTATGAGTATAAGTACCCACTTTTCTGAACTATTTAGTTATTCTTAAAATCTCGTTCCAACGAGTAGTATAACGTCTACTTAAAAATTTGCTGCGTGGTTTCCAATGGTCGCTATATCCTTGAGCAGCAAAGCGTATTTTATCTCGTCCATACTTTTCATTCAGCATATCAATCGTCTTACTGACAACCCGTAGACGCTCATCAGGTACTTCCGTGAAAAGGTTCGATTGTTGAAAGTCCTCTGGTACGAAACCAGAAAGCATAACCCCTACCCTCTTGTAATGATAAGCAGGTTTATAGATGGAATTTAAAACGCCAATCGCGTACTGAAGTAGTTCCGGCGTGGCACTGCTTGGGTGCGGTAAAACGACGGATTGATGATTGAAATACTGTGGTTCTTGTTTCCGAAAGGGATTGGTTTGTAAATAGACCGTAAGTAATCGGGCGGCTGATTGCTGCCTGCGTAATTTCTCAGCGCAACGGACCACATGCGTTGTTAAAGCTTCCTGAAGGGTTTTTAAGTCGTCCACAGGCTTACCAAAAGTAGGTGATGTTAGGATCGACTTTTTAGGTTGTGGGTATCGCTGGATTGATCGGCGGGGGTTTCCTCGCAATTCATCAACCAAGCGTAAACCATCAATGGTCATGTGTTTTTGAATCCACACATCATGACACTGTGTTAAGTCATAGGCGGTTATTATGCCATTCTTTTTTAGTAACTGGTTGTATTGGTGGCCGATGCCCCAAACCTCGCCACAGGGGAAGTCTGATAGGGCGTTCTGAATCTCGTTTGGATTACTCAGTTGCAAAACCCCGTTGTGTTCTGGTCTTCGTTTAGCGAACCAGTTAGCAACTTTAGACAATGTTTTATTCGGTGCTATACCGACTGATACCGGCAAACCAAGCCACTGATTTACGGTACTCTTGATCTGGTGAGCAAACATTGGTAGATCAGAATATACTTGCTCATAAGTAGTTAAGTCCAAAAAAGCCTCGTCTATTGAATAGATTTCTATCTCCTCGACGAACTGATTTAGAATCCGCATTAACCTTGCTGAAATATCGCCATAGAGGGTAAAATTTGCGCTTAGAAGCTGTACGTTATGCTTCTTAACAAGCTCAGGCAATTTAAACACAGGCTCACCCATTGGTATTTTTAGGTTCTTAGCCTCGTTTGACCTGGCAATAACATTACCGTCGTTTGAACTCAAGACAACGACAGGTTTACCTTCTAGATCAGGCCGGAATATCCGTTCAGCACTTACGTAAAAGTTGTTGGCATCTACTAAGAATATCATGGGATGATGGTGGGTTTTTGGAAGAAAAACGTAACCAGCCCAAACAACTTAAAGTCGTCGTGTTCATGGACATAGATTGGTGTGTAATCGTCATTAGCAGGCATTAGAACAACCAAGTCGCCTATTTTATTGACTCGCTTAACGGTGAACGCTCCGTTGACCCAAGCCACTATTACAGCTCCCTTCCTGGGCTTCTTACTGCGATCTACGATCAGCCACGTGCCGGGCGTTATGTGGGCATCAATCATTGAATCTGACTCGACGTAGACGAAGTAGGTAGCATCTTTGTTATCAATGCATAATTCGTTTAAATCGCACCACTTCTCGATATGTGAATCAGCAGGATTTCCGAAACCTGCGGCTACGTGAGCTGAGAAGAAAGGTATAGATAAAGTGCTACTTGACTCAGCCCGTACAAAACATTCCAGACGTATCTTATCATTGGGGTGAATCTCTGCTTTCATGCTATGGCAGCTAATTTTTACGCAACATACCAAGTTCTAATACAAATCAAATACAATTTCATAGGATATATGTTTTACATATAATATAAACTTACACTCCCTTTTTCTCTAATTAGAAAAATGCACTCAAAAAAAGACCGCTTGAATCAAGCGGTCTTACCAATTAGTTTGCATCCATTTACTTAGTTGACGCTCGTAAACTACTGGCTATCAATAAGTTTTCATTTACTGGATCAATCTGTCCTTTTATGATAGCGTTACATTCTAATCGGATTCGTTCAAAGTTCAAATCAGCGTCAACGTCTGTGTAGAAAACAGGCAATGGCTTGTTAGTACCTGTGGGAAAATTGTAGGTTGGTAGCTTTAAGCGGGTATGAAAGACCGGCTCGGCGGCTTCTGCCGTAATACCAACAAACTCCCCTTGTTCCATACGGTTAACCTCGTGGGGTTTGAACAATGCCTTATCCTGAATAGAGAAACTTACCCCCTGGCTGCTTGAACCGCTTTTGGTATCCAAGCTATTAGGATTACTGCGGTTCTGGCTTTCGTTTCGTTGTAGCATTTCCTCCTTACCAAATAATTTACTCACATACTCACCCGTTTCAATGTTTGGATTCTTACCAAACATCTGTGTATTTAGGTTCGATATGATTGCATAAGCTTCTTCTTTTCCATAAGCTTTAACCATCTGGCTAATATCCTGAGCCATGTATATAGTGGCTACTTTGTTACTTCTGCCCGTTGCTGGAAGATCGGATAAATTAGGAATGTAACACTGTGGCCCTTCATCCAAGAGAACCATGCTATGTTCTTTGTCCGGGTTGTTTAACTGCTTGATCGACGCTGTGATAATTAAAGAGACAACCGGAGATAGAGCCTCTATAATGTCCTGCTTTGTACCAATACAAAGTAGTTTAGGTTGATCCTTGCTGTTAAGATTAATATCGAAATCGTCACCCGATAACACCCAAGCGATCTCTTGGGTATTCATTCTGCCCAACGCATTTTGCAGGGTTCCGTACTGGCCCGCTAACTGTGGTTCAGCTTTCGTTTTGATAGCTGTGCTGACGCTGGCTACAATCGTTTTAGTCTGGTAGTTCGTTTCTAATAAACCGATCAGTTGGTATACGTCATGACCTAAAATCATGTTCAAAACGTGAGGTAATGTGCAATAGTCGGGGTAGTGAGTTTTCATATACCAGATTACTCCCGCTAGTATGGCGATGGCCGATGTATCCCAAAAGTCTTTTTTTCTGATTGCTTCTCGATTCAACGTACAATAGAATGCGGCTGCAAACTCATACGCATAGGCTTGAAAGTGTAACAGTTCCGGCAACAGGGGATTAATGCGGTGACTCCTTTTCAAGTCAACAAAATTGACAACTACCAAGTCTACTTTACATTCACTGCGGCTATAGTGATTATATGCATACTCAGTTAACGAGGGAAATTTAAAATCGAATAGAACCCCCGTATAGTTCTTATAGGCCGCTTGAGCTATAATCTGCTGCGCTACGGATGCCGTTTTACCAGAACCGTTAGAACCAATGATACCTACCCCTCGTGCGGGGTTTGGAATGTTAACCCATGTTCCATTAGCTCCCTGAAAGCTAAAAGAATCCGGGTTATCAATTCTCTTTTTATCAGTGGGTATCTTATACTTAGATTGTTCTCCCTTCAACCAGTGAGTTAAAAAGGGCGTTGACGGTAATACTAATAACAAACCAGCAATCTCGAAGTAGTAACTGTACGGGAAGATATCTGCTTTGAATAGCAGTAGACAACCTAACGCATAACAGCCAGCGATCAACAGCAATGCCATCTTATCAACGCTGAATATACTTTTTTGCTTCTTCTTGTCTAACTCAGCTTGCAGAGTGGTATCAGGTAATAGATAGCAGAAAGCATACATAATCACGAGTAAGGCCCGGACATAGATCCCGAACTTAAAGACCTGCTGAATGACAAATGAATTGAATTGTAACGGGTCGTAGTAAATAGCAACCTCTACCCCAAAGAGAGCTAACAAAAAAAGTGTAAAGCTCCAGACCCCAATTTTAAGCTGACTTATGACCATCGCTTTTGAGATTAAGTGTTCAGAAAATTTTTAAGATTCAGTAGTGTCGTTTGAGCGATCACGGTACTTTCTAAGTTTAGTTATGTGCTGGTTTATAGTGGCTATTTTGCCATTCGACGTAGAACCTACTATCAATATTGCTCTATACGGATTAAGTGATTCTCCCCCTATTTCAGTGTTAGAATTATCGTTTCTCATATTTATTGAATGTTACAAACCGAAGTGACCACCCCGTTTATTTGACAAGTCTTTTAAAATCTCTCGGTCGTCGTCCTTATTGTCACCAGCTCCTCTAAGTACTGACTCGACAGCATAACTTACCCGTTGGCTCTGTACTGCTTGTCGTTGCTGGTTAGCCTGGCTGTGGGCGAACTCCCTGTTTTCGCGCGGTTCCGCTTTGCGTAAATTCGCAAACTCCGTTAGGTCGTCTTTCCTCCCTTCCTTGTTATTTATCCGCGTACTGTAATCTTTCAGCCCTTTGTAGAACTCTTTGGAATACCCGGACTCTGCGGCTTTACTCCGAATGTTACCAACCGTCTTTTCGTCTAAGTCATACTTTTCTGCCAGTCGGTTGATTCGTTTTTCAAAGTATCGTACTTGGTCAATATGGCCGCGCTCCTTGTGGGGTTTCTCCTTGTGAAAGTGAGTCTGTTTCTCATAGTTGAACTGCTGTTGAAATGTCTCAGCGTTCTTTCTTTGAAAATCAACGATATTAAAACGTGCCTTACTGGTATCAGGATTCAGAGTAGTTTTCTGCTCTTTATCACGTGTAGAAACTACGATATGAATGTGAGTTTGTACTCCCCCTTTTTGTTCCCCTTCTTTCGCCTTTCCTTCTTTAACTTCCTTGTCATCCCATTGATACTTACGTGTTTCGTGAATAATCCCGTACCAAACTAAATCTTTACCTTCTAATTGTTTACCATTTTTCAAGGTAAAGTTTTTGGCGTAATTTTCCATCACGTCAATGGTATATTTTTTTAGCATTTCAGGGTCACCCTTGATATGGGCTAACTCCTCGCTGGATGGCGAGATAACCAGTGACACGAATTTTGTATCATCCTTCTTTAAGCCTTTTACGTTTCCGTCAATACTGGCAACTACTTCTTCCTTACTTAAACCGTCTCCGTCCTGAGAGAAGTAATAAGCCTCTTGCCCTTGCTCCTTCCCCTCATGTTCAAAATAATTCACTAACCGTTCAGAACTACCCTTATTATCGTAGTTGATTTCCCGGTTTTTAGTGGCTGGCAATACCTTGGTAATCATCCCTTTTTAGGTTTATGATTCATCTTTTTCTGAGCAAACATCTTAGCTGCCCTAGCTTTATGAGCTTCCTGCTCCTGCTCACTTAGCCCTAAACCGGCTAAGAGTAAATCTATAAATATTTCCATCAGATTTAGCATATCAAAACTCGTATCCTCTAACGTATCAGCTTTATTTTTTAACTCGTATACATCCTGGACGAAAGGCATCAAGTAAGTTCTCTCCTGTACTTGCATGAAAGAAAAGACGTTGTTGCGAAGCTTACGCACTTCCGTTAACACATCCTTCTCTTCACCCATACTTCTAGGGTCAATGTGATTCTTCATAAAGTAGGATAAAGCAGCCTCGCTATAGCTGCGCAAAGTCAACTGTACGGGTTTAACTACCTTTTTTTTCTTCTTATCTAAGCTGCTATTGTACTCTAAGTCGGCTAAATTATTCAATATCTTAATCTCAGTTTTAACCTGCTCGTGAATGCTTGGGTCAATCTCGATAGCTGCTGTTTTACGGTCTGTCATGGCATATTTGCTTAAAATCCATGTATATATAAGAACATATAACTGATAATCAAGCAATTAATTATTTAGATCCATGTCATTCAGAAGCTATGCTTTTGTTAGTCAAGGTTTTAGCTCTGCTAAAATCGTCCCTTCTTGCTGAAAAAATTTGCTTTCCTATTATTAGTGTACCCCTAAGATTATATAACTCAGTCTTTGAGAGCTATTGTTAACAAAATAACATAGTTAACAAATACACAAATGTAATTTTGTATTATATGTACTTTAACTCTAAAAGATATTTATTAACAAAAGAACTTCTGTTAGAAATTACAAAGAATACATAGTAATCTCTACTTATAGCACTTGTATAATCGACTCTTAATCAGTGAATAACCCGACACAAATATACTTTATAACATTATTACAAACGTAACTTTGTATATTTTTAACATTATTAATAAGTTAATTACGTAACAATAATTTATATTATTTTATTACTTTGTGTACTATGTTACATTGTTAACAATATAACATAGTACACAAAGTAATTATGTGTAAGACGTAATTTGTTATTTTATAAATTTTATAATATAAATAAAAAAATAATTTATTTAAAATGTCATTATGATATTAAGTATATTATGTATGTTTGTTAACAAATAAACACTGACACATTTTTAACAGATCACCATGAGAATCATTTGTGCGTCTACAATGAAGGGGGGGGCTGGTAAAACAGCTACTACCTGTTGGCTGGCTAACGTGTTGGCAAAACACAGCGATCAGAGGATATTGGTAATTGATGCAGATAACCAAAAGTCAATTACTGACCTCCGCGAAGAAGATAAGGAAATAGTAGGAGAGGGGCTAAAATTTGATTGGGACTTAAAAACAGCCAACCCGGAAGAAGCTCAGGCAATTATAGAAGATGCATATGAAAATGATAAGTATGATATTATTTTCATTGATATGCCCCGGATGACAGGCTTAGAAGATGATGCCATTATAGCACTACTAGCAATGGCAGATAGTTTCATCATCCCCGTAAAACCGGCTCGTACTGACGCTTTGGCTACAGGTCATTTTATGGCAACAATGGCTGATCTAAAGAAAATTCGTGAGGATGAAGGAATGCCGACTTACATCTACGCATTCCATAACTTTTATAGAAACATTAAAGAAAATAGTTATTTACCTGAATTTGCTGAAGGGATTGGTATTGAACTATTCGATTCTAAAATCAAACTGAAAAAGATTTACGAAAACTATAATACGCATACGTCTCTACTAGAAAGTGCCGAAGGTCGGGATGAGTTCTTGCCCTTCGTTTATGAATTTATACAGAAGTACGAGTTAGAAACCCAACTAACTATTCCAACCTCTAAATAAGCTTAAGATATGACAACGGGAAAAACAAAAGGCTTTGGATTAGTATCCAGAAACGCAAGGGAAAAAGCGGCTGAACAAGCTACAAAAACGCTTAACAGTGTAGATACTGCGAATGATGACAACGCATCAACCCCAACTCCACCAATGGAACAAGGTACCTCGGCTCCCGACCCTGCGGCCCCGATCACCGAAACAGAGACTCCTGCTATCGCCCTGTCCCCTTCGGTTGAGTCTACAACTCCTGAACCCGTGCCTTCTATCGCTGTGGGTATTGAATCTACAAATGATGAGTCTACGCACTCTGAACCTGCAACTCCTGAACCTACACTTTCTGAAACTACCGTTCCAGAACCAGCACCTAAACCAGCATCAACTAAACGAGAAGGGAAGAATAAAAAGACTAGTGATACACCTGCTGCACCGCTGAACGCTGCAAGGGTATCACCACGAGCACATAAATTGTTGAATATGATAAGTTCGTTGGAGAACAAGACGCAAAGTGAAGTCATTGACGAACTTATAGTTCTGCATCCTTTGTACAAAAAACTGAAAGACTTAGTATAGCGTTTACAGACTAGTTATTTTGAGTCTTTCTCATTCAATTGATCTTTTTCATCTGAGATATCATTAAGCTCTCTCAAAATTATTTTTACTATCGCGGTTGGTGTCCGTTTAAGTACTTTGGAAAGTTTCATGATCTCTGCAATTGTGTACTGGTCTGGGTTATTTTTTCGCTCCCGAATTGTAGCACGATTATAATTCAAGACTTCTGCCAGGTCTTGTAAGGTTATATCTGACTCTTTTATAAGGTCTGACAACTTCTTTGAATCAGGCTTATTAGAATCCTTCATAGTTTAATTTTTTTATCTGCATCAACAAAAGGTAGGTCCAACGACTGTGTTAAGACTTGTCTTTTGAGCTTATCCTACTTTTCCTTATTACTGGCCAACTCCTCAGCCGATTTAATCAGTACCCATAGCGGAATATCTAAACCTACCGCAATTAGCCAAGTTATGTGTATGCTTGGATTTACCTTACCACGTTCAACGCTCGAAATATAAGTCCTATCCAAATTACAACGAAAAGCGAGTTCTTCTTGAGAAAGACCTTTGTTCAACCTTTCTTCTCTCATAGCTCTACCAAAGGCTACAGATAAAACCTTAGCGGTTGCTCCCATTTTGGCAAAGGTGTGGCTATGTAGTCTATTTGTCTACGGACTATTTACCACATAAAGCACAACTTAAATAACTAAATTTATAGTTGCCGAAAGATTTTTTTAGCATTTACACGGTTTTATGCTAAAAAAAATTGAAATTATGATATAACCAGTTTGGTTTTTGTTGTCTTTTTTTCCCCTTTGTCCCTTTTTTTAGTAGTTTGTCTAAATTCTCTAAAAATTTCTAAAATTTGATAGATTAGAGGCAATTTAAGTGCTTGACTATTAGTATTTTACTAACACTAAAGCGACCAGAGTACGAAGTTAAAGCGACCAGAGTACGAAGTTAAAGCGACTATTGTACGAAGTTAAAGCGACCGAAATACGAAATAAAAGCGACTAAAGTACTACCTGTAGTCACACAAAGCGACCGGAATACGAAGAGACTTTTCAAGTGCTCTGTAATTCAAAAAGCGACTAGAGTACGAAGTTGAAGAGAAGTAGCAAGGCAAATTCAAAAAGCGACCGGAGTACGAAGCTATTTGTACAGGTAGTTACCCCGGAATATGGCAATATATTCTTAATTAATTGTTATTCATGTTTAGAGGTGGGTGCCTATAGATGTTGATAAATTAGCACTAATAAGCAGATGTTAGGCGCTAACTATCAGTAGATTGTGTAATGGTAGATTTTTCTACCATTGTCTAAAACCACAAAACGACTTGGATACGAAGTAAAAGCGACTTAGCTACGAACACGACGATTATTAATATACTGAAATATAAGTAGTTGGGAATACGGTAATTTTGATCAACTCATATTTGGCAGTGATATAATTATTTATAAATTGCAAGCGTTTTTCAAAATAACCTAACCTTATCCTTATGTCGGTTTCAGAGGAAAATCTAATGATTGTGCCAAATAAGAAGCAGAAGAACAACTACCAGCCCAATCTGATTACTGAATCCCGGCAGATGTTCACCGCGTTGGAGAAGAACATAGTTGTGATGGTTATTAACCAACTCACGATTCGCTATTTCGAAAAAGGCCAACCTCTCTTTCCTAATCAGAATGTTGAGTTTTTACTTCCTTTCTCTGATCTCAGCAAAAGCAGGAACTATAATGAGATAGAGCGAGCGGCTAAGTCATTACAGTTGAAACAACAAGGATTCGCTTACACCAATGAGAAAGGCGAACGTTTTTTCAAGTATATGATACCTTTCCCCCTCGTCGAAAATATCATGAGCAAAGGTAAAATGTGCTTAAAAATCACCATGTTTTCCGGTGCTGTCCCTTACTATACGGAACTGGGAAAATCATGGACAAGTTATGATTATGAAGTTATGCGCTCGTTAGGTTCATTATACTCTAAGAGAGTATATGAAATTATAATGAGTCATTATAGAAAGAATGAGTTCATATATGAAGTAGACCATTTGATGCACATCCTCAATGTACCCGATACATTCAAGTTCTACGACTTCACAAGGAAATGTCTAGACGTAGCAAACAATGAAATTAAGGCCAAAACAGGAATGTCGTTTACTTATCAGCCTGTTAAAAAAGAAGGGAAGAGAGTCACTGCACTAAAGTTTGTCAAGATAACACCACATAGTCAGGTTGAAAGCGAGTCAGATAAAAACCAGCAGTATATCAATAATATGCCTGTAGGGGAAGCGGTTGCCCTAGCGTGGAAATGGTTTTCAAATTACACCTTGAACAACGCTCAGAAATCGGCTATAACGGACAATTCTGATAAACTTGATACATTCCTTCGTATTCATTCAGAAGTAGCGTCAGGGCGGCGTAAAAACGTCAAGAATGCTACAGCTTACATGGTTAAGTCCCTGAGCCTTGAAAACGTTAGAGATAAGAAAAAGGAAATAGCACCTAAAGCAACGGCTCCTCGTAAAACTGCAAGTCCTAAAGCGCTTGGCTCGATCATAGGAACTATGGACTTATTTAGAGCAGAAGAATAGAACAGGGGGGAAAAAAGCGTTAAGCAATCGCCAACAACAAACTCCGACGTTATGAACACGTATAGATTCTTTGGCCTATTGGGTGTCGTTCTGGTACTAGCTGGTGGCTGCAAAAAAGACCCGGACATAGTTACTGTAAACAACCAGATAGAGTTTACTGAAAATCCTGATCCTGTTAAAAGGATATCAGGTACATACGATGCGGTGTTAGTTGATGCTGGTTTTAAATCTGGAACTGGCGTTAGAAGTTACCGTGAAGGAAACCTTTCACTTTCAAAACCTGACGGAAGTATAAAGGGCGGTGGTTATAAAATAAGTATTCAGCCAGCCGGAGCGCAAACAGTAACGATTTCCGTTGAGGGGTCAAGTAACAACTTTGCCAATGTCCCTAGTCATACCATAGGCACATACACCGTGTACGCGGTCCCAAATGGCAGTACTACCGAATACCAGTTACGGAAGTCGCTAAATGACCCTATTGCTTTACTGGTGAAGCGCTATGATGCTTACAATGAACTAACCGGATTTGAGTACGATGTAACGTTTAGCTACTATCACAATAAAAGTACGGGGGATTTCCATTGGGGCGAGCATGAAGAAATTGAACCGGCTCCTACCTCTTGGTTTTATTTGAATGGGGATGAATATACTGTTTACTGTAAGATGCTAAGAAAAGTATCCAAAGGTTGAGAAAGTTTACTTGGTAGTGTAGGTAAAAGCAAAAAAGCAGACCAATAGTACCAGGCTGTTTTTTTTTGGCTCCTCCTTAATTTCTAATTACTAATTTATAATTAGAAAAAGGATTAATGAAAGAAAAAGGCCACTTTGTTAAAGTGGCCTTTGGTTATAACTTATGTCAGCGTTTTCAATTATGACACTGATTAAATTTCTTGTCTAAGACCTTATCAGCGACCATTTGACATTCATCCATCAATCCAATGTTCATTTCAGTTATTTCAGTAAGGATACTCTCAAAAATCTCTGTGGGGGTCTTTTTGAGAAGTCGTGCCATTCTGATAATATCCTCGACGTTAAAGAGTTGCGGCTTAACAACGAGTTTTGCTAACTCGTCTAAAGCATTTTTTTGACCATGAGCCGTTACCATGATAGAGTTGGATTAGTTAAGTGTATCCAAATTCGCACCTATTCACTAGTAATGGCAACAAAAGTTGGCGAACTAGCCTAATTAGTTGGTGAGGGGGTGAATGTCTTGTTTTAAGGGGTGAAGTGAAGGTATTCGTTCATCAGTAAGATACATTCTTACATATTTGTAAAACTGTACTGGTTTTACCGAAATAGAGGTAAGCAGTCATATAGGAGAAAAACTAGTCTCACAAACTCATGTGTACTGGGGTGGTTCGGTTTAGCGGGACAGTTTAGTGCTTAGTTTTTGACAAATTTAGATAATACTCGTTTTCAAACTGTTCCGGGCTCAGGTAGCCCAACGATGAGTGCTTACGTTTTCGATTATAGTAGCACTCGATATATTCAAATAACTCGGTACGGGCATCCTCAAGGTTCTGAAATATGCCATCCTGAATCAATTCAGCCTTCAATCTCGACCAGTAAGACTCCATAAAAGCGTTGTCATATGGATCGTCAGGACGACTCATACTTTGGCGTAACTGGTTATCTTTCAGCGTTAAACGAAAGCCTTTGTCAATGTATTGACCGCCACGATCAGAATGGACAATCGCTTGTTCCTGAATCGGATAAGCCACTAACGCCTTTTTGAGGGCTTTATGTATCAGCGAAGCTTCCATATGTTTTTCTACCTGCCAACCTTTGATACGTCGGCTAAACAGATCCATCCAGGCCGCCAAATACGCCCACTCTCCGCCCGCCAAGGCAATGTACGTAATTTCGCCTACCAGAACTAGTCCAGGTGCTGTTGGTAGCGGGGCTTCCAACAGCAGATTAGGGCTAAATGGGCCATCATGGCGGCTATCGGTGGTACGCGGCACAAAGATACGGGGTTGGATAGCTCGTAATCCCTGTTGTTGCATGAGCTGTTGTACTTGATACCGACTCACTTGATAACCCTGATCGCGAAGTTCTTCGACCAACCGACGGCTTCCGTAGCGTTGGCAATGATCAAGAAAGCTTTCCTCAACCGATTGAGTCAACTTTTTCTTCCCCTCTGTGGGCTGATAGGTTTCACCAGCCTGATACCTGTAAAAGCCACTGCGACTAACACCAAATACTTTGCACAAGAGTTGGACAGCATGCTCATCGATGTGCTGACAGATAAACTGATAAATCAACCGGAGGTCTGTCGGCTGAAAATGGCCAAGGCTTTTTTTAAAATTTCCCGTTCCTGTTCGAGCTGACGGACTTGCTGGCGCAATCGCTCATTTTCGATAGTGAGTGGAGTATCTGTTTTTTCTTTCCCTTTTGCCAAGCCGGTGGGCGATTCTTGTTGGCTACGCCAGCGATAAAGTAAGTTCTCACCCACACCCAGTGCCTGAGCCACCTGTAGTACACTACGCCCATTGGCTATCATACGCAGGGCTTCAGTCTTGAAATCCTGGTCATACTTTCGGCGGGAAGCCGATTTGGTGCTTTTTTGCTCTTTCATGACTCTGCGAAGTTAAGCACTTGCAGTGTCCCGATTAATTAGACCATCTCATACTACTGAAAATTTGACTTTGATTTGTGAGAAATAACTTGAGATACTGTATAGCTTAAATTGATGTAATCGCTAGAAGTCCGGTGACCGTCGCTTAAAAGGGGCGTGGCTGTTGCACAACTCTATCAGTGCCTACTTCATTCCTATGCAATTCATAAGCCAGTATGCCCCTTATTACCGACCCAGTAAACCCTTCAAGAATCTCAAACTCCTCAACTATAATCAGCCGACTATCTCACTTTCCTTTTATTAAAAGCACAAGTATTCTATCCACCGTACGCCTACCAACGATAAGGTCATGTTGCATTTGCGTAATAGTCGGGATGAACTACTCAATCGTTCACTATTTGAGCAACTTAGTGTGGGACAAAACGAGCAGCTACGCCAGACGGGTCAAATTCTACGGTCGCTGCGGGAGAATCCCCAGGCTTATCAGAGTTGCTCTCCTAACTACCATCACTACTACCGTTACTGGTACTGCGCCTTTCGCTACTTTGAAGATGCCACCCTCACCAAAGTTGCCAGCCGGGATGAGCACCTCTTGAAACATACCGAGCGCATCAAAGGGCAAGTTCATGAGCGGCTCAACATTATCTTCATTGACCCCTACTATTTCACCCGGCCTGTGCCTAATGACAATTAAGTTCGTTGACCGCGAACTCGACACATATCCTATTCAACTACGCCAAGGCATCACCATGCTCTATTTGCGAAAAGCTTAAGTCAGGTGACCAGTTTGATCATGCCAGAAGCAGTATCAGTGCCGAGGAAATCACTTAATTACAAAGTCCTAAAGAATATATCTAAATGGTCAAGCTCTGATCAGTTTGAGAAAAGATGATTACTCAAGATGACGGGCGTTAGTAAGGCGTTTTCCCATCTGACCGTTTCATAGCCTACTCAAAGTTATTCAGTTATGGGTAAGATGCCAGTTGCCCCACACTTTTTGATGCTATCGTCTTAAAGGAAAGTTCTGTCGAATCGTACAAAATGCGTCAGTAACGTTGGCAATTCAGTTAAAATGGGGCACAATGCAGAATCATAAATAAAACCTCACCATGTGACCATTTGCTCATTAACGGCAACGTATGCTAATGGCTAAACGGAATTGCAAAGAGGTGGCCCGATAATATTACACGTTTAACAAAAAGTTGAGATGTGGTTTGATTATATTCGTGTCCTGAAAGGTGAACAGAATTTGATCTTCTAAGACGAGCAACTCACAGAAATGCGTGAACAGGGAATTACTTCTTCAAGCTGATAATCAATACCTAAAGCGATCAATAACACAATCACGACTATGTACACATTAGAAGACTATGATTTATTACACACGTCTACTATCTACATGTTGGAGCCGTTCATCTCATCGCACAAATATTTGTTTGAAAACAAAACAATTTATGATATAGGCTCTAATATAGGAGTGTTTGCAGAACTGGTCCATAAATATACTTCAGACTACAAAGAGATACATTTGTTCGAACCATGCTTGTCACATATTGAGTATAGTCGACGCCTTTTAAGCACATTGCCAAACGTATACTTCAACAACTTCGGTTTGGGTGCCACCGACAGCATCCAGCCTCTTTATAAGACACACAATCCTTCTGGCTGGAATACGTTTTTAAAAAAAGACCCTAAACAACCACCTAATTTCTACGAGTATATGTTGGAGGAACAGTGTGTTATTAGAACACTTGACAGTTATAATGGACCTCCGTGTGATTTTATGAAGATTGATGTTGAGGGGTTTGAATGCTACGTTCTTGAAGGCGGGATGAACTTTATTAAGTCTTGTCGCCCAGTATTGTATATAGAGGTTGGCTGGGGTACTTTACACCCAAATTGGAACACGCATAATAAGTTCATCTATCAACGCTTGTTCGATGAGGCTAATTATCGCCCTGTTCATTTTCATAATAATACACAAGATATATTATTTTACCCTGTATGACAGTGTCTTCAGTTGATGTAGTTTGAAGACTTGGGTGATGGCTTAACAATGTTGAATGCCGAAAAAAAACTGATTGATGAACAACTTAATCAACGGAGGTACCCTCAATTTCCGGCTTTTACGCACTTTGTGTGGTTTAGCATCGAAAAAGCACTCGTTGTCGTAATAAATCCAACTTTGCTCGCCCATACGTCTGCCGCTTGATGAGCTTGACCCGGGTCACTTGACCTTCGGTCTGACCATTGCTCCATTCAGTAGATAGAGCTGCTCGTACAGCAGCATAGTCCTCCTGAAGTCGCGACCCAAACTGTTGCAGCAGAGCGACCGACGCGCTCTGACAATGAATCAACCAGTCGTCTGATACCTCCACTTGGCGCCCGCGAACCACAGCGGCAAACTCCTTGGCTAGATTATAAACTTGGTTAAAGGTGGTGTCTTGACAGATATGGATCAGAAGTTGCTGGTCAATCTCTTACAAAAAAGAGGCTGGACGGACCATAAACCAAGCTAATTGCTGAGTAGAGGGTAACTCAAGAGGTGGCCTATGCTCATCAACAAACGACTGACTAGGCAGGGAATCACCAATAACATTCTGCTTTTCGACTGGCGGTGTATCCTCTACCCGACGTCGACTGAGCCATTCAGTATGTTGGCTGTCCGAACCATGATAGCCTTGCTGACAAAGCTCCCGCCATAACTGTTGCCCATTACGGCAACCTTGCTGATAGCGTTTCTCTAAATAGGCCAGATAGGGCGTCAGCATAATGCGACCTGTCGGACGACGGATTCGCTCAGGAAACGATTCGGCGAAAGCATACCGTCGCACCGTAGTCCGGTTCAAGTTCAATTCCCGACTAATCTGGCGAATGGACCAACCCGCCTGATGTAACTGTTGTACTGTCTGGTAATAAGCCAGTCGCCTTTGCCGACTATTATGGCGGGCCTCCAGTTCATTTTGCGAATAGTCCCGCATAATATAAGCTCATCGCTTAGTGGGTTGCTGTGCCGATGAGCTCATTTTCGAAGTCGATAAGTTACGAAGTCGATGGTAGCTACTGGTCAGTATTCGTTCCAAAACTTGCTCCAGGATTTGCAACAAATGCCATCGATCGGCAACTTGCTGAGCACGAGGTGCTTGTGAGGGAGCACCTCGTGCCTATTCTCCTGAACGATCTCGCGTAATCACTTTCACAGCAGGATGGGCTCTTAGCCAATCTCGTAGCCCTTCGGCCGTACGGCCTTCCAACAAATCGATAGGTTGATGTCGATCCAGATCGACTAAGATTGTACCATAGGTCCTGGCTTTTCGTATCGCCCAATCATCAACGCCCAAGGCAGGGGTGTATTCAGAGCAACCGGTTGCCACTTTCGGATGAGTCGTAGCAACGTCTCATGACTGGTAGTCATGTACAACTGAGTCAGTAAGCGACTACCGGCTTTGCTTCCCAACATCATAGATACACTTCGTTGAGCGTGAGCTAACCGGGTAGTACGACGCGCATAAGCAGGTAGCCAATCCGGACAAGGTTGACTAAAGGTTCGCTTAGAACAAGCTGTGTTCAGACAGCGAAACTGTCGCATCCGTAGTTTGAGTTGGATTACTTTGTCGCTAATGGGTAAATCGGTAGGTTTATAATAATAAAACCCATTTGATAGGCTTGAGACTTGGTGGCAAAGTGGACAGTTAGCCTGCCTGTTGATTGAATCGGCGGTTAGGATGTAGCTCTCGTCAAGGGGTTAACAGTGCATGATTTGGTAATTCGGAAG
The DNA here is from genome assembly GCF_042686045.1 of Spirosoma flavum. Classification (NCBI taxonomy): domain Bacteria; kingdom Pseudomonadati; phylum Bacteroidota; class Cytophagia; order Cytophagales; family Cytophagaceae; genus Spirosoma; species Spirosoma flavum. The sequence continues at coordinate 54,331 of NZ_JBHUOM010000043.1, forward strand.
GTACACAGGAAATGGGGGCTGAGCGCTCATTCAAGTAGAACACTAGAAGCAACAAATCAGGTCATTCAAATAGCCAAGCCACACAAAGTACCTAAGAGCCAGTTTATTGGGAGGAGGTCAGTCAGGAAAATAGGCGCTTTGTGATATGGATTGTGTATTTAGGATCGCAATAATTTTTCCTATATTTGACTATTCCAAGCCCATTAATCGAACTCCATATACAAACTATGAAAGCCTACAGCACAATTTGGTTTTTACTCACTACCATTAGCGTTGGCCTTGCACAACCGGCTGGCGTTGTCGCTATCGAAGATCCGCAATTCGATGCCCAGTTTACCCAACGGACGATACCCAAAGTCACCGGTAAACTCCTCCACGTAAGTCCACAGGAAATAACGGGAACGACCATCACGTATACGCTCGTTACATTGGCAGGACAGAAAACAAAAACCGCTCACTTGGCCGCGGACGGAAGCTTTCAATTGGAACTGGACTATCCGCTGCCTTACCAGCAGATTTGGGTACATTTCGGCGAGCTGTTTTACACCGGTCTCTACGCCAATAAACAGCTACATGTCGAATTAGACGTACCCAAACTAAAAGCAGCCGGAAAGGAGCTTGCTTTTAAGGCAGACGGCGTTCGGTATCTAGGCGAAGATGGGGCCCTAAACGAGTACATGAATGAGTATATGCTCTTCAGACGGGCCGACCAACTGGCCCTTTCTGCTCGCGTGCAGCAGATTCGCCCCTCCCAACACCCAGTAGAGACAGAAGTGCTGGCCGCTTTCACCCCTATTTTCGACTCCTTGAAAACGATTCAGGCTGAGTTTGTAGCGACTCATCCGTCCCCCTACGGCTGGCTACTCGAGAATGAGCGCCTGTCCGAGTTTTATAACCAGATTTGTGTTTATTACTGGAGACATACGATGGAACCTGCTCTTTTCCGTCAAATCAAGGAGCATAAGACCTATCTACTATCTAATAGCAACATGGCCTTTCAGCTATACCTGTCCGCTTATTTTCGCCAACTTCCCGCCAATCGAGTGACGGTCAGTTGGCAGGACGTGGCCCGTTTGTCTGATCTGACTGAGCCGGAAAAGGCAGCCCTTGATTCCTTGCGGAGTACCGAAACGCTTTCGCCCGTTCCTGCCCATCGGGACCAGTGGACCAAACAATTGGGGCCCAGAATGCGAAGATTGCGACAGGATCGGATGATTGCCAAAGGGATTCGTTGGCTGGATAGTCTCTACTCACCGGCAAGGGCCGACATCCTGAAGTTGCAGCTGAATACCAGCAAGGATATTGCCGAACAGAAAGCGGCCTTGGAACAGATACTGCCCAGTATTTCCACTGGCTGGTGTAAGGTGATGGCCAAGAACGAATACGCTCGTACTATTGATCAAATAGCCTCGGTTAATAAAGCATTAGCCACTTCCGGAAATTCGCTAACCGCAACCGGTTTTGGAAGCCCATTACAGCAAACTGATTTTGGGGCAACGTTATACAAGCTCTCCGACATGAGCGGAGTAGATTTTCTAGCCAAGCTTAAGCAGAGTTTCGTCGGGAAGGCCATCGTGCTTGACCGATGGGCCACCTGGTGTGCGCCCTGCTTACAAGAAATGCCGCACAGTAAAAAACTGCAACAGGACGCCAAAGACCTGCCAGTGGTCTTTGTCTATGTCTGCACAGCCCAAGGTTCGGACGAGAGCAAGTGGAAACGAAAAATAGCTGAGTTAGAACTACCTGGTATTCACTTTTTCATTGACGAAGCATTGGATGCGAAACTGGCGCAGTTGTTCGCTTTCAGTGGTTACCCAAGTTATGCCCTCATCGATCAAAAGGGGGTCTATAAGTCAGGGGCTATCACGTGGCTGTTAGCGATAAAAGGCAAGGATGACTTGGCGGCACTGCTAAAGTAAAGGGGTGAAGCGTATGAAGTCTGTCATGGTCTAACTTCCACTTCTAAGTGAGTTTGTAAGCGTCGATTAACTCGTTCTCCTAAAGACGGGACAAAAGTGGTATTACCTTTACAACCGACCGGTGATTTAGTCACCGATCCCGTAATTCATCCAACCCATGCCGAAATAAGCAGTACACCTGACGACGAATGCCCTCAACGACCCGACACGTAATGGCTTCACCTAGTCAGCGAAGATTCGACACTGGATTGTACCCAATTTAAGCCAAAATAAGCGGGAGCCTCGGCCTAGACAAGCCTACGAAACGTTGGCACAGGCTGTACATCAATAACAAAATAGTCACATTGAAATTACATTAACTTGTCAAGCAGTGCTTGACAAGTTAATGTAATTTCACGGCGCTTACTACAGATCTTCATTATATTCTGTCTAGCAAGAGCAGTCACTTTGAGTCGATTCCGGTTTGCCAAAATCCGATATCGTTTCATTCCATAGACTAAGGGCCACTGTTATGGAATTTAAAAGAGCGTGGAAGCGATTTGAAGATTTTAGGAGTAAACTATAAGGAACCTGAAGTGGATATACAATATGTGCCATTCTTGTTCGCCTTGTCAAAAAAAGCTGTGTGTGAGAATTTATTTGTACCGAACAGCTTCGAACCTAAGCTCACCCAGAACTGTATTGAAACGATAAAGAGTAGGTATTTTGATGCTTCGAAAATATAATGTATGATAGCCGTTCAGAGTATTTGGTTTAACGAACTAAATGATGGCATAGATTATAGCTGCGGATGGCTTGACGTGCGATTTCATCTATTTAGTTGGACTTTAAGCAGTTTATTATTAGCTCGTCATTTTGATACATGTAGTTTAGTATCTGATGAAAAAGGAACGCAACTGGTCGAACGGCTTCAATTACCTTATACACGTATCTCCACTGAGCTTGAGAGTATTAAACGCATTAACTTTCTCTGGATGCCGAACAAAGTTTATTCTTATTCCATCCAACAGGAGCCGTTTGTCCATGTTGATATTGACGCTTATCTCTTTAATAACTTGGATGAAAAGCTAAAAAACGCACCCTTATTTGCCCAGAATTTTGAGTATGACCTTGATACATATGTTGAGGCATATGAGGATATTCATACGTACTTTAGCTACATTCCGGAGTTTATCAAGAAAGATGCTTTAGGTAGACTAACTGCAGTAAATGCTGGGATTATAGGCGGAAACAATACGCAGTTTTTCAACGAATTAATCAACGTATTGAATGACTTCTTGGAGAAAAACGATGCTCACATACGAAAGTGTCGTTATACACCACTAAACATATTTGCAGAGCAATTTCTTTTTAAGAACTATGCAGATGCCAAAAACATACCTATTGATTATCTAACACCCAGAGAATTTGGCCCTCCCTGCGATTATCAGATGGCTGATTTTGTTCAGCTACCCAATGATAATGCGTATGTGCATTTGATGAATTACAAGCGTAACCCAACCGCCTGTGAGCAACTGGCACAACGGTTATGGCTCGAATCACCGGAGTTATATGAACGGGTGATTACCGTTTGCCGGGAGTTGGCAGCTACGCATCATTACGTTGAGACCTCTGAAGCACCCAAACAGCCACGACCGTTTTACCGAACTTTATACGCATTACAGACACTTGGCTTAATTCAAAGTGACAGCAGCATAGCGGTAAAAGACGTAGCGAAATTGATAGAGAACCTGCCTGATGGCCCGCACAAGGATAGACTTATAGATGTCTGGCAATATGAATCAAGTCGCCAGGCGTATGTGCAGGACTTACCAGAGATTTCGGCTAACTGGCAAAAGTGGCGGTACTCCTCTAATCAGGTCAATACACTGCTGGCTCAACCGGCTGCAACCTATCGGCAGGCTGTCGTTCGTCGGAGCGACCGCTGCGTCAGAATAGAATCAGAATGGAACTGGGTCGAAGCCAACGAATTTGCTGGGCAAACCGCAGACCGTGGTCTGTATGATAACCTGCAAACCGAACCTGCTTATTTTGAGGTACTGCTGTATTATTACCCTCATCAGAAATTGGTTCGGGAACAGCTATTAGACGTGCTGAACATACTGGTTTTAGACACGCTGGAAGAGCCGTTATCTATCGAAAAGCTAATTGAGTCGGTGGCGGCTCAGGTCTTGTCTTACCAGCTACAAGCCAACCTTGCGGAGTTGTCGGCGACGTTGTTAGGGCAGATCCGGCATTTTTTGTATCATGGCATCCTCGAACCCGTGCTATGACCCAAACCACCCTTTTTGTACTCATTACGCTGGCACTTTGTCGGCTGTTGTCGGCCTGTGGCCCGGCTACGTCCACCGCTTCGCTGGCCGACAGCATGGTCATGAACCGCCCGGCTGCTGCTCAGAACGTAGTAGTCAGGTGCCAACCGGCCCGTAGCGGTACGTTCTGGCTGCGTTCGCTGTCCAATGGCGTGGTCCGCGCACCGGCCCAAAGCCGCTTGAGTTTTCGCATTGGCGGCACTATTCGTGAAATTGCCGTCCGCACGGGGCAGCCCGTGGCAGCGGGGCAGGTAATGGCCCGCTTAGATGACCGCGATCAGCTGATAAACCTGCGGGTGGCGCAGGACCAATTGACCGAGGCTAAGGTGCAACTTCGCGCCTTGATTGCCGAGTACAACGGCGAGGACATAGATACGATGAGTGTCAAGCAGCCTAACGCACGGGCGTTTATACTGACAAAAAGCGGCTACTACAAGGCCCAAACCGCCTTGATGCAGGCCCGGCAACAACTTGACTACACCATCCTGCGGGCACCCTATGCGGGCGTAGTAGCTAACCTCACCGCCAGACCTTATAACTTCATCACCTCGTTTGAACCCTTTTGCACCCTGTTGAGCCGGGCCGGTCTGCTGGTCGAGTTTTCGGTGCTGGAAACCGAACTGCCCGCCGTGCGGGTTGGCTTGCCAGTGCAGGTGAAGCCGGTTGCCTTGTCGGGGCGTAGCTACGGCGGGCAGGTAGCCGAAATCAATCCGTTGGTCAACGCGCAGGGGCTGGTGCTGGTGAAGTCTCGTATCAACCACCCCGATGCGGCCCTGTTCGAGGGCATGAACGCCCGCGTGGTGATTGAACGGCGGGTGCCGGGTCAGGTCATTATCCCAAAAGAAGCCGTTGTCGAGCGGTCGGGCCGGAAGGTGGTCTTCACCGCCGAGAACGGGCTGGCCAAGTGGCACTACGTCACCGTCGCCCACGAGAACGACACAGAGGTAGCCATCAGCGAGGGGCTGCGGGCGGGCGAGCCGGTAATTGTGTCAGGGCAACTGAACCTGGGCCACGGTGCGCCCGTAACGGTAGAGCAGCCATGATTCGCTACCTGCTGCACCGCCCCATTGCCGTCTGTGTGGTCACACTCTGGCTGGCGGTGCTGGGTGGGCTGGCGTTCCGGCAATTGCCCGTCTCGCTACTGCCCGACATTATGGTGCCAGAGATAACCGTGCAGGTCAGCTACCCATCGGCCTCGGCGCGGGAGTTGCAGCGCACCATCGAGCAGCCGCTACGGAATCAGCTTTTGCAGGTCAACCACCTCGAAGATATCGGAAGTGTCACGCAGGATGGCCTGTCGGTGCTGACACTGCGCTTTGGCTACGGCACCAACATCCGGCTGGCTTATCTGGAAGCCAACGAAAAAATTGACCAGATACTCGGTCAGTTGCCCCGCGACCTCGAACGCCCCAAAGTCATCAAAGCCGGTGCGGGCGACATTCCGGTTTTTACGCTCAACGTGCTGCCCGCAGACACAACCGGCGCAGGCGATACAGGCGATTTTCTGACTCTAAGCGAGTTTAGCGAGGACGTGCTGAAACGGCGCATCGAACAACTGCCCGACGTGGCGCTGGTCGATGCTACGGGGCTGTCGCAGCCGGAGGTGGTGGTGCAGGTCAATCCGGGTAAGCTGGCCAGCCTGGGCTTGACCGAGCAGCAGTTGACCGACGCGCTCAAACAGGCCAACCTGCAACCCGGTAACTTCACCGTGCGCGATGGGGCCTATGAATACAACATCCGTTTTTCGTCGGTGTTGCAGCGCGTCGAAGACGTAGAGAACGTGCTGCTGGCCGTTGGCGGGCGTGGGGCCGACCCGTCGGCGCAGAACGACCCGCGCGTGAGCTACTTCGCCGATAACGTGTTGACCGCGCAGGAATCCCGCACTGAAGCCCCCACCCGGCTGATTCCGTTGCGCGAATTGGCCGACGTGTCGGTGCGCGAACGGCCGCTCCGGGGACTGTATGCCTTTAACGGGCAACGCGGCATCGGGCTGGCCATCATCAAGCAGAGCGATGCGCAACTGCTGCACCTGCGCAACGAACTGGACAAGCTGCTGGCGCAGTTTGGGCGCGACTATCCACAGTTGCGCTTCAGCCTAAGTCAGGACCAGACCGAACTGCTCGACCTGTCGATCAATAACCTCATCAGCAACTTGCTGACGGGTGCGCTGCTGACCTTCGGCATGATTTTCCTATTCATGCGTGACTGGCGGTTGCCGCTTTTGATCGGGCTAGTGATTCCGGTGTCGATAGCCATTACGTTCGGCGGTTTTTTTCTGCTGGGGCTGTCGATCAACATTGTCTCGCTGGCCGGGCTGGTGCTGGGCATGGGCGAGATTGTCGATAGTGCCATCATCATCCTCGAAAACATCGAAGAAAAACGGGAAGCGGGCTTGTCGGTCGAAGAAAGCTGTGTAGTCGGTGCCGATGAAGTCATCCGTCCCCTATTTACGTCGGTGCTGACTAACTCGGCGGTGTTTCTGCCGCTGTTGCTGCTAAGCGGGCTGGCGGGTGCGTTGTTTTTCGACCAAGCCGTATCGGTGTCGCTGGCCCTGGGTGTGTCGCTGCTGTGTTCCTACACACTCGTGCCGGTGCTGTACTACCTGATCTATCGTCGGCAGGTTGCCCGCAAACCCGAACCGCCCACGCTCGTAACGCGCTGGCTCGAACGGGCCTACCTCGCTACGTTTTCGTCTGCGTTCCGCTACAAACCGGGTTTGCTGCTGATTCTGGTGCTGTTGCTGGCGGGGGCTGCCTGGGCGGGTTTGCACATTGAAAAGCGGGGTATGCCCGCCGTGAGCCGCAACGAACTCGAAGCCTTCATTGATTGGAACGAACCTGTTTCCGTCACCGAAAATCAGCAGCGTATCGCCCAGCTGACAAACCGGCTGCGCCCAGCACCGTCCTACGTCAGTGCGTTTCTGGGGCAGCAGCAGTTTTTGCTGAATCGGCAGTTGCAGCAAACCTCTAATCAGACCCTGCTGAGTCTACGCACCAATTCCGAAGCCGACTACGAGCAGCTGGCCCAAACGCTGACAAAACGGCTGATGGGGCAGTATCCGAAAGCCGTGTTCGAGATCAGACCCGCCAGGAATCTGTTCGAGCAGTTATTTGGCAGTACCGAACCCGCCTTGCGGCTGAAACTCCACAACGCCCGTGGGCAGCAGGCTCCCGATGCATCGGTGAGCAGCCGCATCGTCAGAACGTTGCAGCAGCACAATGTGCCGATCAAACTAATCGGTCATCAGAATCAGCTCACCATCCGGTTGCTCACCGATAAGCTATTGCTATATGACGTGGCGCCGGAACCCATTTTACAAACGCTAAGAACCGTGCTCAACAACAACGAAGTAACGATCCTGCAAAGTGAGCAACGGTTCATTCCGCTGGTGCTATCGGCTAGTGGCGTAGCGGACAACTGGCAGAACGCCGTGGTGTATAGCCGCCAGAAACAGGCCATTCCACTCCGCAGCCTAATTGATATTACGCCCCAGACCGATTACAAAGTCATCTATGCCGACAAGGAAGGCCCCTACGTTCCACTCGACATCGAGATCGACAGCCAAACGGCGTTGGCCGTGCAGGAGCAGGTCAATCGGCTGGTGAGTGCGGAGCCGGGATTGCTCACCACTTGGTCGGGTCGGTATTTCCGCGATCAGGGCTACTTGAACGAGTTGCCAGGCATCATTGCCGTAGCCATCGCACTGCTGTTCTGCATCCTGACCGCACAGTTCGAGTCGGTGCAGCAGCCGCTCATCGTGCTATTGATTATCAACCTGGGATTGGCCGGGGCTATATGTACGCTGTACGTATTCGGAAACAGCCTAAACGTCTTGTCGGCCATTGGCATGGTCGTGCTGATTGGGCTGCTGGATAACGACTCTATCCTGAAAATCGACACCATGAACCGAAGCATCGATTCGATGTCGCTGATGGATGCTATCCGGTCGGCGGGGCAACGGAGGCTGAAATCGCAGATTATGACTTTTCTGACTACCGTGCTGGGACTGATGCCCGTTCTGTTCAGCGGAGGGCTGGGTTCAGAGTTGCAAAAACCGCTGGCCCTTTCGGTCATTGGTGGAATGTGCGTGGGCGTTCTGGTCTCCTGGACGGTGATTCCACTACTGTTGGCTAGTCTGGGAAAAAATTGACCACAAACCGGTTAACTTTTTGCAATCTCTGGTTCAACTTCGCATTATGAATCACAAAAAAACATGCGACTGGCAGATGGTGCCAGGCTGCCGTAGCGGAAGAAATCCACCGAGGCATGCTCAACATCGATCAAGCCGCGGCCAAGTTTGAAGATCACCCGAAAGACCGATCCAGCACTTAATCGAGTTGATCGAAGAAGAGGGCGAAATCGCCAAACGATTAGCCGAAGAAGGGAGCTATCTGCCTCGGCTCAAGAAAAAAGCGTCTGCCAAAAAGTTCCCTCAGCCCAACGATGTAAACCAGGTGGGTGAGTTAAAAGCAAAATCTATACCTAATTGTCAACACGCTCTAATTAAATGTGTACATAAATAAATTTACATAACATTTATATTACTTTTCCTTTAATTATTAAAATATGTCTAGTAGGATGTGTATTTCCCTCTAAAAATATTAATTGTTGAAAAGGTCCAAGTATTTGATTATTATACCATGCTTGAGCAAAAATAACTTCATTTGGCTTCGCTTCGTACTTTTCTATAGAAACTTTAGTACAGATACAATCAGCATAAATTTTTTTTATTAACAACTCGTTGTTACCAACATTTTTGATTTCAAATTTCGCCTTTATTAAATTTGCTTTTTTTATTTCACCCAAGTCAATGGTTTCATTTGTGATAAAAATTGAAGTTATAGAATTGGAACAACTAAATAATGAAAAAAAGATTAGTAACATTAATAATGTAACAGAAAATTTGATTCGTGTGATAATAGACAAAATAACATTAGCCATGTTGCAAAGGTGATTATCAGTTATTCAAAATAAAATTCCACAAGCCGGCACAAACTCACAGCGGCGTTTCGTAAAGAATTGCCTTTCGGGTACGCAGTTTGTCACTCAGATACCAATACCGTTTCAAATTACCAATGGCGTATTCAATCCGAATTCGGCTCGAACTCTTATAACAGTTTGCCTCTCTCTTCAGGGGTTAACTCACTGCCTTTTGGCTTCTTCTTTGGTTGACTAACGGCCTGACAGGCATACGACTTGACTACTCCCTGCTACCCTAAATCCAACTCAATGATCAACGTAGAAAACTAAGATTGATCTGCCGGGAATGATAGTTGAGCTGCCGAAAATCGTGGTATGGTAGTCCTTAAAAAGTAATGATGGTCGTCAAAGGCCGTAGTCGGGCCGTAGTTTTGGGTCGCCAAATTCATTTCTACGTGTCATGTTTCCGTCGAACTATTCTGTACGCTTCATCAACGCTGTTCTCGGCTGGTTCGATTAAGTTTGTCCTTTTCCAAAAAATTGATTCGGCATATCAAATCAATCCGGTTTGTGGTGACACACTACAATCTATCATTACAAACTTATGACTACCAAATTTACTCCGTTGTAAAAACTCTAATATATTAGTTGCTATTCACTGAGAACTCAACTAAAACTGGATTATCAGTAACATCAAGGCTTTTTAATGTTTGAAATAATTTTGGGTATTTTGTTTTTATATAATTATAAGCTTCTATATTCTTGGAGTTCAAAAAGTTCTCAGTAAGAATAACACTTATAATACGATTGTCCCTATAACCTAAAGGCCCTGAGAACGTATCAATCATGACGCGAACTTTGTTGACAAAAGTATTTTTTGATTTTTTATTATAAATGCAATACCTGATTAGTCTATTCTTAACAAACTGAAAAATAAAATGATTTTTAGTTTCCATTGCAGGGTTCCCCACGTATGAAATGTCCATAATCTTTTTGTCCAGTTTAATGGGATCTGCCTTTATTTCTTCAGGGCATTTATTTGAACCTAAATCTACAATATAGCTAAGAAATACTCTCCCTTTTGAAATTGTAAAAATTGAATCACTTAATGGATTACTATAAAGAACATTTTCAGATTTCTCTAAAAAACCGGAGTATGCGAATGATGGAATGTTACGAACAAACGGAAAATATCTTTTACTAACCTTAATATCTTTGTCCGTAAAAAGTAAGTTACTAAACTCTTCACTAGTATTATAGTTTACAAAAAAAGCAGCAGAATCTTTTTCTAAATTTGTCATTCCAAATGCGAAAAAATGCAGCGGTATGGACTTTTCAAATTTGCCTTTGTAATCGTAAATATTTATTAATCTACTACTGTTAGACAATAAATAAACTTTTTCATTGTGCACATAAAAATCATCAGCATTTAAATATTCGCCGGGTCCTTGTCCTATGTGTCCAATATCATTTATATACCTTCCATCATTTTTAAATAACTTAAGAGAAGAATACTTCCTGTCTAATATATAATAAAATCCGTTAGCACTCACTACTTTGGAGACTTCAGCCAAATATGATTTCTTTATGTTCTCGAGTTTTACGTATTTATTAATAATGACATGTTCATTTAATAAATTATTAACTTGTTCCAAATCGATTTTTTCAACAGGTGCTGACAAATCCACATTGGAAGTATCATTTGTTTTTTTGGAACAACAAATTAACAAGAAAAACACAACGGCTAAAAAAATAGTATTCTGATGTTTCATTGATTTGAACAAATTTGATCTGCAACTACGAGTAGAAACTTGAGTAAAGCTGTCGAAGCTGTATAAAGTTATAGGCTTGAAATGAAAAAAGGGCAGCAGAGGTTGGTTGCGAAGCCATTTTAACCCCTGTTGCCCTTGTACTTAGTAAGCGAAGATCCGATCCAACCTTAGTGCTGGACTTTGAGCGTGCAGTATAGCAAAAGGCGGGGTTAAGTGCTTGTTTTGCAGCGTAATCAGCTTAACAAGATTTCACTCCTCACTCTTGGACAAAAATAAACCAAAGGCTGACACAGTTTAGCAACCATTACCAAAACACCCACTACCACCATAACCGCATACTGTACCAACTCCAGTTTGGCACCCATCGGCATTATAGCATTCAACTCTGATTGGATACTTCGTATCACCACCACCTGATGATTGGGCAATACTATAAAGGGAAGTACCTAAAACGATTCCCATGGCCAAGCTTGATGACAATAAGGCTACTTTTGCCTGCTTCGATCTCTTCAATTGTCTGTTTTCCATTGCTGTAAAGGTTTAAAATGTTAAAATCAAGATCTTCACTTCAATTCGTACAGGTACGCAACGTTCCGGTGTCATGTCTTCTGACGAACCTTCGTCCAAACCTGCACCCACAAAGCTCACGGCCACTGAGTCAATGAAAGAACAAATTGAGCACATGATACACAATGGTATCGAAGTGCGCGATACAGTCAGTGTCCTAGGTGTCAACTAAAATACGGTCAGCAATCAGTTTAAGAAGTTTGGTCGTAGGCCGAATCAGACTTTCCAGCGCTTACTAACTCCGCTACAAATAGCGAAAACCCGGGTTGCTCGATGGATTACTGAATTACGCAGTAAGGCAGCTATTAGCGCTGCAGCAACCATCACCATTACTACAATTATTTCCGTAGCCAATAATACCGCCACTGCCGTTTCTGCACACTGTTTCTATAACTTGTCTACCACCCCCTGAAGTTTGAGCATAACTAAAAAGTGAGGCACTTAAAGTTAACCCCAAAGAGATACCCGTGGTAATCAATGCTATTTTTGAAATTTTTTTTCTTTCAATATTCGTTTCCATTGACTTTTTGTTTAAAATTAGTGAACGATTATTAAGCTAGAAGGTGACTTAAATATGAGGCAAATGCATAACAATTCTCTATAACTAACAATCCAAAGTTTTATTGATCTAACGGAGTAATTAATAACCCACGTGCCTTAACCAAACTCAATTTCTGTCAAAAAATCTTGGCGTGGTCCGACAGAGTATCATTACTCACCGATTATGTGGATTTTTGAGGCTCCTGTTAGATAGTTATACCGGACTTTGGAACTTGATCATAATATAACTGCCTAAAAATAAGCCTGCATTGACTCTTAATGTTTGAATTTCTCAAAAGTCCTACTTGAAAATTGTTTAATCAATAGGCACTAATACCCATTTTATGATACAGGTTTACTTCATAGGTTTGCTACATAGAGAAAAGAAGCGAAATAATGCCACCAATATCAATTTATGTACTCACCTACAATACTCCGAGTCAGTTTCGACTTTGGTGCGAATCGTTTAGTTCCGCCCAATTGAACGCATTCTCAATATTGCCAAAATACGTTATTAATAACTCAGATGATCCGGCAGTTCGGCAAGAATACGATAGTTTATTCGCTGAATTTGACTTTAAAGTTATTAGCAGTGGACAAAACCTCGGTATTAATGGCGGTCGGTATCGGGCTGCCACTCACTTTCAGGAGTCAGGCCAAAATTATATGATTTTTTTCGAGGATGATATGTTGCTTCGTAACTCATTGTCTGCTGTGTGTAGAGCAGGTTTTAAAACTTATCACGCTACGCTCTTTGAGGACGCGGTCAACATCTTAGAACAAGAGTCGCTGAGCTTTATGAAACTTTGTTTCAGCGAGGTATACAACACAAATCACGAGAACATTGCTTTACAGTCTCTATATGAACCCGATCGTCAGGAAATTATGAAAGCAGACCCACGTGAGTTCTTTCTGGCATCAAATGTTTGTGTCGACTATACAGACATATGTAACGGCCTCTCTTATGGCGTTGGTGCGTATGCCTACTGCAACTGGCCTATTCTGTTCACACAGCAGGCCAACCAACTGATTTTTATGGATAACCAACTAGAGTCAAAGTTCGAGATGGCTTATACCCGACTGGCGTATCTGCTCACACTAATGGGCAAACTGCGAGTAGGTTGCCTGTTCGCATCGCCCATAAAACATTGGCGGCAGTATAGCTACAACCCCGCCGACCGTATTGAGAACGAGCAGGGGCTGCGCATTCCCGGCGTGCAGATTTGTTTAGACACTAACTAAGGCAACCGGTAAAGTGAATCGGCGTTTATGTATTTTGCCAGTTCGCCCTTCCTGTGCAGAGCAAACTCATGCAGACAGTTGTAGCCGTGCAGGTTGAATCGTTCCCGGATATTGTCCTTATGTCGTTTCACCGTATCGGTGCTGATAAACAGTTTTTCGGCTATGGCTTCGGTGGTTAGTCCGTTGGCACAGTACCAGACAATTTCAGTTTCACGGGCAGTTAGATAGTGTTCTGCAATGGATATTCGGGAAGGGAAGGGCATGCGATAAGTAGTTTAGTGTGTGGTAATAGTTGACTTATGGGGATGCTTGCTTAACCATGTCAACCTTTGGGCTAGTCGAAGCGACGGGGTTGGATGCGTCCCTCAAAGCTAATGCTGAACTGGTTGATGGCCTCCCTCCAGTTGAAAGTCGTCTTCTCCCCTGAACTACTGCACTTTAACAAACGATTGTGAAACATACCTACGCCACCATTCTGCTCTTTATGGCGCTAAGTCTCATTGGCGGGTTGCTCATCACGCGCCTGTCGGTGCAGTTGGCACCCTCGGCGGGCGGGCGATCGCTCACGGTCTCGTTTGCCTGGCGCGGGGCTGCACCCGAGAGCCTCGAACGGCAGGTAACGGCGCGGCTGGAAGGCGTACTGGCAACCCTATCAGGCGTGCAGAAAATCCGCTCCGTGTCGGGTTACAACCGGGGCTACATCACGCTTGACCTGGACCGTACCGCTAACACTGATGACGTTCGGTTTGAGGTGGCGGCTTTGGTCAGGCAGGTCTATCCCCGGCTCCCCCGCGAGGTCAGTTACCCGCAAATCAGCCTCAACACCCCCGATGAGGAGACCCAAACCAAACCGCTGCTGACGCTGCAACTGAGCGGCTCCGGATCGCCAGGCGCGCTGCAACGCTTCGCCGAGGAGCAACTGAAGCCGCGCCTGTCAGCAGTGCCGGACGTGGGCAACGTAGCGGTCTATGGCGGTACGCGCCAACAGTGGGTACTGACCTACAACGCCGACGCGCTAATCAGCCTGCAACTCACCGAAACCGACCTGCGCCGGGCCGTTGAGCAATACGTCCGACGCGAGCCGCTGGGGCAGGTGCAGACGCAAACCGGGCAACCATTGCGCGTGAGCTTAGCCAACACCCAAGCTTTGGCATGGGGCAGCATTCCGGTGGTGAACCGGGCCGGGAGGCTGGTCTATCTACGCGATGTGGTCAGCATCAGCCGGGAGGAGCCGCCCGCTGGCCATTTTTACCGCATCAACGGCAAAACCGCCGTAAACGTGGTGCTGTCGGCGGTGGCGGGTGCCAATCAGTTGACCGTAGCCCATGCTATGCGGCTGCAACTGGCCGCGCTGCGGTTGCCGCTGGGATACCAGGCCGCCGTCGAGTACGACACCACAACCTTTATCCGCGATAACCTCCGCAAGATCGGTATTCAAACCGGTGTGGCTGTGTTGGTGCTTCTGCTCTTTGTGGCCGTAACGACCCGCAACCGGCAGTATGTCTGGCTGATTGCGAACAGTACGTTGGTCACCTTGATGTTATCGGTTATTGCGTTTGTGCTACTTAATGTAGAAATTCATCTGTATTCGCTGGCGGCTCTGACAACCTCGCTGGGGATTGTGATGGACAATGTCATCGTGATGATTGACCACTACCGCCGATACAGGGATTTGCGGGCGTTCACGGCCCTACTGGGGGCCACGCTCACCACCTGCGCCGGGCTGGTGGTGGTGTGGTTTCTGCCCGAAGCAAACCGGCAGGCTCTCAGCGATTTCGCGCTGGTGATGACCATTACGCTGTTTGTGTCACTGCTGGTGGCGATGGCCTTTATACCCTCGGTGATGGAGCAGTTCTGGGGCCTGCGTCAGCCTGAGAAAGCCAGACCGTACCCGCTTTGGAGCCGCCGACGCAGCCTGGCCCATCGCGCCCGCTGGTGGGAGCATCAGTACAGCCGGTTTATCGGCCTGTTGCTGCGGTTTCGCAAAACGGTGATGCTGACCGGACTGCTGCTGTTTGGTCTGCCGGTTTTTTGGCTCCCAAACCGGCTGGAACAGACCAACCCCTGGGCATCCTATTACAACACCGTGTTTGACAGTGATTTTTACGCAGACAATCTGCGGGTTCCGATTAACAAATGGTTGGGCGGCACGGTGGGGCTGTTTGTCAACTACATCCATAAAGGCTCTTATCAATCGGCACCAGAGCGAACGGCCCTGTATGTGGTGGCCGAACTGCCCAACCAAAGTACACCCGAACAAATGGATGCCGTGTTTCGGCGATTCGAGAACGCGCTGGGGCAGTATCCTGAAATCGACAAATTCATCACGCAGATCAACAGCGGTCAGGAGGGGGTTATGACGGTGTATTTCAAAGAACCGTATGATCAGAGCATTTTTCCGTTTCAACTGAAAAGCCGGGCCATTTTGCTCTCTACGGAGATGAGCGGCATCGACTGGAACATTTTCGGCGTTGGGCGGGGCTTCAGCCAGAAACCGAACGACGAAGAGGTGACGAGTTTCAACGTCGAGATGCTGGGCTATAACTACCGGCAGTTGGAAGAGCAGGCCGACCTGCTAGCTCGGATGCTCCAGAAACACCCGCGCATTCAGGCCGTCAACATCAACCGCAGCCCCGGCTTTTTCCAGCGCAAAAGTCTGTATGAATATCAGTTGACCACCCGGCCCGACTTGCTGGCCCTGAACCGCATTGGCCCAACGTCGCTCTATGAGCAGTTGACCACTTACAACGCCCGGCCCCAACCCGATTTGTATGCCTTCCTGGATGGCGATTATGAAACCGTTACCATTCGGCCCTGGCAGAGCCAGACCGTCGATGTCTGGACATTGCAGCAGCAGCCCTTATCGGTTAACGGAACTACAGTTAAGCTGTCCCAGAGCAGTGCGGTGATTCGGCAGAAAGTAACGCCCGAAATACACAAGGAAGATCAGCAATACCGGCGCGTGGTTAGTTTCGAGTATTATGGTGGTTATAATTTCGGTGAAAAGTTTCTGACCAAAACCCTCGGTGAACTACGCGGACGGATGCCGCTGGGCTACACTGCCAAGGCGATGGATCGGTTCTGGTTTGGTCAGAACGCCCGCGCGCCCTACGAACTGATTGGTCTGGTTTTGCTGCTGATTTATCTCATCTGCGCTATCATCTTCGAGAGTCTGTGGCAACCCCTCGCGCTAATCAGCTTGATTCCGCTCTCTTACGTTGGCGTGTTTCTGGCTTTTTACTGGACCGACAGCAATTTCGATCAGGGGGGCTATGCCAGTTTTGTTTTGCTGGCTGGGAACGTCGTTTGCGCGGGTATCTTTGTGGTAGTTGAGATGAACCGGCTTCGCAGTCGATTCCCACGTTTGTCAGCAAAGCAGTCTTATCTGAAGGCTTTTCGGCATAAGATTGGTCCGGTGCTGCTCACCGTGCTTTCGACCGTAGTCGGTATGGTGCCGTTCCTGCTGTATGAGCAGGAGCCTTTTTGGTACGCGCTGGGCGTCGGTACCATCGGCGGTTTGCTGATGTCGTTACTGGCAGTGGTGCTGTATCTTCCTTTGCCTATATTAAGAGCGAATCATACAAGAAATTAAAAACTGGTGATTTGACCAGCACACTAAATTGCATCAAAAAGCTGTCCCCTTGTAAAATCGGAACGCCTTTTTAGGTGCTTGATTTTATCCGCACAGCTTCGACGGTAAATACGTCCATCAGTAGACCCCTGCCCAGCGGACTACCAGTGAATTGGGAACGGAGCACTTCTCTACACTCGTCAGCGACCAGTGTTGGACTTTTCCGCACTGGTCGCTGACGAGTGTAGAGAAGTGCAAAACAAACTACTGACTTGTCAGTGACCAGTCGGTAACCAGCCCACAAACCTAAAGGGCTACCGGGTTGAACTGTGGCACCGGCCACCCGGCCAGGCTTAAAAATTCACTAGCAGGAGTCAAAACATGATAAACAGGTTTCGCTAATAATGCCTCGGACTTACCCGTGCTGTTGGCTCAATTCACAGTGGAATAACTGCTTTTTTGAGTATTTTTCAAACCAGTTCAAACGTACTATAATGCCACTTATACAACAGTTTATCTCTTATCTATTAGTCGAATCGCACTGTCCAGATTAGTCGCTAACACTTTGTTTGAGCCGTCAACCAAAATAAATTGAGGCACCGAGTAAAGTGCCAACTGTTTGGCGGTAGGACCTGACAAATAATTAAGATCTGAACGCTGGGGCCAAGTTAACCCATCTTT
The DNA here is from genome assembly GCF_042686045.1 of Spirosoma flavum. Classification (NCBI taxonomy): domain Bacteria; kingdom Pseudomonadati; phylum Bacteroidota; class Cytophagia; order Cytophagales; family Cytophagaceae; genus Spirosoma; species Spirosoma flavum. Next base: position 71,855 of record NZ_JBHUOM010000043.1, read on the forward strand.
GGCGATGGCACTTACCCAAGCGGCTCGATCATCATCCAAGGAAATACTAATCAACTCAACCTGATTATGGTCTAAGCGTTGATATAACTTGACCAAATCCCGACGGTTGTGAATCCGGCAAGGCGCACACCAAGAGGCCCAAAAGGAGAGTAAGGTGTAGGGTTTGCCGGAAGGAAGAATGCGTTGGAGCACGCCGTTTGTATCGGGCAAGCTGAAACCAACTAGGGTCTTATCAAGTGCCGTGGCCTCTTCATTTAGTAGTTGCTTCTTCAAGTTTTGGGCATCCTTTGACTCCTGAAGGGCAGGTGATAGCTTGGTGACTAAGTCTCTACTCAAACTAGCCCCTAACGTTTCGGTATTCATTCTCACCAAGAAAAAGGAGTAAGAGGAAGTAGGATGATCTAACACATACTGACTGATGAGATCAGATACCTGTTGATTCTTTTGGGCTCGACTGAGCGTAAAGGTATAGATGGCATTAATTTGGTCGATATTGGTGAGGTAGTCCACGGTTTCTGGGGGACCACTGACCTCAATAGGTTGCAAATAGCCTCCATCTATTTTAAAACTGGCTCGTATGGTGTCATTACTCAGCCAGACACCTCGGCCCTGTCTGGCTATATTAGTACCAACCGTGGCAATATAGGGATGATCAACCTTACCGGTGAAGGTGAATTGTTTAGCAGAAATTAGAGTGGTATCGAATCGCTGAATGTCGCGCTGATATAAGGTGGCCTTTTGGGAGACATCATCGCCGACAATTCGGCCAATCAGCACAAAGCCTTTATTTTGTCCCTGGCTCACTAAACTGAGACCAATCAGTAATAACGTCAAATGAGTTTTTATCAAGTCCATGTATCTAAGCGGATGAGATTGGTTAAGGTATACTTATCGAAAAGACTTATTCGCCCTGCTAAGGTAGTCTTTCTACTAGTAGTTCTTAGCCTAATCCGTGGTTATACAACTACTCTAGGAATGATACTAATTCATTGTGAGGCAATTTGTTGCACTTTTTTTAGAGGTGTTGTATAACTAAAGTGGCTGTTGCAAAAGTCAAGAGCTCCAAATTTAGATAGCTGTGGGTATTTTCACCTTCCAACAAGCCAACTTTCAGCTGACCATCGGCTCAACTAGTTGCCCAATTTACTTTTGCAACAGCCACGCTCTTTTCTTGCGACGGCTGTTTACACTACTTGAGGCATACGAAAATTTGTCTCTATCTCGGAAAAACTACCCTTTGTTATAAGGTAATTAATTAAACGTTCTTACCTGAGCGTGATAGTAAAGACTCATAATGACGAGTTAAGAAGTGGTAGACAATCATCTCATGCCGCCGATTTTGGCCTGCAAATAGGCGATTTAAGGTCATGTGTAGTATAGCTCCGACAAGTCGATCACAATCCTTATTTGAGTCTGTCATTTTAAAGTATGTCTGTATAGAGACTACAGCAGATTGAATATTTTTACTACGTTCCTTTACTAGCTGAACGTTGATTGATGAAGGCGTGAAGAACGAGTGATGATATTCCCGATACAAATCATTCAATTTCCGTTTCAGCTCTTTAGTGCCAACCTGTTCTTGGAAGAAAGCTTGCTGTAGTCGATAACTAAGCTTTACTTTATCAGAAAGTGAATAAGTAAAGTCGTCAAGCAGTGTATCAATACTGAGCAGAGCTAGTGCATACCGATCTGCTTCCAGTTGAGTTTCAGCCTGGGTAAGCCAGTTTATAAACAATTGACTGTCAGCGCAAAATATAGCTTCACTGAACTCAATTAGATCAGGCTCATACCGCTCAAGTTCACGCTGATAGGTGTCAAGCTGTATCCGGTTTATTAACCCTGATTCAACATAAGGCAGAAACGCTTTATGAGCTAACTCAAGCAACTTACCGTCTTTCTTATGCACAGTTTTGAACCGGATACGAAGATGATTTTCGGGGTCGGCATACCGAACGAAGAACATATTCGTACACCATCCTTTTTTTAAAGCTTGTTGGGTAAGGGATTGAAATACAGTCGCTAAGAATTGATCAGATACTTGCTCATGAAGATATACTTTGAAGTACAACCAATCCTGGCCGGGTGAGAAATGGCGTTGAATACTTGTTTCTCTGGGTTTACTTGGTATAACTGAGTAAGTGCTCTCCCTCACCGGTGCCTGTTGATTATCGATAGTTTTTAAGGGAATAACTAATTCAGAGTTATACTGCTTACCGTTGTAACATAGCCAGGGTTGGTAGAACTCGCCAAGCCACTCTTTCAATAATACCTTCTCTTGCTTGGCAACCTCATCTACAAGCACTTTTTGAGCCGGTTCGAACTCAAGATCAAGTAGTAATTTATTATCCCCCTCTACCAGTTGGACATAACGAGGTAAGCTATAGAGCTTACGCAAACTAGCTGCTGTTATTACCTGATTAGATGGTATAGATTCTTTTCTAATTATCCATTGTGCAGGGCTAATAACTAGATTTTGATAAACTAGACGAGGTAGAGAAGGCAATTGGCTTAATGTTCTCCATGACCAGCCAAACGGGTGATTCTCGGCCAGATGCACGTAGACCAAAAATTGATAAACCTCATCTCCAAGTGCGGGATTATGTGCGCTACTTAGTTGAGGTCGTACCCGTTGGTTTGTTTTTTTACTGCGCAGAACCACTTCACCAGCATCCGTAACCGAAACCAGCAGGTCAGACAATAGAATTGTTTGTTCACTAGTAACGCCTTCCGGTGTAAGATATGGAATCTCGTAGGGGCGTAAAACGGGTCTACTGACAACGTTTCCCGCTCGTCGTGGGTTGACCGGCCAATGAACAATTTCCGCTAGTAAATCTTCTGGGTATTGCGTTTGCTCCCATGCACACATAGTTTTAACAGCTTCTCTAAGCGTTTCATCACCATGACAAAACCGGCCAAAAAAGAAAGCAGAAGAACCACCTGATGTAGAATTTAAGACAAAACGCCATCCGTCGGGGTATGCAGAAGCACTTGGCTCAATGCTATTGCATGATAATAATGGCTCAAAGAGTTCTCCGTGTAAGTACCAGGAAGGGGGCGTAGATACTCGCAAGTGTGGCTGACCTTTCAATAGTAGATTAATGTCATCCTGTGTTATTACTACCTCTTGGCGGCCACCTAACAAAAAACGACTGTAAAGTATTTCTCGCAAAGGTTCAAGTGAATCTGTTACCATACCAGTAACCGACTTAGAAGCAAAAGGCAGATCAGCTAAGATAGGGTGACTAGACAGGGTATCATTCGTAAATCCAATACCTATTTCAGGGTCGAGAGCTGTTAATAAATCGACTTCTTGCTTATCAAATCGTTCTTTAAATCGCGTACAAAAGTCCTGAAGTGGTGAGTTGTGTTTAAAAAGCAGCAGCGGTAACACCTGATTAAATTGATTTGCAATCTGAAAAATAGTCGGTTTATCTAGCTGTAATCGCGTTGGACGAAGAAATAAGTCCGTTTGAACTAATGAATCAGACGGATTAACAGGTAAGTTTAACTGGCTTATTACTTGCTGTAATAGGCTCTGCGCTTGAAAGAGTTTTTCCTTATCAATTGGTGACTGACCTAAATTGGTTTGTGCAGCTTGAAGCACTGTCGTAATAGGTAGCTCAAAGGGCAAACTGTTAAGCTGATCTAACAGATACGTACACATATCTATACCAGTAACAGGTATCGACAGATTACTAATCAGAAACTGATCGTCAATTAACGCATTTATGTACTCAGCAACCTCCTCCTGAAGATCACTCCCATACAGATTTGTTAATGTCGCGTAGTCCAGTTGTCCTTTCTGACGAAGCAGTTTAACCAGCTTTCTTAGATCGGGCGTACTAGTTATCGACGATAAAACGATTTTAGATTTGAGGGGTGTCCCGCTTCGTTCAGAAAACCTAAACTGGTCTATTACTTCATATAGGCTATTATTAAGCCTGTAATGAAGCCCGGAACGAACAACTTTGCCCTGGGCTAACGTATGACTGACGGTTGCAAGCGTAGCCGAATCCGGTCGGCTGGCCGTTTGCCACGAATGATTGTCAAACTCAATTTGTCTTTCAGAACCAATCGTTCCGGCACCCAAACCAGCAAAAAGGCCATAGGGTGTAGCTCGGCCATACGAACGGAATACGTACCGCCATAAAGTATCGGCTAAAGGGGGTTCTAATTCTCCGGTTTTGCTTTTTTCGATTTGCCAAGTGGCATGTAAGCTAGGAGAAGCTAGAAATAGAGCTTCTTCAAACCAATGCTGTTCCAGTAAGGATTGTAATAGAGCGGTATAGCTTCCCGGTGAATCTCTTTTGTAACTGTAGATCCGGTCAATAAGATCGTTTATTGGCCGGTAAGGTAATCTGACGACAAAAAAGGAATGATGATCGAATGGAGACTTCATTTGAAAACAGTAACAGGAAAGAAAACACCCCGCTCAAGTCAGTGAGCGGGGTGTTTTCCCAAGAGATAAGTCAATACAGCTATGTTACTAATTACCTACTGTTGATACAATTGTCCCACCTGTGCCACCACAATCCACTGTACCACGGGAATTTAGAGTAGGGGTAGGCGTTGTCATTCTTGACTTTACAGTTTGCTTGGTGTAGGTCTTAAATCGATTTGATATTTTCATGTTCATAGTTGGTTTTGTTTACCTACAAAAAAGCGAATAAAGTCCCCAAAAAGCAATAACGACCGTTAAATAAAGATCGTCATGTCTATTGTCGTACCCGATACGCCTTTACCTGTAGGTGTTGTGTTATTCTTCTGACGGTCAGAAATCTGTCTTTTACAGACGTGAAAGCGGGTTTTTGTCTTTGTCTCTTTCATAGTATATTTTTTCTGGCAAGATGCGAACTATTTATTTTCTACATCAGGAAAAGTTGGTTAATAGGTTTACAAAGTTGGTGAGGGGGTGAATGGTGTTATTCTGTGGGTGAACGTCAGATTGAAAGGCCAGTGGATCTGTTAGTTGACACCTCTATCGTTGAGTGCCTGCCGCACAGCGTCCCGAAATGTAGTACCTATTGGTAATTCATCGCCCGTAAAAAGCTTTATCGAGTTAGACGTAAATACATTGATCTGATCGATACGAACGATATACTTCCGATTGATGCGTAAGAAGTCATGTTGAGGTAGTTTATTATCTAACTGAGATACCGTTACCTTAGAAACCAATGTCTTAGCGGGTTGGCCTGTTAAGTGTATCTTCACATAATTGTCTAAGGACTCAATAAAATTTATAGTGTCAAGCGGTAGGTTAACTTGATTGCGATCAACCCGCACAGTAAGCATTTTATGGCCTAATCCTGTATCGCTACCCTCTCCAGGGTTATTATTTACCTGCTTCCAGCGACTGTGTTCAAGCCGCTCCTCGACCCGTTGAATGGCTAAACCAAATCTATCTGGGAAAATAGGCTTCTCTAAAAAATCAACTACGGCATGTTCGTAGCCTTTCAACGCGTATTCCCTGTAGGCCGATGTGATTACGACTAATGGCGTTGGTTTAGGTAATAAATCCAGAAATTCAAAGCCACTTAACCGGGGCATCCGAATATCAAGTAATAGTAGTTCAGGTTGTAATGATTGGCACTTTAACAGTGCCTGTTGCCCATTATTGGCCGTTCCAGCCAGTTCGAGAACAGGTGTACGCTCAACGTATTCAATTAATAAATCTTGTGATAAAGGCTCATCATCTATAATCAGACACCTAATTTTGGTACTCATACGAAAGAGAATGTTTTAGGGGAATAGTCAGTAAAACTCTATACGCTTGCGGGGTTTCCTGAATCGTAAGCTTGTAATCATTGGGATTAAATAGTAGGTCCAGGCGATTACGAGCATTCTCTAAGCCAATACCGCCAACTCGAACTTCTGATTCATTTTCTTTAGCCAAACTGTTAGCTATTGCTATGTGTAGGGTTTGGTTAGACTCCTTTATTGATAAATCAATCTCAACCCACCCTTCTTCAAAACTATTGTGTAAACCATGCTTAAACGCATTCTCAATGAAGGTTACGAGTAAGAGAGGAGGAACTAAGAAATGTTGAGCATCACCCGATTGGCTGAAACGAATCCGATCAGGGTTAAAATGTCGTGTCTTCTCTATCTCGACATAGTTTTTAAGGAACTGCAATTCACCATCTAAGGGTGCAAATTCCTTGTCTGTATCATACAAGGTATAGTGTAGCAGTTCGGATAGTTTTCTTAATAAACTAGCTGCTTCCTGATTTGTGCGCTGAACTAAAGCCAGTAATGAATTGAAGACATTGAATAGGAAATGTGGGTTAATTTGGGTCTTTAGAAGTTGAAGTTGATTCCGCATCAACGCTTGATTCTGCTCCTTCTGTCTAACAATTTCTTCTTGTTGCTTAACGATTTCTCCCTTTTGCTTTACACTTTCTACGCCCCAGGAGATAGCTTCCCGAATGATGCGGAGAAGAAGCGGTAACATCAGATAGGATACATTATAAGCCCAAAGAAAGCTTAAGACGGTATAGCCCGTTAGAACGCCTATTGGACCAGCGGCTAGTAAAACGTCATTGTTACGTTTCATGTAAGCGGGTGCTGGTAAGTAATGCGATGTAGCGTAGGTAAATAAATAGTAGTCGTATATATTGAACGCAACGAAAATCGCAACGCTGGAAACAGCGACAAATAGTAGCCTTCGCCATATAATCCGATTGGTAGCGCGGTGGTTAACAAGCAGTTTCATCAACGAAGGAACGACGAGGTAGCCATACGTGTAAAAAAGGATAAATGTTGTTCCTAAGTGGGTTAAATACATCAACCAGAATAGATCAGGATTTGGCGGCGTCTTCGGATCAACCCGAAGTACTCGGTTAAGGGCAATATAAGCCTCAAATGAATCAAACGCCCAAAACAGAATGTGTAGGCTAATTCGACCTGGGGTGACTCTGCGGGGCGGCAGATTAAACAATGACTCGTCACCATTCCAATTTTGTTTGGTAAATTCGGTATTCAATACGGGCATAATTGGCATGAGAAAAAAAACGGCAAATAAGTTACTTACTGGCTGGTACAGCTTCTTTTCTTTCTTTTTTATAGGGCTTCTTTCCGTCTGCTCCGCTCAGGTAAGTAGTCCAGATAACACAACCCAAGTTAAGAAATCTTATTCATTGTCCGGGCAAGTTCGATCCCTAGAGGGTCAACCAATTGTAGCCGCTTTGGTAGCGGCTTTACGATCTGATTCGAGTTATGCAAAAACAGCCCTCACCGATTCGACAGGCCATTACATACTGAGAGATCTGGCTACTAGTCAATACGTAATCCAGGTATCACATCTTGGCCAACAAAAGACGAGTCATTCGGTGAGTTTATCTGATTCGCTTCAAAATGCTACGCTAAACTTCACGTTAGAACCTGCTGAAATCAAATTAAATGAGGTTTCGGTTAAAGAGAAACGGCCTATTTTTGACGTACTCAGCGACCGGCTTGTTCTTAATATTGAATCGAATCCAGTCTTTGCGGGCGGTTATGCGCTCGATGCCCTTAGTTTGGCTCCACGAGTAACAGTTGACCCAATTACCAAATCTGCCGGAATTGACGGAAAATCAGGCTTGATCGTTTATCAGAATGGCCGGCAATTGTATAAGTCAGCCGATGAGGTAATCACGTACCTACAAAACCTGCCCTCTAGCTCGATCTCCCGAATTGAAATTTTAACTAATCCACCGGCTCAGTATGATGCCGGTAGTAGCGGGGTCATCTTGATCTTCACAAAGGGGCTTGACTTAAATGGCCTTAACGGTGAATTGAGCCTTACCGCTGGTATAGGGCGCTATTTAAAAAGTAATGCTTCTCTAAGCTTGTCACTCCAGACTAAGAAAATTCAGGGTTCATTTTTGTATGCGCCTAACTACCGACCTACCTACTTTAGTTGGCGATCAGAACAGCAACTTACCGATGTACGCCAAAATGAACAAGGCTTTTCGCGTAGTCAAGAGTTTAATAGAATCGACTATGTTAGTCACTTAGTACGAACTAGTTGGAATTGGAACATGGCAAAGTCTGCGTCAATCGGTACGGTTATACAAGCTTCACAAACCGCTGAAACTGATAATCCTACCTCATCTATTCACTATCAGTTAGCTTCCAAGAATGCGCCTGTAACACAAGTTGACGCTGTTACTCAACTCAAATCGAGTATTTCAAATTTTGCCGTCAACCTAAACGCGAGAAAGGAGTTTAGCAATCCTCAAACCAATTTGTCAGCGGATATAGATTTTGCTCAGTACACGAATAACGCACGTTCATCAGCCAATTTTACTCAAAACCTACCTGACGTTCGAGCCACTGAATATGTACGTGTTAGGTATCCCAATTCAGTAACGATTAAAACGGCTAAGATTGACTTTTCGACACTAATTCTGACAAAGGGCCAATTTCAAACAGGCGTAAAATACAGTTCCATTACAATGAGTAATCTGCCAACTACTGAGCAGTATTCACCGGCATTTTCTCAGTTAGAACCTTTGCTATCAAAATCGTATCGGTATAAAGAACAAACATCTTCAGCTTATAGCAATTTTAACTACGCCTGGGCGCATTGGTCTTTACAAGCAGGTTTACGGCTTGAACACACCTACTACCGTGGTCAGTCTGGACCATCAACCGTAATTAACCGGGATTATACGAATCTATTCCCTTCCTTGAACCTTCAGCACACAACAGCTAAGAAGTACCAATATAGCGCATCGTTCAATCGGCGTATAATTCGTCCGGCTTTCGATTTGTTAAATCCAGCCTATATTTTTTATGATCCGTTAACCCTCTATTCGGGAAACCCGCTACTACTGCCTCAGCTCACAACAACGGTTCAGGCTACCTATTCAACCCCCAAACGGATGAATTTAACAGTAGTGTATAGCTACAGTAAGAACCGTATTGCGGAGATTATTTACCGGGTTGACTCAAGTTCAGCAACAACCCTTAATTATAAAATCAACTTTGATTGGGAAAAACGAATTGCGGCTACGTATTCTGTCCCTATTGAGCTAACGCCAAGCTGGCAACTACTGGCATCTATAACCGGGACCAACTCTGAGTTCTATTCTACGTTCAAAGATGTGCCGATCTCGACTAGACAATCAACGGCCATCTTCCGGCTGAGTAACACGATTAAGGGTAAAATCTGGTCGGCTAATGTCAACCTCACCTACCGTACCAGAGCTGTTGTTGGTTACATGCTTTATGACCCGATATGGTTCTTAGACTTAGGCGTTCAACACCCACTTGGGCCAAGAGCAACCATTAAAGTAGCGGCATCAGATATTTTTCACTCGTTACTGATTACCAATTATGGAAACTATCTGAATACAACTATTATCTTCCATCACAAATACGAAAGTCAACGTGTATTACTTACCTACACCTATCGCTTTGGAAACGCCAAAGCTAAAACGCTTAAGGAGCGGTCATTTGGTTCAGATACAGAGCAGGAAAGGCTAGGGGGAGATACTAAAAATTAGTCATAAACCAACACGCGTAATTTGCTTGCACACTGGTTATCTATATGAATAAAAAGCATTGGTTTCTACTCTTCTTTTTGACGCACAGTTATTTATCTGGCTTGGCTCAAACGCCCATTTTCGTCTCTGACAGCTTGCAGGCATATATTAAAAGAGGCATGGCAGACTGGCAAATACCAGGCATGGCCGTTGCGATTGTCAAAGATGGTAAGGTAGTTGTCAGTCAGGGATTTGGCGTTTTAGAGGCAGGCAAAGACAGCCGGGTAGATGAAAACACCCTGTTTTTCATTGCTTCCAACACTAAATTATTTACAGGCACAGACCTAGCCCTATTAGATGAGCGCGGAAAACTTTCACTGGATGATAAGGTCACAAAATATCTACCTGACTTTCGGTTATCGGATGCGTCTACTACTCAATTGGTCACTGTTAGGGATTTGCTATCCCATCGTATAGGGACAAAAAACTTTCAGGGAGATTTCATGTTTTGGGATACCGATTTAATGCGTAAGGACGTATTGAGTCGAATGCGTTTATTAGCAGCACCAAATCAGTTTCGTCAGGATTTCGGCTATTCAAACCAGGGATACGTAGTAGCCTCTGAGATAATCCCTAAAGTTAGTGGCATGAGCTGGGAGACCTTTACCGAAAGCTCAATATTGAAACCCTTGAACATGAATCGAACATTCATGCTTTCAGCGGGAGCCGATAAGCGTTCTAATATAGCCTTGCCCTATACTACCTGCTGTAGTGCAGACAGTAAACTTGTAAAGTTGCCCTTCGACAATCTCGACAATTTAGGACCCGCTACCGGTATGCTATCCAGCGTCAGTGATATGTCCCACTGGATGATGATGCAGCTTGACAGTGGTCGCTTTGACGGCAAACGTATTCTTCCATGGGCCGTGTTAGAGAAAACCCGTGTCGCCAATACACTTGCCAGCACGGACAAAATGAAGGCGTTCCCACTTTCTTATCAATTTTATTGCTTAGGTACTGGCCTTTTTGACTACGCGGGATACTACGTCTATGCCCATGCGGGAGCCTGCTCCGGTTTTAAAAGCACCACTACATTAGTTCCAGAAAAAAATTTAGGCATTGTCGTCCTGACCAATCAAGACAATAGTAACTTTCATGAAGCACTACGTTTTCAAATTCTCGATGCTTACTTGAACGTGGCTTATACCAACCGTCACAATTACTATTTGAACCGTGCCAAAATAAAAGATCAAAAGAGCAGAGATGAAATTAAGGGGTTGGCTCAACGTGTCGAACAGAAATTAAAACCTAAAATTCCCTTACTGGCTTACTGCGGGACATACAGAAATGAGTTGTACGGTACGTTGTCAGTTGCACTCGATACGGTAAAGGGAAGATCAGGGCTGACCATTCATTTTGAACACCATCAAAACCTCATTGCTCAACTAGACTACATGGATGGGGAAGAATTTCGGTTAACGTTTTCCAATCCAAGATTCGGGATTTTTCCGGTGTCGTTTTTAAAAGCTAACAACCAAGTAGAAAGCCTAGAAATTAAGGGTACTGATTTCGTTGACCACGATACATATGAGTTCAAAAAGGTGAATGAGTAAGTAGAATATGGGTGCATCCAAAAAAAGGCATCAAATTTGTCACGGCTCGACCTCGATAACTTGATGTCTATTTTGGTGGGTTGTATTCGATTCTTAGCCAATACAAGCAACTGATATGTTGAAAACAGGTACGAACGAGTTTAGGAGACAGAGTTGTAGCGGTTTCTAATGACTCGGAAGCCATTTTTGACTTATACCCAAAAGGAACGCTTTTGAGCCGGTCAGATTCGCGTATTCGCTGGTGATACTAGCTTGCTGAACGTCTGAATAGGTGGTGACGAAGTTGGTTCGATTTTTTAGATATGCCCATTATGCCTAATTTAAGAATCTCAATAAAAAATTCTTACAGGCCAAATTTAAGACTAATTTTTAGTGCTGTATGACCATCTATACTAACTACTACTTGAATAAAGTGGAAAAATGGTCAAGAATAAACTTGAATGTTATATCGCTGAAAAAGCCGATAGAAAAGGCCGTTAAGCAATGTTGCCAAGATAATTGACCTCGTTGGACTCGGCTTATTGCTTTCAGTACAGGCGACAGCATAGCGAGTGCGACAATTAAGGAAGTGATTAAAACATCCCAACGTAGAGTAGTTAACTTCAATCCGACCCCCACATTATTGAAAGAAACTACTAAAGGTCGTGCAAACAAGCCCAGTGCAAGTAACAGATAGATTAGAACTGTCCACATAACCTTTTTATTATTATTTTGTGGACCAAACTTCACTTCATCATATTCCTGATGGTCTGGTGAGTAACTAAGAGGTGGCTTGAAACCAAAATCGGCTATATAATCGAACATATAAGAGGTAGTTATCGATTTGCTATGTTGTAAAATCTTTTCCTTAAGTCTGTATCCTTAAATGAATCAATCATTTTTTTGTCTCTAGGCCCTAATAAAGTCTCCACACGATTAGAAAGTTTGCCAATAGGATAATTTTGTAGATTCTTGGTTATTGATAATACCTCTCGACCGTCAATAATATCTCGTGGAGCCATCGAGAAATCAACAAAGTTTTTTTGTACAAGTAGTCGACCCAATGAGTTAATCTTTTCCTGAAAGAGTTTTAACGGGATAAGGTTTTCTTTATAGAGTTTACCCGTGTTACAACTTAATAATATGGCCGCTCGTGGAGGACGTACTCCTTCTTGCTTAGGCATTTTACTCAATTCTTCTAAGCTTACATAGGACGAACCAAAGTAAATATTTTTCTCATCACAATGTGCTATGATCAACAAGATGTGAGTCGTTCCATTTGTCAATTCATGAATAAGTTGCTCCTTTGTCGTAATAGTTTTTGCTGATTTCATTAAGGTTTCTTCTACCTTATTTCGTAAAGCTCTAATGGTTTCTATAGGGATAGATTCCATTGATTGTAATTTTTGACCCTTTTCGCTTACTGGTATACCATCTAACGAAGTTATATTATCGAATGACAGCTTTTGCTTGCATAATGATAAAATCCGGTCTAAAGATTGATTTATAGAAGGAAAGTCATCGACAGACTCTGTCCGGTTAATAACTGTGATATTATATCTATTTGTTAACTCTTTCACCTGAGCTGCATTGCTAGTTTCACTATTGCCGATATAATATAGTATCGAGCGTTTCTTCCGTGATTTTACGAGCCAGTTTTTAAATTCGTCGGTTACCTGATTTGACGCATTTACCTTATTTGATCCTATGGAAGAGAGACTAGAAGTATGTATCATTGGTATAACTTCACCTATAAAACGGTTATTTTCAACTTTAAAAACACACATTAGGCTCTTGCTATAAAAGTCATCTGGATCTATTGCATACATTGCTTGTGACAATAGCGGATCAGACATATTATTAAAATGCTTTTTAAGCTCATCAACTGTATTCGCCAGCGTTTCTCTTCTTATAAAATAGGGATCACCTATCCCTGTAAAAAATAAATCACCAAATTTTATTTCCTTGAGGGCGTTTCGTGCCTCCGGTTCATATAAAGTAACTTTAGGGTCAACAAAAATAACGTTGTCAGTATTAAATACACTTTTATACTTAGCTCTTACTACCTCAGATTTAGTTACAACAATATGAGTACTTAATTTAACTTCGGGCGCCTTTTTTCGTTTGTATTCTAAATGATTAAGATCTTCTAAAGAACGTAGATGAACAGTAATCCAATCCCTATTATTCCCGTCTAAGGAATTACGTTTTGCTGACTTGTAATGGTCAATGTAACCATTTGATAGGCTAATATTGTTAGGATCGCTTCCGTGATAGGGGCCGTAAATTGACTCGTAGTTTACTCCAGATGGTCTGGGATGAGTTATGCGATCCAAGCTATTTTCATACTCTACCCCATATTTTATCTCCGACCGAATCTCCGACCGAATCCCATTTACAGCAACATGTTCTTCAAAAGCACGGCTACTACTTTTAAATAAATTTTTGAATAGTCCAAACAGCCCTTGAGCATCTGCTTTTAACGGTTGATAGGCTAAAATGGATATTATTAAAATTAGCTTAATCAACTGATTCAATATGGAATATTTACTCATAATAATAGTATAGTTTATTACTGATTAGGGGTCAACATTTCTTTGTTAAAAAAATTTGAGGACGCTGATTCATAGGATTATTTTAGGTAATATAATAACTTGAATAAATAAAACCGTTTGAAGATTAAGGTCACTAATGCGACTGATAAGTTTCTTAAACTAATGATTTAGCAAGTTTATTCCTCAAAATCTGCCTTTAAATTCTCCGTTCATGATCTAAAGACAGAAAGCGATACTAATAAATGACTAAGCGGGTATAACTATATTCATGCTAATTCATAAAAGCATCTTTTATAGGCGAGCACCTGTAGAGTAGGGCAGTTATAGTATTTTCACTAACAATAAATGTCAATTGAATCTGTAAAGTCATACTATCGTAGCCATTCGAGTCCACGAATTGGACATATGTGCGATGTAGTGACTCCCCCGACTACGCTAGCGTGTACTTTAGGACATACAACCTCAGCCTTTCCATCGTCAACTGATTGTGCATCACATTCTTCGCAATTGTGATTCTCCGTAATGTCCTCAACCGTGTCATAATGACCTCTGTAACACCGTACCACTTATGTTTCTACTAAATTTCCCACAATATTTGCATTTAAATAAGGTTATACTAATAATATAACTATCACTCTAAAATTATTTATATGTTTGATAAATATCAATGATAAGTTATTAAAAGGTAAATAGAGTGGAAAAATTGGTGTTTTTCGGGTCATGTACAAACGTCCGCTTTCTTTTATAATCAAATGAAAATGTATGATTATGTTTGACCCAAAAACCAGTTGTATACCAGTTTATCCCCTTTTCAGTAAATTAATGTTTAAGTGATTTAATTACTAAATCTGCAGGGAGAATAGATATTCGAAATCATAAAATATAAAGTTAATGCACTTTCAATTACACATTTCTAATTAGAAATGTGTAATTAATTAAACCATTTTACGAGGCGGAAAAGTTGCCCGCCAATCCAGGTTTTTTGTATACTGATGGCAGGCCAATTTTCAAATACATCGATTAAAAAGGGCCATATGGCAACAGTTGGTTTGAAAGTTTTCAGCCTCAACCAATAAACTTGAGCATTGAAAAATTGAATAGGCGTTTTAGGGCTTATGCTCTCCCCTTCACTAGCGCTTCCTACAACTAGGGCTTTGCTGTAGATTTCCCATGACCCAAACCGAAATGCTTCGTGTTCATCATCAGCAACATTATCATCTACAAACATAAGATCACCGTTGGGTTGACTGGCTACGGTAGAAATCAATCTGCAACCTAGTAGGCTGTAAATGCTTTGTAAGGAAAAGTCCATATTAACTTCTGAAATGGTACGGGCTGCGGGATCAATCAAATAGGCGTCCATAACTGTTTCAACTAATTGATTATGAATTATACATGATGATTTATTTCATATTACACAACATTTTTCACGTGAAATAGCAAAATATAACATTATTTATCCCTTTTTTTTCCACTGTTCTTTTGAAATCTTCTTACGGTTTCCGACATAAAGAGTTTGCCATTTCTGGTACGAAAACCATGTTGATTTAACTTTTCTGCGATACCTCTGGTCGTTAGCTGATCGTGTTGATATAAGCGGATTAGTTCGTTAGCCTGTTTGTTGGCCGGATGGTTGCGGGCATTTTCAATAATGGCGGATATGGCTTTTTTTCGGCTATCGTCGGTTAAGTTCTCTGGTTTGCCTAATTGAAACCCTCGACTTTTCTTTTGTGCGAGTGCGGCCCTGGTTCGTTTAGAAATTTGCTCGGCTTCATGTTGGGCAAAGGATGCCATGATGCCAATAGTTAATGTATTAGCGTCGGGCAAGTCGCAAGCCACAAAATCAATTTCAGAATCTCTCAGCAGCATCACAAACGAAGCGTTGCGGCTGAGCCGGTCCAGCTTGGCGATCAGCAGCCGGGCGCGGTGCTGACGAGCGGCACCGATGGCGGCTTGCAGTTGGGGCCGATCTTTCTTGCGGCCGCTTTCGATTTCGGTAAACTCCTCGACCAGCGTTTCTCCTTCCCGTAGAAACCGTTTGACCATTTCCCGTTGATCGTCCAGACCCAAGCCGGAACGACCTTGTTTTTGGGTTGATACCCTATAGTAAGCGATATAGTGCATAATAGTTACAAAATAGGTGATTTTATCATCTTGCCACATATCTTGAACGGGCGTTTAAGATATGTGGCAAGATGATAAAATCACTTTTCCACCACGATTGGATCACCAAAAAGACTGCCAACCTGACAGACACCTCAAAAGTACCTTATTCATGCATTTGAGTTACAATGGCCAGCCTGATCGGGTGGACTTACTCAGACTCAAATTGAACGGCGGGGAAATAAAAAGCAAAACGATAGAAGGACTAAAATTACTAAGCATGAAAAAAGCCCTGACTCGACAGGGCTAATTAACGTTAGTCGGCCGCTTCGTTCTGTTTTGGCTTACGGCCGCGTGGCTTTCCGGCGTATGGTACTTTCTCCGCAGCTTCCTGAGGAGCCAGCCGTAGCTCAAAGGCCGTGGCACCTTCATACTCGAACAGATGGATGGTAAAGTCATATTTAGTTTTCGAAAAATCAACGCCACACTTTTTTAGAATAAAGGGAAGAGTCAACGAGTAGCTTTTGGCCGCTTTCTCGAACGTAAAGGTTTCCTTAGAACCACTGGCCGGAATCAGGTAAAGCGATTTAGCTTTTCGTTTGTCTTCGTCCATACCCACTTTAAAGAGTGTCGTATCAAGATTAACACCTATAGAAGCCACTGTTTTGGCTGGTAACACCAGTTTACCAGCGGAAGAAATATAACCGGTCAACACAACTTTAGCAGGCTTAGCTGCTTTTTCCGTTTTAGGTTTGGCCTGACTATTTTCGTTAGGGAAAAAAAAATGGATATTGATGGCTTTCATTTACTTAGTTTCAAAGTCTATAATCTAATTAAGGGCAAATTTAGAGTATAAAACTGGGTTTGAGGGTATAGCATTTATAATGCCATTGGGAAGCATTTAATCAGCGATGATGTACTGTTTGAAATGGTCTGGGGGAGATGTTTCGTTAAACTATATGTTGGATGAACGGAAAGTAGGAGATTAATCAGGCCATTTTTCCAGGCCAGCGGCAATCCGTAGGGCCCGTTGCACATCCTCCCAATAATACCCGCTGTCGTAGCCCGTAGCGAGACGGTCACAGATGCTTAGAAACTCACTGGCAGCCTCAACACGCTGTTTCTGAACCGCAATCAGATCAGGTTGTAGAGGTAGTTGGTCGGACACATTTTCCATATTTGTAAAGGTAAGACATATCTAATAGAGACGAAAAAACGCCATCGGTCGAACCAATGAGATAGAGAAAGCTCAACAGATATAAAATATTGAATCGAGCGTTTTCGTGAACGAAATCGTAGAATTCTGAAATTGTACTTATTGACGACTCGTTAGCAACGTCACTCCAAAAATTGAAATAAACGAAATAGTACATTTCTGATAGAATTCAATAGTCAATTCGCGCAGCGTTAAAAAGATAGGTAGATGTCAAATGGAGTGACTTGCCCGTTAAATCAGACTCTATGCATTTCTATAAATAGGTAGCCTAGAGGATTAGCATTCAATCAGTGTCGCACAAACTCAACTCCTACTGCGAAAATGATACGTTGATTTGTGAGATGGCAATTTGAGATTATCTGAAGTAGCAGGAAATGAACACAGACGAGAGTAAGCACTGTTACGGAAAAACGGGCGTTTTTTGAGCTGTTTACAGATGGCTAACCAAATAAAATAATAAAAATATCAATATTTGGCGAGCATGCAATCACGGCTCATGTTTATAGCGATCGACCTATTACTTGAAACGCGTACAGTGAACGGTTCAATCGACCTTTCCGTAAAGATACCTACTTACATTCCAACCAGGATTCGGCAGATTCAGTTAATGAAAGCTTGCAAATACACCGCCAACTCGTGACGCCAATAGCGTATCGACTAAGGCTTTAACTTTAATCAGCACCACTCAACGCACTAAACCGGGGCGGAATCAGACGTTTCATGAATCAATAACTCAAGGCAATAAAGTTGACAAAGTCAACTTTATTGCCTTGCTTTGTCTTGTCGAAAGTCTTCATTTTAACGGGCAAGTAGGGTGATGGCTTCGATTACCGAAGCCATTGGCAATTGACAAGTATCTAAATCACAGAATCAAATGTTCCCTTTTCTCATGCGCATCCAAGCGGCTTGGCTCTGCATCGCGCTCGTAGTCAGCACAACCTTAATTGGCGTCGCCCAATCTCGAAAAGACAGCATCGATGCCTTTATCAATCAACAAATGCGGGATGGACACATTCCTGGCCTTCAACTCGCCATTATTCGAAACGGCCATATTGATCAGTTGAGCGCCTATGGGTTGGCCAATGTCGAGTACCAAATAAAGACCACTAATCAAAGTGTGTTCTCCATCAATTCCATGACTAAGGCCTTCGTTGGGGTAGCTATTATGCAACTGGCGGAGCAAGAGAAACTGCGCATTGATGACCCGATCGGTCAATACATGGATAGCTTGCCAACCGCTTGGCAAAGCCTGACTATTAAACAACTGCTGACCAACACATCCGGTCTTCCTAATATTATTGATCAGTATGAACATGTGCTTGGGCAGGGGCAAGAGCAAACCGCTTGGACAGAAGTAAAAGCCTTACCGATTGAATTTAAGCCCGGTGAGCGCTTTAGCTACAATCAGACCGGCTATGTTATTTTAGGCAAAATCATTCATCGCTTGAGCGGTGTACCCTTCACCCAGTTTATTGAGGATAATCAATTTAAAGTGGTTGGGATGAACTTGACTCGATTTGGTGATTCAGGCGATGTCATTCCTAATAGTGCTGGTGGGTATACCCGAGTAAAAAATATAAATGGAAAATGGCTATCTCGCGACGAGAAAGACCCACTTGGCGTTGCTTTTATTGAATTCCCGGTCTTTTTTCGGACCGCTGCGGGTATTCTATCCACGGCTCAAGATATGGCTCATTGGCTGATTGCCTTACAGTCGGGTAAGCTGCTTAAGAAGAAAGAAAGCGTAGAAGCCCTCTGGACACCGGCTCGATTGGCCAATGGCCAAGTGGGTGGGTTCAATGAGCTGACTAATGGGTACGCGCTAGGGTGGCCAACAGTAACCAGAGAGGAACACCCTGCCGTTGCCCCCGTGGGTGGCTTTCGTTCCTCATTGTTTGTTTATCCCCAAGACGATTTGTCGATCGTGGTATTGACCAATCTTCAGGGGGCCAATCCAGAATGGTTTATTGATGAAATCGCGGGCTACTACATGCCCGATATGCACAAGGCCAACGGTTTTGGACTCTCATCCTCGCTGAAAACACTACGGACCGAATTACTCAAGAAGGGCTTTGCGAATGCAATTCCAATTGCGAAAACTTTACAGCAGAAAAATGCGTCTTTTCATTTGAAGGAGGATCAACTGAACGGTTGGGCTTATTATTTAGCTAGTGAAAAGAAAACACAGGAAGCCTTAGCCATTTTCAAATTGACAGTGGCGCTGTATCCTCAAAGTGCTAACGCTTACGACAGCTTAGGCGAAGCGTACGCTACTGTTGGAAACAAAGCGGCTGCCATTCAACATTATAAACGTTCTCTGGAACTGGATGCAACCAATCAGAATGCCGCTAACCAGATTACTCGGTTAAATAAGACACCGTAGCGGTTGTTAGCTTTTCTGAGCTAGCCAACTTGACTGGTAAGGAATCACAAAAATCAGGTTGGTACGAGATTCGCGTTGACTGCGGAAAGGCATGTCCAACACGAATCTTGGTGTTGAGCCAGCCACTTAACGCTTATCTACAAAAAGATGACGAACGAAGCGATTCAACAAATCAGGTCATTTAACCGCTTATATACCGATTTGCTAGGGCTGCTTGATAGCCATCTGCTTAGTAGCTCGTACTCGCTGGCCGAGGGCCGTATTCTGTTTGAAATTTCTGCCAGAGGCCAGTGTCAGGCTTCGGATATTATTGCTGTTCTGAGCATTGATAAAGGCTATCTAAGCCGCATTCTCAAAAAGTTTGAAAAAGACGGTCTAGTCCAGCGACAAGCCTCAGCACTCGATGGCCGGGTCGCGTTGTTATCGCTAAGTACCAAAGGCAGAACTGTTTTCCAGCAACTCGACATCGCCTCTAATCAACAAGTCGAAAGCCTAGTTGGGCATTTGCCTCAGCAGCAGTTAGAAGTACTTACCAACTGCATGCAGCACATCATGGAAGTCCTGAAAAAAAGCTAGCCATTTAGTACTGATGCTCTCAAGGCTAGACGGGCACTGGTTACAAATTCTCATGAAATGCTCCTACTTGAGAGGAAGCAATCTTCACGTATATGCGTCTTGAATAGGGCGTTTGACGTGATATTATTACTTCATCAACGAGAAGTAAGTGTGTCCGCCATTACCCTCCGCCACAAAGTAACTTTCAAGCAGAGTAAAGCCTGTTCCAATGAACCATGATTGATAGGTAGCCGCATCAGTATGACTCCAATACATGCTCGCACCCGATTGATTCCAATTGGAATCGGTGCCAGTCCATTCGCTCGCTCCTACCGTGCACAGCACGTAGCCACCTGGCCTAAGCCATTGATAGATGTTTTTAATTAAATCAGGCTGTTCTGCTACAGGCAGATGAATCAGGGAGTACAAGGCAATTATAGCGTCAAAAGAGCAACCTGGGAAGCTAAGGCGGGCCATATCAGCGATCTCGAAGCGAGCTTGAGGAACATTGATGCGAGCTTGCTGGATCTGAACCGGCGAAAGATCAACGCCTAGGTAATCAAATTGCTGGCTTAGAAAACGAGCTGTTGGAATGCCGTCTGCACAGCCTAATTCGAGAATGCTGGCCTTAACGGGTAAGCGGATAGCTAAAGCCGTTAACCAGTCGCTATATCGATCTGGACTGAGCTGTTCGTAATGAGTCCTGTAGCGATTACTCAACTGATCATATCCTTCTTGCACAATTCGCTTAGGGTCTTCCATAAAGTTGTCGAATCAATTTACAGCTAGCCAAGTTATGAGATTCTTCACAGACATCTAAAAAACTAAATTCTCAAATAATCCTCTTTCAACGAGATAGTATGATTGTCCTACAGTTGATTGTATGTTAACCGAGTTAGGGTTGTATAGCAACAGCTAAGTCATGACGATTTTAGGGCCACTTTGTCATTGCACGCAATCGTAGCGATTGGCCGTTGGAGTTACCTGCTAAATAATCACTCCCTGCTCTAACGGCATTGGCCCCACACCTAGCGCCTTATTTCGGCTCGACCGAAGCAGCTAAATCGGCAAAGGGTATCTCTGTCTTTACCCCCATGTCCCGTACGGGCCAGGATTGAACAATCATGCGCACGGGGATACCTAGTTGCT
>NZ_JBHUOM010000044.1:0-39456 GCF_042686045.1 Spirosoma flavum
AAAAAAAAATTTTCCTAATTGCTGTTGAAAAGAAAAAAGATTTGCTAAAATATAGTCTATAGGTTAAATAGTTTTATGAATTCAGAACAGGCAAAAAAACTATCCCTACCTGACATTTTGGCAAAGCTTGGCCATCAACCAGTTAGAACCCTTAAAGGCGGTAATGAGCTGTGGTATAAATCACCCTTCAGGAATGAAGCGGACGCTTCTTTCCATACCAGCTTCTTGGGCGGTAAATGGATCTGGAAGGATTTCGGGGATTCAGGCGGTACAGTTTTAGATTTCGCCATGAGCTATTACGGTGCAGATATCAAAGGAGCCTTGGCCAATCTAGAAAGATTATCAGGCACGTATCAGCAAAGCCTACTTTCTACACCCACAGCACCGAAAGCACCCCCACAAGCAACTACCCCAGCCGCCACTAGTGAAACACTCGTTCTACGCAAAGTAAACTCGCTCAGCGTCGATTCTTTCAATGGTAAGGCATTGCTTCAATATCTCACTGAAAAACGGGCTGTAGATCCCATAATAGCGGCTAAGTACCTGGTTGAAGTTCAATATCTCAATAATGAAACTGGTAAGGTCTACTTTGCTGCAGGGATACGCAATGAAGCTGAAGGATATGAAATACGAAACGCTTACTTCAAAAGCTCAATAGGTAAGAAAGGCGTTACCTTCATCAAGGGTAGGAGGGAAGGACAGGCCGCAGTATTTGAGGGCTTTATAGATTTTCTATCAGCACTAACATATTATCAAACGGCGGATTTAACTAAGTTTCAGGAACTGGTACAGGCTGACACGCTGATAATGAATTCTGCTTCTTTTCACGAGCGAACTAAAGAGCTGCTTAAATCAGGTAGTTACTCAAAGATCTCGCTTTACCTGGATAATGACGCGACCGGCCAGAAGGTCAAAACAATGCTGGAAGGTGAGTTCCCAAATAAAGCGGAAGATTGCTCAGAAGCCTATAATGATCATAAAGATTTCAACTTATTTTTGATTTCTCACCAGTTAAAAAGTATCAAAGGGATCTTTCAACGCTGAACTGATAGTCAAATAATTAAAGATTTTTTGACTCATTTATTCAATTAAAAGCTTAACATTTAAAAGTATTACTAAGATGCTACACATAAGAGAAAAAGCGAATATGAAGGATATATTTGAAGATTCTGAAGACAAGTTAGGCGTAGATGTACCGAAGGAAAAACGTTATTTAAATACCGCTTCCTATGATTATTCTGTTCAATTTATATCTGAGTTAATGTCCGGGCAGCATCCCAAAATTATTCTCGAAGTTCCATTCCAAAGAAATTTTGTTTGGAAAGAGGATAGGGCATCTCAGTTGATAGAAAGTGTAATAATGAATGTGCCTATTCCACCACTGTATTTTTCTGAAGAAGATAATGGCAAATGGTTAGTTATAGATGGTTTGCAAAGGCTAAACGCCTTAAAAAATTTTTATGAAAATGAATATCCACTAAAAGGATTGGAGATTCTTAAAGAGCTAGAAAAACTTAAATATAAAGATTTGCCTCCTAAAGCTAAAGATTTATTAAACGATGGACTATTACGGATAAACGTAATAAAAAAAGACAGCCATCCAGATATAAAATATGATATTTTTATGCGCCTTAATAAAGGTGCCGTATCGTTAAATTATCAAGAATTGCGTAATTGCCTTTACAGAGGTGATTTTAATAATGAAATGAAGAATTTAGCGAAAAATCCTGATTATTTGAAAATTTTAAATTTAAAAAAACCTCATGATAGATATCAAGATGTGGAATTTGCTATCCGCTATTTTGCCATCAAAGAAAACCTTCAGATTAATGAGGAAGGTAATTATGA
Organism: Spirosoma flavum; assembly: GCF_042686045.1. Lineage (NCBI taxonomy): Bacteria > Pseudomonadati > Bacteroidota > Cytophagia > Cytophagales > Cytophagaceae > Spirosoma > Spirosoma flavum. The sequence continues at coordinate 1,849 of NZ_JBHUOM010000044.1, forward strand.
AATTAAGAGTTATACCGGAAAAATGGTTAATTTTTTGAATGAGTATATGGATTCAAAAAAGAAATTAACTTTATCAGAAGTAAAACATTACAAAATTGAGTTTGATGATTTAGTTAAAAAGATTTTAGTAGTATTCTCCGCCAATACTGCTTTTAGAGATCCTTTACAAGATCATTCAAGAATAAACCGGCCTATTGCTGAGTTTATATTGTTAAGTTTTTCAGAAGTAAATCAAGAAATTCTAGAAGCCAATGCTGATATTATAAGAAAACTTTTAACTGATTCATTACAGGATAATGAAGAGTTCAGGAGATCAATATCTCAGCGTACTTCAGATAGAGAAATTGTTAATTTACGTATTAATTATTGGATGAAAATTTTTAAAGATGCGCTTGGTATTTGATTCATCTAGGGATTTTATTTCTTCTCAAAGAAATATAAAAACCTTACTTAGATTCGCTTCTAAGGAAGACAAAAAGGGAAATGAAAACAACCGAAACTTGTTTCTCAAATTAGCTTTAGTTCTGCTTGTTACAAGATTTCAAGTTTTCATAGAGTCGATTCTTAAAGAATTTGACTATGACCTAAAACAGAAAGGCAAAACTCTTTCATGTATGCCGGATTATTATAGGATGAATTCTTTTTCACTAACTGTTAGTAAAAAACCTATTCATAAAGAAGTCGAAAATCCACAAAGTTACAACAGGAACAAAGTAGTAGCGGTTCAAAATCAGGTCGGCATTTACCAAACCATATTAGATGATAACTCTACTATTGATGGGAAAATTTCATTTAACACAAAATTTCCTATGGGAAAAAATGGCTTAAATGAAATTACTGATTTATTTAAACAAATAGAAGGTAAAAACATTTTTGATAATGTAGTCTTTGACGTAAATAAAATAAATGAAATTTTAAGCAGAAGACATGCGGTAATCCATGAGGATAAGAACCAACAGATTACAGAGACGACAATAGAATCATATTTATTATTTTTGATTGAAGTGACAAGACATATGGATCAATATTTAAGACCATTTTTATTAAAAAGCTACAAACCAGCTAGAGTATAATAACAACATTTTCGATTGCTCATCAAATCAGCCGCAGTAATGATTTTTTTCACCGCTAATGAGCTTACCCTGAAAGGCCGGGACATTACCCAGGAAGTAACAAAGCTTTTTGAAAGATTTCCCTATCTCAATTTCACTGAAGCTGATACTTTTTTCGAAAAAGGTATCCATACGATCTATGAAAACGTATCCTATTGGCATGACATTGAGTACCACAACAGCGTTTACCGGCAAGTAGAGGGTAGAAACGTTTCATAGTCGAGTTTGGATAGAATCTTACTATGGCAAGTTTGAAAAAGCCCATGAATGCTTTGTAGAAGCGGTCAAGATGATGATGGAACATTTACCACTAGAGGAGTGGCGTGCCTACATTTTTGAAGAATTAGCCCAACTTACAAGCCTTCTACAAAAAAAGTGTAATGATCCAAAAGCATTTAGATATATATGGAGGAATAAATCAACTCATCCCTCCATTAGATAGTATCGAATTTAATAAGTAATTAACACCATTATCAAAATGAATCAGATTAACGGAAAAGAAATTATTGATATCAAAAATCAAATCGAAAATAAATTCAATAAATCGGATTGGTTAGATTTCGGCTACTCGTTAGATTGTTATGATATAATCGAAAGCCATAGTAGACTATTAAGAAGCCTAGACTTTGGTGATGATGATTATGAGGGCAATATTTTACAAGTCTTAACTTCTATAATTAAAAGAGATTTCAATAATTTAAATAAAATAAAAACTTATCTGGCTGAAAAATATGCTACACCGGCAGTTTCAGATTTTATTTCTACAGCTCATACGGAAGTACCTAAGAAAATGATCACTTTTTCACCGCAAGTTTTCCAAGTTCCTAATAAAGAACAAAATGAAAAGTTAGTTTCGGTGATGCTTCCTTTCAAACTTGGTGCAACCTTTTATGCTATAAAGAAAGCGTGTGATGACCTTTCATTAGATTGTAAAAAAGCAGATGATATTTGGATAAACACAACATTTATACAAGATATTTTTGAATTAATTTTTACTAGCCATGTTGTGATAGCTGATTTTACAGATAAAAATCCTAATGTGTTTTATGAAATAGGTATAGCTCATACATTAGGCAAAACAGTTATCCCAATTACTCAATCAATAGCTGATGTTCCATCAGATTTAGGCCATCATAGGGCACTTAAGTATTTGCCCAATGAACAAGGTTATAAAGATTTAACTACTGAGCTTAAAAAGCGTCTATTAACATTAATGCCTAAAGCTTATGAGTTTTAATTTTATCGTTTTATAAAGATGGAAAAACTATTTGATGATAAGTTGAGGTTAAATACTGAATACGCGCTGCATCAACATGATAGCTACGGATTTTACGACAATTCAGCTAAAGGTGAATTCGTTAAAGTAAGAGAAATACTAAATGATTGGTTTTCAAGATACCCTGATAACCACAAATGGAATTTGAAACGTGATTTTCAATCTGATTTTGATTCTGCCTTCTTTGAACTGTTCATACATGAGTTATTTTCCAAGCAAGGTTTTCAGCTTACGCCCCATCCCGCATTAACAGATTCTACTAATCATCCTGATTTTTTAGCCAAGAAAGGCGATATAGAAATTTACCTAGAAGCAAAAGTTGCCTTTGATGAATCAAAAGAAGAAAAGACACTCAAAACCAAACATAATATTGTTTACGATACTATAAATCAAATAAGCTGTCCCGGTTATGGTATAAATATTGAAGGTATTGATTTTATCTCAAAAAATCAGGCGAAGTTAGGGAAAGTGAAATCTTTCTTTCAAAAAAATATTGATACAAATGCGCCAATTTATGCTTTACCAAAAAGATATAACTATCAAGATAAGTTAGACCGGTTTTTAACTTATAAAGATGAAGATATTGTTATTTCGATATCCTTATATCCAACAGATGTTAATTTAACGCGCCCGATAATTTCTTATTTAGGGGGTAGTTTTATGGGTGGTTCTGATGGATCACTGAAGAAGGCTATTAAAGCCAAAGCAAAGCACTATGGCAATCCTGAAAAACCTTTTATTATTTGTATAAATTCGTTAAGTATCAAGCATACATCTACCGAAGATGTTTATAATGCCTTATTTGGTATTGGCAGACGTTTTTCAGATGATGATCTAAATGGAAAAGATCAAGATTTTAATATTGGTGATAATGGTGTTTTTCACAACTCAGTTAATCCACTAAATACTAGAGTTTCAGGCGTTTTTATAACACGAGTATTTGTTTCAAACCTGCATGTTGCAGACCATTGGTTAGTTGGACACCCCTTTACAAATAACGACCTAGATTTTGATAATTTGGATCTTAGCTATATTTATGCAGACAGTAACCAATTAAAAGAAGTAAAGAAGAAGTCAATTGGAGAAATTATCATCAACGCCTAGGCATTTGCTTATTTATTGGTTTAAGGCTTATCCACATTCTGTATATTACTCATATCTACGTTACGAAGCTCACTAGGTACGGGTTCAGGCTTTTTCCAGATAGGAATTTTTCCTTTCAAGCGGCTCATGACGAATGTTAAATTTGCGCTAACAGCTCGTCTCGCATGGAGGTCTTTACATAACTCAGAATTAGCCCTTTATAGGTCTAGCTCAATTTAATCTCATGTTGTACTATAGACCATATGAGTGTTTTTTATTAAATAGCCTTGGATTTTCTATATTTAAACCAAACCACTTATATCTTATGAAAACGCCAAGCCGATTCCAACTCCCTTCCAAAAAGACAGTAAAGTCACGTATGGTAAGTTTACAAACAACCACAGATACTAAAAATGCTGTAGGTTGTGGAGCTACCGGAGGTACTATTGTATCCACTGTTATGTAAGTTATTTTCAATAATGCAGACAGCAACACAGCTGCATTAATTTACTTTCGGGAAAGCACCCCGCTCATTGATTTGGGCGGGGTGCTTTCTTTCCTGCTAACGTTTTACTAATGAAGTCTCAGTTCGATCATCATTCCTTTTTCGTCGTCAGACTACCTTACAAGCCAATAAGTGAGCTTGTTAGCCAGATCAACGCTTATAAAAAAGATTCACCCGGCAGCTATACTGCTCTATTACAATCCTTACTTAAACAGCATTGGTTTGAAGAAGCTCTGTTTCTAGCTTCTCCTAGCCTGCATGCAACTTGGCAAACCGAAAAAAGCAAAACCGGAGAATTAGAGTCTGCTTTAGCCAATGCTTTATGGCGGTACGTGTTCCGTTCGTATGGCCGAGCTACACCTTATGGCCTTTTTGCGGGAATGGGTGTTGGGTCTATTGGTTCTAAGAGACAAATTGAGTTTGATAATCATTCGTGGCAAACTGTAAGCCGACCGGATTCGGCTACACTGGCAGCAGTAAGTCATACGTTAGCCCAGGACAAAGCTATTCGCCCTTACCTTCATTACAGGCTTAACAATAGCCTATATGAAGTAACAGACCAGTTTAGGTTTTCTGAACGCAGCGGGACACTCCTCAAATCTAAAATCGTTTTATCATCGATAGACAGTACGCCTGATCTAAGAAAGCTGGTTGAACTGCTTAGGGAGAAAGGACAACTGAGCTACGAGACATTAATAAATTTGTATGGGCCTGATCTTCAGGAGGAGGTTGCTGAGTATATAAATGCGTTAATTGACGATCAGTTTCTACTTAGTAATCTGTCGATACCGATTACTGGTCTGGATATGTGTACGTATCTGTTAGATCAGCTTAATAGCTTGCCCGTCAAGCTACCTGTTACGACAGTACTTCAAGCTGCCCAAACCGATTTAGGTCAGTCACCAATTGATAAGGAAAAACTCTTTCAAGCACAGAACCTATTACAGCAGGTACTAAGCCAGGTAGACTTACCTGTTAATCAGGCTGATTCACTAGTTCAAACGGACTTATTTCTTCGTCCTACGCGATTACAGCTAGACAAACCGACTATTTTTCAGATTGTAAACCAGTTCGACCAAGTACTACCGCTCTTGCTTTTTAAAGATGACTCACCATTACAGGACTTTTGTACGCGGTTTAAAGAACGCTTTGATAAACAGGAAGTTGATTTATTAACCGTTCTAGACCCTGAGGTTGGGATTGGATTTACAAATGATACCTTGTCCAGTTACCCTATTTTAGCTGATTTACCTTTTGTCGCTAAGTCGGTTACTGATATGGTAACAGATCCTCTTGAGCACTTGCGAGAAATACTTTATAGCCGTTTCCTATTAGGTGGCCGCCAGGAGGTAGTAATAACGCAGAATGATATTGATCTCTTCTTGAAGGACCAGCCACACTTACGAGTCTCTACGCTCCCTTCTTGGTACGTACACGGAGAACTATTTGAGCCGCTGGCATCAACCAACAATCCATCGCATAGTACTGAGCCGGTTACATCTACTTACCCCGACGGATGGCGCTTTGTCTTAAACTCTACATCAGGTGGTTCCTCAGCTTTCTTTTTTGGCCGGTTCTGTCATGGTGATGAATACCTTAGAGGAGCCGTTGAAACCATGTGTGCCTGGGAACAAACGCAATACTCAGGAGACATACTAGCGGAAATTGTTCACTGGCCGGTCAGCCCACGACGAGCAGGGAATGTTGTGAGTAGACCCGTTTTACGCCCTTACGAGATTCCCTATCTTACACCAGAAGGCGTTTCAAGTGAGCAAACAATTTCATTATCTGACCTACTAGTTTCGGTTACGGATGCTGGTCAAGTCATTCTACGTAGTAAGAAAACATACCAACGGGTACGGCCCCAACTAAGCAGCGCACATAATCCTGCACATGGTGATGAGGTTTATCAATTTCTGGCCTACGTGCAACGGGCCGAAAGTCAGCCGTTTGGCTGGTCGTGGCGATCATTAAGCCAATTGGCTTTTTTACCACGTTTAATCTATCAGAATCTAGTTATTAGCCCTGCACAATGGATAATTAGAAAAGAATCTATACCATCTAATCAGATAATAACAGCAGCTAGTTTACGTGAGCTGTATAGCTTACCTCGTTACGTGCAACTGGTCGAGGGCGATAACAAATTATTGCTTGATCTTGAATTTGAACCGGCTCAAAAAGTGCTTGTGGATGAGGTTGCAAAGCAGGGGAAGATATTACTGAAAGAATGGCTTGGTGAGTTCTATCAACCCTGGCTGAGTCATGACAATAAGCAATATAACGCTGAGTTAGTTATTCCTTTAAAAACTGTCGCTAGTCACCAGCCACCAGGGAGGGAATACACTCACTCAGTTGAACCAAGTAAGCCGAGAAAAACCAGTATTCAACGCAGTTTCCCCCCTGGCCAAGATTGGTTGTATTTCAAAGTATATCTTCATGAACAAGTCTCCGATCAGTTTATGGCGACTGTATTACAACCTCTCATTCAGCAGGCTATAAAGAAAGGATGGTGTACGAATGTGTTTTTTGTTCGGTATGCCGACCCGGAGAATCATCTTCGTATCCGCTTTAAGACAGTACCTAAGAAAGACGGTAAGTTGCTTGAGTTAGCTCACAAAGCGTTCCTTCCTTATGTTGAATCAGGATTAGTTAACCGGATACAACTAGACACCTATCAGCGTGAACTTGAGCGGTATAAGCCTGATCTAATTGAGTTCAGTGAAGCTATATTTTGTGCCGACAGTCAGTTGTTCTTAAACTGGCTTACCCAGGCTAAAACTCAATTAGAAGCAGACCGTTATGCACTGGCTCTGCTCAGTATTGATGCACTGCTTAACGATTTCAGTTATTCACTTCCTGACAAGGCAAGGCTTAGTCATCAACTACAGCAAGCTTTTTTCCATGAGCAGGCAGGTACTAAAGAGCTGAAACGAAGACTAAATGACTTATACCGAGAGTATCATCACTCTTTCTTCGCTCCTTCATCAACGGCTATGCAACTAGTAAAAGAGCGTAGTCGAAATATTCAGTCTGCCGTACTTTCTAGCCAGAGATATTTTGATTTGACGCACTCAGGTAAAGGTTATGGTCAATTTGTCGCCAGTCTATTACATATGGCCTTAAATCGAATATTTGCGGGCCAAAATCGACGGCATGAGATGGTTGCCTACCACTTCTTAACTCGTCATTATGAGTCTTTACTATCACGCGCAGGTAAAAACGTCTAATCAATCGCCTACAATACAATCTTAAAATGTGTGAGAATATGTAGTGCTGATGAACGAAGAGCTAAAATTCACCCCCCAAAATAGAGCTTTCACCCCCTCACCAACTAATTCGGCTATTTCACCAACTTTTACTTGAGAAGGTATTATACATAAATTATATTTGATTTCACCTTTTAATCATTACGAACATGGAAAAGCGTTTTAAGGTCAAAAAGAAGTTAGTAGGCAGCCGTTCTGTTAAACTACCAGTGGATAAAAACGGCAAAGTGACAACTGGAACAGGTTCAAATACTATTGTTTGTACTGAGCCTAAATAATCCTTTTAAGTTTGAAACAAGTCTGTATTTAAACACAGACTTGTTTCAAACTTAAAAGGATTATCTAATAGAGAATATTAGATTGTGCAGATGTAACAACTAAAAATAAATTTAAATGGAAAATGAATTAAAAGAGAATATTGAAGACGTGTTAATAGAAAATGTTCCCTCGCTAATGACTAAAGTAGTAGGATTGCTATCTAAAGAGGGAAATAAAGTAGAGTCTGAATTAGCCATAGCCTTTACAAAAATTATTCAATATCGTACAAGAACAACTCCTTACACAGAAATTGAAGGAGGGAAGTTTGTTGCACAAGAAGAATACTTCAAGAGCATTGATATAATTTACAACTATATAAAAACAGAATTGCGGTAGTGTCTGAACTGTGTTGAAGATTATTACCTCCAGACGAAACATGGATAACTTTAAAGCATAAATTTGCCATAATCAATATTTTATGGTATATCTATTCAATAGTTGCTTTTTCTGATCAATCCACTTGAGCCACTACCAGAATTGCTAATATCATTATGAGCCAAAAAGTAGCTTCGTACAAAAGTCGTAATACGGTCCAATTGCCCCCCTACGGTGGGCAGCGTGGTGCGGTCTTGAAAAGAGCGAGCGGGAACAGTATTCGCTACGCTCAGACTGTTCTTCCGCCCGCTCTACGAGGTGTATATGTCTGATAATCAGACATATATAAAATAAGGTAAAAAAATAAGTACGGTATTTATCCGTATTTATTTGTATTAAGCTGATTATCAGATATATTTATACGGATATTAGTACGGATACTATGGCAAGAAATTATAAAAGTATAGATGTGTCCTTAGAGACACATGAGCAGTTAAGCAAGCTTGCGGAGAGTTACGGCTTAACAAACAAAGCACTCGTAGAAGCTATGTTGCAGTATTTCAAGGCGACCAAAGCCGACCCGCGTGACCCTAAAAACGATAATCCGACCGATGCTATTAAAGCACTTGACCGACGGTTAATTAGTTTCATTCGACAACAGGAAAAAGAGCAATTACGGCCTATTCGTGACGACTTAAAAATACTACTTTCATTTGTCCAAGACGAATTACCCAAGACGTTAAGACAATCACAAATGCGTACGATTGGAGGAGCGTTAAAAGCAGAATTACAAACTGAACAATTTCGCCAAGTTTATTTAGATATGATCGAAAAAACAAAGAATAAATCAACTTAATGATATGGTAGCAAAAGTTGCAAGTTCTGGAAAAGGTAGCAGTGCAGGATTAGTAAACTATCTAGAAAAACAGGAGCGAGGTAATTGGTTTTCTGAAGACCAAAGCGGCCTTGTTGCTTCAGAAGTAACAGCCAGTTTAGACGATAATCGAAAAAACTTAGGAAGGGACGACGATAAATTTTATCAAGTTGTGCTTTGTCCAAGTGAAAACGAGTTAGTCCACATTGGTAATGACAAAGAAAAATTACGTGAGTATACCCGCACGGCAATGGAGCAATACGCGGCCAATTTTGGGAAGAGTATCGAAAGTAAGGATTTAGTTTGGTACGCTAAGATTGAGCAGGAACGGACCCATTCGCACCGAGATAGAAGCGTTCAGCAACAGGAACAAAACGAAGGGGAAAAAAAGGAAGGGCCACAAACTCATGTGCATATTATTGTTAGCCGTACTGAAAATCTAAACCGCTTTCAGGAGCGAAAACAGTCCGGAGAAATTGACCGAAAAAACCCTTTAAAGCTAAGTCCGGCCACGAATCATCGAGGCACTGACAAAGGAGCGGTAAGGGGTGGTTTTAATCGAGTAGCGTTCAAGGAAGCGGCTGAAAAGCAGTTTGATCAGCAATTCAATTATGACCGCTCACTAACCGAAACATTCCGCTACGCTAATACCATGCAGAAGGGCGATCAAGCCGAACGTTTAGCCATGCGTCAGGAGGTTCGCAAGGAATCTCAGATTCCGAAACAGATAAAAGAGCAACGTCAGGATGTTGGAATCAGCTTATAACTTATCCTTCTATTAATCGACTAAACCTCAGAACGTTATGTCAATGCTTATTTTGCCGCTCATATTTTCCGGAGTTTTGGCATTCATTGCCGAATTCTTACTAGGCTCAGTGGGAGCTGTTGCCGGTGCAGGGATTTGGCGACCTCTTAACCGGCTGCTACTGTGGGACGGGAAAGAAATGTTTAAAACAGGTATTTGGAACAAATATCTTGTCCGTTTAACACTTCTGTTTTATGCTATTATAATGCCATGGTGGGTGTTAGGTAGTCTCCCCATTTATCTAGCCTGGTTGTATTTGCCTTATCTAATTGTTGCGTCAGTTTACTGGTGGAATTATACCGGCAAGCATCGAGGGAAAGCCGTAACTGTCGAACCTTATACGCCAGAAGAGAAGTCATTTACATTTGAGACGACTACAGGCTCTTTATTCATTGATAACCCTCGTCGAGGTATATTTATTTCGGGCGGAGCGGGGAGCGGTAAGAGCAAAAGTATCATTGAGCCGGTGATCCATCAAGCCGGTCAGAACGATTATACCGGCATTGTTTATGATTTCAAATTTCCCACGCTGGCCGAGGAAGTAGCCGGTAGTTATGCCAATAGTAAGGTAAGTACCTACTACGTCAATTTTGCTGATCTAAGTTGTAGCCACCGAATCAACCCTTTGGCTCCTGATCTTATAAGCGATAACACGTATGCTAGAGAAGCGGCCACTACGATACTAATCAACATAGATTTTAAGGCTGCCCAAAATCGAAGCTTCTGGATTCAGAGCGCCGAAGTATTGTTAACTGGTGCTATCTGGTATTTACGGAACAACTATCCTGAGTACTGTACACTTCCCCATGCGGTTAGCCTGTTATTGGAAAGTGACCCCAAAACACTCATAAACACGCTACAGCAGGATTATGAAGTAAAAGGTATCATTGCATCCGTCGCGGCTGGTTCCGAAAGTCAGAATCAATTAGCGGGCGTTTTTGCTACGATTCAAAACTATATGGCTACACTGAATAGCCCCGCTTTATTTTGGGTGTTATCGGGTAATGAGGTTCCATTTGATTTAAATGACCCTAAGAAGCCCAGTATTTTAACGGTAGGCAACGACCCCACCCTCACCGCTACATTGAGTCCTGTGATCAGTTTGATAGTCGCTACCGCTTTAAAACGGATGAATCAGAGCAATCGACAACAATCGGTTGTTATTTTGGATGAAGCGCCAACCCTGTTCATTCCAAAATTTGAAGATATCCCCGCCACCGGAAGAAGCAACTTCATTTCAGTTATCTACGCTGTGCAGGATATAGCTCAGATGGAAGGAAGACTAGGTCCATCTACTAGCGAAATGATTATCAGTAATTTGGGTAGTCAATTTTATGGAAGGACGACAAATCCTAAAACAGCGCAACGGGTTACGGCATTATTTGGGAAACACGATGTCGAGTATGAAAGCTACGGTTATAGTCAAAGCGATGGAAACAGTTCAATTAATCAAAGCTATTCTATGCAGCTGCGTGACCGATTAGAGAGTCAGGAAGTAATGCGATTCCGTAAAGGAGAGTTTGCCGGACTGATTGCTGAAGGAAACAAGACCGAGTTTAGGCGGCAATTCATCCAGCCACCAACAAAGGCCCAGCCCATCAAGCCCATCAACGCAGTTAGCGAAGAAAAGGTACTGGATAACTTTAAACAGATTAAAGAGCAGATACGCCAACTGCTAACCCCAAGCCAGAAAACAGCCCTACCTCCGGCCAACAAACCAAATGCAAACAATATTGAACAGAATTGGGAGGATTACGGCTAATCGCAAATGGCAAGCCTACAGAAACTAACTACAACGGACAACTAATTAAAACTCATGAGATCAAACTTACTGTATGTAATGGTCTGCGTGTTTATAATCGCTGGTTCTTGCCGTTTAGCCCGAGCGCAACAATTTAGTCTATCAGCCGGAAGCAGGGTAACTTTATTTAATCAAAAAATTCCAATATACCCCGTAAACCTACACTCAACAGATGGTAAGTTAATTGGCACCTATTCAAGTCCAGATGCTATCAGACACAGAGTAGGATATGATGTAGGCTTTAGCCTCTTACAAAATATTCAGTTGCGAAGTATGCATTTTGTCATCCAACCGCAGATCAAATACGCTGTCAACGTATATGAGCAGTTAGGAATTGCCCAGTTTAAACATGGGTTTGGTTTATATTCTGCTCTACACAAGAGTCATACAGCGGAATTACATTTACTCTCCTACGAACCAATCCTTAATGCAAAAACGAAGATTTACTTAATTTTCGGTTTTTATGGCCGATACTTACTTTCACTTACTCAAGATGATAATAATATTCAACAAAATATGTCTCTCAGTGACCAGTATCCAGTACATAGATCTTCGTGGTCTATTCCTATGAATGAGAGGCTTAGCTATGGTTTGAAAGGTGGTATTGGGGTACGTTTCAAAATTATTGATATTCAATTAAGCGATCAATACAGCCCCTCAATTATCAATAGTTGGGGAACGGATAAAGGAGGACATTCTCTTTCTTTATCACTACAATATTGGCTCAACAAAAGAAAGTCTATAGTAAGTACTGTTCCATGAAGCTTTTTTTTCCCGTTGTTAAACTAACTCATGATAGAGCCGTAGCGAAGCCTGTTACTGTGTTAGGTTATTTGTGTTGTTTTACCGTTTCGTACAAAATCCGTCACTTGACTTTATATACACGGTTCAATGTCATATTGAAAGAGAATTACTTGAGAATTTATAAAAATGGAGTTATAAATCAGGAATGACCATAATAGTGTTGTTTTTGGTCAATCACCGTCACGCCTATTTATCGGATTATTTTCCGCTTTGAAGGCGGAGGCATTCACAACGTGGATTACGTCGATTATCATTGAAAAAGGAACCAACTATGAAGCGTAATTTAGCCCCCGTACATCCCGGCGAAATTTTGCGGGAAGAATACATTCAAGAGCGCGGCTTGACGATTACAGAGGTAGCAAAAGGCTTGGGTATTGCCCGCGCTAACCTATCGGCCATTGTAAACGAGCGTGCAGGCATCAGCCCGGAGCTAGCCGTAAAACTATCAGAGGCCTTCGGCAACAGCGCGCAGTTTTGGGTAAATCTGCAAAAGAATTACGAGCTGTGGCACGCCGAAAAGAAGGTTAACCGCGCTGTGATTCAACATTTCAGCCAGGCTGCAAAGATAATTCAACCCGCCTGATTGGGCATTTTACAAGCCCCTAAGACGAATTAGATTTTATGAGTTTGCTTCGTAATGGGGGAGTTTCATAAGTCGCTTTCAACGACGTTCTACAAACGTTGTAGTAGTACGTTTAGAAAATTGGTTTCAGTATTGGTCGGCATTGCCTAGTTAGGGGTAGTTTTAAAAAAGGTACAAAAATCGTCACGACTCAAAAATTCGTGTCTTGCATGGTGAAGATAACTCACGGTCCGCCTTTTGGGTCGTCAGAATGTTGAAAGCTACGTCTCATATACTCAAGCGCGTGTCTCAATCTGAGATCTTGATTTGTGAGATGGCTATTTGCGACATTATTTGACACAAGTGGCAGTAATGTAGTCTCATTAGCTATCGTCGCTTAAATGGGGCGTTTAAAGAGATACTACCAATGAATGGGCTTATAACTGATTTACCCTAAAAAATCACCTTGCCCGTTGCGCCTTGCAACCACGTGTTCCGCATGGCACTAGGGCCATTGAACCGAACTTGCACCCTAATGATCTCAGCCGGTCGGTTCTTGATTCGAGCCTGGTAAAACGCTCGCTGATTCAAAAAGAAGGTCACCAACCCTGACCGGCAACTTAGGTTGCAACTACCAAAGCGGGCCGCCGGGACGCGGCCATCCAGGCCGGACCAGATATCAAATAGCCCGCCTTGAATTAATCAAAAAGGGGCAAATAAACATTAAATTTGCCTTTTTGAACAACTAAAATCATACCTTTTCATTTGACAATAGGGCAAAGCAAAAGGAACGTTTACGCTTGTCTATCAACGTTTTATACTCCTATCGCTTCGGCGACGGTTGGCCGCTGCCATCCGATTGATATTTGGTCCGGCCTGGATGGCCGCGTCCCAGCGGGGAACCGCACGGTGGCCCGCTTTGGTAGTTGCAACCAATTGTTTACGTAATTTTACCATACTTCTTCTAACTTCTTAAATCAATGCGTTACAAGAAAAAGATTCTCGTGGTTGAAGACCGTGACGACCAATGGAAATTAATTCAAGCAGCCATTGAGAGCAGCATGCCTGACACCGAAGCGGTTTGGGTCAGCAACGCAAACCAGGCATTAGACTATCTGCGAGCTCAACCTAAGCAACAATTGCCCAATCTGATCTTGTTGGACTTGTATCTGCCTAGGAGAACCGATGGGTGGCAGTGCTTAGAAGCAATAAGACTCAGCAAGTTAGGTCGTCTCTCACCCATAGTCATCTTCAGCCAATCCGACTCACGCGAAGACATTAAAGGATCATACGACCTGGGGTGTTCGTCCTACCTGGTGAAATCACTTAACCCCCAGGTGTGGCTGGATTATTTTACTGTTTTGCACAACTACTGGTGGCAGATAGCTACCCTACCCCCTACCTCTTTTCCAGATTATCAATCATAAAGCTGTACTAAAGCAGTGACATTGTCCAGTTAACTTATGGCTAATAAAGATACAGAGTACAACAACCAAATCAAGAAACTAGCCGAGTATCTACTTTACGCCCGTCGGGAGTCTATCCTAAACCAATGGCGGCTTAAATGTGCTGACGATGTTGAAATGGATACCCGTAACAGCTTTTCGCGTGAGGAGTTTTATGATCAGATGCCCGTGCTTCTCAATGTTCTGGGGCAACGGCTCATGGGACAGGAACCCGAAACGAACCCTACCGAACGAGCGGGCCAGCATGGACTACACCGCTGGCAACGAGGGTACTCACTCAAAGAGCTGACCAACGAGTTAGCGAACTTCTACGAAATCCTTGCTCAGGAGATAACCCAATACATTGATCTCTATCCTGATACAAAACCTCAGGTGATTACCCAGGTTCACGGCCAACTACTCCGGTTAGCTAGAGAAGCTAATTTGGGTAGCGTTCTTTACTACGATCAACTCCGGCAAACCAGCGCAGCCGAGCAAGCGCAAACGCTTCAGCACACCCTGGATCAACTTAACGAAATGAGTCGGCAACGGGGTGAACATCTCCGTCAAACGTCCCATGACTTACGCTCCAGCTTCGGTATCCTCTTTGGTGCAGCTAATCTGCTGAAGATGCCGGATAAAGCCGCCGAGCGCGACCAGTATATCGACATGCTAAACCGTAATTTAGGTACGATTCAGCACATGTTACACCAAATGACCGATCATGCCCGTCTGGAAGCGGGTCTGGAGACGATCGAGACAAAGCCTTTTGATGCGGCTAAGCTACTGCGCGATATTGTGAATAGTGCACAGGAATTTGCCAACGCCCGTCAGTTGATCTTGAAGAGCGACGGTCCTGAGCACTTACCCGTTGTGGGTGATTCGGTCAAAGTGCAACGGATTGTGCAGAATTTATTGGTGAACGCCTTGAAGTACACCCCAACAGGTTCGGTTAGTGTCTCCTGGTCTGCCGAGAACGAAACGCGTTGGCTAGTGAGCGTGCAAGACACGGGGCCGGGCTTGAGCACCGGCCCCGTAGGTTTACTGGCTGCGCAACTTAAGCCCCTGTCTGAACCAACCGGTATTCAACAACCCGATGGTCCCAGTAGATACCCCAGTGGCGAAGTACCCAACACGCAGTTCAAACAGGAGAGTAACACCCAATCCTCGGACAGCGAGGGAATTGGCCTGTTTGTGGTTAAACGCCTGTGTGAGTTTTTAAAAGCCAGTATGGATATTGAAACCACGGTTGGCCATGGCACATTAATTCGTATTCGCTTTTTGAACAATCAAGCATCACCTGAATCGGTTTCAACCTAATTTCTACTAGTTCTAGGAACGGATTTGAAAAATAATTGAACAATCTTTCAGATACGCACAATTGTATAGTATACATAAGTACGTTTTTGATAAAGCGGTAACATTTTAGTATAGCTGGGGGGTTATCGTTGACTATTTGGATGGTCAAGATGGTTTTGAAAAAGAACCAGGCCTCATAAAACCGTTGAGAAAGTGATCTAGTAACCTGTCATTTCCAGTAGCTCTCTAGCATCTTGAGTTCATTTTGCCAGTTTTCGCCGTTGGCTGGTTTAATCAAATAGCCATCGGCTGAGTGCTCAAACACTTGGTCGATATCCTCTATAGCACTCGACGAACTGAGAACAATGGTCGGCACTGATTTGTAGAGCGGATGGAATTTGAGTTGCTGTAAAATGCTTAAACCTCGTTGGCGATCAGGAAGGTATAAATCTACCAAGATTATTCGTGGTAAATCCCTTTCCTGTTGTTGGCAAACGTCTAAATAAGGGATAACTTCATAAGCTTGGGTAAGCCAATCGATACGGGAGGTAGTAAAATGTTGCAATAAAGCGCCACGGGTTAAAAACCAGTGATCAGTATCATCTTCAATAACTAAAATTGTTGTTCTATAATCGCTGTTGGCGTTGGTAACTGATCTATGTGTAGGCTCTGCTATATGGCCTGTAGCCAGGAAATATGTTTCATAAACACGAGCTTTATACTCCGCTATTAATCGCCCAAATTGCTGAGTATTTTCATTAGTGTACTGGTTTAAGTAGTTCAGATGGTTCATGTTAAGGGAGTTTAGGTAGCACAAGGTAGGCCTTTTTCTTACTTTTAAACAATCGGAAGACATATCCAATGAGAACGAATTTCTTGCATATCAACCTCCCAGATCGGCCCCGTATCATCGAAGTAGGTAGCCCCTTGGTTGGCCTGCGTGGTCGGACCATCCATCTATCGGATGCGGGCTCGCTAGTTGAGTTTGGCCTAAGCGGAAAGCTCCCCTGAAGTGGGAGCTTTCCGCTTAGGCCAAAATAGCCGTCATTAGACGATGCTTTACTCGTAGTTGCTTGAGCCCAATTCTTGGAAAAGTTGATTAACATAAAATGCATGGCTGTTGCGAAAGTCTAGAATGGTCTAATAAGCCTGATCTGTCAGCCAATTTTTGGCTATGGATGGGCTGATAAATACCGATTATTGGAGCTATTCAAAGCGAGTATCGACTTTTGCAACAGCCACATAGCTTATACAACAATCCTGATAGAGTACAACGTCCGGCTACCTTTTACGAGATGGCCGGACGTTGTACTTTTTCAATTTAGGCTGTTAAATGGCTCATCATAGATAGCACAAAGGATACTCCAAAATGTGGTTGCCCCTCCGGCATCTTTTATACAGGTCTGTTCTATAGTATAAAAACACAGGGGTCCAATTGGGAGTTGATAGCCCAAACCGGTTGATACATGCTACTTTCGCTGACAGCTATTGACGAAGAAGGACAGACGCGGGACTTTTTTTGCCTGTTACGCAACATGGAGACCGGATTCGATTTACTCAGTGCTATATCCGCTAAGGGGCACATTTTAATACAGGCGCATGTCCTGGAAGATGACGTATTGACCGATCTACCTTTGGAAGTGTTTGACGGACAACCATTTTCTGACGATATTCAGCTTCTGGAAAAAGATTGGCAACAAATCTTAGATCAACCGGCCAGTTCGGGGACGAGCAATATGGAAGACGTAAAAACTGATTACTGTACAGTTTATTTTAGCACGTCGGTAGGATCATTGGTAGAAAATGACCTGTCGGTTATTCTCAAGCAAAGCCGCTTTAACAATGCAAAGTCGGGCATTACAGGCATTTTGCTGTACATCAATGGTAATATTATTCAGGTATTAGAGGGAGATGATAAGGCCGTAGAAACGCTCTACCACCGAATAGAAAAGGATCCCAGACATACGAATCTGGTACGGGTTCTAAACAAGCCGATTGATCAGCGTCTCTTTGCTGATTGGAGTATGGGCTATGAAACGATAACATCCCGTCAGCTAGAGAATATTAGAGAGATAGTCGATACAGATGCGAATCAGGCAGCGGGTAACCCCATTATTTTAAAGACATTGAAAGCATTCTACGAAACGAACCGTCTTAGGTAGAGGCCGTTAGCGTTTAATTAGCCACAAACTTGACGACAATCAAATCTTAACGATTATTGAAAGATGGTCATTTAGAGTATGCGGGGTAACGTAACGGTCAGCATCCAGTAATCACGTACGGTATCAAACAGCGTCTCCCAATCCTGTAAGGTTAGCGGCTTTTCCAAAATGAATGCGCCCCTAAGTCATAGGCCGATTTAACGGTGTCCGGGGAACCATCGGCACTTTGAGATGGTCCAGTTTTGCCGGACAGTCTAAGTGCTTAACTTAGGCGTGTCATGGGTAAAAAACAAACTCCGTCGGTATCCCGTCGAAAGTATGATGAGGATTTCAAAAAAGAAGCTGTCCGTCTAGCCACCTCTGGAAATTGGACCCTAGCTGATGTCGCCCGTTCACTGGGTATCTCCGAGAATCTGCTCTACCGTTGGAAAGGGAATGAAAAAGCAAGCAGCCCACATGGCAGTACCGTGTCTACAGAAGAACACGAGCGGCTTCGAGAGCAGCTTCGTCGTGTTGAATAGGAGCGCGAGATCTTAAAAAAAGCATTGGCCATTTTCAGCCGGATGACCTGACTGTGGTCTATAAGCTAGTTACTGAATTGAGTAGCCAACACCCCATTCAACTAATTTGTAACACATTGGATATCAGCAGAAGTGCTTACTATGCTTATCAGCAAGGACGGAGCTATCAAGTATCCGAAGAGAAAAGAATGCTCATTACGGCCATGCAGGATAGTTTTGCTGATCACCGTCGTCGATACGGCAGTCGTCGATTAACACCCGAGTTACAAGAGCAGGGCTATTCGGTCGGGCGACATCAGGTACGACGTCTCATGCACCAGGAAGGTTTAGTCGCCATTCAGCCGCGTAGTTTTGTGCGGCAGCGGCCGACCGTCTCGGACGACTGACAGCCGCCCTAATGGCCCCTTCAGTCCTAACTTATTGCTGGGCATGCCACTGCCAACAGCTCCAGCTCAGGTACTAGTCGGCGACATTACTTATCTGCCCTTAGCCAATGGCGGCTGGGCCTACTTAGCCGCCTGGATGGAGCGCACGGGCGCCCCCGTTATATTCCCGGCTGATCGCTGGATGGCAGCTTGAGCTACATATGGAAGAATCGTTGGTGCATGATGCGCTGAAAAAAGCACTTATGCGCCGAAAATTAACTAAGAATGCCATTGTGCATTCCGACCGGGGTGGTCAGTATATTGGCAAGTCATTCCGAATGACACTATTTGACAACGCAATACAGCAAAGCATGAGTCGGCCGGATGATCCCTATGACAATGCCTTTATGGAATCTTGTTGGTCGAGACTAAAGGCAGAACTGGTGGAGAACGGCGCGTTCCGCTCATTAGAAGATGCTCGAATTGAAGTCTTCGATTACATTGAATGCTATTACAATCGAAGACGGCGGCACTCATCACTGGGCTATGTCAGCCCTGAACAGTTTGAGAGACAGTATTACTTAACTTTTAATCAAAACTTGCATAGTTGACTGTCCGGCAAAACCGGACCACCCCATAGTACTTCGGAAGCTATAAGCTATGTGAATGAGTTAGACAGCCGAGGCCCAAAGCTTGTTTTACTGGATATTGATTTGGGTTCTAGTTTGACCGGCTTTGACTTTTTGACCTTCCTGCGGGCTCATGCCCGCTTCTTACCAATTATCATCCTGACTGCCCACGAATTGCCGACCACCATAAAGACGGCTTACTTTGTGGGTGCTTCTTCCTTTACAGTCAAACCGTACAGCTTTGAAGACTGGAAAACTTATTTTGCTGTTCTGCGACTCTACTGGTTTAGCACGGTCACGATTCCCCCATATATTTCAATAAGTTAGAGTTCTGGAAGTAATCGAAACGGATCCAGCGTATAGGCCCACTGTTTTTTGTGCACAATTGGGAGATGTGCCTAAGAAAACCTTGTGGCCATAGGACATGAAAGAATTCAGTTGGGTTGAAAAACATACTAATGATAACGTGGCTAAGAAGATTCAAAATCAGCCCTTAGTCCATATATCTGATTCTCTTACTACCCTATCGGCTTCTACTAGGTCAATATGAAGTAACTGCATCATGACTTTGATGGCATCCATTTCGGTAAACCCTTTTCGCTTTAGCTCAAGCATACCCTCTTCAAGGCTAAAACTATTCATGTACTCCCTTTTGAAGGTTCCTACTGCATCTACCATAACGATCAGTTATTTTAAAGTAGCTTGAGCCTGGATAGTTTTCTTAAGAGTCAACTACGCACTGTTTTTAAAAAAACCTACGGGATTGGAATATTTAGCTAAATACACATTGTAAAACTGATAACTTTTAGGTCTCCATCAATGGCTCGGTCTTGAATGATCAACCCTGAATCTTCATCGTATAGGCGATCTCCGACTATGGGTAGTAGACCGAATGTATCGTAGTATTGCCGAATACTAGTATAACACGTGTGAAGTCTATCATAACACGTGTCCACTACGATCGGATCTTCATACCAATTGTCCAAAGTGGATAATTTTTTAACCCAATGAAGTTGTCTTTCGGGTAATAAGACGTGAATAGTCCAGCCTTTAATTTTCCAATCTGGTTTCGAGATGGCCTCCATAATTGTATTCTTTTTAACTTTCAATGTTGGTTCTGGGCGTCCGTTAGTTTCCATATGTTTCTCTTCTAGAATAGATTAGAATTAATTAAAGCAGTTAACAGTAAAATGGCATGCAAGTGAGATTTTGATGGACTTAGACAACAAGTTTAGAAAATGTACCTATAGCCGACTTGATTGGTGCGTTAACGTAGCGCTCAATCGATGCAAAATGAGTCAGCGTTCCCTGACGGCTGTACAAAGGCTCAATCCGCATGTGACACAGATAAGGTGAACCCCCTTTGTAATAATTTAATACCTCTACTTCCACCCCTTGAGCCAGCGCTAATTGCTCCCGCACGTAGCCTAACAGAGCCCTATCGGTTGATGGACCCTGGAGCAGTTGTGGGCGCTTACCCACGACTTCACTTGGCCCATAACCAGTCAACTGCGTAAAACTCTGGCTCGTCCATAAAATAGACTCGTTGGCGTCAGTAATGATTACGGTATGCCCCTGACTTAAGGCCTGATGATATGACCCTCGCTGCTGAGTCGTCAGCGACCAACTAAAGAGCGCCTGGAGTTGATTAAACATGACTATATCCGTGGATTGCTCCTGCTGCTGCGCAATCCATTGGTCTAATTCAACCAACTCCTGCCGTTGACGACGTAAAATCGACGTGCGTTGAGTCTTATGCAGGAGAAGACTTTCCGTTTGCTGAGCTACGTAGCGAGTGATGGCTTTGGCCCATCCCAGCGGATTGATGAATAGACCAATTTGAGCCATTTCGTGTTGGTGACGTTTGTTTAACTGAACCCTGGCCTGCTCGTTGGAAGCCTGGCTATCTTTTCGTTCCTGAAGTTGGTTGGTTTGCAGGGCTAGTCGCAACACAGACCATCCTGCTTTAATTGACTGGAGTGACATCTTACTCATGGACTGAATCGGTAGTGGATAGAGGAAAGTTACCCAGGTGGGTAACAGGTTATTCGTGGTATGGCGTATCGCTCACCTCTCTAATAAGGCTCTATAAAGCATACGGTATCTGGCAACAAGCGTTTCACGCCTACTTATCGATTGACTTAGCTTTTCTATAATCTGCTCGTTTCTGGCTCGTAACCGTTGTATCCGATCCGTTATAAGGAGACAGTCCTCCTTAAACTGGTTAAACACTTCCCTGTTATACGCCATGTCTGCACGGATCACCGGGATGTGGCAGTCTATAACTAACTTGCTATTCTCCTGTTGCCATGATTGAATCAACTCATAGCCTGCTCGTCTATACTGGCTTAAGAGTTTCTCAAACTCTTTCCGGGGAGCTTCCTTATCATCAGATGGAAAATCAGGCGAGCTGTTCGATTCAAGGTGTAGATCCTGCCAGAGTTGCCAGTCTTGAGCCGATAGATAGTGTTGTAAGTAAGCCCTTAATAACTCATTGCCCAGGGGGGGTTGATAATCGCTCGTCTGGTGGCGATACGTTTTGATAGCGAGAACAATGCGCCTTACTGAATCAAGTTCATCGGTAGATGACATAGTGGCTACTGGTTGTGGAGGAACTCATCCATCAGCCTTGACAATAGGCAATTGAAAAGTGACTCATTATGAACTGATTAGCTTAAAGGTAGGGGAATTTTGTTTAATCTTTTTAAATACTATGATATGAGAATTTAGACGAGATCAAAAATTTCTGATACGTAAACTAAGGGTTACCTGGTTTGGGTAAGCGCATCGTACGAACAGCGCTTGTGATACATTTTTAGTGATTAACGCCTTTCCAAACCCAAAAAAATTTTGAGTCACGGGCTACTCCCCTAATACGATCTTGGCTCTACTATAAATACGTTGAACTATAATTAAGCAATTTCCCAATTGAGGTCACTTAAATGTATACTTACTTGGACTAGTGTTAACAAGGCAAAAGGTGCCTACTTTTTTGTACACCGTTGGTGTAATCCACGCTTAAGAAAAAACGTTGACTGCGGTGCAACCCGAGAGCAATGGGCATTTTGCGGCTTGCCGGATGATTACCGAGGTGGTTTTCAAAACGATTTGGGTGGTTTCCGAGTAATTTCTCCTTTCTCCTTTTTGCCTCCGCTTGGTACAGGCAGGTATAGGCCGCTGGTGCGGTGGCCCATGCCTAAACAAACTGTGGGGTTTGGGTCGGATCCGCGCCCGGGCAGTGAGACCCAATCACTAAAAACAGCCTCGCAGACCCCGATAACAGGGATAGGCCAGTGGGAAACCGAATGTCACTACTGGCATTTTTCATAGCCTATGACTATTTTTCTGTGGTCAGCTATCTTTATACATTACCTCAACGTTGTCGACTCGTTTTCTAAACGAACACCGAAGAAATCGGTTGGGTACTAAAGCCGGCTGCTTATCAGTTGTTGGTTGCCATGGCTTAAACGTCATTTCCGGGGCAGCTGTACGTTATGGATACGTTTTACCAAGAAGCTTACATCATAAATGAGGAAGGGCCTATCGTGATTATAGAAGACGACCCGGATGATCAATTAGTACTTTAGCTGACTTTTCAAAAGCTGGCGTATCCCAGTAAGGTGGTCTACTTTTCTGATGGGCAACAAGCCCTGGATTAGTTAAATGAGACTAACAATATGCCTTTCCTGATCCTCTCGGACATTAATATGCCTAAACTGGAAGGATTTGCTTTACAGGAAAATGTGCATAATGATGCCCGACTAAAGCTTAAAATCTGTTTTGTTCAACCGTTGTTGATCAACGAGCCATAATTGATGCCTATAGCTTTCTTCTGAAGTAGGCAGACACCGACTCAAGATTCTGAGTGTTCGGTACTACAGTCAGGGTACTTTTTGATCTATAGTTTACTGCAAAATGAAGACATAAAGAAAGTATGAGTTATAGAAAGTACTTTCTATAACTCATACTTTCTTGTAATATTGAGTTATAAAAGTACTTTCTATAACTCATGAAATGGATTTGGCAGCTACAGAACTGGCCACAGTTCACATTTGATCCAGCAAGGTTTGCCTATTGGGAACGAGAATTTCATCGAAACACAGGGTTGATCATCGGTTCGTTGGCAGCCGTTACTGCCGACGAGGTCAATGAGTTACGAGTCACTCTACTAAGTAACGAAGCGATGGACACCTCAAAAATTGAAGGAGAATTCTTAGACCGGGATTCTGTTCAGTCATCAATTCGTAGACAGTTAGGACTACAAACCGATGGGAGAAGGGCAGGGCCAAAAGAAACAGGCGTTGCTCAAATGATGGTAGACTTATTCAGAAGCTATCAGGAGCCATTAGCTGAAGAACGTCTTTTTTCGTGGCATAAAATGATCATGAATAACCGAATCGATCTGGAAGTGATTGGTGGCTACCGGACCCATGCCGACCCGATGCAAATCGTATCGGGACGATTGGACATGCCCAAAGTATTCTATGAAGCTCCTCCATCCAACCTTGTGGAGAAGGAGATGAAACAATACATCGCTTGGTTCAATCAAGCCGTTGACGCGCAGATGCCAACAGTTATTCATGCCGGTATGGCCCATTTGTACTTCGAATTGATCCATCCTTTCGAGGATGGAAATGGGCGCATCGGGCGTACCATTTCCGAAAAAGCACTGGCTATTGGGGCTAGACAATCGCTGATCACCTCCTTATCAAGTACAATCGAACGAGACAAAAAAGCGTACTATCAAGCTTTGGAGCGGGCCAATACCTCTTTGGACATCACCGAATGGCTCATCTATTTTTCTGAAAAGATTCTCGAAGCTCAAGTCTATACTCAGAAAATGATCGCCTTTATTGTCGATAAAGCCCGGTATTTTGAGAAGTACAGTGGCCCGTTGAATAATCGACAGATCAAAGTAGCGTTGCGTTTATTTGAGGAAGGGCTGTTGGGGTTCAAAGGGGGCTTGAGTGCTGAAAACTATATTCGAATCGCCAAAACCTCAAGAGCTACGACTACCCGAGACCTAGCCGAGATGGTTGATCTTGGCGCTCTAAGAAAGGAAGGAAAGTTGCGACACACTCGCTATTATCTTCCTGTCTGGGTAGTAGCTGAAGACGAATCGTAGATTGAACTGCTAGGGAGCATCCTTTCGGTGATAGCTGAATGCTACGGATTGAATTAGGTCGTACGTAAATTTCAGACAACCATTATAAGTGGAAACATTCTCACCAAATGCTCCTTTTTTTGAGATGGAGCGTGGTCTCTTACAATTGGCTATATGCTAACAGGGTTGGAATTGTACAGCTACAGAGATGTCGTGACGGTTTTTGTACCTTTTTTTAAACGTACCCAGTTAGGCAATATTCGACCCTAGAGATTCATAAACAGGGCAACTACTCTACGTCTATGTCTAACTTCAGCCTAAAGATTACCTAGTTTCCGAGTGATGTTGATAGCCGTTGTAAAATCTATTTTAGTGTTCATCTTGGCGGGCCTGTGCGAGATCGGGGGTGGATATTTGGTATGGCAGTGGATGAAGGAAGGAAAGCCGCTTTGGTATGGCATAGTGGGCGGCATCATTTTAGCAGGATATGGCGTTGTGGCCACTTTCCAACCGGCTGGATTTGGTCGCGTATATGCCACTTACGGCGGGTTCTTCATTATCATGGCCCTTTTATGGGCCTGGAAAGTGGATGGGTTCCGACCTGATAGATACGATATTATCGGGGCACTGATTGCCCTCGTTGGTGTGTGCATCATTTATTATACACCCCGGAGTTAAACAGGTAGCCTAGCGTACAGCGGGCTTATTAAGTTTGTCGAGTTCCATCACTAGATAGACCATTTCCTTCGTTTCGGTAGAATCGCCCATTTCTAGGGAGATGGGGCCTTCTTCGGGCTGGAAGGTTAGGTGAAACACAAGCCAGGGGCAGCATAGGCGCTCGAATTTGATAAATTCGGCCAGATCGCCAATAATGGCGTTATCCGATTTCTTGAACACCAGCTCGTAGCTGTTGGGATGCTCAACGGCCCGCGACACCTTTTTAAACAGTGTCTGGTGCAGTTCATTCATTCGCTTGATCTGGTCCTTGTCCGTGAGCTTACAGGCTAGGGAAATTTTCTTTTTCAATACGGCT
Organism: Spirosoma flavum; assembly: GCF_042686045.1. Lineage (NCBI taxonomy): Bacteria > Pseudomonadati > Bacteroidota > Cytophagia > Cytophagales > Cytophagaceae > Spirosoma > Spirosoma flavum. The sequence continues at coordinate 27,128 of NZ_JBHUOM010000044.1, forward strand.
TCGGTTTCCATCGTCTTTGCTGTTTTTGTCTGAGCCAGGCCCGACAGCACGAGCAGCCAGGCTAACCCTGTAAGCAGGAGTGATTTCATGTATTTTGGGGTAAATTTAAACGGTGGAGTATAGTCCACTGTCAGGCGTTTCACCGGTAAATAATTATGCTCATTGGCATTCTTGCTCAAGAATAAGGCTTTTCCCGACAACACAGCATAATACAACCATGTGAACCAACTTAATTATGATATACCCTCTTGTGTACAGGATCATGTCATAGTACCCTATATAAGCCAAGAAACCTCGCAACAATCTTTCAAGAGGTGGTGCGAGGTTTCTTAATTTAGCAAATTTCAATCACATTACAGATGTGATTCCTGTTAATCACCTGGTGTATGCTTATGAGGCTTTAAGCCGGGATGTTTCGGTTGGGTCTCTGGAGTAACCCGTCTTCTTTTATCAGGTGTACCATCTGGTTTGTTAGGTTTTGGTCCTGGTTTAAGAGGCATAATGATGAATAGTTTTTGGGTTTAAAATTATTTCTAAATCCTTGACTCTTGTCCCGCCTAGCGCCTAGTCGATTTTAACTGCCTTTATATAGAATGATATGAGATTAAATATCTATAAGACTAATCCAAACGGAATTAATGATTAACGACAATCAACAACAATGAAAAGCTTACATATATGCATCCGCAGTTTTTTGTAATAGCTGATTTATCCAGCTTTGGTGTCTAAAAAAGATAGCGGTATTAATATAAGTTACTACCGCTATCTTTTACATAAAATTTTACTTTTTTTTGTTTGGTGCTTGGCTAAGAACTGAACCCGCCAACGTTTTACTTACTTTGCTTGCATTTGGATTTTGTAAAACCTTGCTTGCGATTGTTGCTACCTTTGAAGTAGTCTGACCAGAATTGTTTGTAGAACCCCCTTTTTTGCTCATTTTCTTTATTTGTTTAAGTTTATTAAATATACAAAATAATGATGACCTTGCAAAGAAAATAATAAATTTTTTTTGCACCTTTTTTGTAAAATAAAATTGTTTATGTCGGAAGAAAACATTAAATTAAAGTAATATCCTGAATTAGGATTTACTGAAAATATTCACACACCTATAGTCTATGAAAGCCATTTTGCCTGAAGGTTTTAATTTAGATACGCACTGCCTTACATTCCCACCATTGGATTATAACTTTGATAATTTTAATCGTGACCATGCCCTTTTTATTTTAACTCAGATAACTTTGGTGCCGGTCAGAAATAAAGATATTGCTGACCAGATGCAAGATAGTTGGACTCCGCTTTATTCAGTTTTATTACGAAAGGTGGTTCATAGTTATAATGACTACTTAGTATATTTTGAAAAGACGGGTGTAGTTAATATTAACAAAAAGTATCGTCCCAAAATTTTTTTCCCAGACAATCCAACAAGCCGTGTCTATCGCTTTACAGAAACATATACAGGATGCGAAGTAGTACAAGTGAATTATTCAAAAAAATTCGGAAACGTATTACGCAAAAAGCGGAGGGAGGAATATCAGTCTTTGCAAAAAGAATATGGCCATCTAACAAAATGGTTATGGCCATCATGCAAATTAGAGATAGATGGGCCTAAGGCTAATGAATTTTTGCAGCTTAGGCGTCAGGCTCAAATAGACATACCATCGTTGCGGGATACCCGTCGCCACCCGATATACGGAACGGTTGAGGACAAGGACCCGGACGTACAATATAAGCACGCTCAAGCCAACGTAAATTGCTTATTGTCGAGAGATATAGGGTGTACTGTAGATAAGACTGTGGGGCGAATGCATACAGTGTTGACAAACATGAAAGGTGATTTGCGCCATTTAGTAACGTATGCAGGAGAACAGCTGGTGTCGATAGATATAACCAACAGCCAGCCGTATTTATCACTGATGTTGTTCAACCCACGTGTATACAGTTCGAAGCGACGGCCGCCGCTAGCCTCTAACGAGGGTGCAGGTAGGTGTAAAACTAACTTAATTGATATAATTAGTCCCAGTATAGGTAAAGAAATCAGGGAGAGTCCCCTTATGTTGTTAAATCTGGCGCAATTATCTGACAATGAAGACTTTAAGGATTACCAAGCTTTAGTTAGCGCAAAAGCAAGTTCTACTGGGCCTGATATATATACTTATATGGCTAAACAGAGCGAAGAACATTTTGGAATCAAGTTTGCTGATCGCAATGCAGTCAAAGTAGGTATGTTTGAAGTGCTATTTTCGCGCAACCTCTACGCAGGCCGTACCGGTGTAAAAAAGTTGTTTAAAGAATTATTCCCATCGGTTAGTCTCTTGTTTCAGCAATTGAAAGAAAATGACCACACACGGTTGCCGTGCTTACTACAGAGCATTGAGTCTTATATCATGCTCAAAGTGATAACGAAAGCGATAGCTAAGAAACATCCTAATATACCTTTGTTCACGATTCATGATAGTATAACTACAACAGCTAGGCATGTTGATACAGTGAAAGCTATAATGGAAGCAGAGTTAACTCGAATTATTGGATTACCGCCAAAGCTTAAAATTGAAGAATGGAATCCAGATAATTTAGATTGGGATAAATATCAACTTGCACTAATGGAAATTGAATAGCTTATATATAAATTTTATTTTTACATGGAAGATAAAAACTTAAAAGGAAATATTGGCGAAGATTTCGTAAATCAAATTGCATATAAATCACTTTTAAAATATTGGTGTTACCCTAATCCGATTGATGAAAAAGGAGACAAGAAAGAAATATGCGACCTTTTAGTGCTATTTAAAAATATTTGTATTATTATTTCTGTTAAAAATTACAATTTTGATGGAAATTACGAAAGATATAATCGTAAGACTGTTGAAAAAGCTGTTAAGCAAATTTTTGGAGCAGAACGTAAATTATTTAATCATTATAAAAATATATGTCTTAAACATCCTGATAGGGAAATAGAAATATTTGATAAAAATAAGTATAATAGTATTTTTAGAATAGTTGTCAATCTTGGTGAATGTGTTGAAAAATATAATCCTGCTATTATCTCAGAAAATGATAAGTTTGTAACTATATTCAATAAAGATACTTTTGAGTTATTATTAGATGAACTTGATACTATAAGTGATTTTACGAAATATCTTATACAAAGAGAAATATTTGTAAGAACTTATGATGAAATGCACTGGCTTAATAATGAAAAAGATATTTTCGCTTTATATCTAAAAAATGGGAAAACACTAATATCAGAAAATCCTGATATTAGTAAGTCAGGAATGATAATTGTAGATATAGATGGTGAATGGGATAGATTTTGTGAAGAGTATAAAACACATATCATTAAAAGAAAAACAGCGAATAGAGGAAGCTATCTTTTTGATAAAGTGCTTGAAAAACAACTCACTAAGGTCACTAATGGAAATTTACTAGCTCAAGAATTTTTGTCTTTAGATAGATTTGAACGGCGCATGTTTAGTGATCAATTTTCCAAATTTTTGTCTTTATACGATAAAGAAAAGATAGACACTGAAGCGTTTAGATATTTTGAATTCGATGATTATGGAGTAGTTTTCTTTTACTACTCACCTGATTATGTAAATTCATATTTTCCTGGTCATGGGTTACAAACAGCAATGATAGGGCATGCGTTGAATACTAATTATTCGAGAAGAAGAATGTTAGGCGTTGGGGTAACTTCTGAAATGGAACAAATAATATTCAAATTTATTGACTTTACTACACCCATCGAGAATGCAGTTTTAGAGCAGGCGCAACAAACTATGAAGGAACTTGGGTGGTTTACTAACCTTCAATTTAGACATCATAGTGAGAGTGAATTCCCAATGTATGAACGAAAATTCTAGCTTTATCCTATGAACGCCTTTTCAAGCATTGTTTGGCTTATCTTGTTACTATATAAACGTTGGTATAGTTACTAATAGAGGCTGAGCGAACGGGTATGATTGGAAAGGGAATAAAAGGTATTAGCGACAATCAGTAACTTGCTGGCTAGATTACTGGAAGCCCGATGAATGACCATATTGCCTTTTTGGATGAATGGGGAAACAATGACCTTGACTTTACAAAGCAGGGGGTTTCCACCCACTTTATTGTCACCGCCATCACCTTACGCAAAGAACAGCTTGGTGAGGCTGAAGCTCAACTAGAAGCCGTTAGTAAACGCTTCTTTCAAACCGGGCCGATCAAATCGGCCAAAATAGGCAGTGATGACAAGCACCGGATCATGATCCTAAAACAACTGCTAACCGTTCCCTTTCAACTATTTGCTCTTGTTGTTGATAAACGAGAACTGCGCGGGGAGGGCTTTTATTACAAAGGTTCCTTCTACAAGTTTCTGCATGGTCTGGCCGACCGAGAACTGTACCGGAGCTTCCCCAATCTGGAATTAGTGGCGGATCGACATGGTGACGAAAGTTTTATGCAGGGATTTACTCAGTACATTTATAATCGACACGTACCCACTCTGTTTAACCAAGCTAATTTTCGCTTTGTGAACAGCCAAGTAAGTCTTCTCCTCCAGGCGGCTGATTTCGTAGCGGGCACCCTAGCTAGGTGTTATGATGAAACGGTTCTATCATCCGAGCGAGCCAGCTTCGTTCAATTGTTGAAACCTAAATTACTTACCCTAAAATACTGGCCAGACGTATTCGCTCCCGTAGTGGCTCAGAGTGTTCCAGATCAAGCCAATTACAATCCTGGTTTAGCGGAACTATGCGTGGGCTTAGGCCAAGACTTTTTGCATCGTAAGCTGGCCAGCCGTTCCCCTCAGGAAATCGATCAGGTTACCTGCTTAAACTATTTACTATTTCATTTCCGTCATGTTGATCCCACGCGTTACATCTCAAGCCGGGAATTAATGGCTCACATTGACGAACGACGAAATAGTCTACCCACCCTGCACTACTTTCAAACGCGGGTGATTGCCCCGCTACGGGATGCGGGTGTCATTATTGCCAGCAGCACCAAAGGCTATAAAATTCCATCCTGTGAGCAGGACTTGTATGATTTTGTTAATCACAGTAATACTATCATTCAGCCTTTACTATCTCGGATCAGCAAATGCCGGGATCGAATCCGTTTAGCCACAGGTGGAGCGATTGACCTCTTAGAGCGGGAGGAGTATGCCAATCTAAAACAATTGTTAACCGATCCCGTGATGACTGGATCTAGTCGAAATGGGTAGGGGTTACAAACCAGGAACGACCGTTGCAGGTTTGTCACCCCTATGGTATATTGCCTTATGAACTACGTTTCGTACATCAGGGTAAGTACAAAGGGGCAAGAGCGCAGCGGTTTATCATTCGACGCGCAGAAAGCAATCATTGAGCATTACGCCCAAATCGACAAAGCCGAGATAACCGCAGAGTTCATAGAAACCGAAAGCGGCAAGGACGTAGAAAACCGGCCAATCCTGAAAGAAGCCATCCAGTACGCTCAGGTTCATAAGTGTATCCTGGTGGTGGCCAAGCTCGACCGCTTAAGCCGTGATGTGGAACACATCTTCAGAATCCAGAAGCAGCTTGGTTCTCTTTTCAAAAGCTGTGATCTTCCAACCACTGATGCTTTAACCCTTTCCATATATGCCGGTATAGCCCAAAGGGAACGGGAGCTTATCAGTATCCGCACCTGCCAGGCACTACAGGCCAAGAAGAAGCAAGGCGCAGAGCTTGGCAAGTTGTCTAATCTTACCCATGCAGGCCGCAACGCAGGCGGGGCTGCCCGACGTGAAAAAGCTAAAGAAAATCAAAATAATCAGAGGGCTGCTGCTTTTATAATTCAATGTAGGAAAAGCAATATGAGCCTTTCTCAAATAGCAGAGCAGCTAAACAACAGTGGTTTTCGTACATCCACTGGAAAGATGTTTCAGAAGAAAACTGTATCTAGAATATTGCTTGCTTAAACACCCTGAATATGAGCCTATCAATTGAACAAAAGCGTTTAGCAGTTATTAACCAATTCTTCGATCAATATTTAGAGCCGTTTTTTCTAAGAGAATTGGCCAGAGTTCCTATTGATTGTCACTTGGCAAAAAGCATGTTGATTTTTTCAGCTCTAGATTTTTACGGTAAAATTCACCGCGTTGGGGAAAACGGGTTTCCGCAAAAAACAAATGGAGAAAGAAATTACAGCATTTTTAATGATAGTGAAAAAAACTATGTATCATTTATTGAAGCTTTTTTTCCTTCTGAGCATAGCTGTAAAGGCATTTTGTTTTATAGAATATTCCGATGTGGTATAATGCATCAGATAGTTCCAAAAGGTGCAGGAGTGACCTATCTTCCTGAAAAAAACGAGATGTTTTTTAATCAGAGGTTTCCAAATGGCCAAGATGTACCTATTTTAAATTTATTTCCTTTGGAAGAAATAGTAAAACAGTCAATATATGATTTTAAAAATTATTTAATGCATGATGGGCATGATTCACAAGTAGAGCAAATTTATAGTGATTTGATAGCTTATCCTGATAGCTTTGGTGACTTTATGAAACTGGGCGATGCGATTAACGAAACGCCAGGTATCACAACTATTTTCGATGATTGCAGAACAACTTAATTAACGTAATGTAGCAGTTTTATACTCATCCGTTATAATTCACTCTAACAAACGAATGGCAATTTGGAGAGTAAACTTAAAAGGCTTAAAAGCCGTATTTATTGAAAATTCTGCTTTCCCGTATTTGGAAATAGAAGATATTTCAGTCGAGTTTGAAGAAAAGCACGTAATAAAATTAGAGCAAAGATCGAAGGAAACGTTATTTGAAAAGCATGAGGAGTTCTGTGATTATATAATAAAGTCAATAGAACGGATTGATAAAAAAACTAAGTCGGATTACGGTATATATATAGATTATGGAACTGGTCAGCGTAAAGATGAGATGTTCTATAATCTCAATGACGTTCAAAAAGACTTATTATCGAATATTAAACGTAAAATTTATTCAAGGTTTGTCAATGAATCGAACCAAGGTAAATCTATCTACACTGGCATACATTTTGATCGACTCTTTAAAGACACGGCTTTCCTCCATGATTATCATGGAAAAATACTTAGTCATAGTGATATTAATGAAGTATTGCGGGACATAAAAAGGTTTTATTCTAAAGTCAGTGACACTGAAATAACTGTAATTAGCGCAGATAAAGAGAAAATAACTCTTGAAGAAGCTTTAGCCATTAACAGATTTACGCGTGAGAAAAATAAGGAAAATACAGAAGAGAATTCCTTTTCAGATACTTTTTGGTTTGAGGCAGATGAATTAAATAAATTACTGAAAGAAAGCCCTAATTTAAGCGTAGACCTATTAAGAACTTTATTAGAGTGGATTTCTAAAAATGAGAATAATAAGCAGATAGTCAATAAGTTAGAATCTATTAATATTAATGATATAAATAAATTGAACCTAATCATAGGTATATCTTCGCTAAGAAATATTTTAGAAATTTGGGAATGCACTAGCGAAGAGGACAAGGAGGAATATTGGCAAAATATTCTTCAGGACAATTCTATAATATTATCGCAGTTATTTTCTTATCCCGTTGTCCTGACAAAAGGTAAAGCATATGTTGGCGGTAAGGGTATTTTCAACACTAATGGAAATATTGTAGATTTTTTACTTTCCAATAAGCTTACAAGAAACTCTGTATTAGTTGAAATTAAAACCCCGCTTACAAAACTAATCAGCACTAAATATAGAGAAGGTATATTTAACATTTCTCAAGAATTGACCGGTGCTATTATACAAGCATCAATGTATAAAGATTCGCTACTGAAAGAATTCAAAATTCTAAACTATAACACTAACGTTGATTTTGAAGTATTCAATCCAGCTTGCTTAGTAATAGCGGGTAATTTTCAAAAGGAAAATATGAATAACGAACAAAGACATTCTTTTGAAATATTTCGTAGCGGGTTGAAAGATGTTCAAGTAATTACTTATGATGAATTATTTGAAAAAGTTCGTATATTGTTAAACCTACTTGAAGGGAATTGAAATTACTATTTAATTATCGATCCAATTTTCAAGGACAATACCATCCATATTGACAAAATCTTTGGTATTCCTGGTGACTAATGTTAATCCTTTTACAATAGCTGTACTACCTATAAAAATATCTAAATCACCACCCCTACGGCCTATTCTTATCAATTGCGCTTTGTGCTTAGCGTATTCTTTCAGGCATTCACTGATTGGTATTACCCTCCCTAAGAAAGAAGCTTCAAGGGTTTGTACTCGTTGAAGGTTTCGTAATCTTCTATCATGGGCGCTATTTTCTACGCCAAATAAAAGTTCAGCAATAGTAATCTCTGATATATAGCAAGATTTTAAACCTAATGTTAGAATTTTATTTTCTAAATCGTGTTGGCCTTTAATCAAGTAGATACAAATATTGGTATCTAGTAAGTACTCACTCATAACTCTATATCACGTGTGCTGCTAGAACGTGCGGAGTAAATTTGTTCAACTAACTCGTCTCCAGTTTCATCCCCTTCCCAGCTTCCAAACAAAGTTTTGAATAGCTTTTCCTGCTCGTCTTCGGGTTGAATATCTTCAATTACAATTTTGACATCTTTTTTGCCAAACATAGTCTTGACCGTTTCTAAAAACTTAGAATTAAGGTTCTCAGTGTTTATGTGATATGTTGTCTGCATGGTTTTTTCCCGTCGTTAATGCCAATATAACGTTTTTTCCATTGTAACCGGTTCTATCCTGCTTGTAAAGCCTGCCACAGCCTTGATTGCGAGTTATTTGCTGAAGAACCGTTTCGATACACCTTAGCCGTTCGCTGGTTTGCCACGTGGTCTTACCAACCATTCTAAAATACACCTACTAAAATTTTCGCCTTGCCCTGACCGGGTTAAATAGATAATTCCCCGCCTTACCAAATTTCTGTAGGTGTATTTTAGAATGGCCGGTTTGTTCAGCCCCGTAAACCGCAACCTCAAAGGAGAATCCTAATGAAACTATTTACCAAAGAACAACTAACAAAACTTCTACACAATGGCAGCCCCGAGCAAAGAGGCAAAGATCATAAACCGGTAGTGAAGCTATTTACACCTGATGCCGGTTGCACCTGGTTGCTTACTGAAGTAGACTCTGAAGAAACAGATCTAGCTTTTGGCTTATGTGATCTAGGATTGGGTTTCCCGGAACTTGGCTATTTATCCGTTGCCGAGTTAATCTCAGTACGTGGGCGTTTCGGTTTGCCGGTCGAGCGTGATAGACACTTTGAAGGCAAGTATCCAATCAGCGTTTATGCTGATGCAGCTCACCGGAAAGAGCGTATCATTACGGAAAACAATACCTTACTTCAACTTATAGCTACAGTTATACAGCAGGCATAATAACCTTCTTCAAAAGCCCTGTTCCGGCAGGGCTTTACGATTTAATATCTTATCAAATATAACACTCTCAGTATTGACACATGAAGCTCACATGGTCATTTTGTGCTTATATGTGCTTTCATTGTTCCATATCCGAAGTTGATTTTTACGACACCCAGCTTTCACCTAATGAGCTAGAAGAAGCTATTCGAGCCTATGAGGATAAAATGGATAGATGAAGTTTACGCACATCAACGAATCATCGACCGGCAATACTCAGAACATCACACATGCAGCCTGGTCAAATGCCTACCTAAGCATTTACGAGAAAGATATTATGCTAAGTACTACAAAGGCAATAAGCTATTAAGAGCTGATAATCAGAATATAAGCTTTTCTTCCTGAGAATATGAAATCATAATATCAGGAAAATATGAAAATATAATATCAGACTTGCAGGAAAATATGATTTCAGTTATATTGCCCTCAAATTATTAGGGGAGTACATGATAATATCCGTAACAAGCCTTAAAGGTGGAGTAGGCAAATCAACTATAGCCCAGAATTTGGCTGTGTGCTTCGCTCATTCTAAATACAGCGTTTGCATTGTAGATGTTGATACAAATCAAAGTGCCTTGCGCTGGTCAGGGTTAAGGGATGAGGATTTACCCGCAGTACCAGTTTATGGCCTTACTGATGGTATGGAGCTATCCAAAAACATAAAGCATCTAAATCAAAGCCACGAGATAGTTATAATTGATGGTACGCCTTCACTGTCCCAAGTTACCAGTAAAATCATCCTTCTAGCAGATCTGCTTATTATCCCGATCCTGCCAAGTGGCCTTGATATTTGGGCAACTGAGAAATTTATTGAACGCTACAGGGATGCAGAGCAGCAGAAAGAAGAAACTATACCAGCTTATTTTCTAATTAATCAGGATCAGACCACTAACCTTTCACGAGAAGTAAAAGAGGTGTTGGAAACAACTGGTATCTCTGTATTTAATAGTTCTCTCAGAAACCGGATAGCCTACCGTGAAGCCGTGATTAAAGGGGTAGGTGTATTCGAGTACAAAGACGAGAAAGCAAAAGCCGAAATGGTAGAGCTTTTCAAAGACGTAAAAAACGCCATTAAGGAGATAAACAAGGGCAAATAACATGATAAAGAAAGATACAGGGCTGAAATCAACTCTTTCCTCACTTGGTCCAAAAGTACCGGTAAAGAGAACCGAAATTGATGTAGAAAAAACGGATGCTGCTACTAAAAACATTCATTCGGTAAAAAAAGCTGGGAAGACTTACCGGCAGACGGTGGACTTATCGGAAGAGACCTTCAAAAAGTTTAAGATTAAACTTATCAGCGAAGGGAAAACAATGCAGCAAGCATTAAGCGAATTAGTAGAAGGCTATGTAACTCAGTAAATTATGATTTCATATTTTCAGGAAATCATAATTTCAGTTAAATATGATATTTATTGTATTGATAATCAAGCGACTATTAGCTATTTTATTTTCAGTAGTAATCCCTAATCTTTTCGCCTCATGGCTAAGAAAGAGCATTTTATAAATAAGCAGAACGATAGCATGATCTCTATCTATCAAGATAAAGCCACTATTGAAGCTGCTTTTTTTCAGCACTCTGTATTATGCCAAACCTTCCTGCCTTATCGTAATCCGGGTGATGAAGTTACTATGTGGCAACAGAAGCAAGGTAAAGCTCAACTTGCTGTGAGCTGTACACCAGTGCTAAACCCGGCTACTGATAAATATGAGTTAGCAGGTATTCCATATGGCACAAAAGCCCGTCTGATACTTGCACACATTAACACACAAGCAATAAAGACTCAAAGCAAAACGATAGATGTTGAAGATAGCATGACTGCCTTTATCAAAAGTATCGGCCTTGCTACTGATGGCCGTACAATAAGGGAAGTTAAAGAGCAATTGCGCCGTTTAAGTGCATCAACTCTTAGTGTGGGTTTCATTGATGGAGCCAGAGCCGTACAGGTAGATTTTAAGATCGTTAAAGCCTTTGATCTATGGTTCCCCAAAGACGACAGCCAGCGCGTTTTATGGCCTTCAACTGTTGTGTTATCTGATGATTACTTCAATAGCTTAATGCTTCATGCCATTCCATTAGATGAACGTGCATTAGCTGCACTCTCTAATAATGCTATGGCAATGGATATTTATTCATGGCTCGCACAGCGTTTACACCGTATTACGCCAGGTAAGCCCCAATTCATTACGTGGCAAGCTCTGAAAGATCAATTCGGGCAAGGATATGAAAGAATGGATCATTTCAAAGAAGTCTTTAGAAAGACTATTCATATGGCTTTAAAACAATATCCCAATGCTCTTACACGAGTTGAAGAAGTACCCAATAAAGGTTATAATCTATCTCATACTCAACCACCTATACTAGCTAGAAATACAATTCAGATAGAAACACAATAACTTAAAAAATCACGTGAACTTTACGGGAGTTTCAAGGATAACTTACTGATATTTAGCAATATACGTTTTTAAAGCACGTGAACTTTGTGGGGGTTTTAGGGCTAACTAATTAGTAATCAACTAGTTAGTTCGACTTAAGTTATTGTATTTTATAGGTTTGCACTTAGACAGTATTATCAAAAAATCACGTGAACTTTGTGGGACTTTAAGGTTAATGCTTTGATTATCAGAAAGTTAAGAACTTATCCACGTGAACTTTATGGGAATGGGTTCTTTTAAAAGTTATTCACGTGAACTTTGTGGGAGTGCTACAATTTATCCACATGAACTTTATGGGAGTTTGCCCTAAAAAGTTCGTGAACTTTACGGGACAAACCTATATTAAAACCTATAATAAAATAAAACCTATAGTTGGAAGCGGCTAAATGTTGATAAGTTTTACTAAAAACTCAAAAAAAAATTTTCCTAATTGCTGTTGAAAAGAAAAAAGATTTGCTAAAATATAGTCTATAGGTTAAATAGTTTTATGAATT
>NZ_JBHUOM010000045.1:0-33134 GCF_042686045.1 Spirosoma flavum
ATTGAAAAGCGAACTAAGTGAGTTCGAACTAATTGATTGTTCATCGTGAATCGTTGAGTTTAACTAAGTAATGACCGGTATTAGGCCCCAGGCCTCATTTTTAGTCAAGAGTACGGTTTTGTGTTTTTCTACTAAGGCTCATTGCGGGTTGTATATCAGGAGTGGCTGTTGACAATCGGTCTTACCCGTTAGTGGACTTGGCTAAACTAGCGATACGTTTTCGATGACTGACTAACGGGTCTACATAACAACCTAAAGAGGAGCTATTTCAAGTTAGCTAATGGGTAGCCTTTAGTTTGGCAATTCGCCCGCTGAACCCATTTGCTTTATCCGCATAGGCTTTGGGTTTCAACAATGGCTTCTCCTGTTCAACGTGTTCTCTTCCTTGAGTGTAGTAGAAAAGAGCTTCCTGGGTATGGCCCATATCCTGGTGAATCTCCCCAATACTATCATATAGATTCGTGTCATCAGGATAGAGCTTGAGGGCCCATTCTAACAGACTGATTGCCTCCTGTTTCTTATCCGAATAGAAAAAATTGTAAGCCAGGTGGTTACTATCCTCAACCGTTGGCAAGAGCCTGCCCATTTTATCGGATTGGGCTTGGTAATACCCTTTCAACTTAGCCAAAACCCCATACTTTGTATCGCTGGAAAAGGCCGCAATCTGCTCATCCGAAGCCGTTAGACTTTTATTAAATTCGACTAATCCCCGATAAATCCCATCGATTGGGGTTAGGGCGTGACTATCCGTGTCCAGACTGTGCACATACCAGCTTAAGCCTACTGGATGCTTCTTTTTGAGTATATCCGCCATTTTCAGGGTACTGGGTCGAAATCGATCTTCCAGCTTGTCGCCTTTACCAAAGGCGATGTAGAGGAACTTTTTGTTCAATGCTGATCCCGTAGCCAGACTATCAAAAGTGGTTAGTAACTGCTCCTGATCATAGTAATAGTTGGGGCTGAGGGCTAAAACAGCCTGAAAGAGTTGCGGGTGCTTGACAAGGCAGTAAGTTACAAAACTACCGCCCAGCGAATGCCCGATCCCCATATTGAAATTGGTACAGCGGTACTTACTGCCAATGGCCGTCATGATCTCTTCCTGGAGGCTGGTGGCTAAGGAGTCGGCCCCGCCTAATTTAACTTTTGGCCAATAGTCCTTCAACGGTTGATCGGTTCGGTTCTTGGGCAGAAACTCAAATTGCCGACTACGCATCGTTTCAACGCCCACCAAAATAACCGGGCTTATAAAAGTATTGGCGTTGTTACTAAGATAATCCAGGGTTGCTTTTACATAGGTTAGAAACGGCTTTGACTGGGCATCAAATAGGTAGATTACCGGGTACCTTCGATTCGGATATTGGTCGTACCCATCTGGCAGATACACCTTTACTTTTCGGACGCCGTTAAAGATTTTCGAGGGTATTTCTAAGGCTTCTGGCGGGGCTTGTGCTCGTATTGTCTGAGCGATTAGCAGGAGCAGGACTAAATAGATGGTATTTCTCATAATAAGCTGGGCAGTAGTACTAAAGATGCCCATAGGAGGTAAATGTTGCACAGCCAATTAATCCCAAACGCCGATGATTATATTGGCTAACTAGAGTTGAACAAAGCGGGTTGGTAATCTCCCTACCCGTAGCTGATCAATTTTATTTACTACTGATCTACTTTTGCAACAGCCACAGATCATATAGTAGTGCGGTGAAGGCTTGCCGAGTGAGTGTAGAAAATAGACACTTACTTGAAAGCTTTCAAGATGGCCTGCTCCATCTCATCCACATTAGATTGGCTCGTCGTTTCATTCACAAAAAGAATGAAGCCTGTTTGTCGATCTGGATAAAGCGTACAAAGCGTATTGAAGCCGAGGCCTGTACTCCCACTATGCATGATCCGACGACCAACGGTTGTGCTTTGCTCTAATCGCCAGCTTAGCCCCATCGCCACCTCATCGAGTTTACCCCAGGTCAGTTGATGCGATAATTTTAAAGCAGCATCTTTCTCTGCCAAGTTGGCTTGAATATAGCGAAGCATATCCTGCACCGTCGAATTCATACTAGGCCCCCCGTAAAATCCTTTTAAGTTGCCATAGGGCTGGGCTTGCCCGCTGCTGCTATAACCTTGGGCTACCCGTTGCAAATCAGTTTCTGACAGTTGCACCCTCGTATCGTACATCTTCAACTGCGTTTGCAAATACCGCGTAAACACCTGTTCATAGGGTTGGTGATAGATCCGACCTAATAGTAAAGAGAGTACCATCATGGCATTTGAATTATACACATAGGCGGCACCAGGCAGGGTATCAACTCGCCAGGCATGCATATCCCTTAATAAGCTATCTTGCGAGTAGCGACCGTAGAAATTGAATTGACTGATCTTATCCAAATGGGATATGCTGTCTCGAGTCGAAGGGGGATACGATTTGGCTGACTTGGGCAAGGCCGAGGTATGATTAGCCAGATGCACTAATTGGACCGGATGACCCTGAAAACTAAGGTTGGGATACGGGCCTGGTAGATACTGCCGGATGTCATCATTCAGATGAGCCTTTTTATCAATGACCGCTTGGGCGAGTAGTACCCCCACGAATGTTTTAGCGACCGAACCCATGTTGTAGAACGTCTTGGCCGTAGGTAATTTTTGGGTTCCTTTCCTTAGTTCACCATAATTGTACGTATAGTTTTGCCCTTGGTGGTAGATACCAATCGAAATGCCTACGGTGTTCGGCTGTTGAAGATATTTACTAGCCGCTTGATGAACCACGGAGTCCAAGTGGGTTTTAAGTGGATTATCCGTTAAAGAGTTTTGAGCAAAAAGAGCGTGGTTACTTAAGAGGAGCGTAACGAAGAGCAATCTACTAGCAGATCTCATAGGAAAATTTATGATTGTAAAACGGTTATTGCACTGCAATGTACTATGCAATACATAGTAGCAAATCTCTATTTTATACAAGGTCCCTACCAAGGATGGCCGGTATAAATTGATTAAAAAGCCCTTGATGTTGCGTAAGCGGTAGGAACCACTTTTTTCGTCATTTCCTACCTGCCATTCGCTGTATCTCAAATAAGGCTTCTTAGATCAAGAGCTGTCAAAAAGTTAACCGACATCTGCACATATTGTCAATAGGTACCTTAGAAACTTCTTTCTCTGTTTAAACTGCTCCTTCGTAGTGCTCAGCCTATTTAGGCAGATCGTCAATCATCGCTTTCCGTATCAGCAGTAGTAGAAAACAGGTAGTATAACCAATGGGATTGTCTACGATTTGACGCCAATAACAATGCCTGTCGCCCACACTTGCCTGGTTATAATCAGATCGGTTCTGTTTTCCAGATCCTTCAGTAGATTGAGTGCTTTATCCTCATGCCCCGCAGGCCAGTTTGGTTGTGGCATCATGTCGTCAATGATGTAAAACCCTCCCGGATTAAGCATGGTGAGGACTTCGTCGAGAAGGAGGTATTTACCGGGCCATGTATCGGCGAATATATAATCGAATTTCTGTGATTTATTGTTTTCAACCCACTCACCTCCATCGGAATGGATCAGTGATAACCGATCATCCTGGCCTAAAAACCTTTCGGCAACCTCAAGAAAGTCAGCTTCGTTGTCAACCGATATGAGGGATGAATAAGCGTCCATACCCGCTAATATCCAAGCAGTTGATAAGCCTGTGCCCGTACCCAGTTCGAGAAATCTACTGGCTGGTTTTGACGCGGCTAATGTTTTAAGCAGCGAGCAAGTTTGACTGTCGGACGCCATGGTGAAGCCCAACACTTTTGTCGCTTCGTCAATGCGTTCGTATGCTTCTGGGATCGACTTGTTTATATCCTGGGTCATGGTCATTAGGCATACAGTTTTGAGAAGAAAGCATCTACCTGGTGTTGATCTTCCGGGAAATTATAGACTTCACTAATCTTTCCTGCTTCAATCTTCCACAGTAAACACGACATCGCATTCAAGTTCTCAATGCCTTCCAGTGAACTCCAGTTTTGGTGACAGTCGATCACGTAATGCTCATTAGCGCCCATGACAATTGGGCTAGCCCCAAAAGCAGCCTTACCCAGTTGCGTCAAATAGGTCAATACCTCATCGATCCCCTTTTTTACCCCACTCAAGGGGTGCTGACCTGGAATATGCCACTGAATCGTCGGGGAGAGAATCGTTTCAATGGTGGATAGGTCATTGGTGGCATAGGCTTGAAAAAAACGGTGGACCAACTCGGTATTAGGATGTGAGACCATTTGTAGTAAATAAACGGGATTAGATAAAGCACAAAGCTAGTGGTTCTTATCTTTGAGAAATTACGCAAAGAAGACTACTTTTTGTTCGCATCGGCCATGTATAGCCAACCCATTAGCTGTTCTTCGATTATTGAGCAGGCTACCAACCCATTTATTAGTTTTCATCAACAATTGGGCTGTTTTCACTCCGATTGGCATCAACACGAATGGGGACAACTGATGTATGCTGAAAAAGGCTGCCTCCACGTAAGTAGTCAGGAAAAACAGGTGCTGATTCCCGGCTGGTATGGGGTGTGGATACCGCCCAATACGTATCATGCAAGCTGGTCCACCAACTCCCAACTGCACATGCGCGCTATTTGCTTTCCGGTCGATGCGGGTAAGCCATGTTTATGCCGAACGATAGCCGTATTTCCGGTTTCAACTTTATTGCGAGAAATGATTCGCTATACTGAACGGTGGGGTCAAGAACCCATTCATGAAGCACAGGCAACCCGGTTTTTGCAGGCTCTTGAGGATGTCTTGCCGGGCGAAGTGGAAAAGTCGATACCGGTTTGTTTGCCATCGACGAGGCACCCTAAACTGCTAGCCATTACTTCGTACATCCAGGAAAATTTGGCCCAGCCCATCAACTTCCTGTGGTTATCCCGTGAATTTGGTTTATCAGCGCGTAGCTTGAGTCGGCTTTTCATGCACGAGTTGGGTAGCTCGTTTTCGACTTATTGTAAGATCGCCCGCATCATGCGTGCTCTGGAACTGATCGAGATGGGTTATGACAACGTGGCGCAGCTGGCCACGGCTGTGGGGTACGAAAGTATGGCCACGTTTAGTAATAACTTTTTGGCCCTCTGTGGTCAACGTCCCTTACTCTATATTCATAGTAAACGGCACTAGATGCAATTTGTATCACTAGTTTAAGTCTTATTGATATAAACTAGCACCGATTTGCCTAATCTCATCAAACCCTCCTTCCTGAGACGAAAGGGCGTTCCTATACCGGGGTTAGCAACAAGTTTCGGGTAAGATCCCAACCTAGTATGGATAAATGACTGATTAAAAGCAGTATATGAGCTAGATAGAGGTTTACGCAACGTATTTAACTTTGTAAACAATTAGCGATTTGAAATGGCTAATTTTCATCTAAAGGGCTGCTATAACACCTTCCTTCACACTGTTCTGATAGCGTTTATGATAGTTTGGATTCATAGGATAAAATAGCTTCCAACGAATCTTCCAGAGGATCACGCACAGCATCTTCGTCAAAATTAAATTCCCCGTGAAAATTAATGTGCTGCCAGGCCACAGGGGACGTCCTGGGTAAGACACTCAGTAGTAACGCACGTTCACTTTCGGTCGATTGTAAGAGGAGCCGACTCATGTATAAATAATTCCAACAAATAATAACATTGGTAATCAGGCGTTTGCAGCCTTCCATGGTCTGTAGCTCCTCCTGATTAGCATATTGTAAAACCCCGTTATTGCCATACGCTACAGCCCGACTTAAAACCTGAGCACTTTCCATCTTCTCCTGCTGCTGATGAATCCGATGACGTAACCCTTCTTCATCCATATACCGCAGGATGAAGTCTGTACGTACCAGTTTGCCTAATTCTCCCAGGGCCCGGTATAACGGGTTGTGTACCGCATACGAATTCAGGCGCTTCATCACTAGAGAAGCTAAGGTCTGCTTTAAATGAAGGCTAACCAGCAGCTTCAGTATACGATCCCATTGAAAGCCAATTAGTCGTTCATCGACGGTCGGGCCCAGGTGACCGACTAACTGACTTAGTGCTTTCATATCCATGCCTTCCAAGCCGTACAACGTTTTCTGGGACAGATGGCTCATTCTGGGTTGAAAATCAATGCCCAGCAAATACGAAACGGCAAAGATCAGTTCGGTAGCACCATGCGAATCGGTGGAATGAACATCTGAACGGATGACATCATTATGCAGCAGGCCATCAATGACGTACCAAGCTTCCCGATCCGAGGCCGAGAAGATGGTCGAATAGAACAAATTGTGAACGTTATTAAGAAAGCTATAGATAGTGATGCCTTTTTCTTTACCAAAATATTTGCCCGAATTCGTGCTGTGAATCGAATTAAAGGCCACTTTGTATTTTTGTCCATCGCTAGCTGAGCGTTGGACTGTCTCTAACAGGGGAAGTAAGCCCGACCGGCTGATCTGTTCAATTAAACCACTCACCCGGTCATTAGCCCGTTCCAGATTGGCTGAATTAAAGTAATTACGCACGGTCGTTTCCAGCGAGGAGCCGGAGATATTCTTAGCCGCCTTGGCAAATCGACCAGTTGTCAAGTTGCAGCCCAAACTCATGATTCCGGCCAGGAACAGGATCGATGAAGGGCGTTGAGGACCGTGCCCTTGTCGTGTCGCTTGAAAACAGTCCACAAATCCACAACTTCGATTCACCGTTTCTAAAACCTCAAATAGGGAAATGATGCGATCCTGCGGAAAGATATCAATATCGGCTGCTTCTAATTCGGCTAAGGTTGGGGTGATTAACCGCCAGGCGTGATTAGGACGTTTCTCGAAAAATTGATTCTGTCCCGAATGGATGCGATCCGTCGTTTGCTTTAGCTGAGCGTTTAGGCTAGCCGCCAACCGATCGCGAACGGCTGACCAGTCTGCTAGATGAGTCATACCAGCCTGTCGTAGCAAATCTACCTTCTGACTTTGCCATTTTGGTTCATCGATCATGTAAGGATCAACAGATTTGTGTTGATGTGAGGTAGGGACATAAACCAGTCCATTTTTTAGCCCACGCAATACTTGTTGGGCTAATAAGGCCTTGTAGAGGCTCACCCGCAGTTTTCCAGTCTGGTTCTTTATGACCGAGCGCACCTTACTAGGCAGAAAATCAATCGGGGCTTCATCATTCAGTTGCCCCTGATGGGCTTGATAATAAAGGAGAGCTTCTCGAAGGGGGGTGGCATGCGGTTCGACGCGAAGTTCAAGATACCGCATGATATCGCCCACCCGGGTTTGCAGTTTGAGCGATTCGGCTTCCACCCGATCCAGGAAATCGACATCCTTCACCTGGGCATTCAACTGCTCAAAGAGTTCTTCGACCTGAGGCAGTTGCTGCAAAAACAACTGCGTGGCCGGCTGATCCCGGTCATCGATAGCATCCAAAAACCAGGTCAGAAAATTGAATGCAGGCGTAGGGCGGTTTTGAATCAGCTTGGCCTGCTGAATATAACAGAGTAGAATGATTCGTAATTGCTCCAGGTTTTGTTGATAGCTGCCCAGCCGGTGACGTTCCTGTTTGCGTTCGCATTGATGGGTGTGTTCCTGAACGGCCGTGATAAACGTTTTGGTCAATACGTCACTGACATAATAATATTGGTATTGCACAAAACACAACAAATAAAGTTCTCGGCTTTTCCACTGTTTGACTTGCCAGCCCCGGCTTCGCATCACCTGTAAGGCGTAGCTTTCTAGGAGTGCATCGGGTAAGGCCAAGGCTTGGATTAGGGGCAGACATTGGTAATAGACCTCTTTCAAGTGACGCAGCTGAGCTATATTGTGACGAATGGCCCGGACACTCATCAACTCATCCGTATCACGAAGCTGGGTTAAGAGCAGCGGTGAATTGGGTGGTATTACCCCATCTTCTCCGGGTAACTGTAGTAATAAGTTAGCTAAAAGCGTTTTTTGATCAGCCTGCAAGTGAGTGTATAATGTACGCTCAATGGTCGTGTTAAAGCGGTTCAGGGATCGGTTTATTATAGAGGCTAACTTAGAATAAGTGGGAATTTCACAACGGTTTAGCCGAAGATAATCGCATAGGCTTCCAAAAACGGCTGGTAAGCGTAATCCTTTAGCCACTAACTGATCCGATTCTTCTTGACACTGCCGATGCACTTTTCCCCGAAACGCTTCCACCTGCATATACTCCAGGATCAACTGGCGGTGGTACCGCATCGTTGAATCAGCGTAAGCCTGAAAGCGAATGGGTTCCTGAGCCAAGTGAAGCCTGCGGACAACAAACGCCCAGTCTTTTTTACGAAACGTGGCTAAAGGAAAAAAACGGGTTGTCACTTTAAAATAGCCTAGTTGCAGCAAAAAACCTACTTGATTGATGGGCAAGTCTAGGCCGCGCAGGATTGGTTTGAGCGCTTCATCAATTTGGAAACAAAATTGCCGCTGTGGAGAGGTCAACGTAGGTGGATTATCAAATTCGTGCTGGTGGGTTTTTTCTAGAACGGAACGAAGTGTAGGCATAAGTAGCCGTCAAATCATAGGAGAGTCGCAATTTTATTGATCCCAAGAAATAAAGTTAATGGGTATAAATATTTAGGGTCTAATCAAATAAAGAGTTGAACCTGCAAGCGGTATGCCAACTAATGCTAGACAGGCAAATTTCCGATCCCTGCGGTGAGCCACTTGTGTCTGACCAATTCATGCTGTACCTTTACAGCATTTATTTCGCTTATACTGAATGAAAAGATGCGGTAAGTGATACTTCCAGTGAATCGTAGATCCCCTTAAACTAAGATGCCGCCGGGCCGCCGTAGCTGAGTAATCAACAATATAATAAGTTCGTACAACAAGGTGATACCCCATTTAAGCGAAACAAAACGCATGAATGTATGACCCTACAAAATTGATATACAATTCTGATTTTACGAAGTAGCCTGGGTTGTATGCATTCGATTGCTTGATTGTCAGTATGTCAGCCTACGGATGTAATCCCTTCTTTCGCAAATAGTCAATTAGCTCTTGGGGATGGTCGGTCTGAATGAGAGTGGCTCCGTGTTCAATTAGCCAGTTCCAGCCAGCTTCGGGCTGACCCTCTTCCAAACTGCGTTCATCATCGTGCCCCCCGTCAAGGCTGGCCCATAAACTATTGAACCAAATCTTTGAGCCCGTTTGGGGTATTATTTGGTAACGAGATTTAATCAGCAGGCTGTCCTGGCTAAAATTCAGTTCGTAGGCAACAGGCTTTAACGTTTCCGCATACGCTTGGATAATGGCGTCGGCGCTGGGCTTGCCTAGATTAATGATGGGCATGTAGGTCAGTCTGCCTCCTAAGAGATTCCCCTTCTCGGTCTTTACTTGCTCGTAAGTCTTATCCGATTTGATAATGGCCTGCTCAACCGTACCCGTTTTTGTGAGTATGGTATAGGCCTCCTGGTAATACTCATAACCTTTGTCAATGTTGACCATGACCCGCCCTTTTGCTAGTTGCATACACTCTTCGAAAGTAGGAATACGCTGCCGAGTAGGACCCCCGTGCCCATTTTTCAGGGTAAGCGTCAGCAATTCTGACCACGTATAGTCCTCAGGTTTACCATGACCAGAGGTGGTGCGATCAATGGTTTCGTCGTGCATCAGAATCAACACCCCATCCTTTGTCTTCTTGAGGTCGATTTCCACGACGTCGACACCCATCGCTATAGCACTTTCAATGCTGCGTATTGAGTTTTCGGGAGCATTGCGCCAATCACCGCGGTGGGCCACTACGAGCACCTGCTTACTAGCAGGGTCATGTAGTTCACGGATAATCGTGGCAACGGGGCGGTTCTGCGTTAGCGCAGAGTGGTTAATCACTATAGCGCTAAGTAGAGTTAATAATCGGAACATTAGGTTTCAGTATTGAGTGAGGTGAAACGGCCTACTGCTCACTTAAACAGTAGGTCTTTCACTAAGCTTATGGTTTTTTCTTAAGGCTAAACGATCATCGATATGCATTCATCGAATGGTCTGATCTGCACCTTATCACTTTGCCATAAGTGGACCTGTAACTAGTTGACCATTCGTCTGAATACTGAATCGATAAGCCAATACACCTGTCTACTAGTTACTGACGACAGGAATGGACGGTCATTGAATGAGCACTTTAGCTGTCTTTTTAGTTTTATCTGTGCTAAGGATCAGTGTATATAGTCCACTTTTTAGTCCTTTACTTCTTAGGTCGGTAAATTCGTAAACCTGCTTCTCAATTTGCAACCGAACAGTACGTCGGTAGGCTACCTGCCCTTGCGTATTATAAAGGGTAAATACGCCTTCCGATGGACTTGCTCCTCTAACGGCAATGAATAAGTTATCGCTGACGGGGTTAGGGTATACCGTCATAATAACCTCAGACGAATCCTGCGTTGCACTTAAGTCAGTAGCCGCTAATCGACCTGCTACAGGAGGCTTTTCTTTGGTATACAGCGAATCCATTTGACTGAAATTCATCGATCCGCTGTACACTTTAAACTCATCAATTTTTTGAACAGCTGTTGTAGTCAATATATTGTTTCCTAGCCCGAAGTAAACGGCTGAGCTTAAATCCTGTCCTGATACGTAACTTAATTCGCAGTTGCAACAGCTTCCCGTATTGCCCGTATCACCAGGCTTGTAGACTTTATATTTCATAAAACTGTTTTGCACTGAGATCAACAACATATGCCAGCCTCCCTGGGCCGAAAAAAGATTTGGTCTCCATAACCAAAACTCCCAGTTCTTGACCGGATAAACCTGATCAGTATAGCGGTCAACCATCAAATTGTCTTTTATTACTTTTAACCCAAACAAGTTAGTCTTATCACTATTGGCCGCAAAAAAGATTTGCTTTCTATCATCTGTAGATTGGGGCGTACGTCCTTGTAAGCCCTCGGTATAGGGTTGGGTATAAACCCAACAGGTAATGCTATAACCAGCACCATTGGGGTTAAGGTACGTCTTAAGATCATCCCTAAAAAGTAATTGCGAAATACCCTGGCTAAAAGCCGCAGCGGTATTTGGTTGACGATAAATCCCGTCGGTGGACGTAACACCGCTCGCGCTGACGGCGTTATAATTACTGATTACTTCATTAAACAACTGATTACCAGTGCCACTCAGGGGATAATGCAGTGCAAGTTTTAGCTTTGATTGAGCCTCTACCGAAACCGTACACACGAGCAGCAAGACGGCAACAGCAATACATGAAATAGTTTTCATATTATTTCTTTTTAATCGCCAAGAAGGATGCAAGATTGCGATATACATTAACCCCATTGTTACTAGGGTACAGTCGGTTTAGGTGGCTGTCATCCAAACCGCGTGGCGTTGACCCGGCTTTGATGCCCGGGGATACCGCGGTCGTCAGGTTCGGAAATGTTCCTGTCGAGGTGATCATGGCAGCCGACCGACCCGAATCCATGAATAAAGCATCGGTACAGCCAAAGTATTCTTTCATTAACTGGGCGGCTTCCCCGACCCGGAGTTCGGGGTATTGAACCGTCACCAGGTAGAGTTCATTACCTTTGACCCCGATGATCATCCGCGACTTTTCCAGTTGGTCGTTGTTGAATTTATCGCCCGCGCCAGCCGTCTTCAAGGCAGTTCCACTCTCAATAATATCATACCCAGCTACGGCGTTCGTAATGGCTTTCCCGTCACTGGCTCGCTTCAGGGTAGTCAGGTTTAAATAGCCCTGTCTGATCTTAGCAATAGGCACCACCTCAACGGTATTGTCGTTGTAGATAATGAACGTATCGAAAGCACCAGCACCCATGCGCGATGTTGGATCGGTCACTTCAACGGTGTCGGATAATTTCACGCCGTTACTGACCCATAGTCCGTACGTGTCGGTGCAGGGCAACATAAACTCGGAGCGTTGTTCCAAAAAGGGCGTGGGTGGCCCGGCGGTCGCTTCCCCCGTCCAGCCACGGGTATCCCAAAAATTAGCGTCTAAATAAATGTCATAACCCGGGTATTTAACCGACCACTCCGCCAGATTATAGAAAGGAAACTTCATCCGGGCTGAGTACGGTTTTCCTTTATTGTCCGTCGCCGTCATTCCGCCATAGATTTGGGCGCAGGACGCACATGGGGCGGGGGGCGCAGGCGGAAGATAATTGTTGTAGGGCTCGGGGTTCTTGATCGCTCCCGTGGCCGACTCATCCACTTTGGTATAGTTCAGGAGTCGACCGCGGTTAATGATGTCCCGATTTACGGGAACGTTGCGGGTATCGGGTGTGAAAAAGCTAACTTTTTGTACATCGCTGACCTTAAGCGCAATACCGTCAAAGTTTTGGAGTAGTCGCTGCTCGGTAATGCCGGGGTTATCCGCTTTCTGAGTAGCGCTTAATTGATCAGTCGATTGATAGGTATCCGGCAGCGCGACCCGCGTAATTACTTTCGGATCAGTCGAACGTCGGCCCATCGCTTCTAAATAGCGCAGTAATACGTCTGGGCGGTCATAAATGATATAATCGGGACCCCCAACGCGCATCAGCCAGTCTAAATTCCCCCGGCCATCGACCAAAGGTCCAGGATTGGTTGTGCCGTTGTAATTAATATCAAACGTATAGTCTCGTACGCCAGGCGTGCAGTTTCCGTTTTCCATCACAATTACTCCCTGGCAGGTATCCGCTACAAACGAATAAGCGCCAACCCGGGCTCCGTTGTTCTGTAACCAGGCGACAACTCCCGAGCTAAGCAACGGATCGGAATTTACTTTGAAATGGGTTTCAACGGCCTTGATATCACCCGATTTTATCAAGGGATAGTAGTCAGCTTTCCAGGTAGCAATCTTGCTGGTAGGCCCTTTAGGCGTACCAGCCGACGAACCACCGCTCGATGTACCGCCGGATGAACCATCACCAAACGAACCCGATGAATCACCACCCGACGTTCCTCCTGAAACATCCGTATCATCAGGCGTAGGTGGCCAAGAAGCGTCATCTGCGTACAGAACGGGTGTATAGTAAAAATCCTTGAGGGTAACACCCGCCTGGGAAATGAGATTCATCAATGTATTTTTGGTCTTAAACCCCTTCAAAATCAGGTTTCTCAGTACGCCTTTCTGTTTAGCCATTTGCAAACATTTCACAAAGGCGGCATCCGATAAACTACCTCCGTCCTTTATGTCCAGAGAGATGAGCTGCGTTTGGCCAAAGGCATCCAGTATTTCTTCTAAGGAATTCACCTTAAACGTAGTTACGGCGCCGAATCGATCCTTTACAAAGGCACTCTTAAGTTCCGCCCAGGTAATGTCTTTCATAAATTTCCCCTTAGGGCCCGTCGTTAACCGTTCAATACAGTCGTCGTGCATAGCGGCCAGGATGCTGTCTTTGGTCATCCGGATATCCGTCTCGATTAAGTCTGCTCCTAGCGCGATGGACTGTTTGAATGCTTCAATCGTGTTCTCTGGTACGTTATGTTCAGCCCAGTAGCCCCGGTGAGCCGCCACAAACGTGTAGTCATACTCTCTGGGGTGACTGAAGATGTATTTTAGTTTAGCAAGATTTTGCGTTTGGAGCAAGGGGTTGGTGCCCATCAACTCCCCAAGGCCTGGCACTTTAAAGCTGATAAGCTGTGCATTGCGTACACTGGATTCTATAATGACGGGCTGGACCGGAGTCACGTACTGATTACAGTCGGAAGGATTGGGCAACGAAACTGCCGGATTCGACAAACTTTGCAACCAGGTGTACTTGGGAAAGCTATTACAAGTGGCCGGTAAATAGATGGCTGCCGTTTGCGCGAGACTTTTGACGTTGTTGCTTTTTACCGTGACGTTCCATTCTTCAGCAGTTCCAGGCCGCAAATTTATAGTTCGGTTAATCGTCTGCTCGACAAAGCTATTCGTACTGGTGATAGATGAGCTTGCCTGGTAGATAAGCGCTCCCTTGCCGTCTGATTTTGTTGCATCATATGTATACACCGATATAATAATACTGCCTCCGCTGCCTATAGTGGCCTTTATACCTCCGGTTAGATCGGCGTCCGGCTTAAATAGAGCAGCGTAATTAAGGGTTAGCATGTCTCCTACGCCGATGCCGTCATCTAATTTAGGATTAGGCGAATGAGCGTCATACCCAGAAGGAGGATTGCTAGGATTACCCGGGCCACCGATTGTTTGTCCCAGTACGCTACCTGAAACAAGGACAATAAAAAACCAGCCGAGCAGCCCAATCCGTTTTGATAGGAAAGAATGCATAATAGTTTATTTTTAGAGGGCTATGGGATAAATTTCCTTTAGTTTTTTGCCTCCTTTAAAGCCTTTTCCAAGGCCGATACTTGCTGGGCCAGCCTTTGATACTGACTAAGTTGTGCTTTGAGTTGCGTTATCTCCTTGCCCTGTTCAATGGCGTATAGTGTTAGTTCCTCAATTTTTACCATGAACTGCTTATTTAACTGCTGCATGGAATACCCTTCTTTGGCCACTTCATTGGCAGAAGGAATGGCAGGCAGGTGACCATTTTGTTGGATGTACGTTTCTACTTCGGCAAGAGGAGCCAGTTTGTAATCCAGTTCAAAAACATAGTCGGGCCAGTTGGTGGATGCGGTGATGGCAAAGTCCTCACTAACAATCCCCTTCTCTACCCACAAATTGTACTTACCCAGTAGGCTGCTTTTCATGGATACCGGATTGGTAGTACCCAGGTTACCAATATAGGTCAGGCCATTGACGGTGAGCGCAGCATTGGGGCTAAGTTTGGTTGTGTTAATCCCCAACTGGGCCGGACTAGATATTGCTGAGCCCGGATCATCATTGGCTGAATTACCGGCAAAATAACCATACAGGAGCGGATTGCTCATTTGGGCTTGATTATTGAGCAAGAATATGGGACGATTTGGTAAGGCATACCTAACTCCAGCACTATAGCCGATTACTACGTTGTAATTTTTTGCGTTCGTTGAGGCTTGAAGAGCATTGGCACCAATCACAGTATTGTAAGAACCATCTGTTAGGCCTCCTGTCACATCATCTGCGCCTGCACGATCACCTATTACCGTATTAAAGCTACCAGTAGTTATATTACCTCCAGACTTATACCCAAAATTACTATTGCCACTGCCCGTTGAAATGCTAGTCCCAGCCAATGCCCCGAAATTACTATTGTCACCACCCGTGGTAATACTACTTCCAGCCGTTTCCCCAAAATTACTATTGTAACCACCCGTGGTAACATTATAGCCGGCACTACGCCCAAAATTATTATTAGAGAACCCCGTAGTAAGATTATTCCCAGCCTGTTCCCCAAAATTGTTGTTAAAGTTACCTGTTGTAAGGTGATACCCCGCAGCGTGGCCGAAGTTGTTATTATTACCACCCGTCGTAATGTTACCTCCAGCCTGTTCCCCAAAATTGTTGTTAAGGTTACCTGTTGTAAGGTAATAGCCCGCAGCGTGGCCGAAGTTATTATTATATAGTCCAGTTGT
Source organism: Spirosoma flavum (assembly GCF_042686045.1). NCBI lineage: Bacteria > Pseudomonadati > Bacteroidota > Cytophagia > Cytophagales > Cytophagaceae > Spirosoma > Spirosoma flavum. The sequence continues at coordinate 15,400 of NZ_JBHUOM010000045.1, forward strand.
GACGTTTCGGCCAGCACCCTCTCCAAAATTGTTGTTAAAATAACCAGTAGTTATACTATACCCCGCTTGATAGCCAAAGTTATTATTAGATACACCTGTGGTAATGTTACCTCCAGCCTCTTCACCATAATTATTATTATAATTACCTGTTGTAATAGCTAAGCCGCTATTATGACCAAAATTGTTATTAGAGATACCCGTGGTTATCCCACGTCCTGCCTGATCTCCGAAGTTATTATTATAGTTACCTGTTGTAAGGTAATACCCCGCAACACTGCCAAAGTTGTTGTTAGAAGTGCCCGTAGTAATGTTATTTCCAGAAGCATTACCGAAGTTATTATTATAACTACCCGTGGTAATCTTTTCACCAGCATAATTACCAAAATTGCTATTTTTCACCCCATTTATACCAGCATTATTTCCATAATAAGTAGTACCCTGAGCCCACATATCGAGGGGAATCATAAGAAGTAAAGTAAATAAAAAAGTTTTCATAGCTACGAAAGTTAAATCAAAGTGGCTTTTTAAGTGAGGAAATTGTAGTTCATTGATTCTTACTCAATGAACTAGGTGACCTAGTGCACAGTCTTATTTGCTTGTACAACATGGCTCTAGCGATTGACATATTTACTTATTGAAAGTTCATGGCTAAGGGTCAAGGGGATCAAGGGGATCGGCATAAAGCGACGCTGGTTGAGGTAATAAGACTAAGTCAAATGGACTGAGCCGCTTGACAATCTGGTGCGGCAGATACCCCAACTCCTGCTGACATCGCTTCGTGAACACATCGCCCTGCATGTATTTGCTCTGGTACATATCGGCCGTAACCACCATCGGTTTATCGGTCGGAATGCCATACTGAAAGAGCAAGCGGGCCGTGTTGCGCAGGTTCGTCGTCGAATGGCGCGAGTGTGATTCCACCAAAATGGCGTGTTCGGGAATGCCATACCGGCTCATTAAGGCTTTTTTCATCTCCATCGATTCATTGAAGGGCGTTTGAAAGGGGTGTACATTCCCCCCCGAGACGACCAGGATCGGAGCAAGTCCTCGCCGATATCGCTCCACGGCTAAACGCATCCGGAGTTTAGCCCAGGCATCCAGTGAAGATCCGGGTAGATCGGGTCCTGCGCCCTGTACCAAAATAACCGAATAGGGATAGTCAGCCCAGTTTATTTGAGGCAGGTGCTGAACGAGAGCCTGATTAGCTTTCTCGTGTAGCGGTTCGAACCGACCGGCTTCGTCGCGATCGTTAAGGTCAAGCAGCGTCAGGGCAAAATGCAGCGTTGGTTGAAAGAACTGGGTGTATTGCTTAACTTCTCCGTTTAATGTATTTACGGTGATATCAATCAGGCGCGGGTACGTCCCGTGCTTGACGTCGTAACTCACTGAATCAATGTCAGCATAGCGGGGCTTCTGGCCGAGCGCATACACATCAATAATGCGATTTAGGCCCCGGGCGGCATCCTGCCAGGCGTTTCGTAGCAGTCCTGCATCCGTCGAATCAACGTACCGCTGGTACGCCCCCGAGGGGCGTAGGTGTTTGGAGACCACTTGCCGAATGACTTCCTCCCGATTGTATAGATCCGTTAGCGCACGGTTGATAAGCGCCGATTCTTCGGCCGACAACCTAAGTGCATCGGTGTGACAGGTAGTGTTTTGCTGGCACGTAGTGGCCGCCTGCTGAAGCCGTTGTTTTTTAGCTTGCAAAACCTGCTGTAACGTAGCGTTACGGCTAATGGCCTCACCGGCTGCTGGCCACTGCTCGAGCACCGTAAGCAGGTAGAAATTTTTATCCTGCACGAACGATCCACTACGTAATAACCGATAACTCCGATCAAAACCAGCCTGGCCAGTAACGGTCCCGGTTGCGCACAAGAACAATAACCAACAAACTAGATGTACTTTTTTCATAAACGGTAAATTTTGCTGCGTTTTGCTATTTGTGATGGTTAGTGACAAGGTTGAAGCAAATTTCCAGCCACTAACGCTAGTATATATACGTTATCGAATGTAATCGGCAAACGTGCCGTAGGGATACGAATTAATAGCCCGGATTCTGAGGAAACAGGGTGGGATTACGATACTTCAAATACTCCTGAGAAGGAACGGGGTAAAGCAGGCGGTAGCCAGGTACTGTAATTTTTTCGTAGGCTAGCACCTGGGCCTGAGCCGACCCCTCGCGCAGCAGATCGAACCAGCGTTGACCTTCGTAGGCGAACTCCAGCTTTCGCTCCAGATATATCGCCTGACGGAATGTCGACTGGTCGGGCAACGTAGCGGCCGTGTAAGCGGGCGCACCAGCCCGCGTCCGGACTCGGTTCAGGATTGATAAGGCCTCCCCACTGGCTACGTAGCTCTGTTCATTGAGGGCTTCGGCGTACATTAACAACACATCCGAAAAGCGCAGCAGGGGAAAGTCGTTGCCCGCAGTGCGGGTAGTCGCCGACACAACATCGAGGTATTTATTCGGTACATAGACGTTCGCCGTTCCCGAGCGCGCGTAGGTGACCAAATCCCGTCGACGGTCACCCGTTGGGTAAGCCGCCAAGATCCAGGGGGGAACTAAGGAGGAAGTAGCCGCCGTCGTCGTCAGCCAAAGACCATGTCCTTCGTTGGTAACCTCCTTGTTGTAACGAACCGCGAAGATAATTTCAGCATTGTATTTGTTCGCCACATTAAACACCTGGCTCACGTCGCTCAATAATTGATAAGGGCCCGTCAGTAGCGGTTGCAATGTCGTGGCAACGTCCGCATAGCGCTTTTGCATCAACTGCACTTTGGCCAGTAAGGTACGGGCTGAACCGGCCGTGGCCCGCCCAACGTTCACGCCCGTGTAGCTTGCGGGCAAGGATTGGATGGCCAGGGTCAGATCGGCTTCAATCGCTTCTTGTACCGCAGCGACCGAACTGCGACCAATCTGATACGACTCTTCCACGCTGACAGGTTGAAGCACGAGCGGAACGTCCCCCCAGAAGTTGATTAGATTATAATAATGATAGGCGCGTAAAAATCGGGTCTCCCCGTCAAACGGCTGCTTCACCGACGCGTCCAGGTTAACGGTGTTCAGGCGACTGATGATCTCGTTGCAGCGGGCAATGCCGTTGTAAAGATTCGCCCAGACGCTCAATTGGAGCTGGTTTGACGCGTCGTCCAAAAAGTGGTCGTTGTTGTAGCGATCCTGGGAACCGGCGGTGGGCGCCCCTACCGTTAGTTCGTCGGAGCGGTAACTGGTCAGCTCGAAGTACATATCGGGATAGGTCTGCAACGCCCCATACGCCCCGACAACGGCCGTATTGAAATCGCTGGCGTTCTGATAAAAATTGGCGACGTTAGCTTCGGAAATCGGTTCGAGGTTCAGAAAATTCTGCCCACAAGCGCACATAAGCCAGGCGAGTACCAGTGTATAAATCGTTTTCATCGTTGGCATTAGAAAAGGGTGTTATCAGAAGGTCAGGTTAATACCACCGGCAAAGGTTCGGGCCAGGGGATACGTTCCATAATCGACGCCCGGCGTCAGGGCATCGCTATTGTATAGATTCACTTCCGGATTATAGCCCGAGTACCGGGTCAACGTAAACAGGTTCTGCCCGGATACGTAGACACGGGCCGTGCCCAGCTTCAACCGTTCGAGCCATTGTTTGGGCAGGGTATACCCCAGGGTTACCGTTTGAAGGCGTAAGTACGACCCATCTTCAACGTGCCAGCTGGAGGTTCGCCCGTTATTACCTTTCGCTTTACGGTTCGCCCGATTGGTCTGGCCGTTGCCGGGGTCGGTGTCGGAACGCCAGCGGTTCAACGCATCCGTCGTGTTGTTGAACGTGCCCTCCATGCTATCAATGTAGCGACGCATGAGATTAACGATCTCAACCCCTTGCACGCCCTGTAGGGTGAATCCCAATTCAAGTCCTTTCACCTTGATTGATGCGTTCAAGCCGTAGGTAAAATCCGGGAAGTAATTGCCAACCAGGGTCCGGTCTTTATCCACGTCCAGTTGCCCGTCGCCATCAACATCCACAAACTTAAAGTCGCCCGGCTGGGCACCCGCGAAATGCGGATTAGCGTCCAGATCCGCCTGGTTACGGTAGACACCCGTTTCTTTTAAAAGATAATACGAGCCGATGGGTGAGCCCACCTGGGTGATGAAAAAGGTATTGGTCGTGCCATTGGTTTGAATAATGGGGGCGTCGCCTGGCCCTAAGGCGCGAACCGTATTCTGGTTGGTGGCGATGTTGCCACTAACTGTCCAGGTGAAACGTCCAGTCGTATGTTGGGTTGACAGCGTTAGTTCCAGTCCCCGGTTGTTGACTTTACCGATGTTACGCCGGGCTACGCTGTAACCCGTCGTCAGGGGAACCGGTACGTTAAGCAGCAGATTCGACGTGTTGCGGTCGTACCAGTCCATCTCCAGTGTAAAGCGGTCGTTTAATAGGCCCAGTTCCAGGCCAATGTCCGTCATGGTGGTCGTTTCCCAGCCCAGGTTAGCATTGCTCAGGTTGCGGGGCGTCACTCCACTGGTCAGTTGCCCTTGACCAGCCCCCAGAATATAGTTATCGTATTGCAGTCGGCCGATGGATTCGTAGTCGTTGATCTGAAAATTACCCGTCATCCCGTAACTGGCTCTTAGTTTCAAGTTGCTAATCGCTCGTACTGGTTGCAGGAACGGCTCGGCGGAAAGTCGCCACCCAGCCGATACGGACGGGAAGTTTCCCCACTTAGTGGTTGGGCCGAACCGGGAGGAACCATCCCGGCGGAGAGCGGCCGAGAGCAGGTATTTCTCCTTGTAATCGTACTGCACGCGGCCCAGCAGTGACAAGAGGGACCACCGGCTAACGGTCGAGCTGCCAACGGTCACCTGCCCGGCATTCAGCGTCTGAACCAGGTCGTTGGGAAAGTTGGTGGCGGTTAGGCTGTTCTGGCTGAGCGTATTCTGCTGGGAGGTAAACCCCGCTAGCGCCGATAGGTGATGGCTGCCGATGCTCCGACGATAGGTAGCCGTTTGTTCCAGTACCCAGTTGGTACTATTGGATGTACTGTTTTGGGCGATTGGGTTAGACGGGTTCAGGTAATACGCTTCGCCTAACGTGGGCAGTGTCGAGGGGCGGTAATAGTCCGTACGGTCGTTGTTCAGGGCACCACCTAAGGAAATGTTGTAATGGAGCCCGGTAGCTAATTCATAATCCAGAAATAGTCGTCCCAACAGATTGCTATGGTACGAACGGTTGGTAATGAGAGTGGCCAGCGCTACCGGATTGAGTACGGCATTGTGTTGATAATCTTTGCCAATGCGCCACTTGCCATTGCCCTCAAAGTTATAGGAGCCATCGGGATTGTAGATCGGCCAGGTGGGTGAGAGTTGCAACGCCGAACTGACCACGCCCTGATCCAGGTAAGGGCCATCGCCATTGATTCGGTTTTCGGTTGAATAAGAGGGGGATAGCGTTAAACCCAGTTGCAACCTGTTTTGGTGAACATCCATATTGATGCGGGTCGCGTAACGCTTATAGTCCGAGTGAATGACAATGCCTTGCTGATTGGTATAGTGACCGGACACGTAAAATTTGGCCTGCTGATTGCCCCCCGAAAAAGCTAGGCTGTGATTGGTAAAGGAAGCGGAGCGAAAAATGGCGTCCTGCCAATCCGTATTGATTAAGTCGGGTGTGGTCACGCCGGGCTGACTGGCCAGGTAAGGGTATAGATCGGGGGGTGTTTGGTTCCAGTAGTAGCCAGCGGCTTCAACGGGTCCCCGTTGGGCATCCGGCGTGGCGGCTCTGTTAGCCGGCGCAAAATCGACCCAGGCATTGTCATGACCCTCCTTGACCAGAGCCGCGTAGCCATACGCATCCAGCATGCTTATTTTCTTAGCGACGGTTTGCACACCCGTTAGTTGGTTATAGCTTACGCTGAGTCCTTGTTTGTCGGCCTTTTTTGTGGTAATGAGTACGACCCCATTGGCCCCCCGCGAGCCATAAATGGCGGCTGCCGAGGCATCTTTCAGCACTTCGACGGAGGCAATATCATTCGCATTGAGCGACTCGGCGGCTTGGCCCTGGCGGTCGAGCGGTACGCCATCCACGACAAACAAGGGCGCATTCCCCGCCGTAATGGAGGTGGTACCGCGGATGCGAAAGCTGAACGACCGGCCCGGTTCGCCGGTGGTTTGCAAGACCTGGACACCGGCTAACTTTCCCACCAACGCCTGCTCATAGTTGAGGACGGGCTGATCGGTCAGCGCAGTCCCTTTAATCGAACCGACGGCCGTGGTTAAATCTTTGCGGGTCTGGGTTCCGTAACCAATGACGACGACTTGGTTGAGCGCCTGCGCTAACGGAGCCAGGGCAACCGTGACCATCGTCTGCTTGCCGGGCGTTAGTTCCTGGCTCTGGTAACCAATATAAGATACGGTTAATGGGGTTGTTTCGTCCTCGATTGTGATGGAGAAACTGCCCTCAGCATCGGTAGAGGTGCCCACCGGCGATCCCTTAACGACCACTGACGCGCCGGGCAACGCTTCACCGGTCACGGCATCAGTCACTTTACCGCTGAGCGTTCGTTTGGGTAGTCGGTTTAAGACGGGTGCAGGAACGTTTGGGCTAGTACCCAGTGCTTTAGGCTGTACACTGATGGAACGGTTGATAACCAGAAAATCAACCTTCGCTTCCTTTTCGAGGAAAGCCAATATGGTACTCAGCGGCTCCTGGCGTAACTGGACCCGGTGAATAGTGATGGGACGCAACGCCTGTTGGCTGTAGGTAAAGGTATAGCGGGATTGACTTTGGATCGCGTTGAATACGTCGGTAAGGGGTACGTTTTTCAGATCAAGGCTGATGCGGACGGATTGCGCCTGAGCGGACGCCGTCACAGGGTACAGCGTTACTAACCAGATTAGTAATTGGCTTAATAGTAAATAGTTTCGGTGCATCGGTTCGGTTGATTTGTTGGCAAACATGTACTGGGTAAGGCACAGCGATGCTGGCCAGACTAGGTTTTAACCAGTTGGAATTGTCTATTTAAAAAAAGTAGCTCTCAAGAATCTGCCCAAGAAAAACTCAGGGGCAGCCAGTAGCGGTTACTACATACCGGTTGGCTTGTCGTTTGACGATTAAGTGGTGACTAAACGAGAGTAACTGAAAAATGTCTTCCAGGGTATCTTTCTTGTCGATTCGAGTCGTCACCCGGCATCGACGCAACTGCTGCTCATTGAATTGAATCACCACTCGATATCGTTGACTGATCTGCCGTAACACATCGGCTAGTGGCTCATCATCCACGTAAAGATTACCCTCGCGCCAGGCCAGAACATCAGCGGGCTGAAACAGAGTAATGGTTGCCTGTCCATTGTCCGGTTGGTAGGTCAGCTGCCGACCCGGGTCTAGAAGCCATTGCCCAGCCAATAATTTATTAATGGGACTCACGCGCACCTTACCCGTTAGCAAAGATACCTTGGTTGGCCGGCCACCAAGGGCTCGGATATTGAAGGACGTGCCAAGCGCAGTTGTGCCCACCCCCCCCGCCCATACGGTGAAGGGACGCTTAGGATCTTTAGTCACCTCAAAGAAGGCTTCTCCTTCCAAAAAAAGGACGCGCGCCGTATCCGAGAATTGTTGTGTAAATGTTAACGTGCTGCGCCCGTTGAGTTGCACGACCGATCCATCGGGCAGGACAACCTGTTTGTGCTCACCCGGTAAATTGGCAATAACCCGTTGTGGAGTGGTCAATCGTTGAGCTGTCGATTGACTATAGATCCGGTACGTTACCCAACCCAAACCCAAAAACAAGATGAGACTGGCGGCTACTTGCCAGCTTAGTTTGTCAATATGCCATTTAGGCTGGCTTAGCCGTTGCGGAGTCCGAATACGGCGGTAAATACGGTTAAACAGCCGTTTTTCGACTTGCTTTCGCTTGGTTTCGCTGGCGAAGTGCAGTGGCGGCCGTTCATGACCTAGTTCATCGAACCAGTGGTCTAGTAGGAGTTGCTCTTCGGCTGTACATTGCCCCTGGCGGTATTTTTCGAGTAATCGTTGTTCTTCCTGAGCGCTCACGTTGCCTGTTGTACCCCAACCTATGCAGGGCCTCCTGCTTACCAAGTCGGATAAGTAGGCCAGTTGTACTAGATGCGAAAGAAATTAATTTTTAAAAAAGCCAAACACCAGATATAGCATCGGCAGATAATCACTCAAATTGGTACGGATGCGCTTTAGGGCACTACTAATTTGATTACGGACCGTTTGCTCCGAGAGGTTTAACTGCTGGGCAATCTCTTCGTTGGAGTAGCCCTGGTAACGACTCATTTCAAAAATCAGTCGCATTCGTTCGGGCATTGCCTGGGCTGACTGCTGCACCAATTCATGAATTTCATTCGAAGCGACCTCATCCCCACTGGTAGATGTCTGCATGGCCAGCTTGAGCGAAGAAAGATAATTTTGCCGGGATATATTGGCCCGAATATAATCAATGACCTGGTATTTAAGAATGGCAAACAGGTAGGCTTTAAGCGACTGGGAAATTAATAAGCTGTCTCGCTTGAGCCAAAGCGAAATGAACAGGTCCTGAACCAGATCTTCAGCCACCGGCAGCGAACCCGTCTTTTTATAGGCAAAGCCAAGCAGTTCTTCCCAAAAGTGGCCATATATAGCCCTGAAGGCTTGTTCATCTCCCAGGCGAAGTTGTCTCAGCCACTGCTGCTCTAGTTGCGTGGTAAGGCTCATGGCGCAATTTGTCCGTACTAACCAAGTGGATTAATACTCAAAGTTGCCTAAATAAGCCGAACGAAGGGTTAAGCTATTGTTATCTTGTGATGAAGCTGACAAAGAGTAGGTCCTATACTCGTAAAAATCGATAACAATGCCGTAGCGGTACAGATTGAATCGGTCAGACAAAAGTGGTTGAGGGTACGCCCAATTGTCGACCGAAGACTCATGCGACGGTACAGAGTTATTGTCTGTTGGCTATACGCTGTTTACAAAGTTAACAATAGTAAGTTAGGGTTCGATCGGCTATGTAATATACTGTAAATCAATATTATAAATACACCTCGTTAAGATTTTACCCCAAACTTGTCGCTAACCCCTATACCTGCTTCTTAAACGAGGCGTTTTAGAAAACGGATAAGTAACGAGCATTTAGCCTGACGTTTCGTACTTTGGTCAACATATAGAAGCCAGCGTTAGGGGCCGGAGGGCGAAGGCGTCAAAATGCTACCGTGGAATATGGAACACTACCAGAAGCAGACCGAGGAGTGATTACAGGAGGCTAATCACCGGCTAACTATCTACCCCAATAGTGTTCTGATGCAGGGCCGAATCTAATCCATCAGTTTTTCCCTTGCTGACAGAGTTGTACCGATTCCTCCAGTTTTTGCTTGATCTGCTTAACCAAGGATTCATTCGTTGTAGACAGATTCAAGGAAGTGGTGTTGTCTTTATTGTGCTTGTCTTTGCCGTCTTGATTGAAGGAGCCACCGAAGCCACCCACATTCATGGCCATCTTTACTTTGTCAGCTGGCACATCTAATAGCATCGTATACTGACCGTCCTTATCTTTTTTGTAGCTGATCTTACGAACATCACTTAACAGCCAAGCCATATGCATCCCTACGGATACATCCTTGTCTTTGGTGTCCAGGTCCATGTTCATCTGACAGCCCTTAAAGGTAAACTTGGGGACTTCATTGGCCTTCTCATCCTTAATGAGCTGGTCAAACTGTTTCTCTAACCACTGCCCATTCTTAGCCAGTGTTTGTGCCTGAGTCGGTTGTAAGGTCGCTAACGTAAGACAGGTAAAGGCTGCTGCCAAAACAGATTTGATTGACGTTTTCATATTGTAGATGTTAGGAAGAATCAGAACAAACTTATTATTTCTCACACGCCATTATAAATCGAAATCTTATCCCATTGTAATTAACTGTTCGTGTTTTGATCAACTCGTTTGGTTAAAGGTATAAAACGGTACTATGCAAAACAAGCTAATGAAAAATTATAATCCTATAGCCGTAGCCGTATGCGACTAAATAGAGTTTACAGTTATTAAAAACTCACTGTCTCATTAAATCCTCCTTCCTGAGACAACTCAATCTTCATTTATCTGCTTCAAGAAATGGGCGTTTAATTGGACGACTTGTTTTTATAACTGTTAACTCCAAACCGTAGTATACGATTTATTTTACACGATTTCCTACGTTATTCTGCTTTCAGTACCTGGGCTGGATTGCTTCGCGCCACACCGATGGTTTTAGAGCTTATAATCAGCAACGCAATCACCATAAAAAGCATCAGGCAACTCAGTAAACCAAGCACCGTAATAGGGGCATGATACGCCAGCTGACTTAATACTACTTTATCGAATAGAAGATACGTGGCCGGCAGGGCCAGGAAAGCAGCGGCAAGTAAAATCCCTAAAAAGCCTTTACTTAATAGATACACCAGACTGGCCTCACTGGCACCCAATACCTTTCGTACGCTTACCTCTTTCAATCGGGTTTCGGCCGTAAAGACGACCATACCAAATAAACCCAACGAGGCAATAAAAATCGTCATAAAAGCCAGGCAGCCAATGACTTTGCTCATCATAGACAAGGGTCTATAAAATTGCTTAATGTCATCCTGGTATAAACTCGCCATGAGGGGATGAACGCGGTCAATTGTACGCCAGGTCGACTGGAGCCGAGCTAATGTCGATGGCCAATCAGTGACTTGAATACGCACATTTAAATAGTGAGCATCCTGAGGGAAATACCGAAAAAAGGCTGGTTCAACTTTCTGATAGAGTGATCCGTAATGAAAATCCTTGAGGACGCCGACGATCAGATTAGGTTTTCCGTCAACTAGTAGCGACAAGCCTACTGCTTTTTGGGGGTCATTGTTACCGATGTTGAGCCGTTTCAGCAGCTGCTGATTCACCACTATTTCGCTCGTTTCACTCGGCACAGACTTGGGAAATACATTCCGGCCAGCTACTAGTTGATATGCATGCAGTGGTATATAGTTCTCGTCAATTCCATTCACGTTCGCCATTACCGAATCCCGAGAATCCAAATACTTTATGTAAGCGCTGTAAGAGTTACCCAAACCCGTTACCAGTTGAGACTGCGAGAGCCCGCTTACCCCCGATAATTGGGCAATTTCTTTTTTAACCCGATCGGCTGAATTACCCTGTAAAGCAATATTGACGATGTTATCTGTTGAGAAACCCAGGGGTTGCGAAATGAAAAAGTCATATTGAGTATAGATGATTAGGGTTGAGGCAATGAAGCAGAGGGAAAAGGTATACTGAAGAAAGATTAATGCCTTTCGCAGATTTACGTGGCGAAACAGCTTAAGGGTCCGGGCACTTTTGAGCACCTGTACCGGGTTGATATTGGCCAGTGATACCGCTGGCAATAGACCCGATAAAACGCCCACCACTACAGCGAGAAGTAGAAATGAAGCGACTACCATGGGGCTTAAATCCAGCTGAGCGAAGCTAGGCCCCATCGATAAAAAAGCGGTACGCCAGCCAAAAAATAGGCCTACTGAAACCAGTAGGGCCAGTAACGCAATCACGACAGCCTCCACCACAAACTGCATAACAACCTGACTTCTCAAGGCTCCGAGTACTTTACGTACGCCCACTTCACGGGAACGCCGGAGCGAGCGGGCGATGGACAGATTTGTATAATTGAAACAGGCCGACAAAATAGCCGCCATGGCCAGACCGATAATTACCCACAGCACGCTACGCGGTACGCTATGCCCAATCTCATTGTGCAAATCCTGCCCCAGAAAGATGTTGGTCAGGGGTTGCAGATGTGTCGTGATCGTTGCCTCAGGTAGTCGGGCATTTTCGACTTGGCTCAGTCGATCCAGACCAACCTGAATCTGACGGGCATCTCCAGTTAGCGGCAACAGAAGGTAGACATAGGCATCCGAAATGTTTTTCCAATTAGCAAACTCCTGACTATATACTGGATTACTTTCCAGGGTGGAAAAGGAAGCCAACGATTCAAATTGAAGGTGTGAGAAAAAGGGGATGTCGTTCATCACTCCTGTCACGATGAAGTTCGTGGAATCAACACGAATCTGTTGATTCAGCGCACTGGCCTTGCCAAACAGTTTGTATGCCGCTTTCTGAGTGAGTACAATCGAGTTAGGTTCCTGGAGGGCGGTGGCTGGATTGCCTTCAAGAAGGGGAAAGCTAAATACATTGAAAAAGGAAGCTGTCGCCCACAATCCATTGATAGGTAAAGTCGTGTGCCCAATCGTAACGTCGCCAGGAAAGCCACGCCTCAGCATAGCTACATCTTCAACACCCGCCAGTTTTTGCGAACTATACTTACCGATTTTGACCGAGGTAGATGCCAACTCGTTGGTGTTTCCGGCTCGGGTTTGTTGGGTCGTGGTAATACGATAAATTCGGTCCCGATTCTGATGAAAGCGATCATAGGACAGCAAATCATGGATGAGGGCAATCACCAGCAGACCAACAGATAGGCCAATTGAGAGGCCTACCACGTTGATTATCGAAAATAATTTATTCCGCACAATGCTGCGGCCGGATGTTTTGAGGTAACTGCCAATCATGATAGGCTGGGGAGAAAAGGTACGGCTTGACGGCTTGCGAAGGGTGTATAACCGGGGGAACTTGAGTACATCGAGACTATATATCCAGCGTGCTCGCTTTGGTCCTTTTGTTAACAGGTTGCGGGCAAAGTATTCATTCAAATCACCTTGTAAGTCTTCCAGCAACTCAGGTCGGCAATACCACCTGAGCAGTCGCTGTGCCCACTTAGGTGGTTCGACTGGCTTTCCATTTTCGGTTCCATCGACGTTTGGCTCCTGGTTATGTAGCGTTTTCATAGGCTAGGTTTAAGAACAAAATCTGGAATAAGGCACCAAAGTCCGTCGCGCACCTCCTTACTTTTTAATAAAGCAGCCTTCCCCGCATTGGTCACTGAATAATAGCGTTTACGCTTTCCTCCTCGCGAACTAGTCGATTCGCCCAGGCTACTGCTGGCCAAGCCCTTTTCTTCCAGTCTATTGAGCACGGTATGGACGACCCCGAATTTGGCAGTTCGCCCGGTATGTTTTTCCATCTCGTCGCATACCGCAACACTATAGGCATCATTAACCAGAGCCGCAATGGTTAGTAGGACCAACTCCTCAAATTCACCCAGGTTAGTGCCTTTCATGAATAGAATCAATTAATTCATCAAATGTATGTAAAATTGATTAACTACCTATTTGTATGTTAAACTAATTTAAACGATCTCATCTACCGGAAGAACTACAATGTTCAGAAAACCAACGCGAATCTCACCGCCCTTTTCAACGCTTATGCCTGAGCCACCTCAATGATTTAACTTATTTCAGATGGCATGATTCGGTAAGAGGATTTCGGACCGGTGGGCATTTGGCGTAAGAAAAAAACAGAACGTATGTGACTGATTGAGTTGGACAGATAGTAAAAATCAGTGTCTCACGAAAACGCTCCATTTCCTAAGACGACAAAGGTCTCATTTTTCATATTTGTATGCAGATAAAGGAGTGTCTGTATAGAAATAAAATGAAGTAAATGGACTTATGATAATTGCATTATTCTCATTCGGGTTGTATAAGGATAGTTACGTTAATGAACTATTCTTAGATCAACCACGCCATAGAAGCCTTGAAAACAGGCCCAATTGTCGGTTGGGAAGGGAGGACGAAAAGCCAATATTATGTTAATGGAATTTCTGTAGATTGGACTCGAAAACTACGAGTAAAGGACCGCTAAAAACGGCTTCATAGTTAATGTAACGTTTGATTATACGACAGTTATAAATTCGCCAAACTCATGAAGGCAAAATGGATTGTTTTGTTAGTATCGCTAATAGCGCTTAAGCAACCTATCGTTGCTCAATCAAGGCTTTGGACTTGCTACATTTAACTGGACACTGAGTTAAGCATGATCTAACTTAGTGAATTATGAAAACAAGTAGAAGGCAGTACGACGAAAAATTCAAAATTATGGCCGTCAATCTTTCGGTGGCCAAAGGCTCCATCAAAACGACCGCTGCTGAATTGGGCATTGCCGCTCAGCTTTTGACCCGATGGCGTCAAGAGCGGTTAACTCCCACAGGAAAGGTTGCTACTCAGGGGGCTCAACTCAGTGGAGAGCAGCAAGAGATTTTGCGGTTGAAAAAAGAACTCCGACAAGCTGAGCTAGAACGCGATATATCCCGGCGGTCAGCATCTTCTCCAGGAACGACGGGAAATATTCCGATTTATAAAAGCCCAACAGACTGTTTTTCCCGTTGAGTTGATGTGTAAAGTAATGAAGGTGAGTCGAACGGGGCCGCCCGTGCGGTGGCTATTATTGCTGGCTGTCGCAGCCAGATAGTAAACGAGAATTCGAGAACGAACGTATTCTCGAATTGATAAAAGCCTCATTTTCAGCCAGCAAGGAAAGGTATGGAAGTCCTAGGATCACGAAAGACCTTAACGCGCTTGGGCATAAGGTTTCCCGTCCCCGAGTGGCTAGACTAATGCGAAAAGCGAAGATCAAAAGCCTAATTCAGAAGAAATATGTGGTCAACACAACTGATTCGAAGCATACCTATCCGGTGGCAGAAAATCATCTAAATCGAGGCTTTACCCCTGTGATGGCGGGTAAAGCCTGGGTTTCCGACTTGACCTATATCCACACGCGGGAAGGGTGGGTGTACTTGACAATGGTTATGGACTTATACGATCGCAAGATTATCGGCTGGGCATTAAGCGAGTCAATGAAAGCCATCGATACCACCATTCCCGCCTGGCAGATGGCCCTTAAAAATAGGCCAATCACCGGTGATCTAATTTTCCATTCAGACCGAGGTATTCAGTATGCCTGTTATGCGTTCACTGATTTGATCAAACAGAGCTCAACCGTATTACAAAGTATGAGTAGGAAGGGAAATTGCTGGGACAATGCGGTGGCAGAAAGTTTTTTTAAAACGCTAAAGACAGAGCTTATTTACCAGCAGGACTTTATTACAAGAGCCATAGCCAAACAAAGTGTATTTGAGTATATCGAGATTTGGTACAACCGCCAGAGGAGGCATTCCGTGCTGGGTTACCTATCCCCAGTTGATTTCAGTAAAGTGTCATTTCAACAAGTCGCTTAAATTTTTGTCCAGTATTTTGTTGCAAGTCCACTAACTTTATGTTAATGAACAGAAAATAGAATTACATAACTTTCTGTGCAGACATGGGCTTTGATTAGTTCAAAACAGCCGCTTATGAAAATTATACTATGTCTGCTCTTTTTGATTAACTATTCCCTTTGCCTAGCACAGAATCGTAAGGGTGTTTATACTATTCAACGAGAAAAGAGTGCCTTAGGTAATAAAAGTATAATTAGTGGCTCTGTAGTCGATTTTGCCACCAATCAGCCGCTCAAAGTGGCCGTTATCAAGATCGATACAACGTTGATCCAAACCGATACATTAGGGCATTTTCGACAAGAGCTATCTCCTGGAAAACATCAAGTACGCGCGGGATTTATTGGCTACTACCTGATTGATCTAGGCAAAATCAGTTTACGAAAGGGGGAGCTGATCAATATATTATTCCGAGTTAAAGAGGATACCAGGCCTTTGATAGATTAGGGCTTCAAAGTTGTTGTATAAGTGAGCTTATGTAAAGCCAAACGGTTAAGACGCTAGTCTAAGCAACGCATGAGCTAACCGTTTAGGCGATAAAATTTCTATTGGATGATCGTTGAGAATTGCTGATTGAGGCATGTTAGTGAATTCAGCGGTTTGAGGATCTTGCACCATTACTTGGCCTTGCTGATGGTGAATCTGAATCGATCCAAGTGTACCATCAGAGCCTGCTCCCGAGAGCACAATGCCGATCGCGTATGCTTTCTGGCCCTTAGCTAGTGAGTTAAAGAAGATATCCACCCCCCAATTGCTCCGTTCTTCGATTTTCCTATCCTGTAGCTGTAAAAAGCCCTCTTCAATCGTCATCATCTTATTAATAGGTAACAAATAGATGTGGTTGGGTCTGACTTCTTACTGATGAGTAGCCCAACAGACCGGCATAGCCGTATGCTTGGCTAAGAGCTTATCGGCAATACTAATGTAGTCTCTATTTAAGTGTTGAATAACAATAAAAGCAATACCTGAGTTGGCCGGTATCTGCTCAAAGAAAGTCCAAAGCGGTTCTTGACCACCAGCAGACACACCAATGGCGGCGATATAGAACTTTGATTCATTTACCATAGGTGAAAAGATGTTATATAATCAGTGTTCTGTGAAGTAGAGCCTCCTGAAAGCCTACCCCAAAAGAAGGAAAACCTGCCAAAAGCCTCTGGCAAGCCACCCTAAAGCCAATAATATCCTACTGCGCTTGCTTTTCCGCGAAATAGAGCTGTGTTTTCTTCCCTTTCGACTTAGAACAAACCGTTAAAAAAAAATACAGCATCAAAAGCTCACTTAATTCCTTTTTTGCGGTCAACTAATGTAAGTAGTTTTAATCCAGTCTAAAACGGAAACGTATGAAAACTAATACACATCGAAAGCCAACGTTGAGGGTTAGAGAGAAATCAATTATGGAGGCCATCTCGAAGCCAGATTGGAAAATTAAAGGCTGGACTATTCACTTCTTAGTAGCTGAAAAACAACTTCATCGGCTTAAAAAATTATCTACTTTGGACAACTGGTATGAAGATCCGATTGTAGTAGACACGTGTCACGATAGACTTCATACGTGTTATAATAGTATTCAGCAATACTACGATACATTCGGTTTACTGCCCGTGGTCGGGGATCGCCTATACGATGAAGATTCAGGCTTGATCATTCAGGACAGGTCCATTGATGGAGATCTGAAGATCATCAGTTTTACCATGAGTATTTAGCAGCGGATCTAACCACCTTCCAAGCTTCCTTCTAACCTACACTTTCGTTAAGTGTAGCTCTTTTGGTACACTGAACGAAAAAAGTTTTATTCAGTGATGTTGAAAGCGGCTAAACGTTCTGCCCGAGTTGGATGTAGCTGTTGCCACAAGCATGACAATGAAAACCTCGTGTGTTCATTAGAAGTTGAATACCCCAAGCCCAGCTCGGTCGTTTTACACGATCCGAGTGGGTATTGTTACAAACTGGACACTGTCTCATCCTGGTTACATGACGACCAACTTCTCTGACTAAAATTATTGCTACTAATATAGATACTATAATGATGAATATGTATATAAGAGTTACCATTATAAAGTTTTTATAAATAACAAGTTAATAAATATTCCCCAAACAAGGTCTATATTATAAAATTATTCCTTTTTTGGCTGATAGATTAGTGGAGATACTAGTCAAGTTAAAAGAGCATCCGGCGATGATGTCGTGGTACAGTTTTGTAAAGAGCGAAGGCGAACGCTATTTCGATACCAACTCAAAAAGGGATATTCGCTTACTATACTATTCATCTGTTCGCTCCTCTTTTCAGATTACAATTCACTCTGTTTTCACGGCTTCTATAAGGCGTGTGATCTAAGAATATTCCCTTAACATAACGGTGCATATGCAACTTACCTAAGAATTGTACCATTTTCAACGCAACCAATTTGTTAACAGGATGTGCAAAGCATCTCCCCTTCATGGCTGTACAATGACAAATGAGTTAATCTTTTCAAGAAATAGTTGGTAAGCTAGGAAAATTTCGAATTCTCAAATTACGCTCGTGGCTGTTGCACAACTCTGCCTGTGCATAAAATGGCTAAATGAGTTGAGTTTTTGTATC
>NZ_JBHUOM010000046.1:0-789 GCF_042686045.1 Spirosoma flavum
TGACGACAGAGGCCAGCCACTTCTTTTTTTGGTTATGTCTAAAAGTCTCACAAATCGCTCCTAAGAGAGACAAATATAGATTTGTGTATTAGTTAGCTTCTCGAATCGGGCGATTATTAATATGAACAAAGTAGGAGGCAACAACTGAGTTATTCCCCTATCAAGATAATTTGTAAATGCATCCATCAGCCCATTACGTTGATTCCAAACGAATCTCCAGGCTATATTTACCAACTTAACTTTATGAAATCTAGAACGGCACGACATCTAAGAAGAATAGTCAGTCTCTTTGTTTAATCGACGTGTATGCGCCAAAATTACTTCAGAAGTACCTGGCGTAATTTAGCTAGGCAGAAGGATGGGTCAAACCAACGTCTAACTCCCCTTGCTACTTTTCGAAACCTCATACTTCTTTCCCTACTCTTGCCATCGGCCAGAACATTCGCCCAGACAAACACCTCACCAAATGAGTCCTGGCTGACCGAATACGATGAATGCCAAGACTATGGCGAGGTTTATGTGGTCAAAAAGATTACTAAGCCGTGCCGTTCCTACCAAACCTTCCTGACCGACAAAAACGGACGTAAACTAACCCCAGCCTACCGCGACATTGGGGATTTCGAAGAAGGACTGGCCGAGTTTGTCCCGATGCAACTTAATCAGCAAGGGCATGGACTACACGGATTTATCGATAAACAAGGGAAGGTCATCGTCGAACCTAACTACATTTCCACCGATCGGTTCCGCCAGGGCAAAACCTGGGTCATTTACCCCGCTGACACCCATTAT
>NZ_JBHUOM010000047.1:0-803 GCF_042686045.1 Spirosoma flavum
AGCTCCTCTTCCCATGGTCGGCGTAAGTTACTGCTGACGAGTCATTCTAAGAAAATTCCCTAAACATAAGTCTACTTATGCAACTCGACTAAGAAAAGTACCATTTTCAGAGCAACCAATTTGTCAAAAAAAATGTGCAGCTAATCGCCTCTACTTGGCCGTAGAATGACGAATGAGTTAATCTTTTCAAGAAATAGTTGGTAAGCTAGGAAAATTTCGAATTCTCAAATTACGCTCCCCGAAATGAGACGTATTATTAACTACTATAAGTGGTTGGCTGCTAGTAGTCCGTTCGTTAAAAACCGATTTACTAGATGAGATTCGTGTTGATCTCTTGTTAACAAAGGTAGCCTTGTACTAATTCAATAAGTATTTATTAATAAAGAGAAAATATTTATTGATATTCAATAAATACGCTTTCCTTTGTATCATCATCTTAATCTTGATACATATGGAAACCAAATCACCATATTGGGTATTCCCCACCGTCAAGCGGCTGGTCACCATCTTCTTTTACCTGGTGTTAGGCGCTCTGGTTCTTTTCGCGGCGATGAGTAGCCTGAAGCTTTTAAATGCGCAAACCTTTCCTTTTTCACAAGGTCAGCAACAACCCAACTATGTTTCGATTCCGGTGGCCTGGGCACCACCCAGTGATAAAACCATCACGACCGTTGGTGAACCTCGCCTATTTTTAACCCCGCAAAAACAGACGGGTCAACTTCAGGTCCCGATTCGATCATTACCCGGCCTGTTAATGAGCCTGCTAGGACTGGTTGGGTTGGTGACCGCAGCTTGGATGTTCT
>NZ_JBHUOM010000048.1:0-433366 GCF_042686045.1 Spirosoma flavum
ATTAGGCCTGCCGCTAGCGTTCATCCTGAGCCAGGATCAAACTCTCCATCGTAAATAATTGTGTACGTATATTGCAACGCACTGTCTTGTTCAACCGACATCCGAAGATGTGTCGTTGAGTTGTTTTGTGCTGACCGTTTGTCAAAGAACTTGGCGCCTGACCCGTTGGTCGAAGCGTGGTTGAGAAGTGATTTAGACCAGCTAAATCGTGTCTCGTTGTTTGGGAGTGCAAAGGTACACTTTATTTCCCACTTGTCAAGTAAATGTCGAATTTATTTTTAAAACTTATTTTTCAATTTTTCCTCGTAATAGATTGATAATCAATGTATTAAACATATTTTCTCAATCTTTCCCGATGTTTGGGAGTGCAAAGGTAACACACTTTATTTAACTTGTCAAGTAAATCTGAAAATAAATCTTTAACTTGATACTCAACCTGTTGCACCTAATAGATTGATGGTTAGTGGCTTGCGCCTTATGTGTCAACCTGTATCCCTATTTGGGAGTGCAAAGATAGGGGACTTTTTGGCGCTTGTCAAGCCTTGATCTTGAAATAAGTGGAGGGTCACCAAAGATTCTTTGGTAAGTCCCCCCCTTTCAGCCACTTACCCACCCAAAGTTTTTTTAAACTTTTTTGGTCTACGCTTGTTCTGGCGGCCAAATCTACACCAGCATCAGCTAAAGCGACCTTTTTTAGCCGTTATGCGGGCTCTATGAATTATATTGCGTCTCCTATTTGTATCAGTTCATCCGGTACATTGAGTTCTTCATCCAATGAAAATATTACACACTGCAGACTGGCATCTGGGGAAACGGCTTCAGGATTTTCATCGACTTCAGGAGCAGAAAGAGGTATTAGCTGAAATTGTGCAGGTAGCTAATGAGGAAGATGTGGATTTAATTATGGTGGCAGGTGACTTGTTCGACACATTTAATCCTGATCCTAAAGCAGAAGACCTCTTATATAGTACGCTTAAAGAGTTAACAGCAAACGGACGGCGGACAGTGGTCGTCATTGCGGGGAATCATGACAATCCAGATCGGATTGAAGCGCAGGACCATTTCGGGCGAGAGTGCGGTATTATTTTCGCTGGCTTCCCAAAAACAGAGGTGCGAGCTTACGAATTAAGCTGCGAAGCAAAGTTGCTTCGCTCGGCACCGGGGTTCATAGAGTTAAAGTTGCCCCGACACGAACTTCCTGTACGCATTATTATGACTCCCTATGCTAATGAGACCCGGCTGCGGTCGTATTTGGGTATGGTTAGTCTTGATGATGAATTACGGCAGCATTTGCACCAGCATTGGGCAGTCTTGGCGGATACTTATATGGATACGCAGGGCGTCAATTTACTGATGGCTCATTTATTCGTCATGAAACGGGGTGGAGAACAACCCGAAGAGTCAGATGATGAGCGTAGTATTCTGCAGGTTGGTGGTGCCTCAGTAGTATACACAGACATGATTCCAGCCCAAATTCAATATACAGCTCTTGGGCATTTACACCGTTATCAGACATTGACGGGCGGGCCTAGTCCAGTCGTATATAGTAGTAGTCCATTAGCGTATAGTTTCGCAGAGACTGATCAACAGAAATATATAGTCATTATTGAGGCAGAACCGGGGCAAGATGTACTAATCAGACCTATTCCGCTGGTAACGGGAAAACGCCTGCTACGTCCTCGGTTTAAACGTGTAGATGAAGCGGTTGATTGGCTAAAAGAGAATCCGAACTGTTACGCTGAGATCACTTTGCAAACGCCTACGTTTTTGACGAGTGACGAGCGTCGGCAACTTCAACAGGCGCATAAGTCGCTGGTAACGATTATTCCTGACGTACGGGATGTGAAGGAAACTGAGCGGGAATCCGCCCCGGCCATCGACCTTACTCAGAGTATAGATACGTTGTTTACAAGTTATTTCAAGAACAAAAACAAAGGGCAGGAGCCGAACGAACGGCTACATCAGTTGTTTAAAGAGATTTTAGCAACAGAAGCTGAATGATACCCATTAAACTATCAATTCAAGGACTTTATTCGTATCAGGGATTACAGGAAATTGACTTCCAGAAACTAATTGGTTCGAGTGTATTTGGCATTTTTGGTAAAGTCGGCAGTGGCAAAACGTCTTTATTGGAGGCCATTAGCTTTGCGTTATATGGTGAAACAGAGCGGCTAAATAGTCGTGACAATCGCCAGTATAACATGATGAACCTGAAATCGAAGCACTTACTTATAGACTTCGAGTTTCAGGCCGGTCCCGATCAGCAATTGTACCGATTCGTCTATGAGGCTAAACGTCATCCAAAGAAACATCATGAGATAGGCCCCGGCGAACGGCGGATGTTTATCCGTGAAGGCAATGAATGGCAGCCAATTGGCAATGAGAAAGAGGATGTAGGGAAATTATCGAAGCAGATACTGGGCTTAGATTACGAAAATTTCAAACGAACAATCATCATTCCGCAGAACCAGTTTCGGGAATTTCTGGAACTCAGCCCCAGTGACCGGACTAAGATGATGAATCAATTGTTCAAGTTGGACCAGTATGATCTGGCTAGTCGGGTGAACAAGTTGAGTAAGGCTAATGACGACCAACTGGCCGAACTTCGGGGTTTGCTATCCCCACTGGATACGGTAACGCCGGAAGCCATTGAGCAGGCGAAGACAAACGCTAACGTAATTCAGACAGTAATAGCCGAAACGACGCAGAAAATCAACCAGTTAGAGCCAGCCGAACAACAACTACTTCACTTACAAAAACAAAATAATTCACTAATCTGGGCTCGTAACGAGTTGGACCAGTGGTTAACTCATGAACCGCAATTTCGAAAAATCCAGCAGGACATTAATATATATGAACAGTGTCGGCTGCTATTCCAGGCGGATTTCGCAGTCCTGGACAAGTTACAAAGTCGGCATAAAGAATTAGTCGATTCAACTCAGCGAGCGCAGCATCAATTCGACACGCTCACGAATCGGCTCCCTGCTTTGTTAGCAACGTATAACTCGGCGAAGGATGCATACGAAAATCGGGATTCATTGCAGAAACAGCTTGATGAGCTGGATACGGTTCAACAGATCAGGACATTGCAAGGGCTGATTGACCAAAAAAGCCAGGGAAAAAGCCTGGTAGAGAAACAACTAGCTCAGCAAAATGGCGTACTTGACCGCCATAAAGCCGATCGTAAGGCATATCAGCTAACAGTGGAGTATCCGCTCAGACAATCGTTGAATCTGGACCACTTGTACCAAATTCAAAATTGGCATGTAGCTCATAAGCTGCTAAAAAAGCGCGCAAATGAGCTTATGACAGAAATTGAAACGTATGAGCACACTATAGGAGCAATAAAACATCGAAAGGACGAGGTGTTAATTGGCTTTCCGTCTGAATGGACTGACTATACACTTAAGACGTTGCCAGAGCAGATTGCAAAGGCAATTACTTATTACGAAACTGCTCAAATCGGCCATGAGGCTGCCTACCAACAAGCTCTGATTAAGAAGGAATTACAGCAATATGCGGAGTCTTTAACCGATGGTTCGGCTTGTCCTTTATGTGGCTCAATGCACCACCCGGCTATTCACGGTGGTGGAGATGTAACGACTGAGGTTGCCAAAGCAGACACTTCGTTGAGAAAAGTAAGAATTCGGATCAAAGAGTTAGTTACCCTTCAACTAACGATTAAGGGCCTTGAAACTGAATTACGGGCTACGTTGGATAATGGCAAACGATTAATTCAGGAACGGGGAGCAACAATAGAATCATTAACGGCTCACCAGGATAAATTTGTCTGGAATGAGTTTAGCAGCGATGACGAAGATGCCGTTAAACAAGCCATTACGGAAGAACAAGTTTACCAAGAGAAGCTCACGAAGGCAAATGAAGCCATTCGAGCCTTGGATAAGTTAATCGACGGTGCAGAAAGTAAGGTCACACACCTAGTTAAAGACGTTAGCAATGCAACTGGTATTCTTTCTCAACAACACGATCAGTTGGCGAAGGAAGTTGCCTCACTAGTCCATTTTTCGCTCTCGGATGTGGTGCAATGGAATTTAATTCAAATTGCCGATCTGCGTGATTCGCTAACCCAACAGTACATTCAGACAAAAATAGACTTCGACAACGCAAACAAAGGTCGAAGCGATGCCGAGAAAGAACAGGCAACCTTGCAGGAACAAGTGCAGCAACTGTCAAGACAAGTAGTCGATGTTGCCAGTGATATAGCAACTCTGGAAAATGGTATAAACAAAAATCTGACTGATAACGACTTAAACCAGCAACAGATTGAGCAGATATTGCGGAGTAATCTGGATGTTGAGCAGAAAAAACGTTCCGTAAAAGAATTCGATGACAAATTAAGTGGCTTCCAAAAATTAGTCGCTGATTTGGAAGTCGAATTATCGAGCCAATCGTTCGACTCGGACGCTCTACTTTATATTCAGGGGCAACTACAGACTCTACGCGGCCAGAAAGACGACCTGAACAAAGAATTTGGACAGCTTACCAACGTGTTTGTAATGCTGGAACGGCAATGGACTCAAAAGCAGGAACACCAAAAACGGCATGACGAACTTGATCTCCGGCGACAGGATTTGAAGAAAATGGACGAAATGTTTAGGGCACAGGGCTTCGTGAACTACGTTTCGGCGGTGTATTTAAAAAATCTTTGCGAGTCGGCCAATGAGCGGTTTTTCAAGTTAACCAATAATCAGTTGAAGCTGGAACTTGACGATAAAAATATTTTTCTGGTGCGCGATTACCTCAATAGTGGTGAGGTGCGAAGCGTAAAGACACTATCGGGTGGTCAAATGTTTCAGGCAGCGCTGTCCCTGGCACTGGCTTTATCGGATAATATTCAGCATCTAACGAAGGCCAAACAAAACCTGTTTTTCCTAGATGAAGGTTTCGGTACGCTCGATAAGGATTCTCTGCAAATGGTCTTCAAAACGCTAAAAGCCCTCCGCTCCGAAAATCGCGTGGTCGGAATCATCTCGCACGTTGAAGAATTGCAACAGGAAGTAGACAACTTTATTAGGGCAGAAGCGACGGAAAATGGAAGCCGGATTGTGAGAAGCTGGGACTGAGAAGAAATAGAGAGAAAGATTTATTCATCACATTTCCCCTCCCCTTCGGCTCTTTGGCCATATTAACAAATCTTGACCAAGCTCTGGAAACGAGTCCGTTTATTTACTTTTACCAGCAAATAAACGGACTCCCACTAATGAAAAAGCTTGTACTATTCGTCATGTTCGGCTGTGTTGCACTGGCCGGATGCCGCACGCCAAAGTCAGGGAAAGCCTCTGTACAGTCACAAAAAGCCGTTACAACAATTGCCTTTGGGTCGTGTAGTGACCAGAAACGGTTGCAACCACTGTGGGACGATATTGTGGCTCAGAAACCAGATGTCTGGATTTGGCTTGGTGACAATATCTATGGTGATTCGGAAAGCATGGACACGCTTAGGGCTAAATATGCCCGACAGAAGGGGAATCCAGTTTATCAGCAATTACGGCAAACGACACCAATCATCGGCGTGTGGGACGATCACGACTATGGCGTTAACGATGGCGGGAAAGAATATCCCCGTCGGAAAGAAAGTCAACAACTCATGCTGGATTTCCTGGACGTATCAGCTAACAGTCCATTGCGTACACAGGAAGGGGGTTATTCTGCCAATGCTTATGGCCCAAAAGGACAACGGGTAAAAGTGATTTTGCTGGATGGCCGTTATTTCCGCGACCCGCTAAAGAAGGATGGTAAAGCCAACGTCCCCGACCCGTCGGGCGATATTTTGGGCGAAGCACAATGGAAATGGTTAGAGCAGCAACTGGCAAATTCCGATGCCGATGTGCATATTATTGGCAGTGGGATTCAGGTTCTGCCCGAGGAGCACGTGTATGAAAAATGGGCCAACTTCCCCACAGCGCGTCAACGGCTTCTGGATCTGTTAGGTAAAACAAAGCCGAAGGGCACACTCTTAATCAGTGGCGACCGACACATGGCCGAAGTGTCCAAAGTAAATGTGCCTGGATTAAACTACAGCCTGTATGACATTACGAGCAGCGGTCTTACCCATGTCTCGGCTCCACACGAAGAACCAAATCGCTATCGCGTTGGCGAGATCGTCTCCAAACTCAACTACGGTTTAATTACCATTAATTGGAACCGCACCAGTGGTGATGCTGCATCCCGATCGGACAAACCGCTAAGCGCCACCGTCCGAATTAACGGCGACAACCAGGAAACTTATCTCACGCAGGAAATCAGGTTTTAATCCACTGCGCTGTTTATCCAGTTTGACGGGCGTATCTATGAAGCAGTTTCATAGATACGCCTGTTTTATTTTTTATTCTACTTCCTTATTAATCAACTCCATTACTTCTTCTGAAATACCCGTCATGGAGAAACCACCGTCATGGTACAGATTCTGCATCGTAACCATACGAGTTAAATCGGAGAAGAGCGTTACGACATAATCGGCGCATTGGTCGGCGTTAGCATTGCCAAGGGGTGCCGTTTTATCCGCAAAATCATAGAATTTATCGAAACCACCAATACCTCCACCAGCGGTTGTCGGCGTTGGCGACTGCGAAACGGTATTCACCCGCACATGCCGGTATCTCCCATACCGATAGCCAAAACTTCTGGCAATTGATTCCAGAATAGCTTTAGCATCAGCCATGTCTGTATAAAATGGAAACGTTCGTTGAGCAGCCATATAAGTCAGCGCAACAATTGACCCCCATTCACTAATGGCATCCAGCTTGTAAGCCGTTTGCATCATTTTATGAAACGACAGAGCCGAGATATCAATACTCTGCTTAAACCAATCGTAGTTCAGATCCGTGTAGGCTTTCCCCTTACGAATGTTCGGACTCATGCCAATACTATGCAACACAAAATCAACTTTGCCGCCCAGTATATCGGTTGATTTGGTGAACAGATTTTCGAGGTCCTCTACTGACGTAGCATCAGCCGGAATTATTTCGGCGTTGCACTGCTCAGCGAGTTGCTTGATAGCACCCATCCGCATCGCAATCGGCGCGTTGGTGAGTGTAAAAGTAGCCCCTTCCTCCTTCGCTTTCAGAGCGACTTTCCAGGCGATTGATTTTTCGTCTAAGGCACCAGAGATGATGCCGCGTTTTCCGTTCAGTAATCCGTAAGCCATATTTTTTTATAATTTTCCCGTTTTTGTCGGAATGACAAAAAATGCAATACGATCAAAACAGCGGTCAAAGTTAGGTTATTTTTTTTCGCGAAAGACTACCGCAGCTACGGGGACTTTGGCCAAAGGTAGCTTTAACACAGTCTCCATAAATTTTTCGGTCGCCAGATAAACGCCGTTGATATCTCCAGATGTAAAATGCGACGCAATTACGTGCTCACCTGCGTTTGGGAAATCGACTTTTTGTTTCTGATTAGCAGGTGTACCCAGTTCATCAAACATATCCAGCATGGCAGGCACCGACACAACTTTGTCCTGATGCTCCTCGTCTTTGTAATAATAACCCATGAATACCGGCTGCTTTACTTTCCGAAACAGTTCGGACGTCATGTATTCTTCGAGCATAGTTTGTAACGTAATCAGACCGTTGATATGGTATTGCGGCAACCAATATCGGGCGCGACCGCCTTTATAGTTTGTGTTAATAACGTGCTCGCCATTAAAAACCTGATTGAGAATCTGCTTACCCCAGGGCTTGGTAGCCAGTTTTAACGCTGGATTAGCCACTGCAATACAAGGGGAATAGAGCACTAAACCATCAATTTCGGGGTGATGAGCGGCTAAATAAAGCGCAAGCATACCACCGGCTGATGTACCCATTACAATTACTTTCTCGCCCAACGCCTTTCCAATAGCCAAGGCTTGCTCAGCTGAACCAGCATAGTTTGATGGCGTCAGGCTCTTAAACGCGTCTGGTGAGTTGAGGCCATGTTCATGGGTGCGGGCGAGGTATAGATTACACCCGAAGCGTTTAGCTATTTCTTTATGAATTGGGTCTCCTTCGGCCCAACTTGCCGTAAAACCGGGCAGATAAACAATACTGTAAGGCGTCTTTACTTTATGCAAACTATCGGCCCAAACAATCCGGGCTTCATTGTCAGGGCGCAGATTTTCTTTATCTTCCGATTCGACGATGTTTTGCTCTAGCTTCGCCAGTTCTGGGCGGCTGGCGTCCCAGTTAATCATAGTTGGTTCTTCTTTAATTTTATCAGAATGCGCCGATGGACCAAGCAGGTAACCAACAGCAAGAACGGCCACGAAGAGACCTAAAATCACGAGAAACCGTTTCATACGTATTCTTTTATATCCATTCTGATTCGCCAGTCCTTTGGTAAATAGTTGTTAACACGAGTACCTACGCCTTTTACCCAACCCAGATTCAACCCTTCATATTGAGCTAACAACCAGCCTTTAACAGGTTCATCAAACACCAGATTCTCTTTCTTAAAGTACCGCAACGCATCTTCCTTACTCAATGCCAGAGCAGGCAGATTTTGATTAATGGCTGTACTGAGAGCCAATGCGTGCGAAGGAATAAAATCCTGCCCTTTAAACTGACCCATTTCCAAACCAAAGCCTTTGCTTTTCAAGGCACTATCCAGAAATAAGAACGTTTTTTCTAGGGCTTTCGGCAAGGCCATCACATCACCATTAGGTTTCTCCCAGAATGAAAAATCGACTGGATTTTGAAGCCATTTCGCAGCTGAAGCGGCTTCGCGGGGACGTAATGCCCGTATGGTTCGAAACGTGCGGGCATCAAGTTTCACAGGAGCCGTGAACGCTGTTTTCTGGAAAACACTAATAAAAAACCCCTCGCCCCTAACTCGATTTGGGTAGCACTGGTAACCGACGGCATCACCTGTTTCCAGATCGCCAGCCTGCCTCTCAACTATATTCCATTCAGATGGCAAGATGAGCGGACGATTTCGAAACCCGTTTTCGGTTAAGTAGCGGACGTTCTCGGCGTTTTCGGTATCGTTATAGGTACAGGTGCTATAAATCAATACACCACCTTTATCCAGCAAAGGCCCGGCTGCGGCTAAAATCCGTTTTTGCCGGGCAGAACAAAGTAATACACTAGCTTCCGACCATTCCCGCATGGCATCGGGATCTTTCCGAAAAAGTCCTTCGCCAGAGCAGGGAGCATCGACCACAACCACGTCGAAGAAACCAGTCAGATTGTTCATATCCTCCGGGTCATGATGGCTAACGACAACATTCGGGTAGCCCCACTTATCTAGATTTTCGCGCAACACCGATACCCGACTGCGAATTACTTCATTACATATCAGCAAACTGTCGGGATGCAGCATCGACGCCAGCAAGGTACTTTTCCCCCCTGGGGCCGCACACAAATCCAGCACGCGTAACGGACGATTCAGGTTAACAGTTTGCTTGAGTGCCTCATACAAAAGCATGGAAGATGCTTCCTGAACATAATATGCACCAGCTTGAAACAACGGATCGAGCGTAAAACTTGGTCGTTCGGGAAGGTAAAAACCATCTGGGCACCAGGGCACCTGCGCCAATCCCGTTGTATTATAAGATGCACCATAGCGATGGACCGGCGAACCAGCCATCTTTTGTGGGTTCATGCGGATGCTCACTGGCGTCGGTTGCGTTAGTGCCGACTCAAATTCAGTAAAATCTGCGCCCAACTGTGCCTGCATCTGTGCCAGAAATGCAGGAGGCCATCCAGCCGGGGGCTGTCCACCCAGAGGCATCTTATGTGTAGTCATGTGACAAAAATACGGAACTGTCGGGCGGTTTTCACTAAACTTGCATCATGGCTGTAACACAAGAACGATTCAGGCAGATTAAGACCTTTATTTTCGACGTAGATGGTGTTTTGACCGATGGTAACGTTAATTTACTTGCATCGGGCGAGCGATTTCGAACAGTTTTCATCCGTGATACCTACGCCATTGAACAAGCCATTAAGGCCGGTTTTCGGGTTGGAATTGTGTCTTCATCAAATGCCGATGGCGTACGAAACTGGCTAGCCTCAATGAATGTCAAAGACGTTTTAATGGGTGGTCCTTCCGACCAGAAAGTGAATGCGTTCCTCGGCTACATAGCCCGTGATGGTCTGAATGAATCCGAAATCCTGTACATGGGAGACGATCTTCCTGACTACACCATTCTGAGTCGGGCGGCTGTTTTGAGTACCTGTCCCGCCGATGCTGTTGACGAAATTCGGAGTATTTGTACCTATATATCATCCAAATCGGGTGGCCGTGGCGCTGTTCGGGACGTTATTGAACAGGTAATGAAAGCGCAGGGAAAGTGGTTTTCATAACCCATTAATTTACAAGAATAAATTTTTGAATGAACAAATTAGCCGAACGTGACCAGGCAGTACTGTGGCATCCGTTCACACAAATGCAGACGGCTCCATTGCCAATTCCAATTGTGCGGGGTAGTGGATCGATATTATACGATGCCGACGGTCGCGAATACATTGATATGATCTCGTCCTGGTGGGTGAACTTGCACGGACACGCGCATCCGCACATTGCCAAACGCGTATCCGAACAGCTACAAACACTTGAGCATGTTATTTTCGCTGGTTTTACTCATCAGCCTGCGGTTGAATTAGCAGAGCGCCTACTAGCGATTTTACCCCGGAATCAGTCGAAAATATTCTATTCCGACAATGGTTCAACAGCCGTTGAAGTGGCGCTAAAAATGGCATTTCAGTACTGGCATAACCTTGGCAAGCCTCGTCAGAAAATAATTGCGTTTGAGAATGCTTACCATGGCGACACATTTGGAGCAATGGCCGTGAGTGGACGCAGTGCTTTCACGGCACCCTTTGTTCCATTTCTGTTCGATGTGGATTATCTGCCAGTGCCCCTACCAGGTCAGGAAGATGACGTTCTTCAACGTGCCGAAGCCTTATTTACTGATGAAGTAGCTGCTTTTATTGTTGAGCCATTAGTGCAGGGATCAGGCGGCATGGTCATGTATGAACCGGCTATATTGGATAAATTAGTTCAACTGGCTCGGCGCAAAGGTTCGCTCATTATTGCCGACGAAGTGATGACAGGTTTCGGTCGAACAGGCCGCCTGTTTGCATCCCATTATCTTGAGGGAAAGCCAGACTTAATGTGCTTATCGAAAGGGTTGACTGGTGGAACGATGGCATTGGGCGTTACTTCTTGTGTGCAAGCCATTTACGACGCCTTTCTATCCGACGATAAGTTTAAAACGCTTTTTCACGGTCACTCATTTACCGCTAATCCGTTGGCCTGCACAGCTGCGCTGGCCAGTATGGATCTACTTCTTCTGGCCGAAACCCAAGCAAACATTCAGCGCATTTCCCAAAACCATACTGATTTTGCGAGCAGACTAGCCACTTATAAAACAGTTGAAAACATTCGGCAACACGGCACATTGCTTGCCTTCGATTTGAACGTTGGTGAGCAAACCTCTTATTTCAATAACATCCGCGATACAGCCTACAATTTTCTGCTGGAGCGTGGTGTTTTAATGCGCCCGTTAGGTAATGTGTTATATCTGATGCCTCCTTATTGCACAACAGATGAGCAGTTGGCCTACACACATAAGCAGATAGAAGAATTGTTGACAACTATCTGAATGCATATAGCTTGATATTATGAGTTTAATCGCTCACCTTTGTTCCACCAAGTTTAAGCGGGAGTAGCTCAGCTGGTAGAGCGGCAGCTTCCCAAGCTGCAGGCCGTGGGTTCGAACCCCATTTCCCGCTCACCTATAAACCTATGAAAATCAACCGGTTAGTAGAAATGCTGGCCGGTTTTTTTCTTAATAAGTTGGCCTTACTAACACGTTTGCTAACACAACTTATTCAACTTCTTTATTTACCTCAGCTAAGTTCAATTATTATTAATTAAAACCGACACGTTTATAATGTAACATTAATTGCTTTACAAAGAGTTATTTCGATTCTATTAAACAATATGATAGTTAGATCCTTACATTGTTTAAGTATTATATTAAAACCCACTGGAAATTTATATCAAATCAATCATTGGAATTACTAATAATCATAAACTAGTTTTTTGATGAATGTATGATTTCTGGCAAATGAAAACGAAAAGGGGGCTGAGGAACTGAAGACCTAAAGTATTCACTCTCATTTAAAGATTCATTTAAATACTGTACTACGCCAATATCCGAAATGCCTAACGATTCAATTCTAGATAATTCATAAAAGCTTCTAGCTTTGCCAGTAGATAAATTTTGATGGATAATCTGTAAAACCGTTATCCTGCACTGGCTGCCAATTCGAGCCTGCACAAATTGGGAAAGTACTGCTGTTGGAACAGTGCCGTAAATTGATGCTCCGCTTTCTGTAATTACCTCAAATTTACCTTCTCCTTTTAAGCTTTGAGTAACAAGTTCTCCTTCAACTATTATTTCAATAGGTTCACTTTGTGTAATTTTTTCAAGTGAAGCTTGTAGCCGTTGCATCTTTAATTTATTGCCTGTCCACTTTAATTCAGTATCTAAAGGTGTGTGCCAATTCAGATCAGCTTCTAAGTTGAAACTTAGTAGTTGTTTTAAAAATCGGCTAATCATGCGTAAGGCAGAATTACCAACCGTTGCAGAAACTTGTAATAAATCATCTGAATCAGATGTAGATAAAATTTCAAACGTACGACTTATACAAACATCGGAAAGACTATTGCCGAATATATCTGGATTGGTATCGACCGAAATAAATAACCGGGTCGATCCAGCACCTAATCGTTTTAATTTAGGTTTTAATTGATTTCTGGTTTCGGTGAAGGCATTCTTACGTTTTCTATTACCATGTTTAGCATATTTACCGATTTCAATCAGCGTTTCCTCAAACGAATTTGATAACTGACCAATCATATATAACGGTAAAGAACCGTTTTGGGCAGATTCGCCGATTAAGCGCAATTCAACCAATTCAAATAGGCGATCTTGTCGTTGCTCAATTAGTCGATTGTTTAAGTCATTGAGCCTATTGGCTGCTGACTGCACCATCATCTGACAGGCAAAACTCTCAGGATTTTCGGCCAATTTTTTCTTATGCTGCTCTAGTAATTGCAGTGCAGTATTACGCAGCTCTTCTGTACGTGCAATATCAAACATGCGGTATTATTATTTTAAAATAGCCTTTCTCGCTATTGGTGTAATGTCCTTTCGAAAATAGTCCGTCCCAATAGTCCTTTTCGCTTTCATCTTCTAGATATGCTAGAAACCCATGCACAGTATACCGAGCAAGCATTAAATCAGGGTCGTTTGTTAACCGAGTTAATTGTTGTTTGTGTATTACAGGCAATGTATCCAGTTCGTACCCATGAACAAAAACAGTCAAGTCTATGTCACTAGGATCTAGCTTATTGGTTACAAATGATCCATCGATCCAGACTTCTATATAAAGGTTGAGTTTTCTAAGTTCGTGCAAATATCTACGTAAATTATTTACCAAAAACAGCCTTCTCGATGGATCTGCTGAGGTCCCTGTGAAAGAGTCATAGAAGAAATGGTCAAGTTGCCATTCACCAATCACCCTAACCCCGCTGGCTAATATAGGTTTGGCATCATTTTTACGTATTTTAGAATAATCATCCATCGGCTCAGATTTTTTTCAACCGGCCTTCTAGCTCCGGCTCTTATTTTCTTCTTCACGGTAATAATATACCAATTTTGGGGCATTGTCAAGCTATATATTACTAGCATGCTACAAGCGCAACATACTTTTTGATACCGTCTCTTCTTAAAATTGTGCATCCTATTTTACTAAGACAAGATATTCATCACTCACTAACTGCATCATCTGCTCAAAATTATTATACACTAATGCTTGATTGCTGTGTTCGATTTGTTCCCATCCGATATGTGCTTTTATTTAATCACTCCCTTTTTAACGATGACTTACGTACATATCCTTTTATTAGGTTACCTGTTTCATCGGCGGATTCAACCTTTATAAAATAATTAGTTTCATCAATTGCATGTAGCTGGCTTCCTACTGGCAATTCACCAAGTATATCTGATTTAACATTTGGCTTCTTATAGGCATTCGTATTTTCAGTGGTAACCCATTCGTAGGTACTACTACTATCTGCAATTGCTGTTGAATTTGCGGCTGGTTTTAAAAGAACCATGCTGATAGCCCTTTTTATAATAACTATTCGAGTTTTTTAGTAATAATATACGGCTCACCCATAATGCTCCCACCTTCATAGGCTAATAGAAAGCTCCCTTCCGGTATATAATCTTTTATACTATTTATTATAAGCTGCTGATAACCAGAAGGTGGGTCGTTTTTTTGAAAGGTAATGACCCCTTTCTTTACCTTTATCGTGGTAACTCCTTTTATATAGTGAACCTCGACTTCGCTTAATCCAAATCTTGTGGACATGTCTACACCAGAGGAATCAGCAGCAGGGAAAATAGGAGCTTTCGGCAGTAACTGCTCAAAGTACCTAGTAGTAGACTTTACTTTATTAGAAGCCGTGGAGCTGAAGCTATAATTCCCATTTGCTGATATTATGCCATTATCAGAGAAATTCCGAGTTCTATCTTCTTCAAACCTATAAAAACCATTGTAACTATATGTTTCATTAAGAATGAATGGCTCACGATGTTGTGAAAAATAGTTATAAGCAGGAATGGCGAGTTCATTAGTGTTTGTGCCGAAGTCTCCTTTTTCCGATAAATCAGCAATTCTCACCTTAATAATTTTTCGAAGTAATGCTATTGTTTTCTCATAAGCTATAGGGTTTACTAACTTTAGATCATGTGTTCTTTTTTTCATATTTATAAGACTATCATACTGGCTACTAGTTAAATACTTAGTACTCAAAATTCTATTTAAATTTTCGCGTTGGACAACTTGCTTGTTAGGGATCAATTCATCCAAAATATCAAAAGGAACAAAAGTGTTGAGAGTCTTATCTTTTATTAAAGACCTAACAAACCCTAAACCTTTAGCATACTCATAAACCATTGACGAATTTAAATTTAGCTTTGAGTTCGAAGAAGTACTAAGTACCTGAATTCCAAGAATATATTTGAATTTGGTGGGGCTATCATAATGACGATATACGAAAAAATGAGCTTTATTTTCTATAATAGTACCATCTGATTCGACTTCTGTCCATGTAACAAACTCCTCTGGTTTGCTAGGCATTTTTAATAGTATAGATGATTTATTAGAATTCTTTGCATTTTCTTCGATAATATTTGCGTTTCGGCTACTCTTTACCAAAGCATCATACTTGTTAAATTCTATAACTGAATTTTTCGAGCTTACTAGGTTACCATCATACAAGCGATTTTCCTTAATAATAGCTAATTCATTCTGAACAATATAGGATCGAGTACTAGTAAATCCTGATCTAACTCCTTGCTTAGTTGCCTGATAATAAGTAGCTCCTTTAATTGTCGCTTCAGGAATTATAAAATCTTTAATGGTAAGTTGACCAACCTCTTTAATGTGATCGCTAACATTGAATTGGCTAAATACCAACGTTATCGAACTTAGCCAAATGGTAATGCTAAGTAGCATCTTGTTGAATATCATGGTTGCGGAGATTTATTTGTATGTAATCACTTGGCCAATATAACAATTGTCAGCCAATCTACTGACAAGCTATCAAGATAGAACCCTCAATATTGTCCACGTAGTAATGGGCAATGGAAAAGGCAGTTTTCCTGAAATTATTGGGGGAGAATATAGTCAGACTTCGATTGGCAAAAGGCTGGTCACAGACTGAGCTTGCTAATGCGTGTAACAAGGATCGGCAGACGCTACATAAAGTGGAAAACGGGCAGGTGAATGTATCCGTATACTTTTTACTACAGATTGCCAACGCACTGGAAGTTGCTGTAAATCAGATACTTATATTTAAATAAGTGTATTTAAACTTGTTGGACGCAAGACATCCCTTTGGAACGCGTATCCTGTCACCAGAAAGCTCACCAACAAATAGTGAATTACCGGGCCTGCCAAAGTACAAGGTCTAGCATCTTAACCTCTGTAATGGCTGAGCTCGGATAAACTTTCCTGAATTGAGTAACCAAATATCTTCCTTGTTCAGACTGTAAATATTCTGTGTAACAACGACTTATTTCCGTATATAGTGAGCAGATATTATCAAACCGATTCGGATCACTATAATAAGGCAATCTCGTATTGAGGTTTTTCAGAACAATTGAATCAATCACCGGCATTTGTGGATTTAAAGTTGCCATTAGTTTACTAGCAAATGAAGCTTCATACCTATTCGTGGCTTTATGCAACGAGTATAATATAATTGAAAAATCTACAGATTTACCCCTAGATTCATCGAGCAATTCATAAAACGTGTTATACCATTGCGCTGGTTTTTGACGAATCCTGTAGAAGCCATTAAAACGTCTCCTGAATTCTATATTGCTACTTAATGGTTTATCTTCTAGCTCTTTAAAGTATTCTTGGATAATAAGATATTTAGATAGGCCTACTTCTACTTTCTGCAAGCTTGAATCTATTTCTAATTTTGTAAGACTTACATTTATGATTGTAGTTTTTTTCATTTCTGAGAGAGAAATAAGGAAGCTGTTTAAATGGCCGCTTCTTACGCAGGCAATAGACTTTATTTACTCTCCAACTATATCTGCAATTATTTCAGCTAGTGCTTCAACATCTGACTTTGCTTCCTCAATAATGTCCTCTGCTGATTGTTCTCCATCAGAGCTTTCATATAATTGGGCAAACTTCTTTTCATTAAAATCATAACTTGCCAATTCATATAATGCTGAATTCGAACTGGTTAGCTGTTGGATTGTGCTGTAATTATCAGCTAAAGACTCTTCATTTGCATAAGGCTTTATGTCATCTCTAAACTCGTCTAAGATAAAAATTGCTTCAGGTATTTCTGTGAATTTAACCTCATTGTCATGTTTCAAAGGTTTATACGGATACTTAAGTTTGAAAATGAACTTCTCCTGAAATTCCTTGAGAACAGCGTTTAGATCCTTCATATAACCAATTTTTAAAGAAAAGATATAATCTCTAGGCATTTAACTATGTAGGTACTGCCTAACCAGAGCGTTTCATGGTTCATCCAAAAGCTGAATGATAAATAACCGCTCTGGTTATATGTCCTAAGCCTACAGTGGCTGATAGATGATGCTAAAACTACATTTAACAACAACGACTTGCAACCTTGACACCTTCTATCTGTTGGCAGCAAACCTTACGACGGGTTGTATGTTCTGTCGTTAGAAGCTGGAGCATTCACTATTCTTTTTTGTCAAATTTAGCCAAGTGGACGAGTTCTTCAATGACAATCCTAATGTCATCTTTTATCTGATCAATATCATTTTTCTTGGCATTGAACCTCCTATTGTGAGCGCTTAAATCCGCAAATTTTTTAATTTTTGGAAAAGATTGTTGCGAGTTGCGAGTGATCGTCCAAGCCGCTTCACTTAAAAGTATACTTATTAGGTCGCTCAAGTAAAAGTAAAAACCATCATTACTCTTAATATTGCTCTCAATCTTATGCACTTCAAACGCTTCAATGATTAAAGTTTCAATTAGTTTTCTCACCATGACAAGACAGCTATCATAAAGTCCATTCTGATAAGATAAGATGGATTGTTTTGCTACATTCTCAATATAGCCCCTTGTGCCTTCTACAAGTTCAAATGGGAAAAATTGGTCAGTAAGTTCATCATCCTTAATCTGAGTTTCAAGCTCACTTATCTTGTCATATAGACTTATTGCTTCTTGCTGAAGATTTTCGTGCTCACCAAGAAGCGTATTGTACTTAGGAACGAATTCATTCCACTCGGACAATAATTGTACATATTTCTGTTGATAAGACTCCTCTTCAACTTTTACTTTCTCCTGTTGGGCCGCTGAATGCTGCTTAATAAAATCAATATAGGAAGCGATGAGTTTGCGTGCAGTAGCTTTACCTTGTGTTAGCTTTGACTGCTTTTCTGATGTGATATATGTGTCAAAGTGTATCTGATTAACTTGTAGCCATTGGTCGCCTGTGATACCAAAAATTTGTTTGAGCTCAAGAATAGTCCTGTCTTTCCAAACTTTTGAATCAAAATCAAAGGCGTTTAAATCTTTCAACCTGTCTTCAAGTATTTTTATTGCAAATGCGCTACTAACTAAAAGCCTCATGTGATAACGTCATTTTTAAGCCGTGTTTATTTACTCCAAAATTATTCCAAATCGTCAGTCCACAATTCGCCTTTATCGCAAAAGACTCAGAAATGAAAGTACAACGTCCATTTAGGAGAAATTTAAACTGACAATCGTAACTCGGAAATGCCAGTAATACGTTTCCTTTTCGGGACGTGCGGCCTGTCGTACACAACCTCCCAAGCAAACCGAAAACCTAACTTGTCAGTGCGTTTAGCCTGTCAACGGAAACCGCGAAATGAAAGCCAAAACTTATTTATCGAGACGGGCTAATTGACAGATACCTCCCTTCGTAGCGAATAACAATGAACATTCTAATCTATGAATCATATTCTGTGCTTGTCATCAGATTAAACTACTCGGGAATTCTTCTGCTATAATCTGATCAACGCTTATAGGTTCTACTTGAGAGTTTAGTTTGTCAATGATTGCCTGTGTCTCCCTATACTCCATTGCTTCAGGCAGTTTGATAAATTCAGCTACAAACCCTAAATCTTTAATTTTTCCCTCAATTTCATCTAATGTTACGTTAAAGAACTCTTTACGGTAATTAAGCATATTTACCTTTTTGGCGGAAAAAGCTTTGTGTAATCCATTTTCGAGGGTTCTTGCCTCATCAGAATAGATCATTGCATGAATGTCGAACTGGAATGGAACGGAAGCATCTCCTAACTCCCGAACTCGGTCTAACGGTTCTAAGCGTCTTGTCATTCCAATTTTATAAACATTTTCGCCAAAGGAGCCAATATTTGAAATCACGTAAACATGTCCACGTTTCGTTTGTTGAGCCATTGATAGGGCTCTCTCCTTTTTTTCTTGAGCATTTCTTAATTCCTGTTCTAACTTTATTATTTGCGATTGCAACTTGTCATATTTGTCACCTGTTGATAATTCAATTTCTTTCCTTGCTTTTTCTAAAGCTTTTTGGTAGTTCGCTTCTTCTTTTTCTGCTTCTCGTTGGGCTTGATCAAATTCCCTTCTTGCTTTCTCTTCTTCTCGCAACTCCTCCTGAATCGCCCTCATTTCTTCCTTTTCTTGCTGCTTTTTTAATTGATACTCATGCTCCAAAATGAGTTCTTTTTGCTTCAAATCAAGATATTGCCTATTTATATAAACTTTAAATCCCTCACCTAATTTGTTTATGGAATCGAATAGCTTTTGCATTCGCTCCTTTATTTGGTTGATATTGTTCCATTTTACTTTGGCAATCAAAACATCACATTCGCCATTAAACGCCCTCAACATCAGTTTCTTATAAACTTTTACTATAGCTCTGCCTTTTGCCTCACTACCCTCGACCGTCCATTGAGTATTACAGCCAGCAACCGTATCATCACTTGTCATTGACTTTTGACGAGCTATGATTCTGTCTTGC
Organism: Spirosoma flavum; assembly: GCF_042686045.1. Taxonomy (NCBI): domain Bacteria; kingdom Pseudomonadati; phylum Bacteroidota; class Cytophagia; order Cytophagales; family Cytophagaceae; genus Spirosoma; species Spirosoma flavum. Next base: position 19,546 of record NZ_JBHUOM010000048.1, read on the forward strand.
TCAGCTCTATACTCATCGGATTTTTCAAAATCATATACAGGCTCGTAAACCCCAAATTCAATCAAATCTAATTTTGATTCAAAAAGGCTAACTTCTTTACGTAGTTTGGTATATGTGTCTAATGCAGTCTTATAGTTAGAGTTTAAGGTATCAAGATTTTCTTCAGCAGTTAATATTTCGGAGTTTTTTGAGCTAATTATTTGCTCTAACTCATTTTGTTGCTTAACTACTTCAGCTTCAACATCAATAATTGCTTGATAACGGCCAAGTTGGGATTTGAGTCTATCAATCTCTTCAAGCTCCTTTTTCTTCAAAAAATCAAACAATCCCATTGTCGTCTTCGCTTAGATTACTGTTAATAAATGAGGTTTTACCCAATTTTAATAGACTTGTACCGCCTAAATTTATGGGTATGGCAGCTTGTCAATCGAACTTACTTAATGAGCCTAGCCTTGTAACGGGGCGTTAGCCATGTCATCCGAAATCCACCTGACGGGTTAAAGCCAATTTGTAAGGATGTTCGCTCTTTCGACCGAAATCTCCCCCGCAAACACTTATTGAATAAACACCAATAAATATTTGAACGTAAAACCGAAAAATATCAAAGTCTTAATAATCAAAAATTTAATATCATATGTTTATTTGTACTTAGAGAGTACATACCAAAATTCAAAGACTGGCAAACTATGGCTTCTACTGTTTATCTACTACGTGGAAAATACCCTTTTTTCGTGAGTAACTTACAAGTAGTTACAATCCCCAATTATTTCTACATTCAAACTGTCTAATATATCTGTAGGTTTGTACCAGTCTTCCTTCAATGTGCTGGTTTTGAATTTACCATGAATGGTAAGTGGATACCATTGAGGTGCCAACCCGTTCATTGCCATTGCCGCCTTTGGCTGGTTTTACTACCTCATCCAACTGGCAAAAAATATCTTTGACTACATAATAGCTATTGCCAATATGGATATTGAAGCCCCTTTTGATCAATTTAAAACACTATATAAAGATAAGAAACTGTCTGATTATGATAAGCCTTTCATTAAAGATGGGGTAAATAACCCTGATCTATTTGCCAAACAGAAAACAAAAGTTCTGTTTATAGCCAAAGAGCATAATTATATAGGAGACCATGATGATCAAACCTATGCAGCGGATTATCGAGTATGGAGCAAGCAGGGAATCTACTTACAATTTGCTCATAGACTGAGTGAATGGGCTTATGGCTTAATGAATAACTTTCCTCCCTATGAGCAGTTGACTAACAAAAACAAGCATGAAGCCTTACAATCAATTGCCTTTATCAATGTCAAGAAAGCTAGTGGTAATGCTTCGGCTAATCCTGAACATATCTGCCAGTATATCATTGCCAGCCAATCATTACTACATCAACAGATTACCACTATTTCACCTACGCTCATTGTGTGCTGCTTCCGGTACGATTACTATGTAGAGATATTATTCGACATTAAGATGAAACGAGCAAACTCAAATGCCTATAGCTTAGGAAAGTGGGATAATATGGATATCATTAATTTTTACCATCCCTCAGCTAGAAAGAATAAGAAAGTCCTATATCAACAATTGGCTGAAGCTTACCAACATATCATTTAAATATATTAGCTCAAAAGTTATAACTATATATAATCATAAATTAAAAAACTATTCACCAATAAAATTTGGCGGTCGGCTTAAAAAGTTTTATAATATTACAAAAATGTAAATAATATTATAGTTGGAAAGAGATGTTCCGGTATTGTTTTTTAAGCAACTTATTAGTGTAGATATGACCATAATTGAACATAAAATTTTGATCGACCGACTATTCGAAATATTTTCTGATTATAATTAAACTGATTGATTTTAAATTTGTACCTCTTTGCTTCCTTAGGTTGCCAACTCTCCTGCATTACACTCTACCTGTCAATAAAAGGCTAGTAGTGTGGATGATAAAACCCAGATACCTAATCATCGTGGTTTTCTAATAACCAAACCGCAACACTAGCTCTACAATCATTGTTGCTATCAGTGTTATAGAAGGTGTTAAACCAATTTCTATCAATTTGCTCTCCTGCGTTTCGAGCGTTTTTAGCATCAACTAACCAGACCCTAGAGATTGATTTTATTGGATTATTGCCATTAAATTGAAACGAATGTGAATTATTAGCTTTAAGCAACCATTGTTTGAATGAGTAATTTCCATAAATAGCCTGTCCATCCATTGTGTAATAGCTTCGTAAGTAATCGTAAAATTCTGTTCCAGTCACGTTCTTGTTTCTTTAATAAAATATGTATAATTTATTAATCCCCCCGCATAGTTACATTTTAACTGTCGACCATGACCCGGCGAATGTGTAAAAAGTCCAATAATGAAACTGTGTGATTTGCCGCCGGGAAGCTACCCTAAAGAGTGCGAATTATTAAGTCACTTTCCGAAAGCCCGAAACTATAAAGTGTTCATATCTCTCGTACTGCGATAAATGTTTTTAAGCACCTCTTTCTCCTGCTCTGACTCTGAAGTTGTACCTATCAATGCAATGAAACCTAATTCTTTACTTAGTAACAGGTTCTTGCCATAAGCTTGAAATATTTCACCGTATATATGTCTCCTTTCTCCTTTCTGCTTTAATCCTATTTGAAATGCAAAATTTACGTTGCCATAAATTCTCAGTATGTGGTGTTTATACTTTGCATATATATACTCATTATCATTTCTAGTTACTCCGGTTTTCCAGTTTGTTTTATGTATAAAGTCACTGATACGTTTGTATATCCTTAAAGCTCCGGCACTCAAAATTTGGTCTTCTTGTGTTAAATATTCTAAACAAGAGCTTCCTACACGTATATAGCCCCAACTTGGATGATAGATTAGATGCTCAAATCTAAGTTCCTTACCACAACCCCTGCGCTCGCAAATGCCATCAAGACCGCCTAAATCATCAACCGAAATTAGTACCCATCCAGTAGTTGGTTCAATCTTGTTATGTTCTCTGGCATGACATCCTTTGCACAATGTAATGCAATCGCTTAAAGCATAATCCCAAGGCAGTAGTTTTGGAATATAGTGTTTATGATGTACTTGAAGAGTCGTTTCTAATTCTCTTCTATGACATTTCAAACATTTAAATCCATCTCTATTTTTTACCTGCTTAGAAAACTCGAACCATTTAGAATTGTAGTATGATTTTCTGGATTGCTTCATGTCCAGTTCAAATGTAAAACAATATTTTTATACTTACGGGTGTTCACCCTGTCAGCCACAACCCGCCCATTGAGCAAAAATCATACCCTCTAGGACGTGCGGCCTGTCACACGAGACCCGTAAAAGCCTATTGCTTCTGTTTTATCCCAATGGATAATGAGTCCAATCTCAAGTTCAATTGCCTTATGGCCAAGCGTTCCTACTCTCATACGAAATCTGATTTTATTAGCCTTTTGGTCAATTCGTTAATTGGCTCCTCTTTACGTTGCGCACCGACGTATTGAGAAATATCTAGACAAACCGATAAAATTGCGGCAAAGCTACTTCTAAGGTAGCCTATGTATTGCGCCGACTGCTGCCTAAGTTCGCTAAATTTGCCTATTCTTCAAATCTTTTCTACTAACTAACCAAAAGGTATTCGTTAGAATGAGCCGCTGAGTTACCTGTCTTAATAATTCGATAACTGAACGAGCCATGACTGTTTTCATACTCGACTTCTTAGGACTGGGTTGTCCTAAAAAATGTCAAGGTCTCGTGTGTTTGCTAATAAGTTAGTTTGGCAAATCAACCCCAATGTACCTACCTCACAAATTATGTGAGACTGAAAAGAAATAACATGATTCAGTGAATCGCACAAATAATTACATTTCATAATTAATGCCTAACAAGTAGAGCATCTTTGACTAAGTCATCTAGATATTTATTCAAAGTCTTCATATCAACTATTTCTTTGCTATCAGATAGATCATAATACTTATTAATGAAAAATTCTTTAAGCATTCTAAAATTAGCAATTCTATTTTGATCTGTGATTTCATACTCTTTCGTTTCTAAAATGTAGTTATCAATCCTTATAGCAACTAATTTAGATTTATCATTATATTGACGTATTAAATTTCTACATGTTGTTAACTCTTCATGGCAACCATCACTTGTCAGTGAATACTTTGAAGACAAAAACAGCATTCTCTCATTGTCACTGACACTTTCTATCATGTATTTTATTAAAGGTTGATGTGGATTGTCTTTCTCAAACATTTTAACTTCAACCCCTAAAATGGATAATTTCTTTTCTATGATAGTAGCTATCTTAGAATCCTTGTGACTATATGAAATAAATAAGCTTCTGTATCTATTATTAGGTTCAATTTCAAGGATTTTATATATTTCATATAAAATCTCTACATTCTCTTTTTCAGGAAACTTTTGCGAAGAAGTATAATTATAGAAATCATTATCATTCGGAAAAATAAGTTTTAACTTATTATTAGCTATATTAGATTCATTAGTTGAAAAATTATATTTATTAAAAAGTGATATAACTCGATCTAGTGTATCTGATGCTAAACCGTTTAACTCATCACGTATTTGTAATCTACTTTTTCCTCCAAAAATTGCGTGAAATGTATCATCATCAAAGTTCTTTATTGATAAAAAGATACGAGATATTTGAATTTGTGAAAACAATTTGATGATATTTTCGTAAATAGAACCTGAATTCTGAATTGAATGATATCGTAAAGCTTTAAAAAACTGATATATTCCTTCATTAATGTAATTTTTAACTTGAATGTTGTAATTGAAAGAATTTTCATCAGTAAATTTTTGAATCACAGAAGTATTTTTTAATGAAGAATTTGGTTTGTCTTTACAAATAATACGGCAATAAGCTTCTGCACTAATTATACATTTTAATAACCTTTCATCTGAATTATATTGTAGACTTTGTGAATATTGATATCTGTCAATGATAAAAGGCTCGATAATTATTTCGTGATTATCAAAATTATTTTTAAATCTTGCAAAATCTTTGTCGATAAATTCTCTCAAGCAGTAATATATATATCTTTTCTTATTATTTTCTCTTTCTAACAATTTTAAAAGACTTTCTATGAAGGTTGAATATAAACATAAAGTAATCGTTTCTACATTTTTAAAAAACTTAGATATCTCTTCAATTTCACTAGTGTATAGTATAACGGAATATCTTTTGTTTCTCCACCCATCAAGTATTTCGGTTTTATTTTGAGGAAGTAAATCATCTCTATATACTTTATATGAATATTCTGTCGCATTTACCTCGAGTATAAAAGTATCTGCATTTTCTAGATCGCGCCAAGTAGGAGATGGCAAAACAACAACCGCAATACACTTTGAATGGTCTAATTCAGGAAATATTATTGTAAGGCTATCTCTATCCAATCCAAAATGAATATGATTTTCCAGAGATTGATGTATTTGAGGGTCAAATCTATTATCATAACCAATTATGTTAAACTTGTCATAATATCCAACATCATGAATTTGCTTCATTTTTTTATTAAGAGTTGGATGCACCACAAAGTAGTCCCCCATAGGAATTTTTTCATCTAGTAATGTATATTCACCTACAGGAAGGAAGGTTTGCTTTTGATACCCACCCTTTGAATCTGTTACGCTGTCAACTATCCCCACCAAGCCTAATCTATAAAAATAAGAAAAAACATTATTGAAGTTAAATTCCTCTTTTATTTCTTTATAAATCTTCTCTGCTTCTGCGTATCTAATAATATTATGCTCTACTTTTTTAGAGAATTCCTCAAAAACATCATCTTCAAAGACTGGAATAACTTCTCTTTTAAGTTGTTCAAATAATTCATAACTCACTTCATTTACGACAGATCCTACAATATCACTTTTATTCCTATCCTCATATGGTATTTTCTCAATTATACGTTTACCCATTAATACAATTTCTCTTGGACGTCCATATGTATGCCTGTAAATAAAATCAAAAAATGGTTCTTCTATTTTATTACCAAATATATTTTCAACAAATTTATGAGTGATTTTATCATTTCCAATTAGCTTTCCAACTAAGCTAGCATTATTAGGCGAAATCAAATCTTCATTTGGCGTTAAAATTATATTTTGATGAAATATATCCTGAATTTGTCTTTTCGTGTATTTTAATATTATTGAAACATCGTCTAGTTGAAGACGTTGCGGATCCTGATTATTATTATATGCTTCGCTCCTTATAGTTAAAAATATTTTAACGTGTCTATTTATTGCACAAATATCTTTTGCAACAAATAATATGGATAGTTGAGCATTGATCCAGATATTAGCTGACATATTAATTCCACTTTTAGCTGTATATCCTACAAAATTATCAAATGCTTCATCTATATTGTCTATAAATATTGCTACTTGGTTAGTAGATGATTCTTCTCTTAATTTTCTTACGGCTGGTTTTAAGTCAGTTGCAACATAATTATGAATATTTATTATTTGACTTCTTTGTTGTAGCAAAGTGCCAAGTATTTCAGCTAAACTTCCAGCATTTCCAATTATACTCTTTAGTTCTTTGGGTAAGTCATCAGACTTGAAACTAGCTAAAATAAGAGTATACAAAGCAACTTCCCAAGTTTTTTTCCATATACTTATATCATTAAATTTAATTAAGTCCTTTTGCGAAAAAGAGAAATCATTATTAGTGAATCTTTCACATAGAGAATTTGTAGGTATGAATTTATACCCTGAATTTAAATCTCTATATAATTGACTTTTAACCTTAAGCAAGTAGGTTTTCCCTAAACCTTTAGGGGCAACTATAAACATTTTCTTTGTTTCTATGCTCAAAAAGTCATTAATTTCTCTTGTTCGCACCATATAATTATTTAATTGGCCCGTGTTAATATCGTTTAAATCAATATTATTTGCATCGATACTCCAAGCTTTCATACCTTTTCAATTATGTTAGTAGAATTTTATATTAGCTGTTGTTATACACTAAATATTGCTAAGCAATCGACAGATATTGAAATTATTAAACTTTAAAATAATCACTTAATTAACTAATAAAGATATATGATCTGTCAACAAAAGCGATTTAGTGCGAAGAGACCTGCAACTTATTAATCAGCTTATTAGCCAAGAGCGAAGTCCTGCCACGTAACAAAACCGCTTTTTACAACTCTCTATTTTAAAAGGCTGTCCGGAACTATTTATTATACAGAAGTTGCCCAGCGAACTTAAATAGCCCTATTACGGTGAGGATAAGTTATCCAATCCAACGAACGAGCGTTTTTATGCTTTGGGTCACCACCCAATACAGTATTACAAGCAAAGTGGCAAAACTATATCGTCCTGTAAATCAACGAAGAGTAGTTTAGCGATCCTTTGAAAAGTGCTTTTAATAAAATTAATTATTGTGCACCATACTAATCTGCAAGAAATAATTCTAGCTATTAATTTCCTATGGGGAAAACACCCTTTTTAATGATGTAATTTTCGTATTGAGTAATCGCCTGAATTCAGACACTGTGTTACTGTTACAAATGAGAACAAACTCGTCTATAGTTTCAATTACGAATACATACTAACTGTTGCCGATATGGACACTGAAGCACTTTTCGATCAATTCAAGGCATTCCACAAAACTCAAAGCCTGTCTGATAGCCAGAACCATTTTATTAAAGATGGGGTGAATAACCCTGATCTGTTTGGCAAACAGAAAACTAAAATTCTGTTTATAGCCAAAGAGCATAATTACATAGGTCTACCTGATGACCAATCCTATGCATGTGATTACCGAGTGTGGAGCAAGCAGGGAATCTACTTACGGTTTGCACACAGACTGAGTGAATGGGCTTATGGGCTAATGAATAACTTTCCTCCCTATGAGCAGTTGACCAACAAAAACAAGCATGAAGCCTTACAATCAATTACCTTTATTAACGTAAAGAAAGCTAGTGGTAGTGCTTCGGCTAACCCTGAACATATATGCTAGTACATTACTGAAAGTCAATCCTTACTTTATCAGCAAATTGCTAGCATCTCACCTACGCTAATTGTCGCATTTTCTTTCTTTAAAAGCTCGTTCTCTCTTTTTAGCAATTCTTTTTCTTCTTAGAGTAATTCTTTCTCTTCATCGCTTCGATTACTATTACAAGCTGTCAGGGATAAGCAGCAAAGAAGGATTGGGATAATGTATTTCATTCTTTAAAACTACCAGATTAAAAAAAAACGTTACAAGGAAAAATCTCAACTCATCTAATCAGGGCGTTCACCCTGTCAGTCGCAACCCGATCAACGAGCCAAATAGTTTGACTGTTAAGCCGTGTGGCTTGTTAATCGAAATGATGGTTAGTTCATGTTTATTTAGAAATAAAAGAATGACTTAGCCATTGAACCTCCAAATGAAGTTAGTAAACATTATATACTGCTTTCAATAGGATAGGTTTGGAACTTTGAAGGATATTGTAACTCTTTCTTGCAGATAGGCATCGAGTATATGTCCCTCGTCTCAACTAGGACACAAGACAATTTCACGTTAAGGTTATACGCTGTTACTTATCTAGCTGTACGCAACATTACTATAGTAATGGCTTTTGTTTACGGTAGCCTGCTCACTCATAACGATGTAAAACGCACTTAACCGCTTTTATCAAGTTCCAACCTCAGGGCGTTTCTCGTATCGACCGAAATCCGATTGACGAATCCAAAAGCACACTTTTGAGAATAGCAATCTGTCGCCAGTAACCCACCTTTAACTCTCATCTTAGCTGGTTCACCTAACGACGATTAGGGCTGATGGATGATGACGCTACTCAAGACAACAAACGGGGGGTCAACCTATTCACCCTCGCCTTTTTTGGGCTGTAAACCTTCCAACTGGACGTGCTCCCTGTCGTCGGAAAACTTCCTTTAGGGAAGGTAAATTACGATATTGTCCACCTATCTGTTGGAACCGCAAAATAATGTTGACAATACATATTAGATCATGCTTTCGCTTGCATCGAAGAGCAAAAAAAGTCGAAATTGCATCCCACGGAGTGCCGGTGAGTAGCTTCTACTGTTTGATCATCGCTGTATGTCTTGGTCGAACCAAAGATGACACGACGCTCAGTCCTTCTAAACTTTCAAACACATTAAAAAAATATCCTGTGTGCGTTAAATCAGTTTTAATAATATTAAACAGATGCAAAAGGTGTACAAAATTGCAATAGCTATATCTGTTTGGTTAACAACTAAATATAAAGATAATCCGATACTAGTAATAGCCATTACTACAGTCTCTATCATATTAGTAATACTGGAATTACATAATGGAATTTTTGATGCGATAAGTAAGTATAAAGAAGAAAAAATTTTCAAAGTACAGACTGCTGTTAAAGCTCCAATTTTCATAAACAACATTACCAAAGACTCAGTCAATATAATTGTTGCTAGGTTTGAAAATTACTACAATCCTAATATTAGTAATTGTATTGGTAATGCTATTGCTAAGAGAATCAATCAAGTTACCTATAGTAAGCAATTACCTATAAATGTTATATACAATGATAGCTTATTATCACCTCAGACAGTAAAAGAGGCAAAAGATATAGCTCAAGCGAATAACAGCGACTTAATAATTTATGGATTATTTAAAAATTCAAATAATCAATGTGGAGATGGAAAGGTTTGTTTTCGCACTACGGCAAATAGCTTCCTAAAAACATCTGCCGACTCGAGTAATATAAATCTTGAGAAATACGACTTAGATTTTAAAGATATCAAATCCGGTCAAATAGAATTAGGCCAGTTCTCGCTTGATACTGTAGCATTTGACTATTGGATTGAAAGTTTGGTTATTTTGAAAAGAAATAAAAATTACTTTTCTGGTTTTAGAAGCTTATATAAAATACCTGACAATATATCTTTAATAGATAAATATGAAAGATACAACAAGCGAGGGATTATGAATGCAAAACTTGGATTATACTATAAAGCTATATCGGATTATGATACAGCAATCAGTACTTGTAAGAAGAGGATAATAATAAAACAAATTGAAATATCTAGAATCCCTCAAGATTTTAACGACCCAAAGGATAAAGGGCTTCCTGCTCCATTGCGACGCATGCTGTTAATTTCACTAGACATTGTGAAAGATAAAAATATTCTATTTAATCTATTTTACAATAAAACGACATGCCTTGCTATGATAGGAAAATATGATCTTGCGCAAACTTTAATTAATAAAGAATTAGAGAAAATACAAAATATTAGGAAAAACGTTGCTGCGTCAGAAAAAAATCAAAGTAAAATATTACTTCAAAAACCATTGAAGGGGAAAAATATTCTTTCATTCTCTCTAAAGGACAGCACTAAGGGAGAGGTACAGGTAAATATGGAAGATGTAGAAAATGAAATTTATTTCCTTAAGAGTCATCTATATTTTTTAGCCAACAAACCTGACTCTATGTACAAGTATATTCCTTATGCTAGAGGTGTAAGAGATTGCGAAAAATATTATGCCTATTTTATAGCTGGCGCTTTTGCAATTGAAAAAAACTACGAAAAAACCCTTGCAATAATAGAAGATGCAAAGAGAACAGGCTGTAAAATATACAACCCTAATAGTATAAAAAATGATTGTCTTATAATGCTAAAATATAATTGGTACATAAAAAACATAAATTTACTTGCATTTATACTTTTCACTTTTTGGCTGATCTCATTGTTTACTTTAAGGAAAATATTTTTGTATAGTTATCAAAATACGCTAAAAAAAGGATTCCAATACATTCAAGATGCAAAAAGATAATAATATATTCTGTCGCCTGAATGGGAGAGAGTTGAATGAGTGTAAATGAAGGCTGCCCGCTTGCCTTCGGGATGTGCCGTCCGGCATGTCGCCTGACATGCGAAAGATTAAAGATTTAAAGGCATAGGCGATCTTTACAATTCCAAACGGGACAATTTCAAATAGCGCCTGACCTCGTTAATACTAATCTAGACTGTGGTAGTGGTAGTAGTAGTAGTAATACAACAGTATAGGGATTTGACACTACTACCACTCGATGGGATAATTAATGATATGGGGACTGTGGTAGTGGCAGGCTTAGATCATATATGTATCATCATTACCATCACAACATAGCCTGAAATATCCAATCAATTACATACCGACGTATTATAAGGGTTATTTCACTACTTATTCGAATTCTATTCTTTACATCATTCTGATGTTAGCAACGGCACAACGAATACATGCAATTGCCACTACGATATTTCTCCCATAATTGCGGTAATTGCGAAGGCATACTACTTTATGGTATGCCGATCCATTTCTATGAACAACTGAACACTCTATCGCCTTCATCAATGGTAGTAGTGGTAAGGCCGTATTAGTATGCCTTACTACCACCACTTATTATCACCCATCGTAATATTTAGGACAAGCTCTTTCTGAACATGGGATTTATAACTCCATACTCCTTTATCCAAGCATCAAGATCGCTTCTCCTATATAATGCATTTTCACCAGAAATGGACTTAATCACTTTGCTTCCAGAAAGTTTTATTAAAAAAGCTTCTGAGATACCCGTATAATAAGAGGCTTCTGTTCGGTCTAGATAATTACGTGTAAAATATACAACGGTAAAGTTTTTTATTTTGATAAATAATTTTTTCATTTATAATAGAAATATTTAAAATTAAAATCAAATTTATAGGGTATAGTTTTAAATATGAAAAATAATAAATAAATACGAATTTTATTTTACTTATTTATTTGTTAAACTACTGATGCTTATAATATTAATATAGTAATTAATTTATTTATTGCATCAAATTACAATAATCAAGTATTCTAAAAATGATTACGGCATATGCAATTAGTTATCATCAGATAGTAATCTCAACATAAATTCATATAGAATATTTATCTATATTTCTTTTGCCGTTAAATAGAATCTCAAGCTATGGTTAGCTTTCATCTACCAAAAATTTTATATGAGTATCAGTAACGCTCTGTAAAGCATTATTTTTCCCAAAGCAACTAGATTAATTTAATAACGAATAATATCCTAAATTAGCTGTTAGCAAGTATTAGTATCAATCTTTTAGATCAAATAAATTAAAATTATTTAAATAAAGTACTCACAATTATCAAATAGTTATCTTTAGACATTTATAATAGCTATCAACATTTATAGGTAATAGTCATTTACATGACATTTTAGACACTACAAAGTAATACTAATAATATTAATTTAGTATTTGCACATACTCTTCTATGACAGTTCAATGTCATATATTAACTGTACTTTTTTTCGTACATATAGTGCAAGTGCGCAACTATATAGATAAATATAGTAAGTGCTTATTATACTTATTATACTTATTATACTTATTAATAATTAACTATTATGAATATATTCACTCAAAGGATTACAAGTATAATATTAAATTAATTATTATCGTAGTATTTGCTAAGTTAAATCTTTAAAACTGTAATATATATCACAACAAAGTTACTAGTATTTAATCTTCCTAATTGTTCCAATAATTATTATTCATTGTTAAAATAGGAAATGGATTTAAATATAAAAATATGTAACATACACAATAATATAAAAGTATTTATTATATTTTAACATTTTATTCGATCACTTAATCTATAAGGTTGATAAATGCCATTTGAAGCGCAAAAGGTACCCCATAAGGCATTATCTTTTCATAAACGACACAGAGGTTATCTGAAAAATATAATGACTGTAATAAGCTAATGCAGACTATGACCTTAAGGTAACAGTAAGCTTATGTCAACATAGTTTTCTACTTAACATAAATAGGGATTGAGTTTCTAAATCCTAAAGTAAATATATGCACTCCTCTTCTGTTGTTGTTTTAATCCCTTTTTAGTATTTAAATTAAATATTAAAATATTGTTTGGATAATTATAACCAACAACAACATAGTTGTTTTTAATGATTAATACGCAATTATTCTTGGATACTATCGATGGACTTATTCACTTTATTATTATCTGATCATCACTAAAGAGTTCTAAAGCCCAACCATTATGCATTAAATAGGCAATATTTTTATTCCAATTAATATAACAGAATACCGTTACATCAACAAAAGAATTTAATCCTACGTTGCTCAATTCAGATGACCACTAATCATACAGGTCTAAACCTGACCTCTGGAATATACCGTCTGTCACTCAAGAGCCATTTTTCTCCAGAAGACAATTCTCTTGCCAAATTAAAAAAAGAGAAAGCAATAGCCAAATCCGTTAAACTGGAAGGCTATATCTCTCCTGCTGGAAAACTAGTCATCCCCGCCAAATCGTTCGAACAATTAGACCTTCCTATTGATTTAACGTGGGTTAAAGTAGGAACGGATACGGGTAAACGCAAAATCAAAACCCTGTATTTGGTGCCTTCAGATTCCGAAGACAACGGCTTTGAACTTGTTAAAGCAGCAAAAAGCTATACTATTTCACTAGACATTATCCTCAAAAAAGGAGGTATTGATTTTGGCCAAACCAAATACAGCTTCACGCTTACTCCCTTTACAGATGAATCCGGGACTAGTGGGTACGCCCTGAAACTAACTGGTTATTTGCCGAAACCCGTCTATACCGGGAAACCTAGTGGTCGTAAACCTAAAAGCCGTTAGGAGTATAGTAATATTAAAGGGGTATGAGTGAAAATGCTTACCCACTTCATACGCCCAAATTCTTCTAGTTGCCTATTAGTCCCTTCTTATCAGAGATTTAACCCGTGTGCTCCACTGTTCCGGCTTTAAATGGGGAGGATAACCGATTGCCTTCTCCAACTCTTCCCGCATGATCTCTTGCACATACTCTTGGTAAGGTGGAGTCGTTGCAATAGAGTCATGGACGGTGAATAATGGAATCTCGGGTCTATTTCGATTGATCCGGCTGACGATCCGATTCAGAAAGATTTCAGATTCCATACTTTGTAAAAGAATGGCTAACGTTGAGTGGTCTCTTTCCTTTATAAGCCTGAATAGTTCAACCATAGTTGGGAACAGGGCACGAATCATGTTTCTAAACTCAGGGAAATCGCCCCTCATATCGCTATCCTTTGCAAACAAAACATTCATAACTATCTTTTTAGTATTTCGTTTATCACCTGCAACTGGATTCCTCCTTTCAAATTCCTCCTCTAAATATTGGTAAAACCTGCCTTTAATAATGTAAATTTTGTACCACATCCAATCGGTTTCAATGCAGACAGTCAGGTTATTAAATTCATCCACTACTTCTTTCATTCGAAACGGTGAGAACACATGATCCCCTCCAATGATGGGTTCACTTGAAAGAGGTACTAGTTTAAAATTTAATGATTGATAACCGTCATAAGCCCCTTCTGTATGCCTTTCGTACCACGGGCCCCTAAAGCCTTCAGAGGTGATTAATTCCCGAATTTGGGGTATAGCCGGACGAATACTATTTCTTATGTTTTCAGGTAAATCAAAAAGAGTGATCTCATGATTAGCTGAACAGGGTTTATCGATATAATCATAAAAGGATTCTTTTAGTAATTGTAGGGATAACAACGGTTGTGCACTGCTTAAATCCCAGCAAACGAGGGGTTGCCCTTTATACGTAAGATACTGCCTGAGCTCTTTCTTCATTTGGGTTAAAACGGTGTGAAGTCGGTGTCCACTATCATCTACGTGGAACCGATAATCTTTAAGCTGGATTCGCTGAACGGAGCGCCTGAATCTATCGCTTGTTTGAATTAATTTCTTTGCTCGTTCAGGTTTCGGCTTTCGTTTAAGTTTACTTAATTGGCTAGCATACCACTGGTCAATAAATTGGTAAGCCCCTTCAGCGTCAATTTCCAACCCGTCAAACGCTTTGACTAAATGCGGATAAAGAGCCATCACTTTCTGTCTTGACTGATCAGTTTGCTCCAGAATGTTCTTTACAATTTTAGGATCGGTAATTTCAGCATTAATAGTTCCTGTTTGGTATTGGCTTGCCAGCCGATAGCCCTTAGAGCGTTCGCCTACTTTATAGCTCTGGTAAACTTCAATTACTTGACTATCAGCTAAGTAGTTTATATATAAGTGGTAATTCGTAAGAATATCGCGCATTCTTTGCGAATGCAAAGGAACGTACCCATTCATTAGGGTTTGCCTGTTGTTCTTGCGCCATGAATTCTGATTGAGTATCAGGTCAATAAAATAGACTAGTCCATCTTTTTTACACCTAAATGAAGGTGGATTCGAAACTAACAAAGTATCAAGGTCTAAATTTTCCGGAATCTGGCATGCTATACCTTTGTTTACATATTGCGGCTCGTTTTTCATAGTAAAAATCTCGCTTAATATTAATTAATTTACATATATTAATTATTTTAGTTATTGAAATTTACCAGTGGTAAACCCATCATGGACTATCGTCTTGATTCAAGTAATCAATAAATATTGAAGGAATTATTCTTAGGGACAGGTTATGTTAGCACCTATCAACTATATACATAGTTAACTATAAATTACTTATATCGCTATTTATTTCACTGTAGTACAGTCTGTTAGCTTATTATGTATCTAAAATAAAAATAGCAGTGGTAGTAGCTGCCTAAAGGAAATCACTACCACTACCATCTTTCAGTCAGCTATTCATCCAAAACTTCAAGAAAGAAGTGTTTTTGATCCGCATTCAATACAGCTCGAAGCCCTGTTGCATTTTTCATTTCAGTACCCTGTTCTATAAGCTTTTTGACACGTAATTGAGCCGTTGAACGACCAAATGGAAACTTAGTCATCAGCATTTTATAAACGTCTCCTTTTACTGTGGGGCCTTCTTTTAACACGCTTTCTAAATAATGAGCAATACCGGCCAAATCTTCTTTTTGCATAGGACTACTATCAGTACTGCTTGCACACTCTTGGTCAGCTAAAAACAGGCCCCGGCTATTTCTAGTTAGATAAATATCATCTGGCTTTTTACCACTACGTACTTTTTTAAAATGTAGGTTATATAAATCATCTCCACTTATGCTCTTGTCAATACTGATTTGCATTTGTGTCGTGGACTTATTAAAAATTTCCGTTCCCGTATGCCCTCTGGCTTTATCAGTGCCCGGATTTTCGTGAATGACCAACAAGACAGTTGCATTAAATTGCTCACATAGATTTCCTAAAAAATCAGTCAGTTTCATCGTCTGGCTCAGGTCATTGAAATTATCAAGACAATCGGTTACCACATCCAGTATAACGAATAAGTGGTTGGTCGTCGAATTGCGTACGTATTGGATAAACTTTCGAATTGCCTCTAACCGATCCTTTCGTTTTTCACTTTTAATCGATGTATACCGAAAGTTGTCCACTTCCTCCGTGGGATCATAGCCAGCATTGATAAGTATGGACTGAATTGCAAAAGCAAACTCGGTCTTAATGGCCCGTTCTGTATCGATATAACACACCGTAATTTGGTCAAGTAGCCTTTGGAACCTCTTAGCCTCTCCTTGATCGTCGCAATCTGCTTTACCAATTAGTATTGACGTGAACATTTGAGCAGCAGCACTCTTACTTTGACCCGTTTTACCCTGAATGGTATTGATAGTACACTTATGAATAATGGGTGTGTCCTGCCATTTAATTAGCGGCTCGTCAAACACAACTTCCTTTTCAGCGCTCCTTCTGATCAATTGTTCATTTGTTAAGAGCCGATTTAGTTGCTTATTTGGACTATATTCGTTTAGGTCATTAGGTTTACCAATAGCAACGGGTATAGTAACATTATCTTGATCGGTTTGTAAAGTGTTAAGATCAACTTCAGATGAATTAAAAATAGGTTTTGCCAGTTTAGTATTTTCAACTTCAGTTAAATCTTGATTTGTCGAATCGCCAAGCATAGTATCTGTTTGAGACGTTTCACCCAACTTCGTACATAGGCTATCAGCGTCATAGTATATCTCAGGATCATAAGACAGAAAGCTGAGCTGGCAAATGTCCTTCCCACTTTCATTCAGTTCAGTCGCCTCTATACCCAAATGGGTCTGGTAGTAAGATACCAACTGGTCAAAGAATGCTCCATGATCTTGCGCTTTGTGACAATCAATTTTGACCACTACTCGTAATCCATTGCCATCAGGTGAAACAAATAACAGGCAAGTGAATGGATTCGCTTTTAAAAGGGTAAGCAAAGCCTTTAACCGTTTTGGTTTTAATTGATCCAGATGAATGCAAATAAACCCACTATGCTGGATTAAATGTTCAACTGCACGAGTTGGCGAAAATATTCCGCTAAAGGTAACTGAACTGCAATGTTGACTCTCATAGGCAAGAATTTCTTGCTGACTAGCCAATTTCTTCTTTCGTAAGTTTTCGGTTTGGGTCTTATAAGTACCAGACTGGATACGTTTATTGAGCGTTTGTGTATCAACACTTTGCTTAAGAGGCTGATTTATAGACCCCTTACCGAAAAACGACACATTAGCATGTGTAACACTCGAAATCGGCTGGTGCTCAACATTCAAAATTGGCTTACTCATGATTAGTATGCCCTCCTTTGCGCTCGTTAGCTTTTTTACGACGATCAATACGGGTAGCCACTACTTGACGGGCATGCTGGTCTAGCTCATCATTGGTTAGTTTACAACCATTTTGTAGCCGTTCATTAAACTGCTTTTTGGCTCTACTATTTAATTCTTCGCTAGTAAGAGACTTAATCATGCCACTGCGTATGCCTTGAATTACTGTAGCTTTATCATATAGCACTCGCTTTCCGAAAGATTTTATCTTGCCGGGAATCTTGCCATTAGCCGACATTTGTTTAATTGTACCCTTCGGATAGGGTATTACTGTGTATAGCCATTCATGGTCACCGAAGGGCTCGGTGTCGAAATTTTGAATAGAAACCTCTTGGTAATGATCTTTTAAGGCATTACCTAATGCATCCTCGACTATCTGTTTAAGTCGAGCTTCAGTAGTTATGATTAGTTGTGCATCCATACAGTTTATCTGTGTTAAATATGGATGCAAGTTGTGCTTATGGATCTTCCTGATGTTCCAGATGTTCCAAAAAGGGAATAAACGGACTATCCGGAAGATCCGGACTAATAATGAAATTGTAGATTTATTCTGTGTTTAACAGGCAAAAGATTTGCAAATCACCTTATCATACAGATAAGGGTATAGAATGGATAGGATTATTTTATACTTTTTAAGAATATATCTTTGTATTCACGGAATTTTTTTGTTATATCTCTCCATAGTGACGTATCGTTAGTAACCATATCTAAATTCGGAAAATAGGCATTTAGCAATTTGGCTTTTTCGGCATCATCTACGTTTTTTATAAACTTACCTTTTTGCTCTAGAGCGTACATCCAAGCGATTAATATTGACTTTCCACCTTTTCTCGGAATCCATCGCCCCAATTTATCTATAGCCAATTCTCCATTACTGTCCGTCTCAATTCGCAGTACCTCGATATAACGATCAACTTCACTTTGGTTAACAAAAAGACTTTTAAAGTCTTCAGCGCTGTATTGCTTTTCTTCTATTTGTTTATGCTGCTTATTGCTTGCTGTAATTTCTTTAACTACTTGTCCTATTGTATTTGTATTTTCTTTAAAGCTTACGAATGATTTAATATTTTGCCTGACTTCTTCTATTTGTGCCCAAGTTATTTTACCTGTTGTTCCTTGTATTATATCACCATAAAGCAGAATACGAGGATATCCTTTTTTTTGCCGAAACTGATTTACTTCCTTCTCAGAGTGGGGCTTTAGTACTAAGAGATGTTCTGTACTTAAAGGTGAGTTTTGCTTAACCCATTTATTATACTTTTCTGGATCTCCATAGATGTCAATCAACGCACTGTCATGCTTCTCAATATATTGATCAATCGATGCTTGATATCCTTGCAAAGCATCACTCATAACCTCAAATATGACCAATCCATTCGTCTGAACATATTGGTCATATAAGAATTGGAGCCTTAGCTCTACACGCTCTGAATATTCAGGCGTTGAAAGCTGAGCAGCAAACACCTTTAATTGATGATTGCTTAGCATTTCACTGTTCATAATAAATTGAAGTGGATGAGTTGTATATATTAAAGATAAGCGTAAGCAGCATCAACTAAATCAGTCTCAAATTCGGAAAGGTAAATATTTGTTGTACGTTCGTCGCTGTGGCCCATCGCTTCACTAATTACAGCTGTAGATACTCCGGAGCGTTTGAGAGCCGTTGCGAAGCTATGACGCGCCACATAGGTAGTCAAAGGTGTTTCTATTCCAACATTAGCCCCAATAGTTTTCAAATCTGCATTAACCTGTCCCATTATCTTAGAACATCGGTTATGAATTTGCGACGGCGTTTTGTGCAGGGCAGTGTTAAGAATAGGAAAAACGTAGGAGTTCGGGTAAATCTCATTAGGCTTGTACTGTTCAAGAATATCTAATGCAACCGGCATTAACCGTACGGAAAATTTACCTCCCGTCTTTTGTCGTACGTAAACCAATCGAGGCTTCTCGTCTAAGTCTATACTGATATTCTTCCAACGAAGCGTGGCTATATCTACAAAATTGATACCACCACAATAGTATGAGAACAGGAATAAGTCTTTTGCTAGTTGTATTCGCTCCTGCGCATTACGCAAAGTCGCATACTTTTCAGTATCCGCTTGGGGCTGGTAGCTTTCAATCTTACGAATATCGGCTTTACTTATTGCTCGTTTCGTGGTAGTCAAGTTAAACTTACCAATCTGAAATTTATTCGTTTCGGCGGTATTACGGGCAAATGGGTAGCTAGTAGGCTTGGAATATCCGTTAGCAATTGCTTTGTTAAGAACAGCACGTAGGGTTCGAAACTTCACCGATAACGTTATTTCGGTCAGTCCTTCGCTTCTCATTTTGTTCTCCCATTCGTTGCAGAATTTAACTGTAACGGCTTCAAAAGGAACGTCATTACCTTCACCCACAAACCTGCTCAAGTTGTTATACACATCTCTATAAACCTTTCGATTACCAACTTTACCAGTCTGATCAAGTTGGCTGGTTAATTCGTCAAAGTATGCGAGTAACTTAAATTTTCGGGTGGCTTTACGATCATCACTAACTTTAGCGGCAACATCACGGGCATTATGTCTCTCGTCGGATTCAGCCAATGTTTCAGCAGCATTCGTGTATTTATCCTTCCATACCTGAAAAGACGCTTCCAAAGCTTGCCGTTTGGCCAGTGGGATACTTTTACGAAAAGTGTTTTTTTCGTCGTTCCAAAATTGCGGATGCAGACTTAGGCCAGTAGCAATGTACTTACGTTGACGATCTTTTGTGATACAAACAAAGAAGGGATGCGACCCATCTTGTAGGGTATCATACTTGCGATAGACAATACGTACACTGGCTTTACTCTCTTTGTGTTCTGTTGATTGTGCCATTAAAAGAATTGTGTTAGTTACTAACACGTTTACTAACACAAACATAATACATCAATCAAACGCAACCAAATACAACAACTAGAAATTCAACTTAAAATACTGATATACAGATTATTATTTATACTAACAAAACTTATCTGATATATACAATTTGAGCTTCCCAAGCTGCAGGCCGTGGGTTCGAACCCCATTTCCCGCTCATAGCTAAGTAACTACAAATCAGCCGGTTAGCAGAGATGCTGGCCGGTTTTTTTCTTTAATGAAGTTGATAAGCTTCTCGTGACAAAATAGCGTCTACACGCTGCCGTCCGGTAAGGCTATCGGTAGAATAAGGGTTAGTATCGTCTCCCCGGAGGGGTCACCATCAAGTTGTAATATGCCTTCGTGCAGGGTCAATAGTTTTTTGACAATCGATAGCCCCAAGCCAAACCCCTGCTGTTCATAGTGATGCCGGTTAAACTGCCGATAGGGTTCAATTTGATCTATATCGGCCTGCGTAAAAGGCTGGCCCTGGTTACTGATGCGCAGGTGATACGCCTGGCCCTGGCGGTGGCCCTTTATCCGAATGGGCCCTGACCCATCCGAAAACTTAAAGGCGTTATCTAGTACTTCGGTCAAGATAAGCGCCAGGTTTTCACTCGACAAGCCTACACGAGCTGATGCTACATCACACTGGGCAACCACCGGGCAATCCTGCCACTGCTTAACCAAAAGCACCTGCTTTTCAACGCTCTCAGCATCAATGACGGCCTGACCTGTGCTGTAGCTGGGATAGGCTGCGTGCGTCGAATCAAGCTGCTCTAACAGGGCCATCAATTGCTGTTTATCCAGCGAGCGTTTCAGGCGCTGACCACTGGCTTTGATCATGGTCAGGATCGATCGATGCTGAGCCGCATCAAAATCGCCATCATTCTCCAGCAGGAGCGTTGTCAGACCGATAATGCCACTTAAAGGCGTGTTGTATTCATGAGCCGAAAGCTGGCCAATCGTGCGTCGATGCGCCTGCAACTTTACCTGAAGATCCGCTTTTCGGGCGGCCTCCCGGTGCAGTCGGGTGTCGATGGCCCCGAGTAAACCATCGATTGAAAAGGGCTTGGTTAAGTAATCATCCGCCCCCAGCAACATGCCCTGACGCATGTCCATCGGGTTTGTCTTGGCCGTTAGGAAAATAAATGGTACGGTCGCCAGCGAAGGAATACCCCGCAGGGTTTCCAGTACCTGATAGCCATTTACGTCGGGCATCATGATGTCACACAAAATCAAATCAGGCGGAGACAGCAGCGCCTGCGTTATGCCTTCGCGGCCATTGTCGGCGGTCGCTATCCGAAAACCACTCAGGCTTAATAATTCGGTTACATTGTGACGAATCTGGGCATCATCTTCAATGAGTAAGAGTTGAGTAGCCATTATTTTAACGGTAAGGGGGTAAGTGATGGATAGGCAACGATTAAACCCGTATCTAGATATAGTAAGTGACTTTCTCCCCCAGCGCCTGATCGGGATCGGGTGAGCCTAGGGGGAGGAGAATGGTGAAGACGGTTCCTTTATGCGGCTCGCTTTGCAGCTCCAGCGTACCGGCATGCAGCTCCACAAACTGCCGCGCAATCACCAGGCCCAAGCCCGTACCCTGGATGCCAACCGTATTACTGGCCCGAAAAAAAGCCTGAAACAAATTAGCCACATCAGCCGCCGGGATGCCAATACCCTGATCAATGACTTGCAGCATCAGCTGATGGTCCCCAAAGGCCAGACGCAACTCAGGATCACGGCTGGAAAACTTAAAGGCATTCGACAACAGATTGATCAGCACATGACTCATCAGGTTGTCATCGATATAAGCCCGACGGGGCGTCCCCTGAATGACAACATGAACGATGCGCTCATCAGGGCGCTCACTAAAATGGGTGGCGATCAGGCTCTCACAGAAGGCCGGCACATCGATCCAGCGGGGCATAAAGGGTACTTTTCCGGCCTCGATCCGGCCGATGGTCAACGTATCGGTCAGCAGTGCACTGAACTTCTCGACTTCTTTTTGAATGACGCCCAGATGAGTCTGAATCGATGGTCTGGCCCGGTCTGGAGGGAAATCCAGATACCGCCCGATCAAATCGACACTGGATTGGATGGTCATCAGGGGGGTTCGGAACTCGTGCGACGCGGTGGAGACGAACTGGGACTTGAGCTGATTGAGTTCCTGCTCCCGCTGCAGGGAATGCTGGAGGACAAACTCTTTTTCTTTCTGGCTGGTCACGTCATTGACGATGCCAATGTACCGGACTGGAAGGCCCTGGCTATCCCGCATGACGAAGGTGCGAATTTGAAGCCATCGAATGTCCTTATGTATACTCAATACGCGGCACTGAACCATCACTTCCTGCCCTTGCCGATAGTGGTCAAATTCGGCCATCACCAGTGCGCGATCCTCGTCCAGAATTGTCTCCAGAAAAAAGGTCGTATCAGCGGCCACTCGGGGGGGCGACAGACCAAACACCCGTTCGTAAGCTGAATTAATATAGAGTAACTCGAAGGGATCGGCTGAATGAATCCAAAAGGCTTCATCGACATTGTCGGCAATCTCCCGAAACCGCTGTTCACTGGCCTGATGAGCGGCTTCGGCCAGCTTTCGGTCGGTTATTTCGTAACTGGTTATAAAGATTTCTTCTTTCAGCAGATCAATACTGACCTGAGCTGCGCTCCATAACCACGTGCCATTTTTATGCCTGATGCGCTGTTCAACGGCCAGGCTTACCCCCCATTCGGTCACCTCATTCAAGGCTGACACCCAACCAGTTAAATCATCGGGATGAATAAACGCAGCGAAGGATTCGTTCATGGTCTCCTCAACGCCATACCCGTATAGTCTGGACCAACTCGGCGCCACGTAGCGCAAGATACCCTTCCGGTTAATGCTTAACAGGGCCTCTCGCGTCGTACTCATCAGCACCGACAGATCATCTTCGACCCGAACTTTATCAGTCACGTCGTAGCCGATACAAAGCAGTTCGATGGCTTGGCTGATGGCCGATGACTGAGCAATAAATTCCCATTGGGTGTAGCGAAGCTGGCCATCAGGCAGCGGCTTTCGCAGGCGTACTTTGCAGACTTGACCCGGTTCCTGCAAGCACTGGATAACAGCTTCCTGACAGGCGCCATGATCGTCGATGTAGATAGTACTCAGGGCGGAGGTGCCTAACAGGTCAATTCGATTTAGCTCAAATGCCTGACAGAAATAGTCATTAACAAAGGTATAATTGCCACTCAGGTCCGTTTTCGCCACGTAGATCGACTGATTCCCCAGTAGGCTCTGATTCAAGACTTGTTGCTCATCGGCTGCGGGTGTTTTCTTTTTTTGGTGCGTTTGGGCCCCGATCATACGAATTGGTTTACCCTGCGGGTTACGAATGAGCCAGCGCCGGTACTTAACCTGAACGATTGTTTTATCCCGGTGGATGTAGCGAATCTCGGCTTCCTGGGTGAAGTCTGTCTGATCGAGTTGGTCCGGATTCCAGTGGGTAGCCACTAACCGATCGTCGGGATGAAGGAGCCCTTGCCAGTCAGGAATCTGATCGGGTTGATAGTCCAGCAGGGCATAACATTTGGTATTCAACCATCGGTGGTGTGGCGTTTCCAAATCCCAATACCATACTCCCTCTAAAGCAAAGGCCTGAATAAAATCAAAGACAGGTTCGTTGGTCTGTATAATTTTGTAGAACTCGTCCTTTAAATTGACCATAATTTGTTCAACAAACTAGCGAATGATATACAACGTATCGTTAAATTCATTTGTTGAGTAAAAACAAATGAATTTCGATTTACTAGTTTTTAACTAATAAACCGAAAAAAAATAAACACCCAATTGGGTATCTACCGTCGTTACCAATAAACGGTATCGTCTGGTTAATGCTGGCCAAGCGGTGGAGCCACGGTGGGTGTGTATTGGCCAAGGGCGGTCGAGGTCAAACCAGTGACCTCCTGGCTAACGACTCCCCGACCGGACAGCCAGTCCTTGAACGAACGAAACCGCGCTTTAGCTAATGTGGTTTCCTGGGGCTGACCGGCAATCTCCAAAAACAAGCAATACTTCCCGTCATGCCAATACGTGTATTTTTGAACGGTTTTCCGGTTGAGCAGGACCTGCCGGTTGGCCCGAAAAAATTGCGCGGGGTCAAGTTGAGCCGCTAAGGTATCCAAACTCAGGTTGATCTGAAAGGTCCCCAAGTGATGCCGCACAAAAGACTGCCTATTTTTCACGTAGAAATACAGGCAGTCGGTCGCCAGCAGAATCATCACTCCTTTTTCATCATGCCCCTGGAGGGTGTGTAGGAAAAATGTCGGGGGCCGGGGTACTGGTGCTAATTGGTACCGTTTCAACCGAGTGTCGATAGCCGCCAGCAAGTCCTTGGTCGTGAAGGGTTTGGTCAGGTAATCATCGGCTCCCAGGTCCATTCCCCGGCGCAAGTCGACCATGTCGGCTTTGGCGGTTAAAAATACAAACGGCACATGAGCAATGAATGGGCTGGCGCGAACGGTTTCCAGTACCTGATAGCCATCCATTTGTGGCATTGTAATATCGCACAGGATTAAATCAGGTGGGTGCTGGAGAGCTTGACTGACACCACTCATTCCCGTGGAAGCAGCCGCCACCTTAAATCCCGACAGGGTTAAAAGTTCGACCAGGTTCTCCCGGATTTGGTCTTCGTCTTCAATAATCAGTAGTTGTGGGGTCATGGATAGCAAGGGGTTAATGGGTTGATTAATACGATTTAGGTAGCGGGACCCGTCTTGCTTTAGTGACTGCGGAAACGATGCGGCTGATCTGGCGGCTATGTCGGTAGCGTGTGTTATATAGTAAGAAGCTACCCCTGGTTAGGATTTTCAGGGGCCACTACCAAGGTTCCTCTACTACGCCCGAATAAAATCAACGACTGCTTGTTCGGTTTGTCGCTGATCGTAAAGCAATCACTTCCGATCGACCAGCATTTGATTACTCATAAAACGACTGGCAGATACTTCCTCATTGGCCTCTTGATTTAAGACAGAAGTAGGCTAGTGTGTACGCGAGTTAGTTATTAACAGGCGCTAGGAAAGTGGGCACTTTCATATTGATAACCTATCGTTTGAAACATGAAACTTGAAGTAACTATAGTCGTGCTGTCAGATAAGCGCTAAACGGTCATTTGTGATTCCGACCAGGGTTATCTTCTGGAATAATACGTAGGTACTAAGTTTCATTTTCTTCGAATCTCCTTACCCAACAACTCATCTAGCCGGCCAGTAAGCTGAGCATGATACGTTGTGGACTGGCTCATCTGTTCCTTCAACAAAACGATTTGATTCTGATAGCTCTCGAGTAGTTGAGATCGACTCGGCAGGGACTCTATCAGGGCCCATTGATGGAACTCGCTTAGCTGGCTTAGCGAAAGGGTTTGTTGAACCATCTGCGTTTCACTGGCGTGTATCTGCTCCACAAGCTGATCAACAGGCTCCTGAGCTGGCCCCAACCCGGCCAATGAGGAAGACTTGGGACCTGCTTTTCTGACACGCCGTTTTCCTGACACTGGTTTTGGTAAAAGGGCCTTCCAAACTTGCTCTAACTCTTGTATACCCTTGGAAAAAGCCTCTCCGTCAAAAGCAGCCACCGGTATCGAACTAACTACCTCATTGTCAACCATATAAACACTGATAAGTTGGTCGTCTGGTTGCCCAGTCATATAATTAATGTAATCCAGACCCGTTTCTAGCGAAAACGGGCGAATGGAAAAAGTCTTGATTCCTTTTTGTCTATAGGATATGGTGAAAAATAGGATCATTGCTTAATAAAGATTTTGTTGAGTAATGAAATTGGAGGCTGGTATCAGGCTTGTTTACTGATTGATACCGAGATTGAGACAGCTCATAGCCTGCTCGTTTATAGTAATTGATGAGCCTTCAGATTGCTGAAGCGACAAGATTTTGTCTGATTAAACTCAAGCATCAACCAGCAGGTGATGCCGGGCTACCCAATCGGCAGGGGACAGATGTAGTTTTAAATAAGTCTTATAAGTTCATAGCTGAGTAAATCTGGTTAATTGTTCACTGGGTAAGGGTATAGGTTGACTACCAGGCAAATCTGTCCAATGATGACAAAATCATTACTGGTCAGCCAATACGCATCAGGAGTAGGAAATGGCTCGACCGAGTGCTTAAGATGCAGGGGAAGGGAAAAGTCTCAGGATGAACGTATTACTATAAGCACAAACTATGTTATAATTAACTTGTTAGAAAAACTTACATAAAAAAAATAGCCTTGTTATACTATAGAGTAGAATAACCAAGCAGAATACATACTAATATAACCGCTAAGTTTCGGTTATTCCACTAACCATATACATAGGAAAGCAGCCTGAAGAAAGTCTTGCCACAAGGTAGGGAGACTAACTTAGTCAGCAGAATTTAGTCTCCACTCCAGGGTCAATTCGTTTAGCATAACACAAAGGAGCGAATAAGAGGAAGGTATGGTTAAAAATTCATTGGCCCCTAGTTCCTTGGCCGACCGTTCACACTGGTTACTCTTCATGGCAGTAAAACTACTCAAGAGAGGGTAGATTTGAACTGCGCTTCAAACGTAGTTTATTCAGGAATTAAAACAAGATCTAACCCTTTCAAGGACAAGTAAAAATCCGTCAAACATGAGCTCATTGGTGTTGCTCGGGGTATTTGATCACTTATGCTTGTTTAATGTTTCAGTCGTGAATTAGGTTAATCATCAAATAAAACATATATTTCATGTCTGATTATTAGCTACTTCACAGGATACGAATGATAAGAAGATTCGAGGAGTGTGAGCCATTCAGCCAATAGGGTGAACCATTCTCCAAAAGGGGCACATGCCAATAGCTTATCAACGAGGAAACGTACAGGCTAGACAAACAGGATTACCCATTGAATTGACGGTTAAATCTGCTAAGTAAAATCATCGCCACCGAAGCTGACTTACCCAGGGGTAATTACAGACGTTTAGCGAGCAAACACAAACTCCTCATCAGTGGTGACGTCTAATTGAAACGGTTGTCGAACAGGTGTGGCAGACTAACCTTATCTTTTTAGGTAACGATTTTTAACAACGGTATAAAATTGGTCTACCTGTAGAATAATCAGTTCATACGGAGTCTCTCCCCCGCCCCTCACATGTTGAGCTGACGGGATAATGGCTTTTTTTCCTCCACTCAAATGTCATCCGCTGAAGAACTTGATTCGATGGGTCGCATCCTGATCGCTATTGAAACCTATCGTCATCAAACAGATGACCAAACGGATCTTCTTGGTAATGAATTCATACATGTCTATTTAAAACACCATTTATCCCGTCAGGATTGGCGGGTCTGGAATCAGTTCCGCGTAAACCAAACAGCCTCCTCTGACCCCGTGCCGCAGGATGGTAGCCTATGGCATACGCAAGAGTTTAAACAACTACTAGGCCAGTACAAGCGGGCCGTTCATGAACGGATTCACGTGTGGCCACAGGAAAAGAGTAATTTATTTTAAAACGAGAGGCTGAGATGATTCAGGTAGCCATTACGTATAGCGACTGAAATAGAGCAGATTTAGCCATCAAAATTCAACCCGCCGTAATTTATCCAATTGAACACACCGATTGGATAAATCAAATTCACCTTATCCGGGAAGCAACTCGGTATCGTTAGAAAAAATTGAAGTTGGATAACTGGTATGAAGATCCAGTGATAACAAATATGTGGGTTGAACGAATGGATATTTGCGTGTATAGTATTCGGCAATTTTACAAATCCTTTGGCGCCTTACCTCATATAGCAGACCATTTATTCGATAAGACAACCACGGATGCTACTATTAAAGAGCGTTCTAATGATGGTTATTTAATGACGATTACTTTTACGCTGAGTACCTAATTAGTCAGATCAACCCTTATGCCAACAAGCCCTGTAAATTCGGCCAATTTTTTGAGGGGTGGTGGAGCCATGGGTGAACTAACTCGAGCCTATAATTGGGATGATTCTCCGGTGGGCAACCCCGAAGGCTGGCCCCAGAGTTTGCGTACCACTGTATCGACGATCCTTTTATCCAAGTTTCCCATGTTTTTGTGGTGGGGAGACGAGTTGCTTCAGTTCTACAACGACGCTTACCGCCCCAGTTTAGGCAATCAGGGTAAACATCCGCAAGCGTTGGGCCAGCGAGGTGAGGATTGCTGGCCTGAGGTCTGGCCGACCATCAAGCCACTGATCGATCGGGTGCTTGACGGAGGGGAGTCCACCTGGAATGAAAACCAACTCCTTCCTATCAACCGCAATGGTCATATGGAGGATGTTTATTGGACGTTCAGTTATAGTGCCGTTTTGACGGATTCTGGAAAAACAGGCGGGGTTTTGGTCGTGTGTCAGGAAACGACTCAATTGATACTTGCTCAGAAGAACGTGCAGCAAAGTGAGGCTCGCTTCCGCGCCATTGTTGAACAGGCTCCCTTAGGAATCGCTTTATTAAGTGGCCGGGAAATGACCATTGAAACGGCCAATGAGCCAATGTACGAAATCTGGCGAAAAGACTCCTCCGTCATTGGATTGTCATTGGTTGAGGCTCAGCCAGAGCTTAGAGGGCAGCGCTTCATCAAACTCCTGGAAGTCGTTTATGACACCGGAGAGCCCTACTTTGGTCATGGTGAACTGGCCCAGATGGAACGGGACGGGAGGCTACAAGAAGCCTATTTCAACTTTGCTTACACGCCCCTGCGCGACGCATCCGGAACGACCACCGGGGTGATGATTCTGGCAGCTGAAGTGACTATTCAGAAAAAAAATGAACTAGTCCTGCAACAATCTTTACAGCGGGAACAAGATATTAACCAACTCAAATCTCAGTTTGTCTCCACTGCTTCACACGAATTCCGAACCCCCCTAACCACGATTCAGACCAGTGCTGATCTGATCAACATGTATCTGGCCAAACCCCAGCCTATCGCAAAGCCAGCCATTGAAAAACACCTGGGAGTGATTTCCCAACAGATTAAGGATGTAGACGAGTTACTGACTGATCTACTCACGATGGGAAAGATTGAAGCAGGAAAAGTGGCGTTCCATCCACGTTGGGTTGATACTAGGGTATTGTGCCAACAGGTTATCGACAGCCATTTTATTCACCAAATTGACGGCAGAGTAGTTCAGCTTTTAGTAGAAGGCGTACCCCATACTACGTTCCTGGATGAAAAGTTGCTGGGCCATGCTCTGGTTAATCTGCTTTCCAATGCCTTTAAGTACTCCCGGAATGACCCGCGCTTAGTACTCCACTTTACATCCGAAACGGTAATGATTCAAGTAATCGATACCGGCATCGGCATTCCCGCGAGTGATCTTTCGTCCTTGTTCCAGACATTTTTTCGAGCCAGTAATAGTAAGGGCATTCAGGGAACGGGCTTAGGGCTGGTCATTGCCCAGCAGTTTGTGGAACTTCAGGGAGGCACCTTAACGGTTCAGAGTGAAGAAGGAATAGGAACCACCTTCACTATTATTTTACCGAATGGAGCTCCAGAGTTAAGCGAGGACATTGACACCAACTAAAGTTTACCTTCAAAACTAGGGTTAAGAAGAAACCTCCGAATCCCTGCTGTCAGTGGCAACAGCAACAGTTGGGGAAGCCGGAAATCTTCAATACTGATCAGGGAAGCCAGTTTACCGGGAGTCTCATAGAATTTTGCTCATTCTTCTGGTTGTTCACATACACCAGTCATCACTTCTGATTCTCGCCTATACAACGCTTACTCGTGACGATAATATGGCGATGAGCAAATCCTATTTATAGGAAGAAGCTTTTGCCTGGATTGATGTTTATAAGTAGCATTAAATCTTGAGCTTCTGGTTTATCGGTATGGTCTTACACTTAATTGCCGGTCCGTTTCCTCACTTTGCCAGTTCTGTTCAGTTATTCTTTTTTTACATGGAGTTATATGATGAGTTGATTAATTAAATAGTATTTATCAACAAAACTCAAGGTTATGAAAAAGGTCATCTTAATGGGTACCCTGCTACTGACTGTAGCCGTTTTTAGCGCACAAGCGCAAACAACATCCACTGGCAACAGTGGTACGGGAAATGGCACTAATGGGTCAGCTTCTCAAAATGGGTCAACAACTAGTGGTAGCAATGGGTCATCAATGGGGTCAACGAACACAAGCGGTTCAGGCTCTAAGAGTGATGGTCGGATGGGCCGTGGCAAATCAGGCCGAAACTCCACAATGGGTTCAGGCTCTACGAGTGGTAGCTCCACCACTGACAATTCAACAAGTGGCAGCAGCACAAACGGCGGGACAAGTAATCAAAATGGCACCTCCATGTCTACGCAATCGGGTTCAACGGATCAAGGGTCATCCCAAAGTCAGGGCCGTAGTGGCCGTAAGGGAAAACGCACTAGCAATGGCAACAATCAAGGTACTAGTAGCTCTTCTTCCAGTACTACACCTCCAGGTCAATAAGTTAGTATAGTAGGTGGGAGATTCAGTCAATCTTCTCATTCCTATGTCCCTGAATACTGGTTGAACAGTAATCTAATGGAAATGTGTTTTATTACAGTGAGTGATCGACAGCCGTTGCCCAGTGGGTAACGGCTGTTTTTGTACTGAGCTACTATAGCCAGACTGCACGAATGGATTGATTGCCATCAGCCTAGTAGTCCCTATCTGGCCTGCTCCGACTACGTTGATCTCAACGAAGATGACTATAAGTACCGTTTTCAAACTACTTAGTACAGGTGAATAGCCCTCATAGTTTCTATACAATAGTCGCCGGTCCCATCGAAGCTGGGCCACCAGGTAGCGCCAACGGCCTCGAGGTAACTACCAACGTTGACATGACATAAACATTGATTTTTGGTTTTAATCTGGCCCTCGTGAAACGCGTCAACGGGCAAGCCAAAGACGGCTTCCAACTCATCCATACCTTCGATGTATTCACCGTCAGGCAAAAAAACCAGTATACACATACTGCCTGTTAATTTAATCGTTTTCTGGCTCTTGGCGGTCAAAAAAGCCTGACTGCTGCGTGGTCAGGCTCTCTCATCCTATACCACAGTGCCGTGTAACACTATAAAGCAAAGCTAGGATTAAGTTAATTATTTATTTCATCCTTAAACTATTTTGTTTTCATTATCTTTATTGGGTATACTCAGACAGGATGATAAGCGAACATATTAGCAATGAAGAATTGACTGCGATCAAAGAATATCTTACCAAGGCCAGGAAAGATGAATTGGGTCTGCAATTTCAATATGCTACTTATTCGGAGCAGGAACTACAACTCGTTTTTCCCGCCATTCGCAAGCTGACGAGGTGGGGGTGGTCCTACAACCAGAGGCTTCCCAAAAGTGAACAGCAGAGTCAGTACAACTTTCTTCGTCCCGATGCTCCCGTCACAGACAGGCACACATTTATGCTGGTGATCACTGACCACAAGTTTCTGAAAACATTGTTAGATCAATATTTACTCTCTAAAGACCGATTGTTTACCATGAAAATAGCAGACATGACCCCGATTGAACAGGAGGCATTCCGGAAATTTATTGGTGGGTAGAATAAGCATACATTCCCTTCGGATCTTCAACAGGGAAGATAGACTTATAGTAAAGATTACCAATTAGTTTAGCTGTCGGGCATAGTTAAACGACTCCGCCGGGACGCTGTTTCATACTGAATTTCATTTCTGTGAAAAGCATAATAAGGCGCACCAACAGAAGCAGAACGTCCTGTCGTATTTAAGCAGGGGATTTAAAGGAGGTCTAGACTAATGGTATTGCTTTGTTTTTAGTACAATTGGCGAATTGAGATTATTTTTCTTGTTACGTTCCGGAAAAGCAGGCAAATCTGTTTCCATGACTTGCTGAATTTTAGTTTGGCTCTCCTGAAGACGTTACCAGCGTATAAGCGTCTCACCTTATCGAGTAATTCAAGCTGCTTAACGTAACTAAAGAAATACAGGGGTTATGAATAGTATTGCCTGCATTGGTGAGGACCAATAATGAATTAAAGTAGAGCGGTATCATCGGTAATTACCGAGCACTATTTTTCCAAGTGTTCCATTCGGCCAACACTTTTTTGAAAGTTGCCTGTGCCTGGTTAGCCGCTGTTATCGTTTGCTTTGTAGGCGGGGCATCAGCCTCGCTAACTACTGAAAAGATTGAACTAAAGGCCCGGTTCAAATTATTCAGGCTGGTTTGAACGCCATCAATCGTCTTCTTTTGTCCCTCGGTTATAGCCCGGCCCGTTGGTTCCTTTGTTTCTTTCAGTAAAGCCAGAACCTGTTTCCGGTTCTCGTAAGCAGTTAAAGCGAGATCGTGTTGTTGCTTCAGGATTACGGGCGTTGCTTTTACCCGTGGGTCCATCGTGACGGTGAATAACTGCGTGTACGTTTTCCCGTTAACGGTCAATTTAACGGTATACATGCCAGGCATAACCCAGGGCGACGTTGGCTCAGGAGCCGTCTGCCGATACGTAGCCGCAATTGGATATGAGGGCGGAATGTCGAGCGGAGTGTAGTGCATATCCCACATAAACCGGTGTGAACCAGCCGTAGCCGATAAAATCTGCTGTGGCCGAATCCAGTACGCGGGTAAATTTACGTCCGGAACAGTGTAGGGTTTATCATCGCTACGATACTGCCGTACCAGTTTGCCCGTTGCATCCGTAATATCCAGCGTAACAAGGGTGTTGACGTTCTCTTTGAGAAAATAGTTGATGATGGCACCATCGGGTGGATTCTGACCAGCCGGTTCTTCCTGAGGTAACGGCGTGTCGGGGTTCATATTCCACCGGACGCGGTAAGCGCGCTGCGGTTTGTACAAAACGGTTTCGGCCTTAGCCAGTTCGGCGTTCAACTGACGTAGGGGCGTAATATCGTCCAGAATCCAGAACGACCGGCCATGCGTTCCGATCACCAAATCATCATCTTTAATGACCAGATCCCGAATTGATGTAGCAGGCATATTCAGCCGCAGCGACTGCCAGTGAGCACCATCGTCGAAGGAGACATATACCGCCGTTTCTGATCCCGCGAATAACAGGCCCTTCCGAAAAGGGTCCTCGCGCACTACGTTGATCGGGTCATTGGGTAATCCCGTTACAATTTCCTGCCAGGTTTTTCCGCCATCGTGGGTCCGGTAAATGTGCGGGCGCATATCGTCGCAACGGATGCGGTTTACGGCTGCGTAAGCTGTATTGGCATCAAAATGCCCGGCATCCATTAGTGATATTTTACTCCAAGAGCCAACACCCGCCGGGGTAACATCTTTCCAGGTTTTACCGCCATCCCGCGTGACTTGAATCAGACCATCGTCCGTACCAATCCAGAGGGTATTGATCTCTTTCGGCGACGGGGCTATGGTATAAATTACGCCCCGCTGAGGCATCGTTTTCATATCCTCGGTGCGATAGATACCTACACTTTCAGGAATGTCGGGATACGTTTTTCGCGTTAGATCAGGGCTAATCGTTTGCCAGGAGTTGCCGCCGTCCCGAGTTTTGAAGAGGACATTTCCGGCGAAATAAAGCGTTTTCGGATCAATTGGAGAGAACAGAACCGGAGCCGTTCGTACAAATCGGTATTTGCCACTTCGAACAGCTTCGGGCGCGATGTTTTGAACTTGTCCGGTTCGTTTGTCGTACCGGGTGATTTTACCACCATAAATAATATTGGGATCGAGTGGGTCAGCGGCTACATAACCATACTCTTCTACGCCCACCGGATGCCACTCACGAAATGTAATTTCGCCATCGTTACTCCGACTGGAAATTCCAACGGAACCGCTTTCCTGCTGACCGCCCAATACGTTATACGGAAAACTGTTATCGGTGCTGACGTGGTAAAATTGGGCCGTTGCCTGATTATACCATGAGCTAAATGTCTGCCCACCGTTGACCGTAATAATGCCTCCCTGATCACCTGCCAACAGCAAAATATCGGGGTTGTTCGGGTTGATCCAGAGCCGGTGATAATCGTCGCCACCGGGCGCGCCCCGAAAGTCATTCCAAGTTTTGC
Organism: Spirosoma flavum; assembly: GCF_042686045.1. Taxonomy (NCBI): domain Bacteria; kingdom Pseudomonadati; phylum Bacteroidota; class Cytophagia; order Cytophagales; family Cytophagaceae; genus Spirosoma; species Spirosoma flavum. The sequence continues at coordinate 53,972 of NZ_JBHUOM010000048.1, forward strand.
CCCCGTCTTCTGATTTCCAGGCAGACACATCGGCAATGAAAACAATATCAGGATTCGTTGGATGCGTTTTTACTTCGGCAAAATCGCTACCCCGCCCCCAAAGCCGGTTATCGCTGCTAATACGTGTCCAGGATTGACCCGCGTTATCAGAGCGGTAAACACCGCCAAGTTCAGGTGCGTCAACCGTAGCATACAGTCGATTTGGTTCGCTGGGCGCAATGCAAAAGCCAATCCGGCCCAGCCCCTGCGCAACAGTGGGCAGGCCGTTTGTCAATTTTTGCCAAGTGGTGCCGCCGTCCGTGGATTTATAAAGACCGCTTTCTGGACCCTGCCACGCGCCGTTTTCCCAGGGTCCCTGCTGAGCGGCCCATAGATCGGCATAAATAATGTTCGGGTTTTTCGGGTCGATAGTTACCTGTACGGCACCCGTATTTTCATCTTTATACAGCACCCGCTCCCAGGTTTTGCCACCATCCGTGGTGCGATAGACACCCCGTTCGGCATTGGGACCATAAGGGTGGCCTAATACAGCCGCAAAAACTCGATTTTCGTTTGTTGGATCAACGGCAATATTACCAATTTGCTGTCCATCGTTCAGGCCTAGATGGAGCCATGTTTTTCCGGCGTCAATCGATTTATACATGCCGTTACCCACCGACAAATCCGGGCGTTGCAATCCTTCACCACTAGCCACGTACACGACGTTGGGGTTGGACGGTGCCACCGCTACGTCGCCAATGGACCCGGTGGGTTGATCGTCAAAAATGGGGTTCCAGGTGCGGCCATAATCTGTTGTTTTCCAGACACCCCCATTGTTAACCCCGATATAAAAAACGTTTGATTGTTGAGGCACCCCCACAGCACCCACCGTTCGCCCGCCCCGGTGCGGACCAATCATTCGCCATTTCATAGCATCGAACAGATTGGGCGCGAAAGATTGCGCATGAAGGTGATTGATGAATAGAAAAAGCAGAACAAGCGACAGTGATAGCCGCTTCGCGCTATAAGGAAATCCCATACAAGAATGTGCGGTTAAGCCCGTTTTAAAAACCAGATAATCAATCCCGTAACCGTTACAACGGCCGTTGCTATTGCCAGGAGAATGTAAATGATCTGAGATATCCAGCCACCGTAGCGACCGAAATGCAATTCTTCAAAGATATGTTCGGCAATGTATTCCAGATCGGCATCACGAGCATCGAACCCAATCAAATAGTGGCCGTTTCGAGCATCTACGGTAGCCGAAACGTTGTACTTCCCGAGCAACCGGATACTCCCCGGCCTGTTACCACGAATCACCAACGTACTGTCGCCGGGTTTTGGAAAATCAATCAGCAGGGGCTTAAAATCAGCGATGGACGCCTTTGCACCAGCCAGCGCGGAATCGACCGGAATGCTGGTCAGCGAAATGGGAGCGATTTGGGACTGATCTGGTTTTGGGCCATCACCAAATTTCCGCTCTATTTGCTCCCAGTGAAAGAAAATGCCCGTTGCGCTCATCATCAGCATGAAAAGCAAGGCGACGACACCAAGCCATTTATGAATATCAGCATATACGATACGCGCCGATTTATTCCACCGAACACCGATTTTGAAAACGCTCAGCAGTGACCGTCGATAATACCATGTTCCGGTTAGCACAGACCCCAACAGGCAGATGCCCGCTAGCCCCATAATAAACCCGCCCACTGGCTCCAGCAACAGATTCTCGTGTAGTTCACGTACTCGCCGGACAAACGCGGCATCTGCATTTCGTGTGCTAATAATAGCGCCGGTATACGGGTTTAACACAACCCATATCCACGCACCCTTATAGGTTAAATCGACTCGAACAGCTTCCTTTTTGTCGTTTTCTGACAAGTAGATACTTCGTATCTGCGCCGTGGGATACTGCTGGTGTACAGTAGCAAGCAATCGGTTGTAAGACAGCCGAGGACCAACGGCCTCAATCTGGGTTTGATTGGGGTTCAGTAGGTTATCGACTTGCTTGTCAACGACTAGAATGGAGCCGGTAATGGTAAGGATCAGTATAAAAAGACCACCCACCAGACCCGAAATTCGATGTAGATTGTAAACTGTTTTATCAGAGAGCATAGACAGGGCTATTTTTTTCGACAGGATTAGCAGGATTGCCAAAATTAAACAGGGTAACCACGAAGAAAATCCTGTTTAATCTTGGCAATCCTGCTAATCCTGTCGAAAAACCTTTTATCCAAATTAATTGATAATAATTGCGGGAACCTGCTGTTCTGTCACCATCCGATTAAACGTAGGCACCTGCGTATTGACAACCTCTTTGAGTTTGGTCAGGGCGGTGTCGATTTGCTTGGCCAGATCGTCATACGCTGCGTGAGACGACTTGGTGGGCTTAGTATCAGCAGAAGAAACAGCCGAACCAACGCCCGCCATTTTGTCGTTCAGGCGAATCGGATATGCCAAAGCATCCTGACCAGCTTTTGATTTTGGCTGCATCAGCGTAGATTCAATCTTGTCTAATTCTTCCAATATAGGTTTGGCCGCACTCTTAAATTTTCCGGCGACTTTCGGGTCTTTGACACCGTTCGTGTAGCCATTAATCTGTGTTCGGATTAGCCGAAGCTGATTAATGGCTTTATGCGTCTCCGACAGTTTACCGTTTATTTTCTGCATCAGGTCAAATTGCTCCTGATAGTCAGCCGCCGTTATCGATAACCGGGGGTCTTTCCTGATTTCGATGGGGTGTTCCGCAATCAGCGAGTCGCCTAGTAGCAAGCGTACTTTATACTGGCCCGGCACGATTTTAGCGCCTGTTCCACGCCCTGTCCACATGACGTTCGTCCCCTCAACGGCCGCAGCATCGGGATAGCGCATATCCCAGACGAAGACGTTCATGCCAGGCTGAGCCGACATAACACCGGGTCGTTCCAGCTTTTCGTCCCGATAAAACTCCTTGGCAATTTTGAGCGAGTCGCCTTTTTTATCCCTGAGATTTGAGTACGTAATAATGCTATCACCCGCGCTGGTCATATACATCAACTTCAATTCTTTCGTTGGTTTACTTTTCAGAAAATAGCGTGTAATGACGCCATTCGGGGCGTTTTCTCCATCTTCTGCGGCTGTGCCTTTCTTATGAAGTCTGGATCCACCTTCCATTCGGTAGGCGTGGCGAGGTTTAAATAAATGTATCGCTGACGTTACCTTTCCACCCTGTTTCTGATCCATTATTTCGTGGAGTGGGGTAATGTCGTCCATAATCCAGAAAGCCAGCCCGTGAGTAGCGATAACTAAATCTTTTTCACGTTTATGGATTTGCAAATCACGAACGGGCGTGACCGGTAAATTCAAACTTAGTTTATCCCACGAACCGCCGTCATTGAACGATACGTAAACACCACGCTCCGTACCGGCATATAATAAGCCGGGCTTATTCGGATCTTCGCGCACCACATGGCAGTGTTCATCAGAGGGAATACCCTTTACAATACTCGTCCAGGTTTTACCATAATCGGTGGTTTTGAACATGTAGGGTGTGCGGTCGCCCGACATGTACCGCTTTGCGGCCAGATAGGCTTTGCCGGGCGTGTGGTCGGAGGGGTGTACAATGCTCATAATGGCCATTTCGGGTAGCATCGACGCGGGCGGAGTAATGTTCTGCCATGTTTTAGCCCCGTCGCGGCTGATGTGCATCAGCCCGTCGTCGGAGCCAGCCCAGAATATATTCTTTTCAACCGGCGATTCGGCAAATGTAAAAATCGTCGGAAATGTTTCGGCACCGGTATTATCTTTCGTAATCGGCCCGCCCGTATCACCCTGCGTTTTAGGATCATTGCGGGTCAGATCGGGACTGATGTCCTGCCACGAATGACCATTGTCTGTACTCCGGTGCAGGTATTGCGAGGTGATATACAGCGTTTTGCTGTCGTGTGGAGAAAAAACGATGGGATACGTCCATTGAAAGCGGTATTTACGGGCCGATGAAGGCGCACCCATGTAATATTCGGGGTATACGTTGATAACCTGATTCTGGTCCGTCGCCTTGTCGTACCGGGTAATCAGCCCATCATAACTACCGCCGTAGGTTACGTTTGGATTGTTTGGATCGGGCGTGATGTAACCCGATTCGCCACCGGACACCGGATACCAGGCATTTTTCCCAATTGAATAATCTGTCGTGCGGCTGGCAATCCGAATCGAGGTATTGTCCTGCTGAGCGCCGTATAGATTATACGGAAAATCATTGTCCACAGCTACGTGATAAAACTGGGAAGTCGGAATGTCAATGTCAGAAAATGTAGCCCCGCCGTTATAGGTCACTTCGCCCCCACCATCGTCGGCGATGATGAAGTTGAGCGGGTTTTTGGGATTCCACCAGATATCGTGCGTATCGCCGTGGTGAACCTCAATGGTTTTAAACGTTTTGCCGCCGTCGTACGATTTCATAGCGTTAACGTTTAACACAATCAACCCGTTTTCATCCTGAGGATCAGCCGCCAGCATCATGTAGTACCAGGGGCGCTGCCACAGGTTTTTGTCTTCGTTGATGAGTTGCCACGAATCACCGGCGTCGTCGGAGCGGTATAGGCCACCTTTGGCATTTTCGATCATGGCATAGAGCCGGTTGGAGTTGACAGGCGACACGGTAATACCAATTTTGCCCAACAATCCCTTTGGCATACCTGGTTTGTCGCTTAGGCTCGTCCAAGTATCACCCCCATCCATAGATTTAAACAGGCCGCTACCTCGTCCGCCACTGCTCATTATATAGCTATTACGATAGGCCTGCCACATGGATGCATACACAATCGACGGATTGGTTGGGTCGAGTTTCACAACGATTGCCCCTGTGCTGTCGTTTTTGGTCAGAACAGCCTTCCAGGTTTTACCCCCGTCGATGGTACGAAACACACCACGCTCTTTGTTAGGCGCAAACGGATTCCCCAAAGCCGCTACGTAGGCAATGTCGGGATTATGCGGGTGAACTTCGATCGTGCCTATGGCATCGGCCATCTTCAGCCCAATATGTTTCCAGGTTTTGCCCGCATCCATAGATTTATAGACCCCATCGCCATTGGTAATGTTGCTCCGAATATCAGCCTCCCCCATCCCCACATAAATAATATTAGGATCGGACGGAGCAACCGCTACTGCACCCACTGAACTGGATTTAAATGCACTATCCGACACCATTGTCCAGTTGCCCCCTCCATCAATGGTTTTCCAGACACCCCCGCCGGTAGCACCAAAATAATAGGTAAGTGGCTGACTCGGATGCCCGGAAACGCCCAACGCACGCCCAGCCCGAAATGGACCAATGTTCCGCCAACGCAACCCGTTAAACAAACTGTCAGTAGACAGCACACTAGTGGTTTTTGCTGTCTGTTTGCTTTTTCGCTGAGCTAGTAAGATACCTGGCAATATGCCTATAAGCAGCAGAGTAACTATACCAGCAGCAAGTTTCCTAATTACCATAAAAGATTTGGCTATTTTTGACTGTTGCAAAATAAAACATATGAAAGCAGAATAAGGCATTAAATCGTTCGTAAATGCCTTTTTATAGTGTTCCCCGCAGAGTCAGTACCAGATTGCGGCCCGATGCGCTAATTCCCGACGCAAAAACGCGGTAGTTTCGATCCAGTATATTTTCCAGAGAAGCCTGTAGCTGCATATACCGGTTTACCTGATAGCTAGTCCGCAGGTTAATCGTTTGCCAACTTGGCATACCCTGTAGCGTGGCGTAAACGATGTTGTCTTCTCCTACCAGATTGTATTCTTTCAGGCGTTTCCAGCCATTGAATAACACATTGGCTTCGACCCGAAACTGCTTGACAGTTAGCCGGATGCCTCCCTTGCCGTAGAGAGGAGGAATATGGTCGAGGGGGTAAGTCGTTGAGTCGGTCAGGCTGCGGCCACGCGTGTAGGTCACGGTGCCAAACAGGGTTAACATCTGTGTCAGATCAGCCGAAAGCTGCGCATTAAACCCATACAGACGGGCCTGTTGCGAATTAACCTGCGTAACAATCCGACTCGTTCGGCCATTATAATCGATCTGGCTTTGTCCGTTCAATGTGCCCGGCTGGGTAGTAATGGCGTTGTTATACAAAGTGTAAAAGCCCTCTACCTCTACCGAAACCCGTTCGCCAAGTTGCTTACGGATGCCCGCATCAAGCGTGTAGGTTCGCTCTGGTTTCAAATTCGGATTTGGAACAACAAGTGTACCCGCCACCGATTCAAATACTTTTGCCAGATCATCTACGTTCGGCACCCGGTAACCCGACGAAAGAGACGTTGCCAACTGCCACTCACCCGGCAGGCGCGTTACCCAACCGAGACTACCCGTTAGTGCCCCGGACTGCTGGGTAATGTCATTAAATGGGAAAGGGAAAAACGTTTTGTCATTGAATTTCGCATACAACCGGTTATAAGCATAGCGCGCTCCATATGTCAGCGTCGAGCGGTTGCTCACGTCCACCGTTCCCGATACGTAGCCTGCCAGCGACTGCGTGTTAGCCCCGCCATCGGGGTAGCGGGTGTCCAGCGGATCAATCTTCCCAGTCTGTACATTTTCCCTGAAAGCGGTTGATTGAACGGTGTTGTACGTTGCTTCCAGACCATAACGCAATGTGTGGTTCGTTGCCAACTTCTTTTTCAGATCAGCGTTTAGCGTCCAGACGCCTACCTGTTCCGTTCGGTGCTGCAACCCATAATTTCCAAACCGTCGGTTATGACGACTTTCCTCGATGAACTGGTATGCCGCAATCACTTTCAGTTCATCGGCAATACCCGACGTAAATTGTTTTGTCAGGCCATACGAAGTCAACAAGCGTTTCTGCGGGCCATAATACCACTCTGCATGGCTGAGGTTGCCTTTAGCATCAGTTTCGGTCAGCCGGTCATAACGCGGAATGTCGCTGCTGGTCGAGAATTGCAGATTCAGCAGATGTTGCGTCCGGTCGTTTGGTTGAAACATCACTTTTTGCAGCAAGTCGATCTGCTTGTAAGCTGAAGACACTTGAACATTGGGGTCTGAATTTATCAGTTGTACGTCGGCCCTGTTTTCGTACCCGGCGTAGACTGGTCGTAACCCCAGCTGACCGATGTTGGCGTTACGCTGCTTGCCCTGCCGCAGATCACCAAAGTCCGACGCGGTTATACTGGTGGTAAGTGCCCACTTGCGAAAGCCTGCGTTCCAGTCGGCATGAGCCGTTTTTTCACTCATCGCGCTACTGTACCGAACAAACCCATTAGCATTTACGGATGGCGTGCCCGAACTACTTAGTCTGGGAGACAGCGTTTGCACATAAATAACGCCCCCCAACGCGTCGCTGCCATACACTACTGAACCCGGTCCCAGGGCAACTTCCATCCGTTCGACAGCGGCATTATCGATGGTCAGAATATTCTGCAAGTGCCCGCCCCGAAAAATGGCATTGTTCATTCGGACGCCATCAACTACCATCAGGACTTTATTCGCTTCGAAACCACGAAGGATTGGGCTTCCACCACCCAACTGGCTCTTTTGGACCAGCACCTGACCGCTTTGCTGCAATACCTCGGCCATTGTTGGCTGATTCAAAAACCGCAGTTCGTTCCGCGTAAATACGCGAATGGGCTGCGCTATACGCGATAGCGGCTCGGCGGTACGATTGGCGACCACCACCACTTCATTGAGTTCCAATTGCTTCTCGGCCAGCAAAACGGTGAAGTTCATCGCCCGCAGTTGAGCCAGCGTATAGTAAGCTGTTTGATAGCCAACCCGCCGAAAAACGAGCTGGTCTGTATCGGAGAGTGCCAATGCATCTGCCTTGCCAGACCGATCTGTAAAGCGGACCTGAGTCAGAGTCATTGACACTCCCCTGATTTCTACATCTTCAATAGGTTGTAATGAGCTTATATCCCGAACGGTTACTGATTGAGCCGATGCAAAAAAAGAAAACAGGCTCAGAAGCGCTAAGAGAAGTTGTTTCATAGTGAATGAATGGAATAAAGTTGGACTACTAATACATACACACATTCCTAGAGCTATAAGACCTGACTACTCAGAGATATTAAGTAGTTTAATAGTCTTATTTGTAAGAATAATTATATAATTAATAGAAGAGTCTTTAATGCCTTTTTAATGTTGTAAATCTAGACACACTTGATCCATTCACACAAAAAATTTCTGTTGACTTAATATTTATTTTGTTATGTCGGCTCAAAAAAGAATAAATAGCTATTAAATAAGAATTAGTTTAATTTAAAATATGGCCTACTTATAAAACGTAGAATATATTCTTAGCCGCTTCATGAGGAAATTGGATTGGACTTTCCTAAGTTTGCTTACATAATTCCCACTCGCCCTACACTCATTGATCATATTATGTGCTAGTTCTCCCCAGCGCACTAATGAATCAACGTATCGTCATAATAACCCTCTACCAATGAAGCATTTTGTCTTTATTTTCATTGCTGTCATCGGCAGCGCATTCATAAACAGTCCGCTTTGGGCACAACAAAAAACGCCAGCTGATACGGCGACCAATCCTGTTTTTAAAGGAATGAGCTGGCGTAATGTCGGACCAACCCGTGGCGGACGGTCACTGGGGTCTGCTGGTTCGCCCAGCCGCAAACAGGAATACTACTTCGGTGCCGTGGGCGGAGGTCTGTGGAAAACAACCGATGGTGGCATGAGCTGGGCCCCCGTCACAGATGGGCAGTTGAATAGCTCGTCGGTGGGAGCGGTGGCGGTGGCTGAGTCCAACCCGGATATTGTCTACATCGGAACGGGCGAAACCCAGCTTCGAGGCAACATCATGCAGGGCGATGGCGTCTATAAAACGACGAATGCGGGCAAAACCTGGACCAACATTGGTCTGAAAAATACCCAAGCCATTGCGCGCGTCCGCATTCACCCGACAAACCCGGATATTGTGTATGTAGCGGCTCTGGGACATCCCTACGGCCCGAATGAAGAACGCGGTATCTTCCGCACGACAGACGGCGGGAAAAGCTGGAAAAAAGTTTTGTATAAAGGTGATAAAGCAGGCGGGGTCGATCTGATTATTGACCGGAAGAATCCTAATGTGCTTTACGCATCTATTTGGCAAGTGTATCGGAAACCCTGGAAAATGTGGGGCGGTGGTGGCGATTCGGGCCTTTTCAAATCAACGGATGGGGGCGATACCTGGACCGAACTGACCCGCAAACCAGGCATGCCCAAAGGCACCGTCGGCAAGATTGGCGTAACCGTTTCGCCAGTTGATCCGAACCGCGTGTGGGCCATTGTAGAAGCCGAGGACGGGGGCGTTTATCGGTCAGATGATGCTGGTATGACATGGAAACACGTTAACGATGAACGAAAACTACGTCAGCGGGCCTTTTATTACTCACGTATTTTCGCCGATCCGCTCGACAAAAATGGCGTCTACTGCCTGAATGTTGACTTTTTCAAATCGACGGATGGGGGCGTAAAATTCAGCAAGGCAATTACCGTTCCTCATGGCGACAATCACGACCTATGGATTGACCCCGCCGATTCCACTCGGATGATCACGTCCAACGATGGTGGGGGCGCGGTATCCGTCAACGGGGGCAAAACCTGGACCGACGAAAACTTTCCGACCGCACAACTGTATCACATTACCGCCACCAATGATTTCCCGTACCACATTGCAGGCGCACAGCAGGATAATACGACCGTAGCCGTGGCCAGTGAGGGCTGGGCAAATCAATTGGTAAAAGGTAACAGCATCAAAAAAAGCGAGTGGGGCTACGAAGTAGGCGGGGGCGAAAGCGGCTATATCGCTCAGGACCCAAAGAATCCCGACATCTTTTACGCAGGCAGTCAGGGTGCTTTGCTCACGCGGTACGACCGTTCGACTGGCCAAACTCGCGACGTTCAAGTTTATCCCCGCTTTTTTTCCGGCGAACCAGCCAGTGCCCTACCCGAACGGTGGCAGTGGACATACCCAATTGTGTTTGCGCCCAAAGATCCAAACCGGCTCTACGTCTGTTCGCAGCACGTTTGGGTATCGACCAACGAAGGCCAGAGCTGGGCCAAAATCAGCCCGGACCTGACCTTAGCCGATACGACGACACTCGGCAAAAGCGGGGGCGTCATTACGATGGATATGAACGGCCCCGAAATCTACGCGACCGTCTTTGCCCTGGCCCCCTCCTACCACGATGTTAACACGATCTGGGCGGGTTCCGACGATGGGTTGATTCATATCACCCGCGACCACGGTAAAAACTGGCAGAATATCACTCCGCCGGACCTACCTAAACACACCCGCGTGAGCATTATTGAGGCATCTCGGCATAAACCCGGCACAGCCTACGTAGCCGCCAAACGCTATCAGATGGATGATCGTACGCCATATATCTATAAAACGAACGATTACGGAAAGACATGGAAAAAGATCATTAACGGCTTGCGGTCAGATGATTACGCACACACGATTCGGGAAGACATCACGCGCCCCGGCCTGCTCTATGCCGGTATGGAACACGGCGTTTGGGTATCGTTTACGGATGGTGACACCTGGCAACCGCTGCAACTGAAATTACCCGATACGCAGATAGCAGACATTCAGGTTACGGAGAAGGACGTAGTGATTGGTACACATGGCCGGTCGATCTACGTGCTGGACGATATTGCTCCCGTTCGGGAATTTACGCCCGATCTCGCCAAGAAAAGCCTACATCTTTTCAAGCCGTATTATGCCGTTCGGCGGGTTCAACCAGCCGTTTTTCAATACTACCTGGCGAAACAGGCCGATAGCGTGAAAGTCGAAATTTTAGACGCTGCCGGAACAGTAATCCAGTCGTTTACGGGCGACAAACCAACCTATCCCAAAACCGAAGGAGACGACGATGATGATGCCGGAAAGCCTAAAGTAAAACTGCCCACAACCGCTGCCGGGTTGAACCGCTACGAATGGGACCTTCGCTATCCCGGCGCAACGTATTTCAAAGGCATGATCATGTGGGGTGCCCGCCCTACGTCTGGCCCGTTGGCTTTGCCCGGTCAGTATCAGGTGCGGCTTACAGTGGGTGGTCAATCCAGCACGCAACCGTTCGAAATCAGACTCGATCCACGGTTAAAAGGCGTTACTGCCGCTGATGTGCAGGAGCAATTTACTCTGGCCATGAAACTGAAAGATGAAACTAGCAAAGCCAACGATGCGGTGATTCAGATTCGGACGTTGAAGGAAAAACTAGCCAGGCAACCCGACAATCCAGCGAATAAGAAGCTGAAAGACCAACTGAGTATCATCGAAGAAAACTTGTATCAAATCCGAAATCAGAGCGGCCAGGATCCGTTGAACTTTCCCATCAAACTGAACAACCGGCTGGCTGCCCTCTGGCGTAGTGTGGAGAACGGCGACGCTAAACCAACCGACGGTTCTTATAAGGTGTATGAGGAATTATCGAGCGATCTGACAAAGCAACTAACCGAGTTAGAGAAGCTTACAAAGACAGCCAAAATAGGAATGTAGTCCTCCTGTGGCTAGACTACCTTCCCCAATGCCTCTTCCCATGGCTGTGAGGATACAGCCACGGGAAGGGCATCTTCGAAATAACCAGGCTTGAAATTACCAAATACTTATGATGACACTGCGTCGGGAAAATCCTTGCTATACACGTCTTATTTTCATCGGAATAGCTTTCCTGCTAATCAGCTTCCGGGTAACGGCACAGTCAGCATCTGTTAAAACGACCCAAACGCCAGACCCAACCCAAGTCAATGTCTCGGTGATGAAGGCCATGCAATGGCGCAACATCGGTCCCTTTCGGGGCGGGCGTTCGGTGTGCGTAGCGGGCCACCCCACCGAGCGATTGGTATTTTACATGGGAACCACCGGCGGGGGCGTCTGGAAAACAGAAAACGGAGGCATCACCTGGCAGAATATATCGGATGGTTTTTTCAAAATGGGTTCCGTTGGCGCCATTGCACTAGCTCCATCAAACCCCAATATCATTTATGTTGGGATGGGTGAACACACGTTGCGGGGCAATCTGTCACCCGGTGATGGCGTCTATAAATCAATGGATGCGGGCAAAACATGGACGCACATTGGCCTGACAGATACGCAACACATCGGTTCGGTTATTATTGATCCCACGAATCCTGATATCGTGTACGTGGCCGCACTTGGTCATGCGTTCGGACCCAATGAAGAGCGAGGAGTCTTTCGTACGCAGGATGGGGGTAAAACCTGGAAAAAGGTCCTGTACAAAAACCCAAACGTAGGCGCAATTGACCTAACGGTTGATCCGGCGCATCCCAAAACACTATATGCCTCCACGTTTGAATTTCGCCGTTTCCCCTGGGGTGTACGCAGCGCAGGACCGGGTGCAGGCATTTACAAAACCGTAGACGGTGGTGATACCTGGACCGATATTACCCGCCGACCAGGATTACCCACGGGCACTAATCGGGGGCGTATCGGGTTGGCACTTTCTCCCTCAAAGCCAAACCGTATCTGGGCGATTATTGAGGCCGCGAATGAACAGACGGGCGTTTACCGAACCGACGATGCGGGTGCTACCTGGCAGGTTGTCAGCCAGTTTGCCGATCTATTCCAACGTCCCTGGTATTATCACCACCTGGCAGCCGATCCAAAAGATAGCGAAACGCTTTGGGTGCTCAATATCGACATGTGGAAATCGGGTGATGGCGGTAAAACATACAAAAAAGTGGACCCTCCGCATGGCGATAATCATCAACTCTGGATTGATCCCAACGATACCAAACGGATGGTGCAGGCGAATGATGGCGGTGGAACGGTGACCTTCGACGGGGGTAAATCGTGGTCTTCTGTTTACAATCAGCCAACGGCCCAGATGTATCACGTGATTACGGATAACAAATTTCCGTATCGGGTTTACGGAGCCCAGCAGGACAATTCAACGATTTCCGTTCCCAGCCGATCAGATTACGGGGCCATTTACCCCAACGAAAACTACGATGTGGGCGGGGGTGAATCTGGCTACATAGCTTTCGACAAAAATGACCCTTCCCTGATTTTTGCGGCCAATCACCACTGGCTTACCCGCCTGAATCTTAAGACAAATCAACTCAAGGACGTATCAGTCATTCCAGATGATATGTATGGTTATGGGTCAGCCGATCTGGCCTACCGTTTTCAGTGGACGTACCCTGTTATGGTATCTCCACACAACCCAAAAGTGCTGTATGCTACGTCTCAATATGTGCACCGCTCGACCGATCAGGGAGCAAGCTGGCAGGTAATCAGCCCGAATCTGTCACGGTCCGATCCGGCTACGCTTGAAAAAACACCCACGATGGATGACCAGTCAATCGGGAAAGATTGGGGTCCCATTAAGCGGGATAATACGGGCGTGGAGTGGTACGGCACAATTTTCGCGCTGGCCGAATCGCCAATAAAAGCGGGCATATTGTGGGCTGGTTCAGACGATGGATACGTACAAGTATCTCAGGATAATGGGAAAACATGGAAAAATGTTACGCCAAAAGAGATGCCCGCTTTTGCTCGTATCAGCATTATCGACCCTTCCTCGCACGACCCGGCTACGGCCTACGTAGCCGCGCTGAAATACAAGCAGGATGATTTCCACCCATACGTTTACAAAACCAGCGATTACGGTAAAACATGGAAAAAAATTACGCAGGGCATTCCCAACGATGATTTTGTTCGGGTCGTCCGGGAGGACCCCAAACGACGGGGCTTGTTGTATGCAGGCGCAGAAAAAGGCATCTATGTTTCTTTCAATGATGGCGGGCTCTGGCAACCACTCCAGTTGAATCTGCCTGTGGTACCCATCCACGATTTAGCGATTCAGGATAACGATCTGGTAGCGGCTACGCACGGACGTTCTTACTGGATTCTGGACGACTTGACCATATTGCATCAGCTGACTGATGAGGTACAGAAATCAGCCGTTCACTTGTTCAAACCCCGGCCAACGGTGCGGTTTAAAGCGGGTCTAGACCCGGCCATGAAACCCGTACCCAGTGGGGCTACCGAATTAGGAAAGAATCCTCCTAATGGCGTCAAGATCGTTTATTACTTGCCCGAGAAACCGAAAAGCCCAATCTCGCTGGATTTTTTCGACGGCACTGGGCAACTTATCAAATCGTACAAAAGCGCTATTTCTGCCACCACTATTCCTCAATCTACCTCCACAACGGTTCGAAAAGATTCATCGGGCTTGTCCGAAATGCGTCAGCCGACAGCGCCCGCGCGAAAAGAAATTATGTTGCCCGCTGAAGCAGGCGGAAACGCCTTCGTTTGGAAAGACATGCGCTACCCGGACCCAATCACGCTGCCGAATTCGGTAACTCATGGCCGGGCCAGAGGTCCACTGGCGATGCCGGGTACATATCGGGCGCAGTTAACGGTGGATGGCAAAACGTACACCCAGGGCTTCGAAATCGTCAAAGACCCCCGAATCGAGACAACACCGGATGAGTTTAAAGAGCAATTCGATATGCTTATCAAAATTCGGGAGCGACTCAACGACCTGCGGAATGGCGTCCTGACAATTCGCCAGATGCGCCAGCAATTGGACAGCACGTATCAGTCGAAGGATGATCCGACGGTGAAGGAGTTGACCGATAAACTGCTCCGTATCGAGGATGAATTATATCAATATCGGGCCAAAGCCAATCAGGATTTAACGAATCATCCGGTTCGACTAAATACCAAGTTCACCGCATTGGGGGGCTTTGTTGAGTCTGATGATTCAAAACCAACGCAGCAACAAAATGACCAGTATAACAGCCTGTCGAAAAAACTGGCAGAACAATTAAAAGCATTGGATACGCTGAAACCAGCAATTCAAAGCAAGATCAGACCAAACGGATAAGTTTGCTGGTAACGGCTTTGATGTTCCCTAAAGGGGGCTTTGCTTGGCAATTCTTAACGTAAATCCCCTTTAAATGTTAGGGAGACTATCAACGTAATTAGCTTACATAGTCATAAAAAACGAATGTTCATTGGCCGTATTAATATAGTCCGTATCCTACTTGCGACCGCTACGCTGGCTCTGCTAAGTGTGTATGGCTATTACTATGCCCGCGAATGGATGGCTAAATGGGTATTCTCTCACCAATCCTACTTTGCTGCCGATGAGCTTATTCTGATTACAGTTGCTCATAGTGACCTCACCTCTGAAACGGCCTATCTTCTCAATGAGAGCGAATTTGAGTGGAAGGGACAAATGGTAGATGTGCTGCATCGTGAGGTTCGCTCCGATACAGTGTACGTGTATGGATTTCGGGACGAAGCCGAAACAAAACTGAAACAGAAAGCCGCCTGGTTATATCAGGACACAGCTCAACCCGATCAGGCATCTCGCCGTACCAGAACGAAACGCATCAAGTGGCGCACCACGTTCGACTTACCTGGTTACATGGTTTTTAGCCAGTTATCTTCACTAGATATGGCTGACTTAAGGCCGTTTTTCTGCTACTCATTTCTTCGAATTACCCGTCCTGCTCTGGACGTGCTTTATCCCCCACCCAACCAATAGATTGCTGGCGTCTACATTTATGTGTCTGGTTTCTCAACCAGCCCTCCGAAAAGGCATGCCCTTTCCGGTACTAATTTATTCTTCAAATCAGCAATCTGCTTTATGAAATCAGTCTTTATCAAATACAGTATTCTATTGTTTTTTCTCGCCGGTATCAGTTCGGCGCTGTTTGCGCAAATGGCAATAACCGGCCGTATCGTTGACCCAACTAATTCGCAGCCTATTACTGGAGCGTCTGTGCTGATTAGTGGCACAACACGTGGTACGACAGCCGACGAGAAAGGTCAATTTAGTATGTCCGCCAACGAGGGCGATCAACTGCAATTTTCGGCCATTGGGTATCAGACATTAACGGTGGGGGTCAAAGCGACGACGCGTACTCTGACGATTGAGTTGGACCCGTCTAACACCGACCTGAATGAAGTGATTGTGTCGGGCTACTCAACACCACAGACGATTCAACGTACAGCGGGAGCTGTCGGGCTGATTACCAGCCGCGATATTCAGCGTACGAGTGGTATTCATCTGCAAAATTACGTAAACCTGATTCCCGGTGTGAAGGTAGAAATGCGCACTGTGGCCGCCGGAAACCGGATTGTTATTCGTGGCTATGGTAACCAGACGAACTTCAACGGCGTTGGATACAAAGCTTACCTGAACGATATTCCACTCACCGACGGCGACGGCACCACGTTCCTCGACGATGTCGATTTCACAACGCTGAGCCGGGTAGAAGTTCTAAAGGGGCCTGCATCCAGCGTATATGGTAATGCTTTGGGTGGAGTGGTCAATTTCTACACCGAACGCGCACCCATCGGCAAAACGAGCATTAGTCAACAGGTATTGGCGGGTTCTTATGGGCTGTTTCGGACGAACACGTCCATAAAAACCGGTTCGGACAACACGAGTCTGAATATCAACTATGGCCATCAGAAATACGACGGTTTCAGGGCGCATGGCAGTTCCCAGAAAGATTTTCTGAGCATCACCAGCGATACCTACCTGAGTGCGAAACGATCCATGTCGCTCTTTGTCGGGTACACTAATTCCTATGATTTGCTGTCGGGAGAACTGGACAGCGTTGGGATACGGGAGCAGCCGGAAATTGCCGATCCAGCGTATGTAGTCAATAACGCCAGCATCAAAACGGAAAGTGCGCGGTTTGGTATTAGCCACAACTACCAGTTTTCAGATCGGTTCTCGAACAAAACAACCATTTTCGTTGGTGGGCAGATTATTGACCAACCCTTTGCCGCTGGCGTCAATAAAACGAACAAGTTCAAGTTCGGGGGGCGTTCTGTATTCACGTACAGCAACGACGCCAGCCCGTTACGGCCAACGGTAAGTATAGGTGGTGAATTCTTGAAGAACTTCAACTACGCGAAAGGGTACGGACTGACCAATAACATTCTTGGCGCTCTTCGTTCCGACCTAGAAGTACAGGCGATGCAGTACAGTATCTTCGCCCAGGCAGCGATGCAAGTAGCACCTAAGCTAACGTTGTCGGCGGGGGCGGGTCTTAACTACGTCGAATATGGCATTACCGATATGCGGGCTGCCACAAGCGCCTATACCAATGTGTCGGGTTACAAACGTTTTACGCCCGTGTTGTCGCCCCGAGGTGCGCTGTCCTACCAGATGACGAATACCATGTCGCTGTACGCCAGCGTAAGTCAGGGCTATTCGGCACCGGCTACGAGTCAGGTAGTTATAGCACAGACGGGCGTGGTAAACTACAATCTCCGTCCGGAGCTAGGTACCAGCTACGAGATAGGCAGCAAGGGAAGTTTTCTAAATAAAACGCTAACCTACGAAATAGCTTACTTCACCATGGCCGTGACGGATAAGCTTGTTCCTCAGGGCTTTACGGCGACCTCGACCGTACCAGCTTATACACTAACGACCAACGCGGGTAAAGTACAGCATAACGGCCTGGAGTTGGCGGTTCAGTATGCCTATCGTCCAAATGCAGGAGCGGTATCGCTTATTCGTCCGTTTGTGTCCTACACGTACAGTAACTTCTATTATAAGGATTACAAAAGTGACAATAACAGCGACGCCAAAACGGTCGATTATACCGAAAAAAAAGAGTCGGGCATTGCGCCAAACATGTTGAATGCCGGGGTAGATATAGAGGTTCGCCCCGGTTTTTACCTGAACGGAACAATGATGTATGTGGATCAAATGCCAATTAATTTGGTCAACAACCATTTTGCGCAAGCCTACACGCTTGTGAACGGAAAGGTAGGCTACCGCAGCGCACTAGGCGATCATTTCAACCTGGATGTGTATGTCGGTTCGGATAATATGCTGAACAGTACCTATTCATCGCTGGTTTTTCTCAACCTTGCGAATCCTGCCAATAACCGTCCGTTGGCTTACAATCCAGCCCCAAAAATCACCTTCTATTCAGGGGCTGTTTTACGATACATATTTTAAGATATACTACTGCTTTTTGATTCTCCTTGGCCTGTGGCACCACAGGCCAGGGAATCAGACGAGTCAGTGTAATCACCTTTTACTGAATTATTTATTTATGAAAATCATACGAATAGCCTTTCTACTTGTGCTCTCTGGCACGGTAATTACGGCCTGCACCTCTACGACGAAAGACCAAACAAGCACGACCGGCAAACAGCGAATTGTCTGCGTTGCCAAACAACTGACCGAATTGATCTATGCCCTCGGTGCTGGTGACCAGTTGGTTGGCGTTGATTTGTCGAGTACATATCCACCGGCTGCACAGAAACTAACCAAAGTAGGCTATCACCGATTGCTTAATGCGGAAGGGATTATCGCGCTCAAACCGACGGTTCTTTACCACGATGGCAACGTAGCACCGGAAGCAGTATTGGAGCAGTTAAAAAAGGTAGGGGTACCAATGAAAGTATTTCCGGATGCGCACACCATTCCTGAAGTCAAGGCGCTGTTTGATACGCTGGCGGCTCAGTTCGGTGCCCAGAAACAAGCCGACAGTCTGAAAACAAAGCTGGATGCTGATCTGGCCAAAGCCGCTGAAAATGTGAAGCAATACAAAACCACGCCCAAAATAGCGATTATCCATTTCGGTCGGGTAATCAACAATTATCTGGTGATCGGTAAAGCTGGAACGGCCTCCTACATGCTGGAACTGGCCGGTGGTAAAAACGTGATGGACACGCTAAAAGGCATGAAACCGCTAAGCCCGGAAATTATCAGTAAAGCCCAGCCGGACATTATTCTGGTAACGGATTTCGGGTATGACAGAATGGGTAATGCCGAGAAGTTAGCGACGCTCCCCGGCATCGCTTTGACACCCGCGGGTAAAAACAAACGGATTTACCGAATTGAAGAACACGATCTGATTTATCTTGGTCCCCGTACGGGCGAAAACGTATTAATGCTCATGAAGTTAATTCACCAGTAACAACATCTACCTACAAGGGTGTCATTTCAAACCGTACGGTCGTCTCCACCAACATTTTTCGGTAGCAATTGTATCGGTGGAGACGACCGTACGGTTTGCGATAATACTACTTCGGCGGCCACCCGGCCCAACATGACCCAACATGAAATTATCGTCGTTAACGCCGGGCAACTGGTACGGATTTTTGGCCATTCTTCTGCTGATTTCGATTGTGGCAGCCCTACGGATTGGTGCCGTGGATTTGTCCTTCGATGACATTCGACATATTCTGCTGAATGGAATGGGGTTCACAACGGCTACAGTTGACCCAATTTCTCAGGGACTTTTTCTGCAAATTCGCCTTCCACGAGTGCTGATGTGCGCCACCGTCGGAGCTGGATTATCCGTGTCGGGGGTGTTGATGCAAGCTTTGTTTCGGAATCCCATCGTTGAGCCGGGATTGGTTGGAACCAGTTCCGGTGCTGCTTTGGGTGCCGCGTTAGTCTTCGTGCTCGGCAAGAATATCAACTGGGCCTTCACCGACGCGTTGGGGTTGTTTCTGCTCCCATGCGTCGCGTTTACGTTTGCTTTTCTGGCTACATTCCTTGTGTACCGGATTGCGTCGATAAGCGGTAAAGTGAACGTGGCCACCATGATTCTGGCAGGTATTGCGATCAATGCTTTGGCAACGGGTGGCACTGGATTTCTGTCCTACATTGCCCGCGATCCCCAAGCCAGGTCTATTACGTTCTGGAATCTGGGTACTTTTTCCGGAGCCGACTGGACCCAGTTTTCCATTGTTTTTCCCGTTACGTCAATTGGCATTCTACTTTCCCTACGGTTCACCAAAGCCCTGAACATCCTGATTCTGGGGGAAGACGAGGTGCGACATTTGGGCTACAATATCAACCGGCTCAAGATTCAGGTACTTTTATTAAACACTCTGCTAGTGGCTATTGGGACGGCGATGGTTGGGGTAATTTCGTTTGTTGGGCTGGTAGTGCCGCACCTGTTGCGATTACTAAAAACATCGGATAACCGGTTTCTGGTTATTGCTTCGGCCCTGCTGGGTGGGTCGTTGCTAACGCTGGCCGATACCATTGCCCGCAGGCTGGTGGCACCCGCCGAGTTTCCCATTGGCGTTATCACCGCTTTTGTTGGCGCGCCCGTGTTTATCTGGCTGCTCGTTCGCAATGCCCGGTCTTTTCAGAAAGGAGGTTTCTATGCTTAGAGCCAAAAATCTGTCGTTTCAAATCGGTGGCAATCTGCTGATCAATGACATATCACTGACGCTGGCTCCCGGCGAGTTCACAATGGTATTAGGCCCAAACGGAGCCGGGAAAAGTACATTACTAAAACTGTTGACAGGCACCGAAACGCCCCATCAGGGTCAGGTTTGGTATGGCGATCAACCGCTAAAGTCTATTCCACTGGCTACACTAGCGAGGCAGAAAGCGGTACTTTCTCAATTGCTGTCGCTGCCATTCGACTTGAGTGTGACGGAGGTAGTTATGATGGGTCGTTACCCGTATTTTGATCTTAACCCTACTAGCCAGGACAAACAAATTGCCGACGACTGTCTGAAAGCCGTGGGTATGTTCTCGTTTAAAACCCGCGCGTTTGAGTCGCTTTCGGGTGGGGAGAAACAGAAAGTGCACCTGGCGCGGGTGCTTGCTCAGTTGTACCGCCAACCGTCGGATGGGGCCGCCCCGGATCAGTCTATAAAGTATCTCTTTCTCGACGAGCCTATTTCGGCCCTGGACATTCATTATCAACACCAGATTCTCAAGCTGGTACGTGAGTTGGCGTCTCATAATATGATCGTCTTTGTCATCGTCCATGACATCAATCTGGCCCTGCAATATGCCCAGAAAGTAATTTTGCTTGATCAGGGGCGCATTTACGGAATTGGCCATCCAGACGAAGTGCTTACCGAAAGTGCCATCGAAACGGTGTTCAAGCTTAAGACTTATTTTATGACGCATCCTGAAACTGGTAGACGGGTTATGGTTTGCTGATTTCACTCTATCTTAGCTGACGGTTGTTTTGTAAATACTTCGTCATGCAAAAGATTCTACTTTTCCTTTTTTCTATCGCGTTTGTTAGTCCTCTTCTGGCCCAAAAGCCAAAATCAACTAAAGTAGTATCTACCTCTGTCGCTGATGCTCCGGCCACTAGTGATGTCTACTTTAAACCGGTAAAATGGCGCACTATTGGCCCTTTTCGGGGGGGGCGCTCGGTTGCCGGGTCTGGTGTAGTCAGCGATCCGCAGTTGTATTATATGGGCACTGTTGGCGGGGGTATTTGGAAAACGGAAGACGCAGGCATGACCTGGAACAACGTCTCTGATGGTCAGCTTAAAACGTCATCGGTGGGAGCAATCGGCATTTGCGAATCAGACCCGGCAGTGGTGTATGCAGGCATGGGTGAACACGCTCCCCGTGGCGTGATGACCTCCTACGGCGACGGTGTTTACAAGTCTACTGATGCCGGTAAAACGTGGAAGCATTTGGGTCTTGACCTAACCCGTCATATTGCGGCTGTACGGGTGCATCCGCAAAATCCCGACGTCGTGTTTATTGCCGCGCAGGGTGCCTTACACGGTGCTTCGCCTGAGCGGGGTATTTATAAAACTTCCGATGGCGGTAAGTCCTGGAAAAAGGTGTTGTTCGTAGACGAAAACACAGGCTGCAACGATCTGAGCATGGACATGACCAACCCACGCATTCTTTATGCGTCGATGTGGGATTACCGGCGTCTGCCGTGGCAAGTGCAGAGCGGTGGAAAAGGCAGTGGACTCTACAAATCGACCGACGCGGGCGAAACCTGGACGAAGCTGGAAAAAGGACTGCCAAAAGAACTGGGCAAGATGGGCATTTCGGTTTCCCGCGCGAACCCAAATCGAGTGTATGCTGTGATTGAGTCCGATTCGAAAGCCGAAAAAGGCGGTGTTTTCCTCTCCGAAGATGCCGGTAAAAGCTGGAATCGGGTGAGCAAAGACCATCGCACAATACAGCGGGCCTGGTATTATATAGAAATTTTTGCCGATCCGGTCGATGAAAACACGGTCTATGTGCTTAATACGTCTGTGCTCAAATCCATTGATGGCGGCAAGACGTTTAGCCCGGTGCCGGGTTCACACGGTGATCATCACAATTTGTGGATCAGTCCCAAGAATAACAAAAATCTATTTCTGAGCAACGACGGTGGGAGCGCAATCTCCTTCAACGGGGGTAAATCATGGTCATCGGAGAACAACCAGCCCACGGCCCAATTTTACCGGGTCAATGCCGATAACCGCTTTCCCTATAATGTTTATGGTGGTCAGCAGGACAACACATCTGTGATGATTGCTAGTCGGACAACTAAGGGAAATAGCATAACGGATAAAGATTGGACGGCTTCAGCAGGTGGTGAAAGTGCGTTTCTTGCCTTCAACCCCGACGATACACGGTATGTAATGGGCGGCAGTTATCAGGGTACCATCGAAGTGCTCGACCAGCAAACCCACGAAGGTAAACCCATCATGGTATCGCCGATTCAATACCAGGCGTTGCAGGCCAAAACAATGAAATATCGGTTCAACTGGAACGCACCGATCATCTGGTCGAAACATGAACCAAATGCGTTTTACCATGCGGGAAACCGGCTATTCAAAACGATTAATCTGGGCAAAAGTTGGACTATCGTCTCCCCCGATTTAACCCGCCACGACTCAACCAAATTGGGCTGGGGTGGCGCACCTTATACCAATGAAGGCGCTGGTGGAGAGAACTACGCGACAATTACCTACGTACTCGAATCGCCCTCGGAAAAAGGAACGTTGTGGACGGGTAGCGACGACGGACTGGTGAACCTCACCCGCAACGGGGGTGAAACCTGGACAAATGTAACACCGGCTGGCCTCGACGAAACACTGATTAACTCCATTGAGGTATCGCCCCACGATAAAGCCACTGCCTACATCGCGACCACGCGTTACAAAGTCAATGACTTTGCCCCGGCTATTTATAAAACGACCAACTACGGCAAAACCTGGACCAAAATCGTTACGGGTATTCCCTATGGTGCCTTTACCCGAACGGTTCGCGAAGACCCCGAACGCAAAGATTTACTGTATGCAGGAACCGAGACAGGACTTTATGTATCCTACAACGGGGGTACCAACTGGCGGCCTTTTCAACTAAATCTGCCCGTCAGCCCTGTTACTGATCTGAAAGTCCATCAGGGTGATTTGATTGCAGCAACGGCGGGCCGTTCATTCTGGATCCTGGACGATCTTGGCCCAATTCGGCAATACAGCGACAAACTCAGCAAAGATAGTTTACTGGTGTATAAACCCGAAGACGCTTACCGCGTGTCGGGTGGTAGTGCGCTGGACAAAGTAATTGAGGAAGACGATGATGAAGATGCGGGTAGTACCCCTGGCCGTAACGATTTTACAGGCACCAATCCCTCTACCGGTGTAGTCATGTACTATCAGTTACCCGCCAAAGTCGATACCAGTGCCATCCTGACAATGACCATCTTATCGGATCAGGGAACGGCAATTCGAGCATTCAGCAGTAAGAAAAACAAGAAATTTATCGCTTTCCCCGGTGGTCCATCGCCGGAGCCAACGCTTACCGTGAAGCCGGGACTGAATCGGTTCGCGTGGGATATGCGGGCCGAAACATTACCGGCTATTGAAAATGTGTTCATTGAAGGTAATTATAGCGGTCGAAAACTGGCACCCGGCCGCTATCAGGCAAAGGTGAAGTTGGGGAAACAGGAAAAAACGGTGGCGTTCAATATTCTGCCCGACCCCCGCATTAATACGACTGCGGCTGACTATGAACAACAGCAAAAAACGCTCATGGCCATTGAAGAAGGCGTAAAGGAAATTCATCAGGGCGTAAACCGGATGCGCAAAGCACAGAAGCAAATTAACGATCTAGTTGACCTTATCGACGACAAGCCTAACCTCAAAGCGGTAGCTGACTCAGGCCGGGCGGTGGCTAAACGGATTAAGTTGTGGGAAGAGAAAGTCATCCAGCCAAAGTCAAAATCGAATGATGATGTCATCAATTTCGAGAATAAGCTGAGCGCTGACTACATCTTCCTGAAAGGTGAACTGGATGTGAACATGCCCTCCGTTACAACTGGGCAGCAGGAACGTCTGTCAGAGCTAAACGCCACCTGGCAACCACTAAAAACCGACATGAATATGCTGATCCAAAACGATATTAGCCGGTTCAACACGCAGTGTCGCCAGGCACAGCTTGATAAAATTACTATCCCTGACGTAGCCGTTTCAGCTCCGAAACAATAGAGAGTCTATTTGATCGCTGTTCCATAGTACAAGAAGTGTGTTCTTTTGATATTTCATCAACATTATCACTACTCTATAAATAGCATCCATTTTAATCCATATCACCCTAAGCATCACAGCAGTACCGGTAGCGCCGTTTATCTTGAGTAGACGGGCAATTATTTCTTATTGTAACAAGAAACCAAGTAATACAATTAGACGATACAAATTAATTGTAGGCAGGTGAGCACATGTTACTTTTTATTCTCAAATATTTCATGATTGTTACCGTATGTACTAAAAAATTGTGACTCTATTTAATAACCGTTGTCAGAAGTTTATATCGTCTACTTCTAACACGGGTAACCTTTACACACATTTTTGCTGTTCGTATAGAAATCAGAAATTTAAATTCTGTACAGCGTTCAGTAGCGAGTTGCGTAACAAGTTACTCCATTATTATAAAAATCATGAGTCAACGTAACGCTAGTATTGATCTTTTCCGATTTCTGGGAGCCTTTTCGGTTATTCTGATTCATAGCATCTATGCGAACAAATTGCCACTGCTGCCCTTGTTAGGCCGGTGGGCTGTGCCATTCTTCTTTATGGTTAGCGGCTACTTTTTTCAGAAGAGCTACAGGAACCAATCCGTTTACGCCTTCGCTAAAACGGGCAGAGCGCTATTATCCGTCTTTCTGTGTGCTAACCTGTTCTACATGCTTTTTTTAATCCTGACGGTAGGGTCGCTGAAGGAAATCGTTACGCATTTTACGTTATTGGTGGGCACTCATTTTCATCTCTGGTTTCTAACGTCACTACTGTTAGGTTACTTAGTTCTTTGGTTCTTTTTAAGCCGTAAGCTGGACGGCTTATTGCCTTATCTGGCGGCTATAGTCCTTATAGTCATCCTTGGCTTGAATCCTTACAGCCATTTACTTGGTATTGAGGCTCATCCAATTTATGCCCGGTCACTCTTATCTATACCCTTCTTGTGCATTGGATTTTTAACCGCTAAGTATGCAGTAGACGTACATGTTTCTAAGCTAGTATCTTGGCTATTAATCGGTGCTGGCATTGGATTGCAAGTAGTCGAAGCCTGGTTGTTATCGAGCAATTGGCAAGATTCCTTGACGTTTGATTTTATGGCGGGGACGCTCCTGTTTTCGGTGGGTATGTTTCTACTGTCGCTGCAATTACCCATGCCTAAAAATAGCCACTTAAGTTATTATGGCCGACGGTACTCACTACAACTTTACCTTTATCACCCAGTTGTCAACTACTTCCTTTATAAAGCTCTGGTAACAACAAAGGCTAGTGAACTCATTTATTGGATGAGTCCCCTATTGACAGTAACCATCACTTTATCTTTACTGGTCCTACTTGATCGGTTTGTTCCAGTCTTGTTTGGCATCTTAAGTGGCGATTTTAGTCGGTATAACAGCGAAAAAAGTAAGCTGAAACCCCTTCAATAGATAGCTTATTTTATCGTCTGGTTGATGGTCAGTTTATAGATTGAGCGGCATATGTACAAGCAGTATAAATGCCGCTCAATCTATTGTTATTTGCCGAATGGACCAATGTTATTTACTAAAGTTTCCATCCATTGTCACTACTTATTAGCTCAATAACTTGTGAAAATCAGGGAGAAGTAGTTTCACAAAAAGGCAACCTAGATTGATAGCCAAAGCCGCATTGAACCCGTTTTCATAGCGTTCAAGCCAGGCCAAATAAGAACAGTAAGGTTACCGATGTGAACGCAGGACAAAGTCCAACCTAAAGGGTTATCTCAGGAAAACACTGTTAAGTTGATGCTAAACAGCTACTACCGGAAGTCACAAAACTCAACCCACGCGGATAAATCTGTGGGTACAGTTATGGCAGTGATAGGTCCGGGTGGGTATAAAAAAAAGCAGGTACTTTAGTAAAAAAGGGCGAGCCGTACGCTCCAATGCAAATGATCGTTGACAGGATGGGCAACCACGTTCGAATGTTAATCGGCGCGCCTTGGATGTAGCTTCGGGCTGTCTGTGACTATCGTCAGCTGCCGAATTAGAAAGGTGAGAGTTAGTATACATACGGGAAGTTACGCAAGGTAATTAACCCTAAGTTCGTTATTTTAATAATACATAAACATTAAATTTACCAATAAGAGTATTTTATAAGTAAAGGTCAAGTATATACATGATTAATGAAAGCTCCGGTTCGCATATCCCTGATTTACAGACACGTTATTTTGAGTCCAGGCTTATAATTGCTCTACTAGGTAAATACATGAAACTTTAGCATTTCATTTCATTTCCATAAGCTAGTGCTGATCTCATCAATCGCCGTTGGCCTCAGTCTGGCTTCTTATAAATTCTCCAGGTCGACTACATCAGCTAAATGAACTAAACAAATCGCGGGTTTGCGTACGACTAAAAATGTTGGTTTCCTCCAACCCCATAACAGCTATTCTTTTTATGTGGTGGAAAACTTAAGGTGCGCGAAAATCAAGTGCCATCTTTAGTAACAGATGCAATTACAAATGGCTACGCCTATACAGATAGTTTAAGAACACCTAAAGGCTTAACTCTCATTACCGAAAAGACTTTTTATAGCAATACTAGCGCTGAAACAAGTAGGCGTAAAGGTCATTTTAGAATAGCCCTTTCAAAAACGAAAGAGCGACTGCTACTTGGATTCACCCGACAAGGGCACGAACTGAGCCGATAGATCTGGTTTTTTCATGCCTGTATCGAACGGAAACATGGGTCTCTTGATGCGCTTGTATGGTAAACGGGCCAAATCCTGATCAACTCCTCCAGGTGTCAACGCCATAATCCAGTCAGCCTGCATGGCGTAAAGTTCGGGTTCGAGATAGCCGATTTTCACAACTACAATAGCTGCTTGCCTAGGGTTAAGACTTAATCGGGTGAAATCTTTTTCCTTGTGGTAGGGCTTGCGTTTTTGCGTAACAATAACGTGGACACTTCCTACTTTTACGACCACTTCTACCTCGGCATCTTTATCTCCATACACTATTGATTCTACTTTTCCCTCAAGCTGGACTGGGGGTGCAAAACGAGCGTCTACAATAGCACCCGCCTTACCCTCAACCCGTCCACCAACACCAGCAGCTATGGCCTTTTTGACCAATTCCGGATCAGGGATAGACGCATAGATCAACGAAGGACCATCCTCCCGCTGAAACTCTGGACGAGCGAGTATTTGAGTGAGCGTCCAGGTCACATCGCCAGCACCACCTGCTGTAGGGTTATCGCCCGTATCACTAATAAAGAAGGGCTGTTTTTTGCTGGATATGGCATTAGCCAGACATTTCTCTAGTGTACCGGTAGGCGCTACGAAGTTAAACTGTGTCCTGA
Organism: Spirosoma flavum; assembly: GCF_042686045.1. Lineage (NCBI taxonomy): Bacteria > Pseudomonadati > Bacteroidota > Cytophagia > Cytophagales > Cytophagaceae > Spirosoma > Spirosoma flavum. The sequence goes on from NZ_JBHUOM010000048.1 coordinate 81,489, forward strand.
CGTTCCAGAAATCAAGGGCCAACTTCTCAGCGGCCAGGGTCACTTTTTCCTTGTCATCGCCTGTCACCATAACAACAGCGTGGTTGCGCGGTTCGTCAGCCCATGCATAGCCTATCCATATGGCTGCATCAATAATTCCAGGCTGGGTCGTAATAGGCTCCACTTTTTGATAAAGACTCTTGCCTGGCTCTATACGCGTACTTGTTTTTTCACCTGGTAACAGGATCGGTATAGGTATCCATACTTTATAAGCGGGTTTCCCTTTTCCGCTCTTGATGCGCTCCAGCAGGTTTACAACGGCTCTTTCTTTGGTTTGCATAGCGTCTTCATGAGGTGCCATCCGATAACAGGTAATCAAATCAGAATTCTGCGCCAATCGCCATGATACATTACCATGCAAGTCCATAGAGGTGGAAATGATAGTTTTATAGCCGATTACTTTTCTAATTCGTACAATAAAATCACCTTCCGGGTCGTCCAGACCAACTACACTCATAGCGCCATGTATATCGAAATACAAGCCATCATACGGACCATTTTTTTTGAGTGAATCCAGCGTTTTGTTGACCAATGACTCGTAGGCTTGCCTTGTCACAGCTCCTCCGGGAAGCGATTTGCCCACTAGGGCGGGGAGCCATTTTGCCTGATGCAAAAGGGGCGAAGTGGTGCTTAGAAATGGATATGCCGCAAACACATCGACACCATATCTGGCATGGAAGGCTTCTTCATGTGTTACAGCGGGAGAAAATGTACTAGATTCTATACCTAAACCCGCTATTCCGATTCTTGGAAAATTCGTTTCTCCAGCATTATTTGTCGATTGGGCAAATCCCCAACTAACCACAAAAACCCAGGTAGTAAGCCCTAAAATGATATGTTTCATGCCTACAATTTAAATCATTTCACATAGTAGGCAACTATTAACAAGGTATTTAGTGTGCGAAATAAAAGTAGATGGGTAAAGGCCTACCAGTATAGGTTAGCCAAAGGTGGGGGCTACTAATCCCGGTTATTTTTCTGGCCTTTCTCAAGTCGTTCGATACGACGAATCATAGCCCTGTACTGACTATATTTAAGTATTATAGGCATATCATCACGTTTTACGTAGCGATGGGCTTCGGATATAATTGAGCCGGTATTGCTCATGAGGGCAAAGGCGCTATCTAACTTTTCCAGATCTAGCGTGTCGCCCTGAGCGGATAGACGATAGGGCGGCAATATCGTGTTGGGCGGTGTTGGAATCCAATCGATTATAGAGGCTCGAACGGGGTCTACTACGTTGACGTTTTGGCCTTGAGCAGCTATTGATAACCCAATGCAAAGGCAAAAAATGTACAGTTTCTCCATTGTTTACATTTGATTCGTTTAACCAAATCTAAGTCATCTTTATTATTATAAAGCAAACTTATTTGCCATTTAGTAGTAGATCACCCTTGAAAAGCTTTGATTGCTATTTTTATTTTTGTTGATCAGTTTTTCTGAACCTAAATGAGTCCTTAATCAACATATAGACGAATCAAATAGTAGTTAAAGATGACTCTACTATGCATATCACCGAACGCAATTAGGAGCCGGTTAAATCGTCAGGACAGGCAAATTTTATAGTTAGTATAGTCAACTATTATTTGGTGAAGTAGTGAAGCGCCCGGTAGTTGACCAAGTTATTTTTCCACTATGTATCTTTTATCTTAGCTTCCACTAAATGGCTATCTCCATATTCAATATACTATAGAATGATCTTGCACTTACAAGATATATAGTAGTAGAAAAGGTATTTATGCTTATTATCTTTTATTAACAATTATTACATTTTGCCAACCACAAGTTACCTAAAAGTAAATAAATTTTGATAAATAGTGTGCAATGTATAATTATGTTAATCTTTAATCAGACCAACTTATTATATGTTTCTTTCTTTTACTACGATTGACAATTTAGCGTGTTCTCGAGATTTTTCCTGGTGGTTTTCCAGCATAGAAACTGCTATGGATGTGTTGAGTTCTATCTCATTAAAGGGTAATCAGCTTACTAGGGCGGAACTTATCGATAACGATCAACGCACTCAACTGCCTGTAAAGGTATTTGATGGGAGTAATTTCTCTGTGCAAATACAGCAATTGGAGAGCGAATGGCAGCAGGCACTGATTTCAGCTCTACCAATTAGCACAGCCTCTGCCGTCTCGTTAGATCCTATATTAGTTAAAATAACAGGTATAATCCCCAAAGTTGCTGCGAGCGTTCGAACCTGATTTCACTGGGGTAAGGGGATAATTTCTCTCTATAACAGGACTACCGCTATATTGATAGAGCACACTTCTTATATTCACCATGTACACATTTGTTCCGGTTAGAATGACAGTGTACGTGGTGAAGACCTCAGTCTCCCAGGTCGGGTACCTTCTGTATTGACTTTGCGATACGGTAAGTACCTGCTCAGGCGTCTTAGCGATGTTAGGTAATATGTTGGGTAAACTATAATTCAATCATCGATTCAGGCAGCACCATTTATCGTTGGGCGCACAACAACCGTACCTTTTTCCGACTCCGTTTGAGCCGCATTTTGACAGCACTAACCTTAATGTCATATAATTGAGCAATTTCTTCAATACTCATGCCGTCTTCATATTTCAATTGTAGCAACGTGCGCTCCTGAGTAGAGAGGGTTTCAAGAGCTTGCTTGACTATCTGAAGCGTTTCTTCATGCAATTGAGCCTCCTGCGATTCAGGTATATCCTGTCTAAAAGTAGTGTCCAGAGGATCTACGTGAAGCCTTTTCGCCAATCGAAGTTGCTCTAAGCAATGATTATACGAAATGGAATAGAGCCAAGTTGCAAAAGTTGACCGCTGCTGAAAACCCTCTAACTTGTCAAACACTTTCAGGAAAATATCGTGAGTAAAGTCCTGAGCTTTTTCGGAGTCCTGAGTCATCGATAAACAGCGTTGATAAACTTTGCTGACATAACGATTATAAAGAGTTTCAAAGCACTGATTAGGTTGACTAGGCAAGAATTGACGAATCATTTCTTCGTCGGTTAAGGAAGCTTGCATGAATTAGTAAAAATCTACAAGTTGAAAATAGTTTATAGGCTCAAAACAATACGTACTTATAGTATACTCCAGGTGTAAATTTGCCAAGCAAGATACAATAAATATATCAGATGATATATATTTTAAACACTACTACTTTTGTGGATCATCTAGGTAGGTCAAATAAACTATAACTGTTATAAAAGTCTGACTTAGTGCAACCCAGGTATTATTTCAATTGCAATAACAGTTCGTTGGTTAATTGTATCCTTCATTATTATAAAGACAACATACCATTCTTTCACAATTAAATCCAAGATTAAACGTTTTGCGTATATTAGGGGTCCCTTACCGACTACGGCTATGAGATTACGCACTACAACTTCGTTTGACCTAACCAACACATGCACCTGGGTGATACTGGTTATTTCGGTCATCTACGCGTACGGGCTAGCTAAATGGCTATTAGGATAGTATAAATGTGTATTTGAACTAGTTACAGAACAGGTAAAATTATCCGGTTTCGCTGGCACGCAAAGCGTTTGCCGCTTTAGAAACAACTCACTCAAGCAGTGTTGGCTCTACCTATGCCCGCTATTTAGCCAGATATTCTATTAGGATTTCAACAGATAGGAATCTACGTTGAGCCTAGTATTGAGATCAGGGCTATAACTGATCAGAAATTTAATCTGGATCAGCCAATTGGCTTTCGTATTTTCGCGACATGCTTCTCAATAGTGAATATCAAGAGTTAGTCGATTTCTTTTCCGGTCGTGACCTTCCCCATGGCCCCCAACATATCAACGAATATAGCGTATTTCTCAACTTGTCAGGAGCTGTAAGCACACAGCTTCAGAGGCTTTATAGCGAAGTAGAAGCGACTAGAAAGTCGGCTGAAATCATGTTACACGAAGTGAAGGATTGGCTGATTAGACAGCCCATAGTAGAACAATGACCGTCTAATTGCTAGTTTCCCTCTGGAGACCAGGAACCCTCTTTTTTGCAAAAAATAGGATAAGACATTAGTATTTACGCCTTAAGGTGCTATTTTATAGAGAGCATTCTATTATGTTTCTGGGGAAAACACATCACTTAATGTCCTGAACCTAACCAGAAAGCAAACTCTAGCCAAAAAACTTCCAGATGGCATATTTTCCGGTCAGTTTGGCAAACACATTTTGTCGGCTACCGGTAGCTCTGTAGCATCAAGCCCTTCCGGTATAATTGAACATATAGTACAGCCCTGAGAAGTTTAATCGTCGGCCAGAATCATCACTTGCCCAAAATAGCGGTCGGCTTTAGCACAGGTGATGCCGGAACACAGAATACCAGCCACTGCGACGCTGTCGCGGACGATTGGCTACTGCCATCCAATTACGAATGGAGCGTTTTTGAGAATAAGTAACTATTAGTTACTTATTCTTTTTTTTAAGGATAATAGCGTGTCAGGCAAAGTCGTGACAATCACTGGCAGACACAACCGAATGTCAACAGCCCAACATCTCTTAACCAACTTTCGTGGGACCCCTTCTTCGCTAACTTCGCAGAACAGTTTGCGTAGTCAAATAACTACACGTATATTCGTAGCCAAATAGCTACGCAATGAATTTAAGACGAGACGTATTTCAGGCAATAGCAGACCCTACAAGAAGGGCCATACTACTATTAGTAGCCTCACAAGCCATGACAGCAGGTGCTATAGCCTCAAACTTTGACACAGCTAGACCAACCGTTTCAAAACATCTGCAAATATTAACCGAGTGTGAATTGCTCGAACAAGAGCAAAATGGCAGGGAGATGTACTATCATATTAATGCAAAAAAAATGAAAGAGGTAGCTGACTTTATTGAACCATTCCGCCAAATGTGGGAAGATCGATTTAACCAATTGGAAAAAATAATGAAAAAATACAAAGGCAATTAATATGGAACAAAAAACAAAGATCAATGCTGAAAACGGTAAACAAGAAGTAGTGATAACAAGGGAATTTGATTTGCCATTGGAATTACTTTTTAAAGCGTACGTAGAGCCCGACATTATTGAACAATGGATGGGAACGAAAGTACTAAAACTTGAAAGTAAAAAGCACGGCAGTTGGCAATTTGAAACAACCGATGCTAAAGGAAATGTAGTTTTTCAGGCCAATGGGGTAATCCATGAATTTGTTCCGAACCGAAAAATCACACGAACATTTGAAATGGAGAATATGCCTTTTGCCGTCCAGCTCGAGTTCTTAGAATTTCAACAACTTACCGATGACACCAGCAAACTCAGTATGCACATAGTATATAGATCAGTCGCAGTTAGAGACCAAATGCTGCAAATGGGTTTTGCTTCAGGCATAAATATGGCACATAACCGACTGCAAGACATTGTAAGAAAATTAAAATAATACATTATGACCAAGAGACATAAAATCATCTATTGGATTGCTACTATCTGGCTTGCCTTAGGCATGTTGTCAAGTGGAGCAGTACAGTTATTCAATGTGAAAACGGAAGCAGATTTTAGTACACATTTGGGCTATCCTGGCTATTTTATAACAATACTAGGTGTTTGGAAAATTTTCGGAGTTATAGCATTGCTCATCCCTAAGTTTCCTCTGGTAAAAGAATGGGCTTATGCAGGCTTTTTCTTTGCCATGTCGGGAGCAGTATTTTCGCATATCGCATCAGATGATTCTGTAGATGAAATAACTCCTTCGTTGTTATTACTAATCCTGACTATGGTATCGTGGTATTCCAGGCCCGCGGACAGAAGAATCATTTCAGTTAATTTTAATCAATGAATAAAATGAATCCTACCGTTGATTTTTATTTCAATAAAGCCAAAAAATGGCAGGAAGAACTAGAGCATTTGAGAATGATCGTTCTTGATTGCGGGCTAACTGAAGAATTAAAGTGGGGTGTTCCTTGCTACACCTTTCAGAAAAATAACCTAGTCTTAATACATGTATTTAAAGAATACTGCGCGATTTTGTTTAGAAAAGGCGCCTTGTTAAATAATGCCAATGGTATTTTAATTCAACAAACGAAGAATACGCAGGCGGCACGCCAGATTCGATTCACCAATGTTCAGGAAATAGTTGAGATGAAACCCATCTTGAAAGCCTATATTTATGAAGCCATTGAAGTAGAAAAAGCCGGTTTAAAGGTTAATTTTAAAAAAGATACGGAACTCCTGTTTCCTGAAGAATTTCAAGATAAATTAGATGAAATTCCTGCTTTAAAAACTGCTTTTAATGCATTGACACCGGGACGGCAGAGAGCTTACATCCTTTACTTCTCTGCACCTAAACAATCCAAAACCCGGGGGTCAAGGGTTGAAAAATGTATGCAGCAAATTCTCAATGGAAAGGGGTTAAATGATTAGCCAATTCGAAATCTTCTTTGGATCGCAGGTAACACTCAATCAGATAATCTAAAAAAACATATCAGAGAAGATAAAATTTCCTATTGGTTGGATAGTTACTATCCTACTGGCTTTTACAATGCTAATAGGTGGCACGCAGCAACTATCTCATACAAACAGGATCTGAAAGTTAACCGTATCAGTCCTTTTGTGGAAATCAAAACTTTGCTTAATCCAATACTCGACTCATTGCGTGATGGGTTGCCCTGATTTACCTCCCTGCAAAACGCTCGTTTTTCAGGATGTTTACCCAACTTGCTATAATCCCCAAAAGAGATTACCTAAAGTGTCTCAAAGCAACCAATAAAGGTATGATAATCGATTAGCTGTGGGCGCGAATTGAAAGTTAGCCGTTTAAATCATATCCGTTTAAGCGAGTTGGCATCCTCTCTTATGAGTACTATTAGTAACACTAAATATCTTGAAAGAGTAAATTTCCCACTTGATGATTAAGTACAATTAATAGATCAATCTATCTCGTTCACGAAACTCCTTCTTTAAGCCGCCTGCAATTAGCTGCCCACTTGGAGCAGGTTTATAGCTTACCGACCCGTTTTAACCAAAACATACCTCCTATAACGGAAAAGGGCGCAAAAATAAAAATAGCTAATAACTGCGTCCAATGACTCCCTTCAGACTTAAAAAACGAAAACGCAGCAAAACTAGCCATAATCAGCCCAAGCATATAGTTTAACTTTAACGTTTTAACCTTGGCAATTAGCGGTACTACTAGGCCACTTAGAAAGGAAAATATTATACCGTATAATGCAGTTAGCATTTGAAAACTTGTTGTTGCCTGTGCATGTGGCTTCTGCCCAGATAGGTTAAAAAGCAAAAGGGATGAGATGACAAATAAGGCGTACCCCGCAACTACTCCACCTATTCTTTTTAGCATACCAATTATAAAATCGTTCTGAACAGTAGTGGCTAGTAATTTAGTCAACTTTATCCAATCATAGAGACTTGTATTACGGAGAACTAGATTGAAAAACCAGATCATTAGTGGTATTTGTCTAAAGAAGTTATCGATCGTTCCGGTGAGTTTCGCCATGTCTGGTTTGACTTTCGAGACAAACAGATGGTAGACTGGCTAAAGCATCATGTTTGCATGACTGGCTGATAAGCTGCTCCAGTATTCATCGGGCCATATGTTAATGTAGCTCTCAGTGAGTGGCTACGTTTTGATCCTGTACGATTGGACAGTATCCTTACTTACCCCTAAATGGCTGAACAAAGTTGCAAAAACAGGTGGTGCGCCATACGATTAGTCCTTTTACATTCATAAATTATGAGGAATTTCACTCTCGAAGACTGCTGTTCTATCATTCAAGAAGCTATTCGCAACGGTCACACCGAAACTCGAAACTTGTTGCAAGTACACCCTCCTGTCTCCTTCTATCATTAATACCCATTTTACGGGCCACAGCCATGATGGATTTTCCGTTACTGACCAGTCTCAGCACATCCGGCCGCGCAGCCCTATTAAATTTGGTAGTGTACTTTCTTTTGAGACGTTGGGATTGATTCATGCCGGGCTGCCGGTGTAGTACACGAAGTCAAATAAGTGTCGTGTCTGGATTAGCAGGAACATAACAGGCGACTATATGCCTCAACGGTAAGCAAGCGACTAGAGAGATTGTTGTTTAGCTCATCACCTCTGGGTGGAAGCGAGTAAGCGTATACTGATGGGTATCCGCTACTATGACATCTGGGAAATCGAATAATATAAGCTCTGCAGTAGTTTTATAAGAGTAACCAAATTAGTATAATACGTCTAATGGTGTAGCTAAGAGAGGTACCATTATGGTATTCGCCAGCTCACTCAATCATCGGCTCCACGAAATGGTGATTTAATTAACTGAAAGACAAGGAATTGTATTTAAACTCTAAAGTGCAATCCTGTTCATAAAATAATTTCTATTCTGTGGAAGCAACCTCTATAAAAGAGATACGTCACCTTTGGGGAGTAAAGATTGCCAAGAAATTACTGCCAAGAAAATTTTGCGTTGTCAGCGACGATTGCTGGGGTGGTCAAGTATACCGCCAACATGGGTTACCGTATAATACACCTACAGTGGGGTTGTATGTTCATCCAATGGACTACATCAATTTTTTCACCAACTTACACAAATCGGATGCCTGTGACATGACATTTATCCAAGTTGAAGGTAGTCATTTCCCGATTGCTCAAACTCCTTACGCAAAATTATTTTTTGTTCATTATAACTCAGAACAAGCCGCAAAAGACGCTTTTCTACGCCGTTATAAACGTATTGACTGGGATAATCTATTCATCAAAATAGATTTTGGTAAGAAGGAATATACACAGGAGCACATTGATCAGTGGAATAAATTAAAAATAAGCCGTTCACTGGCCTTGTATCCGTTGGGAAAAACTGAAGCACCAATCTGGAATAGTGTTCGCATACGCAGATGGCTGCTTGATGGTGCTGAGCAATTTGACAACACCCGACGGTACGTCAACATTTTTAAAAACCTCCAAGACGGTACGATAGAATGCAAATTTGATTATAGATTATTGAACTTTCTGATTCTAGACCCCGCTGCTTGGCGATGGCTGAGGAAAACATTTATTGCTAGTTAATTTTGTCAAACCTATAGCCGGACACTGGCGGCACCACCATCGGGTCCGGTGAAATGACCAATACCAGCGACCCTAAGCCGACTGACCCAGACTGGTCGGCGTGTTTAGTAGTGGGTTAGAAACGGGGTTCTGGGTTCGTCCATATCGGCAAATGCATGGCCCGACCTCGGCTCGGCGAATAGCCCTACCACCACCTGCCAGTCATGTTGATTTAGTTTGTTGGGCTCCTAATTACTATCAATGACTGATTTGCGTCAATCTAGTATCAATAAAAATCGTTCAAGAAAACGTCCTAATGAGTGCCGGAATGCGTTCGAATAGCACTAGGCAGTACACCAAAGTAGTTTTTGAAGGCTACCGTAAAATGGGCAGGGTTTTTGTACCCTACCCAGTACGAAATCTCGCTAATGGTTTTCGTTCCTTCCAGCAAAAAGCGTCTTGCATCTTCCATCCGCCGTTGGATAATATAGCCTAGGATGGTTGTTCCGACTTGTTCTTTAAAACCCCGCTTAAGGTTAAATTCGTTCAGGCCCACTAGTTTAGCCAACTCAACAATCGTTGGTGGAGTAGGATAGCAGGCATCCAGTACTTCACGGGCTTCATATATTTTACGGACATCCTCTTTTTTTGGCGAAAACGTAACGGGTTGAGCACCCTGCATTTGCTCTAATTGGAGCATGAGTAGTTCCGTTATTTTGGATTCCAGAAATAGCCGCTTTAAGGAACCTGTTCGCTGGCTGACGCGCATATCCCGAATGATCCAGTCCATAGCTGGCGTGATCGATGGATTTTTAGCGGTGATAAAAGCGGCTTTCTGTTGGATAATCTGAGTAACAAGCTGCCGATGTAGGTCACTGCCAGGTGGTATCAGGCGAAAGTAAACGTCTTTGGGAATCACTACTACACTATAATCCGATGGCTGGGCAGCCGCATAGTAGTCATAAATGCTTTTTGACGGGGGAAGGTAACTAATGTTATGCTGACCAGTCGAAAAATGCTGGCCACCCGCCTTTCCTCCCAGATGAGCATGGCTTTTGCCCCGCAACGCAAAGTCCAACTGAATAATACCCTCTTCTACTTCTTTAATCAACTGGATGGATTGAGTCAATTGGAAGGTACAGTGAGCTATAAAAAAACTCCCTGTCGTAATCTGGGTATCGCTAATACAACCTATTTGCTCATCCTGAATCCTGACTTGCTTTTCCTGAAAGGGTTCCGCTGGCCCACCATCCACCGCCAATTCTTCCCGGCGTAATAGTGTATCAGCGTCCTTAGATTTTATAATTATTTCCATATAAGCCCGATTTCGATAGGAATATTCCCAATTACGATACCCACTCTACTCATTCAAGCTACAAATTTGCACTAAATTAGAATTAATCTAAATAAAATGAGGTACGTTTATTATAATTTCTTTCTGTGTGCAAGCTTAATAATGCTGTTCTGTGTACAGGTCATGGCTCAAACGCATGGCTCAATTCGTGGTATCGTAAAAACCAGCGATGGTAATCCTGCTTCATTCGTTAACGTTGGTCTGAAGGAAATTCAAAAGGGAATAATTACGGCCGAAGACGGAACCTATCAATTGAAAGGGATTAACCCCGGCACGTATACGATGCAGGTAACCTTTGTGGGTTTGCAAACCCAGGAGAAGGCCGTCACAGTGAAGGCTGGTCAGATTACCCAAACTGATTTTGCTCTGGCTGAAAGCACAGCCCAGTTGAGTGAAGTGGAGGTAACCGGAAATAATAAAGCCGTTACCCTGGGCAAGGCTATGATTGCGCCGTTAGATCTTCCTCAGATGTCGGGGGTGGTGAGTAGTATAGTGATTGCGAATCAGCAGGCCGCCCGCTTAGGGGATATCCTGAAAAACGTGAGTGGTGTATCCCTTACTCAGCAACGGGGTGGGGTGGCCGAAACGTTTTCGGCACGGGGCTACAGCATTGGCATTGCGGGTGCTGGGGGCAGCATTTTTAAAAACGGGGTCATTTCCAACACGATGGGATTCCCCGAGGCCAGCACGCTGGAGTCGGTGGAGGTGCTAAAAGGTAGCTCGGCTATGCTGTACGGAAATGTATCGGGTGGATTGATTATCAACATGGTCACCAAAAAACCAAAATTCGAGCGTGGTGGCGAAGTGTCGATGCGGTTTGGTAGCTATGGCCTTTTGAAACCCATTGTTGATCTATACGGACCGCTGGCGAAGAATCTGGCGTTTCGGGTAGTTGGCACGTATGAGAAGGCTAACAGCTATCGGGATGTTGTAAAAACAAACCGGTTATATGTCAATCCGTCCCTGCTCTACAAACTGGGTCAAAAAACCACCATCCTGCTTCAGGGCGATTACCTGAAGTCGGATTTCACACCCGATAATGGCATTGGTTCGCTGAATTTAAACCAGGATGCCATTATCCCTGACGTTCCCCGCTCGCGGTTCATCAATACGCCCTGGGCTTATAACAACGTGAAACAGACGTCTGTCTCGACGAACATCGACCATGCGTTTAACAATAACTGGAAATTAACCGTCATTGCTTCTGAGCAGGGAACCGACGTAAGTGCCTACGGATCAGGAGTTCCTAACAATAACGTATCGGCCACCGGCGACTGGACTCGTACCCTTAGCCGCACAATGACCAGCGAGGCCGATTATACAGGACAGGTTAACCTCAACGGACGATTCAACACGGGCGCTATTGGGCACCAACTGTTAGTGGGTAGCGATCTGGTTAGTATTGTGAGTGAGAGTAACTCGTACACAGTCAATTATGGAGCGGGCAAAACGGCTTACGACAAAATCAATATTCTGAATCCGAGTCTCTACGAAGCCCGTACCGACATTCCGGTGGCCACCGCAACGAGCCGGACCACATCGCCCTCAACACGACTGGGCTTCTACGCGCAGGATTTAATTAGCCTGACCGATAAGTTTAAAATTCTGGCCGGTGTTCGATGGTCGCAGCAAAGAACGGTGCAGACTACCGTTCTTAATCTGTTGACTCAGGTTGAAACGCGGGGAGCCGCCGAAACCAAAACGGACGCGGCCTTTTCGCCTAAAGTGGCCCTGATGTATCAGCCTACCAGAAACACCTCGTTCTTCGGTAGCTACTCAAACAACTTCACTATCAATACGGGTATCGACATTTATGGTCAAATCCTAAAACCTTCTATTGTTGACCAGTTTGAAGTGGGTGTAAAAAACGAATTGTTTAACGGTCGACTTACGGCCAACCTCGGCGTTTACCACATTGTAAACAGCAATTTCGCTCAGATGGCCCCGCTCAAAGCGGATGGCACAGCTAATGCCGACGCGAACGTGAAAGAATTTACGGGGCAAACGACCAGTGACGGACTGGAAATAGACCTGACGGGTAATCTGTCGAAGAACTTCTATTTCATTACCGGCTATAGCTATAATTACATGCGATACACCCAGGCATCGCTCGTAAAAGGTTCACCTATCGAAGGCGAACGACTGACCAACAATCCGGCCCACACGGCCAACGCAACCATCTTTTACACGTTTGACCTACCGCAACTGCGAGGGTTGAAACTAGGTGCATCGGCCTTTTATACAGGAACTCGTTACGGTGGAAACAACAATACGTATGGTCAAACCCCGGAATTTAGTCGTCTGATTCCATTGACGGGTTTCACGACGTTCGACTTGTCAGCAGGCTATACATACCGAAAAGTGTCAATTCTGGCCAAAGTATCGAACATCACCAATACGTTGAATTACCTGATCCATGACCGTTATAGTATCATGCCGATTCCGCCCCGGCAGTTTGTAACGACGATGTCGTATCGGTTTTGATAAAAGTAGTCCGAAAACACATTTCCTACATTCATTGAAATGAATGCGGAAATGTGTTTTAACGAATGTTTATTTCTCTGATTTTAATAGTTATCAAATTAAGTAGTTACACACAACTCTTATTTAGACTGAATCTTATTAACTTGCAGCCCGTTTAGTTTTTTAGCGTTTAAACACGTGTATCAGCATTTCAACTCGAGTATATCAGCATGAAAAAACTAGTCATCGTTATTCTGTTAGGCATTTCCCTCTCCGCCCAAGCCCAGAAAAACGTGCTGCTGAAACAGTCGTTCTGGCAAAGTAAGCCGGACGCGAGCCAGGTTAAGGCGGAAGTCGAGAAAGGAAATAGCCCGTCTCAGCTCAATCCAATGAGTTTTGATCCCGTCGTGATGGCTATCAATGCTCAGGCTCCCAATGAATCGATCAACTATCTATTGTCGCAACCCGGCAACGATGTAAATAAACTGACCCACGATAGCCGCACCTATTTACACTGGGCCGCTAACCGGGGCAATGTGGAGATCATGGAAGCATTGATTGCAAAAGGAGCCAAAGCTACTATTGGGGACAGCCACGGCATGACACCGTTGAATTTTGCAGCAGCCGGTGGACAGCCTAATACACAGGTATATGACTTGTGTCTGCGCAGCGGTGCCGATCTAAAAAAGGACCTGAATCATGACGGAGCGAATGCTTTACTGGTGGCTGTTGCTAACGATAAAGATCTGAAGCTAACTGATTATTTTGTCTCGAAAGGTCTGAATCTGAAAAGCACGGATGCGGCTGGCAACAACGCATTTAGCTATGCTGCCAAGTCCGGTAATATCGATCTACTAAAAGCACTTCTGCAAAAAGGTGTACCGGCCAATGATAATGCGATGATTATGGCTAGCCAAGGAGGACGTCGGGGCGCGAATACCCTTGAGGTGTTCCAGTATCTGGAAAGCCTCAATATCAAACCAACTGCGACAAACAGGAACGGTGAAAACGTTTTGCACGCGATTGTTCGTAGACCCAAGCAGAATGAAATCATTCAGTATTTTCTGGGCAAAGGCGTTGACGTCAATCAGGCCGATGAAGAAGGCAACACGGTATTTATGAATGCAGCCGCATCCAACCGCGATGTTGCCGTGCTGGAAATGCTGCTGCCGAAAGTGAAAAATATCAACCAGGGCAACCAGAAGGGCACAACAGCACTGGCAATGGCCGTACAGGGTAATTCGACTGAAGTAGTGAGCTATCTGTTAAGCAAAGGGGCCGACGTTGCCGTAATGGACAAAAAAGGCGATAATCTGGCCGCTTACCTGGTGCAGTCCTATAAGGCGAACAACGGACCCCGGCTGGATGGACCACGAGAAGGTGGACCGGGTGCACAAGGTGGCCCCCGCCCGGAAGGTAGTCAACGACCCGAGAATGCGAATGGTCCCCGAACAGATGACTTTGACACAAAACTGAAACTGCTTCAGGAAAAAGGGCTTGACATCACGGCTCCGCAGAAGAACGGCAATACATTGTATCATCTAGCGGTTGCCAAAAATGACCTTTCGCTGGTGAAACGACTGGAACCCTTCCAGATCGACGTGAACAGTAAAAATAAAGAGGGAATTACCGCTTTGCACAAGGCGGCCATGATTTCGAAAGACGACTCCATGTTGAAATATCTGCTGTCGATCGGTGCGAAGAAAGATATCCCCACCAACTTTAAAGAAACTGCTTTCGATCTGGCCAGTGAAAATGAATCGCTGGCTAAAAACAACGTGTCTGTTAACTTTCTGAAATAAGTGTATGTCTTGTTTGCATAAAATCGGCTTACTGGTGCTGGCCTTGACGTTTGCCGGACCATCGGCTTCGTGGGCTCAACAATCCGGTACTACCAAGTACAAGTGTATGATCCAAATGACCAACTACATGGGCGAAGGCGCTTACATCGTGGTGTCGCTCATTAACGGGAAAGGCGGCTACGAGAAAACCTTGTATGTACTCGGCTCGAATAAAAAATGGTATCCGGATGTAAAGGAATGGCATAAAGCCTTTGCTAAGAAACGGACCGACATTAGTGCCATAACCGGTGCGTCGGTGGCGGGGGGCGACCGCAGCGTGACCGTATTGGAAATCGACAATGCTAAACTCAATTCCGATTACAAACTGCGGTTTGAAAGTGCGGTCGAAGACAAACCGTATTATGTAAAAGACCTGGAAATTCCGCTGACGACGGAAAGTCTTTCCGCCAAAAACGAGGGTACTGGCTATATTCGCTACGTACGCTTTAGTCCTAACTAACAGCGGCCGGATTTATGACCATTTCTGTTTGGAGATACAGTCACTTAGCCCTGGCTGTATCTTCTTTTCTTTCTCTGGCCCTGGCCTCTGTAACGGGGATTATTCTGGCGTTTGAACCCATATCGCAGAAAATTCAACCCTATCGTGTCGATAGCTTTACCCAACTTACCCTAGCCCAGACGCTGCCTGTTCTAAAAAAAAGCTACGCGGAACTCAGTGAGTTGAGCATCGATGCCAACCAGTTTGTGCAGATAAAGGGGAGTGATGCCAACGGGGAAAACCTGACCGCTTACATTGACCCCAAGACGGGTAAAATCTTGGGTATTCCCACCGAACAAAGTGAATTTTTTCAGTGGGTTACCGCGCTGCATCGTTCGCTATTTTTGCACGAAGCTGGCCGGCTATTTATCGGGCTAACCGCGTTTCTACTATTATTGATTACCGTTTCCGGCACCATACTGATCATTCAGCGTCAGCGGGGCCTAAAGCGGTTCTTTACCTGGATTGTCCGGGATAATTTTGCCCAGTATTACCACGTCGTGCTGGGGCGGCTATCGCTGATTCCGATCTTCGTCATTGCTATCTCGGGAATGTACCTTTCTCTTGCTCGATTTGGCCTGATGGCGACCGAGAAAATATCGCCTAAAATTGACTTCGATGCTATTCGGTCGAAACCCGAGCAAAAGTTGCCTCAACGGACGCTGGCCGACTTTGCGGTATTTAAAAATACGAGGCTTGCGGAGGTACAGAGCATTGAATTTCCGTTTTCGGAAGACCCCGAAGACTACTACACGCTGAAACTTAAAGACCGCGAGCTGACAGTTAATCAGATTACGGGCGACATTCTCAGCGAAAACCGGTATCCGACTGCTGTATTGCTAACTAACCTGAGCCTGGATCTGCACACCGGTCGGGCAAGTGGTATATGGGCCATCATCCTAGCTGTGGCTTCGGGAAATATTCTCTTTTTCATTTATTCCGGTTTCGCCATTACTTGGAAACGACGGGCTAACCGCGTAAAAAACAAGTACTCCGCTGACGAGAGCCGGTTCATTATCCTGGTCGGGTCAGAGAACGGCAGTACCTTCCGGTTTGCTCAAATCATTCATCAACAGCTGCTTAAACAGGGGGAGAAATCCTTTCTGACCGAGTGTAATAACTATACCGTTTTTCCGAAAGCCGAACACCTGATTATACTGACCGCCACCTACGGGCTTGGTGATGCTCCAACCAATGCCACTAGTTTTGCTACATTGGTTGAAAAATACCCCCAACCACAGCCTGTTCGTTATTCGGTGCTCGGTTTTGGGTCGCATGCTTATCCCGATTTCTGCCAGTTTGCTTTTGAGGTCAACCAGTTGCTCTCCCGGCAGCACTGGGCTATTCCGCTGGTCGACATCCATACAGTTAATGATAGGTCGCCAGAAGATTTTGGCTTGTGGGCCGAAGCCTGGTCGCAGCAGGCCGACCGACCGATGTCGGTTTCATCTGATCTACTGAAAGCCCCGTCAACCCGTTTTGACACACTGACTGTGACCAGCAACAACCGAACTGCACAGCCAGACGGCACCTTTTTGATCCGGCTGCGGTCCCGACGTCGGCGGGGTGTTACATCGGGGGATTTGCTTGCCATCTATCCGGGCAACGACCACCGCGAACGGTTGTATTCGATTGGCGTACTGGAAAAAGAAATTCAGTTAGGTGTCAGGTTGCACCCGGGTGGGCTGGGGTCTGGTTTTTTGCACGGATTAACACCCGGCGATACGATCCGGGCGCGGATCGTTAGTAACGACCATTTTCATTTCCCGAAGAAAGCCCCGGTTGTCGTGATGATTGGCAATGGAACCGGTATCGCCCCTTTTCTGGGCATGATTAGCCAGAATAAACAGCAGATACCCTGTCATTTGTACTGCGGTTTCCGCCAAAGCGCATCGTTCGACGTCTACCGGGATTTTCTAAAAACAAGCCAGTCGGCTCAAAAACTCACAAGTATTCATGTAGCTTATTCAAGAGAAGGCGACAAGAAGTACGTTAGTGACCTGCTTGCCCACGACGCTGACTTTATCGCTAATGTGCTAATGATGAATGGGGTATTAATGATCTGTGGGTCGCTGACCATGCAGAAGGACGTCATTGAGCTGCTCGAAACGATCTGCCGGACGAAATTGGGTAAGCCTGTGAGCGTTTACCAGTCGCACAGCCAGATACTGATGGACTGCTACTAAGTTTTGGCTGTTAATGGCTAGTTTCATTAATATGTAAGTACACCAAATGCCTGGGGTGAAAAGTAAACTATAGTAAGCAAGGTTATACGGGTCTTTTAGCCAATTCCATCATAGTCTGTTATGGCGCTCCAAACGACTATTGTATTGGGGCTTTAAAAACGCCTTTCTTAAAGCGGGCCGTTTTTGCGCTTTGATCAGACAAATCGATGTCAAACGTACCTTCGACCACTTTCTTATCGGCATCATAACCCGTAACCTGAATCCAGCCATTGCTACCGGGCTGCGTATTATAGGTTTTAATAATAGCATCTCCTCCCAATAGCCAATAGTAGTTTGCCGCTCCATTCTGGCCCGCACACGAGTTCAGGGTAGTTATATTGTAGGTACCCACCGCCAGGGGAACGTTATGAAACACAAGTACCTGAGTGGGAATGCAATCACCTAAACAGCCAGTGACGAGCTGTTTAGGTGAGGTATTATTGAAAGGCAGATCGGTTGAGAAGCGAACATCAAATCGATTCGACGTACAAGCTGACTGGCCGGTTATGGCCAGCGTTCGGGATGCAGAAGCAGAGCCAAACCAAGTTGAGTCGTTAAGCAGGGCTGTCACTTTATAAGGTCCATCATCCACGGGTAAATTGGGGCTAAACGTAGTTGACGGTTTCGAGCAGGCCAAACAGCCGAATGCCAGGCAGTAAAACCATATTGACAAATTCATAACAGTATACGTTTATTAACCAGATACTTAGCAAACGGCAAAGGTTATAAACAGGTTGCTGTAGTCTGAAAAATTATGAAATCTGGGACGAACCCATTAAAACTGCCTACGGCCCCAGGCGTAACTTGGCTGTCGAGTCCAGGGATACCCGACCACTGGCAGTGTATTTCACCTGTAAAGCCCTAGCCACAAAGCTGGACGGTATAGTGACCAGATGGCCTACCTCAACCAGATCAATTTCGGTCGGTAAGTGGTTACACGACCAGACGGTGGGATCATTCCAGGCACCTGTTTTGAGAGTGTACATCGTCGTGCAGGCGTTGACCGTAACTACAGCTGTGCCACTGACGGTCCCGGTGCCACAGTCACCAGCGACCTGCTCCAAGGTATAGGTCGTACTGACAATGGGGGCCACAGTGAAACTGAATGGTGAAGCGGCAATACCTGTGAAGGTGGTGGGCGAACTACTGCTGGCATTAACCGTTAATGAGAAAGGCGGGGTGCCGATCAGACTGGCGGTAAGCGTAGCCGTTTGTCCGGACGTTATAGTCGTTGTTCCGCTCAGGCTTGCAACCGGTGTGCTACAGGCTGGTTTGATAACCAGTATATAATCTTCTGTTTCACCATACCCATAGCTGCCACACGGATCGGTGGGTATGACAGCGTATGCGGCCACGACGCGCATAGCGACCGTACCAGCTGCCGTACCTGCCGGAATAACCATAGTACCCGAAAAGGTGGCTGACGTGTTAGTCGTCGGCATTTGATACAACCGTTCGCTGGTTTCAAATATGTTATTATTATTCAGATCGACCCAGATAGCGCCACCCATAGCGTTAAATGTTCCTTTCGTAACGGTAAACGTTGCTGATTGCCCAGCGGTAACAGTACCACTGACGGCTGTGAAGGCGGTATAATATCCGCTGCTACTGGGCGAACAACCTGAACTCTGACTTAAAACCGTGCTATTAACCGTTACGGCGGTTATGTTAATTGCAAATTGACAGCCATCCGATGTAAATGAAGGACGACAATCAGGAGCAACTATAGTAGCCGTTGGGCTGATACTGCCTGTAGTGGTATTGGAGGCTTTAACACGGTAATAATATTGGCTTCGGGACGCAAAAGACCGGTCGATAAACGTCGTTACGCCGGGTGCTACGCCACCAATGGGCGCGAAGCCCGCTGCGGGTAACGTGGATCGCTCGATGAAGTACCCCATTTCATTACTTGCATTATCCTGCCAGCTAATGACAATTGCCCCACCACTTATACTGGCTACGACATTCGAAGGCGCTGTCATGGTAGTTGCCGGGGCATCGAGTGTGTAAGCCGTGTGAGCCTGACGTGTGGCTAGCCCGGCCTGAATGCGGTCGTACTGCCCGGCCGTAAAATCATATATGCATGGCTGATAATACGACATAATATTAGTAGGCGAGGGCGTGTAGAGATTACCCTGATCGTCGGTAAACGAGCATGTATAGTTGGGCGGACATCCGGAAATACACGCATTGGTTGCCCCTGCATACCGCCCGTAGGGGTCGGCGGGTGTATCGCAGACCAAATCGCCGGCTGTAGTGCAGTTGGCCCCGGTACCCCGCGTCACCCGTTCGTAGCCATAGAAGGGTTCAAAGGTGTGCAACAGATTGAATGTATGTCCCAATTCGTGCGGTACCAGTCGATTACCCATATCACCATCTGAATTTTCATCCAGAATGATTGTACGGGTGGAGGCTACATCATTCGACGGAAATCGGGCGTAACCACCCAGATTAGCATTATCGAAGCTATGAATATAGTACTGGTTTAGGGCATTGTTCACATCACGCGGAGCTACGGTAGCATCATCAACGTTTTGCCGGTACTGAGTGTATAGGGCATCATTATCTATATAATCAGGTGTCGTCCCTGCGAAATAGAACTGGATGCCATTCCCATTTTGAAGGTAATACTTGTTAGTGAGAGCCAGTACGTTGTTGAGACTGGCCATCGTGTAGCCGCCTGTACCATCCGTTTTTCGGATAATGTGGGGTCGAATGGGGATATAGGTCAGGGTGGTAAAAGAGGCTCCGGAAGCCTGTTTTAATCGGAGGGCCAGAATTGCTTCGGCTTCAAGAGCTCGCCGGTCGGCAGGCGACAGGCTTTCAGTCGCACACAAAAATGCAGGGCGATCAATCAGTTGAGCCAGTACGGACAGTGGTGTAACGAAGGCGAAACCGATGAGCAAACAACAAAAGCAAACAAATGAACGGCCAGAAGTTTTTGCGTAGATAGTAGGCATAGATAGTAGATTAACAGCCTTGGAAACTTAAGCTATGCTTGCATTTTTCATATTCATGCTGTTATATTTTATTGATACGCAGTATGAAAACAGGGGCCGCCCGTGCCTCGAGTTATAAGACGACTACCAGCCAATGTGCCCGTATGGCAAAGGCAGGATAAAATTTGCCGGGGCGGTGCTGAATGCCGTTCGTTAGTCAAAATCCAGCAGCCTATGGTTGATACCGCCCTGCAAGTTTATGTCTGTAATATCAACCTTCACGGAGTCCGCAAAGCAAAAGGCCAAGTTCAGAGCCAGCGTATTTTCCTCACCTCTCCTCTCTAATGCGCAATGGTAATTTTCATACTACAAACAAATACGGAATTTACGTATTTGCGTACTGTTGTAAGTATCATTTTCTATAAAAAGGGTATTTTTCCCGTTTTATGAAAAGTGCTCTTATAGACTAATTTCTTTGATTTTCTTTTGCTGGAACCTCAACGGGTGGCATCTTTACCAGCCTTCACCTATACGCAAAAAAGAGCATCCTCGCTCCTGGGTTTAGGATCCAATAAATCTTTCTATGAAAATTCAGATAGACTTCAGCAAACGCGCAGAAAGACGTTTGAGAATTGGTTCGAGGAGAGCGATGTTGACCACATCGAAAAACATGACGTTGAATGTGTAGAAGAGGAGGGTACTCGATTGGCTTTGCTGTTTATTCATGCTGACTTTGAGCAAAAGCAGCAGGCCACAGACAATTTCGTTTTGGCAATCGTGAATAGTCGAGCCTCTAGCTAACGAATACAGGCTCATGGCCAGATTACAAATCTTGCTATTACTCACAGCAACCTTCAATGGGCAATCTGGCCTATTCCCTAAATACGAAAACTTATTTCCAGGTGAACCAGTGCCGGATTTACTAGAGGTTTTACCCAGAACGTCGTCAATACCTTCCCTGAAGACGTTCGCACTTATGAACTTCAAGATTCACCCATTGCACACGAACCTTGGTGAACAGGAAGAAATGTTCCGAAAATGGACTGAGATGTTTGATGACAAAACACGCACATTCCGTCAGCTGAGTTACTTAGCTACAGGCGTACACAATTATTCCCACCAGCACTAAGATGACGGCTATGACGACAAGCATAGACCTATTTTTAAACCTGTCTAATTTTATATCCAGCAGTTTGAGGTACCTATAGGCCGCTTTTAACCCTTTTCTTTTGTATACGCCACTGGCCTCAATGGGAACGATCTCCTTAGCCTGGGCAAGGTGCCCCGATTCATAATCATTATAAAAATTCTCCTTTCTTTCCTCAAAAGAAAGCGCATTCATCTGATCTTGGTCTTCCTGCTGCTGAAGAAGCTGCGCTTCAACATTCCAGCTATAGCCACAGTTCAAACATCGCCTATCCCGGTTGTCGTTGCCAAACAAGTCTGCCAACTCCTGCTCCTCCTCTTCTTCCGTAAAACTTACAACGGAACTGGCCTTCTCTTCGCCAAGCGCGACCAGTTTATCCGACCCACATTTTGGGCAACTCCTTACATTATTCATTTCTATACGCCAAGCGTTTTTGTTGCCTCAATTTACAATGAAAGTACAAGACGGGTGAATCACCGCACGAGTAATCCTGTTTCTACTAACGGCTAATGCGGCCTAATAGATTTAGAAAAGGCACAACTAGCAGCAAAAGCTTACATTATTATTGATAGTCATACAACAGCTCGTTTCCTGTTTGCGATATATTCGGCAGGAAGGCCTGGTTTACTTATATTTATATAGATTATTAACGCTGCACGTAAATTTACCGTACCACCAAACCTAGTAAATTCTTTTTACTTTGTAACGACGCTCATCGGTGGCAGGAATAAGTAGCTGGAACGAATCGCCGGAATCAATTACGTATACCTTATTCATCATCAGACCGGATTGACTAGCATGAATCACTCGGTAAAAGTCAGGGTTCAGGGTAGCCTATGAAGCGGTTACCCGACAACTGTAGTGTAGGACAGTAAAAGCAACGACCAAGAAAACACGGAGTAAAAATGTCAACTTAGCCATTCAAGCAATGAAACAAGCGTAATTTATAGAAGCAGATTAGTAATTTCCCTATCCTACTGGCGATAAAATAACGTCCGATTCTGATAGGAATATCGGTTTAAAATTGAATAATTGTCCAGCGCAGTTCGTAATACAGACTCGACATAATGCCCGCTGCAACATACGATATCACAGCTGGCGTTTTGGGCATTTTCTTTAGGAAGGGATCCAACACCGCATTCAACTAGTTGATGTGTAAAGCTAAAGGCTACATTTGTCAAATTATGCAACGGCTTCCCGGTGGCTTTTCTTAACGTTGTACCAGCCAGACCAAACCCTATTTCTATGCAAGACAACCAACTGAGTCAACAAATTGATTTCATCAAGGAGATCGACAAGCTCAAATATATCCAGCGTAAGACGAAACTATTCAACAGCGACAGAAACGAAAATGACGCCGAACATAGTTGGCATTTGGCCATGATGGCCATTGTATTATCCAAACATGCCAACGTGCCTATCAATGTGTTAAAAGTCCTGAAAATGCTTCTAATCCATGATATTGTTGAGATCGATGCTGGAGACACGTTCATGTATGACACTCAAAAAAACCACGATAACTCGGATGAAGAACGAATAGCAGCTAATCGTATCTTTGGTATGTTACCCCAGGATCAGGCACAGGAGTTTATCGCTATTTGGGAAGAATTCGAAGAGCAGAAAACGGACGAAGCTAAATTTGCCAGAGCTATGGACCGGTTGGAACCCTTACTTCAAAACGTCTCCAACGAGGGCGGTACCTGGCGGGAATTTGACGTAGCGTTTGACAAAGTCTATCAAAAGAAACAAGCCATCAAGCATGGGTCCGAATCCATCTGGGCATATGCAGAACAACTACTCCATACGAGCGTCGAAAATGGTATCCTCAAAATGGACTGATCCCCATTTTATTGGTTCTTTGAGAAGCTAGTCTATTTCGCCTGACGGACGCTGGTACCGTTGTAATTAAGACGAGCGAACTGCGTGACCGGCAAGGCCGATCCGCTGACGAAAGACCTACTACCGGGAAAAGCAATCACCTGATAAAACGTGAGTTACTCAATCTCTCGTAATGGTCAGTGTGGAGGCCATCCATTCGGGCTAAAAGTTCATCTTTTGAATCCTGACAGCGTTTAAAATAGCTAACATAGCAACGCCTACATCCGCAAAAACGGCTTCCCACATGGTGGCTAGCCCGCCCGCGCCTAATACCAGCACAATGCCTTTGACCACTAAGGATAACGTAATATTTTGCCAGACGATCCGTCGGGTAGCCTGGCCAATCGCAATTGCCGTGGCTATTTTGGCAGGTTCGTCATTCTGAATGATTACATCGGCAGTTTCAATGGTAGCATCCGAGCCGAGGCCACCCATCGCAATACCCACGTCGGCCAAGGCGACTACCGGCGCATCGTTGACCCCGTCGCCGACGAAGGCCAGTTTTGCTTTCGCGTTACTGGACAGGTCCGCTTTGAGACGCTCGACCTGCGCTACTTTATCTTCGGGTAATAAATCACCGTGCCACTCATCTACGCCGACTTGTTTAGCTACTGCTTCGACTACCGCCGACTTATCGCCCGACAGCATGACTGTACGGATTCCATCTGCTTTTAACCGTTTTACAGCGCCAGCTGCATCGGGTTTGATCTCATCAGCAATCGTAAAGTAGCCCGTAAATTGCCCGTCGATAGCCGTCATCACCACGGTATAAGGAATGTTGGTCAAGGCCTCATCAAACGACACGTTGAATTTGCGGAGCAGTTTGGTATTCCCTGCCAGCATCTCTTTACCATCAACCCGACCTTTCAGCCCGTGGCCCGGAATTTCCTCAACACCTTCAACGGAAACAGTTTCATACCCTTTGCCGGCATGCACCAAAATAGCCGTAGCAACCGGGTGTGTGGATTTACTTTCCAGGGCAGCCGTTAGTCGGGCCAAAGCGCGCTCATCAAGACCCACCGGCCTGATTTCCTGCACCTTAAAGACACCTTTAGTTAGCGTTCCGGTCTTATCCATGACAACCGTTTTGAGCTGGGTCACTAAATCCAGAAATACCGATCCCTTGAAGAGAATACCTTGTTTCGAGCCTGCTCCGATACCCCCGAAATAGCCCAACGGAATGGAAATCACCAGCGCACAGGGGCATCCGATGACCAGAAACACTAAGCCCCGGTAAAGCCAGTCAGCAAATTGATAATCAGCCACAAAAAAATAGGGTACTACCGTAATCAGTAGTGCAAGACCACAGATGGCAGGCGTATATATTTTGGCAAACCGGGCAATGAACTCCTGGGTTTGGGCTTTTCGACTCGTTGCCTGCTGAACCAGTTTTAAAATACGCGATAACTTGGAATCCTGATAGGGAGTGGTAACGTCCATTTCAATGAGCGACTGTCCGTTAATCATGCCCGCCAGTACCGTTTCGCCTTTTTCAATAGTGCGTGGAACACTTTCGCCCGTCAGAGCCGCCGTATCAAACGAGCCTTTGTCAGATCGCATGGTGCCATCCAGTCCCACTTTTTCACCTGGTTTTACCTGCACCACATCGCCAACAGCAACACTAGCCGCCTGCACGGTTTGAGACTTTCCATTCCGAATTACCGTTACTTCATCGGGCCGCACATCTAACAGGGCCTTAATGCTTCGACGTGCCCGCAGCACAGCAGCATCCTGAAACAACTCACCAATGGTGTAAAACAGCATCACGGCTACTCCCTCAGGATATTCCCGGATACCAAATGCTCCCAGCGTTGCCACACCCATGAGAAAGAATTCAGTGAACACATTCCCACTGATAATGCCTTTCCACGCCCGCTTCAACACAGGCCAGCCGACGGGCAGGTAAGCCGCTACATACCAGACAAGCCTTACCGGGTCCCTCCAGACCGGATCCCTCCAGACCAGATTGTTGAACCACCCAAACCGCTCCGGCGTACTAGTCGGTTCGGGCGTCGCGTACTTATCCAGTACAATACCTGTCAGCAACCCCACAAGGCTGATGATGACGGGTGCATATATGCGCCAGGTTTGTTGCGGCTCTTTTTTCGCCGGAGCTATTTCAGCCGCCGGGGTGGTTCCAGCCTCAATCAGATCCACATCGTCGTGGCCGCCCTGAATTTGGTCATGATCGTCGTGATGATGATCGTCTGCCATAATTAATGAAATTCAATAAAACGTTTAATACAGTCAGTTCAATTAGTGTTGGATCGGCCGTTTTGCACTAAGCGATTTCCGCGCAAGATTCACGTGGTTTCTGTCGATGGTTGTCTACTAAAGTTGTTTTTGTTTCTCTCGGCGTTCACTGTCTATAAATGTTTTCGGGGATGACTATCGCGCAACTTGAAGCAGCAATTAGTCTGCTTAGCAGTAGAATCAATGCCCGTTACGTTTAAGATACTAACCAGTAAGATGCCGAGCTCATATCTAGCAAAGTGTCAAACGTCTGAAAAAGTACTTGTGAAGACACATGGTGCGACTTTATAGATTTTACTGGCCCTGGGGCACTTCAATGAAGGAGAATGAAGATAACGAATTTTGCTTCGTGCAAACATAGCATCAGGACATTTAATAGCAAGAGAAATGCCAGTAAGTAACGGGGTAGTAAGAATGAAGTTTTAGCAAAATTAATCTATCGCCGTACAATGATTAAAAAGTCGTTATTAATTCTAGCATTGATTACGGTTCACCTGACTTCAGTTTTTTCGCAAAACCGAACGGCAGTAATCAGGCAAGATGTCCCCTTAGATTCTGTTCGCCTGAGTGACCCGTTTATACTGGTTGACAAAAAGGCATCCCTGTACTATATGACCGGTACGGGGGGCATGCTGTGGAAAAGCAACGACTTGAAAAAATGGACAGGCCCTTTTTCAGTAGCCCAGACCGACCCTGAATCCTGGATGGGAAAGAACCCGATGATATGGGCAGCGGAAATACATCAGTACAACGATAAATACTACTATTTTGCCACGTTCACCAATAGGGAGGTAAAAATTGATACAGTCGGCGGGAATGTCATCGAACGCCGTGCCTGTCATGTTTTAGTCAGCGAAAATGCTGAAGGGCCTTATATTCCAATGAAAGACCCTATCTATCTCCCCGCCAACAAACCGACCTTAGATGGCACATTATGGGTGGATAAAGATGGAAAGCCCTATATGGTTTATTGTTACGAATGGCTGCAAAACTTGAATGGAACCATTGAAAAAATAGAGCTGAAGCCTGATCTCAGTGGTTCGATAGGCGAAGGCAAACTTCTTTTCCGGGCCAGCGAAAGCCCATGGAGTCGTGAGCAATTGAATGGCAAGGTTGGTCCGAATAAAGTGACAGATGGACCCTATTTATTCCGTACAGGAACCGGCAGGCTTGGCATGATCTGGACCAGTTGGATAGATGATATTTATACACAAGGCGTTGTGTACTCGAAAAGCGGCACGCTGGATGGCCCCTGGATACAGGAGAAAGATCCAATAACTCCTCCCAATTATGGTCATGGCATGCTGTTTTGTACACTCACTGGCAAGTGGTTAATGTCAGTTCATAGTCATAAAACGGTTAACGGGCGTAATATCCGGATTCCTCATTTGTTTGACGTGGACTTTTCAGGTGATAAGTTGATTGTAGGTAAGCCTTATATTCCTTGATTAAGTGGAGTTCTGTGGATAACTATTCTACTAGCTGTTTAGCAAAATCAGTCGCATACGAAGCACTTTCTCCTGTAACCTATCAACAAAAAAACCCGCAAAGCAAAGCAGAGCGGGTTTAAGCATTTTCATTCTTTTTTAATTTATCAAATTAAAAGTAACAATAAGTTTAAGAAATTTCAAATTAAATAACAAATAATAACCTAATGCCTATGGTGCTGAAAACAGGCTTGTCTTAGAATTCATACTAGTGATAAGCTGAAAATTTGTACCAGGTTTTTAGGTCATTTAGACTACTATCAGTTCTATACGACGCTATGTATCTTGGGAGCAAGACAGATAAGTTGCGCTTATCAGCCGCAAAGCCTACTGAGCAAAATAGAGAGTTGTTTTTATTATAAAAGTTACAACTGCTGGTCAAGGCCAATAGTACAGTTGCTATACAAACATAGGTGAATGACAGTAAATCATGTGGTATATCCCAATACGATGTCAATACCCCCTTCTTTTAATTACCAGATCAGGATTGGTCCGTTCGTATTCATCAAGGTAACTTACTCCAAGGTCAGTTAATTCGTAACATGTTGTTTCGCTATCACTTTCATCACTAGCCTTCACAAGACCGATACTAAGCAATCCCATGATATAGTAACTAATCATCATGCGATCAAAGCTGGTCTGCTGCTCGACTTGATTTTGGGTTGCGCACTTACACTTATATGTGGCGGTAAGAATACTATATTGAGCAAACGTAATAACCATTTTTACACTAATATTTATGGTAATGCATTCCTATACAGTTCAATACAATTTTATATAGGTCTTCTTGTGAGACATGAATAGACTCATACGGACATTAACAAAAATAAGAAGGAAGAGTTACTAATATTAGCTCACTTTTTACGGTACAACGCGAAATAAGGCTGTTATTGTGCAGCTATATATCCCGTATACTAGCCAATAGGTGCAGATATTTTAGCCGGAATCTGTTCGTCTACCTGCTGCTGTCGCACTTGCTGACCAATGGGTACATACTCCACATCGCAGGGATAACCGAACAGGCAGTTGGCTTTAATCTGCTCGGCCACACGGGCTGGAACCATACTCTCCCAACCGTCTTCACCCAATTGAATCATCTCCAGAACATGATCGGTTGATATATGCAGATTCTGCTCGTTGTAGTCTGTAATGTCTTCTATTTTATCATTGCGGACCAAATACTGAAATAGTGGTTCCAGAGTAGGTGGCAGTTTAAACTCATTGCAGGTATAAATAGCCCCTCCTTTCAGCGTTGGATATACAAATAGCTTAACTTTTCGGCTAAACAAAGTAGCAAACGACTCTAAGATCCCCCCCGGCAAGAATTCGTAATGACCTTCTTCAAAAATGTACTCTAAATTCGGGATGCCCACAATCAGGCCAATTTTAAGCCGCGTCAGTCGCGCCAGATAAGCAACGAGTTTATAGTATTCTAAGTAGTTGGAAATCATTACCGTCTGACCCATCGAACATAAAATATCTACCCGGTCCAGAAAGTCTTTTTCATCGATTCCCTGTTCGTTGGCTTTCAGATTATGCAGCGTTAATTCCGCCATCGACACCACCCGATTTGCGTCAACATCAGGTTCGTCTTTGAACTGCTTCAGCCCATTTTCAATCATATCCATCTGGACATTTGTAACCGGCCTCAACCGTCCACGCATAACCAGAATGTGCTTTTTATACAAGGCTTCTGAAGGCTGTAGTACCTGACCATCAGCACCGAACAGAGCGGCATCAGTAAATCCATTTTTTACCAGGTGCAGACTCATCAGCCGATTGTCTACATCCGAAAAATCAGGCCCGTTGAACCGAATCATATCAATCTGAATTCGTTCCGGTGCCAGATCGTCCATAAGTGACAACACCATCGTTTCGGGCGATTTGGTGTAGTAGTAGCACCCATAAATCAAATTGACGCCAATGACTCCTAAAGCCTGTTGCTGTAAAATATTCTCGTTATCAATCATCCTGACGTGGATAATGACATCATTGTAGCCAGACTGGGGATCAAGTTGAAACCGGCAGCCAATCCAGCCGTGTGCTTCATTGGTTTTCTGATAATTCAGAGCAACAACCGTATTGGCAAATGCAAAAAAGGTCGTGTCAGGACCCCGTTTAGCAGCTAACCTTTTTTCCAGCAAACTGTATTCCTTACTCAGCATCTTGACTAACCGAGACTCAACTACATACCGTCCACTTTCTTCGACGCCGTAAATGGAATCGCTGAAGGTCATGTCGTAGGCAGACATAGTTTTAGCAATAGTCCCCGATGAGCCACCAGCTTTAAAAAACATAGCGGCTGTTTCCTGCCCTGCTCCTATCTCGGCAAACGAGCCATAAATACGACGATCAAGGTTGATACGTAGTGCTTTTTGCTTAGTACCTATATTCTTTTCGTACATAGTATATTGAGGCTTGCTGCTAAAGTTACAGTATAAAACGCCAAAAGCAGCCTTTGGAGCTGCTTCAAACGCAAAATAATACAATCTTAATGTTGCGCGTTCGGCAGCCTATCGCTGAAAAACATATTGCTACCACCAGCTTTACGCTCAATAGATGAGCTAACTTCATAAGTGGGACTATTGGTACGGGCAGCAACCCGACCTGCGCCTGTTATGCGAGCAATAGCCGTGTTCAGCAACGACTCGTTTACATCGCCAAGTTGTTTCCAGACCTCGTTCGTGTACTCTTTAACCTCTATCGCAGGTTTAAAACCGGTTGAATAGTCCGATTGATTCAGGGTATTGAATGACTTGGTTACGATAGGCTGCATACCCCATTTGATATGGCCTGAACTATCAGCAATCGTTATTGAGCCGACATTCTTCCCATAAGAAGTCGTGCCAATAGTAGTAACGTCCATAAAGGGCTTCAACCCATTGATAACTAGCTCACTCGCCGAAGCAGTGCCGCCCGTTGTCAGCACAATAAGGCTACGTAGATTAGTGCCGATATTACTGGCTTTCTGCAGAAAATAACCATTAAACCAATCTGAACCGTATGCCTTTAACAGCAAGGGAGATAACGTTTCGTTGTATTCCTTTTTGTAAAATATTTTCGATGGATCAACACCCTTGGCAACTGAACTAGCTAGATTTTGAGCAGATGTAACGTAGCCGCCGGGGTTATAGCGGAAGTCAAGCACCAAATCGGTTACGCCTTTCGCCTTGAATTTGGAAAACACATTATCGACCTGATTGTCGTACGTGTGATCGTTAGGGCCAGTTGGCCCGGTAACAAATTGATTATAAACGAAATAGCCAATGGTTTTACCATTAATGGTATAAACAGAATCCAGAAAAACGGGATTAGCCTGATAAACAACCGCCGTTGTTTGCTTGGTCGTTGTAGTATTTACTATCGTATTAGTAGCATCCACTTTTGCCATAGTGTACGTTTTGGTGTCGCTGGTGCCGGAAAGCAGCTCCTGATAGTTCGACACAGTCAACAGTTGTCCATTAACCTGATAGAATATATCGCCCCGCGTCAAGCCTGCTTTGGCAGCCGGAGAATTTTTCTGTACGTACAACACTTTACCTATCACATCACTACCACTGGCGCTGCGTAAGTACAGTTTAAATTCAAGACCATCTGTTTTAGTCTCGCCATTCAGCGATGCTTTTAACGCGTCAGCACTCTCCTGAATCCACGAAAAGCGATCGCCGTCCGGGTTCGACGTGGCATTATACGTGTTTAGTATAGAGGTGAAAAATTTACCCGGCGTCTGCGATTTGTCTGGATTAGCCGGGATTTTGTCGTTCCAGTAATAATAGGTCTGCATGTTCTCCAGAATCCAGTCATTGACTTCTTTATCCGTCGCAATTCCGGTAACTGCAGTCGTCGAAATAATCGGTGTGATGGGTGAAATGGTGGGTGCAACATCGGTGCTCTTCTTGCACGAAGTCATCATAAATATGCCCGAAGCCACCAAAAGCAGTGTCGGACGCAAAACGCAAAATGTTTTCATAGTCGTTTGTTGACGGGCAAAAACAGTGCCTATTAATATTATTGGCTACACTAAAATAATATGTCCAATATACGGACAGAAAGACTATTTTTTAAGAGATTACGTCTAAAATTCATGAAAATGCATCTTCGATATGTTTTACCCGCAATTCGTTGCCAGCCAACGTAACGGCTATTATATCGAAGCGGACATCGTGCAGCCAGCCGTTCGCGAAGATGTATTGTTCAGCGGCTTTCATAACCAGTTTTGCCTTCGTGTACGATACAAATTCCTCGGGATTACCATAGTTTAGGTTACTGCGGGTTTTGACCTCAGCAAATACCAACAACTTTCCTTTTTTGGCGATAAGGTCAACTTCGGCATGTTGATAGCGGTAATTTTGGGTCATAATCTCGTACCCCTTATCACGCAGGTAACGGGCCGCTTCTATTTCGCCCTGTTTGCCGGTTTCATTGTGTTGAGCCATGAATAAGGATAGGTTACGGGTAGGAATCGAACGAAATCTATATGTCTAATTGTTAGCAAATAGAAGTTGCTTCCTTTTGTAAAGCAATGAATAGCCTTATTAATAAACAAGTTGACGTTCGGAAAGTAGGATTGATTGCGTATCAGGAAGCCTGGGATGAACAGGAACGCCTGTTTTCTACTGTAGTCAATCAGAAATTACGGAATCGTACCCGCTCTGTCGATGAGCAGCAGCCTACCACCAATTATTTGCTATTCTGCGAGCACCCGCCTGTGTACACTCTTGGCACAAGTGGTCATGCCGAAAATCTGCTGATCGACGAAACCCGGCTGGCTACTGAACTCGGCGCGACGTTTTTTAAAATTCGGCGTGGGGGTGATATTACGTTCCATGGTCCCGGTCAACTGGTAGGTTACCCCATTCTGGATCTGGATAATTTCTTCACCGACATTCATCGTTATATGCGGTTATTAGAGGAAAGTATTATTCTTACCCTGGCCGATTATGGGCTAAAGGCGGGCCGAATTGAGGGACTAACGGGTGTTTGGCTTGGCTTTGATGGTGATCCTGACCAGAAAACCGGGCCTGCCCGTAAAATTTGTGCAATGGGTGTTAAGGCAAGCCGTTGGGTAACGATGCATGGTTTCGCGTTGAATGTTAATACAGATTTGCGTTATTTTGACCATATTGTCCCTTGTGGCATTACCGATAAATCGGTTACCTCGCTGGCAGTTGAATTAGGACATGAAGTACCCCTTGACGAAGTTGCAAACACTGTTCAGCGGCACTTATTCGGGTTGTTTGATATGAAACCGGTTGAGAACATAAGATAAACGATACAAGACGCAGGATGATACCCGGCAATAACCCGGATTCGTCTTTCCGCTATCGTCTTGCCTCATGTATCTAAACGTTTACAATGAAAAAAGATATTAATTTTTTGCCCGTTGAGGGCGTACAAATAGCAATTGCCCGGAAAGAGACTCTTCTTGGGGGATATGATTGGCAGGTTTATTTGATCAACCAGAACGACGTGCCCATTAAAACGGTATTTGTCACGTCGAAAGGATACGGGCAAAAAAACGCCGAAGAACAAAAAACCTCAACCCTGCGGCATTTCTTTGTTGAAGTATTGCCGGGCGCACACGAGATTGTCGAGTCTATCATGCCCGATGTATTCCATCTGAACAATGAATATTGGGTGAGCTATTTTATTGGTGAGCAGATTTTCGATAAGAAATTTATCTTCGTGCCGGATAGTATCGTCGATAAAAACCTTGTGACTGTGCCCGCGCTGGGGTTGGAAGGAATTTTGCACACCTGATTAGTGCCGGGCCAGCATTCCGGCATGACAAACGATACGCATCTTATGCCCCAACCCGTCTCCTGGAAACGTCGCCTTAAAAATTTCCTGTTTATCGACCTCAAAACCGTGGCTGGTGAGCCGTCGCTTTTGTCTGTTGAGCCACGTTTGCAACGACAGTGGGAAGAAAAAAGCCGTTATTTCAAGAGTGAGGATGACCTTTCAGCGGCTGGCTGGTATGACCGACGGGCATCTTACTTTGCCGAATTTGGCAAGATTATCTGCGTTAGTGTCGGTGGGTTGTTTTTCGATGATGACGATAAGCCACACCTGAAAGTCAAATTGCTCAGCAATGATGATGAAGTAGCCTTGCTGAACGAGTTTTTAGTGATCGTTGACCGTTATCCACCCGGTGAACTTACTCTTTGCGCTCATAATGGCAAGGAATTTGATTTCCCTTACTTGTGTCGACGCTTGATGGTAAACGGATTGCCGTTGCCACCTGCTTTACAGATTTCAGGCAAAAAACCCTGGGAGATTCCGCACCGAGATACGCTGGAACAGTGGCAGTTTGGCGATAAGCGGCATTTTGTACCACTCGATCTGTTAGCTGCTGTTTTGAACGTGCCTACTCAGCCACTCGAATGGACCGGCGACCGTACCAGCGAAATTTACTACCGCGAAAACGATTGGCCACGTATTGAGCAATATGCCCGCGATTCTATGGTGATGCTTGTACAGGTTTATTTAAAAATGGTGGGTGCCCCGCTCGTGGCCGACGAGCATATTGTATTGAGTGATTAATAAAAGTAAACGTGAGATTATGCAGGGCAAACATAACCCTTTAAATCTCAGCACGCTGCACAAGTAAACATGCAGTCTACAAATTTTAGCCGGGCATTTATAGTTCGGCAAACAACATGAGAAACGGAAAACCAAAACAAGATAAATATACAAAGGCCACCTCTGGTCAACCTGCTACAAGGCAGTCTCAAGCGCCTAAATCGCGTGAGAAAGGGGTAGAAAAATCAGGAAAAGCCAGTCAAGGGAAACCAATACAACAGACTGACTCTTTTCTGGACGAGTTGAAAAATGACCTGATGGCGTTTTTTCAAATTAATGATGAGAAGTCATTTACGCAGGAGCAGATTCTTGAGCATTTCGATACCAGCGACCGACGCATGAAACTTCTTATGCATGGTCTCATTGGTGAACTCACCGACGAAGGTACACTTATCCGCCAGGAAGATGGAAGTTACCGCGCCGACGCAGATGCTAACCTTACTGAGGGCGTAGTAGACCACGTTAATTCGCGGTTTGCGTTCGTCATTCCTGACACGGCCAGCGGTGTGCGTCGCGATAAAGACGATGACATCTGGGTCTCAACCGACGACCTTTCAGGCGCTGTAGATGGCGACCGCGTGCGGGTCGTTCGTTTCAAAGATTCCCGCAATGGGGGCAGAAACGGTTCCCGACGCCGAATTGAAGGCAAAGTGGCGAACGTTATTGAACGTGGCCGCTCTGAACTGGTGGGTCGCATTGAAATTGGGGCATCCTACGGGTTCGTAATTCCTGATAGCAAAAAAATATACGATGATATTTTCATTCCGAAGGAAAAACTCGGTGGAGCCAGCGATGGAGAGAAAGTTATTGTTCGATTGACGAAGTACCCTGACCAACATAGCAGCAAGCAACGCTTTGAAGGTGAGGTGATAACGGTACTTGGCATAGCCGGTCAGAACAATACCGAAATGCACGCGATTCTGGCGGAATTTGGTCTGCCAATTCATTTTCCGGTAGATGTTGAGCAGGAAGCCGAAGCGATCCCAACCCAGATTTTGGATAAAGACTTGGCGCATCGGCGCGATATGCGTGAGGTTACAACATTCACAATTGACCCGATTGATGCAAAAGATTTCGATGATGCCTTGTCGGTTCAGGTGCTCGATAATGGCAACTATGAAATCGGCGTTCACATTGCCGACGTCACTCACTATGTGCTTCCCGGCTCAAAACTGGAAGAAGAAGCTTATAAACGGGCAACATCGGTCTATCTTGTGGACCGCGTTGTACCCATGCTTCCCGAAAAACTGTCGAACGGGCTGTGTTCACTCCGCCCTAACGAAGATAAACTGACATTCTCCGCGATCTTCGAACTAACGCCCAACTCCCAAATCGTAAATGAATGGTTTGGCCGAACGGTAATTCACTCCGACCGACGTTTTGCTTATGAAGAAGCACAGGATATTCTTAACAGTAAAAAGGGCGATTACTTTGATGAACTTCAGCTGTTGAATGAGTTGGCCTATAAACTGCGCGATGAACGTTTTAAAAACGGAGCCATCAATTTTGAGACGGTTGAAGTCCGATTTCGATTAGATGAAAACGGTGTTCCACTAGCTGTGTACCCGAAAATTCGTCAGGACACCAACAAACTCATTGAGGAGTTTATGTTGCTGGCTAACAAACGGGTAGCTGAGTTTGTGCACTCACTCTCCAAGCGAAACAAGAATGGAGAGGAGAACACAATGGTCTATCGGGTTCACGAGGCCCCCGCCGAAGATAGACTCCGTAGCTTTTCGGACTTTGCCCGTCGATTAGGGTACAAGCTCAACGTGGACGATGAGCATTTGTCGAACTCAATGAACCGTTTTATGGAGAGCATTGAGGGTAAGCCAGAAGCCGGTATGCTTCAGCAGTTAGCGGTACGAACCATGTCGAAGGCGCGATACAGCACCGATGATTTGGGCCATTTTGGTCTCGCGTTTAAACGTTATTCGCACTTTACGTCGCCCATTCGTCGCTATCCGGACATGATGGCACACCGGTTGTTGCAGCATTATCTGGACAAAGGCAAACCTGCCGACCGGGACGATTATGAAGACAAGTGCAGGCATTCTTCAGAACGGGAGCGAATGGCTGCCGAAGCTGAACGGGCCAGTATCAAATACAAACAGGTTGAATTTATGAGCCGGATGGCTCCCGACCAGGCGTTTGAAGGCGTGATTTCGGGCGTTACAGAGTTCGGCATTTTCGTAGAAATTACAGAAAACAGTTGCGAAGGTTTAGTCCGAATGCAGGATCTGAGCGATGATTTCTATGAATTCGATAAAGACAATTACCGTATCATTGGGCAACGTACCAAAAAAATGTACACCTTCGGCGATGCCGTGGTAGTACGTGTAAAAGAAACTAACCTTGCCCGCCGAAGCATGGATTTCGCCCTGATTAGCGACAACGCTGGTCGGGCTACAGATTCAGGTACCAGCCATCGGTCAGTCCGAAGTGATGACAGTCGGCGTTCGAGTGGGTCGCGGAGTGCCTCTTCCGCTCGTCAGGGAAGCAGTACCAAAAGTAAAGAAGGCACTGCAGCCAAAGGCGAGAACCGGCGTGGGGGCCGCGGAAGGCGCTAAAGAGATTGACATTTGGTTCAGAGATCAGCTGAGATGTTAAATCTTGTTTAGGCCCAAGCTTGCGTTTTAGTGGCGTAATCCACTATATTTGCACTCCCAAATAGGGAATTGCCTGCTTTCGTAGTTCAATGGATAGAATTTCGGTTTCCGGTACCGACGATAGGGGTTCGAATCCCTTCGAGAGCACAGAGAATACAAAAAGACCCTCATACATAGCGTGTGAGGGTCTTTTTGTATTCTCTGTGCTCATTTACCTCCTACAGAGAAAAGAAAATATACATAACACGGTTGTTAAGTATTCTTGGAGTTTAACCAGACTACTTTCTGCTCTGGTGTATGTTCCTGACCAAGAATATCTCTATATAACTCGGGTCTTCTTGCTTTTCGGTAACGGTACCCACCTGCCTGTTGTAATTTATCTGGCGTGCAATTAGCCACTACCATATCATCCCCCAGCACTCGGCACTCGGCAATAACATCGCCAAATGGATCAATAATCATCGAACAGCCATTTTTCAATTGATCATCGTCCATACCAATAGGATTAGAAAAAACGACATATATTCCATTGTCATAGGCACGAGCGGGTAACCATTTCATTAACCAGGCGCGACCTTTCATACCGTCGAATTCTAACCGTAGTGAAGTAGGATCATTCTCGCGGTTATGCCACAGACTCGGATCAGCGAAACCGGCTCCAGGACGGGTGGAAGGGGTCAACATAGTTACATGAGGCATGAATATGATATCTGCACCTAACAAAGCCGTTGCCCGTACATTTTCAACAACGTTGTTATCGTAACAAATTAAGATACCACATTTCCAACCATACAAATCGAATACCACATACTCATTTCCGGGTAATAAATTGGGATTAATAAAGGGATGGAGCTTGCGGTATTTGGCTACTAAGCCATTTTTGTCTACGCACACATAGGCTTTAAAAAGCTGGTTCTGATCGTCTTTCTCAAATAAGCCAGCTAGTATGACAATATCGTTTGCGTGAGCAATTTGTGTGAGTGCCTGAATACTAGGCCCCTCAGGGATATGCTCAGCCAAGGCTAGCATCTGCTCTTTAGATAGATGGCGGGCAAACGTGTAACCAGTAATCGAGCATTCATGAAAGGCAATTACCTGAGCGCCCTGTTGAGCAGCTTTTGTGGCGAGACTATCAATAACGTGAAGATTGTAGTTCTTGTCACCACTGGCGTTTTCGAATTGTGCGGTTGCAATCTTAAGGTTTTGCATAGCTCAAAAGAAGGTGACTTTCAAAGGTAGGAGAAAATACGCCAAGTGATAGATTTGATTATTTTTAACCGCTAAGAGACGTTCTTGAATCCTAATTTCTAAAATAACGCTAGAAATTTTTGTTATCTTTCATATAGTCAAAAAACGCCGAACACATGATTGGCCCGGCGTTTCCGCACTCTTTTCTTAACTTAAACGCTGTGTAAGCGTCAGTCTAATGACGAAAGGACAAGGTCTGACGTTGCACGATGGCTGCCATTTTGGTACGAATGGCGGAATAAGTACGTAAACGGCTCGTATGGGAACGATAAGACATATGTAGCCTTACCGTTCCCATACGAGCTTTACAGAAAGGTTTTAAACGTGACCAACAAGGATTGAACAATTTCCTTAGTTTTGTTGTACGCATCAATGATTTCACTAGAAGCTATACCGCTCTGTTAATCACAGGCAGGGAAAATGAATTCGTTTTTGCTTTAAAACATACACGCTACATGAACACAAAATCAGCACTAAATCCATATCCCTGGCGTCAGTTTTATCCAAAACAGGTGCCGAACGAAATAAATCCTGATGCCTATTCATCGCTGGCCGCTTTGATGGAAGACGGCTTCCGGCGGTTTACTAACCGGCCAGCTTATGCCTGCATGGGTAAACAGATTACATTCGGTGAGTTGGATACTTTATCAGCACAGTTTGCTTCATTTTTGCAGAACGATTTGAAGCTCCAAAAAGGGGATCGTATTGCTATTCAGATGCCCAACTCGCTGCAATATCCAGTGGCTATGTTTGGTGCTCTAAGGGCGGGCTTGGCGGTGGTTAATACAAACCCGCTGTATACACCCCGCGAAATGCAACATCAGTTTAAGGACTCCGGGGCAAAAGCCATTGTGATCCTGAGCAACTTTGCCAGCCATTTAGAAAAAATCCTGGACCGTACTGATATTAAGCATGTCATTATCACTCAACTAGGCGATCTATTGGGCTTTCCAAAAAAGCAACTCGTCAACGCTGTTGTTAAGTATGTAAAAAAGCTGGTTCCTGCTTATCATCTACCCGATGCCATTTCTTTCAGCGATGCGCTGAACCGGGGAAGCAGCCAGCCGTTCAAATCAGTGTCTATTAAGAATACTGACTTGGCGTTTATTCAGTATACGGGTGGCACAACGGGCGTTTCGAAAGGTGCGATGTTGACACATCGAAATATTATATCAAATGTTGAGTGTCAGGATTTCTGGATGAAACCGGGGGGCGTGCCTGATGGAGAAGGTATTATTGTTGCGGCTTTACCGCTTTACCATGTTTACGCCCTAACGACAAACGCCCTGGCTGCCTTAAAAAGCGGAGCCATGAACTTGCTGATTACGAATCCACGCGACATGAATGCATTTATTGACGACTTGAAAAAGTACAAAATCACGGCTTTTACAGGAGTCAATACCTTATATAATGGGCTGCTTAACAACGCTCGAATTGGCGAAGTAGATTTTAGCCATTTGAAAGTTACCTCGGCGGGTGGTATGGCCCTGCAAACGACCGTGGCTGAACGCTGGACCAAACTCACCGGGAATACTCCCTGCGAAGGTTACGGTCTAACAGAAACATCACCAGTGCTTTGTTCTAACCCCATCGACGGCACTGTGCGCGTTGGTACGATTGGGGTTCCCTGGCCTAGTACCGATATGAAAATCATTCGCGAAGATGGTACTGATGCTCCCATTGGCGAAGCTGGTGAAATTGTAGCACGTGGTCCGCAGGTATTTAGTGGGTACTACAAACGACCCGAAGAAACCGCGATGTCCATGATGGGCGATTGGTTTAAAACTGGCGACATTGGCGTGATGAATGAAGACGGTTTTTTCAAAATTGTCGACCGCAAAAAAGACATGATTCTAGTGTCAGGGTTCAACGTCTACCCTAATGAGATTGAGGACGTTGTATCTCAGTGCCCTGGTGTGCTCGAAGTAGCCTGCATTGGCATTCCTGATGAGAAATCGACGGAAGTAGTCAAGATTTTCGTCGTCAAAAAAGATCCGAACCTTACAGCTGAAACTATCAAGGCATTCTGTCGGGAAAACCTGACTCCCTATAAGATACCTCGCGTTATTGAATTCCGCAATGAATTGCCGAAATCTAATGTTGGCAAAATTCTTCGCAAACCTTTGCGGGATGAAGAGTTGGAAAAGCTGAAGAAGTAAACTTATTTTTTTAATAAGAAAGGCGTTTCACCATGTGGTGAAACGCCTTTCTTATTAGTTGATCAGGCAATTTTAAAACTACTATGCAACAGCCAACGAGTTGATTGTCAGTAGTTCTTGCTGAAATCCCTGCACCTGCTTAATAAACAGACTTGCCTTCCGACGTGACACGTCTATTCGGTCGCCATTCACGAGACTTACACTCATTTGTTGCCGGTCAGGATGAATACCCTCCAAATACAATAGGTTAATGATATTTTTTTTATGCGGACGAACAAACACTTTGGGGGACAGCCGACTCTCCATTTTCTTTAATGTTAGTGACACGATAAGCTGGCTGCCATCGGCGAAATGAAACAGAGTGTAATTTCCTTCGCCCTCTAACCGCACAATACGGTGCATTGGCATTTTTTTTCTATACCCCCAAAACGGAAGCGTTAGATCAGACATAGAAAACTGATCCGCAAGTTGTTCAACATTTACTCTGGACAGAGGACGCGTAACAAGAGGTAATTTCATACTATTGACTTATTTAGAGGTGTGAATAAATGGAACATGAAGGGGATGGTCTACAACAAACCCAATCATCAGGCACCATAATAGCAAGTTTACAAAAAATTCAGTATCAAGCAATTAGATACTATTTGAAAAATGACCCGGCAACTGAAAAATACCTAGATCCGGGTAGGGAATAGTTTACTACTGGCCTATTTTCAACAGCTAATCATGCAGGCATAATACAAGTCGCGAACTTATTAAACGTCTTTCTCCTTGATAGCTAAAGACAATTTTTTTACAAATCAGCATGGCAACCCTGCTTGATTTGGTCGGTAATACCCCATTGGTTGAGTTAAACCGACTAAATCCAAATCCAAATGTTAAATTATACGGCAAACTTGAAGGCAATAACCCTGGTGGCAGTGTAAAAGACCGAGCTGCTGTAAGTATGATTCAGGGTGCCTTATCTCGAGGTGAACTCAAACCGGGCATGACCCTCATTGAAGCAACAAGCGGTAACACGGGAATTGCTCTGGCCATGATTGCTCGGCTCTATGACATTGCTATTGAGTTGGTTATGCCCGAAAACTCAACCCGCGAACGTGTTCTGACAATGGAAGCTTTCGGTGCCAAAGTCATTCTGACTGAAACCATAGAAAATGCCCGCGACTACGCCGATGCGCAGGTGCAAAAGGGTGGCTATTTGGTGCTCAACCAATTCACCAATCCGGATAATTATCTAGCCCATTATCGAACTACCGGACCTGAAATCTGGCACGATACAGCAGGCCAGATTACGCACTTTGTCTCCTCAATGGGCACAACGGGCACTATCATGGGTACATCGCGCTATTTGAAAGAACAGAATTCAGATGTGCAGATTGTGGGTTGTCAGCCTACAGATGGTTCGTCTATTCCAGGTATTCGAAAGTGGCCAGTAGCATACTTACCCAAAATCTTCGAACCTCAGCGGGTAGATCGTATCATGGAAGTTTCGTCCGACGAAGCCACCATCATGACCCGAAAACTGGCGAATGTTGAGGGAGTTTTTGCCGGTATGAGCAGTGGTGGAACCGTTCATGCGGCCATCCAGTTGGCGCAGGAGCTTGACTCGGGGGTCATTGTCTGCATTATCTGCGACCGGGGCGACCGCTATCTATCATCAGACTTGTTTGGCTAAACGGAGTACTGGCTGTCTTAGCCAGCGGGTATCAGAAAGATAGCGTAGTGCCTACCGAGACGGTCCGTACTACGCTATCTTTGCATTTATGTACAAGCATTTTATTCTGCCAATACTGTTCCGCTTCGATGCCGAAACAATTCACCATACCGTTACCCGACTTTTACAACTGGCCCTGGCAATCCCTGGGGTTTCCGCTATCTGCCGGAAGCTATATGTTGTAGAGGATAAACGGTTGGCTCGCACTGTATTTGGGTTGACATTCCCGAATCCGATAGGTATAGCGGCTGGGTTCGATAAGAACGCCGAATTGGTTAGTGAACTAAGCGACTTAGGATTCGGATTCGTTGAGATTGGTACGGTGACCCCCCGCCCTCAGCCGGGTAATTTGCGCCCGCGCTTGTTCCGCCTGAAAGCCGACAGTGGCTTACTTAATCGCATGGGCTTCAACAATAGAGGTGTTGGTCCAGCGGCTGAACGCCTTCGTCAGTTTGCCAAAAACCGGGGCGGGCGCAACGTCATTGTTGGTGGAAATATTGGCAAAAATAAAGACACACCCAATGAAAATGCGCTGGATGACTATCTACTAAGTTTTCGAGAGTTATTCGAGGCAGTCGATTATTTCGTCGTCAATGTTAGTTCACCAAACACACCCGGATTGCGTGATCTACAGGAACGCGAGCCACTTACAAGGCTCCTGACCGCTTTGCAACAGGAAAATCGCCAAAAGTCAGCACCTAAACCTATTCTTCTAAAAATTGCCCCCGATCTGACCAATGGGCAGTTAGATGATATTATTACCATTATATCCGAAACGGGCATTGCCGGTATTATTGCAACTAACACAACAATTAGCCGTGATGGACTGGCAACCAATCCGACCGTCGTTGACCAGATGGGCGCTGGTGGCGTTAGTGGTCTTCCTCTGCGCAACCGGGCAACGGAAGTGATTCGGTATTTGCATCAGCAATCGGGTGGAGCGTTCCCGATTATTGGTGTTGGCGGCATTGCCTCAGCGCAGGACGCGCAAGAAAAGCTTGGTGCCGGAGCCAGCTTAGTGCAGATTTATACCAGTTTTATCTACGAAGGACCAGGTCTAGCCAAACGAATTAATCAGGCTTTATTGAAGGCAATGTAGAGACGTAAAATCCCTATTCGTCATATAGGTAAATTCCCATCAGTAGACATCTGGATAAAGAGTCTACACCGCAATTATCCGGCTGGTAAAATTTTGCCTCTCTACACCCCTTGTTATCGCGGTTTCTCGTTAAAAAGTGGGAAATTTACCAGTAGCTACCGTTCTAACCCGTCGCATGGCACAACCAACCACATCACCCCGTCAAAATACAATCCGACGACCTGCTGACCGTAGTGAACCTCGTCCACGAATAAACAGAGATGGAAACGCATCGTCTGGTCGCTCCAAATCCCCTTCATTCAACTGGGGAGCCGCGCTAGACCGTTGGTTTACCGATCAACGATCCACCTTAACGCTGGGTGTATTATTGATGGGATTGGCCATAGGCTTAATGGTAGCCTTTATATCATACCTTATGAATGGCTCAGCCGATCAAAGTGTAGTGGGAGCAGCTTTTTCTGAACCATTAGTCGAAGCCGGAGCCGAAACGCGCAACTGGGTTGGTCTGGTTGGGGCTTATGTGGCTCAGGTTTTCGTTTTTCGCTGGTTTGGTGTGGGTGCATTGGCTCTACCCATCATTGTGTTTTTGTCAGGTTATAAACTAACGTTTGGAAGTGAGTTGCTACCGTTAAGCCGCGCAACGACGGCGTTACTATTTGCGGCAGTCTGGTGCAGTCTTATGTTGGGTTATATTGTACTCGTTACAAACTCGGCTGAAACTGCCAGCGTCTGGTGCGGAGGCATTGGTTACGAAATCAACTCGGCTTTATACAGTCTGTTTGGTTGGGGAAATCTGGCCTTTATTGCCTTTTTACTCTTCTTCTTTGTTGTTTATTTCTTCGATGTTCGGAATATAACAATGCCGAACTTTGCCCGTCCTGCTGATCCAACCAGAGAAAAACGTCGATCAACTGATCCACTACAGACCTATGCCGAAAGCGAATTTGAGCCAGAGCCAGAGGAGGAGGAGTTAGAGCCCGTAGATTCTTCAGAAACAGAACCATCACCTGCGCAGCCGGTCAATACGTTTGTAACGAAAGCGACTACCATTGAGCCGGAAGTGGCCTTGCCCGAAGTTATTGCTCAAACGACAGGCGTTACGCTCACGATTAAAAACCGTGAGTCCGTAACGGATAACTTATCTGGCACTGAAGAGCTTAGTGCAACACCCGCGCCTACATTTGAGCCAGACCCACTTGACGAAGATGATTTAGTTGCGGCTCATGGGTTGTATGACCCAACCCTTGACCTGCCACAGTATCAATATCCAATCCCTGATCTACTAACCGATTACCCGAATAGCCGCAAAGCTCAGGTTTCGGACGATGAGTTAACGCTTAACAAAGAGAAAATCGAAACGACACTGCGCAACTTCGGCATCGAAATAGATTCCATTCAGGCATCCATCGGTCCCACCGTCACGCTTTACGAAATCATACCCGCGAAAGGAGTTAGGATTTCCAAGATCAAAAGCCTGGAAGACGATATTGCGCTGAGCTTGTCGGCTCTTGGTATTCGAATTATCGCCCCTATGCCCGGTATGGGTACTATCGGAATTGAGGTGCCCAACAAAAACCGCGAAATGGTTTCGATGCGTTCGGTTATTACGAGCGACGTTTTCAACAACAATAAGTTCGATCTGCCTATCGTACTAGGGAAAACCATCTCGAACGAAATTTACGT
The DNA here is from genome assembly GCF_042686045.1 of Spirosoma flavum. NCBI lineage: Bacteria > Pseudomonadati > Bacteroidota > Cytophagia > Cytophagales > Cytophagaceae > Spirosoma > Spirosoma flavum. The sequence continues at coordinate 125,694 of NZ_JBHUOM010000048.1, forward strand.
GGCCGATTTATCCAAGATGCCCCATTTACTTATGGCCGGGGCAACGGGGCAGGGTAAGTCTGTTGGCCTGAACGTATTGCTGACGTCGCTTATTTACAAAAAGCACCCTTCGCAACTTAAACTTGTCTTAGTCGATCCAAAAAAGGTAGAACTAACCTTATTCAACAAATTAGAGCGGCATTTTCTAGCCAAATTACCCGACGCCGAAGAGCCTATTATTACGGATACGAAGAAGGTGGTCAATACACTTAATTCGCTGTGTATCGAGATGGATAACCGCTATAACCTGCTCAAAGATGCTGGTTGTCGGAACCTGAAAGAATACAACGCGAAGTTTGTGAAACGACGGCTCAACCCCGAAAAAGGCCATCGTTTCCTACCGTATATCGTCTTAATTATTGACGAGTTGGCCGACCTGATGATGACTGCCGGTAAGGAAGTAGAGCAACCAATTGCCCGCATGGCCCAGCTGGCACGCGCCATTGGTATTCACTTGGTTGTAGCCACACAACGACCTTCCGTAAATGTTATTACAGGCTTAATTAAGGCCAACTTTCCAGCGCGACTCTCGTTTAAAGTTACCTCTAAAATTGACTCACGGACAATTTTAGATGCGGGTGGTGCCGAGCAATTGGTCGGCATGGGTGATATGCTGCTTTCGTCTAACTCCGACATTATCCGCTTACAATGCCCGTTTGTTGATACCAACGAAATTGAAGATATCTGCGAGTTTGTGGGCAATCAGCGCGGCTACGACGATGCCTATCTTCTACCCGAATTTGTAGGTGACGATGGTGGTCAGGGCGACGAAAAGGATGTGGATATGGCCAATCGTGACCCGATGTTCGACGAAGCAGCCCGACTTATCGTTATTCATCAGCAGGGAAGTACGTCATTGATTCAGCGCAAACTCAAACTTGGCTATAACCGCGCCGGGCGATTAGTTGACCAGTTGGAGGCTGCCCGAATTGTCGGTTCTTTTGAGGGAAGCAAAGCCCGGGATGTACTTGTGCAGGACTTGCAATCATTAGAAGAAATATTGAAGCGTTTAAAAGGAGAGTAATTAACGTGGAGTAGGCAGGCTAGTGAAGCCAATTGTCTATTATTAAACTTTTCCCCTTACTTTCCCGTCTAAGAACAATATACAGGCTTATTATACACACGAGTCTGGCAACCTGTATTGACGAGTAATACTAATAAAATGAAGAAAATAATTTGGATGATAATTTTGGCGTTCGTGATGACGCTACCTGCTTTTGCTCAGAAAGATAAACGAGCGCAGGCTATTCTGGATGCGATGAGTAAACAGTATAAGTCGCTAAAATCATATCAGGCGACCTTCACATTTGCCAGCGCGGGTGCCGATGCAAAGGAATCGTACAAAGGTGATTTGACGGTAAAAAACGAAAAATTCCGCTTGTTGCTGGGTGGACAGGAGGTATTTACGGACGGCAAAACAATGTCAACCTATATCAAAGAATCGAACGAAGTAAACGTGCAGGACTATGACGCCAGTGCAAACGGCGAACTAAATCCAACACAGATTTACACTATTTATAAACGCGGTTTCGACTATCGTTTCCTAAAAGAGCAGAAGCTGGCTGGCCGCACACTTGAAGTAATCGAGTTGACATCCAACCGCTCCAAAAGTGCTATCAAGACAGTGCAAATCTCGGTTGACAAACAAGACAAGTCGATTCGCAACTGGGTACTTCTCAACAAAGACGGAAAGAAAACGTCTTATAACATCACCAAATTTGTACCTAACGTGAATGCCCCAGATTCCTTTTTCGTCTTCGACAAATCGAAATATAAGGGTGTTGAAGTAGTGGATTTGCGGTAGTTTACACGAAGTTAGTTGAGGTAGCGATTTAAAGGACGAGATAGTCAACAGCGAAGGTGAGTTGTATCCAAGTAGTTGAATTTAACCCTTACAATTTTGCAGGCTGTTCCTATCAAAACCACAGTTGTCGGCTCAATGCCATTTCCTGGCTGGCTTGACTTTTCCAGTCAGAACCTTCAGCATTTTGGCCCGGCGGATATCAATGAGATGATTGATGATGCCGTAATAGCGTCTGTTCATGATCAGGTTGCAGCCGGGTTGGACATTATTACCGATGGCGAACAGACCCGTTTCGACTTTAATCTGTCCTTTTACGGCTACATTAACGGTATCCAGAATAGCGAAACCGAGTTACGTAAGTTTGGTCCGCCTGCGCATGACCAGCGGGGTAAACACAACATTATTGAGCAACTAACAGCTCCGAAAGGTTTAGGCGTTGTTGCCGAGTACCTACGTTTAAAACGGCTTGCACCAGCGGGACAAGGCTTGAAGGTCTCTATTCCTGGCCCTTATACCCTTAGTGGACGTTTGTTGCCAGGCAGTTTATACAAGGACCGCTGGGAGGTAACAGAGGCATTATTACCCCTGGTTAATAAAGAAATTGCTGATTTAGTTGCCCTCGGCGTACCGGAAATCTGCGTGGATGAACCGTCGATGTCGTGTTATGCTTACCGTGAAGATACAAAACGCTTCGTCGATATCTTCAACCGGACAGTTGCGCCGGGTGTGGGGAAAACCAGGCTTTCCATGCATCTCTGTTTCGGGAATTATAAGGGCCGGTCGGTAGGCAAAAAGACCATCGCACCAATGCTCCCAGATTTTTTGGATATGACGGTCGATGAACTTCATTCCGAAATGACCATTCTGAATTTTGCTGAAGTACATCTTCTTGAACGGTTTGCTGAGAAATTCGATGTGGCCGTAGGTGTGATTGACGTGAAAAGTTATTACATCGAAACGCCTGAAGATGTAGCTGAGCGTATTCGTAAATGCCTCCCCTACGTCCCCGCCGAGAAGTTAGCCGTTGCACCCGACTGTGGATTAAGCCAAACGGCACGCTGGGCCGCCAAACAAAAGTTGGCCAACATGGTAACTGGAGCTAAAATCGTTAGAGGAGAGTTATGATTTTTCTCCTTCCTTTTGCGTCGGAATGACAAAAAATAATCATAATTGTGCCCTTAGTTCATCGGTGATTTGACAGCGCTCACTAGATAATTTACCGATGTTCTCGGCAAGAAGCATCCGCGTTTTGGCATTATCGAAATGCTCACCGAAGGATGCCCGAAGTTCTTTGCGTTTAATAGCTTCCAGAAAACGCCGGACATCGTCAGGTGTTTCGAGCAGAAGGGGAGGAACTTCAGTTGGCTGGTCAGCATCGTCTTTGGCAACCATCGTAAAATACGACGTATTCGTATGCTTTACGGTCCCCGACTTCACATTCTCGGCGATAACTTTAATGCCGACCACCAGCGATGTTCTGCCAACATAATTGACCGACGCCATCAGCGAAACAAGCTCACCCACATCTACCGGTTGCCGAAAATTAACCCCATCCACCGATACGGTTACGCAATATTGACCCGCATGTTTGGCTGAACATGCATAGGCTACTTTATCCATCAACGATAATAATATGCCCCCGTGTACACGACCACCAAAGTTGGCGTATGACGGAATCATTAATTCCGTAAGAGTGGTACGCGAGTGACTAACAGGCTTTGGTGTCATGTGAATTGCACCGGCAACCCGGCAGAATTTATAAGATTAAACTAGTCACTTCAGAAATCTCAGCAACTATCTGGTGATGCAATAAGGTATAAAAACAAAGAAGCCAACCTTGTGTAGGGTTGGCTTCTTTGAAAAATCAAGAAAATCATTTAAATCCGATAAATTTTACCGGGTTGCCGGTGTAATTTACCCAGCTTATACAGCAAAACTTTCTCCGCAGCCGCAAGTGCGCGTTGCATTGGGATTCTTAAACTGAAAGCCTTTGCCGTTCAAACCGTCTGAAAAATCAAGCTCAGTACCAGCAAGATAAAGTAAACTTTTGCGGTCTACTAAAATCTTAATTCCTTTATCTTCAACAAGATGGTCGTTCGGTTGCTGCGTCGCATCAAATTGAAGATCGTACATCAATCCCGAACATCCGCCACCTTCTACAGCGACGCGAATGGCCGTATTTTCAGTAAGACCGTCTTTCTGACGGAGTTCAACAATCTTGTTCTTTGCGATTTCTGAAACAGTAACCATAGTTGTAATCGAGTCGAAATTGACGCATATCAATGCTATTCTCTATAACTTTCGGCCAAACGGAAAAGTTCTTTAGTTACCCATGCTTACCAACGTCGAACACATCGGGATTGCGGTCCGCGACATAGCCGCATCGAATGAAATATTTGCCAAACTGCTGAATGTTCAGCCATACAAAGCCGAAACAGTCGCATCAGAAGGGGTAAATACCTCGTTTTTTACCGTAAATCAGACCAAAATCGAACTGCTCGAAGCGACTAACCCCGATAGCCCAATTGCAAAATTTCTGGAGAAAAAAGGGGAGGGAATTCACCACATTGCCTTTGAAGTTGAGGATATTCTGGCTGAAATGGACCGGTTGAGAACCGAGGGATTTACAGTATTGAATGAAGTCCCCAAACATGGAGCTGATAATAAATTAGTCTGTTTCCTGCATCCGAAAGGCACAAATGGGGTGTTAATTGAATTGTGTCAGGAAATAAAGGAATAACGAAGAATGAAAAAACAGAGGAAAGAATTTTTAGCTGGGCTACTGGCATTGTTGACCATTACCACTGCTCAAGCCCAGTTACCAAGCAATGCTACCCGGTACACCCAGCCCGGTGTCGATGTGCAGAATTACGCGTTTTCGCTCACGCTGAGTGACTCAACTAACCAGATTCAGGGCGAAACGACAATCCGTTTCACGCGTGCTGATGACCGTCAGACAGTTTGGTTTGACTTGATTAGCTCACGAGATTCGGCTCAGACGGGTATGCGGGTGCGTTCGGTAAGCTTGCCCGATGGTAAGACTGCTCCATTTAGCCAGCGTAATGACCGGGTATTTATCAATCTGCCAGCGGCTCCCAATCAGCCCACCGAGGTAGTTATCCGGTATGATGGCACACCGTCTAAAGGATTGATTATCAGCCGAAACAAGTTTGGTGATCGGACATTTTTTGGCGACAATTGGCCCAACAACGCCCGTAATTACCTACCCGTGGTAGACCACCCATCCGACAAAGCAACCTGTTCATTTACGGTTAATGCCCCGGCCACATACCGCATCATTGCCAACGGGAAGTTTCTGGGAGAGACCAATTTGCCAAACGGTAAGAAGCTGACGCGCTGGCAGGAAAATACGCCTATTCCAACAAAGGTGATGGTCATTGGGGCGGCCAAGTTCGCTGTTGAAGAGGTTGGCGAGGTTAGTGGCGTGCCTGTGCAAAGCTGGCTTTACCCCAACGATAGTCAGAAGGGGTTTGTTGATTACCGTCCGGCCAAAGAAATTTTACAGTACTTCATCGACAAGATCGGGCCGTATTCTTACGAGAAGCTTGCTAACGTTGAGTCCACCACAATTTTTGGTGGGATGGAAAATGCCAGTTGCATTTTCTATAATGAAAAAGTGATCGTCGGGAAGAAAGACTCTGACGTAGAGGCTTTGCTGGCTCATGAAATTGCGCACCAGTGGTTTGGAAACTCCGCTACCGAAGCTGATTGGTCGCAACTGTGGCTGAGTGAAGGTTTTGCCACCTATTTCTCGGCCCTTTACCTCGAACATGCCTATGGTAAAGACACACTCAACACCGTACTAAATCAGAATAAGAATCAGATTTTCCGCTATACATCCCTGAAACCAAAGGGCACCATTGTCGATTCGACCACATCTAATTTGATGGATTTGCTTAATCCAAACTCTTATCAGAAAGGCGGTTGGGTACTGCACATGCTGCGGCATGAACTCGGCGACGATATATTCTGGAAAGGCATACGGGCTTACTACGAGAAATTTAGGAATGCCAATGCTCAAACCAGCGACTTACAGGCCGTTATGGAAAACGTTTCGGGCAAGAAATTAGGGCAGTTTTTTCAGCAATGGCTTAATCAACCCGGCTATCCCGACATCGTTTGGGGTTCGCGGTACGATGCCGCAAAGAAGGCATTGGTCATTGATGTTCGGCAGGCGCAGCGCACCGGCGCGTTTTTTGTTGTGCCGCTTACGTTCAGTATTCATGGAAGTAATGGACGCGAACTCTCTCGTACCGCCCGCCTGACCATGACTGAGCAAACACAAACGTTTACCATCCCACTAGCAACAAAACCAGCCTCGGTAATGATTGACCCCGACAACACGGTGTTGATGCGGGCAACACAAATGGGCAAGTAAGCCAATAGCCAACTTAACTAATTACCTTACACACCAATACGCTTACCGCTATTAACCGCTACCGACCATGCTCAAGCGCGTTTCCATCCAGAACTTCAAGAGCCTAAAAGACGTCACGCTCGACCTTCAAAAAGTCAATTTATTAATCGGCCCGAACAACTCAGGCAAGACGAATTTTTTGAAGGCGCTGGAGTATTTAAAGGTAAATTACCGAGCTTTTCCACAAAGACAAGATGTTGCGCTGACGTTTAATCGCATGGGTAACTCTACTCAAATTTTTCTTACTGATGATAATGAAGACCCAGTTCATATAGACGTAACTTATAATTTTTACTCAGAAGAATCGTCCTATAAGGTTTATAACTCTAGAGTAGAATTCTCAGGGAACGGCGTGGTTCCTAATATACAAGGACAGCGAGAGTTGGAACAGTTGTTTTTAGGCGCTCAGATTTATAAACCTGACCCTAATAAGCTCATTCAACCCGGCCCTGTGGGCATCTTAGCTGAAACGGTAAATGTTGATGCCTCGAATCTGATCGGTTTTCTAGATAGAATGCTGGGTAATAAGTATAGAAAAAGTGTTTTTGATCGAATTCAAGCTGATTTGCGTACTTGCGTTCCTGAGTTTGATGAAGTTAGTCTGGATGATGCCTCGCCTACGAAAGAATTAAAAGAATTATTTCCTAGCAATTCCTTCAAGCGGCTTGGTTTAACTAATGGTAATTTAGGAATAACATACTGGGCTGATGAACTCTCAGAAGGCACCCTTTACTTCATCGCTCTGCTTTGTATCGTCAACCAACCCAATCCGCCCAAACTTCTTATATTAGAAGAGCCTGAAAAAGGTATTCACCCGCGCCGAATTCAGGAAATAATGAATTTTATTCGTCGCCTAGTAGCTGAAAAAGACATTCAGGTTATTATGACGACGCACAGCCCAATGTTATTGGACGAATTTGCTGAGTCACCTGAAAGTGTATTTGTTTTTGATAAAGATGATGATGGCGCTACGTTCGTCAAAAACTTACAACAGGATATTATAGAGCCAGCAAATCAAAAAAATGCTGAATTAGGTATACCGCCAGTCCATTACACAGATGCATTGGGTGAATATTGGACAATTGGCTTTTTAGGTGGCGTACCTCATGAAACAGCTTAAATATGGATTTTATGGCGAGGATGACGCGCATAAAATCTTCCTTCATAATTATTTGAATCACTTTTCTGATACGGTGCTTTTCGAACGAGATGAGGCATTTTGTGAAAAGTTTAGAGCTAATAATAAAAAGCAAGTTGATACCAAGTTTGCTATAGTCGCCCGAACTGGTTTTGGGTGGTATGAGCATCAGGTGTTTTTCGTTGTGCGGGATGTCGATAGTATACAGCCGCAGGAATTCGATGAGCGCTATACGCATTTTGCAAAAGAGCAGATCGACAAACTTTTAATTGCGCTTCCGGTGCAGTGCATAGAGCATTGGCTTTGGTATCTAAAGTACAAAAAAGACAATCCTGCGTTAACAAAGAACATCTCGTTGGACTCTCAACCGCGTAAGAAAGTCAAATTTATACTGTATGGTTACGAAGACCCACCCAACGAACTATCAAATCCAGTTGTTGATGAGCTATCCAAAAGCTTCGATATTGATTGGTTGTTACAACGATCTGACAGTTTTAAACACTTCCACAATCAAGTCGTCGCGTTTCTTACTCAATACAACAAAACTCAACAGATATGAATTATTACAATTCAATTATAGATACCATTGGCAATACGCCGTTGGTGAAACTCAACAAAGTCACGAAGGGAATACGGGGCACAATTCTGGCAAAAGTCGAGTATTTTAATCCCGGCAATTCGGTGAAAGACCGCATCGCTGTTCGGATGATCGAGGATGCTGAAGCGCAGGGTTTGCTGAAACCCGGAGGCACTATCATTGAAGGCACCAGCGGCAACACAGGCATGGGGCTGGCACTGGCGGCTATTGGCAAAGGCTACAAATGCATTTTCACGATGGCCGACAAACAGTCGCAGGAGAAGATTGACATTCTGCGGGCGGTGGGTGCGGAGGTCGTTGTTTGCCCCACAAACGTTTCGCCCGATGACCCTCGCTCCTATTATTCGGTCGCCAAAAAACTCAACCGCGACATTCCGAATTCGTTGTATCCCAACCAATATGACAATCCTGCCAACACAGCCGCGCATTACGAAACCACTGGCCCTGAAATCTGGCGCGACACCGACGGCAGAATCACCCACTTCGCGGCAGGCGTTGGCACAGGTGGCACCATTTGCGGTACGTCGAAATTCCTGAAAGAACAGAACCCGAATATTATTTCAGTTGGACTGGATACATATGGTTCCGTATTCAAAAAGTATAAGGAAACGGGTCAGTTTGACGAAGGTGAAATTTATCCGTATCTGACGGAAGGTATCGGCGAAGACATCCTGCCCAAAAACGTGGATTTCAGCCTGATTGATTATTTTGAGAAAGTTACCGATAAAGATGCGGCTATAATGGCCCGCCGGCTATCGCGCGAAGAAGGTCTGTTTGTGGGTTGGTCGTGTGGTACGGCAGTGCATGGCGCACTGGAGTGGGCGAAGGCAAATCTCACCGATGATGACGTTATGGTAATTCTACTGCCTGACCACGGCACCCGTTACCTTGCCAAAATTTACAATGATACATGGATGAAGGACCACGGCTTTTTGGAAGATCGCGCGTTCAAAACCGCCCGCGACATCATTCACCACAAAAACGGTCGGGGTGATCTGTCAAACTCCCAATTGACAACAATTGGTTCAGGTGTTTCAATTAGTCAGGCAATCCACGTCCTGAATCGATACGGCATTTCGCAGATTCCGGTCACAGACGAAACCGGGCATATTGTAGGAAGCCTAACCGACTCAACGATTTTAAACCGGCTCATCGAAGACCCAACGGTGAAAGATTACCCTGTCAATGCTATAATGGATAAGCCGTTCAAGTTTGTGGGTCTGGACAATACCATCGATGCTCTTTCCTCATTGATCGACCGCGACAATAAAGCCCTGCTCGTTCGTGATGAGAAGGATCAGGTACACATTATCACGCAAGCCGATTTGCTGGCCGCCATGACGAATTAATGTATCGTGGTCAGAAGCCCGCGTAGCTAAAGGCTAATAATCACACTGCCTGTGTTTTGCTTTTGGCTATGTGGGCTTCCGCCCACAGTACAGTTACCTCCTGTTGTCTCCGCCTTCAATCATGCTTAAATAGCTCATATAGCGGCTTTCGGCAATTTCGTTTTCGGCTACAGCAAGTTTAATAGCACATCCGGGTTCGTTGAAATGCAGACAGTTATGAAAACGGCACTGATTTAACCGGTCACGCATTTCGGGGAAGTAATGACTAACTTCTTCTTTCGCTGTGTTCATCAGGCCAAGTTCTTTAATGCCTGGCGTGTCAATAATATAGGTTTCAGGCGCTAACTCGAACATTTCGGCGAATGTCGTCGTATGAACGCCTTTATTGGCAAACGTTGACACTTCTTTCGTCCGTAGGTTCAGCGTAGGCTCAATGGCATTGACAAGCGACGATTTGCCCACGCCCGAATGCCCTGCCAGCAAGGTTATTTTATGATCAAGTAATTGCCGGAATGCCTCGACACCTACACCTTCAGTGGCTGAAGTTGATAGACAGTTATAGCCAATGCGCTCATACAAGTCTATAATCTCCTGTTGAAATTCCAGCCCTTCGTCATTCAGAATGTCGGATTTGTTGAAAACAATCGTCGTTGAAATACGAAATGACTCCGCCGAAACTAAGAAGCGGTCGATGAAACCCAATGAAGTACGTGGCATGGCCAGCGTTACCAGCAATACCGCCTGGTCGAGATTAGCCGCCAACATATGCCCGTGTGCCGTTTTGTGGACTGATTGCCGGATGATGTAATTGTCGCGGGGCAGAATGTCGCTGATAATGGCCGTATTTTCGACCTTATCCTCAACCTCAAATAGCACGCGGTCACCCACGGCAATCGGATTCGTGACCTTGAGACCTTTTAATTTGAATTTTCCTTTCAGCCGACCCTGAAAAATATGTCCGTCTGGGTTACGAATTTCGTACCAGGAGCCGGTGGAACGCATGACTAAGCCGTTTTGCAAGTTAGAATGGGTGAATGACCGGGCTGCCATTCGCGTGACTAATCACTACGTTCGCCCAGTCGATAATAAAGTCTGTATAATGTCCATAACCTTTGCTGTTGCGCCAATGTTCCGCTGCACATACTGGCGGCTGATTTGAGCAGCTTTCGCAGAATCTTCGTATTGTTTAGTGAACGCCAATGTCAGTTCGGCTACGTTGCTGATCGGGAAAGCCGCACCTTCGTCAACTAAATCAACGGCCTCCTGAAATTTTTCATAGTTTGGTCCAAAAAACAACGGCATCCCAAAGGTAGCGGCTTCTAAAATATTATGCAGTCCCTGCTTGAACGCTCCACCAATGTAAGCAAACTCACCGTACTGATAAAGCGATGAGAGTAAGCCAACATTATCGACAACAAGGACATTAATCGTAGCAATATCAGCTTCATTTGCCTGCGAAAAACGTACAGATGATTTTATCAGTTGACTTCGCCACCGATCAATTTCGCTATCGTGAATTTCGTGGGGCGCAATGATAACTTTTAAGGGTTTGGTAAAAGCGTTTAGAAAGGGAATCAGGACATTCATATCCTCCTGCCACGCGCTGCCTACAACGAGCAACGGACTGTTATTTTTAAATTTCTCAGCTAGGGGAATGGCATTTTTGGTAGTCATTACTTGCGCCACCCGGTCGAATCGAGTATCGCCCGCGAGCGTTGTATTCTCTATATCAATGCGTTCGAGTAAATCAATCGATTCCTGATTCTGAACCAGAATATGGTCGAAGTTGCTGAGCATACTTCGGTAAAACTGGCCCCAAGGTTTAAAAAAAAGTTGGTTTGGGCGGAAGATGGCCGAGAAAGAAATGATCGGCACACCGGCTGCTTTTAGTTCGCGGAGATAGTTATACCAGAACTCATATTTAATGAAAAGTGCAAGTTGTGGCTTCACTAGCCGAACAAACTGCCGGGCATTAGCGGGTGTATCAGCGGGCAAATAGAGCACATAATCAGCACCCTCATAATTTTTACGCACTTCATAACCCGAAGGCGAAAAAAAAGTCAGCAAAACTTTATAGTCTGGATACTGTGCCCGAAAAGCGTCAATGACGGGTCGGCCCTGTTCAAACTCACCCAGTGAAGCCGCATGGAACCAAGCGATGGGACTTGTATTTTGGGCAACTTTTTGTAATTTGTTGGCCCAGTTACGCCGACCGTCAACCCATTGCCGCGCTTTAGGATTGAAAGGCGCCACTAACCTCAACAACGTTTGGTAAGCAAAAATGCCGGTGTTATAAAATCCTGAAAACAAGCTAAGAAGCGGTTTGTTATAATTGACAAAACTACGAATTCATTAGTAAACCACCTTCCCTATGCATTACTACGATACACTCACTGAAGCCCTTGAGGAATTACGCAAGCAAGGATTTACCCAGGATTATAACCTTAAACACGATGTTCTCCATTGTCAGCCCGATAATATTGAGCTGCGGCCCGCCGACTTTGATATTGTTGATGTGTATCGTTTCGAGGGCATGACTGACCCCGGCGATGAGATGGTTTTATACGCCATAGAAGCCAAAAATGGAAACAAGGGAACCCTAGTTGATGCTTACGGCGCGTACGCAGAAGCGGTCTCGTCGGAGATGGCCGAAAAACTACGCTATACCCCTGAGAACTGACGAACTTTTCAGCATCAAAATTACTTTTACGTCAACAGAAGTATGTTGATACAATGAACTGGAACAAATTAACGAGCGACGCTCAACTTGATACCATTAAGGAAGAATCAGCAAAGCAGCCCGTGTTAATTTTCAAACACAGCACGACTTGTTCGATTAGTGCGATGGCGCTTAGCCGGATGGAGCGTAATTGGAACGATCAGCTTGGGGTAAAACCTTACTACCTTGACTTGCTTGCCAATCGGCCCATCTCGAAGGAAATTGAGAGCCAATTTGGTGTTGAACACGAATCGCCACAAGTGCTGCTGATTCGTAATGGCGAGTGCGTGTATGACGCATCGCACATGTCTATTTCCTTTGCTGGTCTACAGCAGGCGGTATAAAAAAGAAGAATTAAGGAAAGGGAAATAAAGGAGGAAGGGGAATATAAGGTCTGTATTCCTTCCTCCTTTTATTCTTTCAACGTTATCTTCGCTCTGTGACAAACTCCCCCAATCGGCGGATTGAACTTTGAAACGCTGACTTCAACCGCTTGCAAATCAGTGTATTTTGTTCGAATCTCCTGAATTATCTGGTGGGCGATATGTTCGAGCAATCGGGCTGGTTGCTTCATAACGCTGACGGTAATCCGATATAGATCTTCGTAGTTGACAGTGGCGCTTAAACGATCACGCCGGGCTGCTTCCGAAAAATCAGCCGTTACCACAATATCCACCGAATATTTATTGCCAATTTTCTGCTCCTCGTCATAAAAGCCGTGATAAGAGAAAAACTCGAGGCCTTCTAAGGCAATTGTTCCCATAAAGTTGTATGGATTTTCAACCCATATCTCGCGTTAGTTTTTGAAGAAAATACCTGACGCGATTCCCGCGAACTGACAGTTTACGTCAGTTAAATCTGGTCGAAAAATGAGCCACTTTTCTTTGTGGGTACCTCCTCGGCTGTTTCCGGTTCAGTCATAGCTGCTTCAGCCATATTCACCTCAGCCATCACCGATTCCGGGGCGTCCTGCTCAATAGCTTCTTCGGCAACAGGTTCGGTTGTTTCATGGTGAGTAGATTCAATAGCCTCATCAAGCTTTTCTGAAACAGCTTCGTCTACCGGAATAGCTTCGGGTATTGCTGTTTCACGCTCGATTAATGGAGGAAGATCATCAGCTAGGCTGGCTTGGGCGTTGCTCGGTTCGGATAGCGTCTCAGCACCGCCTTCCGTTTCAGGCTGCTTCAATTCATCCTTAATCTGTGATGTAACTTCGTCAATTTTCCCTTTTAGATTTTGTCTGGCAAACTTCTTTTCGAACCGATCTACGCTATCAACGGCGTTACTGGCAAGGGCACGAATTTGGACACCTAAGTTTTCCTTATAACTTTCTAAAGCCTTGAAATCATGCTCTAATGACTTCAGATCATTTAGAATGTTATCTTTTAAATAGCGGGCCTGATTTTCGGCATCCTGTACCATCAACGCTGATCGTTTCCGCGCTTCTCCCAGTATATCATCCGCTTTCTGCTTTGAATCGCCAATGTATTTGTCACCTGCTTTATTGGCCTGATCTGTAATTTGCGTGCTGGTATCTTCGGCTATTTTAAGTGTACGAAATAGCGTCATTTCTACCTCTTTCAGTTTGCCTAACTCTTTTTCGGCAATCTCAAGTTGCATCTTCAACATTTTATAGTCGCCGGTTAAGCGTTCCCATTCCTGAGATAACGAAACCAAAAATGCGTCAACATCTTCTGTTCTATAGCCGCGCAACCCTTTTTCAAATGTGTGTTGCCGGATTTCGATGGGCGTAATTTTCATTTATGCGCTAAGAGTTTTAATGAGTTGTAGTATAAACAGATAAAGGTGAAGTAACATCCATAATACCTATTTTACAAAAAATAGCCCGAAAAATAGCTGAATCCTATTTAAGCTAGCTTATTTCATGTCAATTTCCATACCGAAATGGTACGATCGTCGCTGGACGAGAGAAGTAATTCGTGGTATTCCGTCCAGAGTACTTTATTGACAGATGTGCCATGTCCGGCGTGCCTAGACCGATCAACAACCTTTACTAATTTGTACGTTTCAGCATCCCATATTTTGATTGACTTATCCATGCTGGCGGTAGCAATTAAACGACCATTTGTGCTGAATGACAAATGATTAATAGCGAACATATGAGCCACAATATCCTGTTGTAGGCTATATTTTTTCTCAACGTCCCATACCTTTAAATGAGCATCGCGTCCGGCAGTGAGCAAGTATTGAAATTCGGGCGAGTATGCAATGGTGAATACAGAATTAGTATGCGCTGGAATAATTTGCTTAAGTTCGTAGGTTAACAAATCAAAAATACGGACAACATTGTCACTATAGCCAACGGCCAGTTCTCGCTCAATCGGATTTATGGCTATGCACCGCGCCGATTGCTCAGATGCTTTAAGGTGTTTTCTGACTACTAACTGATCCGTATTTACAACAGCAACAACGCCATCGGAAAGGGCGACGAACGCATCGTTTTTGTAAAACTTGATATCAAAAATAGCCGCTGACGTTAGCTTTAGTGAGGCAACTTCCCGTTTCTGGACAGTATCAATTAAGTGTATCCCTTCGTAGTTCTGCCCAACCCACAATAGTCCACTTGTTGGGTGCAAAGCCAGCGCATAAATGGAGGCTGGTACGTTGGCAACCAATTCACCTAAATCAGGCCGATCGAGATGCCACTTCACAACTTGCCCATCACCACCAGCTGAGAAAAACTGTTCAGCCACCGGGCCGCGTTCGAGTGTATAAACCGGGTCACGGTGCCCGCCGAAGGTATCTATTTTCTCTACAGTCACGTATTGTAAAAACAAGTTGGTGATCAAAGGTCGTTAATCCTTTCTTTTTCTCGAACGACTTCCGACTTTTGATCGTGACTTTTCAAATAGATATAAACGGCGACTGTATAGCCAGGCTCCGGCCCATTACCGAAGATGAACCGACATTGCGGGCGAGGGCACTACTAACACTGTCGGAAGAGGAGGATTTAGCAAGCATCAGTCACCCATCTCAACGAATTGAGTGGCTTGCGTGTCGGGTGGCTCTTCGGCAATTAATTGAAGCGCAGGGAATGCCTTATCGAGGTTCGCAAAAGGATGAGTATGGAAAACCACATTTAATTGATTCTCCCTGGCATATTTCCCTCTCACATACAAGTGGCTGGGCGGCTGTTGTGCTGCATAGGTTGCAGCCAGTTGGTATTGATATTGAGCCAATTCGAGAGCAGTTCAGACGGGTAGTACCGCGTGTTTTGTCGGAAAGCGAAATCGTTCATGCCGCCGGTAACCCAAACCGGCTGGCCGTTTATTGGTGTGCGAAAGAAGCGTTATACAAGCTTTATGGAAAACGTCAGCTTACTTTTCGCGAGCATTTATACATTGAACCATTTGCCGATGGAGCGCTCTCTTTGATCGGCCATGTTTATTTACCTAACCACGAAGCACAGGCGAACGTTGGCCCGCTAACCATTCGCTGTTTTCAAACTGGACCGGGCCTATTGGCAGTAGCCTACTAATGTAAAAATGCACGACCAGCCAGTAGACTGGCCTTCACACATTACCGTTGTGTATAGTCCGATAAGGGTAACCCGTCGCCATCATCTCGAACGGTATTAAGAATTTGCTCTACTTCCCGAACGCGATCTGTATCGCCGTTTTTTTCAAAAGCCAGAGTCAGATTACGAAGTACTCGCCGAACGATATCGGCATTGGTGCAAGGCTGATAGAAGGTATCTAAACGCTTAAGATTCAATTGGTCAATATATTGATCAATATCTTTGGTGGTAAAGACTAAACCACGGTTAAAGACATTAATATAGAACTGGACCCCAGTACTGTTTTTATACGTCAAAACGAACAGGTTTGGTAGATTCACACCATAGACGGGCAGATTTAACCGCTTGGCAATGAGCATATAGAGGACGCAAAGCGTGATCGGATTACCCCGGCGAGATTCGAGCACCTGATTGATCATGGAGTTTGCAGGCGAGTGAAAATGCTTTGTATTAGGCGCAAATTTAAGTCTCGAAAAAAAAGCGCTGTTCATCGCCTTAATTTGCTCATCCGGGTGCATATCTGGCTTGAAATCAACCCAAACGTCATAAAATAGTTGCTCTACATCCTGCTTCAATCGGTCGAGTGAAAGATCAGGATATTGATACGTGGCAATAATCCAGAGCCCTTCCAGAAGGTCCATTGCACCACCATTTTTCCAGTCACGCATTCGATCCAGCACTGATTCATACTGAAGGTCATGGATAATTTCTTCGATTCGTTTTTGAAGATCGGGGTTGAAACTTCCCTCCCATTCGGACTCTAAAAACGGAATCATTTGTCCGCCCATCTGTCGAATTCGCTGTTCAACGTGTTCAACGACTTCCCGGTCTTCATCGTCCAGGAGCGAGATAAGGGCTTTCAATTCGTTGTCGTTCATTGGTTTGTGTCGCTTTGTCAGGTGACCCCAGAATAAAAACTGTTTTCGAAACCTCCTGAATATACTACTTTTGTCTGATTTCAAGAGTTGCTATACTAAAATAGTAACAAAAAATTCATAAAAAACGGTTTGACTCTCACAGGCAATTCTCCCAAAATTCTAGTAACCGGTGGCGCTGGTTTCATTGGCTCACACACGGTTGTTTCGCTAGTTAACGCCGGTTTTGAACCGGTCATCGTCGATGATTTCTCTAACTCCGAACGCTCAGTTCTTGATGGACTGCGGGCCATCTTGGGTCGCGACGTAACGTGCTATCCGGTAAATTGTAACGATGCAGCGGCAATGGCCGACATCTTCAAGAAAGAAACCCCGGTTGGTGTCATTCATTTTGCCGCCCACAAAGCCGTTGGTGAATCGGTGGCTAAACCGCTGAAATATTACCGCAACAATCTAGATTCGCTACTACTGCTGCTGGAGTTAATGCCTCAGTACAACATTCGAAACTTCGTATTTTCGTCGTCCTGCACGGTCTATGGTCAACCAGAGCACCTGCCTGTAACGGAAGAAACACCCCGACTTCCGGCGCAGTCGCCCTATGGCAACACAAAGTCTATTGGCGAAGATATCATTCGTGATGCTGTTCACGCGCAGATTCCCGTAAAGGCGTTAGCCCTACGGTATTTCAACCCTATCGGAGCACACCCATCAGCGCAAATCGGTGAATTACCATTGGGCGTTCCGGCTAATCTGGTTCCATTCATTACGCAAACAGCTGCCGGAATACGGGCCAGCCTGACTGTATACGGTGATGACTACAATACACCTGATGGAACCTGTGTTCGTGATTATATTGATGTAATAGACTTAGCGGATGCGCACGTTCAGGCTCTGAAAAAACTCATTGAGTCACAGGAAAACTCCTCTTACGACGTCATTAATATTGGCACTGGTCGGGGTGAAACGGTTCTGAACGTGATTAAAACGTTTGAACAGGAAACGGGCGTCAAGGTAAACTACACTATTGGCCCACGCCGGGCTGGCGATGTTGAACAGGTATATGGCGATGTGTCAAAGGCAAATCGGGTATTAGGCTGGACTGCCCATCGCTCCTTAGCTGAATCATTGCGCGATGCGTGGCAATGGCAGAAGAAATTAAGTTCACAAGGGTAGTATATACATATATTTGTACGGCCAGCATTACGCCGAAATGTAACTTAGATACTTATATGAAACTTCTTATCACCGGCGGAGCTGGATTTATCGGCTCTCACGTTGTTCGGCTATTCGTTACTAAATATCCTGAATATCAGATTTATAATCTTGATGCTCTGACTTACGCTGGTAACCTGGCAAATCTATCAGACATTGAAAAAGCACCTAACTACACATTCATCAAAGGCGATATCACCGACGCAAAATTTCTGGTGGATATGTTCACTGAACTGTCGTTCGATGGCGTGATTCATCTGGCAGCTGAATCGCACGTTGACCGATCCATTACAGATCCAATGTCGTTTGTGATGACCAACGTTGTTGGAACCGTGAATTTGCTTAATGCGGCAAAAGATAGCTGGGCGGCTGAGGGTATGGCTCCTAACTTCGAAGGCAAGCGCTTCTATCATGTTTCGACCGATGAAGTATTCGGTTCACTTCACAACCCTGAAGATTTCTTTACCGAAGAAACAGCCTACGATCCTCAATCGCCTTATTCGGCCTCAAAAGCCGCTTCCGATCACTTTGTACGGGCTTACGGCAATACGTATAAACTGCCCGTTGTTCTGTCTAATTGCTCGAATAACTATGGACCGAATCACTTTCCCGAAAAGCTGATTCCGCTCATGATTCATAACATTCAGACTAACAAGCCACTGCCCATTTACGGTAAAGGCGAGAACGTTCGCGACTGGCTGTTTGTGGTTGATCATGCCCGTGCTATCGATGCTGTTTTTCACAAAGGTAAACAGGGAGAAACGTACAACATAGGTGGCTTTAACGAGTGGAAAAACATTGATATTGTTAACCTGCTTTGCCAGATTATGGACCGTAAACTAGGACGGCCCGAAGGCACTTCGGCTCAACTCATTACCTACGTAACCGACCGGGCGGGACACGATCTTCGTTACGCCATCGATGCCCACAAAATCATGAATAACCTGGGTTGGCAGCCATCACTGCAATTTGAAGAAGGTCTTGAAAAAACCGTCGACTGGTTCTTGACTAATCAGGACTGGTTAAACAACGTGACTTCGGGAGCTTATCAGCGTTATTACCAAGGAATGTACACGGATAGATAAAAGCGGACCGTGCCTGCCCAGTCAAGCGCTCATTCAACATCTGTTGGGCATTCATTCACTAACTGAGAAATATGAAAGGAATTATTTTAGCCGGGGGTTCTGGCACACGTCTTCATCCACTTACGCTGGCCGTTTCAAAACAGCTGATGCCTGTGTATGACAAACCGATGATCTATTACCCGCTATCTATTCTAATGCTGGCGGGTATTCGCGATATTCTTATTATTTCGACGCCCCACGATTTGCCGCATTTCGAAAAATTGCTTGGCGACGGTACACGTATTGGTTGTAATTTCAGCTATGCTGTTCAGCCCAGCCCCGACGGATTGGCGCAGGCGTTTATCATTGGTGAAGAATTTATTGGTGACGATAAAGTTGCACTGGTGCTGGGCGATAATATTTTCTACGGATCGGGCTTATCTAAACTTCTTCAGGCTAATAACGACCCCGATGGCGGTGTCGTTTATGCCTATCAGGTACACGATCCTGAACGTTACGGCGTGGTAGAATTTGATACGCATTTCAATGTACTGTCTATCGAAGAAAAACCGGTGAAAGCTAAGTCAAATTATGCGGTGCCGGGCTTATATTTCTATGATAATAATGTAGTTGAAATAGCAAAAAATATTAAGCCATCGCCCAGAGGTGAACTGGAAATTACCGATATAAATCGGGTTTATCTGGAACAGGGCAAACTTAAAGTTGGCGTACTAGACCGGGGTACAGCCTGGCTCGATACTGGCACATTTGAGTCGCTGATGCAAGCGGGACAGTTTGTTCATGTTATTGAACAGCGGCAGGGGTTGAAAATCGGTTGTATCGAAGAGATTGCTTACCGTATGAAATTTATAGATGCAGAACAACTTACCACTATTGCTCAGCCGCTAGTCAAAAGTGGTTATGGTGCGTACTTGTTGAATTTGCTAAAATAAATGTAGCCCAGCCAAGTGGTATTTAAGAATATATAAAAAAACGCCAGAGCAAGCTGCCTTGGCGTTTTTCATTGACCTAACCTATGAGAAGTATCTTTACTAATGGTTACTTGAGTGAGATATTCATTAGCAATAAGACAAAGGTAGCTTCTTGCTTGAGAGCTATTTGAGCGCAGAAACACCGATTTTAAATATCAAAAACAAATAGGCATAAGCCCGCACTTTAGCACGTATAACTACGTATTGGCAACTATCTTATCCGGCTTAACTAGTTATTTATCAGTATATTAATCAAAATACCCGGAGTGATACAAAGGTTGCATACAGACATAGTTATTGTAATTTAGGTGCGCTT
Organism: Spirosoma flavum; assembly: GCF_042686045.1. Taxonomy (NCBI): domain Bacteria; kingdom Pseudomonadati; phylum Bacteroidota; class Cytophagia; order Cytophagales; family Cytophagaceae; genus Spirosoma; species Spirosoma flavum. The sequence continues at coordinate 145,776 of NZ_JBHUOM010000048.1, forward strand.
TCCCATTCCATCCATTCCGAAAAAACCTTATACTATCTAACTTCAACCTCTTTTTTTATGAGTGTTTTCACTAAAAATGCCGGGCGCATTCTCGACTCGCAGGAAACTCAAACTATGACAGGTGCCTACCGTGAGCGCAAATTAGAGGTGGGCCTGGCTGATGATGATTATGTACGCTCCGAGTATTTTGGCATTAATCAGGTTCAATATCTGCTTGATCAGCCCGGTTGCATAGGTTTACGCATTCATCACGCCAAACGTTGGGAAGATGCCGATGGTAACCTTACAGAACCGGGCAAGGGTCAACTTAAACCACGTGTTCTGTTAACTGGCGTAGATGCACAGGGTAAGGACATGCCCATATATGCTGACAAAGCAGGAATGAAAGACATGCCAGATGGCGGAGGAGGTAGAGCAGTGGGTGATGGATTTACTTGTCCACAACATTGCCCCAAATAAATTTACTCTTCAATAAAAATCTCCCTTGTACTTATGATAGAAAGGCTATTGCGCTTTATCGAGCACTATCCACTTGACTTCATTTCTTATTTAAGCAGTGGTCTTCCTATCATAATTGGTTATTCCAGATTTCATTTCTTGAAGGGGAATCTAAGAGTTATATGGTATCTATTTTGTTTTTTTTTCATCAAAGATACCTATGCTCTTATTCATATGTTTTTGATTCCTAATATACTGTACTTACAAAATATAGAGGCAATTATCGAGACAATTATAACAGGTATTATATTCTTCTATAGTTTTGACAAACCTAGTCATAAAAAGTTAACAATAATACTTATGACTAGTTGCACTATAATTACAATTATTTTCTATAAAAGCTCCGATATTTCCTCCGTTAGCCTGTCAGTATTTAGAGTTTTTTCAATTATTCTTTCGTTGATTTACTTCAATAAAGTATTGACAGATATGCGGGTGAAGAGCATTACAAAACACAGTATGTTTTGGTTTACATCAGGATTGCTTATTTACTCTGCCGGTACGTTTTTTATCATGCTTTTTAGTGAAAACTGGTACAAGGATATGAACAAAGTTTCTGCCGAAGTATTTGATAAATATTGGAATGCAAGTCAGATTCTATTTATTATTTTCTGCTTATTATCTGCTTTAAGCCTTTGGACAAGTAAGTATGATAAAGACAATATACTATGATTGTTTTTTAACCTAAACTTTTTGTTCACTGTGAAAATACCCGCGACAAGTAACTAATTATTACCACTCACTCAATAGTTATAACTAATTCGTTGACATTCAGATAGAGATTCTTGAACTTTACTTTATAGATTGGTCTGTATGCAGTCCTTATGTCAATAGATTCCAGTTTTGTAATTGCCGTCGGTACGGCTGTTCTATTGATGATGGCAGTGTTCATTATCATCTTTGTAGCCTATTATCAACAAAAACAGTCAAAACAGCAACTAGCCTTCAAGGAATTGCAGGTTCAGCACCGGCGTGACCTGATGGGAGCTACTTTCCGGGGGCAGGAAGAAGAACGAAAAAGACTGGCTGAAGACATGCATGATGGCATTGGTACGATGCTGTCGGTTACGAAAATGAGCCTAAATCAGTTAGAGCGACAGGTAGGAGGTGATGTGCAGGTGAGTTTTCAGTTTCAGAAGACTCGCTCCATGATTGATGAAACGATGACCAATGTTCGGCGCATTAGTCGCAATTTGGTTCCTACAACGCTCGAACGCTTCGGATTGCTGGCTGCTCTTGAAGAACTGGTCGACCGCGCTACCGACAATGATACGGATATACAATTGACGTATCCTGAATCAGCAATGCCATTTCCTCCTTCCCTGGATTTAATGCTTTACCGAATTGCGCAGGAGTTGGTCAATAATGCCATTCGGCATGCCCGCGCCCGGCACATCGTCATTCAAGTGTTTAGCCTCGACAATGAGGTTAGACTCTCAGTGCTTGACGATGGCATAGGCTTTGATTTTGACGCTGTTATGGAAAATAAACAGGGCGGCTTGGGGCTACGAAATATTGAAAGCCGCCTAAGTGTAGTGAATGGGCACGCAACGTTCGACGTGGCTCCCGGTCGCGGGTCGCAGATTCATATACAGGTTCGTTTGCATGATGCGCAACCTGTTGATTTATTGAGTTAATTTGTTTGCTGCGTAGTCGCTTTCTACGACAAACGGCATGAGCACCTAAATTCCCTTCCTTTATGAGAAAAATTAAGTTGGCCCTCTGCGACGATCATAATTTGTTTCGCGTTGGGATGGCAACAATTCTTGGACAGATTCACGATTTTGAATTAGTTCTGGAAGCCGGAAATGGGCAGGAACTGATTGATAAAATTGCTCGAAAATTGCCCGATGTTGTCTTGCTTGACCTCCAAATGCCGGTTATGGATGGCACCGCTACCGCCGACTATCTGCGTGAGAATTACCCACTCATTAAAATTGTTGTGTTAACAATGCACGATGAAGATCGAATGGTACTTCATCTGCTCGAAAAGGGCGTTAGCGGTTATCTATTGAAAGATGCTGAAGCCGGCGAAGTGGAGAAGGCAATTCGAAAAGTGATGGACGAAGGCGTTTACTTAAACGAATTCGTATCGAAAGCCATGCTTCGCAAAATGACGAATAAAACAACGATAGCAAGGCCAATTAATGGCTTTTATAACAGTAAGATTCTCCTTTCTGAGCGTGAAAAGGAAGTGCTGATGCTTATCTGCGAAGGGCTATCAACGCTTGAGATAAGTGAAAAGATATTTCTCAGCCCCCGTACTGTTGAGGGACACCGGTTGCGTATCCTCGAAAAAACCGGCACCAAAAACACGGCTGGTATGGTCGCTTACGCTTTTAAAAACAGCTTGGTTTAATAAGTAATGTCACTAACGAACGTCTATTAGAGACATTACTACTGGCGGTTACCGTTAAAGACTTCCCGTTTTTCCACCATCTACCGGGAGATTTATACCATTGATGGAAGCAGCAGCGGGCGTACACAGAAAAGCAATGGCTGCGGCTACTTCTTCGGCCTTAATAAATCGCCCGGTCGGAATTTCACTCTCCATCTGGTTGGCAGTTTCTTCTTCTGTTTTGTCAGATGCTTTCGACCGCATAGCTACTACAGCCGCCAAACGGGCTGTTTCTGTGTAACCGGGTAGTACATTATTAACCGTAATGCCAAATTGCGCAATCTCTAGTGAAAGCGTTTTTGCCCATTGCGCAACGGCACCCCGAATAGTATTCGAGACACCTAATCCTACAATCGGTTGCTTGACAGACGTTGAGATAACGTTAACAATTCGCCCGAAATTAGCTTGCTTCATTACCGGGAAAACGGCCTGGACTAATGCCTGATTAATTAGTAGATGGTTATGAAATGTTTGCACAAACTCATCGGGTTTGGCATCAAGCAGCGGTCCACCAGCCGGCCCCCCCGTATTGTTAATTAAAATATGCACATCGGGAAATTGAGTTAGATGCTTTGCAAGAGCCATCGGTGCTGCTTCCGGCTGGCTGAAATCAGCAATGATATAACGGTGCGTTTGACCTTTGGTCGTATCCAAATCTGTCATTGTATTTTTAAGGGTCTGCTCATTACGAGCCATTAGCACAATGTTAGCGCCCAACAGAGCCAATTCGATAGCCGCAGCGCGGCCAATGCCTTGTGTACTACCACAAACAAGGGCAGTCTTTCCGTTTAAAGTGAGATTCATAAAAAAGCGGCTATTCGTTAACACCAATCATCAATACAAAGCCCTATGGAAAATAGGGAAAAATACCACTAGAGTAGTTTTACGTTGACAAAGTAGTAGTTTTGGGCAACTTTGAGTCCATTATTAACCATTTGCATTTCAACAGACCATGTCAAAGACATTAATTATCGTGGTGGTTATTGCCCTCTTTTTGGGTATGTACGGCTGTAGTTCCTATAACGGTTTAGTTCAGACAGACACAACTGTACAGGAAAAATGGGCACAGGTACAGACTCAGTATCAACGACGGGCAGATTTGATTCCGAACTTAGTTAAGACGGTGCAGGGTGCAGCTAATTTTGAGAAAAGTACGTTAACCGCCGTTATTCAGGCTCGTGCCAGTGCCACTCAGGTAAAGTTCACGGCGGATCAGCTGACTCCCGAGAATATCCAGAAGTTCCAGGCAGCCCAGGAGCAGGTAAGTGGTTCACTGTCGCGGCTGTTAGCCGTTGCGGAGAGCTATCCAAATCTGAAAGCGAACCAGAATTTTCTGGAGTTGCAGGCACAATTAGAAGGTACAGAAAACAGGATTTCTGTATCCCGAAATGACTTTAATGGAGCGGTGAAATCCTACAACCAGTCGGTACGGTCGTTCCCTAACAATATCTTTGCTGGCATTTTTGGCTTTCCTGTAAAAGGCTTCTTCGAGGCTTCACAAGCTGCCCAAAACGCCCCAACGGTACAGTTTTAATAGCCTGGAGCAAGGGGTATAAGGCATGTAGATGCTGATATAGAACATTATCTCCATGTCCTATACCCTGAGCCCTAAGCTTCCCTACTCCATGCAAACGAACCCTTTCACTCCCAACGAACAGCAGCGCATCGTGGAAGCCATTCGGCAGGCCGAAAAGGCTACGTCGGGTGAAATCCGGGTACATGTTGAACCGCACTGTGCCAACGCTGACCCTGTGCAACGGGCCATTGAGGTATTCGCTCATTTGGGAATGCATCAAACTAAAGAGCAGAACGGTGTTCTGTTTTACCTCGCTCATGCCGACCGAAAGTTCGCCGTGTTGGGTGATAAGGGGATTGATGCGAAAGTGCCCAGTAACTTTTGGGAAAGCACCAAAGACCTACTCCGTAGTCATTTTGCTGCTGGAAACTATGCCGAAGGGCTGAGCCAGGGCATTGAACGAGCCGGGCAACAGCTAAAACAGTACTTCCCTTACGCCAGCGATGACACTAACGAACTCGCCGACGACATTTCGTTTGACTGACACTGCTGTGAATGTACTCTCTTTTATTACTTATGTTACCCGTCTGCTGCGTCTTGGGTTGATGCTCTTTTTGTTGGTTGTGGTACCGGCCAAGTTAAGGGCGCAGGATACAGCAACCGATACGGGAGTATCGTCCAATACCGCTATTCCTGACAAGCCGAACCCACCCCGTTTAGTCAACGATTTTGTGGGTATTCTGAGCAGTACCGAGCGGGAACAATTGGAGCAGAAACTACGCACGTACAACGACTCAACGTCCACCCAAATTACTATTGTCATTGTTAAGACTACTGAACCTTACCCCATTGGTGACTTTGCTTTTCAGATAGGTCGGAAGTGGGGTGTTGGGCAACAGGGTAAAAATAATGGATTGGTACTTGCCTGGGCTACACAGACGCGTAAGATCTTCATTGCACCCGGCTACGGTCTAGAAGGTGCTATTCCAGATGCTATAGCTAAGCGAATTATCACAAATACCATTGCGCCAGCGTTCAAACAGGAGCAATATTATCAGGGTTTGGATGAGGCTACAACCGAAATCATTAAGCGCGCCAGTGGCGAATATAAAGCCGATCCCGATACCAGTGACGGTGATAGCTCCAGTACGTTCTTTATTGCACTGATTATTATTTTTGTTATCGTCTTTATCATTTCCCGACGAAATCGAGGTGGTGGCGGCAATAACAGCAATCGCGGTGGCGGGTTGGGATGGCCAATGTTTTTTCCAACCTCTACTTACTCCGGTTGGGGCGGCTCCGGCGGTGGTAGCAGCAGCAGTGGTGGCGGATTCGGTGGTTTTGGTGGTGGCAGTTTTGGTGGTGGTGGCGCTGGTGGTGATTACTAGTTACCTATAAATAAGACATTCAGCGGCCTAATAAAATATGCCGATGAATGCGTCTTACAGGCCGTTCAACAAAAAATCATGCTATGGATGACCACTCGTGCCTATTTTTGGCTATCAAGTCATTCCACCCTGTATGTTTTCCGTCGTTGCTCGTTACTGTCTACCTTTACTCTTCCTGCCGTTTCTTTCGTTAGCCCAAACTAACCCTACCCTTCCCAATACGGCCCAGTCTGACCTTGTTCAACCAGATACATCCCGTATCAGAACCCTTGAGGAAGATGCAGTAAATCAGCAAATGGTTACTGGTCAGGCTACAATTTTTGCGCCATCCAAACAGCGTAGAGTTATAAAGGCGGTTGAAATAAGCGATAAGTTAAAGATTGATGGCCGCTTGGATGAAGCAGACTGGCTTCGTGGGAAATCGGTCAGGCACTTTAGACAGGTAGACCCAAAGCAAGGTCGGCCTGCTACGTTTGACACCGACGTACGGGTGTTATATAATCGTCATTTCCTGTATATAGCCGCCATCAATTACGACTCGCTCGGTCGGCGTGGCTTACGAGCACCCAACTTCAAACGGGACTTTTCGAATCAGTCACATGATTTGTTTGGGGTAGTCATTGATGGCTTCAATGATAGGCGTAATGCCATGACCTTTGCCACGAATCCATACGGCACCCAACGCGATCTACTTTCTTTTGACGATGTACTGTCTGATATAGACTGGGATGGTTTCTGGAAAGTACGTACCAGTCGTACAGATTCGGGCTGGGTGGCCGAAATGCAGATTCCCTGGCAGACGCTGCGGTATATGCGCTCGGCAGATTCTACGCAGTCCTGGGGAATTAATTTTTTTCGTAATCGCCGGTATTCTAATGAGTTATCAGCCTGGTCTCCGTATCCAAGAGCGTTTACGTCGAATCGAGTTGCTTATGCGGGCTTAATAACTGGCTTAAAGCCACCACCACCCTCACCCAATATTCGTATCCAGCCGTATATGTTGATCAGCGATGATCGCTATAATGGTACAGAAGTGGGGTATGGGCAGGCCGCAAAAATTAAACTCGGTGGTGATGCTAAATGGGCCATCAATCCGAATACCGTTCTCGACCTTACCTTAAACACAGATTTTGCCCAGGCAGATGTAGATCGGCAGGTGAATAACCTTACCCGTTTTTCGGTGCTGTTTCCCGAACGGCGAGCATTTTTCCTGGAGAATGCCAGCTTGTTTGGAGCCGGGCTGCCAGGAAATCAGAACTCAGGCGAAGGAGGCAGTATGGTTATTCAGCCGTTTTTTAGCCGGACAATTGGCCTTGCTAAACTTCCCGACGGCACCAGTACAGCAGTGCCAATTGATGCTGGTGCCCGTTTAGTTTACCGGTCACTAAATCGAAATTATGGGGGCATGGTTATCCGGCAGCGTGGCATTCCTGGTAGCCCTACGACGGATTTTGTTGTCGGGCGTTACTCTGAAAATGTTGGCCGACAAAATCGTATTGGCGGTCTGTTTACACTGAAAAATGTGCACGGGGCAGATGGCGTTAGCGGGCGGCAAAATGGAACGCTTGCCCTTGATGGTTTTTTTCGGTTAAGCCAGAAATGGACTTATAATGCCATGGTCGTCGGTTCGCTGAGTTCGGGTGGCACCGATCAGGGTATGTCAGCCTATAGTCAGCTTGTCTATCGTACAAATCAGTTGGTCGGATGGTGGACGCAATCGGTCGTGACAAAGAACTTTAACCCGGAGATGGGCTTTGTTTCACGAAGCGACGTTATCGCGACAACCCCTGGTCTATATATTGTTAACCGGGCTAAATGGTTGCCCAAATGGGTACGCAATTTCGAGCCGGGTGCTTTCCTAGAATTATACCATAAAGCGTCGACAGGATACTTACAGGAAGCGCAGTACAACATTAACCCGGTGTGGCTAACGTTTCAAAATGGGGGCAATCTGGGGTTATTTGTGAACCCAACGTTCCAACGCTTGGATAACGGCGACTACCGCCCGCTGGATTTGGCCATTCCCTCTACTAACTATCGCTATGTTCGGTACAGTGCCATGTTCAGTACCGATCCGTCGAAGAAAGTATCGTTTCAGTTTAACGGTGAAACTGGTGGCTATTATGACGGCAAGCTGAACTACGCACGCGCTTCACTCATTTTAGCTCCAATTCCACACGCTGCCTTTACGCTCAACGCCGAAGCGAACAACTTCCGGAATGTGGGTAATTACACGGGAACAATAGCCCTGTATAGTGTAGAAAGTCGAATGGCAGTAAATCCCCGTCTGCAACTGATTAGTTTTTTTCAACGTAATACCTATAATGAACGAAACGCCTGGAACATTCGACTGGCGTGGGAATTCCAGCCACTCTCATTCTTGTATATAGTGTATAATTACGGAACATATGCTGGCTCTTTTCTAGCAACTGATAGACAGCAGGAGCAGCACATTATTGGCAAACTATCGTATCTGAAGCAGTTTTGACCTTTACTGACGGCCTGATTAATGCAGCTTAGATAACCTGTTTCTCGATCAGAAGAATAAATAGATGGATTACCTTGATATGAACTTCCTGAATACGGTCGGCATAGCCAAAATGCGGCACTCGAACTTCGACGTCGGCCTGGCCCGCAAGTTTCCCTCCATCCTTTCCAGTTAACAGCACGACCTTCATACCCTTTTGGCGAGCCGCTTCAACGGCACGAATCACATTGGGTGAATTACCGCTAGTGCTTAAACCCAGCAACACATCACCCTCATTACCCAGCCCTTCGACAAAACGTGAGAATATAAATTCAAAACCGTAGTCATTACTCACGCAAGAAATGTGGCTGACATCTGAAATGGCAATAGCTGCCAGCGACCGGCGAGCATCTCGATAACGCCCGGACAGTTCTTCGGCAAAGTGCATAGCATCGCAATGTGATCCACCGTTGCCGCAAGAAATAATTTTACGGCCATTTTTGAGTGCATCGCCCATAAGCGTAGCCGCCTGTTCAATAGCAGAAAGATTGTCGGGATTACTAAGGAATGTATCTAAAACTGACTGCGCTTCGGTTAACTCCTGGCGGATAATATCAAGCATAAAAACGTAACAAGTCGTAAAACGTAAAGGTCGTAAGGAAAAGCGACGGTGCAAACTTACGCCTAACCGCATGAGTAGCCATAGTCTGGCTCTTACGTGTGATTTAAAATACCCAGTTCTTATAAGGAAGATTCCAGCGGAGCGCAAAGCTGGCAACCTGATCCGTGTAACTATCAGGTCGGTACTGGCTATCCTGGAATCGGTACATGTAGCGCCCTTCTAAAAACACATTATGCCGAATCATGTATGATGCCCGTACGTCGGCATAGGTAATAACCGTTTTGCGGCCTTGCCCGATAAAATTGCCCTCGTTACGAATGCGGGTAGTGTAATCTTTTAAAATGTTGCCGCCATAATTAATATCGGCTGCGGGGTCGGCACCATACATCATCACGCCAAAAATACCATTAGCCGACAGCCGTTTCCGCTGATACCGGACAATACCCAGCCCTTCCATGAAATTACCGCCTAATGGATGCGCCAGCGGCTGACTGTAGTGGGCGTAATTGGTTTGCCCTGACGAAACAGTTGGCGAGGCTTCGTGCGAATAAGTGTATGGTCTAGCTAGATTGAACTCCGTTTGCAGGTCGAGGTTTGGTACATTAAAGGCATCAATATATTTGGCACCAAGTTGTAAGGCAAACTTATTAGTCCAGTCACCTTTCCCGGCCAGCAATGGCTTTAGCCGAAATTCATCTAACATAAACTGGGTATAAACCAGAAAATGCGACAGGAAATTAGCCTTAAAATCGATTCCTATAAATGCATTGTCGCTACTACCCAAGCTCGACTCAACATAACGATACAGAATAATAGGATTTAAGTAACTTAGGTCCAGACGGTCACGACTAAACACTTCAGACTCAAATACGCCCAGATTCATGTGGTCGTTTATGTTGATACTTAAGTGGTGCATGGCTGCAAACTTTGGCGGAATCAACTTGTCATCCTGGGCTCTGGGAGCTTGTGTGTTTTGCAGCGATGTGAATAAGTTCGTGTATTGTATTCGACGTCCCAAGCGCGTCGATAATTTCAGGAACAGATAAGGTGGGCTATTATCAGACAAGAACAGGGACCGAAATCCATTACCGAAAAAATTCCGGTCATGGCCAAACTGTACGTTAATTACTTTCAGCGTATTGAATGTAATGTATCCTCGCGCAGACAAGAAATCGGCACCAGTGGTACGGTAGGGTTTTACAAAGCCTTCTCCCGGAGCCGTAACTTGTAGGGTACCAGGTGTTTCATTCGTTTGACCATAGGTTTGGCCATATCGTTGAATATACTCGGGGTAAATGGCCTGATTATCGGAGAAGAAGGTATAAAATCCTAACTTCCGACCAATCGTCCCTCGTACTTCCAGCCCACGCGTGTTTGTAAATAATGCCTGATTTTTATTGGTCAGAGCATCCGCTTGGCTGGATGTGTTTTCTCCCCCAAAGCCAATATAAAAAACAGGGTTAACATGCAGGTCTATGTCAGGAGTCTGTAAATTGTAGAAGTCAGCCTTTTTATGATAAAAATGTTTCAGAAACGGTTGGCGGCTATCGCCGGTTGTGACTGGGGGCTTCAGGTGCTTGGTAAACGGATCAGGGCGAAGGGAATCTCTCGGCGCTAACCACTCCCAACTGTCATTTCGCAGATAATCGAAATTGAAATAATCCGTGTCTGAGAAGTCTCGATTAGGATTAGCGGCTACACTGTCAGTTAATTGAATAATACTCTGTCGATTATAGGGTTTCACCGAACTATGAAAGCCTTCGGCCCATTTGTTCTGGCGAATCTCAAGCCGATCGATAAGGTGGTAATAATCTGCGTTAAGGGGCACAAACGGACTTTGCGCCCGAGCCGATAACGAAAGTAAAAAAAAATAGAAAACGTAAACGTTGATGCGCATGTAACTTACTGACTGTCGGTCCTGTTATACTTATTTTTGTGGCTTGCTGAGTCGTATGAGCCGCTTAAATTAGACAATTGGTTTGGATATACGCCAACCTTACGGCTAATTTACAGTCAAAGAAGCGACAACTTATGTTTGTTTTTACGCAACAGCCCTCATTGGCCAACCAGTATATAGCCGAACTTCGTGATGTATCCATTCAGAAAGATCGGCTTCGGTTTCGTCGAAATCTGGAAAGACTCGGTGAATTGATGGCCTATGAAATATCAAAAACATTGTCTTACCAACCCATCGCGGTGCAAACACCTCTCGGCGTTTCAACTACGCAAGTACTTCGCAAACAACCCGTTTTAGCTACTATCATGCGGGCGGGACTACCGTTTCATCAGGGATTTATAAACTATTTCGATCAGGCAGAAAGTGCATTTGCCGGGGCGTATAGAGGATATGTAGCGGGTGGAGACGATGAATTTGAGATTGCCATGGATTATATTGTGAGTCCTGATCTAAGTGGCAAAACGCTCATTCTGTGCGACCCGATGCTGGCCACGGGCCGTTCGCTCGAAAAAGTTTACCACGCTTTACTACGCTACGGGATTCCGGCCCAAACGCACATCGCAGCTATTATAGCCAGCCCTGAGGGCGTCCGCCATGTGCAGCAACAATTACCTCAATGTCATCTTTGGCTGGGAGCCATTGACGATCACCTAAACGAGCATTCATACATTGTTCCCGGCTTGGGCGACTCAGGTGATCTGTCGTTTGGCGAGAAGGTGTAAGAAACGGGTTGAGTAAATTTTCAACTAGGGTGTGCCTGATAGGAGCAGCAAAACTATTGGGTTGCTTTGCGTAGTTACACGTCTAATACTAACAGCAATCTCGTTTCTAAACTCTTAATTCAAGCTGATTCTTGGGTATTTTCAGACATTGATTTCCCACCACAGCATATTCTCGATACGGTCAAATAACTGAAAACCATTCTTCTCTAAAACTTTTTGTGAGGCTACATTTTCTGCTTCTGTGTCGGCAACTACCCGAAGGACACTCGGTTGTTGACGAGCCCAGTTTACCATTCCGCCAACCATTTCGGTCATGTATCCCTGCCGATGCAAACCAGGATACGTTCCATACCCAATCTCGATAGTTCCCGTTTCATCAGGCTCACCCTTAAACTTAGCTTCTGCCACAAACTGTTGTTTCTGACGATCAATGGCCAGCCACATAGTATGATAAAGCGGATCGAGCGAGGGGTCTTGCAAACGAGGTATCGTGAAATAAGTAATTATGCTCAATACAGGCTCCCATGCCTGTCGGCTCCCCTTTTGCAACCCCAATGTTTGCTCTAACTCGTACTTGTTGGCGATGTGAAGACGAAGCTGGTTAAGTGTTAGTGGAATTATAGTCAGGCGTGGCGTTTCAATCATGGCTAATTAGGGATTTGTCTGACTTACATAACTCGGTACTCCCACATGTGCATAGAGTTTTGCCAGTCGATGTGCGTGCTCGTCATAGGCCGACTCAAACAACTCAACCGCCCGATCGGCACCAACCACTACACCCGCACTAAGAACTTTGGGCGGGCGACCAGCTTCGGTAAGCAATCGGGCCACCTCGGCTTTGATACAATTAATGAGTACGGCCCCTCCAACTGTACTACCCGGCGCAACAGGCGTATCTAAACCTGGCACCATGAGCATAGCATCGCCAACGGGCGCACCGGTATCCAGAACCAAATCGGCAAAATCACCAAGCTTTTTTCCGTCAGCGCGTTTGCTGGTGCTTTTTTCAGAATGCTCTTTCGTAATCAGGGCTACGACTTTTACGCCCCGCTGCTGAAACAACTCGGCCATTTCAATGGGTACGACATTACACCCCGATGATGAAATTACGAGAGCAGAATCTAGATCCGATAAGTCGTAATTTCGTAGAATTCGGTCGGCAAGTCCGGGTACGTTTTCCAGAAACATAGCTTGCCGCTGACCGTTGGCACCCACAACCAAATTATGGAACGTCAGCGAAAGCTCCACAATGGGGTTAAAACCCGGAAAAGAACCGTAGCGCGGCCACATTTCCTCTACCATAATTCGGCTGTGCCCCGAACCAAATACGTGAACCATGCGCCCGGCCATAATTGTATCCGCAAACCAACGGGCAACTTCCTGAATTTGGGATGTTTGTGCCTCTACTGTGTCAAGAATCTGACGGCACTTCTGAATATATTGTTGAATCATAGTTGCTACATCAAACTATTGACCGTTGAATCGCAAAACTCGCGGCACCAATGGCTCCGGCCATATCACCAAATTGGGCAATTTTGATAGGCGTTGTCTGACCACCGGGTCGCCATTCGTACAGGTTCATAAACTCGGCGAGGGGCAATAGTAAATCGTTTTCGGCTTGCGTTATACCTCCCCCTAACACAACTAAATCCGGTGAAAAACAATTAATAAGTGAACTGATGCCCACGGCTAATTTTCTGACTGACGATAGCCAGAGCCACTGCGCAAAATAATCACCTTTTTTATAGGCTTCGAGAAGCTCGTAAGTAGATGTGAATCGTCCCAGCGAGCGTTTCTCAATCGTGGCGTTGCCAATTGCATCTTCCAGGCTCCCCGGCATACCCGTAACGTCTTGGACACTCTCCCCATCAACTGCTATATGACCGACATGCCCTGCTTTTTGAAAATTACCCTGATATAGTTTTCCGTCAATCAGAATACCACCTCCAACGCCCGTACCAAGCGTTAGCATCACTACATTACGATAGCTTTTGGCTATACCAAACCGGCTTTCGGCTACTAGTGCTGCATGGGCGTCGTTAATAACATGGACGGTATCATTCAGAAAATGCCCCCAGTGAAAGCCCTCAAGCCCGCTTAACCGAACGGGCATAAAAGCAATGTACTGATTAGTTTCATTCGGCAAACCGGGTGCCGATAGCCCAACAGCTTCCACTAACCCTTGAGAGTGATCCCGCAAATTGGCAACGGTTTCAAAAACAGCTTGTTTCCAATCTTTTTCGCCCGTAGTTGGGTGGTAAAGTTGTTTTACGACTTCACCCGTGTCAATATCCATTAGCACTCCTTTAATCCAGGTTCCGCCAAGGTCAATGCCAATTGCGTTCATTTGTCTGATCTGATTTGTCCCTCGCTCACACTCCAGCCGCCATCGACCGTTAGCACCTGACCAGTGGTGAAGGCGGAGTAATCAGACATGAAATAAACAGCAGCCCCGTCTAAATCATTAGGGTGTCCAATGCGCCCACCATCCAGCGGTTGTTTTGTTTTGGTAAAGGCGATAATGGTATCATCCTGACTGGCACGTTGAGCCATTGGTGTCTCGACCAAAGCCGGTGCCAACACATTAACCCGAATATTATCGGTAGCATAATAAGCCGCGATGGACTTTGTGAAACCAATAACCGCCGATTTCATAGCGGCATAGGCATGTGTAGCAAAATACGCTGGAGAAGGACTAGACCCAAGTACAGAACCCATATTAAGGATAGCTCCTCCTCCACCTTGCGCTCGAAATGCCCGTACAGCAGCCTGGTTACATAGCATCAACGATGTCAGGTTGAGGTTAACTGTGTAGTTCCAGCCATCGAGCGTGATGTCGTGAAGAGGACCATCGCCAAAACGTCGGCCACTACCTCCCGCTACATGATACAGCCCGTCAAAACCGCCAAAAATCTGCTGGCACAGGGCAATGGCTTTTGGAGCTGTTTGTGGCTCAGAAGCGTCACCAGACATGGCGAGTCCATTACCATCAAGTTGTTTTTCAGCAACTGCACAACTCTCAGTATTCCTGCCGACCACAACGACCTGAGCACCTTCCCGCACAAAAGCCATCGCAGCCGACAGACCCATACCAGTTGTGCCGCCAACAACGACAATTTTCTTAGACTCTAACCACATTGGGTGTATAATCAGGGTTAATGCGACTAGTAATTATCCGCGCTACTTATCGTTTATACCAAATCCCGTTCGATGATCTTACCGCTGACTTTCTCTTTTAAAATCACTTTATTCCGACCATCATGAGTCATTTCCTGTTTGATGAGGTAATGATCAGCATCATACTCGACAAATGTAGATTCTGGTTTGAGGCCCTCCTGCCCTCGCCAAACCGGCAGAATTACTTTCTCCCATTGCTTGGTTTCGGCTGATTTGTAAGCGGCATCTAACACGGCGTTCACAACGTAGCCATCATAGAAAGTTTCGGCGGGATCACGACCTTCTTCCTGCGACTTAAACATGTCTGTAAACATATGATTGTAACCCAGATCATTCACCTCATCGCCAACGGGAAATAGCCACCCTGTGTTGGATTCGGCTTTTTCAGCCACATAATCCGCCCCCTTTCCGGTGGTAAACATTTCAAAACCCGTTCGCAGGAAATTATTAATCCAGATAGTCCCCTCAGTTCCCATTACTTCGTCGCGGAGGTCCATACCGCCCCGAAATGTCCAGCTTACCTCAAACTGCCCTATTGCGCCGTTTTCGTACTTCACCAGCGCAATTGCGTGATCTTCGGCTTCGATGGGTTTTACCTGCGTAGCAGCCCAACACATTACCTCAATCGGCTTCACGTCTTTACCAATATAATTCCGGGCAATTTCGACGCAATGGCAACCCAAATCGAGCATACATCCGCCCCCTGCCTGCTCCTTATCCCAAAACCAATCGGAGTGCGGGCCAGGATGCGTCTCCCGTGATTTAGCCCAAAGAATACGGCCCAGTGCCCCACTTTTGACGCTCTCCAACGATTTCAAGAACTTTGGTGTGTAGCACAGGTCTTCTAAATAACCAGCGAAAATACCCGCTTCTTCAACCGTTTTCATCATCCGCAATGCTTCTTCAGCGGTGCGTCCGAGCGGTTTTGTACAAACCACCGACTTCTTATGTTTGGCGCACAAGTTGACCGCTATTTCGTGGATATTGTTAGGTAGAGCAATGCAAACCATATCCACGTCGGGATGGGCAATAACTTCTTCCATATTGGTAGAAGCGAAGTCACAACCGTAATCGCCAGCAAATTTTTGGGCGGTCTCCTCCCGACGGGCATAGATGGCAACAACTTTATCCCGGCTGCGCTGACCGTGGATGGATTCGGCGTAGAAACGGCCAATAAAGCCGCCACCAAGCATAGCAATACGTTGCATAATTAAGGGTTTAGATAAAAGGTTACCGTACTTTCGCGCAGTTAATGTAGAGAACCTGAGCCGTTTTTTTTTATCTATGACCGATTTTTTCGACATCCACACCATTTTCTTTACACTGTGGGATTACCCCATGAGTTACCTGGAATTCTTTGGTGCTTTATCGGGTGCCATAGCAACCTGGCTGGCCGCTCGCGCTAACGTC
Source organism: Spirosoma flavum (assembly GCF_042686045.1). Lineage (NCBI taxonomy): Bacteria > Pseudomonadati > Bacteroidota > Cytophagia > Cytophagales > Cytophagaceae > Spirosoma > Spirosoma flavum. The sequence continues at coordinate 161,931 of NZ_JBHUOM010000048.1, forward strand.
TGGAGTTGGCCCATGGGTGCCGCTAGCGTACTGCTGTTTTTCTTTTTATTCTACCAGATTCAGCTTTACCCAGACATGTTTTTGCAAATATTTTTCTTCGTTACAAATCTGCAGGGCTGGTGGCGCTGGACTCACCCAAAAGACCTAGAAGCCGATGATCGCAATGAACTTCGCATCACTCGACTAATCGGGCGGCCTTTGGTAATGGTTCTGCTTGGTGGACTGGTAGCCACGCTTATTCTTGGCACCTTCGCTCAGAACCTGCATATCTGGTTTCCGGTGCTGTTTAGCAAACCAAGTGCGTTTCCATACCTCGATTCATTCACAACTGTAATGAGTATAATTGGTACGTTTATGATGATTCATAAAAAACTCGAATGTTGGTGGATATGGCTGCTCGTCGATATTATCAGCACGTATATGTATTTCACAAAAGGGGTAAAACTGGTCGGCGTTGAATACGCCATCTTCTGCCTGATTGCCTTTCAGGGAGCTTGGCACTGGACACGTGAATGTAGAAGCTATTCAGCTCGGCAGGCCGTGAGTTAATCTTTTTGGATTGTTCTTGATTGATAGATTTCATTACAACTAGTAGCCGTATTTACGGGTCTTACCCTAACAGCCATTATTCTGGATAGCCCATGAAACACACTCTACTCTTTCTGTACCTATTGAGCATCGTGGCCTGCTCAAAGTCGGATAATGCGGCACCGACCAGCGCACTTATGGGTACTTGGCGGCTAAGCACCTATTGCAAACCAGGCAATTCAACGTGCACATCCGTTGATGTGCCCTCCGACAAAGGTGTATTTGTTACCTTCGGCTATAACGGTGAGTTCAACGAGTTTTATGAAAATACAAAACCTGTTGAGTACAGTTTTCTGGGTTGTGGCAGTGGAGATTACAAAATGGAAGGAAAGGATATACGAATTATAGCTTTATGTATGTCATCGACGAATGGACGGTTGATGAAATTGGTATCAATTGCGAATAACCGATTAGTTCTAAATCCATTCGGTACTGGCGAGTATATCTTCGTTAAGTAATAAATAGAGAGTCACATTCTAACGTTATCAAGCTTGTACAACCAGAATGATGAAACAAAAATGACGATGGGCCTGATTTTCGGCAAGTTTGTATCGGTTCATAAAAGCGTATGGCCTTACTTAAGTTTGCAAGCAGGCAGTGCGTCAAACGATAGGCTAATTAGGTTCTCTTTTACAATACAGACGTGATCATCACCCGGATTTATTCGAATATTTATATGTAGAAGATTCTATCGATAATATGCGGATTGAAGCAACTAGTGCATTGGGATACTTATGTTCTATCGACTATTGATCCGCTCTGGATAAGTGACGATTTGCACGACTTCGGCACTAACTTTGCTAAAATGCCGGCCTACGTCCGTGATGAACTTGATCAACATAGCGTTCCTTACACATTGATAAACGGTTCATTCTCATATCGACTCATAACTGGTAGATCTATTACCAATCAATTAATAGCTTCCCCCAACATTCTCTATTAAAATAGTACGTTTTTTAGACAGGCAATTATAAGACAAGACACAATAATTATAACTATATAAAGAACTTTAGCCCTTAAAGTACTGATAATTATAATATTACTAATTTTGCACTATAACTTTGTGTTGAAAATCAAACAGTGATCCTCTATGGCAGTTGCCAAACAATTTCTCAAAAGCAAGCCCCTTGCAAAAGTAACGTTTGAGTTGTCGGCCGAAGCCGTCAATGGTGCGAAAACGGTCGCTCTGGCCGGTGAATTTAATGGATGGGATGCCCAAGCCCTGAAAAAGCAGAAAGATGGTTCCTACAAAACTACGGTTGAACTACCTGTCGGTGGCGAGTATCAATTCCGTTACCTTTTGGATGGCACAACGTGGACTAATGATTCAGCAGCTGACAAATATGTGGCCAGCGGTGTGTCAAACGATGAGAATTCGGTTGTCGTTCTCTAAAAAAGAAATTAGAATAATACTATAAATGGGTAATCAAACGTCTCATCGACTGGTCTGATTACCCATTTGTTTTTTTACATTATACTCTATACAGTGAAGCTATCAGACTCGACGTAAGCTTTGATAAGTGCCACTTCTCCCTCTTTTCCTTTCTGTGACTTGCCGTGTTCCATGCCGAAAATAAATTCCTTGTTTTCGGCTTTCTGCTTCTGGTAAACGTGCTTGAACACATTCTTGTAATTAATCTCGCCGGTAGTCGGTTCGTTGCGACCGGGGTTATCACCAATCTGGAAATAGCCAATCTCGCTCCAGCACCAGTCAATATGCGGGATAATATGGCCTTCGTTTTTCTGCATGTGGTAGATATCAAACAGAATTTTGCAGGATGGACTATTGACCGCCCGACAGATTTCGTAGGTTTGGTCGGAGGTACGCAGAAACAGGTTGGGCGAGTCACTTAGTGGTTCAAGCACCATTGTAACTCCACCTGCCGCCAGAATATCAGCTCCCCTACGCAGGGCATCGATAACATTTCCCGTCTGAATGCCGATTGGCAGGTTACGTTCAAAATCACCCGGTACTACTGTCGTAAGTTTGGTATTAGCCCGCTTAGCTGTCTCAACGGCTTTCCGGCATCCATTCAGAAATATCTCTATGTATTCTGGTTTACCAGCCGCAAGGGTGTTTTGCGAATTGCCCCCTTTTTCGAGTACAAAAACGCCCATTGTCATTCCTAATCGGGCCATTTCCTCCCCTATTTTACTTTGTAAAGCGGGGTCTCTTCCCATCATACCGTTATCTTCCATGGCGGTAAAGCCCATGTCGGCCATGAATTTAAGTTGATCGATAAGATCTTTTCCCGCGCTGTTTTCAAACATGCCGAAGTGCGGGGCATATTTTAACTTAAAAGTATTTTTTGCCAGAAAATTGGGCTGCGAATGCCAGTTGCCAGCTACCGATTCGCCTGAAACGGCAACACCTGCTAGTCCAACCGTTGATTTTACAAAGTTACGTCGTTGCATTGTAGTTGAAGGTTATTATTTCTTTTTAAGACTAGCCAGATAGTCTACTAAGTCTACTAATTCCTGCGTACTCATAGCCTCCTGTAAGCCCGACGGCATCATGGATGGCTCAAGCTGTTTCATCGAAACAACATCGGCCATTTTGTAATTCTGCACCACCCCGCCCGGAAACTTCATTTGCAGATCAGTTTCTGTTTTACTGGACACGATACCGGTCATGGAACTACCATCTTTGAATTTTACTTCCCAGCCTTCGAAACCGAAGCTGATACCTGCATCGGGATGTAAAATAGACAGATACTGGCCTTCTTTGGGCAATTTAGACCCAATCTCCGAAAGTTTAGGTCCGAAATCCATGCCTTCACCGTTCACTTGGTGGCAAATACTACAGTTGTTCTTAAAAACAGAAACACCTCGTGTAGCATCACCATTCATAGCCAGTAATTCATTTATTCCCGGCAGTTTTTTTCCTTCTGCACTCTGCCCACCATCCAAGAAGCTAGCTGCTTGCTGCCGAATATTCCTTCGCCAATCGTTACTAACTCCCTGCACGGCAGCCTTTTTATAATCTCCTTTGATATCGCCAGATTTTAGTAGCGCTACAACAATGTCAGCTCCTTCTGTGCTACCACCCAGCGAACGAGTTGCTTCCCGGCGTAAAGCCGCAGATCGTTTATCGTCTAGTGCCACAGTTTTTAACGTCTCGATAGACTCCTTATTTCCCACCCGACGCAAGGCTACCAGCATGTTCGTAGCGGCTTCGGAGTCCGTTCCATTTATGACTTCCCAAACCATTGGCCCACCCTGCTGCTTGAGTAACTGTCGGACAGCATCACGACCTATGCCATCCATCGCCTTCTGAACCGCCAGCTGTTTCAGGTGAGCATTTTCGGATACGGGTTCGTAACGCATCACTAATTCAACATATTCAGGCGTTCCATATACCTCACTCATGAGTTTGGTTAACGCGCTTGTTGCTACGGGCGAACTCTTTACAAAACTGGGGTCCAGGTGACGCAACGCCAGTTTTGTAACGTCAGTGGAGTTGCTATTGGCCTGCAAAATGCCCAGTAGGGCCGACGATTTTTCGGTAGCGCCAGGATTAAAATCAAAGGCTCTAAAATAACGTAACCGTTGGTTGAGATCAACGGAGGGGTCACCTGCCAGTTTAGCCAGCATCGGTACAGATTCCTTTGTACGGGCACGCCACACGATATCACGACCACCGGCGTTTGCCAGCGGATCGCCATTCATTTGCTTTATCCAGGCGGTGTAATAACTATCCCAACTACCATCGGCCCCAATACCGAGGGCTTCCAGATACCAGCGATCTTTGCCGTCATATTGGCTGGCTAATTGCGCCCATAGCGCCGGAGCCTCAGGCGAGGGTGGTCCGGCATTCCGGTTCAGACGTAAAGCGATAGCACATTCCCGACGCACTTGCGCATCTGAATCAGTAACCAATTGCTTGACATATGGAATAATATCTATTTTGAGTTCGCGAGCGGCTCGAAGTCCGGTAATGCGCAAATCGGAATTAGTGCTCTTCAGAGCCGTTTCAATGTATTTCTGGCCTTTATCCAATTTACTCAATAACCACAGCGCACGAGCCTGCATCCGCGGATTAGTCGATGTTTTGTAAAGTTTTGCTAGTGATTTTTCGGCCTTCGCTCCCATCTCACGCAACTTTATCCAACCAGCATACCGAATATCCATGTTAGGACTTTGTAACGCTTCGATTGCCCCTTCGGTCGTTGCAACATCCACCTTCGGCATGGTATAGGGAGAGTTTGGTGGAGCCACCCGGTAAACGCGCCCCCGGTTCTGGTCACCGGCCTGATGTCCACCTACACCAGGGTCATACCAGTCGGCAATAATGAGTGAGCCATCAGGAGCGACACAAACGTCAGCGGGCCTAAACCATTGGTCGCGAGTACCTTCCAGTACATTTACAATCTCAGCTTTATAGCCCGCGCCATCCTTTTGCACCGGATATGACCGCACCACGTTCGGGCCGGCATCGCAGTGAATTACCTGATTTCTGAACACTTCGGGCAATAGGTTGCCTTCATACACGATCATGCCCGTTGGCGAACCAGCCCCCGTTTGGAGCAGGTTTGGCACTACGCCTGGGTCGTTGAGATGCCAGTGGCGTCTGGGCGTTTCGGGTTCAATATTCTCCCGATTAGCCTGCCAGCCAGCACCCGTCATTTCATCGGTATAGCCGTAGTTGCCGTACTCCATGACATAATTAATCCGAACGCTTTTATTTCCATCATCGTCGTTATCCGACTGCCACAGCGTACCGTAAGAGTCAACGGCTACTTCGTAGTTATTACGAAAATTCTGGCCCAAAACCTCAACATTTTTCCCATCGGGGTCGCAGCGAAAAACCATGCCCTGCCTGAAATTATGCTTATCGATGGTCTTTCCAGTGGCAATATCAACAACAGGTTTCCCATCCTTGTCGAGGAGTTGTCCACCTTCATTACCGAAGTTGAAATACCATTTGCCATCGGGTCCAAAAACAAATGTGTGCATGCCATGATCGTGCTGTTCACCACCAATGCCTGTAAATAGCAGTTCTTTTTTATCGGCTTTATCGTCGCCGTTTTCATCGGTAAATACCCAAACATTCGGGCTATCGGACACAATAACTTTGTTGCCCTGTACCCAAATACCAAGGGGCGACTCAATATCCGGCCCCTGGTAAAATACTTTCGTGATATCGGCTTTCCCATCACCGTTAGTATCTTCCAGAATCACAATGCGGTCACCCTCTTTGCGAGTTGGATTACCATTTATAGCCGGGCGGTAGTTGTACGCTTCACAAACCCACACACGACCACGAGCATCTACATCAATGTCGGTTGGGTTAGACAGCATTGGCTCAGCCGCAAATAGTGTTGCTTCCAAACCTGGTGCTACATTTAAACTACCAACGGCATATTTGGGGTCATGCTTATCGTCGTCGCTTAGCCGGGCAAATAGACTTGTCAGATATTGGCTCGAAGCTGCATTGAGATTTCGATTCTGATAGGCCCCGATAAAAGCACCACCGATTACCAGACCGGCTGCTGATAAAGCGATTGCCCGACGCGAAAGTGCGGAGCGTTTCGGTGACTGTAATTGAGTCATATGGGTATCTTACAAGGGGAAAGAGTTAGCTAATCGACTATAAGGCAGAGTTCCAGTATATAAAATGAGTTTAAAGCGTATTTATACCCATTATCCTGCTTAATTTTTCAACCAATTTATCCTGCTGTAATCTAAAAATGATTCCTTTTATGTACCATTGCACTGCCACGTTGGCTAACCTTTAACATATAAATAACAATGGGATTTTTGTATTCTATTTTACTTGGCGGCATTGCCGGTTACATCGCCAGCCGTCTTATGGAAAGCCATCATTCGGCTCTTTATAATATTATTCTTGGTATTATTGGCGGTCTTGTGGGCGGTTTTATCGCCAAGCGGCTTGGCAATGACCCCGACAATGACGGTCTGCTAATGAACTTACTTATTGCTGTAGGCGGAGCGGTACTGCTGATTTTTCTAGGGAGGTTGTTTTAGTGAATCTACTTCCTGGACACCAAACTGCCGTGCTAAAATAAATTTCGGCACGGCGGTTTGGTGTAAAATAAACTCTAAATACTCTTCCTCTTCATTTCCTTGACCGCGAAGTCAGCCGCTCGTGCTGTCAGGGCCATGTACGTCAGCGATGGATTTACGCACGAAGCCGAAGTCATACAGGAACCATCCGTTACAAATACGTTTTTGACATCATGCAGCTGATTGTTAGCGTTCAGTACCGATGTTTTGGGGTCACGTCCCATGCGGGCAGTTCCCATTTCGTGAATCGCCATACCTAAATAAGACCCTCTATCATACGCCTTGACATTTTTAACGCCCGACGATTCCAACATCTCTTTGGCGTCGTTCATCATATCAACACGCATTTTTTTCTCATTTTCTTTTAGCTCGGCGTCGAACACAACAAGGGGCATACCCCATTTGTCTTTTTCGTTCTTATCGAGGTACATCCGATTCTCGTAATATGGCAGCGTCTCGCCGAAGCCGCCTAAGCCCATTGTCCACGGACCGGGTTTGGTCAGTTCTTCTTTATAATCTGCGCCAAAGCTCATCTCGGCAATATTACGCTGCCACCCCTGACGACTGCCACCACCCTGATACCCGAAGCCCCGTAGGTAATCGCGCTTGTCAGTACCAATGTTACGGTAGCGGGGTACGTAAATACCATTGGCCCGCCGACCCACGTAGTATTTATCCAAATCGCCTTCCCAATCGCCCGATGCACCAATGCGAAAATGGTGGTCCATCAGGTTGTGGCCAATCTGCTCGGAGTCATTGCCCAGTCCATTCGGGAAACGGTTCGATTTCGAATTTAACAGAACAGCCGCTGAACCCAGCGTACTGCCGCAGACGAAAACAATTTTGGCAAAGTACTCCTTACTCTGAAGCGTCACAGCATCGACAATGCGTACACCCGTAGCTCGCTTCTGGTTTTCATCGTACATGATTTCAGTAACAACCGAATCAGGGCGGAGGGTCAAACGACCTGTTTTGGCAGCTGGGGGCAAGGTACACGACTGCGTACTAAAATAAGCCCCGTATGGGCAACCCAACGAGCATTTGTTACGGTACTGGCATGGCGCACGGCCAACGCCCAACTGAGCCTGGCCTGCTTTGGAGAGGTTTGCCACCCGACCAATGGTCATAGTGCGACCCGGAAAATTCTTCTCAAGCCGTGTGCGAACCTCTTTCTCCACGCAATACATCTCCATAGGCGGCAAAAACTCGCTGTCGGGTAACTGGGGCAAATTTAACTTCTCGCCCGAAATGCCGACAAATTTCTCAACATACGAGTACCAGGGCGCAACGTCTTTGTAGCGAATAGGCCAATCAACTGCAATACCGTCTTTAGCGTTGGCTCCGAAGTCAATATCACTCAGGCGATAGGTCTGCCGTCCCCACATAATAGACTTTCCACCAACGATATTTGGCCGATACCAGTCGAATCGCTTTACTTCCTTGTAGAGCGAATCCGAATCATTCATCCAATATGTTTCGGTTAGCTCGTTGTATGGATAATCGCGCGCAAGTTTTGGATGCGACTCTTTTTGAGCTACCGTGAGCCGACCATTGTATTTGGTTTGCCACGGATCTTTCATGGCATTTTCGTAGCCTGTTACGTGTTCGAGTTGATGCCCTTTTTCGAGCATTAATACCCGTAACCCTTTTTCGGTCAGCTCTTTAGAAGCCCAACCGCCCGATATACCCGACCCAATGACAATAGCATCGTAGGTCTGGTCTTTTACAGAATCAATATTGAGATAGGACATATTTTTTTAAAATGGCTAATAAGTCGTGGGACAGCCCCAAATGTGAAATAAGTGCTGAATTTTACATTTTCAGCGTCACACATTACTTATCAATAGTAAATTATACGATTAAAGTGCCCACGTTTTCTGACCGGATTTGAGGGGCATACATCCGTTGAATTGACCCGGTACAGGCAAGTATTCAAGTGCTTTTGTAGCACCGATTTCAGATGTAAAATAGCCGGTCGTGGTCAGTTCTTTCATGCGCAGGAAAAACGGCTTGTCCTCAACTATAATTTGTTTGACCATTTCGTTTTTCTGGGTGTTATCTAGTGCCGCGAACCCCTTCCCAAATTTGGCCTTACTGTTAGCATCCACCTTAGCTAATCCAGCGTAAAACTTATCCTGGTCGTCTTTGGGGTAGCAGTCGCGCATAACCCGAACAATAAACTTTTCGGCCCCGGCTGCTTTGGCTCCCGGCGTAGTGGTTGTTGGGATGATAACATCGGCCACCTCGGCTAATAGGGCTTCCTGATCGGGTGAGATGGCCACGCTTGGGCCCGTATTGGTCACACGACCCATAGCACCCGCCAGTGTGGGAGCTGACAGAATACCTCCCATCATCAGGGCAGCTCGGTGCAAGGCTTCTCTACGTTTCATAAATAGATGAGTATGTGTTTGGCAGAAAGAGCCAGATTTAGTAAAATATCCTATAATATTATAAAAATAAAGCTAAATAGTAAAGACATTATCCGGTTTCTCAAAAAAATATCCTCAGATAGTCAAAAGACTTGTCTGAGGATATTTTCTAGTACACCTATTCCAGAAAGAAAGTATGGTGAAAAGTACAGCTACTTAACCAAATTACCGGAAGTAAAATCCTGATGGAGCAATTTCGGCTTTGACAGAATCAATTAACGCACCAGTTGGTTCGTAACGTAACACATAACCTGCCTGCGTGTAGAGAGCAGGCGATTGACTTCCATACAATCGACCCGTTTGTGGGTCAACTCCCAGCGCACTAAACGAACGGGCCACAACCTGGCTACCTGGTCCTATCGTAGATTCAATCGGCAGACGGTACGTTTTACCACTTAACGTATAATAAAACGCCCGTTTGTCGGCACTGATAGTCACAGAACCGGGCGCGGCAGAAAATGTCAATCGTTTTGAAATCAAGCGGGTTAATGGGTCAATCTGAACCAGGTCATTGCCTGCCTGTATCCACAGTTGGCCGTTCGCATCGAGTGCAATCGGCTCTGGTGTTGAGCCAAAAGCAATGCGTTGCTTTTCTGTATCAGTGTTCAAATCGATCACTAATAGGGTTTTATCACCACTGTACGTATTGCTACCGACGAATGCTTCAGTCCCGGAAACGACCATTTTCTCAACACCTTTCACAGCCGGTATTTTTTTAATGACCGTGCTCGTGTTTAGATCGACTACCGCGATGTAGCCTGGGTTTTTATAGAATGTACCAGCGCTATAATCCCCTGACACATCCCAGCAACTGATGTACGCTTTATTCGGACCGGCCTGAATAACCTGACGTGGATTTTCGATATCCGGTGTTTTTAGCGTAGCTCGGGACTTGAATGTTCCTGCCTCAACAATTTCAACTTTATCCTGGCCTGCGGTGCTGTTATCGACCAGAATCAATCCTTTGCCATTCACTTCTGCATAACCCTGTACCCCACCGCTGAGCCCTAAAGACGGATTAGCCGCTTGAAAAATATTAGTAGCGACCGTATTGCCAGTACGCGGCAGAAAGGAAATTGTACCGTTGTTACTAGAGAAATTTCCAGCATTCAATATGTATACGCCTGAATCATACGGTATTGGTTCGAGGTCAGATGTTTTACAATTCCAGACGCTCAGCGCCAGTAAGCCAAGCGCGATTCTTTTTGTTACTTGTAGTTTCATAGAGTATTAGACGGAAAATTGATAAGTAGATTAAGTGCCCAGTTACGACCCGGCAACGCGTTTCGCTTCACGCTGATTGAGAGGGCATCGAACACATTGTTGATCTGTCCCTGCACCCGAATGGGCAACGGACCAAGTTTTACAGTACTTTCCAAGAGCACATTAGCCAGCGCAACACCCTTGAAAAATTGGCTATTGTCGAAGGTGATATATCGGCGCGAGCTAGCCTGAGTTTGCACGGTCAGCCGCATTCGGCCACGTTGGATATAAGCATTAAGTGTCTCTGTATGAATAGGTACATATACCAATTGTTTGCCGATGATGTCCTGCGCATAGGTATCATACGCCCGTTCCTGCGATGATCGCGTCAGGGCATATCCAGTTCGCAACCCTGCCCGCCAACCAGTGCGAACATACGTTAGAGACGCTGTTACTTCACCCCCGCGAGCCACTACCAACTGCAAATTTTCGACATGGTAGTTATTGGTAGGATTCCAATACGTCCAATTATCTACCCGATTATGATAGACCGTTGCTTCGGTAGTTAAAGTAAGGTTGTTCCCAAATACAACGGTTGACGCGAGTCCTGCTTCAATGTTTAATCCACTTTCAGGCAGAAGATTTGGATTACCTAATTCGAGCCAGTAGCGTTCATTGAGTGTTGGTACGCGATAGCTTCTACTGACAGCTCCTTTAGCCGTTAACGCAAACCGATTGTGTTGTGCTATTCGATACTCTGCCCCAAGCGAAGGAGTGAGCGGTGGATTGAAGCGGGTTACGAACGCTTGCCGCAAATTAGCCGTCACAAGCCAGCGAGCAGTTTGCAGACGGAGTAAGGCATATAAGTCACCGCGGTCTTCTTCAATCAATTGACCACCATAGCCATCAGTTCGGGTTCGATAATGTGACCACTCGCCCACAACACGCAAATTTAATGAAACACTGGTTTTGGCGGGTATTAAGGTAAACTCCCGTTCGACCCGGCTAATAAATCGGTCCGTTTGGGTGTGACTCGGCGAAGCAAAATCACCTTTTCCGTAGTCGAGAACATCATGAATCCAACCAAGCTTGAGGGTTAAATGATTCGTTTCATAAGTTGCCAGCAAGCGAGCCGATTGCGTTCGAGTACGTTCGCGGGCGACGGTATCCTGGGGCGCTACAACTAAATCGTTATCCGACAGCCACGTATTAACGGATAATTGCCGACCACTTTTATGCAAGAAATACAAATCCTGAACAATACCACGCTGTGCCGTTGTGGACCGTTCCAAAAAATAATTTCGGCGTTCGGTGTATGGATAAGCGTTATTGAACTGATTTCGGTAGGCAAAGGTCTTGCCGGACACTTTCCAGGACAGACTAATTGGGGTGCTATACCGGATACCTACCTGCGTCTGGTTATTCTGGAAACTAGCCATTTGCTGCCCAACCGTTACCTGAATACCCGGCTGCCAAACAGGACTACTACCTAGCAGAACACTTCCACCCACAGCATCAGACCCCACGACACTAGCCGAAGAACCATATTGTACTGATAGCCTGTCAAATCCAGCCACGGGTAATGTCGAGAAATCTGTCTGGCCCAGGTTAGGCTGGTTGATATTTATGCCATTCCAGAGAACTGCAGTATGATTGGCCGACGTTCCTCGAAAGGCAACCGTCGCCAACTGGCCGGGACCGTAATTCTTAAACGCCAGTGGTGTATTAAATGCCAGTAGATCGGTTAACGAGCCAAATCGAAACTGAAGCAACGTCGCCGAATCGATACGCTGTAATTTCTGACCCGCTAAAAAGCGTTCGGGCGCAATAGCTCGCACAGTTACTACCGACAACGACACAACAGATTCCGACCGCAACGATAAACCGGTAGCCTGGCGAGCAGCCAATGAATCGGTTTGCGCGAAACTGCTATGCCCAGCCAGTAAGCTGACAAATAGCTCAATAACCCACCAACGAAGGGTTTTCTGTCTCAATATTAATGTAAAAAAGAGTGCCCGAACTCTCGGACTGTAAGCACGCGATTGGGACGTTTCCTCCGAACGTCAGAACAACGGATGGTTTTTGGCAGGTCTCCTGGCTCGTCTCGTCGGTTCGGACCTTCCCACACTGATAATCAGCGCAGTGGTTACGTAGATTGAACCGATTTTAGTAGAAGACTTACAGTTGCGGGGACAGCATTGGTTTTACACCAACTTCCCTTTTAAGCCTTGAAAGCCGCCATGAAGCGGCATCAGGCACCAAAAACTCAAGAGCAAAGGTAAAGCAAAATTTAAATACTACATACACGAAGGCCACCGAGATCGCGTTAAAAATCTCGGTGGCCTTCGTGTCGAATCAACTAAAAACCATCTGCCTTTATTTCTTTCTCGGTAACGGTCCCATATTTTTTTACCTTATCTCGAATAGCATCTGCCTTGCCAATGAGCACGAATTGAAGATTATTTTTCGGAAAATACTGGTCTATAATCTGGCGAGTTTTGGCTACAGTCAGGCCATCTACATTCTTTTGGAAATTATTAATAAACGACTCGTCAAAGCCCAAACTGAACATATCTGTCAGCAAATTGGATAACTCACTGGCCGATTCATACTTCGGCGGAAAATCAGCTTTAACATAGTTTTTAGCTGATGTCAGCGCTTTTTCATCAATACCTGTCCGGTGCAAACTGTCGAGTACTTGCAAGGCCATATCTATTGCCTGCGTGGTTGTGCTCACTTTCGTAAAGGTCGAAATAACAAATGTGCCGCTTTTACGATAGGTCCCAAAGCGGCTATTTGCGCCGTACGTCAAACCCGAATTTACGCGTAGGGCATCATTCAGCCACGACGTAAACCGCCCTCCCAAAATCGTATTGACAACGGTAACGGGAATAAAGTCGGGACTACTCTGCTTAATTCCCTTGCCACCAATCAGAAATGTTGTCTCACGGGCATCATCCTTATTAATCAGTAACACCCGGTTTTTGTCAAAAGACAAGGTAGGTTCCGTCAAGGCGGGCGATGTGGCAGATGCCGTTTTCCAGTTACTAAACAAATCGGTGATGCGCTTTTTCATAGCCGCCATATTGAAATCGCCTACAACGGCAATGGCGGCCCGATCAGTCGTATAATTTTTCTGGTAGAACTGGCGGGAATCGGTTGCCGAAATTGCCGAAACAGACGTTGGTGTACCCGTAAGCGGATTTGCATACGGGTGGCCTTCAAACACAAACCGATTGAAATAAGAGGCAACCACACCACGCGGCACTTCTTTCTGCTGCGTTAGTTGGAGCAATTGCCGCTGTTTGTACTTATCAAATTCGGCCTGATCGAAGGTTGGTTTGGTGATAACATCCTGAATAATGTCGAACAATAAATCCTGATCTTTCACGGCAAACGATGCGCTTAGTTTAGCAACTTCTTTCCCCGCATACGTGTCCACGCTGGCACCGACGTACTCAATCTTTTCTTCCAACTGAGTTTTCGTATATTTCGAACTCCCGAACAACAGGGCTTCAGCCGTCATATTGGACAGACCGTATCGGGTACCATCCTGCACGGCGCCCGCGTCGAACACAGCCGAAATATTGATAAGGGGCACCTCATGTTGTTCCATCAAATAAACCGTCAGGCCATTTTTGAGGGTAAACTTCTGATAAGGCGGCACCTTAAATGTTTGCGCCAACGACGCCCCCGCTACAATCAGGGCAGTGAGTAAAGTAACTATATATTTCATTGAGTGATTTCCAATAGGTTTGTATATCTGATTGTACTTTACTTTACCATGCCTAAACACCACTGCGGCAGGTATTCAGGCATCTCAATTAATTTAATTGTTTTTGGACGGATTAGTCTTGGGCTCTGGCAAGAGATAACCGACGGTGCGATTGCGGCTTGTTAAATACGTTTTTGCTACGCGTTGTACGTCTTCTTTTGTTACTTTTTCATACAGCGATGGAGCTTCGTAGAGTTTTTTATAATCACCAAAATACAATTCGTAGGTGCCCAGAGAATTGGCCTTCCCGTTGATCGTTTCCATTGTCCGATAGAACTCCATCAATTTCTGATTCTTCAGCTTTTGCAGTTCAACGTCTGTAATACCTTCATTAATTACCTTATCAATCTGATAGAGCACCGATTTTTCTACTTGTTCAGCCGAGATATTACTGGCGGCAATTGCATAGATCGAAAACAGGCTAGGATCAAACGATTCACCAAAGTTTGTAAATACCCGCGATGCGATAGTTGAATCCAGCACCATCGATTTTACTAACCGCGAAGAATTTCCAGAGCTCAGCACACCACTGAGCAAATCAAGGGCATAATAATCGGGGTGGCGGGTGGCAGGTGTATGGTAAGCCAGCAAAACGTTAGGCGTAGCGACATCTTTATAGGTCGTTGCCCGGCGTTCACCATTTTGAGGAGGCTCTACGGTGCGCAGGCTATCGGGCAATTTCTGCGCTGGAATCGGCTCGATGTATTGTTCAGCTAGTTTCTTCACTTGAGCCGCCGTTACATCACCAACTACTACCGCGACTGCATTATTGGGCGAATAATACGTTTTGAAGTATTTTTCAAGGTCGGCTTGTGTCCATTTTTTAATATCCGACTCAAACCCAATCACCGGAAACATGTACGGATGTTCAACAAAGGCCACGGATTGCACCAATTCATCGATGACCCGATAATTGCTATTTTCCAGTCCTGTACTTCGCTCCGACAAAACGACACCCCGCTCGCTCTCAACCATTTTTGGATCAATGGCAAGGTCCCGGATACGGTCGGCTTCAAGGTCAAAAATGGTTGTGAGCGCACCACTCTGAAACCAGTCCGTATAGACAGTTGTATTTTCGGTTGTATAGGCATTATTTGAGCCGCCGTTAGCTTCCATAACACGGTCAAACTGCTTAGGACCGTATTTTTTGGCTCCATTGAACATCATGTGCTCAAAAAAGTGCGATAGGCCCGTTATGCCGTGTACTTCGTTTCGGGAACCAACCTTCCAGAACGTATAGAAATTAGCATTAGGAATAGAATGGTCCTCCAGAACCATGAATTTCATGCCATTTTTGAGCGTAAACGTTTGTACGTCCTCTGCTTTAGGTTTGTTCTGCGCCAATACGACACTTACGGAGAGCGTCAACCCGGCCAGGAGCCCGATTCGTTTGTTCATGAGACTGGTTTTTGTTGGGAAAGTTAAAATTAGTGCAAAAGAGCGGAATACAACCGCGTAGATGCGTAGGTTTGTAAACAGTCATTGATTAATAAGATTAACTAACATCATCGCAGGTATCTAACTACGCTACGTATATGATTCAATCGCTCTGGTCGCTAAGCGGCCAACGCGCCCTTGTTACGGGTGGTACAAAAGGAATTGGGAAAGCTATCGTCCAACAGTTTCTGGAGCTTGGTGCAGCCGTGTTTATTGTTGCCCGTGATAATGAGCTTCTCCAGCAACAATTAGCAAACTATCGACAACAAGGGCACTCGGTCGAGGGTATAGCAGCCGATATCAGCCAGCCGGGAATAGCAACTCAAATTATTGAATCGGTAAAAACGACATGGAATGGCTTAGACATTCTGGTCAACAATGCGGGTACAAACGTTCGTAAATCTACCGTCGACTATAGTCCAGCCGATTACGAACACATTCTTAATACAAACCTGCGCTCAGCTTATGAACTGAGTCAAGCGGCCTATCCATTGCTAAAAGCGGCTGGAAATGATCATTCTAAGGATAGCAAAATTGTAATGGTATCGTCGGTATCGGGTTTAGCTCATACCAGTAGCGGAACACTTTATGGCATGACTAAAGCAGCCATGCTCCAACTTACCCGCAACCTCGCTGTCGAGTGGGCATCCGATGGCATTCGAGTTAATGCCGTCGCACCCTGGTACATAAAAACACCATTGGCAACGCCTGTATTAACTAACCCCGAAAAGTTGGCTGGAATATTAAAACGAACACCGATGAACCGCGTCGGCGAACCCGAAGAAGTTGCTTCAGTTGTCTCGTTTCTGTGTATGCCTGCATCGGGTTATGTAACCGGTCAAACAATTTCGGTCGATGGTGGCTTGATGGCCTGGGCATATTAAAGTCCGGCCACCATCGTTTTCATTTTCGCCATCGCCGTTTTCGTTACAGTCAGGGCATCCTGTGCATAGTAGTCTTTATTGAACACCTCTAAGGAAACCACAATCGCTTGATCGGTACGTTTAATCAGTTTCAACGTCTCCCGAATCGGAGCAACGCCGTCACCCGGAAAGACACGGTCGGCATCGACTATTTTTTCGCGGGTAAAATTGGCTGTGTAGTCATTCACATGGAACACCTCAATAGCCGACTTTCCCACTAATGGCAAGCTTATGTTGCCAGAACCACCTTTGTATAAATGGTAAATATCCAGTAACACCCTGGCCGATGGGTGACCACTCTCGATAGCCACAAACATAACCTCGCTTAGTCGGCTTAGGTTAGGCGAAAAGCCCCACAACTCTAACTGCGGAACAACACCCGTTTTGTCACCCAAGTCAAGAATTGCCCGGTAGCGTTCGGCGGCTTTGTATAAATCAACTTTTTGGCTACCAGGCGATTGTGCCCCAATTGGTGGGGTAGCTACGCGCTTGCAACCTACCTCAGCCAGCATTTCCATTTCGCGCTTAAGTTGATCAAGTCCTTTGGCACGGGCAGCTTCATCATCTATAATCCAGGGCGCGAAACCGATGGCATTTTCAACCTTTATACCATTATCTCCCAGAACTTTACGAGCGTCAGCCGTTGTCGCCCCAGTTTTCAAATAAGTCTGTAACGTCTCAATCCATATTTCAACCGACCGAAATCCAGCTTTCGAAGCTGCTTCCAACTCCTTTACGAAACCAAGCTTTTGCCCCCGAATCGTACTCATATTCAAGCAAATGGTAAAGGAAGGCTGAGCCGTTGGCGCAGGCATTGCTTCCAGCGAATTCGGGGAGAGTGATGTGCCCACGGAGGCAGTTATGGCCGCCAGCGTTTGACGACGAGTTACGATATGAGACATGAATGGACGAATTCAGGCGTTTTGAGATTAAACAGTAAATGTAAAAACGGCCTAAACCTACTGTTATCAACTGAGCATAAGCTGTAAGATTTTAGCTCAGTGCGATGAAAAAGTAGAGTTAACCAAAATGACGTATAGCCATTCCATAAAACTTCTTTAAAATAATTTTTTCATTTCTCCTAACTATTCTCTACTTTTGCACTCCCAAACTCAGAACATCGAGACGACGACATACGAGGGTGAAGGTCCGTTAAGGAAACCACATCTGACTTTTCGGCAAACAAACCTTGCACAGCATGGCTTTGTCTGCCACTGAAGGTCAGGTGCAGTGCACCCGACCTTTTTTTATGTCGCTTCTGGGCCTGATTGTTAAGCATATATAGGATTCGTTCAATATTTTGCCTACCTTTGCGGCCCGATTTAGGTGGTGCGACTTTCGCAAAACTGGGTTGGGAAATCATTATCTTAATTACCTGCTTACTTTAAACAAACACAAATGTCTGGTTTAATTGGCAAGAAAATCGGGATGACCAGCGTGTACAATGCGGACGGGCAGGCTCTGGCATGTACAGTGATTGAGACGGGTCCCTGTGTCGTAACTCAAGTCCGTAGCATCGAGAAAGATGGCTACACGGCTGTGCAACTGGGTTATGGCGACAAGAAAGAAAAGCACAGCAACAAGCCGGAGTTGGGCCACTTCAAAAAAGCGGGTACCACGCCTAAGCGCAAACTTGTCGAATTCAAAGAATTTGAGAAAGAGTTTAACCTAGGCGAAACACTTACGGTGTCCGACGTATTTACTGAAGCCGACTTCGTTGATGTTGTCGGAACAGCAAAAGGTCGTGGTTTCCAAGGCGTTGTGAAACGTCATGGATTCGGTGGGGTTGGCGGTCAAACGCACGGTCAGCATAACCGGGGTCGTCACCCAGGTTCGATTGGTGCCTGTTCGTTCCCATCGCGTGTGTTCAAAGGTCTTCGTATGGCCGGCCGAATGGGCGGCAACCGCGTAAAGGTCCAAAACCTGCGCATTTTGCGGATATTGCCTGAGCAAAACTTGCTCGTTGTTAGCGGTTCAGTTCCTGGAGCCAAAAATTCATACGTTATTATCGAGAAGTAGGTCATGGAAGTAATCGTATATAACAGCAAAGGCGAGGACACAGGCAAAAAGGTCACGCTTCCGGAAGAGGTCTTCGGTATTGAACCGAACCAACACGCGATTTACCTCGACGTGAAACAATACTTAGCCAACCAACGGCAAGGAACGCACAAAGTAAAAGAGCGGGCTGAGAATGCTCACTCAACTCGCAAGCTGAAGAAACAAAAAGGTACAGGTGGTGCCCGCGCCGGTAGCGCGAAATCGCCTGTAATGATCGGTGGTGGTACTATTTTCGGTCCCCGTCCCCGTGATTACAGTTTCAAACTGAACAAAAAAGTGAAATCGCTGGCTCGCAAATCGGCATTTGCCGTGAAAGCTAAAGCTGAAAAGATTTCGATTATTGACAGCATCACATTAGAATCACCCCGTACAAAAGATTACATTCAGTTCCTGAACAACTTGAATGTAACGGGTCGCAAGACGCTACTTATTTTGCCGGACGTTAATCTAAATGTGGTTTTGTCGAGCCGGAATTTGCAGAAAACGAAAGTAACAACAGCCTCGCAGGTTAATACCTACGATCTGATGAACGCCGACCAACTGCTGATTAGCGAAGAAGCTCTGTCAACCATTCAAACGTTGTTCGACAAATAACCATGAGCGTATTAAAACGACCAATCGTCACTGAAAAAATGACGGGCCTTAACAAGCAAGGGAAGTATGCTTTTGAGGTTGAACTAAAGGCGAATAAACTCGAAATTGGCAAAGCCATCGAGAAGATGTACGGCGTCAACGTAGAAGCCGTTCATACGATGCGTGCACTGGGCAAAAAGCGCAGTAAAAACATCAACGGACGGGTTGTGACGGGTAAGACCCCAACTACCAAGAAAGCAATCGTAACGGTTGCAGAGGGCGAAGTAATTGATATTTACGCGGATCTGTAAACCGAGCATTGCTCTACCAATTAATCAGTCATGGGAGTTAAAAAAATGAGACCGATAACGCCAGGAACCCGCTTTCGCGTGGCCCCTGACTTTGCGGAACTAACAGCCTCCAAGCCGGAAAAAAGCCTGCTGGAGCCCCTAAAGAGATCCGGTGGCCGGAATAATGAAGGTCACCGAACTATGCGCTACATTGGTGGAGGTCATAAGCGGCACTACCGTATTATTGACTTCAAGCGCGATAAAGTCGGCCAAACAGCCGAAGTTCTGACTGTAGAATACGATCCAAACCGTTCAGCCCGCATCTCGCTGGTGCAATATGCTGACGGCGAAAAACGCTACATCATTGCACCGCAGGGTATTACCGTTGGGCAGACAATTCGCTCAGGCGAAGGGTCAACACCTGATGTTGGTAATGCACTTCCGCTGGCCTTAATGCCAATCGGTACAATTATCCACAACATCGAGCTAACACCAGGAAAAGGTGGAGCGATGGCCCGTTCAGCTGGCACATATGCACAGTTGGTAGGTCGTGAAGATAAATACGCCGTATTGCGTTTGCCATCAGGTGAAACACGTCGGGTTCTAAGCGCCGGTATGGCAACGGTTGGTTCTGTATCGAATCCTGACCATATGAACGTCGTCTTGGGCAAAGCAGGTCGTAACCGTTGGTTAGGCCGTCGTCCACGCGTTCGGGCAGTTGTTATGAACCCTGTCGATCACCCAATGGGTGGTGGTGAAGGCCGAGCATCGGGTGGTCACCCACGTTCGCGCAATGGCCAGTTCGCCAAAGGTCAGAAGACCCGGAATAAGAACAAGGCATCAGAAAGCATGATTATTAGCCGACGCAAAAAGTAACAGATAAAAATGGCACGTTCACTCAAAAAAGGCCCATATATTGATTTTCGTCTGGACAACAAAGTCCAGGTGCAGAACGATTCGGGTAAGAAATCGGTCATCAAAACCTGGTCGCGTCGTTCGATGATTTCGCCGGATTTTGTAGGCCATACTTTTGCCGTTCACAACGGGAATAAGTTTATTCCTGTCTACGTAACGGAAAACATGGTAGGCCATAAGCTCGGTGAATTTTCGCCAACGCGTAACTTCCGGGGGCACACCGCAAAGAAAGACAAGGGCAAACGATAAGTAAGTTTGTGGTTTGTGGTTTGTAGTAAGCCAAAGCCCTATGAACCACGAATAACAAACGACAAACTTCAAACTCAAATGGAAGCAGTAGCAAGACTTAAAGATGTGCCCACGTCGCCCCGTAAGATGCGGTTAATCGCCGACCTAATTCGCGGTCAGCGCGTTAGCCGGGCGTTGGGTCTGTTGAAGTATCAGCCGCAGGCTGGTGCAGACGTATTACAAAAAGTGCTTTTGTCGGCGGTTGCCAATTGGCAACAGAAAAATGAAGATGCACGCATCGAAGATGCTGATCTTTATGTGAAAACGATTTTTGTAGATGGTGGTCCGATGCTGAAGCGTCTTCGACCAGCTCCGCAAGGCCGTGGTCACCGGATTCGGAAGCGGTCGAACCACATTACAATAGTGGTCGATAGCGCAGCTACCACTGTACTGAATCAGGCCGAAGTTTCTACCCCTGAAAGCGAACAATAGAAAGAAATGGGACAAAAAATAAATCCAATTGGCCTACGACTTGGTATTGTTCGGGGCTGGGAGTCAAGCTGGTACGGTGGCAAAGAATTTGCGGAAAAGCTCGTTGAAGACGAAAAAATCCGAAAATATATATCCGCTCGTATCCCGAAAGGCGCTATTGCGCGGGTCGTTATCGAACGTACTCTCAAGCGTGTTACCTTAACTATTCACACGGCTCGCCCGGGTATTGTTATCGGTAAAGGCGGTGGAGAGGTCGATAAGATCAAAGAAGAATTAAAGAAAATTACGGGCAAAGATGTCCAAATTAACATCTTTGAAATAAAACGACCTGAAATTGATGCCAAATTGGTTGGTGAAGCAATTGCTCAACAACTACAAGCTCGTATTTCATTCCGTCGTGCCATGAAACAAGCTATCCAATCTGCGATTCGGGTAGGTGCTCAAGGTATTAAGGTGAAAGTATCAGGTCGTTTAGGAGGTGCTGAAATTGCACGTTCAGAACAGTATAAGGAAGGACGCGTGCCTCTTCATACACTGCGTGCTGATATTGACTATGCTATCTCTGAAGCCCAAACCGTCTACGGAAAAATCGGCATTAAAGTGTGGATTTTCAAAGGCGAAGTTTACGGTAAGCGTGATCTGTCACCAGCAGCTATGATGAGCCAGGCGCAAGCCGGTGAGCGTACAGCATCTTCAAACGATCGCGGTGATCGTCGTGGACCTCGTGGTGATCGTGATGGCAACGACCGTGGTGGTCGTGGTCGTGGTGGTGACCGTGGTGGAAACAACCGCGGTGGTCAAGGTGGTACGGGAGCCGGTGCTAGCGGTGGTGGTCAGGGCGGCAATCGCGGTGGCGGTGGTGGTCAGGGCGGCAATCGCGGTGGCGGTGGTGGTCAGGGCGGCAACCGCGGTGGCGGTGGTGGTGGACCAAGACGATAAATTCAGTCATCAGTCGTCAGTTAATAATTGCTAGTTTAATACACAACTATTGATTACAAACTAACCACTATCGACACTAACTTTTAGAGCTATGTTACAGCCAAAAAGAACTAAATTTCGTAAGCAACATAAAGGCAGGATTCCAGGTATCGCATCACGTGGTCATGAAATCGCCTTCGGTACATTCGGCATCAAATCGCTGGAACCGGGTCGGATTACTGCCCGCCAGATTGAAGCCGCTCGTATTTCCGTTACACGGGCAATGAAACGTGAAGGCCAAGTTTGGATTCGCATTTTCCCTGACAAACCTATTACCAAGAAACCAGCCGAAGTTCGGATGGGTAAAGGTAAAGGTGCCCCAGAATACTGGGTAGCCGTAGTAAAACCCGGCACGATTATGTTCGAAACAACGGGCGTTGATTTGGCAACGGGTATGGAAGCCCTACGCCTGGCCGCTCAGAAATTGCCAGTTCGAACCAAATTTGTGGTTCGGCGCGATTATCAAGAGCAAGTCGAGGAATAATACCCTTAAGCGACGAACAAGATGAAAAAAGAAGATTTGAAAGGATTGTCGGCCGATGAGTTACGTACCGAAATTGGTACCGAACAAGACCGACTGTTGAAACTAAAGTTCGCTCATGCGGTCTCTCCTGTTGAGAACCCAATGCGCATCCGCGAGAGCCGCAAACGAATTGCTCGCCTGCACACGGAACTGACGGTTAAATCGCGGCAAGCCTAATAAGACACGACAATGGAAGAGCAACAAGCACCAGCACCGCAGGTAGAAGAACAAACTCCGGCGGCAGCAGCAACAGATCAGCCGACAGCCATCGCTCCTGCGACGAGCGAAGTAAAAACGGCTTCGGATCGCAACGCTCGGAAAGAGCGTATTGGACGAGTGACGAGCAATAAAATGCAGAAGACTATCACTGTAGCAATTGATCGTAAGGTTAAGCACCTAATGTATGGCAAGTTCATGAACAAGACGAAAAAACTGACTGTTCATGACGAGAAAAATGAGTGTGGTATCGGTGACACGGTTCGTGTAATGGAAACCCGCCCATTGAGCAAAAATAAACGTTGGCGTTTAGTCGAAATCATCGAAAAAGCGAAGTAAGCCATGGTACAGCAAGAATCAAGATTAGGAGTAGCCGATAACAGTGGCGCGAAAGAAGTGCTGGTTATCCGCGTTCTAGGCGGTACAGGTAAGCGGTATGCATCAGTCGGTGACAAGATTGTCGTGACGGTGAAGCAGGCCCTGTCGTCGAGCAGCATGAAGAAAGGTACGGTCTCCAAGGCGGTCGTTGTTCGGACTAAAAAGGAAGTGCGCCGGAAAGATGGATCGTATATCCGTTTTGAAGATAACGCAGCCGTATTGCTGAACAACAACGATGAGCCACGTGGCACCCGAATTTTCGGTCCTGTGGCTCGCGAATTGCGCGAGAAGCAGTTTATGAAAATTGTATCGTTAGCCCCGGAGGTACTGTAAGTAATGGAGAAGAAAATAACGCTACCGAAACACAAATTCCACATCAAGACTGGCGATACCGTCATCGTGATTGGTGGAAACTCGAAAGGCCTGCGTGGAGTTGTGAAAGAAGTGATCGTAGAAAAAGATCGTGCTCGTGTTGAGGGCGTTGCTATGATTACCAAACACTTAAAGCCAACGGCGTCTAACCCGCAGGGGAGTCTGGAAAAAACGGAAGGATCAGTTCACATTAGTAATCTAAAGGTAGTTGATCCTGCCACCGGCGAACCAACCCGCACAGGTCGTAAATTGAACGAAAAAGGAAAGCTGCAACGCTTCTCCAAGAAAACGGGCAATTTCATTCCTGATGTTCGTAAATAACCTTAAGCAGGTCTAAGAAAATGGCAACGCCAAGACTGAAAGAAAAATATTTAAACGAAATCGTACCTCAATTGAAGGACAAGTTTCAGTACAAGTCGGTTATGCAAGTACCGCGTCTGAGCAAAATTGTTATCAATAAGGGTATTGGAGCTGCTGTCGCTGACAAAAAATTGGTAGATGTAGGCGTCGAAGAATTAACGACAATTACGGGCCAAAAAGCAGTTCCAACAATGTCGAAGAAAGCTGTCTCGAACTTTAAACTTCGGGAAAAGATGCCTATCGGCGCGAAAGTAACGTTGCGTGGCGTAAAAATGTATGAATTCCTTGATCGGTTAACAGCGGTATCGTTGCCCCGTGTTCGTGATTTCAAAGGCATTAGCGACAAAGGGTTCGACGGCCGCGGTAACTATACGTTTGGTGTGCAGGAGCAGATTATCTTCCCTGAAATCAGCATTGATAAAGTAGCTCGTATTTCGGGAATGGACATCACATTTGTGACTACAGCCAACACCGACAATGAAAGCTATGAATTGCTGAAGGCAATGGGAATGCCGTTTGCTAAAAGTGGTAAATAACAACCGACACAAAGGGTAAGACAATGGCAAAAGAATCAATTAAAGCACGGGAACGGAAACGCGAAGCGTTAGTGGCAAAATATGCTGTAAAGCGGGCTGCGTTGAAAGCTGCTGGCGACTACATCGGCTTAGATAAACTGCCTAAAAACGCATCACCTGTCCGTCTGCACAACCGTTGCAAATTAACGGGGCGTCCTCGGGGCTACATGCGTAAGTTTGGTATTTCACGGGTAACATTCCGTGAGATGGCATCAGCAGGTAAGATTCCAGGTGTAACTAAAGCAAGCTGGTAATTCCAGATTCCATTTCTATTTGTAATTCAGTTTCCGTAATTTTGCGAACTTCCTCGAAAACAGGGGTTTGCAAGTAACGCAACGCTAAGAATGAATACCGATCCAATAGCAGACTTTCTGACCCGCGTTAGAAACGCCATCCGGGCCAAGCACCGGGTTGTGGAGATACCTGCTTCCAACATAAAGAAAGAAATTACCAAGGTTTTGTACGAAAAAGGGTACATCCAGAACTACAAGTTCGACGATAACACTCCACAGGGCACCATAAAGATTGCGCTGAAGTACAACCCAACAACGAAGCAACCTGCTATCGTTGACTTGCAACGCATTAGTCGTCCAGGTCTGCGTAAGTACAGGGGTGCTGATAATCTGCCGCGTATCCTGAATGGCTTGGGTGTCGCGATCATTTCGACTTCAAAAGGCGTAATGACGGATAAGGAAGCTAAGACGCTGAACGTCGGCGGAGAAGTATTGTGTTACGTTTATTAATCCGAACTGAACGATGTCACGCATAGGTAAGAAACCCATCGCCCTGCCAAGCAACATTACGTTGTCTGTCGACGCACAAAACGTCGTAACGGTGACAGGGCCTAAAGGCACCTTGACCCAATCGGTTGACCCGGACATTTCGGTAGCAATTGAAGACGGTCAAATTCAAGTATCCCGCCCTACGGAGCAGAAGCGTCATAAAGCTCTGCACGGACTATACCGTTCGTTGGTAAACAACATGGTAAAAGGTGTGAGTGAAGGCTTCAAACTCGATCTCGAAGTAATTGGGGTTGGTTATAAAGCTTCAGTGGTTAACAATGTTCTCGAATTGCAACTTGGCTATTCACACAATGTGTATGTAGCGGTTCCAACAGAGATTAAAGTAACGGCTGTAACGGAAAAAGGTCAAAACCCAAAAGTATATCTTGAAGGGTCGGATAAGCAGCTTCTCGGTGATGTAGCGGCTAAGATCCGTTCGCTTCGTAAAGTTGAACCTTATAAAGGCAAGGGTATCCGCTTTATTGGCGAGCAAGTTCGTCGGAAAGCTGGTAAATCTTCGTCTAAAAAATAAACAGTTTATAGTTTGTTGGGGGTGGTTTGCATTTACGTGCCAACTGCAACTAGTAAACTATAAACCACAAACTAACAATCGCCTATTTGGTCGGAATCAAATAACATGGCAACGAATAAACAAGTAAGAAGACAGCGAATTAAGTTTGGCATCCGAGCAAAAGTATCGGGTACAGCAGAACGTCCCCGTTTGTCAGTTTTTCGCTCTAACACAGCGATTTACGCGCAGCTCATCGACGACATTGCTGGCCGCACAATTGCAGCATCATCATCAGTTGAGTTGAAAAGCGAAGCTGATGGAAACACCGTCGAAACGGCGAAGAAAGTAGGTCTTCGATTGGCCGAAAAAGCAATTGCACAAAACATCGGCCTAGCTGTGTTTGATCGCAATGGCTACTTATATCATGGTAAAGTAAAAGCATTGGCCGATGCAGCCCGCGAGGGAGGCCTTAAGTTCTAAACAATGAACACGAACGCAGCAAGACCGACAAAATTTAACGAAGCCGACCTGAAAGAAAAGGTTGTAGCCATCAACCGGGTAGCGAAGGTGGTGAAAGGTGGTCGTAGGTTCAGCTTCTCGGCAATTGTCGTCGTCGGCGACGGTAACGGTGTCGTTGGTTATGGATTGGGTAAGGCCAATGAAGTAACTGATGCCATAGCCAAAGGAGTAGAAGACGCAAAGAAGAATCTGGTACAGATCCCACTTTTAAAGCGTACAGTTCCCCACGAAATGGAAGGTAAATTTAGCGGTGGCTTTGTCCTGCTAAAACCAGCCGCTCCTGGTACAGGCGTGATTGCTGGAGGTGCTATGCGAGCTGTTCTTGAATCGGCTGGTATACATGATATCCTTGCTAAATCTAAGGGTTCATCGAATCCTCACAACGTAGTAAAGGCTACACTTGTCGCGCTTTTAAAAATGCGGTTACCCCATCAGGTAGCTTTCCAGCGTCAGATAAGTTTGGCAAAAGTATTTAACGGTTAATCAAAAGGAGCAACAGACATGGCACTAGTACGTATCACACAGGTCCGCAGCACCATTAAACGACCGCTATCTCAGAAAAATGCAATCAAGTCCTTGGGCTTGGGCAAAATCAATCGTAGTGTCGAGTTAGAATACAACGACGCGTTGAAAGGTGCAATCAATAAGGTGCAGCACTTAGTAAAGGTTGAAGAAATTTAAGTATCTTTGCGATTCTTTTGGTTTTCAGGCTGTCATAACTCAGCGTGAGACATATTGAAGGGCCAAAAGAATCATTTTTTACATACTAAATATTGATAAAAGCAGTAGTACAAGTGAAAACAGATCAGAATCACTGTTGACCTTATACTATTTCCTTTCTTTTAACAAATCACATGAATTTAAGCAACCTTAGACCGGCAAAAGGTTCCGTCAGAGAGCGCAAGCGAGTCGGACGCGGGCAGGGGTCAGGTATGGGCGGAACGTCCACACGTGGCCACAAAGGAGCGCAGTCACGCTCAGGTTATAGTCGTAAACCACACTTTGAAGGTGGCCAAATGCCGCTTCAACGTCGGGTTCCAAAGTTCGGTTTTAAAAATATTAACCGCGTCGAATACAAGCCTCTTAACCTGGATTCCATTCAGGCATTGGTTAGTGAAACAAACGTCACTGTAGTTGATATGGACTTTCTGCTTCAGCATGGGCTGGTTAGCAAAAAAGATCTTGTTAAGATATTGAGCCGGGGCGAACTAACATCCGCTATTGAAGTTCATGCCCACGCTTTCTCGAGCAGCGCGAAAGAGGCTATCGAAAAAGCGGGTGGTAAGGCTATTGTGCCTGCCAAATATGTAAAAGAAGAAGCAGCTAACTAAGTTGTGAGCAAGGTAAAGACAGACCTACTTTTATGAATCGACTCATCACCACGTTTAAGAATATTTTTGCAATTGACGAGTTGCGGGGTCGAATCCTGAACACATTGCTGTTCATTACAGCGTTTCGTCTTGGGTCGGCCATTGTATTGCCCGGCGTTGACCCGAATAAATTGAATTTCAATCCGCAAGGATTACTTGGTTTATTGGATACCTTCTCAGGAGGGGCTTTCAGTAAAGCATCAATTTTTTCTTTGGGCATCATGCCGTATATCTCGGCCTCGATTGCTATTCAATTGCTTACGTTGGCACTCCCCTACTTCCAGAAAATGCAGAAGGAGGGTGAGTCAGGGCGTAAACGATTGAATCAGATTACGCGAGTACTTACGATTGGTGTAACGGCTGTACAGGCAATTACATATGTTCGTACAACAATTCCAGCGGAAGCGTTATTGATTGACCGCGGGTTATTTACCATTTCATCCCTGTTTATTCTAACGGCTGGCACCATTTTCTGTATGTGGCTTGGCGAACGAATTACAGATAAAGGAATTGGTAATGGGATTTCAATGATTATTATGATTGGGATCGTATCGCGTCTACCAGGCTCTATCTATGGAGAAGCGTTATCGCGTGGTACTGGTGGTAGTTTGATTTTTGTACTTGAATTAGTTGGCCTATTCTTTGTGATCATGGGTGCTGTCGTTCTAACGCAAGCTGTTCGACGAATCCCAATTCAATATGCTAAGCAAGTTATAGGTAACAAAGTAGTTGGTGGTCAGCGTCAATATCTACCCCTGAAGTTGAATGCAGCCGGTGTTATGCCGATTATTTTCGCTCAAGCATTGATGTTTATCCCAACATACGTTGCAGGCTTATTTGCCGAGAAAAGCGATTTTGCTGCTAGCGTACAAAATGCATTTCAGAGCTATACGACCTGGCAGTACAATCTGCTGTTTTCCTTACTGATTATCATCTTTACATTCTTCTATACGGCCATTTCGGTTAACCCCGTTCAGATTGCTGATGATATGAAACGTAGCGGTGGATTTATTCCAGGCGTTAAGCCAGGTATTCAGACTTCGGAATACATTGGAACTGTACTAGATCGAATTACACTGCCAGGAGCAGTTATGCTGGGTATTGTAGCGATTCTACCAGCAATTGCGAATTTATTGGGCATGACCAGTGGTTTCGCACAATTTTTCGGTGGTACGTCATTGCTGATTATGGTTGGTGTAGTACTTGATACTCTGCAACAAGTTGAAAGTTACTTATTAATGCGCCGGTATGAAGGTCTGATGAAATCAGGTCGTGTACAGGGCCGCACTACTAGTGAAACAGTAGCCGCTTAATTAATATGAGCAGTTCCGACAAAAAGGATAAAATGATTTTTATCAGAAGTGATGAGGAAATCACTTTAATTAAAATCAGTGCGCAGTTGCTCGGAAAAGCTCACGCTGAAGTAGCAAAGCTTATCCGTCCTGGTATAGCCACGAAGGAACTTGACAGAGTAGCAGAAACGTTTATTAGGGATAATGGAGGCTCTCCGTCGTTCTTAGGGTATAATAAGTTTCCTGCTTCGCTCTGTATATCTGTCAATGATGTAGTTGTGCATGGTTTTCCAAGCCACTCCGAAATCCGCGATGGTGATATTATTTCAATTGATTGTGGTGTAAAATTGAATGGTTATCACAGTGATAGCGCTTATACTTACCCTATTGGCGAGGTTAGTCCGGCTGTGCGTCGGTTGCTAACTCGTACTAAGGAATCCCTATATATTGGTCTTGAAAAGGCAATAGAGGGCAACCGGGTTGGCGATATTGGTTATGCCATTCAGACGTATACGGAGAAATTCGGTTATTCAGTAGTGCGGGAATTAGTTGGTCATGGCGTTGGTCAGGATTTGCACGAAGCTCCCGAAGTACCGAACTATGGTAAACGCGGACAGGGTCCTAAATTACGAGAAGGTATGATTTTGGCGATTGAGCCAATGATTAATTTCGGTAAGAAAGGCGTTGTACAAGAACGTGATGGCTGGACGATTCGGACTATTGACCGTAAGCCCTCGGCCCACTTTGAACATACAGTGGCCGTGCGAAAAGGGAAGCCCGAAATTCTGACAACCTTTGAATACATAGAAGCAGTCACCGCAAACACGAGCCTGATGGTTGAAACACAGGAACTTATAGCGGCCTAAAGCGAACATGGCAAAGCAGAATTCTATAGAACAGGACGGTGTGATTTTAGAAGCATTATCGAATGCAATGTTCCGGGTTGAACTGGCAAACAAGCATGAAGTGATTGCTCACATCTCTGGCAAAATGCGAATGAACTACATCAAAATTTTGCCCGGAGACCGCGTGAAATTGGAAATGTCGCCTTACGATTTGAGCAAGGCAAGAATTGTGTACCGGTACAAATAACGGTTTGTAATTTATATCTGACGTTTGTATCAATGAAAGTAAAGACTCAAATATAAATTACGAGCAAAAACTGAATCAGGAATCATGAAAGTTAAAGCGTCAATCAAGAAGCGTAGTGAAGACTGCGTCGTGATCCGTCGGAAGGGAAAGCTGTACGTGATTAACAAAAAGAATCCCCGTTATAAACAAAGACAAGGCTAAGTATGGCACGTATTGCAGGTGTTGATATTCCAGACAAGAAGCGTGGTGAAATTGCGCTTACATACATTTTCGGTATTGGTCGCAGCCGGGCGAAAAAGATTTTGACTGACGCTGGCATTAGCGTAGATAAAAAAGCCAGTGAATGGTCGGATGACGAAGCTAGTGCTGTACGTAACGCTATCTCGAACGAGTACAAGGTTGAAGGTCAGTTGCGCTCAGAAGTGCAGTTGAGTATCAAACGGTTAATGGACATTGGTTGCTACCGGGGTCTACGGCACCGAAAAGGGTTGCCAGTTCGTGGTCAGCATACAAAAAACAACTCCCGTACTCGGAAAGGTAAGCGTAAGACAGTTGCTAACAAGAAGAAAGTAACGAAATAACTAATCGGTCGCTCATCGTCATACGGGTCATTTGAGGTTATCTAACATTTACTATTGGATAACAAGTAATGATAAACGGTGACACATTGACGATTACCTAAAAACAATGGCTCAAGCAAAACGCAAAGACAAGGCGAAAAAGCGGGTGGTAGTTGTTGAACCCGTTGGTCAGGTACATATCCGGGCTACGTTCAATAACATCATCATTTCGATCACTAATATGAACGGTCAGGTTATTTCCTGGGCGTCAGCGGGTAAAATGGGCTTTCGTGGCTCTAAGAAAAACACGCCATATGCCGCGCAGACGGCAGCTTCAAACTGTGCTGCCGTAGCCCATGATTTAGGTATGCGGAAGGCAGAAGTTTTTGTGAAAGGTCCGGGGTCAGGTCGCGAGTCGGCTATCCGTACTATCCAAAACTCTGGTATTGAAGTGACAACCATCCGCGACATCACTCCGTTGCCGCACAATGGCTGTCGGCCGCCAAAACGTCGTCGCGTATAATTACGGATGGCATGAATAGGGACAGGTGACATTAGGTTGTGTCTGTCCAATGTTTCACAATTATTCATTCATTGAAGAATGGCACGTTATACAGGGCCTAAGGCCAAAATTTCGCGCAAGTTCGGTGAGCCAATTATGGGCCCGAGCAAAGCGCTCCAAAAGAAAAATTACGGACCGGGTATGCATGGTCGGGGTCGTAAACGGAAACAGTCCGAATATGCACTCCAGTTGCTTGAAAAGCAAAAAGTAAAATACACATACGGAATTCTGGAACGTCAGTTCCGGGCCTTATTCCATCGCGCACAAGTTCGGGAAGGAATTACAGGTGAAAACCTCCTTAAATTGTGTGAAGCCCGTTTAGATAACACTGTTTATCGTCTGGGAATTGCATCCTCACGTCGGGCTGCTCGTCAGTTAGTATCTCACAAGCACATTATTGTTGATGGCGAAGTGGTAAATATTCCCTCGTATTCATTGAAACCAGGTCAATTGATCGGCGTTCGTGAAAAGTCAAAATCGTTGGAAGCCGTTGCATCAAGTTTATCCGCTCGTAATATTAAGCGATACAACTGGGTTGAATGGGATGGTCAGCAGTTGGTAGGTAAGTTTATTAGCTATCCAGAACGCGACCAAATTCCAGAAAACTTCAACGAGCAAGCCATCGTCGAATTATATTCGAAATAATTTTGGGATGGCAGATACCTTAATTTGGTTCTGCCACCTTTTTATAGTTTACGGTTAAAGGATGATTAGTTTTCAGTTGAAAGCCGATCATTACTCCGCAAGAGTACTAATAATCGAAGACCTGAAAACCGTAAACACTATTTCAGTCTTCACGCCAAGGCAGAGAACTGCTTTAAAATACGAAACGTATGTCAATTTTAGCGTTCCAAATGCCCGACAAAGTCGTAGTGGAGAAAGCTGACGACTTTCACGGGGTGTTTGAATTCAAACCCCTTGAAAAAGGATACGGTGTAACAATAGGCAATGCGCTTCGGCGTATTTTGCTGTCATCTCTGGAAGGATACGCCATTACTAGCGTAAAATTTCCGGGTGTGTTGCACGAGTTTTCATCAATTGAGGGTGTCGTTGAAGATGTGACAGAGATCATTCTGAACCTGAAAATGGTTCGATTTAAGAAGATCAACGACATGATCGACAACAAGATCACCGTCAATATAAAGAAACAATCGGTTCTTAGAGCCGGTGATATATCTAAATTCTCGCCATCATTCGAGGTGCTGAATCCAGAATTGGAAATCTGCCATATCGATGATACCCGTGATTTAGAAATGGAAATTTTCGTGGAAAAAGGTCGGGGCTATGTCCCGTCTGATGAACCACGGGTTAACGAGTTGCCTTTTGGTCATATTCCTATTGACGCTATATACACACCAATTAAAAACGTAAAGTATAGCGTTGAGAATACTCGTGTTGAGCAGAAAACTGACTATGAGCGGTTGCTGTTAGACATTGAAACGGATGGGTCAATTCATCCGGAAGAAGCATTGAAAGGTGCCGCTTATATTCTGATTCAACACTTTATGTTGTTCTCAGATCAGACGATGACGTTTGAAACGGCTAAACCGGAAGAGGAAAATGTAGTGGATGAGGAAGTACTGCACATGCGGAAACTTCTGAAAACGTCGCTTGCTGATCTAGATTTATCAGTTCGCGCCTACAACTGCCTCAAGTCGGCTGACGTTCGGACATTGGGTGATCTGGTTCGGTTAGAAATTTCGGATATGATGAAGTTCCGTAATTTCGGTAAGAAGTCATTGACGGAGCTTGAGCAATTAGTTGCTGAAAAGAACTTGACGTTCGGTATGGACGTCGTTAAGTACAGATTAGACGAAGATTAAGATAGTTTGTGGTTTGTGGTTTGTAGTATACAGTTGGTAACTACAGACTACAAACTACGAACCACACACTTACTATAATGAGACACGGTAAAAAAAATAACCACCTAAGTCGGACACATTCGCACCGCGAAGCGATGTTGCAGAACATGGCGTCGTCGCTCATCCTGCACAAGCGTATTGAAACTACGCTTGCGAAGGCAAAAGAACTCCGCAAATTTGTGGAGCCGATTTTGACTCGGGCCAAAGACGACACGTACAATAATCGTCGCATGGTGTTTCGGTCATTGAATGACAAAGAAACGATGAAGGAATTGTTCGGAACGGTAGCTGACAAAATCGCTAGCCGTCCGGGCGGTTACACACGAATCATCAAATTAGGTAACCGGTTGGGTGATAATGCCGAAACCTGCTTAATTGAACTCGTGGACTTTAACGAACTGTTGCTTGCTGCTGCTGCAGACAAAGCAACTGCCACTACGAAAACACGTCGTAGCCGTCGGGGTACGGGAGCTCGCTCGGCCACAGACGCAACACCAGTTGACACTGCGGAAACAGTTGAATTACCTTCTGCAGAAGTTGTTGAAGATGAAGCGCCCGTTGAAACTGTATCAGCCGCTGCCGACGATCTGACAATCATTGAAGGAATAGGTCCGAAAATCGCTGAATTGCTAAACAATGCGGGTATTACTACCTTTGCTCAGTTGGCAGATGCTGAAGATGCAGTTGTTCAGCAAGTATTAGTCGATGCAGGTTCTAGCTTTAACACACACGACGCTACTACTTGGAACGAACAGGCAGCTTTAGCTCGCGATGGTAAGTCGGACGAACTGAAAGCTTTGCAGGACCGTTTAAAAGGTGGTAAAGAATAACGTAGTGATTTACAAACACATCATATAGAAACGGGTTAGCCTAAATGGTTAGCCCTTTTTTTTAGTCTTTTTAGCCAAAGCGCATACATGAAACATACGCAGCAACCTGAAGCCCTACTGGTTTTGCAAGATGGGACCGTATACCGAGGCCTGGCACTCGGCAAAATTGGTACAGCCGGAGGTGAAATATGCTTCAATACAGGTATGACCGGTTATCAGGAGATTTACACAGACCCGTCATATTATGGCCAGGTAATTATCAACACCACCTCGCATATTGGTAATTACGGGGTACTGAATAATGCCGAACAAGAATCAGGTGGCGTAAAAATTCGGGCAATGGTTTGTAACTTTTTCTCGAATATCCACTCTCGCTATACAGCCGATGGTTCCTTACAGGATTATTTTGAACGAGCCGGTATTGTCGGGATTCACGGTGTAGATACTAGACAGTTAGTGCGTTACATTCGCTCAAAAGGTGTGATGAATTGCATTATTTCGTCAGAAATCCTAGATCCAGCTATCTTACTTGCCGAATTGCGGAAGGTGCCCGATATGGACGGCCTTGAACTTTCGTCGGAAGTATGTACGCCGGAAGCTTATGAATCCGGCAACCCTGAAGCTGATTTGCGCGTGGCCGTGCTGGACTTGGGCGTCAAGCGAAGCATCCTGAGCAACTTCCACAAACGGGGTGTTTTTTGTAAAGTGTTTCCAGCAAAAACGCCCTATGCTGATTTGGCTGCCTGGAAACCCAATGGGTATTTCATCGCTAACGGTCCCGGCGATCCAGCGGCTATGCCTTATGCGGTAGAGACGGTGAAACAAGCGTTGGATACAGAAACTCCATTGTTTGGCATCTGTTTGGGCCATCAAATTCTGTCATTGGCCAGCGGTATATCAACGTATAAAATGCATAATGGCCATCGAGGTCTCAATCATCCGGTTAAAAACCTGATTACTGGCCATTGTGAAGTCACCTCACAAAATCATGGCTTTGCTGTCCGTGCGGAAGAAGTGATGGACCATCCTAACGTTGAGTTGACGCACATCAACCTGAACGATAAAACTATTGAAGGCATTCGTCGAAAGGACAAACCAGCGTTTTCGGTGCAATATCACCCCGAATCCTCGCCAGGGCCTCATGATTCCCGATACTTGTTCGACCAGTTTGTTGGGATGATGAAAGAATAGCATAAAAAAAGCCTGAGGAAACTCAGGCTTTTTTTATGCTATTCCTCTTCGCCAGAACTCCCGACTCCAAACTCGCTGAAATGTCCACTTTCGGGTCTGTAAGGCTATCGGCAAATAAGCGTGTGCCTGCTTGAGTGTTTGTTGATAATAAACATCATCGTCAGTTAAAACGAGCGATTGATATGCATTGTCATCGGCTTTAACTGTTAGATCGGCAAAAGGGAGTTCGGTGAGCCAATTTGGGTGCTGAACTTCCAATTTGCCTTTCAATAAAGTACCAGATGGCAGCATCAGCTGTGATTTAGGTATCGGTTGAAAACGTTCCTGAGCTACATCGAGCGCGTAGGAAAGATATGCTTTGAGTAGTTTCGGACCTTCGTTAGCAGTAGCGGACACCGTTAATTGTTCAGGCCACAGGCTTGTGACGACGTATATCCGTTCTCGCGCCCGCGTTACAGCGACGTTTAGTCGATTTTCACCCCCTTTTATATTCAAACTTCCAAATTGCATGGCTAAACGTTCATGTTTATCAGGAGCATAACCAACAGAAAAAATAATTACATCACGTTCATCACCTTGTACATTTTCGATATTTTTGACAAACAGGGAGGTTGGATAAGTTCGTTGATTTTCAGAGGGCTGCGGCTTTCCAGCCACACTACCTTCTAACATATCTTGAATCAACTGTTGTTGCGGATGGTTAAAGGTCACGATACCTATAGATCGTCCTGGAAGTTCGATGGCTATTTGATCGAGCAGTACTAAAATAGCTTCCGCTTCAGTGGGATTAGTATTTTGTTGCCATACGCCTTTTACATTCATGTACCGAATCGCAGGCTCCTTGCGGTTAACCTCATCGAAATGTGGCAACACAGACAGCCTGTTTTGATAAAAATGCTCATTCGAAAACGTAATCAGGTCGAGCGAGCGACTGCGGTAATGCTCAGTCAGTGACACCTGTGGCAATTGCTGGGCTGCTAATTCGAGAAGAGACTCAACTTCAAGAGCAGCCGGAGTTTCATCCTCAAGTTCAGCATCGTCCAAATAGGTTTGATAAAGATCACTGGGGCGAAGTT
Organism: Spirosoma flavum; assembly: GCF_042686045.1. NCBI lineage: Bacteria > Pseudomonadati > Bacteroidota > Cytophagia > Cytophagales > Cytophagaceae > Spirosoma > Spirosoma flavum. The sequence continues at coordinate 197,918 of NZ_JBHUOM010000048.1, forward strand.
GCTGGTTGTCGCCCGTAATAACAATCTGTTTACCTCGCGCTATTGCCGGAACTCCATTTTCGGCAAAACACTGCGATGCTTCATCGAAAATGACTAAATCGAATAAACCGGCCTGTAATGGAAACATAGCCGATACGGACTCAGGCGACGCCAGCCAGCATGGTACCAGTTTGAATACTTCATCGGCAAAGGATTCCATAAGTTTTCGAACCGGCCATACATTCCGCTTTTTGGTCGATTGGTGCAGTAAATCGCGGTACGTCACCACATTATTTAAGCGGTTAAATGTCAAGTTTCGGTACGTCTGCTCTCGGAGTTTAAGTAGCAAAATATCACCACTTAAGCGTTGTTTCCGCCGAATGCTCTCCTGTAACGTTTGCTCTAGTTGACTCATTTTAAGCGATGATACACTGCGAAGCTCAGGATGCTGACGCTCAATATGGTTAAGCCAGGTAGTGCGGAGACTATCCTGGAAGACGGCAACCCAGTTTGTGACATCGATATTAATTAAGCGTTCAATAACAGCTTTTTCAGGCGTAGAAAATCCTTCCTGTATACGGTCGGCTTCAATCAGCAAGTCGAAATCCTGGCGAACGGCCAGACGTAGTTCACTTTCATAGGCTTTATCCTCCCAAATTTGATCGATTTGGTACGTTGTAAGATATGTTTGTGAATTATCCCGTTGTTCTGCTACAGTTGCACTAAGCGCAAGAAGGGCCACTACAACTTCGGTGAATCGCGTAGATGTTAGACAGCAGGATGTAGGTAACTGATTTACTGGTTTACTATCCTTCAAACGTTCGACTATGTGCTGTGCCCGGCGTAAGAGCCGAATGTTATACGGTACTTCGGAAAGCGACAATTCCGCCAGCAACGGTTGAACTTCATGGCGTATGGCTTCTAGTCGAATCCTCTGATTAACTTTAGTTACCAACGTTTGCAAATCCTGCTCCGATAAGGTTAGACCGTTAGCATTGATTACTTGCAGTAATTGTACCTTGCCAGCATTTGTCAATTGCCACCAATTCCAGCGTGCCCATGATGAACGAGCAGTCAATGCATCGGTGAGTAAATCACGAAATGCCCGCAGTTCGGTCGTCGGGAGCGACGTTTCCGGACCAGGAGACACCAATGTTTCTTCCCATATATCAGCCAGTTGTTCAAGGCGAATTTCGTCAGTTGTCAACGCGGGATGATTGGGTATTTGGCGTAATTGATTGACAATAGACCATAGAACAGTAGCATCGGGAGCCTTAAGCAGGGTCAGAAGTGCCGTAATTTCCCAATCGTGTACCTGCCACTCCAAAAGTTCAGGTAGCGAAAGCGGACGACCCAATATTGCAGTCTTTTGATCAGCAGCCGTTTGACGAAGTTGACCCCAACGCAAAATAAGTTGATCGACTTTACTTAAATCAGCATTTGTAAATGACGCGAAACTGACACGTTCTGCCCATAAATGTTGCGGCCCTACTCGTTGTTGATAAGCGACTAATTCAGTCAGTCGGCGAATAAAGTTATCCACATTTGCAAAATGGAAGTGTGGATAAATATCATCCAAGTCAATAGTCCGTTGATTAGTGTCGGCAGCAGGGGATGTGAGATACAACTCTTTAGCCGATACACCACACTCACTCGTGTCAAACAAGGCATTTTTGAACATCTGCAAGTCCGCAACCGTCTCATCAATTCGATTGCTTTCTACATCAAAATCGCGCTCGAGAAGTACGGCATTCAGACTATTATTCTGCTGACGATAGGTTTCGATCTGCTCAATCTGACTGGCAATCTGAGCAAATAAGGCTCGCCTGTCATTCTGAAAATCATGAATTAGAGCTAAAAAAGGTGTCATACCAACTCCCCGAAGGCGTTCCTGAACAACATCGAGCGCAGCTCGTTTCTGACATACCAGCAAAACTCGCTTTCCTGACGCAGCCGCATCGGCCATTAAATTAGCAATGAGTTGTGATTTACCGGTGCCGGGAGGCCCTTGCACAACCAGCGACTGCCCCGCTTTCACTACTCGCAGGGCCGCTTCCTGCGACGCATCCATCGGGAGTGGCGTATGAATATTTTTTTCAGGAAGAAAAAGAGCCGGTCCGGAATTTGGGATGGGTCCGGGTCGATGTTCGGAGGACAGAAGTACGGATTGAATTCCTACATGATCTTCTATCCCTTCTTCCTTCTCCCCTCCAATTGATGCTTTCTGAATAGCGGCTATCCTTTCCTCTTCTATAAGCGCATTATAATCTGGTACCAGAAACGAACCTGCCTGTGGGAAAATGCCTAAAACAGCTTCAGGATAAAGTTTTAATTCGCCAGGGCGTTCGAGCTGGCTAAGATCTTTAGCAGATTGCTTATTGAAAAACTGGAGTTTATCGGCAAATAATTCCTGATTAAAGTTTATTTCAAGGGAGCTGGTTTTTAACCATTCATAGAGTTGCGTGCGAAAAACGAGTGAATCCCGATCAAAATCATCTACTGTTTTTTCTACGATCTCGTCGGCCAATTTAACCTGATTGAATTGGCCATAAGCTACGACTAACGTTGGATTTAGAAAAGCCAGTTCGTCTCCCCGGCGGGTCAGTTTCCAGAATTTCCCCTGTTGCTCAATTTGTACCGGGAAGAATAGTAATGGGCCATGAATGACAGTATCATCCAGAAATTTCCCTCGTACAAACGGCCAGCCTACGTACAAATCCTCCGTACCACGCTCTTCTTCAATAAATCGGGATGTTCGGTCAATGCGCCGGAGTTTGCGACTAACTTCATTGCTACGTTCCTGTCGGGCATCGAGTACTTCGCACAACAGTACCGATGATTTTCGGCCTATAAGGTCGGCGATAATCGTGAAGGAAGGTTTATTAATCAGAAAATCTGTTTCGTGCAGATCCAGAAATTGCCCGGCAGGCAACGTTGTTAATAATAGAGACCGATTACGACTGCTGAGGTTAGTTAAGCGTCGGCGGAATGTTTTTAATACGGTAGTAAGCGCAAACGTCATTTGAAAATCGAAGTCTCTTTCTCAAAACTAACGCTTATCAAGCGGAAATTATACGCGTTGGCTATCTACTCCGGAAATCCACAAATTGACTACCACTACTGTTTACGGTTGAATCGCTCCCTATCAATTTGATTTATAATCCTCATTGATGGCATATACTAGTTATGAACTAAGTCTCTTTAAACCTGAGATTCTTTCTTCTCAGGTATCAGCCACGACGCCAGAACACTCACACTTAAGATACCAACAATAATGTATAGAGAATAAACTGGTTTAAATCCCTGTTCAGCCAGCCAGTGTTCAGCCAGCATTTTAGCGCCAATAAATGTTAGTAATACGGCCAGGCCCACTTTCAGGAAGCGGAACTGATTCATAATACTAGATAGAAAAAAAAACATTGAGCGCAGGCCCATAATAGCAAACACGTTCGAGAAAAACACGATATATGGGTCTTTTGTAATCGAGAAAATGGCCGGAATAGAGTCGACAGCAAACACTAAATCGGTGAAGGCCACGACAATCACAATTAGAAATAAAGGTGTTACAAATAATTTTTGGTCTGCCTTTGTACGGACAAAAAAATTGTCGGTGACGTTGCGGTGGTAGACATTCAAATACTTACTGGCAATTCGCACCACCGGATGGTTGGCTGGTTCGATTTTCTCGTCTTCGTCTTTTTGAAAAAACAACTGAATACCCGTATAAACCAGAAAAGCTCCGAACAGGTACATAATCCATTCGAACTGCTGAATGAGAGCGGCCCCCAGAAAGATAAAAACAAACCGCAGAACGATGGCACCAAGAATACCCCAAACCAAAATCTTTTTGTAATAGCGCTCCCGAACGCCAAACGAGTTGAATATCAGAATGAATACGAAAATGTTATCAGCTGATAGCGAGTATTCTACTAAATAGCCAGTGATGTATTCAAGCGACATATTTGCCTGAAAGCGGGCTAGACTAGCCGCAAAATTGCCTGGTATAAGTTCAACGTGGTCAGCGTAGCGGTCACGAACTTCCTGAAGCCGGGGCATATCATCGATACCATGAACGAGATAGCCAAAACGTTGAAGAAAAAAATAAAAGCCAATTGATAAAGCAACCCAAATAGCACTCCAAATAGCAGCCTCTTTAAACTGAACAACGTGGCTTTTACGCTTGGAAAACGCGCCTAAGTCTACCGCCATAATAACTAGAACAAAAGCCGCGAACGCTAAAAAAAATAAGGTTTCGTTGGAAAACATATAAGTAAGGCGGGTTGAAAATAAGTACCAGTGCGCCAGAAAATTGAGACTATTCGACAAATCTACGCCCAATCTAGTGAAGCTTTTGGCTTCATGCGGCAAATAATTGGCATACTGCTAGCAACCCATTAATTTCGCCCTATGTTTAATGGTAAAAAAGTTATTGTCGTGATGCCTGCTTATCGGGCTGCTCTAACGTTGGGGCGAACGTATAAGGAAATTCCGTTTGACCTTGTAGATGACGTTATTTTGGTAGATGATGCCAGCCCCGACAATACCGTTGATGTAGCTCAGCAGTTAGGCATTCGGCACGTTATACGGCACGATAAAAATAAAGGCTATGGTGGTAATCAAAAAACCTGCTACGCCAAAGCACTGGAATTGGGCGCGGATATTGTTGTTATGCTCCACCCCGATTATCAGTATACACCATTACTGCTGCCAGCCATGATTTCAATTATCGGCAATGGGCTCTATCCGGTTGTATTTGCCTCGCGTATTTTGGGAAAGGGAGCATTGAAAGGAGGCATGCCAATGTATAAATACATTGCTAATCGATTTTTGACTCTCACGCAGAATGTGCTTATGGATCAGAAACTTTCTGAATATCATACAGGTTACCGGGCGTTTTCGGGCGAGGTGCTTCGCAGTCTGGACTTCACCCATAATTCTGACGATTTCATCTTTGACAACGAGATCGTTGCTCAAATTTTCTACAAGGGCTACGAGATCGGAGAGGTCACCTGTCCCACCAAGTATTTTGAAGAAGCCTCATCTATTAACTTTCGACGCAGTTCGATTTACGGCTTGGGCGTTCTACGAACTTCCGTTTTGTATTTTTTCACAAAAATCGGGCTGATACACTGGAAGGTTTTGAAATAACTGCTTTACAAGAACCCGTTAAAAACTACCGCCAGCCTAAAACTAGTTACGTTTCAGACTGGCGGCAATTGATTTAATTCTTATTTCTACACAAACTACAAGTGAATTGCTTCGCCGTAGGCTGCTTCGGTAGCATCTTTAATAGCCTCCGACATGGTCGGGTGGGGGTGAACCGTTTTCAAAATTTCCTCACCGGTCGTTTCTAACCTGCGGGCAGCCACAACTTCAGCAATCATCTCCGTTACGTTCGTACCGATAAAGTGAGCACCTAAAAACTCGCCGTATTTAGCATCGAAAATAACTTTTACGAATCCTTCGGGTACGCCGGCTGCTTTAGCCTTACCCGAAGCGGAGAAGGGAAATTTGCCAACTTTAAGTTCATAACCAGCTTCACGAGCGGCTTTTTCAGTATAACCAACCGACGCAATTTCGGGGGTGCAATAAGTACATCCCGGAATATTGTTGTAGTTCAGGGGTTCAACGTGTGGCAAACCAGCAATCTTCTCGATGCAAATGATTGCTTCAGCCGAGGCTACGTGCGCCAATGCCTGTCCTTTTGTCACATCGCCGATGGCATAGTACCCTTCAACGTTGGTGCGGTAATAATCATCGGTCACAATTTTGCCCCGGTCAACCGTTATGCCCAGTTCTTCCAGACCAATGTTTTCGATATTAGCTACAACACCCGCTGCCGAAAGCACGATGTCAACATCAAACGTTTTTTCACCGTCTGGCGTCTTCACAAATACTTTGCAGCCGCTACCGCTGGTATCAACTTTCGTTACTTCGGATTTTGTGTAGATGTCAATACCGATTTTCTTGTACTGCTTGGCCAGTTCTTTCGAGATGTCCTCATCTTCAACCGGCACAACATTTGGCAAAAACTCAATAATGGTCACCTTCGTACCCATGCTGGCGTAAACGTAGGCGAATTCGACGCCAATTGCCCCAGAGCCAATAACCAACATGGTATCGGGCCGTTTTTCGAGCGACATAGCCTTACGGTACTCAATTACTTTGTTGCCATCAATGGGCACATTCGGTAACTGACGAGCACGTCCTCCAGTAGCAATGATAATATGCTTTGCCTCGTATTCAGTAACTTTCCCGTCGGCACTTGTTACGTCTACTTTCTTGCCGGGTTTTACTTCACCAAAGCCGTTGATAACGTCAATTTTGTTCTTTTTCATCAAAAATTGAACGCCCTTGCTCATGCTGTCGGCAACGCCCCGGCTCCGCTTGATAACGGCTCCAAAATCAGCTTTCGATTCACCAGAAATGGAGATACCATAGTCGGCAGAGTGCTTGATATATTCAAAGACCTGCGCCGATTTCAGCAGGGCTTTAGTTGGGATACAGCCCCAGTTCAGACAGATGCCACCGAGACTTTCGCGCTCAATAATGGCTGTTTTCAACCCTAACTGCGACGCCCGGATAGCGGCTACGTAGCCACCCGGTCCACTACCCACAACGATTACATCGTACTGTGAAGCCATTAGTTTTTATGGAAAATGATAATGAAAAATGTATAATGCCTGTAATTAGAGAACACAAAGGTAGACCGAAAAGTTGATTTGGGCCATGCACGGGCTATCAGCCATCCGTTGCCAGAGCTACCAAGTTGCAGAGGTTTGTAGCAGGACCAGTTCAGCTAGCCGACGCTCCTGATTCTGTGCGGTCAATTAAAGCCGAAAACCCGCTTTGTTTTGTTCTATCTTTGTAAGCTTAAAGAGCCGATATGTTCGGTCTTTTTGCCGTAATTATATAAATTAACACGTACGACAAGTTCATGACAACCGACCAGTTGACCGACTTGAGAGCCAGAGTAGAGGCCCTAAGGGGGTATCTTTGACTACGATAATAAGAAAGAACAATTAGCTGAACTCGAACAGCAAACATTCCAGCCAGAATTCTGGACCGATGCGGCCCGTGCCGAAGGGATAATGAAGCAGGTTCGCACACTGAAAGGCTGGACGATCAGTTACGAAAAATTAAGCAGCCAGTTCGGCGACCTCGAAACGTTGTTTGAATTTTACGAAGCAGGCGACGTAACCGAAGAAGAAGTAGATGAGGAAGGTGGTAAAGTTTCGACTACCCTCGAAGACCTCGAACTCAAAAAAATGCTCGGCAATGAGGAGGACCAGCTTAGCGCAGTTCTCGAAATCAACGCCGGGGCAGGTGGCACCGAAAGTCAGGATTGGGCTGACATGCTCTATCGCATGTACATGCGCTGGGCTGAAAAGCACGGGTACGGCTTAAAGCAGGTAGACTACCAGGATGGCGATACGGCGGGCATTAAATCAGCAACGATTGAGATAGATGGTCCACTGGCATACGGTTTCCTGAAGTCTGAAAATGGTGTTCACCGCTTAGTGCGCATTTCCCCCTTCGATTCTAATGCCCGGCGGCATACATCCTTTGCTTCCGTATATGCTTATCCACTGGTCGATGATACCATTCAGATTGACGTCAACCTGGCTGATATTGATTGGGATACGTTTCGATCGGGAGGGGCTGGCGGTCAAAACGTTAACAAGGTTGAGACAGCAGTACGCCTAAAACATAAACCGTCGGGTCTGATTATCGAATGTCAGCAGGAACGGAGTCAGTTGATGAACAAGGAAGTAGCTATTCGGCTTCTAAAATCCAAGCTCTATGAGATTGAAGTTCAGAAACGTAACGCGGCCCGTGCGGTCATAGAAGCAAGCAAACAGAAGATAGAATGGGGCTCCCAGATTCGATCCTATGTACTCGATGATAGACGCGTAAAAGACCATCGTACCGGCTATCAAACGTCTAATACCGAAGCTGTTCTGGACGGAGATATCGACCCCTTCATCAAAGCGTTTTTACTGGAACAGGAGTAAAATTAGTAGGAGAGTATGTGTGAATGTTTACGTTTCATTCAATCTGTTTGGATAGTTGACACGTAAACATTCTTATTACTCAACAACAAACGTGTCATGAAACTCGCCTTTCTCCTTGCCTCCCTCCTACTGGCTTACATTTAGTACGTTGCCGTACCAGATATGATCACAATCCCAGACGTATCTCAAACCAGTTACACGTTTCTATCCCTTGGCGATTCGTACACTATCGGTGAAAGCGTGGCCGAAACCGACCGTTGGAGCGTTCAGTTAGCCGGTATGCTACGTAAGGATGATGTGGCTGTAGTTGACCCGGATATAATTGCTCATACAGGCTGGACTACGGCCGAATTACAGGATGCGATTAAAGCCAGTGGTAACCAGAAGACCTACGGGTTAGTCTCCTTGCTCATTGGTGTGAACAATCAGTATCGAGGTCAGGATCAGGAACGCTATCGAACTGAGTTTCGGGAATTGATCCAAACAGCAACCAAATTCGCCGGAGGAAAAGCGGAGCACGTTTTTGTACTGTCTGTTCCCGATTGGGGCGCTTCACCATTTGCGGCTGGCCGCGATAAAACTAAAATTGCCCGCGAGATTGACCAGTTCAATGCCGTTGCAAAAGATGAATGTCAGAGGGCGGGGATTGCATATGTCGATATCACATCCCTTAGCCGTTCAGCAACTGGCGATAACACACAGTTTGCGTCAGACAGCCTTCACTATTCAGGTAAACAGATGAAACAGTGGGCAGAGAAAGCGTTGCCTATAGCGAAGGATTTATTGAAAAAATAGTCTATGCAGCAACGGATGTCTTCGACTTATTAAACTTCTGCTTGTAGTACCGAACCGTTCGGCCAATCAATAGACCACCAATAACAGCAGGCGCAATCCAGCCGATTGTAGCAACCCAATCTGGTGCATTTTCGGGTATTATTCGACCAGTGTTCGTAACTAAAGCTGCTGTAAATGTAGCAATATAAGAGCCGCCCATACGGGTGATATGCTGGAAGAACCAATGCATGTCCTCGGTTGGTCGAGCCATCGACTGAATATCACGTCTGGCAAATATCAACGTCAATACGCCGAAAAAGGAGAATAATATTGGGAAAAACGATGCCCCATTTAGCACCAGCAGGTAAACGCCAAAGCCTATCATAGCCAAGCTAACCAGCAGTGTTATATAGGTAAGACCTTTATCGAACGGCATAGGACCAGATTTTTTTTGTTTCGTGGCTCGCCAGCCTGTCATGCTTAAGTAGAAACTAAAAATGGCAATACCTGTCAGAAAAAGTCTCATCATCTTGAAGGGCTGCAAGGCGCAAAGAAACAGCGCAGAAACGGCCACTATGATCATACAATAGACATAAATCAACCCAGCACGATTGTGTAGCCGGCTACCCTTTTTAGAAAACATGGGAACCAGGCCAACCAGCAAGGCAATGCAGCCGGTAGCAACATGAGTAATTAGCAGAGAGATAATGAGTGTTTTCATGGCCGTTTCTGGGGTTGTTCGTTGAGACAAACTTACGGCAACTCACTGGAACACAGAATCAAAAAGGGTCAAACAACACCGTTTGGGATGTTTGACAAACGAAAATGACAAGTGGGATGATTGGTGGGGCGCTTTACAAAGCTTTAAGTTCGGCAACCAGCGTTTCATTGTACTGGCGAGCCACTGGTACCACAAACTGCCCGGAGAGTAAATGAAGTTTATACCCTTGTGCATTACCTGTTACGCGCTCAACCCGGTTGAGATTAACAATGTAGGAGCGGTGGCATCTAACAATATGCGGGTGTACTATTTGCTTCTCCAATCGGCTCAAGCTGCTTCGTATAAGCGGTTTCGTTACTTGTGCACCTTTTAGGTAAGCGATGGTGCAATAGTTGTCGCTTGACTCAATAAAAAGCAAGTCCTCGGTTAAAACTGTCAATGTATCTTTTTCATTATCGGCAGCGAGACTTACGGTATTATTAATCGTTTCATTTATTGGAACAACCTGTACATCCTGAGGAATGTGAAGACCGCCGAAGTTATGAGCATGAACCGGCAACTCGGCTGCGGCCTGGCTGTATTTTTTAAGTTGAGAGATGTAGCTGAATAACACAAGGCCCGTTACAGGAAACAAGCCAACCAGGAAAGTAACTGAAATCATACTCAGCCAACTCATCCGGCTATCTTCTCCCGGCCCTACCAGCCAAGCCAGATAAAATCGATTCATAATGGCGATCAACAGAATATTTACCATTATAAATAGTATCTCGCGCCCAACTGTCCAACGTTCTTCAGCAAACATCTGAGGAAATAATTGCCGGAAGACGATAAAATTAAGTGCCGTAACAACAAACGATATACCCCCAAAGCCAAGTATTTTAACTGCCTTGTTAGGTGTCTCCCAGAGATTCAACCCAAACGGCTGAAATACCAGCAGAAACAGACCAACGAACAGGCCAATTAGAACGGCCTTCCGCAACTGTCGGGGGAAGGCGTCGTCTACTGGATATGGTTGATTGAGTATTTGGAACATGGTATTTATACAGCAGAATGGTCTCTGCTATACAATAGGATCAAAATAGCCGCCAGCCAGCAATTTGCTCTAAAAACTGGGGAACAACCGCTGGATATACGATAATCATAAAGAGGACCCCAAATAAGGCCCCATAAAAGTGGGCGTCGTGGTTGACGTTGCCAGCCCCGCGCCGGGATTCGTAGTAAGAATAGGCCAGATATAATATCCCAAAAATAAAACCCGGAATGCCAATTGGGATAAAATACATATAAATAGGCGTTAAGGGTCGGAATAAAATAGCAGCAAAAATAATTGCCGATACGCCCCCCGATGCTCCAAGCGAGTTATAGCCGGGGTCGTTACGGTGTTTCAGAAAACTTGGAATATCAGAAACCAGAATAGCAATTAAATAAAAACCAATCACATAAATGGCCGCGTTGGTGCCGAACAACATACCAAATACCTGTTCGATAAACCCACCGAAGAAGTACAGACTAAGCATGTTGAAAAATAAATGGCCCCAGTCAGCGTGTAGAAATCCCGATGTTATCAGCCGGTAATACTGCCCTCGGCTAGCCACTTGGTACGGATTCATAATCCAGCGGTCCATCAGGCTATAGTTATTCCAGGCGGCAACACTAACGATAACCGTAACAACAATAATGATAAGAGTAATGCTCATAATTTGTATGTGACTAGAAGCGCCCGCTTAATAGGGCAAATGCTATCTTATTTACAGGGTATTTATATAATCTATCGCAATGACGGCATTGATCACATGGATTGTTAGCTTTCCCGTTCCACTAATTGCCGGGCAAATTGAATTAGTAGCATTTTCCGATCGTAATCGGCATTGACTTGATCGAAGTTAGTAAATCCACGAGTGAAGTATTCGTTGATACGCGTTTCTGTTAGCTGTCGAATCCCCAGCTGATCATAAATAGCCGTGACAGCACTTACTTTTTCAGGTTTGCTAAACTCCGTTCGGGTTAGCCAATCAATTAGCTCATCTCTGATTGTGCCTTTGGCTTGAGCCAACGCTTCTATTAGGAGGAACGTCTTCTTATTGGCGATTATATCTCCGCCCACTTGTTTACCAAACTTAATCGGGTCGCCGTATACATCCAGCAAATCGTCTTTTAGTTGAAAGCCGATACCGATATTCATGCCGCCTTCATAAAGTTGCCGATTCGTTTCGTCGTCAGCTCCGCCAATCAAGCCACCCAATTCAAGCGCATAACCGAGCAGTACCGACGTTTTAAGACGAATCATGTCAATATATTCCGCTTCCGAAACATCCCAGCGGGTCTCAAAATTCATGTCCATCTGCTGACCTTCGCAGACCTCGGCGGCAGTACGGCTAAACCGGGCCAGTGCAGGAGCTAATTTGTCGGCCTCCACATTCAAAAGAAGTTGGTATGCATTGACAAGCATCACATCGCCCGACAGAATAGCCACATTGCCGTTCCATTTTTCATGCACTGTCGGCTGACCTCGACGCAGGGGTGCCCGGTCCATGATATCGTCGTGCATGAGCGTGAAGTTGTGGAAAACCTCCACTCCCAGGGCGGGGCGTATGGCTTTTTTCCAGTCATCGGTAAAAAGGTAAGCACCCAGCAGCGTCAGTAATGGACGCATTCGCTTACCACCCAAGCTCATAATGTATTGAATTGGATCGTAAAGTTCGGGCGGATCTTGCCCATATTTTATAGACTGAAGTTCGTCTTGAAGAGCATCAATGAAAATAGCTGGACTCATTCGGCGAGGGTAGGATTTCTGCCCAAAAATACGGCAAAAGCCCTCAAAACCCTAACGATGAAACGACCGGCGGTAATTCTGCTGGGATGGCGTAATAATGACGAAGATAAGCCGTGCCGATAATATAAAATACCCATCACGGCGATTCGAATTACCGCGTTGGTTACCAGCTACGTTAGGTGTTTGCCCTAGTTCCAGTCGTCGATCAGACAAGGCAGCCGCCAATGGTTCCATGCCTGTTCGGTCGGGGTACACTGTGCTTACGTCATCCAAGTAATCACTAAATACATGCGTATATATGCCCTCCAGATGCCATTTTAACCGCTCGGTAGATACAATCGGTACGCCAATTCCATAGCGTAGAATCAGGGGTAACCGACTGTACGCCACGGCTTCGGTGTGCAAGGGAGCCAAACTAACAGACACCCCTTTATAGGTAGCTTTAGGCGTCATATAGGTAAGACCCACACCCGCCAGCACATAAGGAATAATGACATGGTTTCGGTCGTCGGCCCGCCAGAAATCCCATTGTACACCCGCCCATATATCCGGGTTCAAGCTATGAAACGATAAGTTGTTAAACGAAAGATGCGTGTCCTTCTGCGTGCCCCGGATGTAATACAGTTGTGCTTCGGCGCGAAGGGTAAGTTGCGGTGAATAGCGGTAAGCACCAGCCACGTTAATGGCTGCGCCTAACCGCAAATGGCCCAAATTAGTCTGTTCATTCAAATCGCCCAGATAGCGGGTTGGCCCTACCCCAACGTTCAATAGCCAGGTACCTGATTTCTCCCGCCATATTTCGGAACGTTGCGCCCATAGTTCAGGCGAATAGAAAAGACCGGTAATCAAAAGAGAAAAATGCCACAGAAACCGCACAAGGTCAATTAATTACGATTGGCTCGTGTGACGAATTCTACGCGTGGAGGTAACTAATGTACATTGTCACAATTCACCGATGTCTTCATTCCAGAGTTCTGGTTTGTCCGTAATAAACTGCTTCATCATATCAATGCACTCAGGCAAGTCTAGGTCAATGACTTCAACGCCGTGTTCCTCCATGAACGCCCGTGTTCCCGGAAACGTCCGCGACTCACCGACAATCACTTTCGGAATTTTAAACTGCACAATGGTCCCAGCACACATGTAGCAGGGCATAAGTGTTGAGTAAATTACCGTATCCCGAAATGAGCCAACTCGTCCGGCATTGTTCAGGCAATCCATTTCACCATGCAGAATCGGGTTGTTCTCCTGCACCCGCTTATTGTGCCCCGACGCAACCAGTTTGCCGTTTTTAATGAGAGCTGAGCCAATTGGGATGCCGCCTTCACTCAAACTTTTTTTGGCCTGATCAATGGCCTCCTGCATAAATTCATCCATATGATTGTCTATCGAATTGGCTACTAAAAAAGGTCAGTTTAGTCAAAGTAATTTCATTGTCTCATAATCGCCAATGTGCTTTAGATATAAAAAGTGAAGCAGTAAGCCATTGACGTTGGTGATGAGTTTGTGCGCTTCAGGCAGTGTGGCAACTACACTGGTAATGCGTTCAAATTCTGCCTGATTGCCCATATTCTTAAGGTGAAAATCCATAATATCATCTCGGGGCATTTCTTTTTCAATAAAGAAGAAGTGCATACCTTCATCGCTGGTACCCGTGCTGGGGTGCCATACCTGAGAATTTAGCTTGGTCAGTTCACCCGCTGTGACGGTCAGGCCAATCTCTTCGCCTAACTCACGGGCAGCCACTTCGTCAGGCAAATCGCTGGCATCAACCATACCGGCAGGGTGTTCGTAGGTTTGCGAGCCATCAGCAATGCGTCGTTGTTTCACCAACACCACAAATTTCTGACGCGTGTCTTTGTCGATCAAACACACCAGCATAGAAACCGCGTGACCTTTCAGGAATAGTGCCGGTGGAATTTTGTCACCTTCGGGCGTGTCGGCATCTATTTCAAGCATCGCAAACAACACTTCGCCATTTTGACGACGACGAATGTAAAAATCCTTTACACCATTAATTTTCAATCCATTAGCTTCTGCCTGACTTTTCCAATAGCGAAACTTGGGGGCCTCTTCAAGCGATTCTTTGTGGCTGCTCATCCGTTGATTATATAAAATAATACGTCTTTGATCTGAACATATTTATCAGGTCAAAGACGTAACGATGCGCTTGTCAGGTTGGTTGCGGGATTTGGTTTAATTCATTTTTAGCCTGAATTTGCCGTTCGAGATTACCACCTGGTCTTGCTTGCCCTGTTTTTTATAGCCGTTGCCTTCGGGGTCGATGTCAGAGTCGTAGCCAGATGCTTTGGTAATGGCTTTGTCCTCCATTTTGTTTATCAATCGTCCCATGCCCCCAAAAACGGTCGCGGTTGCTTTTTCTTTCCAGTAACTTCCCACCAATGACCCATTGAAGGTGGCTTCAAGAAAGCCATCAGCGCCCATTTTCACTTCTATCGTTTCATCGGCATTCTGTGATTTACCGACATGGTACTCCATCCTAGGTTGTTTGGTTTCCTCCACGTATTTAATCGCAGCAAAACCTTTATACTTAGTCAAATCCTCAATTTTCTTCCTGTTCTCTTTTGTATCAGGCTTATCGGCATCAACGACTAAATACGTTCCCGTTTCAAGAATATCACGCTTGTCGTAAGCACCCAGCCATATTCTGAGTGATTTATCGGGTTTAATTGTATTAGCCGTTATCCACCAGAAATTACCAATTCTGATTCGTCGTGGTTGCGCCGTAAATTCATTTCCATCAATCTGCGCTTTCAGCGTATTATCATTAGCGATTTGCCCAAACGCGGTTGCGGTGAAGAAAAGTAGACCGAGTAAAAGATGATATCTGTTCATCAGATTTAGTCAAGATGTTTTGGTTATTGACAAATTAACTTAATCTAATCATTGGCGCGTCGATTCGTTTAGTTTCCGGTAATTTTATAAATCAACGTGCTTGAGTAGCCTATTTTTGCGTTAATGACTGTGCATCAGTACCGACATACCGCTCAAAGAACTCATAAATTCGCAACATCCGGTCGATTCGCTGCCGAACGTTACCCGAACGGCTTAGCTCATGGGTGGCACCGGGCATCCTGACGTACTCAACCGGACGACCCAGTATTTTCAGGCTTTTGTACATCATCTCACTTTGAATTGGCCCCGTACGAAGATCATTCTCACCGTGTTTAATCAACAGAGGTGTTCTGATATTCTGGACGAACGTATAAGGCGAGTTAGCATCCAAAACTTTAGCATCGGCTGACCAGGGATAATCAAAATAATTCGGGATAAGCCGCCAGGCATTGCCTTCGCCCAGAAAAGTAGTAAGATCATAGACACCCCGTTGCGCGAAAGCAGCCTTAAATCGGTTGTCATGTCCAACGATCCAGGCGGTTAGGTAGCCCGCATAAGAACCGCCCGTAATAACTTGCCGACTTGTATCAACCCAACTTTCTTTAGCGGCATCGGTAGCCGCGGCCAGTACATCTTCCGTTGGGCCGGTGCCCCAATCTTTAATATTTGCCCGTTGGAAGTTTAGGCCATAACCGCCTGACCCACGGGGATTTGCATAAACAACGCCGTAACCCTGTGAACACATATATTGAAATTCGTGCCACATGGACTGCTCACCCGGTCCCCACATGGCTGTTGGACCGCCGTGCATGTTCAGAAGAAGCGGGTATTTTTTGTTGGCCGTAACGAAGGCAGGCTTCATAATCCAGTAATCAACCGTCTGGCCGAGGGAATTTTTGTAGGTGCGTTTTTCGGGTACGCTAAGTTGTCGTTGCGCTACCCAGTCGTTGTGATTACTGAGTTTCGTTTGCGTTTTGGCCGTTGCATCGGTTAGGTATAACTCGGATGGGTTCGCTACTTCGGTCTTCGCAAAAACAACCCGATTAGCCGCCACATCGAAGTTAGTGACACCCATTGTAAACTCAGTCAGTTGCGTGACCTGCCGTGTTACGGGGTCAAGTCGATAAAGGGGCGATCCACCGTTGGCCGAAGCGGTAAAGTAAATAGTATAGCCCGCTGCCGCTTTTTTGCCTTTTGCCGGAGCGGGTGCCGTTGTCCACGCTAAGCCGCTAGCCGCCCGGTCGAAGGTGACGAGTTCGATTCCTGAGGCTGTTGTTCCGGTGAGCGTTGCCAAACCAATCTGGGCAAAATTGACACCTTCTGAAGGAGACACTAAGAATGCCAGTTGCTTTCCATCAGGTGAGATTTCGGGCGAACGATAGCTTTTACCCGCTTCAGTCAATATAGCTTTTCGGGTGCCAGAGCCATCGGCGGGGATAAAGACAATTACGTTATCCTGTTCACGATCTGGGTGTTTAAGCGAATCACGATCCGTTACGACCAAAAGTCCTTGTCCATTTGGGAGCCAGTTACCATCCTGAAACGATGTAAAACCCCGTGTTAGGGCTCTCGGTGTGGCTCCCTCATTTACGTCCACTACATATAAGTGCGTAAACGTCATGTCAGGCTCCGTGGTCGATTCGCCCTGAAAATTTAGCCGGTTGAAGACTTTCGCTTTTTTATCCTCAACGTCTTTAGCCAGATAAGCCCGAACTTCGGAGAGTGAACCGTCAGGATTGGGTTTTATTTTCTTATCGATCTTGACGAAATCGTTGGTTGTAAAACCCGGTTTTTCGAGCGACCAAAGTGGGCCGTTTTTACCTGGATTTACTAATGAGTCGGTTAGCATCTGCGCCATCGTTACACCACTGGTAAAAGCAATTCGCTTCCCATCGGGCGACCAAAGTGGAGAAGAAGCGCCATAACTGCTGTTTGTTAATTGCCAGGCTTCTCCACCCTCTAACGACATAATGAAAATCTGACCTTTTCCTTTCACCGACCGCACGAACGCGATACGCTGCCCATCGGGTGACCAGACCGCCTGACGTGCCGACTCAGATCCGCGTGTCAGGGCTTTACTATCACCGGGTTTTAATCCAGTCAAGTAAATATGGGTTTTATAGTCGTACTCTTCCTTCTGATCAGGATTTACTTCGATGGTGTTAAGTGTATAAACGGCTCGTTGCCCATCGGGAGACAGTTCGATGCCACCAACCTGTTTAATACGGGTTAGGTCTGTAACCGTGACCTTGGACCTAGTCTGAGCACAAACCGTCTGTGCCGCCGTGATGGCGATTAGTACTAAAATTTTTGCTTTCATAAAGTGTTTAAACTAAAAGAGGAAGATAACGCTCCTTAATAATATTGGCATGATGTGTGGCATGGCCGACCAGCACAAAACCGAGGGCGAGTACCGAAATAGTTTGCTGGAAGCATATGCCACTTCGCAACAGCATCTCGTCATCAAAACTTTTGAACAACATGATACTTGACTTTCTGACTACGGCATATTCATCATACAAATCGGAGATGGTTCGTCGGGTAGCCTTGGCAAATTCGCCAAACAACTCTTCCTCATAGCCCGGTAATACGGTTTGATCATTACGAGAGAAACGTAACGCCCGATAAGCCATAATACGCTCGTTATCAATAACGTGCTGCACTATGTCTTTGACTGTCCATTTGCCGGGCGCATAACGGAAATCGCCGAGGGCTTCGAGTGTTTCAGCGGGAACCAGGCTCTCAAACGAAGCAGACTGCTCAAGAGCGGAAAGAATGAACGTGTTATCGGCTAGATTAATGTACCGGTCAAAAAACTTCGGCATCACCGGAATTTCAGATTTGGTCATAGTCAGGGCGGGTATAGTCAAAACGCAAACTCCCCGAAAGTACTGAACTTTCGGGGAGTTTGCATGGCTTGGGAAGCTGATACAGCCATATTTCTTTATTTTCTTGCCGATCCGGGTTTCGATACCGTAGTACCTGTTAGTTCACTCACCAACCGATCAGCTTTGTATATATAGCGCATTGCAGCGATGATGCCGCCCGTATGCACCGAAATAGTTCGATTAAGATCGGGCACAAAAATAAATTCGCCCGATAAGCTTTCCATGTTACCATCAAAGGCCAAGCCCACCGCTTCAAGATTTTTATTAATCATCGGACTACCCGAATTACCGCCGATAATATCGTTCGTGGTGATAAAGCACATGGGTTGTTTCAGTAATTCCATAGGCGGATTTTTCCAGCGGGAGGGCAGATTCCAGGGAGCCTTGTCAGCGAATGAATAATTGCGGTCATATAACCCAGCGAAGGTCGTCAGAATAGGTGCCTTGGTGCCGTTGTAGTCATAGGACTGCACTATGCCATCGTTGATACGCAACGAAAACGTAGCATCGGGTGGTACGGCGGTGCCATATACGTCATAAAGCATCCGGCCTAACTGCCCATGTAATACTTCCTGCGTCTGCGAAATCTGGCGGACCTGTCTGGCAGCAGCTACATAACGTGGATAACCAATCCGCGCCAAAACCAGCATTGGATCATTCGATGCGGCAGCAGCCCCCGGACGCGTCGCTAACTCACTTATAAAAGCAGGATCGTTCAGCTTCGTATTTTTTACGAGATAGGCCGCCGTCTCTTTTGGTGTTCGAGCTTTCCCATCGGCACCGGTAAGCGCTGCTTTTACGTAAGGGTCATCGTTGCCCAAGGCTATTTGCGCTTCGGCGAGATGAGCGGCTAAGTAAGCTTCCTCCAACGCCCTGTTTTTAACATATGGTGTCACCATTAATGAACGAGCGCGTTCAGCATCCTGCGGGTGGGACGCCAGCAACTCACTAAATTGAGTTGCGACGTTAGCAAACGTCAATAACTCTCCCATTATGCGTTCGTTGGGGGCGAGGTAATTAGCATCTTTAAAGAGACCCCGTAGCTGAGCCGTGTTAGCCGCAATATCATCCCAGGTTTTAAGTTGATCGGCGGGCAGGTTCTTGGCTTTTGCAGCCGCTTTAAACTGCGTTTCAAAAACCGTTTTACGCGCCAACAAACTGGCATCACGCAAACCCTCTAACTGGCCTCCATAGGCTTTCAGACTATTTTCATAGCTGAAAATTTCATTCAGAATGCTGTCATTCTTAGCCGTTGCATTGTAGGCTTGCAACGCAGCAGAGCGATTACGCAGGAGTTGAATGGTGGAGGGCGTTTGCAAATCACGATCAAATTCAAGTTCGGCAACAGTTTTGAGCCGCTCGGTATGACCGGGATTTCCAATGACAAAAATCGGCTCGCCATCATGAACACCGTTTACGTTGAATTTAAAAAAGTGAGTTGTTTTTAACGGTTTACCCCCATCATACACCCGAAAAAACGAACAATCCAGCGCATAGCGTGGGTAGGTAAAGTTGTCGTAGTCGCCCCCAAAGAAGCCAAGTTGCAATTCAGGCATGAACACGAGTCGTACATCCGTATAGCGTTTGAAGCCGTAGAGCGCATAGCGACCTCCATTGTAAAAGGTAATGGTCTGCAATTCCAATCCTTTCCAACCCGCTTTGGCCTCATACTCCTTTTTCACAGACGCAAAAACCTGTTCGCGGGCCTGCAATCGGGATGCGTCCGTCGCGGTCTGCTCTGAGCCTGCACTACTCATGGCATCCTGCACTCGTTTCGTGATGTCGTCAATCTTCACCAACTGATCCACGAACAAACCATCTACTTTGCGCTCGTCGGCAGCTGTTTTAGCAAAGAAGCCTGTGGCGTTCAGGTCTTCACCTTTTCGAGTTACACCCGTTCCCGACTCGCGGGCGCAGTGGTGATTAGTCATTACCAATCCATTGGCTGATACGAACGAGGCTGAACAATAATCGGCAAACCTAAGCGAGGCAAGTCGAGCTTCGTCAAACCACTTCTCATCGGCAGTAAACTTATAGGTTTTCTGAAAATTGGCTGTTGGTGGATTGTCGAACGTCCACATTTTGCCTAAATCAAGTGGGCCACCTTTGGTTGTATCAGTACGGTTTAGCGTTGACGCTGGTGCCGTTTGGGACAAAACTGCACTGGCGAACAGTGGCAGAAATATACTTACCAGTAGGAAAGAGCGGAGGTTTATACAATGCATTTGACAAATATAGACAGTGTTATTGTGTAGTAAAAGGTGAATTTACCCCAAACGTTTTAGTAACTACCCAACGCAGAATATTAGATTACGGCAAGTGGGAAACTTTAACTAAAGCTTAATAGGTGACTTTAATCCATTGCTGGCCCAATCAATCTAACCTATGAATTGCTTAAAAACTCAATTCTACAGCCATGAAAACATCAAAATTGCTTGGATTTTTAGTAGCCCTAATGCTCATAATATCAGTGACCAGTTGTGGTCCAACCTACTATAATAGTCGCCCTAGAGGCTATGCTAGCCATCGTCACTATGCACCACCACGCCCAGCGCCACGGCCTTACGGTGGCAACTATGGATATGGTCGTCCCGGTTGGTAATTTAGCTGATGGATAAAAAAGTGCCTGCTCATAAGTAGGCACTTTTTTATTGACTGCTACTGTCTGGAACTCATAAGCCCATTTTACACTTTAATTTATCGTTTAGAGTCTCTACCTCAATGCTACCATTCTTCACGTACAGTATGAAGCAGACACGTTTACTTGTGCCTTTACTTTTTTGTTGCCTAGTACAATCAGCTTATGCTCAGCAGTCATTTCCCGATAAGACACTAAAATTGGGTAAACTACCCGGCAGTTTTTACTTTACCTGGGGCTATAACCGCGACTGGTATACGAAAAGCACCATTCATTTTCGCAATACAACCACCGATAATTATGACTTTACCTTTGTCAATGCTAAAGCACATGACCGGCCCGACTTACAGGATTTTTATAAAATAACTAGCTTAACGGTTCCCCAGTATAATTTGAATGTAGGCTATTTTTTCAATGATAAGCATGACCTCGGCATCGAATTAAGCTGGGATCACCTTAAGTATATCGTTACTGACAATCAGGTTATGCATGTGCAGGGCCAGATTAGGGGACATCAGATTGACAAGGATACGCTCGTGACACCCGATTTTGTGCATCTACAACACACGAACGGTAATAATTACCTAATGATCAATCTGGTAAAGCGACAGAAACTCTGGCAGTCTAAAAATATTCAGTTGAGTGCTATAGGGAAAGTAGGCGCAGGTCCGCTGATTTCATATACCATCTCGACGATTTTGGGCAATAGTCAGGAAGGTCCTTTTCGCTATCACGGGGTAGTTGCAGCAGTAAGTGGGGGCTTGAAACTTGATATTTTCAGGTACTTCTTTTTGCAAACCGACCTTCAGGGAGCCTGGGCAGACTACACGAATACTAAACTTGGCGCTGACCATCAAGGGTTAGCCACCCATCATTTCTATTCGTTGCAATACAAGTATCTCTTTGGATTCAATTTTCCCCTTGGCAAACGACAATTCACATCAAGTCCGCCCATAAGATAGTGAGCGGACTCGATATGGATTAACTCATTTCGTTCTGCGCCAACATCTCCTGCCCAACTTTATCATCTTTCCTGACAAATGGCCGGATAATAATTCGGGTGCCGCGCTGGTAAGTAAACAGGCGATACATCCAATTGCTGAAGACAACTAACTTGCTACGGAACCCGACCAGGTACCAGATGTGCACAAATAGCCAGGCCATCCAGGCAATGAAGCCGCCGAGATGAATATTGCCCGGTAAATCAGCAACAGCCCGGCTACGGCCAACAATAGCTAATGATCCTTTCTCGAAATATTTAAAAGGTTCAGTTGGCTCATTTTTCAGCATACGACGCAGGTTTTTAGCCAAATGTACCCCTTGCTGAATGGCAGGTTGTGCCACACCAGGATGCCCTTTTGGGTAGTCCTCTAACTTCATAAAAGCAATATCGCCGATGGCAAATACATTGGTCAGGCCCTGAACCCTATTGATGGGATCTACCAGAATTCGGCCACGCTCGGTCGATTCAGCAGGAATACCATCAATCATTGCACCTGTTACGCCCGCACCCCAAACCAGCGTTTGTGTTCTAATCTGCTCCCCTCCTTTAAACGTGACCGTCTCACCATCATAGGATTCAACCAATGTATTTAGCTTGATAATGACACCCAAGTCTTCTAAATAGCGTTGAGCTTTCTGCCCAGCCTCGTCCGACATAGGCGGTAATACTTTGCCCAACCCTTCGACGATGTAAATCTGCATCTGGCTAAAATCCAGTCCCGGATAATCGCTGGGCAGCACATGTTTCCGCATTTCGGCCAGCGACCCAGCCATTTCAACACCCGTTGGTCCAGCTCCGGCAATTACGAAAGTTAGTAGACTCGCGCGTTCGGCAGGGTCAGTAGTGACGCTGGCCTGCTCGAAACATTGCAAAAATTGGCTCCTGACATTAAGAGCTTCCGGAATCGTTTTAAGCGGAAACGAATATTTTTGAATCTGCTCGTTTCCAAAAAAGTTCGACTTCGACCCGCTGGCTATAATCAAGTAGTCGTAATGCAAATCGCCGATCATAGTCGTCACCGTTTTCGATGTTGGGTCTACTTTATTCACCCGTACCATCCGGTAATGAAAATCCTTGAACCCGTCGAACATCTTCCGAAAGGGTTCGGCAATGGCATCTGGCTCCAATCCGGCAGTGGCTACCTGATAGAGCAATGGCCAGAAACCATTGTAATTTTGTTTGTCGAACAGCACCACCTGCACATCGGTATCGCGCAGGCTCTTGGCTAAGTTCATTCCACCAAATCCACCACCGATAATCACGACGCGGGGCTTCTTTGTATCAGGTATATTGAGCGAAAGTTTATCGAATTGAAGCATAGTTGTCAGGCGTTTAGCACAACAGTCTTTTCTAGTTATAGTACCTTATAGTCAGATGTTTTGTTTGATTTCAACGTCGAAATTGAACAATTGATGGCTGGCTTCATCGTTTCGTTATATGGTTTCATGTCAAATGTTAATAGAGCGGCTAACCCAGGCGGCTTTTCTAACAACATGACACATTGCCTTTTCTGTAGTCAGCCCCTCCACTTTATGCGAATACATGTACAGACCATTCTTCTTTGCCTCTTCTTTATCAACAATTTATGGGCACAAAACGGTCTTGAACGTTACACAATCAGCGGTTATATTCGAGAAACGGGGAGTCAGGAAGCACTAATTGGGGTGAATGTCTACCTGCCCGGTACAACTACGGGTACAACAACCAATACGTACGGTTTCTATTCGCTTACGCTACCGGCTCAGGATAGCGTACGGCTAGCTTATTCGTTTGTAGGGTACGAAATGGCTGGACAAGCGATTAGTCTACGTACCAATCAAACGGTGAATATATTCCTGACACCTGGCCGATCACTAGCGGAAGTAGATGTGAAAGCGGGACGCCTGACGGAGAAAGTCAGCGAAAGTGCCCAGATGAGTTCAATCGAGATACCAGTCAGTCAGATAAAAAAAATACCAGCTTTTTTTGGCGAAAAAGATGTGTTGAAAGTGCTGCAATTGATGCCGGGTGTACAAAAAGGCTCAGAAGGACAAACGGGTATTTATGTTCGGGGGGGTGGGCCAGATCAAAACCTCATTATTCTGGACGATGCCGTCGTGTATAACGCAAGTCATTTATTCGGATTCTTTTCGGTCTTCAATGGCGACGCTATCAAAAGCGTTGAGTTGATAAAAGGTGGTTTTCCAGCACGGTATGGCGGTCGTCTTTCGTCGGTTATCGATTTAAATATGAAAGATGGCAACCGCGAGAAACTACATGGCGAAGGTGGTATTGGCCTGATTGCCTCCCGGCTAGTGCTGGAAGGCCCGCTAACGAAAAACAAAAAAGGGTCATTTCTCATTTCGGGCCGCCGAACGTACTTAGACATTCTGGCCGCACCACTCATTCGGGCGCAGTCGGGCGGTTCACTGACCGCAGGTTACTACTTCTACGACCTCAATGCCAAAGCCAATTACGATTTTGGGCCGAAAAATAAAGTATATCTAAGCGGTTATTTTGGCCGAGACCGATTCTATGCCAACGATAAAACTGCCGACACGGACACGGGGCTGAGTTGGGGCAATGCTACGGGTACCCTCCGATGGAATCACCTGTTCAATCAAAAGTTATTTTCAAATCTGTCTCTAATTTTCAGCGACTATAAATTTCAGATTTCATCGGTTGAAAAGAGTACACAGGATGCTGAAACGTATTCACTTTACTATAATTCGGGCATTCGGGATTTCTCGCTGAAATACGATCTGGATTTTTACCCGAATCCCCAACATTCGGTGCGGATGGGGATTCAGAGTACGTATCATCGCTTCACACCCAGTGCCGTGGTTCTACAAAATGCCAGTATCAATCAGTCCATTAATAACGTAAACAACATCGACGTGTTGGAATCAGGCATTTATGCTGAAGATACGTGGCGTCCGTCCAGTCGGTGGCGGGTGAATGGGGGACTGCGATTAAGTTATTTCCAACAGAAAGATGTAGCCTATGTCCGACCCGAACCCCGATTATCGGCAGCCTATATCCTAAAACCTGATTTGTCGATCAAGGCATCGTATGCGTTAATGAACCAGTATGTTCATTTATTATCGAACACGGGCATTGGTCTACCTACCGACTTGTGGGTACCCACGACTGACCGCGTTAAGCCGCAGCAATCGCAACAGGTAGCTATTGGTATGGCCAAGGATTTTACGACCGGGGGCAGTTTTACCAACGGGCTGACCCTAACTGTGGAAGGTTACTACAAATCGATGAGTAATATCATCAACTACAAGGAGGGAGCTAGCTTTTTGCTTATCAATGACCCAACGTCGGCAAACAGCGTTCGTTGGGAAGACAATGTAACAGCGGGCCGGGGATGGTCTTACGGCGCAGAGTTCTTGTTGCAGAAAAAAGTCGGCAGGTTTTCGGGATGGGCAGGCTATACACTCTCCTGGACACAGTGGCAGTTTGCCGAACTCAACGGTGGCAAACCCTATTATCCACGCTACGACCGGCGACACGACGTTTCCTTAGTCGGTATTTATGATTTGAATAAGCGTGTTACGCTATCGGCAGTTTGGGTTTATGGTACTGGCAACGCGCTAACGGTTCCGGTTGGTCGCTACGAAACATACCGGCCAAGTAATGCCTTAGTTTATGGTGGCACCCCCGGAATTGTCCAGTCGTTTTTCCAAAATGTTCGCACTGCTGATGATTACGGAACGCAGAAGAACAGTTTCCGTGCCGAAGCTTATCATCGATTCGATGTTAGCATTCAGTTTCATAAGCAAAAAAAACATCACGAACGAACCTGGGAAATTAGCGTTTATAATCTCTACAACCGTCGAAATCCGTTTTTCTACCGACTCGAATCGGTTGCGGCAACCTCTACTACTCCTACTCGAACGGCTCTATTTCGCTACTCAGTTTTTCCAGTTGTACCAGCCGTTAGCTATAACTTCAAATTCTGATGCAGTCAACTATGCGAATTTATTCCGGCATTTGCTCCTTAATTGCCTGCCTGACAGCCATAATCCTACTTGGCAATTGCAGTAGTTTACGGAATGAAGTTGACCCCAGCCAATTGGGACTAGCATCACCTAAACTAGTGGTCAGTGGTTATTTATCGCCACAGGATACTATACTGGCGGTGAAAGTGACTCGCTCGAACACAGTAGTCGGTGATAGTCTTAGTTTATTGCAGATGGGCAATAACATTACCGATGCTACCGTCACGCTCTCGGAAGGAAGCCGGTCCGTTACGTTACTTTATAACAGTAGTTACTCCTCCACCGATTCGGTGGCCCAGCATTACTATAGTGCCAATGCTCGGTTGTTACCTATTATAGTGGGTCACACCTATACACTTAATGTAGTAACAGCCAACGGCCAGCGGGCGAGTAGCACATGCACCATACCAGGCCCAGTTTCTCCAACAACGATAACGTTCGACTCCCTAACGGAAAACCGAGGTCGCTTTCAGTCCCGCCGTTATTACGTTCTGACCCGTTGGCAGGACCCCGCCGGACAGCCTAATTATTATCAGGTTGCGGGCTATTTTCGGTACACAACTCAGTGCACAACCTGTCAGGTTGCGCAATTCGGCACGTTTCCATTATCCTTCGATGATGATAACCGAGGGTTATTTTCCGATGCTGGCGTAGATGGCACGACAATGATTTCCGGCCGGGCTTACATGACATCGTCCTCCTTAACCAATGACCAGCTGACGAATTTTTATAGTCAATACAAGACCGCCAGTGTTATAGTCAACTTAATGAGCGTTGATCAGACTTTTTATCAGTTTCAGGGAGCGGTAATACGACAAAGACGGGTGCGCAATAATCCCTTTGCCGAACCTGTTTTAATTCCGAGCAATATTAACGGTGGGCTGGGCTGTTTTGCTGGGTATAACAACTCGGCCATAACGTTGACGTTAAACTAAAGCAGCCCCGATTTTCGCTGAAAATCGGGGCTGCTTTAGTTTACTAACCTATTATTTAGATCGGGTTCTATACGCTTTGGGCGGTACTATTGATAATCTCCGTTTGCTTCCGAATCGACTCCATGTGGATAATCTTATAGATTTCCTCCACTAACTCAGGGTATAAGTTCAGCTTTTTCCCTAACTCGGTGCGCGTTTTCAGAATTTCTTTCCAGCGGTCAGGCTGAAACAGGGTTACATTGTTGTCGCGTTTGTATTCTGCCAGACGCTCAACAAGGGCCATCCGAGCACCAAGCATTTCAACAATCTGCCGGTCTACATTATCAATGTTGCGACGCGATTGCTCCATAAAACTCTGAAATTCCAGATTTTGCGACTCAACCTGCCGAATTTGCAAATGATCGAGCATTTCGCCGAAAGCCGCTGGTGTCAACTGTTGAGCAGCATCACTCCACGCTTTGTCTGGATCAATATGCGATTCGACAATCAGACCGTCGTAGTTGAGGTCTAATGCCATCTGCGCTAGTTCGTTTAGATAGGCCCGTTTCCCCGCCATATGGCTCGGATCGCCAATGATTGGCAGCTGAGGGAAGATTGACTTCAACTCAATAGCCATTTGCCACATTGGTATGTTGCGGTATTTACTGGCTTCACCCGTTGCAAATCCCCGGTGAATAGCCCCCAGTTTTTTGATACCGGCTCCGGCGATACGTTCAAAAGCACCTACCCAAAGGGCCAAATCAGGATTTACCGGATTTTTCACCAACACAGGTACATCGACTCCACGCAGAGCGTCGGCGATTTCCTGCACGTTAAAGGGATTAACGGTTGTACGGGCACCTATCCACAGAATATCGACGCCATATTTCAGCGCTAGTTCGATATGCTCGGGCGTAGCGACCTCAACCGCAAAAGGTAGCCCCGTTTCGGCTTTGGCTCGCTGAATCCAGGGTAGAGCGGCTTCGCCCATCCCTTCAAAGCTACCCGGCCGGGTGCGAGGCTTCCAGACGCCTGCGCGAATGGCATGAACGGCTCCCAACGCTTTCAGCTGGCGAGCGGTTTCAACTAACTGATCTTCGGTCTCAGCACTGCATGGACCCGCAATGATCAGAGGTTTGCCGTTGGTCTCAATCCACGATCCCAGCGGCTCTACGGCTAATTCTACTTTCATACTAAACGCTTAATCTAAGAGTAACACCATATACTCTATGGGGAACTTTCAATTTAATTTTATGGTATATTTGTCAGGGAATTGGCTGTTTTTCAAGCCGGTTCCTTAATTTGTCTATAACCGTTTTTAGTTTGTCAAAACAAGCCGCGTCGGCGTTTAACCGTTTGACCGAAATTTCGTTATATATTTCGGTCGTGTTAACCGACACGCACTTAAGCTATGCAAGTAGCAATGCCCAAACGGAGCACTGATATGTCGAACCGAAGTAATCTAATGCCGGAGACTGTCCAAGACCTTACAAGCGTAAAATCCCTTTCATTTGAGGACACTTCGATTGCTTTTTCGTCCCAATCGGACTTCAAACTCCGAAAGACCTACTGGTTGTTTGCGTCGATGAATCAAGGATGGTTGGTAAATTTAGGGACTTTTTTTATAAAGATCGCCCTACGCTT
This sequence comes from Spirosoma flavum, assembly GCF_042686045.1. Lineage (NCBI taxonomy): Bacteria > Pseudomonadati > Bacteroidota > Cytophagia > Cytophagales > Cytophagaceae > Spirosoma > Spirosoma flavum. The sequence goes on from NZ_JBHUOM010000048.1 coordinate 226,112, forward strand.
GCGTCTCCCCATCAAATTCCTTATCAAAAACACAATTTTCGAGCAATTTTGCGGGGGTGAGAGTATTCAGGACTCCGAAAAAACCATCCAGCATTTGCACAATGCCCATGTTGGCACTATCCTCGACTATTCTATTGAAGGAGAGGAAACTGAAAAAAGTTTCGATGAGACGACACTCGAAATTCTTCGCACCATAGAGCGAGCCAGCGAATCCAGCGATATTCCTTTCTCTGTCTTTAAAGTAACTGGAATTGCTTCTACGGATCTTTTGGAAGCGATTCAGATTGGCGACTCACTAAATAAGGAGCAAAAATCTGAATTTGACCGTGTTATGAAGCGGGTTGATACCCTTTGTTGTCGGGCCTACGAACGTAACGTGCGTGTTTTTATCGACGCCGAAGAAAGCTGGATTCAGGACACTATTGACACGCTGGCCTACGAGATGATGAGCCGCTATAACCACGAGCGACCAGTTGTCTATAATACCTACCAGATGTACCGCTGGGAAAGTATGGCTCACCTCCGGCGCGATACTGCTGAAGCTCAGGCCAAAGGCTACTATCTTGGCGTTAAGTTAGTTCGTGGTGCTTATTTAGAAAAAGAACGTCTTCGGGCGCACGAAGAAGAGTATCAAGATCCCATCCAGCCTACTAAAGAAGAAACTGATCTTGCCTTTAACGAAGCGATTGACTTCTGTTTAGCGAACCGTGATATCATTTCGGTTTGTCTCGGAACCCATAATGAAGAGAGTTGCCAGTACTGTGTGCAGCACATGAAAGATATGAATATCGCACCCCAGGACTTGCATATTTATTTCGCGCAATTGTTGGGCATGAGCGACAACATTTCCTACAATCTCGCTAACGCTGGCTATAACGTGGCTAAATATGTTCCCTATGGGCCTGTTGAAGCAGTTATGCCTTATTTATTTCGCCGGGCCGACGAGAACAAGTCCATTGCGGGGCAGAGTAGCCGGGAGTTTAGGCTGATTAGCAATGAATTAAAACGCCGTAAAGGCTGTCAATAAAAGAGTATTCAGGCACAGCAGGGCTCCGGCCGATTGGCCAGTACTTTGCTGTATTTTTTTAATATGATTCAGAAAAGCCCCTACAAGTTTTTTCTGCTGACACTGCTGCTGATTATACTTGATCAGAGCGTAAAGCTAGCCGTACATTTTTACATGGCACCCGGCTTTGCAGGCCAAGTCAAACTCGCTGGTGATTGGCTCAAACTCCATTATGTGCTAAATCCCGGTATGGCATTTGGTATGCAATTAGGTCACGAATATGGAAAGCTCTTGTTAAGTATTTTCCGGCTTTTTGCCATGGTCGGGATTGGCTACTATTTAGTAATGCTGGCCCATCGGGGTGCTCCAAATGGATTACTTTGGGCAATGGCTATGATTCTGGCGGGTGCTGTTGGCAACGTTATAGATAGTTCGTTTTACGGCGTATTTTTGAATAATGCCCCGTATGGCTCGCCTACTCCCTGGTTTCATGGGCAGGTGATTGATATGGTTTTTGTGGACATTTGGGAGGGCTTTATTCCCGAGTGGGTACCCGTTTGGGGTGGTCAGTATTATTCAACGCCTATTTTCAACATTGCCGACTCCTGCATATTTATCGGTGTTTGTTCAATACTATTTTTCCAACGCAGGTTCTTTGGCGAACCGCCCGTTGAAGGTAGTCTCTTGCCCATCACAGGACCAGATGCAACCGAAGCATCTGTATTGCCCGCTGCTGACTTTATTGACGAGGCTGACGAGTCACATACTGACCATACTAAGGAAGCGGAAACAGCAGCTGAGGATAATCAACACCCCACTCCTGAATCTGTATTGCCCGACGAGTCAAAACGTGTTGAATAGAGGGTAAGCTGTATCTGTGTATTACACGTCTACACGATCAAGTTAATCTCAAACTCACGATAGTAAGAAAACAGGCTGTATCACTTGACCGACGACCAGTTAATTACTTGTCCATCATATATAGTTATACTAAGCCAAAAATGCCCGAATCTTATTCAGATTCGGGCATTTTTGGCTTAGTAATCTTTCTATTAATCGTGATTTTTTATCGTTACTTGCTTCCACCAGCCTGACCACTCGACATTAAATTGAAGAATTGATCAAGTTTCGGCGTAATAATAATTTCTGTACGGCGGTTTTGCTGACGACCAACAGACGTTGTATTATCATCCTTCGGACTGAATTCTGACCGGCCACCAGCGGTCATCCGTTCTGGAGCTACACTAAATTTACCTTGTAATGTCCGTACAACCGATGTTGCCCGTAACGCACTTAGGTCCCAGTTGTCTTTGATGGCGCTCGTTGTTATAGGTACAGCATCGGTGTGACCTTCAACTAAAATATCGAGATCTTTGTGGTCATTAACAACCTTGGCTACTTTACCCAGAACAATTTCGGCGGCTGGTAATACTTCGTAGCTACCTGATTTGAATAGAAGTTTGTCCGAAAGCGATACATAAACTACACCTTTTTTCACTTCAACCTGAACATCCTGATCGTTTATGTCGTCCAGTGACCGTTTCAGGCTCATCACCAATGCCAGATTCAGCGAATCCTTCCGCTGGATAGACGCATTAAGGTTGTTCGTGTATTTGGTTTGCTCGTTTAACGTTTCGAGTGATTTCTTGATACTCTCAGCACCTGACTTGCTCACAATAGACAGATCCGACATCCGGTCGAGGAGGTTAGTATTTGTCTTTTTGAGATAATCAATCTGGGATTGCAAATCACCTACTTGCTTGTCTTTAGTTTGTATGTCGGTATCTTTCGCCGATAATTGCGAACGAAGGTCAGCGGTGCGTTGATCGCAGTCATTCAGCGAAGAAACAGCCTTATCGCGGGCATCCTGTAATGTTTTGATTTCAGCCAGACGCTTCTTGCTGTTACAGGAAGCTAACATTGCTACGGCTGTAAAAATAATTAATACTCGTTTCATGGTATTGTAGGTATTAACGAAAAGTTAGGTTTACACGATAAATGCTGAGAATGAACGGCGCTAATCGTTATGCAAAAGTAACGCATTCTGGTCAATCGTTTTTACAGTATTCTTCATGTAAAAGAATTCTAATTATATAATTTCCTTGCAGCGATTAGTAAAATCAGAAAAAAATACGAATTCGACCGACAATCCAGTATTAACGGCATCGGTAGTTTACGTTGACTATATGCTTATTGAGTAGTCTCATCAGTGTATTTATGAACAAGCTGTTAACTTGTCTTTTACTCGGTATAAGCCTGACGGCACAAGCCCAATCAGGCAAAGAAATTATGTATGTCGGCACATATTCCATTAGGGGTAGTGAAGGCATCTATGTATTTGAATTCGACCGAAAAACCGGCACAATGCAACCGATTCAGTCTGTCTCAAATGCCAAAAGCCCCTCGTTTCTGGCTATTCACCCAACGGGTAAATATCTGTATTCTGTTAATGAAGGAGCCGATAAACTTGGGGGTGTCAGCTCTTATGCCATTGACAAGGCAACGGGTAAGCTACAATTCATGAATGGTCAGTCATCACTTGGAGGTGGTCCTTGTTATATAAGCATCGATCAAACAGGAAAAACGGCCTTCGTGGCTAACTACGGTGGTGGAAGTTTGGCCGTATTGCCGATCAATACCGATGGTTCCTTAAGCGCACCGTCGGATAGCGTCCAGGACGCTGGCACTGGCCCCAATACCCAACGTCAGGACAAACCCCATGTTCATTCGGCAACACTTGCTCCCGACAACCGGTTTGTTTACGTAGCTGATCTAACCACCGACAAGCTCAATATCTTCGATGTAAACGCTAAAACAAGTACAGTAAAACCGGCCTCAACGCCATATATAGCTGTAAAACCCGGTTCTGGACCACGCCATTTTACATTTCATCCTAACGGGAAATATGCTTATCTGGTAGAGGAGCTTACATCAACGGTAGCCGTATTATCCCGTAATGCCAAAACAGGCGCCTTAACCATGATTGAGGATAATGTTAAAACGTTGTCCGATGGTTTTACGGGTCAGAATACAAGTGCCGACATCCACATTGACCCATCGGGCAAGTTTTTATACCAATCCAATCGGGGGGCTAACACGTTGGCTATTTTCGCTATAGGCAGTGATGGTAAACTAACAAAAGTTGGCGACCAACCCACGGAAGGTAAAACGCCCCGTAACTTCCTGATTGATCCAAAAGGCGATTTCATATTCGTGGCTCACCAGGATTCGGACAATATCACTATTTTTAAACGCGATCAGAAAACGGGAAAACTGACTTTCACTGGTCAATCAGTAAAGGTACCTGCCGCCGTATGCGTAATCATGGCAAACCGGTAGCATTTTTTATATAAATGCACTAATTTCCCGGCTTATTAACCCTTTAGAATACCCTGCTCAATGAAATACTGCATTGCCATTGGCCTTATGCTAAGCATACTGGCGTTCACTGCTCCTACCAAAACGATCAAACTGTTTAATGGTAAAGATCTGACTGGCTGGAAGATTTATGGTACCGAAAAATGGTACGTCGAAAAAGGCGAACTCATTTGCGAAAGCGGCCCTGACAAAAAGTATGGCTATTTATCAACCGAGAAGTTCTACAAAAATTTCGACCTGTCGCTGGAATTCAAACAGGAGGCCAACGGGAATAGTGGTGTTTTTTTTCGGTCTACTGTCGAAGGCACTAAAGTTAGTGGCTGGCAGGTGGAAGTAGCTCCGCCAAACCACGATACGGGCGGCATTTATGAATCCTATGGCCGGAATTGGCTCGTACAGATTCCTGACGAAAAAGAAACTATTCTAAAGCCCGAGCAATGGAACACGCTCCGCATTCGGGTTGAGGGCGATCATGTTCAGACTTACCTAAACGGTACTGAAATGGTAGACCTTCACGACGAAAAGATTGGTAAGGGTGAAGGTGGAATAGCCCTACAAATTCACGACGGTGGCGGTATCAAGGTCCGCTGGAAGAATTTCAAATTGCAGGAATTATAAGACTAAAAACTAAAGGCCATACTATTGAGTTATGGCCTTTAGTTTTCTACTACCTATACTAGTTTACCTCAACATACGACATCGTGTGAACATCGTCGGTTGACGACCAATGATTGAGGCCTTTTCTTTCTTCTGACCCTCTTAACTAGTTTATTTTAATGAAATTGCTTTTTCTGTCAGCTTGTGCCAGCATATTTATCTTTGCGTCTGCCGTTGCGCAATCGTCTCAAAAACCAGCTAACTGGCAGTCATTATTTAATGGGAAGGATCTTAGCGGTTGGGAAACGTATCTGGATCGACCTTATGCTAAAGACAGTAAGAATGACAAAACACCCCCGCTGGGTTTGAACAACGATCCAAATCATGTTTTTTCGGTTGTTACGGTTGACGGGAGACCGGCTCTACGGATTTCGGGAGAAACCTTCGGTGGCATTAATACGCTGGCCGAGTTCGGAAATTACCACCTCCAAATGGAGTTTAAATGGGGCACGCAGAAGTGGCCGCCCAAACTTGACAAGCCCCGCGATAGTGGTTTGCTTTATCATAGCGTTGGGCCACATGGGACGCCGATGCTGTGGATGGAGTCGTTCGAATTGCAGGTTCAGGAGGGCGATTGTGGCGATTATTGGGGAGTGATGAACGTACTAGCCGACATTTCCGCCCGTAAAAATGATAAGGGTACTTACGTCTATCAACCAGGCGCTACACCCATAACGTTTCAGGACAAGACACCTATCGGACGGTCATGTCTCAAGAATCCAGACGGCGAGAAAACGTCCGGCCAGTGGAATGTGTTGGAGCTATACTGTTTTGGCGACACCTGTGTACACGTTATGAACGGCAAAGTCAATCTCGTATTAACGCACACGCGCCACCTAGTCAATGGTCAAACGGTTCCGCTTACGAAAGGGAAGATTCAACTACAGTCGGAAGGTGCCGAAGTATTTTACCGGAACGTCCAGATTCAGGAAATTAGCCAGTTACCCAAGGAGCTACTTCAGCAGTAGGTTAGGTAGTTAATGGGTAAGTCATTATATCTCTCCCAATAGCCCTTCCAAATCTAACGGATGTGTATACATTTCGATAGACCCATCAGGCTTTCGCGGCCACTCTTCCTGCGGGCGATCCCAATAGAGTTCAACACCATTACGGTCGGGGTCGTTTAGGTATATAGCTTCCGAAACGCCATGATCCGATGCACCTGTAATGGGATATTTCGCATCAACGAGCCGTTGTAATGCTACCGCCAAATCACGACGTGTAGGGTATAGAATGGCTGTATGAAACAACCCAGCAGACCGCGTAGGCGCTGGTGGTGCATCTTTGCTATACCACGTATTTAGCCCAATATGGTGATGATAGCCCCCAGCCGAAATAAAAGCGGCTTCGTTTCCATATTTTGTAATAAGCGAGAAACCCAACAGATCACGATAGAAGCCTAATGCGCGGTCGAGGTCGGCTACTTTCAGATGAACGTGGCCAATACGAGTTTGAGCGGGAATGATGTAGTCAGCCATTTTTTATTGAGACAGACGGAGATGAATTAACAATTTGATGTAGCAACACGAAAAATAAAACTTTCGTTTACTCGCTCTGATTGGATCAGGCAAGCACGGTTGTAAAGAATATCCGGTTCAAAACTATATGAATGTGCTAACTAAATTTTTGTTACACCTCCAGGTTGTTCAATCCGTATTTTATTTGCCATACTGCGAAGGCAGCCGTATTTTTATACTGGATTACGGAATTGTATAGACTTTTCTATATTTACTTAGTACCTCTTACCTGAATTAACCAATCCTCGTAGAAGCCAAATCAATAACCTAATGCGCACTTCATCAATATCTTTATTTCTCCGTTTTTTACTAGTTGCGGTTGTGTCTGCTCCATCAATGGGACAAACTCAACCCATTACCCCCAAATTCGCCTTTGCAGAACCGAGCCTTTCGCCTGACGGGACGGAGGTTGTGTTTGTATCAGGTGGCGACATCTGGACAGTACCGACAAATGGAGGGGAAGCCCGACTGCTGGTTTCGCATCCGGATAATGAGTCACGGCCACTCTATTCGCCAGATGGTAAGTATCTTGCCTTTGCCTCATCCCGCACGGGTAATGGCGACATTTACCTGCTCACGCTAGAGACAGGTGTGGTCAAGCGCCTTACTTACGATGATGGTGCTGAGGTCCTAAACGCCTGGTCTCGCGATGGGAAGATGGTATATTTTCAGTCGACCAGCCGGGATATTGCCGGTATGAATGACATCTACCGGGTGGCGATTACGGGTGGTACACCAATGGCCGTTACAGCCGACCGTTATGCTAATGAATTTTACGGTGTGCCCTCCCCTGACAGCAAAACACTGGCTTTTTCAGCGCGTGGCATAGCCTCTAACCAATGGTGGCGGAAAGGCCGTAGCCATCTCGACGAAGCTGAAATTTGGTTATATCATCTTGACGCTAAAAAGACTGGATCAGCTTATGAGCGCCTTACCGAAAGTGGAGCGAAAGAACTATGGCCCATGTGGAGTCAGGATGGAAAAACGCTCTACTACGTATCAGATCGTAACCAGACTCAGAACGTATGGGCGCAACCTCTCGGCGGTAAACCTGTTATGCTAACCGCGTTTACAAACGGGCGGGTGTTGTGGCCGTCCATCGGTTACGATGGCAAGAGTATTGTTTTTGAACGCGATTTTAGCCTTTGGAAATATGACATAGCCAGTCATCAGGCGGCTCCACTTTCGATTCGGCTTCGCGGAGTCGCTGCCAGTCCAGCCGCTGAGCATTTGAAATTAACGAATCAATTCCGCGAAATGAGTTTATCGCCGGATGGCAAGAAAGTGGCCTTTGTTGCCCATGGTGAGGTATTTGCTGCATCGTCTAAAGATGGGGGCGATGCAACACGGGTTAGTACCAGCGCGGCCAATGAATCGCAACCGGTCTGGGCACCAAATAGTCGTAGCCTTGTGTATGTGTCAACGCGTGACGCGGTGGCTCATCTCTACCGCTACGATTTTGCAACCCGCGACGAAACCCGCCTGACAGACGGTATCCTGGATGATGGATCTCCCTTATTCTCGCCCGACGGCAAATCATTGGCGTACGTTCGGAATGGGCAGGAATTGCGCATACTCGACCCGATAACTAAAAAAGATCGACTGCTAAAAAAAGCGTATCTGGGCCGCCCGCCGTTTGGTACGAGTGGAACGGTTGTCTGGTCGCCGGATAGTAAATGGGTTGCATTTGCGTCGTTTGGGACAAAAAACTTTCGGAATATATCCGTGATTCCAGCCGCTGGCGGAGAAAGTAAGCCTATTAGTTTTCTGGCCAACACATCTGGCGGTAATTTGAGTTGGAGCCCCGACGGTAAGTACATTTTGTTCGGAACAACTCAGCGGACTGAAACCGCCCAAATTGCCCGAATCGACTTGGTGCCTCGTTCGCCCAAATTTCGCGAAGACCAATTTCGGGATTTGTTTAATGAGGAATTGCCCAAAATACTGAAGCCAGCTCCTACGACTCCCGCCATCGCTAAAACAGCCACTCGCGATACTACGACGCTTGCGCTTGGCGATACCGCTAAATCAGGTCGGGGTGGTCCTACAAAGATTGTCTTTGACGATATTCGCCAACGGCTGAGCCTGTTACCCGTGGGCGTCGATGTTGATGCACATTCAATTAGTAAGGACGGCAAAACACTATTGCTGATTGCAACTGTTGCTGGTCAGCAGAATTTATACACCTATTCGCTCGATGAGTTAGGCCGTGATCAGAGTGTAGCACGGCAACTGACTTCAACGCCCGGCAGCAAAAACGGTGCGCAATTCTCAGCCGATGGTAAAGAAATTTTTTACCTCGAACAGGGTAAAATTCAGTCTATTGCTCTGGATAAACGGGAAGCCAAACCTCTGGCTGTAACGGCAGAAATGGACGTTGATTTCAGCGACGAAAAAGTGCAGGTTTTCCGGCAGGCCTGGGACATTCAGAACAAAGGATTTTATGATTCTACCTTCCACGGTGCAGACTGGAAAGCCCTTCGTAATGAATATGAACCATTGGCAGCCGGCTCCCGTACACCCGATGAACTGCGTCGGCTGATTAGCCTGATGCTGGGCGAGTTGAATGCATCTCACTCGGGGATTTCGGCTCCAGCGGGTTCGACACAGACGGTAACGGGCCGAACTGGATTGCGTTTCGACCGTGATGAGTACGAAAACAAGGGTAAGTTGAAAATTACTGAAGTCATTGCGTTGAGTCCGGCTGCGTTATTAGGAACAATCAAACCTGGTGATTACCTGGTAGCGGTAGACGACACAAAAATTACAGCCGCTACGAACCTGGATCAATTGCTGGAAAACCAGATTAACCGACGAATTTCGCTCATGATAGCGTCTACGCCCGACGGAATCCCGCGCGAAGTGACGATACGGCCCGTTAATCAGACGACTGAAAAAGGACTACTGTATAAACAATGGGTGCAGCAGCAACGCCAGTATGTTGAAAAAGCCAGTGGCGGGCGGCTCGGCTACGTGCATATGTACGATATGTCCGCCGAAGCATTATCGCAGTTGAGTCTTGATCTGGACGCCGATAATCATGCCCGCGAAGGGGTAGTCGTAGATGTTCGGAACAACAATGGTGGTTTTGTGAATGCCTACGCGCTGGACGTGTTTACGCGTAAGGGATACATGACGATGACCTCACGCGGACTGCCATCGGCTCCCGCACGAACGCAATTAGGCCAACGGGCTCTGGAAACGCCCACGATCTTAGTAACCAACCAGCACTCGCTATCAGATGCCGAAGACTTTACGGAAGGTTATCGTGCGCTCAAAGTCGGCAAGGTAATTGGTGAGCCAACAGCAGGTTGGATTATTTATACTTCAGCCGCGCAACTCATTGACGGGTCGAACCTGAGATTGCCGTTCACTAAAGTTACGGATCATATGGGCAAAAATATGGAACTGAATCCGCGCCCGGTAGATGTTGCCGTATCCCGGCCAGTTGGTGAGAGTTACACCGACAAAAATGTTCAGTTGGACACCGCCGTAGCCGAGTTGTTGAAGGAGTTAAACGAGGCCAAAGCATCGAAGCTGAGTACGGGGAAATAAGCTAACTGTAGCAAATAGGGGAATGCTATCTACTGGTCACTTTCCCCTATTTGTTAACCAGTATACTCCATTTATTAAGTCAGGCTCTTAGTTGACGAGTGTAATCTATAGCTTTCCAGCCAAAATAGATTTTACATGTTCCTTATTCGTCTACTGGCCTTCTGGTTTGTAGTCTGCCTGATGGCGGGCCAATCAGTCGCGCAAACTGCCTCCCAAAAAATGATTGGAGAATACTATCTAACTGGTGTCCGCGAAGTTGGCGCAGGAATCAAACTAAACGCCGATTTTACGTTTGACTTTTTCTTTTCTTATGGTGCCCTCGACCGACTGGGACATGGCACTTGGAAACAACAGGGCAGTCAGCTTCGGTTAATCAGTCGGCCTCGTCCACCGAAAGATTTTGCGCTTATCTCAAGCCAGACTGTTCCGGGTGATTCAATTACTATCCGCATCGTTGACCAGAATAAACAACTGCTACAATACGTAGAATGCGCCATAAAAAGTGGAGCTAAAATTCAGCGAGAAGGAACGGACACAGACGGAGAAGCCCATTTTCTAAAACGAGCCGTTGAATTCACCAAATTGGAGGCCGAAGCCATTTCGTTGCGATTTGACCTTTGCCCGGATCGATACTCTGTATTTCCAATAACCGACAAAGCACACAACTACTTCGAATTTCGGTTTGAACCCTGGATTAGCGAAGCCTTTTTTGAGAACGTAACGTACACAATCTCCGGTAATAACTTTAAGGGACCATTGTCAATCCTGGAACCCAATGAAACATATCAGTTCAAGCGACAGTAAAATGGTCGTATAAATTCAGTCTATCAGACGTGATTGAACACAAATAACGTACTGAAGTACCCTCCCGTAACCAAAATTTAAGCACAAAAAAAGCCCGGCTGTTCGGACCAGCCGGGCAAAAAATCAAACTCCAACGGTGTCCTGTCGGTGTTTTATTCATTTTTGACAGCGTAAAGGTATGTATTGTGGGAGTAAAGAAAAACCAGAATTTTTTTTCGAGAAACCTTAGGCTCGCCAGTAGCAGAAAATTGATAGTCTCGTCAGTTCAGTTCTTATATTGATAAGAAAATAGCCCTTCGCAGACTACTATTGATTATCTGTTTTACTGTTGTCTGATATTTGCATAGGTATAAAAGACCCACTATCTCAAAAAAAAGCCCGCTGCATTCGTATGAATGCAGCGGGCGGGAATCTGGGTGAGCGGCTGGACTTGTCCGAAAAGGCTAGCCGCAGTTGAGTTGAGACGTGTAGTATAATAGTCAGAGGACTATTTACATAACCATCACTTGCTTAGTGTTTGATGTCGATGCGCGACGTAAATTGCTTCTGACTCGGGCCAACGATGAACGTATATGCACCATCAGGCAGGCCTGACAGGTCGAACCGACCAACTGAACCTTTGAACGCGTTGGCTTGTACCAGAACGTTCTGAGCATCGTAAATAGCGACGCTAGCTTCTTCTACGTTTTTAGCAGGCAAGTTCACTTCGAACTTGTTCTTTTCGTAGGCTGTCAGCGTTGGTTGCGTTAATTGTTGCAGATTATGCTCATCTACGATAAGCGCGTTACCTTTTATTGTTATCCCTTGGGACATCCAATACGTATCGTTAGTCGCTGTTATGTAATATTGACCATCGGGTAGGCTATTCAGGTTGAACGAAGTCGTTCCCTGCTTGCTCTTAGCGACAACTCCTTTGTAAAGCACGTTGCCGTCGGCGTCGATAATCGCCACGTCAACGGTTGCTCCTACTTGTGTATTAAGGCGTACCTTCTTTTGCTCGGACTTCTCAACATTCACCCCGTTTGTTACTGAACCATTGTCGGCTTTAGCATCTCCCATGCCAGCCAGACCCCATACTGAAAGTAGTATAGCAATTGATAAACGGAATTGTTTCATTGGATATGGATTTTATATTTTTCCGTGACAAAGGTGAGTGTAAAAGCCTATCCAGCGCAATAGGCATTAGCCTTATTACCAGTCTTTCAAGGAAAATTCACCTAAAAAGACAATTAATTAGTAGCATAATAGGTCACTTATCAAAAAAGTACAACAAGTCCCTATTAAGTACGCATTTTTGCATTTTTCTAATATTCTTAATTTTTAGGACAATCTACTTTCTGAAAAACAATTTTCATAGAAATAATACAATTCAGCAAAAACAGGAGAAATACAAAGAGGTTTTTTTTAGTTAAGTCAAGCTTATTTCTTGGGCAATCAAACAAAATAGCGTATACTGAAACGACTACCGGTTGTACCTCTCTTTTCTCTCGCAACCTTCCCCGTTGCTTCCGGGTTTATAGAAACAACTACCATTATTCATACTTACACCCGCCCCTAACACAGCATGGACTTTATCGATTACTATAGCGTCCTGGGTATACCGAAAACGGCGTCGGACGAAGACATTAAGAAAGCGTACCGGAAATTGGCTAGAAAACATCACCCTGATTTAAATCCGAACGACGCGGAAGCCAATAAAAAATTCCAGCAGATCAACGAAGCGAACGAAGTTTTGAGTGATTCCGAAAAGCGTAAGAAGTATGATCAGTACGGCAAAGACTGGCAACATGCTGAGCAATTCGAGCAAGCCCGGCAACAGCAGCAGTCGGGTCGGCAATATGCGCAAAGCAGTACGGGTACGGGAGATTATGATTTTTCGGATGGCTTTGGTGGGACTGGTTTCTCCGACTTCTTTTCATCCATGTTTGGACAGGACGCGGGCACACGAAGCGAACGACGGCAGGCAACCTTCCGAGGTCAGGATTATCAATCCGAGTTGCATCTTAACCTTCGGGATGCCTACACTACGCACAAACAAACACTGACGGTTAATGGCAAAAATATTCGTATCACGGTACCAGCCGGTGTCGAAAACGGGCAAAAGATAAAGCTGGCTGGTTATGGCGCACCGGGTGTCAATGGTGGTCCAAATGGTGATCTGTTCATTACATTCGTTATCGCCGATGATAGCCGGTATAAACGCAAAGGAAACGATTTGTACGTCACCGAAGAGGTCGACTTATACACGGCGCTCTTGGGTGGCGAGAAAGTCATCGAAACGTTAGCCAACAAAGTGAAGGTGATGGTGTCTCCCGAAATCCAGAACGGCACGAAAGTAAGGCTGAAAGGCAAAGGATTTCCCATTTACAAACAAGACGGCTCGTTCGGCGATCTATACGTTCAGTGGCAAATAAAACTGCCAACGAACTTAACAGACGAACAAAAAGAATTATTCCAAAAACTAGCCACCTTATAACCTGGTTGAACCTATGCAACCTAACAACCTAATCCCCGTCAGTGAATTCTGTGTGTACCACCACATCGAAATTACATTTGTTCACTCCCTTGAGCAGCGAGGGCTTGTCGAAACAATCACGATAGAACGATCGGTCTATGTTCAGCCAGAACAATTAGCCCGTCTGGAAAAACTAGTCCGGCTTCATCAGGAACTTGCCATTCACCCCGACGATCTGGACGTGGTAACCGATTTGTTAGATCGCGTGGAAGGTCTACAGCATCAGGTAACTCAATTGCAAAATCAACTGGTTTTCTACAAACAGGTTGATAACTGATCATCGTGTTAAGCACCTAGTTAAATGGCCGTAAAAACAGTATTTGGCTTGTGAATTAAGGGTGATATTGACTGTGTAGATCAAACGGATTACCTTGTAGAAAATAAACGGTTTAGATCATGGCTGGATTCTTCAACAAAGGGTTTGGACGCAAGCGCGAGTCTGTGTCTAGCGATCGAATTCCCCCCGGACAATACGAAACCCGCGACTTTCCGGTGTTGACGGCCGGACCAACACCCCGTATTCCACTCACGACCTGGACGTTTACTCTCGATGGCTTGGTCGAAACGCCGATGCAGTGGACCTGGGATCAGTTTAATGCATTACCACAGCAATCCTTTACGAATGATATTCACTGCGTGACGAAGTGGTCGAAACTGGATACGCATTGGGAAGGTGTTAGTATTGATACGTTGCTCGAACATGCCAATGTGAAGCCGGAGGCCAGTTACGTAATGGCGTACTCTTACGGCGACTATACAACCAATATCCCCCTCGTTGATCTTCTTAAAGGTAAAGCATTTATTGGACTCCGTTTTGACGGGCAGCCGCTGGCTCCCGAACATGGCGGTCCTGCCAGACTGGTCATTCCACATTTATATTTCTGGAAAAGTGCCAAGTGGATTAAAGGATTGACGTTTATGGAAACAGATAAGCCGGGCTTCTGGGAGCGTGGAGGCTATAGTATGTACGGTGATCCCTGGAAGGAGCAACGATATCGTAGTGACGACTGAGCCAGTTAATTTATAGCATGGAAAAATTTCATTGGCAGGTAGCACGGGTAAAATCCATTGTACAGGAGACGACCCGGGTAAAAACGTTTACGCTACAACTGACTCAGTGGATACCGCATTTACCTGGTCAGCATTACGATATTCGTCTAACATCCGAAGATGGCTATCAGGCTGAACGAAGCTATTCGATTGCATCACCACCAGAGCAGACCGGCGAAATCGACCTAACCATTGAACTCATAGATGATGGTGAAGTCTCGTCCTATCTATATGATGGTATCGCAGTGGGCGATCCACTAGAGGTGCGCGGCCCAATTGGAGGCTATTTTGTCTGGAAGGATACCATGTCAGCCGAACCTCTTTTATTAGTTGCTGGCGGTTCTGGTGTAGTGCCGCTGATGGCTATGCTCCGTCATCGGGCCAGAATCAGCGCGACTAACCCTACAACGCTACTTTTCAGTATTCGTACGGCTGAAGATGTCATCTACAGAAATGAGTTAGAAGAACTTGCAAAACAGGACACTCACTTCAACTTAATTTTCACGTTCACCCGGCAGGCTCCATCTGGCTGGACTGGGTATCAACGTCGGGTTGATCAGCCAATGCTGACTGATGTATTGAAACGGTTCGAGAGCCAGCCAAACTGTTTCGTTTGCGGACCTACTTCACTCGTCGAACAAGTTGCTAATACGTTAGTTGACTTGGGTTTACCAGACTCCATTATCCGAACCGAGCGGTTTGGCCCAACCGGGACATAGATAATTCTTCGACTCACAGCGTGTCATAATCACAGAAGCTGATAGGATAGACCAATTCGGGAATAGTCGTTACTCTTGCCGAAATTATTACGGGTATGAATAGTGCTATTAGTCAGTAAGCGACTTAAACTGAGCAACTAATCGTCACTGCTATACATTAGCCAATCGAACGCCCCTTAATTAATCAATTAACTGGATGCCAGTCATATATCGCCTTTTACTTGTAATCAGCGCACTTTTTATCAATGTTCACACTACAATGGCCCAGACGTCTAAACGCCCTCGCGAGTACGGTATTCGGTTTGGTGTATTGCCAACCGGTCCTCTCAATGCTATTACGGATGTGCCGGGTGTTCGGGTAGGGCAAGTAACGATCAACGAGGGCAAGAGCATCCGCACAGGTGTTACAGCCATTATAGCACACGACGGCAATCAATTTCAGCAGAAAAGCCCGGCTGCTATTTATATCGGGAATGGGTTTGGCAAATTGATGGGATATAGCCAGGTGGAAGAGCTGGGTACACTCGAAACGCCTATTATTTTAACCAATACGCTAAGCGTCCCGACCGCAGCCGACGCACTAATTGATTATACGTTGGCTCAGAAGGGTAACGAGCAGGTACGTTCGGTAAACTCAATAGTGGGCGAAACAAACGACGGCTTTCTGAATGACATTCGTGGGCGGCACGTTACGAAACAGCATGTTCTTGACGCCATTCGGCAAGCAAAAACCGGCGCCGTCGAAGAAGGTAATGTTGGCGCCGGGACCGGAACTGTTTGCTTTGGTTTCAAAGGGGGTATCGGTAGTTCATCCCGGAAATTACCCGCGTCGTTGGGCGGCTACACAGTGGGGGTTCTGGTACAGACAAATTTTGGGGGTGTTTTACAAATTGCTGGCGTCCCGATTGGCGTGGAACTAGGCCGTTATGATTTTAAAAAGAACCTCGATGGCTCGTGCATGATGGTTGTCTTGACCGATGCGCCATTAGATGCCCGAAACCTTAAACGGCTGGCCAAACGGGCGTTCATGGGGTTGGCGCAAACGGGTGGAATTGCGTCGAATGGCAGTGGAGATTATGTCATCGCAGTATCGACGGCCTACCACATTCCGCACGAGACGACCAGTTCCTTCGATGAACTGAAATTAGTACGCAACGATAACGTCTCACCACTGTTTTTGGCCGCTATCGAAGCCACCGAAGAAGCGATTATTAACTCCCTGTTTGCCGCCCAAACCCTCTCCGGTGATCAGGGTCATCAGATTGACAAGTTGCCCATTGAAAAAGTGGTAGAGTTATTGAAGAAAGCCGGTCAGGCACGATAAACGTTTACCTACTCTTAGCTTACGTATTCTGTCTTCCCTGCGCTACTCTCCACAGCATTATGGCAAGTCCGGCAAAAATCAATGCGCCCAGTAACATGTAGCCACCTTCGCCCAAGACGCTTCCCAACATAGGTTCCAGCGTTAGCGATGCCAATGCGTTGTAGATAGAATCGTTAACCGACAATAAAGCCACGGCAACACCCGCTAAGGCACCGCCAGCTACCAATCCCGTCGCGAATAGATTACCTTTCCCCAAGTCAGCATCTGCCTCTACGGTGCCTTTTCGCTTAGCGTTCCAGTCAACGATAGCTTTAACCAGACCACCCGCAAAAATGGGCAGTGTAGTTGATAGAGGCAAATACAGACCCACGGCGAACGCCAGTGCACTGACACCGACTAACTCGAAGACAAAGGCGATAAACGCGCCGACCAGCACAAACTGCCAATCAAGGCTGAACGACAACAACCCTTTGATGAGCGTTGCCATAAGCGTTCCCTGTGGAGCCGGAAACTTGTCGGAACCGATGGCGTGAGTGATACCCTGGGCTATCAGATCAGGGGTGGGCGTGTCTAGAATCTTTACGGTTGCGCCAACCACCAGTGAGGAGACAATGACACCAATAAATAAAGCCATCTGCTGGTATTTTGGTGTTGCCCCGACGATATAGCCTGTTTTTAGATCCTGCGAGGTACCACCGGCATTAGCCGCGGCTACACAAATCATACTCCCTACAACCAATACAGCCGGTTCGTATGCCTTTCCTGTCAGTCCAAAACCAATGAAAACGAGTGATGTTCCCATAATAGTAGCAATGGTCATACCTGATACAGGCGACGAACTCGACCCGATCAACCCCACAATCCGGCTGGCGACGGTCACAAAAAAGAAGCCGAAGACGATTACAAGCACAGCAATCAGCAACTTGGTTAGCAACGAATCGCCCGGAATTTGTGGGAGTACGACCATTAATGCCGCCAACACGATACTCCCGATAACGACAATCCGAACGCTTAAGTCCTGCTCAGTGCGCGGGGTACGGGGGCTTTCACTCAACGCATTTTCTGTCTCAATGGCACTGATAGACGCTCGACTAAAGCTTTGACGAAACGAAGACACAATGGTCGGGATGGTTTTTATAAGTGTCATGAAACCACCTGCTGTGACGGCCCCTGCACCAATTTGTCGAATATAAGCTCGGTATATAGCCGCTGCTGTGTCAGAAAATGTGTGCGTGGTTGGATTCCAGCCACCGGGTCCGCCTGCTGTTTGGAGATTAGCTAAATACCCAAGTTTCTGTAATTGCAGGGCAATCGTGTCGCCTGGTACAACCGACGCCAGTAATGGAATTAGCGCCAGCCACGCCAGAATACCACCCCCAACCAGTACGGCTGAAATACGAAACCCGATAATATAGCCAACGCCCAGATACTCCGGCGTTATTTCCCCGGAAATCTGCGCCGATGGAAAATAACGGTTTGTTTGCCTGGTTGCCCAGACCGGCACTTCGGCAATAACATGCAATACCTTCTGTAACAGAGCGTATAGCAAAGCCATACCTAAACCCTGATAGGCTGTTTTGGCAAAATCACCGCCTTTCTCACCGGCAATCAGTACCGACGCGCAAGCCGTACCTTCAGGATAGGGAAGCGTACCATGCTCCTGCACAATGAGCGACCGGCGCAGCGGAATCATCATCAGTGTACCGATCAGGCCACCAAGAATTGCCAGCGTCAGAATAGTCCAATAGTTGAAGAAATCGGCTCCGCTCCCGGCGGTCAAAAACAAAAACCCCGGCATGGTAAACACTACCCCTGATGCAATACTCTCACCCGCCGAGCCGGTTGTCTGGATAATATTGTTTTCGAGAATAGTGGTGTTCAAAAATCGTCGCCCGAGCGAAATAGCCAGTACCGCAATCGGTATAGAAGCGGATACCGAGAGTCCGGCTTTTAAGGAAAGATAGACCGTTGCCGCGCCGAACAGCACCCCAAATACCGCACCAGTAATAATAGCTTTTAGTGTAAACTCGGCGGGGGATTCCGTTGCGGGCACAAACGGTTTATGGACATGCGTGGTTAAGGACATCGTCTTATGGTTTGTTATGCTTCATTCCTGAGCATGACAAAGTAAGACATTCTCCAAACATACCGAAAGATGACTCCAAACTCTATTGGATTGCTCTCGGCGTGTATTTGTCCATTACATCACTGGGATGAATCTCAAGCACGTTGGCCAGCACCAGCAACACAAGTGTTCGGGAGGCAATTCGACGCGAAATACCAGCAATGGACGCAAACAGATCGACCGTTATGCTGTTGTGTTCGCCGAGATGCTGCATGAGTTTGTGTTCTTTATCACCGTAGCTGAAGCGAATAGATCGCTCGGCCTGTTCACCTTTCAGAATCTCACGCACTTCCCGGCTGGCCTGCACCGACTTATCATCCACGCGCACATAAGCTTTCTTCGTATCGGGATCGGCTGGGTCGGGAATGATGTAATGCGGGCGAGTTGGACTACGGGGCACCCGAATAACCAGAACTTCGCGCTCGTCGTAAAGCTGTACTCGCTCTATGGTGTAGGAAATACGTGGAAAACAAAAATTGTTGATTGCCCGGACGAGCAGATATTCGTCCTCATCGGCGTATTTTAACCCCGGAATCTTCTTGTCATCACTGACGCCGATGAGCATGGTCCCGCCGTTTGTATTGGCGAAGGCAACCACCCCTCGAATGATTTTTTCGGGATGATTCGTTTTCAGCTTGAACTCTAAATTGCTACCCTCTCCCCGTCTGACCAGGTTTTTGAGTGCCTGATAGTCCATAACCGATGGGTTCATCTGGTTGAGCACTGACTTACTTTTAAAGATACGGGATTCTCACAAACTTGCAAGTAGTTGGCCTGTTTTTCTATTTTTCGTTAAAAACAAGGCTTATATCTGCCAACTTTTCAATGACACAAACCGTTAGTGAAGTAGATAATCTGATAGCCAGAAAGGAAGCGATGCAAGTGCCTGTCGGCTTCTAATTTGTATTACTTAAGAAACACAAAAATGCTGGTAAATGTTGCTTTGGTTTTAGGGACTTTCCTCTTTATGGAAGGTGTTGCGTGGTTTACGCACAAATATGTTATGCACGGTTTTTTATGGAATTGGCATAGCGATCACCACAATCATCACAACGGTTTTTTTGAGATCAATGATTTGTTTGCGGTTGTTTTCAGCATAACCGCTATTGGTCTGATTTTTACGGGTGTAGAGATTCCTGAATTACAGTTTTTAACGTGGATCGGCGCGGGCGTAACCCTCTATGGGTTATTCTATTTTATCTTCCATGATATCATCGTCCATCGACGCGTAAAGATGAAGATCGACACCAGTGGACGATATATGCAGCGTATCATGCGCGCGCACTATATCCACCACAAAGTGCACACAAGAGCGGGAGCCGAAGCGTTTGGCTTTCTTTACGCACCCAAAAAATATGACCGGTCAGTAAAAAGCAAAAAGGCCGAAACCAACTCAAAATCGGCATCGGCTTAATCAGCGTACAGTCTGTATCAAAAAAGGCGTAACCCAGATTAATGGATACGCCTTTTTTATTGCCTTTTACCCAAACGACTCAATACTCGTCTTCGTTGAAAAAGAAGTCATCCTTGGTTGGATAGTCCGGCCAAATTTCTTCAATACTTTCATAGGGCTGACCATCGTCTTCGAGTTCCTGAAGGTTCTCAACTACTTCAAGCGGGGCACCAGAGCGAATCGAAAAGTCAATCAGTTCGTCTTTTGTGGCAGGCCAGGGGGCATCTTCCAGATAGGATGCAAGTTCGAGTGTCCAGTACATAGTGTATTCGATATTTTAATGACTATTTTCTAATATGGGTGCAAAAGTAAAAAAACCGTTAATATCCAAGCTCTTTTTAGTAAAAATGTTCTCGGTTGTTCTTTTGACGATTTAGGCCATTAACGCATAAAACCAACGTTTGTTTCTATTCCAGCAAATAAACCGGCTATTTCACATTTCGAAAATGAGTGTGAAGCATCGATAATTTATTTTGCTTTGTGCTAGTGCTGCCTTTCGTTACCCAATCTTAGCCAAAATAAACGTAGAACGGCGATTTACCAAATTTACGTCGCACATTCATTTGTAACACCGCTTATGCTACTTGAAGTATGTGCCTATTCGCTCAATTCTTGCCTAACTGCTCAACGAGCCGGGGCCGACCGAATTGAATTATGCGGTGGTCTGGCCGAAGGCGGAACTACGCCCAGTGCGGGACTTATTCAACTGGCACGCAAGCACCTAACCATTCCTTTATACGTAATGATTCGGCCACGGGGGGGCGATTTCTTATACTCAGAATCAGAATTGGCTGTTATGAAAGCCGACATAAGTTTGGCTAAAACAATTGGTGTCGATGGTGTTGTGTTGGGCGTTTTGCAAGCCGACGGTACGGTCGATGAGATCCAAACCCGACAACTTATCGATCTGGCGAGGCCCTTACCCGTTACCTTTCACCGGGCGTTCGATATGACCCGCGACCCATTTGAAGCACTCGAAGCCATTATTCGCACTGGTGCTATCCGTATTCTCACCTCCGGCCAGCAACAAACGGCCGAAAATGGCTTATCGATACTCCGCCAACTAACGCAACAGGCTGCCGGACGAATTGACATTATGGCTGGTGCCGGAGTGAATGCCAAGAATGCTCAGCTACTTATCGAAACGGGTGCTGATGCGCTGCATTTAAGTGGTAGTCAGAAAGAAGACAGCGACATGGTTTTTCGCCAGCCATTAGTATCAATGGCTTCCGTTGTGCCAGATGAATATGAACACATCGAAGCTAGTGAAGAAAAAATCAGAGCCGTGATTGAGCACACTCGATCAGTCACAAAATAATCGCTCGATTCCCCGAAATAAATACCCGGTCGTTAAAAACTAATTTCAACGCCTGCGACAAGACAATTTTTTCTACATCTTTACCCTCTGTCGACATATCCGTTGCCGTGTGCCGATGATCCACTTCTTTCACATTCTGGGCGATAATTGGGCCTTCGTCTAAGTCATTATTGACAAAGTGAGCCGTTGCACCAATAATTTTAACGCCCCGTTCATAAGCCTGACGATATGGATTAGCCCCCACAAACGCCGGCAAAAATGAGTGATGAATGTTGATAATTCGGTTCGGGAAATTATCGACAAAACCAGCCGTCAGCACGCGCATATACTTAGCCAATACAACA
The DNA here is from genome assembly GCF_042686045.1 of Spirosoma flavum. Taxonomy (NCBI): domain Bacteria; kingdom Pseudomonadati; phylum Bacteroidota; class Cytophagia; order Cytophagales; family Cytophagaceae; genus Spirosoma; species Spirosoma flavum. The sequence goes on from NZ_JBHUOM010000048.1 coordinate 247,877, forward strand.
TATTCTGGCTCATAGATTGCCATCGTCCGTAAAATAGCTTCCTCATGTTCGTCGCGGGTTTTGCCCTCGTGCGAAATGTAGTGGAACGGAATTCCGAACTTGCTTACCAGCGGTTGCAAAAGATTATAATTGCTCACAACAGCCAGAATATCAGCATCCAACTCATCGAATGCATAGCGAATCAATAACTCGCCCAGGCAGTGGTGCTCCTTCGTCACCATCACAACAATATTTTTCTTGCGTTTGGGATTTAAGCGAAATGTAATGCCTGATTGACCAGCGACATTTTCTGGCTTATCAGGGAGGACATGGGCATCATCAATAGTATGATCACTTGAATTGGGCAACTCTGTCTGTAATTCACTTAATAAAGCGGCACTGTCGAGCGTACCTTCAAACTCTGTTCGCATGAAAAAACGTCCCGACGGGCTCACATACTCATCGTTGTGAATGATATTCAGGTTACGACGGAACAACACGCCTGTTACGTGATAAATCAGGCCCTTACTATCGGGGCCATCCATGAGCAATATATGTTTATCGGGAACCGTCATACATCGTTTCGAATAAATCAGTTAAAAGTAGTAAATGCCAAGTGTTTATTCCTTTAATTTGAGCTTTAAGCCTCTTCATGCATGGTAAATCGACGCCGTTTTCTCACTCTTAGTTCGCTGGCCGGGCTTCTTCCTTCGCTGTCGTTTAGTCACTCAAACTTACCCACCGTTGGCGCAAAAGGAATTCATGCCCTTATAGAACCAGCCCCCCTTGACCCGGTAAGGAATGAGTTACCACCCTCTGCTCCGATGGTCTTTTCGACCTGGAAACAACCCAAAGCCAATGCTGCCGCTCAAGCCGTACTTGATCGGGGCGGTAGCGCACTGGATGCGGTTGAAGCTGGAGTTCGCATACCGGAAGCCGACCCAGACGATATGAGCGTTGGCTATGGTGGTCGCCCTGACCGTGATGGTCATGTTACCCTCGACGCCTGTATTATGGACGAGAAAGGGAATGCAGGCTCTGTTACATTTCTTGAGGACATTATGCATCCCATTTCAGTAGCGCGAGCAGTTATGGAAAAAACACCTCATGTAATGCTTAGTGGTGAAGGTGCCCTCAACTTTGCGCTTTCACAGGGGTTTAAAAAAGAAAATTTACTCACAAAAAAGGCCGAAAAAGAATGGCGCGAATGGCTTAAAACAGCTAAATACAAACCCATCGCTAATATTGAGCGACATGATACTATTGGCATGTTAGCCATAGACAATCAGGGTAATATTTCAGGAGCCTGTACAACAAGCGGTTTAGCCTACAAAATGCGCGGCCGCGTTGGTGATTCTCCTATTATTGGAGCAGGTTTATTTGTTGACAATGAGATTGGTGGGGCCTGCGCTACTGGGCTGGGTGAGTTGGTTATGCGAACTTGTGGTTCTTTTTTAGTTGTGGAGTTGATGCGGCAAGGGCGAACACCGCAGCAGGCTTGTGAAGAAGCGGCACTACGCATTGTTAAGAAGCAGGAGTTCAAAGATATACAGGTCGGTTTCCTGGCGGTGAACAAGCAGGGCGAGTACGGTGCTTTTAGTATTCAGCCTGGGTTTAGTTATACGTTATCTCAGAATAAACAAACGCAAGTGACAGATGCCAAGTCTTATTTAAAATAAACAAATTTATCTCTTATTGTTTATATTGTTTATTTGCACAAGAAAGGCTCTGAAAGTCATTATAATTAACCATTGCGCCAAAACAACTAACTAATTTGGAAGCGGCATTCTCAACATCGAAGCGGAAATTACTACTGGAAATCGCCTGGGAGGTGTGTAATCAAGTAGGTGGAATTTATACAGTTATCCGGTCAAAAGTACCGGCAATGGTCGAAAAGTGGGATGATAATTATGTCGCAATAGGCCCTTATTTTCCTCAACGCGCAGCCGCTGAATTTGAACCCATTACCGAACCCGACGAAACTGAAATTGGGCAAACTGTTCGTAAAATGAGGCAATTAGGCTACCGCGTCGAGTATGGCTATTGGCTTGTTACCGGACGTCCGCGTGTCGTGCTTTTCGATATTAGTAGCACTAGTATTGACCAGCTAAATGATATAAAGACTCAGCTTTGGATCAATCATCAACTCTCGACTCTGAACATTGAAGACCTTGTTAATCAGACAATTGTCTTTGGCGAGATGGTTCGGGTGTTTATTTCACTCTTAGCTGAAGACCATGCCCGGCGCGTTGATTTCGTCGCGCATTTCCACGAATGGATGGCCAGTACTGGCTTGCCCGACCTGCGCCGAAACAACGTAAAAGTTGCAACCGTGTTCACTACGCACGCAACGATGCTTGGTCGTTATCTGGCTCAGAACGAACCCGGCTTTTACGGTAAGCTCCCGTTTTTTGACTGGAAACGCGAAGCGCAGCACTACGGCATTGAAACACAGGCAACTATAGAACGATTGGCGGCCTTGCAAGCGCACGTTTTTACAACTGTCAGCGATGTAACAGCGCGCGAATGTGAAGTATTTCTGGGCCGAAATCCTGATCTTGTCCTACCAAATGGACTAAACGTAACTCGGTTTGCGGCAGTCCACGAGTTTCAGAATCTGCACGTTCGATACAAGCAAAAGATTCATGAGTTTATCATGGGTCACTTCTTCCAGAGTTATTCATTCGATCTTGAAAAAACGCTGTATTTCTTCACATCAGGCCGGTTTGAGTTTACAAACAAAGGCTATGACCTAACGCTGGAAGCCCTTGCCCGACTGAATTTTCGAATGCGAGAGGCCAATATGGACATGACGGTGGTAATGTTTATGGTCACCAAACAGCCCTATACATCCATCAACCCCGAGGTGCTTCACTCAAGGGCCTTGCTCGACGAAATTCAGGAAACCTGCGAGAGCATTGAAAAGCAAGTGGGCGAGCGGTTGTTTCAAGCAGCAGCATCTGATCCTCAGGGAACAACATTACCTGATTTGAATGGCTTTGTCGATGAATACTGGCGACTTCGTCTCCGGAGAACAGTGCAAAGCTGGAAAACCAAGCACCTGCCGCCTTTTGTCACCCATAATCTGGTTCAGGAAGACGATATGACTCGGTTTATCCGAAAGGCTAATTTGGTCAATAACGAGTACGACCGGGTAAAAATCGTCTATCACCCCGACTTCATTGCTTCTACTAACCCTCTTTTTGGCTTAGATTATAGCCAATTTGTTCGTGGTTGTCACCTTGGTGTTTTTCCAAGCTATTACGAACCGTGGGGATACACGCCGTTAGAATGCGTTGTGCGCGGTATTCCAACCGTTACCAGCGACCAATCGGGCTTTGGTGATTTTATCATGCAAATCATGCGTGACTACGAAAATAGAGGTATTTATGTTATCAACCGCCGGACACAGTCGTTCAATGAAGCCGCCGATCAGCTAACGGATGTACTTTATCGTTTTGTCAGGATGGCTCAGCGTGACCGCATTCAGCAACGGAATCGCGTTGAGAGCATTGCCGATGTTTTCGACTGGACTAGCCTTCGCTCCTATTACGATACGGCGCACGATCTGGCATTGAAGCGAAAAAAATTCTGATAAGGTCATGGACAATGAATAATAGGAGTGAAAACCAGCCCACTATTACTCATTGTCCATGACTGGTATATTTTTATGATAAAAATTGGCATTATCAACGTTTCAGACCGGGCCAGCGCGGGCGTATATGAAGATATTCCGGGTAAGGCAGTTGTTAGTTTTCTAACCGAATGGCTAAGCTGCGACTGGCAGCCCGTATATCGAGTTATTCCCGACGAACAGGATCAACTTGAAGCGACAATGATCGAACTGGCCGACACGGAGGGGTGCTGTTTGGTTGTGACGACGGGTGGCACCGGCCCTGCCTTACGTGATGTAACGCCCGAAGCCACCGAAGCCGTTTGTAAAAAAATGATGCCCGGTTTCGGCGAACTGATGCGTCAGGAAAGCCTAAAATACGTCCCGACAGCTATACTATCGCGTCAGACGGCTGGTATCCGCAACCAGACGCTTATTTTAAATCTGCCAGGCAAACCCAAAGCTATCGGGCAATGTTTGTCGGTTGTGTTTCCCGCTATTCCTTATTGTATTGACCTTATTGGTGGCCCATTTCTGACCACACACGAGGATAAGATGAAGGTATTCCGGCCAAAAAGCTAGCGTTCCAGCCAACGACTTAAGCTAAAAAGAATATTTACTTATCCTCTCATTGATTTACTCGCAACACAGCTTATTTCATAAGCTGTGTTGCTGCTTATTCGACGTCCTACTACGCAACGTCAATTTTTATTCTACCTCGGATTACATCTCTCAGGAATTTTTTCAACTCTGACGACAGGCCCTTCAACTGCGTAAATAGGTTTCTCTGATTCATGGCTTTTTGTCTTGGACCGTGATGCAAAATAAAGAAAAATCCAACATTTGCTTAAGCCAATTTGCTTGCCATATATATAGCGTGACAGTCAGCGCTTACCAAACCTCAGAATTCCTGACCATTAACACATTAGTTATACAATTTATATATGTCTCACTGTGGAAAACTCACTTTTCCCATCGTGACTGTTGGAACGCCCTGCCTATTGCCGAAATAAGTGTTCCCACCAACTAAGCTTTCATTCGCTAAAACAGCAAATAGTACCGCTTCTTTCGCATCGCCGTTAATGCCGAGACTATCTGTTAATCCGAACGCACAATTAGGCAGTAATTTTTCGAGTCTACCAGTTAGTTCAGGGTTGTGCGCTCCTCCCCCACTCATGTAGATGCAAAAATCGCCTTCTTTCTTTTCATTGTTGGAGTTTAGTAAAATGCGACGGATGGCATCGGCAATGGTATCAGCACTGAATTGAACGAGGGTTGCCATCATATCTACAGCGGGTAAATTGGTGGTCTGACTGCGAGCCTGCGCTTCTTCAACATACGCGACATTAAATACTTCAGGGCCGGTTGTTTTCGGGAAGACAGCGTCAAAAAATGGGTTCGTTTTTAACGCCCGAAGTAAGTTTGGATTAACCTGACCCTGAGCCGCTAACCTCCCGTCTTCATCATACGGCTTGTTCAAAAATTTTCGTGCATATGCATCTAAAAGTGTATTGCCTGGGCCTGTATCAGTCGTAAAAACAGTGCTGGCATCTCCATCGGCGGGTAAGTAGGTGAAATTGGCAATACCACCCATATTGAGCAAAATACGATTCTCGCCTAATTTTGAAAACATAAAATAATCTCCGTAAACGGCCAATGGAGCTCCTTCACCCCCATGCGCGATGTGTTTCTGCCGAAAATCACTAAACGTAATAATTCCTGTTACAGCCGCAACGTGGTCACCATCGCCGATCTGGAGGGTAGCATTCGGGAACTTATCGCGCCGGTGCTGACTTTTGGGGGCGTGATATACAGTTTGACCATGACTGGCTACCGCGTCTATCTCACGGGGGTCTATGTCCCAGTCGTGTAGACAGTCGAGAATTAGTTGACCATGAAGTCGACCAATGTATGGATTTAACAAACAAAGCTGCTCAAAAACGATAGTTGTCTTGGCAAAAATAGTGCGAATCTCATTTTTCAGATCATCGTCATAGGGAACGGTGGCAAAGCGTTCGAGTACAACAGTTGTCTCGAGCCCACTACCCGAAATACGGCACAGAGCCACATCAAGGCCATCGAGAGACGTACCCGACATGAGACCAATAATTCGACGGTCGGGCTTTCGGGCAATGTCGTAAAGGTGCTGAATTTGTAGATTCATAAACATACTAATTGATTCTGACTGTTCTGTCGAATGCCCCAACTCGAAGCTTGGCATTCTCGCTTAAACAGACATTACGCAAATAACGCATGGATTTTTGGGGCGACGAGCAATTTTCTTTTTTTGAAAGTATTCTATTTTCAGCCTTAGGCCAGACGGTTCAAGTTATTGAAATGCAGGTTCTGTCAGGGGGCGGTATAAACTTGGCGGCCCAGGTATTTTCATCGGAAGGCGTTTTTTTCGTCAAATGGAATCAGCTGGATCCACACCTCGTAGATCAGCCCGATATGTTCGCGACCGAAGCCAGAGGGCTTGATTTACTCCGTGAGACCGATGCCTTGCAGATTCCGCAGGTAATTGGGTATGGCCATCACATAGATAAAGCATACCTCATTCTGGAATATATTGATCCAGGTAACCCTGACCAGGCGTATTGGGAAACCCTTGGTCGCTCATTAGCCGTTCTGCACTCGCACACGCAGCCAATGTTTGGATTAAACTTTGCGAATTATATCGGTTCGCTTCCGCAAACTAATACGCCTACGCCTAACGGCTATGATTTCTTTTTCGAGCATCGGTTGCTACCTCAGGCTGGTTTGGCCTTGTATAAAGGATTATTGTCCAAATCGACTTACGACGCATTGTTTCGGCTTCGTAAACGTTTGCCTGACCTGATTCCGAATGAACGGCCTGCCCTGCTTCATGGTGATTTGTGGTCGGGTAATGTGCTGGTCAACGAGGCCGGACAACCTGCCCTGGTTGACCCAGCCGTTTATTATGGTTTCCGCGAAGCTGAACTGGCTTTTACTAAATTATTTGCAGGTTTTGATGATCGTTTTTATGAGGCTTATCATGAAACGTTTCCACTTCAGGATGGTTTCGCCGAGCGCGTGGCTATCTATAACCTATACCCGTTGCTCGTTCACGTGAATCTGTTTGGCTCAGGCTATGTTAGTGGCGTAGAGCGCGTATTAAAACAGTTTTGAATTTGGGCTAATCAGAGGATTGGCTCATTAGAATATCACATGGTCAGTTGGGAAACTGGCCCAGAATTTATGGAAATTACTTCATTCGAACAGTTCGATTTAAATCGGCAGTTGCTTAATGCCGTAGCCGAACTTGGTTATACAGAACCGACACCTATTCAGCAGAAAACGATTCCACTGAGTCTGGGAAATCATGATGTGCTGGGCATTGCCCAAACTGGTACGGGAAAAACAGCGGCTTATTTGCTGCCAATACTTATGAAAGTCAAATACGCACAGGGGCCAAATCCCCGTGCGTTGATTATGGCTCCGACGCGCGAGTTGGTCATGCAAATTAACGAAGCCATCAGCGAATTAGGAAAGTATACTGATCTACGTCATCTCGCTATATATGGTGGGCTTGGGCCGAAAACGCAGATTGAAACGCTTCGCAAAGGAGTAGATATTCTTGTAGCGACTCCAGGTCGATTTATGGACCTTTATCGTTCCGGCGAGATTGTGACGAAAGATATTCGCACGATGGTACTTGATGAAGCCGACAAGATGATGGATATGGGGTTCATGCCCCAGATTCGGTCTATTCTGGAAATTATTCCGACCAAGCGGCAAAATCTTCTCTTTTCGGCCACTTTTGGCGGACGGGTCGAACGGCTATCAGGAGAATTTCTGGAAGCACCCATAAAGGTAGAAGTGACGCCCCAGGCATCGACCGCTGAAATGGTTAGTCAGGTGATTTACGAAGTTCCAAACTTCCGCACCAAAATTAATCTGCTGGACCACCTTATCACAAAAGAGTCTTTTCAGCGGGTTATCATTTTCGCCCGAACCAAAGGCACCGCTGAGAATATCTATAAGTTTCTGGCCCGCAAAGTAGTAGACACTGATAAAGTTCGGGTGATTCATGCCAACAAAGGGCAGAATACACGTATCAATGCAATGGAAGCCTTTAAAGAAGGCAACGTTCAGGTATTGGTGGCAACAGACGTGGCCGCTCGCGGTATTGATGTGGTCGAAGTAAGTCATGTAATCAACTTCGATTTGCCGTTGATTTACGAAGATTACGTGCACCGAATTGGACGAACTGGCCGTGCTAACCACACCGGGGAGGCCATTACATTCTTGACAAAAGCGGAGGAGTATCATGTGCAAAAGATTGAACGAGTTATTCGCATGACGATTCCCCGGCAACCTTTGCCGCCCCAGATTGAAGTCGTGGAAACCCCTTTCGAAGAAGAGCAGGCTATGCTGCGCGAAATTGACGAGCAACGACGCAAGGAAGATCCAACATTTCTAGGAGCTTTTCACGAGAAAAAAGCGTCCAATATGCCTCCTGGTGGTAAAGCACAACTAAAGACCAAAGTTAAAGTGCCAGGTACGAAAAAGCCAGCGACACCGGGTGTTGGGAGTGCCCGTTCAAGTGGCTCAAACCGCAGGTATAGCAGCGCAGCGAGCAGTAAATCAAGTGGCGCGAAGAAATCTGGTACACGCGGAGGACGTCGGTAATAGACCGCTAATGTACTAAGTTGGATTTTCTTTTCGTTGTATCGAAACAAAACCCCTGATATAGTACTTTCTATGAATGTTCGGACAAATCTGATACAGTGGACTTTGTTTGCGTTACCGTTTTTATCGGCAGCTCAACCGAAGCAACTTATTATATCGGCACGTTCGGGTGATTCAGTTCGGCCAGTCCGACCCGATCAAAAGAGTGTGGAAGCGATTATGCAACCACCCGCAGAAGCTAGTTCGACCGACGTAACAGCGACTGCCAGCGAGTCTCTAAACATTCTGCCGCTATTTGGTGAGCAGCCTAAAACAGCGGCACAGATTGATGAAGAGGTACATTTTTTAAACGACTGTGACCGCAACTTTGCCAGCCGCCCCGAAGCCAGCGATTTTTTTGCAGCGCGTGGTTGGGATTATGTAACCAATGGGCAGCTTGATACAGCTGCCCACCGCTTTAATTTATCGTGGCTACTTAATGATCGAAACGCCGATGCGTACTGGGGATTGGGGGTGATTTGCTATCAGAAAAATCAATTGACGAACGCGATCCGGATGCTAAAAAAGGGCCTCGCGGTAGCTGATAGTAATGTTGTGTTGATGATAGATCTGGCAACGATAGAAATTAAGCAGTATCAGGAAAAGCCAACGAGCGATATGCTAACTGAAGCGGAAGGATATTTGCAACGAGCAGTGTCGATAAGTCCGAGTAGTGCTCCATCGTACCAAAAACTTTCAGTTGTCTCGTATCTCAAAGCTGATTATTTGAAAGCCTGGGATTATTTTCATCAGGCCCGTAATCTGGATCTGTCTGTACTTGATTTAAGCTACTTAAGCGAATTGCTGGCTAAACACCCTGATCCGAAAGGCGTGTTCAAATAACGAGAGACAGCCCATCTACGTTGTAAACGTACTTTGTCAATTTTCACTTTCTTCTTCCTCAATTACTTTTTCCTTCGCTCGTTCGTAGGTCAGTTTACCTTTTTCGTCCCATTCACTAATCGTGTAAGGCTCAAAAGTGGTATCCCATTGATCACGGGCACATTGCGTTAGTTTACGACGCATACGCCGACCATTAGGGTTAACAGGATAATATTCCGTCCAGCGACCAATTTTTACGCCGTTTTCGTATTTCCCCTCCTCGGCCAGCAAGCCGTTTTCGTAAAAAGCCATATAAGGGCCTTTTACTTTGCTGTATTCTATGGGAATAATCTCCTTGATTTTATGATGCGTTGAATCGTAATACACAAGTTGTGACTCTGCCGGAACACCCCGATACCAGCGGACTTTATCTATCAACATAAACTTGCTGTCATATTTCTCCCACCGGCCATCTTTCATGCCGGCATAATAATATCCCTCTTCGACCAGATCGCCGTTCTGATAGCGTTTGTAGGGACCATGCAGTAATAAACCCGCTCCTTCATCACGAACGATAGAGCTTGTTACACGGGCAGATTTCTGATAGTAGCGATAAACTTCCCGAATATAAGGCAATGGCTTAACGGCATCCTTGTCGCGCATGACGTAAAATTCCTCCACAATTGTCCGTTCGCCACTGCCGAGTTTCGTATAAGCTTTAATCATTGACAAGCCTTCATACTCTGTTTTCGACAGTTTATGTTTATTTTTTCGATCAGCTTTTAACTTTTTAAGTTGTTTTACTTTCAAGCCTAAGTCAGGCATAATACCAGCCAAGTAGGCATCTTTCTGCTCTTTCAACGACGACATGGTTGGTAAGCCGAGGGTTGTGAGCGATGAAGGTAGGGACGAGAACCCCGATAATGGAGACGCAGGCGCACCCGACGGAGCCAGGACTGGCTTTGCCGCAGTTGTGAGCGAAGCCGGAGCCGATGGAATCGCTTGGGCCTGTGCAGTAGTCACTTGACCAGTGAATAATAAGATTAAGATCAGTTGTTTCAAGTTAGATGCAAACATGGCATAGACAAACGATTGGTGCCTGAAGTTTGTTAGTTTTGCAACGTTATATAAAGCCGTATTATTTTATCCATCACCGTCTACCTTACAGGCGGCTAAGTTTATCTTGAATTTCTGTGGAAAAACACGCTCGCATTTATGTTGCCGGACACCGAGGTATGGTTGGTTCGGCTCTTGTTCGTAAACTTCAAGCTGAAGGTTTCAACAACATTATCACCCGCACTTCGTCGCAACTGGATCTACGTAATCAGGCAGCAGTGGCGGATTTTTTTCAGCAGGAAAAGCCAGAGTACGTATTTCTGGCCGCAGCTAAAGTAGGGGGCATTCTGGCTAACAATACCTATCGAGCCGACTTTCTGTATGATAACCTGATGATTGAGTCAAACATCATTCACAGCGCTTATAAGACAGCCGTTGAGAAGTTGTTGTTTCTGGGGTCATCGTGCATCTATCCAAAGTTAGCTCCTCAGCCACTTAAGGAAGAATACCTGCTGAGCGGTTACCTCGAAGAAACAAACGAGCCTTACGCGATTGCCAAGATTACGGGCATTAAACTCTGCGAATCTTACCGGAGTCAGTATGGCTGTAACTTCATTTCGGCCATGCCAACGAACCTATATGGTCCCAATGATAATTATGATTTGCAGGGATCACATGTATTACCCGCATTAATTCGCAAGTTTCACGAAGCTAAAATTAATGGGCAACCCACGGTAGAAGTCTGGGGAACTGGCTCTCCAATGAGGGAATTTCTCCACGCCGATGACCTTGCCGACGCGTGCTTCTTTCTTATGGAAACTTATAATGACGACCTGTTTGTCAATATTGGTACCGGTGAAGATGTTACAATTCGCGAAGTAGCTGAACTGATTAAAGAAACAATTGGCTTCGACGGCGAACTCCGCTGGAATACGGATAAACCAGACGGTACTCCTCGTAAACTAATGGACGTGTCGAGACTGCATAACTTGGGTTGGAAACATACAACCGATCTGAAAGAGGGCCTCGAACGAACATACCAGGATTTCCTGGCGAACGAGGTACTGTACGTCGAATAGGGTCTCCCTGCCTGGCATCTCCTGTGCGTCAGTACTTTTTTTAAAAACATCCGATTATAAGACCGCACAGCCTCGGCTGTGCGGTCTTTACTATAACTTCTTGGCTGGATTCCCGAACACTGTCGTTCCAGTCTCGACGTTCTCAACAACAACTGAGCCTGCTCCAACGCGGGCGTTTTTACCGATAGTAACACCGGCTATGATTGTTACTCCACTCCCAATAAAGGCCCCTTCTTCAACAGTTACATCACTATTGATCAAGCTTCCGGTACCCACGTTGACGTAGTCGCCAAGCTTAGCCTTGCTTTCAATAATGACACCAGACTGAATCATGCAATGCTGGCCTATTTCGGCAAACGAATTCACAACGGCTTGGGCGGCAATCAGGTTGCCGTGACCAATAGTGGCCATAGCAGATACAGTTGCCGTATCATGAATGGCATTTACTGGTTGCACCTTGCGCCGTTCGTTGAGCATTTTGACCAGTCTTTTTCGAACGCGACCATCGCCAATAGCGACGAAAGCTTCACACTTTTGACCAATGAGTTTAAGGAAACCATCATCGTCTGTTTCGCCTAACACAGATACATCATTGAACTCTTTGCTATGCAAGTCTTTGTTATCGTCCAGCAAGCCATACACCACTACGTTATTGCGCTGAAACAGGTCTAAAGCCGTCAGTCCCAGGTTGCCTGCCCCGAAAATAAGCACTGGATTTTCCATTTATCTTGGTTTATTAAGTCAATGTGAACCACTTGTTCAACACGCTTATAATGTTAGTAATTTGATAATGCTATGGTAAATCCTATTTAACGTCTGGAGTTTAGTTTCGTTCATGAAATTAAGTACCCAGTTTCGCACGATTGTTCTGTCGGATATACACCTCGGCACAGCCGGGTCGAAGGCAAAAGAAGCCACCGAATTCCTGCGCAACTACTCATGCCAGAAGCTAATTCTCAACGGCGACATCATTGACGGATGGCAATTGAAACAGTACGGGACTTGGAAAAAGAAACATACCGCTTTTTTTAAAACGGTTTTAAGGCAAATCGTTCATTACGACACCAAAGTTATTTATCTACGTGGTAACCACGACGATTTTCTTGATCAGGTAATGCCCCTAAGAGTGGGCAAAAACTTCTCAATCAGGAAAGATTATACACTTACTTCCGGGACAAAAAAGTTCTACGTTACCCACGGTGATGTGTTCGATTCGATCACCTCGCACATGAAATGGCTGGCTTATTTGGGTGATATAGGGTACACGTTTCTTCTGTGGGTTAATAAGTTTTATAACCACTACCGCACCTGGCAGGGCTTGCCTTATTACTCGCTCTCACAACAGATTAAATCCCGCATAAAGCAGGCGGTTAGCTACATCTCCGATTACGAACAGAAACTAACCGAATTAGCCCGCGCCCGAAACTGCGATGGGGTTATTTGCGGACACATCCATCAGCCTGCCATTCACGAACTTGACGGTATTATTTATATGAATTCCGGCGATTGGGTTGAGTCGCTCAGTGCCTTAGTAGAGGACCATAGTGGTAACTGGAGTTTGCTCTATTACACATCCGATTTAGATGAAGTTGAAGAAGCCATTCCATCGAAAGATCAGGACAAACAGGTACCAACTAATAATTTATCCATTCAGATCAATTAATTCCTCCTTATCATGCGCATCTTATTTTTAGTACAGGGTGAAGGCCGGGGTCATTTAACACAGGCATTATCACTGGCCCAGATTTTACGCATTGCTGGTCATGAGGTTATCGGGGCAATAGTTGGTATAACAGCCGAGCGAAGTGTGCCCGCATTTTTTAGTGAGAAGTTTACGGCCCCTATTCTTCCCGTATTCAGTCCTGGATTGGTGTATAACGCAGGTACTAATGCGCTCGAACCATTTAAAACGACATTGATGGCCATTCGAACTATACGTCCCTTCTGGCGTAGTTTACGGCAAGTACGCGACCATATTGACGCACAACGGCCTGATGTAGTTGTTAATTTTTTTGAGATGCTTGGTGGAATGACCTACGCTCTTCTACGACCATCGGCGCCAATGATTTGTATTGCTCATCAGTATATGGCTTTTCACCGCGATTTTCAGCGGCCCGAAGGGCAATGGTTATACCGGCAGGCGTTCAAACTCAACACGCGGCTAACGTGCTTCGGAGCGCAGGAGCTACTCGCACTCTCGTTCGACAAGCAGCCTGATGAGCCAAACGAACGGTTGCGTGTAGTGCCGCCTTTACTACGCCAAGAACTAACTGACCTAAAGCCTACACCGGGCGATTTTCTGTTGGCCTATGTAACACAACCCGGTTTAAAAGTTGAGTTGCAGAAAGCCCACAAACAGAATCCTGAGATTCAGATGGATGCCTTTCATTCGGATGCGACCGGCCCCGATCAGGTGATTGATGAAACGTTGACGTACCACGCTATCGACGGAAAACGGTTTCTGGAGTTTATGGCCCGCTGCAAAGCTATTGTTACGACAGCAGGTTTTGAATCAGTTTGCGAAGCTCTTTATCTGGGTAAGCCTGCCCTGATGATTCCACAACCAAACCATTTTGAGCAAGCCTGCAATGCTATCGATAGCCAACGGGCTGGGGTTGGCGTTGCTTCTGACTGTTTTGATCTCGATCAGTTGTTAACCTATATGCCTCAATATGACCCGCAGGTGAGTGAGCGATTTCGGGCATGGCATGCACAAGGGTATTTTATGTTTTTAGCAGCCCTCAATCGGGCCACTAGACCAACTCGTAAACCATCGGGTGGTTTTTTTCAAACGCGCGTCCGGCACTTGTTGCGTTCATAATTGATATAAAAACTGTAACGGATCTGGATATTGAAAGATATAATTTGTTGTCTGAATTAATTTCCCTACCGAAATAACTTTATAGGGAACGGGTTTTGTAGGCGTGATGAATGTAGGTAACTCATAATTAAAATCAGCGCAACTTTTTCGATAAATAGCTTCACGCGTTGGATGTTGCGGAGCAACAGCATTGAAAGTACCAATTATGCCTTGTTGAACGATAACAGACAAAATCCCCACAGCATCGTTGCGGTGAAGGTAGTTGACCGGTACACCCCCACTCTCCACAGTTCGCCCGGCAACGTATTTCCCGGGAATACGATCATACCCCATTAATCCCCCACAGCGAATTACCGTTACGATTCGCTCTGGCGCAAGGCTCTGTACTAACTGCTCGGCTTGAATTAACGCGGGCGAAGCAGATTGATCGGGATTTGTCACATCATCCTCTAGCATAATCCGGCCTAACTCCGGATAAACCGACGTAGAACTGACATAAATGATATGCTTTATAGGCGACGGTTGTATGGCGTTGGTCAGATGCTGAATTTGCTGCGGGTGAAAATCATCACCTAATTTTCCGGCTTTGGGTGGAACATCAATAATGAGCGTATCGGCTTCGAGTAGAGCCGTAATATCACCAACAGGTTCAGGGTTTAAACGCAGTTGATGCGCATCAATGCCCTTTTGACGCAGCAGCACCATTTTTTCGGACGATGTTGTGCTTCCTTTCACGCTGTATCCTGTCCGCAATAGATCCTCAGCCAAAGGCAGGCCCAACCAACCACAGCCAATAATAGAAATAGTTTTGTCCGGCATATGTTAGAAACCAACGCCAAACGTAAGCGTTCGAACATCGGGGCCTTTATTCACTTGGAAAAGCGGATTTAGATCGTACTTCACAAAAAAATCGACGCTTCGAAGTCCCAGATGCGCTACCAGACCATAACGATAGTTGTTTAGATAATAATCGGAATGGCGACGATCTTTGCTACCATCGGCCTCTTTTATTTTTCGATAGCTATCAAGCCGATAATTAACGTAACCACCCAGTCCAATGTGGCAAATTTTTCGGCCATCACTGTTGTAGAACGTAACGCGGGGCACCACCGGGATACCAATTGTACAAACGGTCAACTTACTTTTCTGCAAGTCCCGACCTGCATCCGGGAACGCTACGCCAGTGGGCGACTTTTCGGCCACATTATTTCCCTCAAACATGAAGTTGTTCCAGGCCACCTCAACGCCATAATACAGCTTTAATGATGCGTATTTGCCCCGAATAAGGGTTGGCATCGCTCCCACCGACAAGGCAATATAGCGTGATCCTATCGGCCGTAGATCATAACTATCTTCGGGATAGGCTGGATTTGAGCCTTGTTGAATGAAATTATTTAAACCAATACTCAACCCATAATCAAAACCGCCACCATCTTTTTCTCGTTTCCGTCGTCGAGCCCGCTCATAATCGCGATCATTTCCATCTCTTTGTTGGGACCATGTTTTGGTTGTGTCACCATTGCTGTTGATAACAATGGTGAATCCATCTTTCTTTTTTGTGACAACCAGCACTGTGTCTTTTAGAAAACGTTCGCCATCCTGAGAAATAGCCGTCTGACCACCAGGTACGGAATCAAGTTTCATACCCATCTCGCGCACAATTTTATTCAAATCGTAGTTTGATAAAGCCTGAATTCCGGCTTTATCTGGCGCGTAGATAACCAGGCGAGTTCGGTTTGCAAAACGAATTACTAATGAGTCAGCCGGATGCGTAGGCATTGCCTGAAGGCCGGATATCATTGTTACGCCTATAATCATCGTAAAAACTATACGTAGAATCTTATTCATTGCTTAACTGATTTATCTTTATCCAAACTGTGTTTCAGGCCGTTGTAAGCCCGGCCCAGCAAACCCCGATCATCATTGCCCGCATTATCCTGACGGGCGAATATCTCCCCTTGTTTAATGCGCTTTACCTGCTGCCATAAACCGCCCGCTTTAGTCTCTTTTTCAAGTTTATCGCTTTGAGCAACTATAGCCGACTCCTCAACCGAAGCCCTAGCTGCTTGCCGAGCCGCAATTAATGCCTGAGGTTCTGCAATTGTGACAACCAATACACGCTCAGTAGCCGGAAGTGATTTCGCGATCGTTTTAGTTTCTGCCACTTGCTCAGTTGTTGCCTGACCGGTTGGTGTTACGATACCAGGCAGTAGTGTGTTGGTTTTTGTTTCAACTTTAGTTGGATTTGTTTGCGCTAAAACTGGTTCATCGGCTACAGTCTTAATTGTCTCTTCACTTGCCAAAGGCCGACTTGCTAAACCAGTATATGATTTATTTCTTCCAGAAGATTTATCAGTAATCGCTACTTGATCTGAATTCACTTCCTGACCAGACAGAGCAGGCATTTTTATATCTGGTGCTACTTTATTTTGTTGCTGATCCAACTGTTTCCGGGCAGACTTCTTCGGTGAAGATATTACCGGTTGATTGGCAGCTACCTGCTCCTGAGATGGTTCTATTGTCCCATCTGTTGGCCAATAAAGCCACCCGAATAAGCACACTACCAATAGACAAGCCGCAGCCGCTATATAGCGCGGCATTGCTGGATTACGCCAGAAGACAACCTGCATATCTGGTTTCTGTTGCCCCATACGTGCCTGTAATCGCTCAAAGCCGTCGGCACTGGGCGGCAATGACATGTTGCCTAATTTGCGGGCAAACAGGTCATCAATTGGCAGTTTTTCTGTATGTTTTTTCATAGGATTCAGACCGAAATTCCTGTTCCACTTTTTTCAAATTCACTTGTAGCATCATCCGGGCACGGCTTAGCTGAGATTTCGAGGTACCCTCTGAGATACCCAGCATTTCGGCAATTTCGGCATGTGTGTAACCTTCAATAGCATATAAATTAAATACTGTCCGGTATCCATCGGGCAATTGGTTAACTAGTCGCAGTAGATCGTTTTCGTTGACCGATGTATCTGCCCACTCATAATCAAGCTCAACTGTAACATCGTCAAGTGATATTTCCTGCCGCCAGTGTTTTGCTTTCCGTAAGAACATCAGCGATTCAGTTACCATAATTCGCCGTATCCATCCTTCAAAACTACCGTCTTCCCGAAACTGCTCTATTTTTTCAAACACCCGCATAAAGCCATCCAACATAACCTCTTCTGCATCAGCACGATTAGCGCAATAGCGTGTACATACTGCCAGCATTTTACCCGCAAACCGTTCATAAACGACCTTGTGAGCGCGGCTTTCGCCCCGCTTCAACGCCACAATGAGTTGTGATTCAGTCGTAAAAAACGGTATAAGTCGAAGCATATTCGTCTAGGTTCATTCACAAGATGCAGGTTAGATAGGTTAAGGTTGCATGGAGAAGAAAAATTTATAACGTTCTTACATTTCTAGCCTATGAACATAAAAAAAGGGCCTTTACAGCCCTTTTATATATTTGATACCAGCTACATAATGCAGCCAGATAACCCTTGATATTCGAAAATTAATTGGTGCAATTAGTATCATTACTGGTGCAATGCTGGCAGCGTATACCCAGCCTTCTGGATCACCACCTAAGTAAAAGAGCAGAAACCCCATTACTAAAGCTATCCCACCAGAAATGGCATAACTAACATACATAGCCCCAATAAAATAACCCGGCTCAATTTCGTAACGCAGGCCACAGTGAGGACAAAGCTCGTACATCTCATCAAACCCACGAGGTGAATAGAAAGGTTTTTTGAAAATTTTACCTTGTCTACATTTAGGACATAGCCCTTTTAACGCGGCCTGCAACCTCGAGACGTCTCCCATACTCACGTTTGCTGTTACGATACCACAAATAGCAGATCGAAGCTATAATGAGGTAGGGAATGATTAACAAATACACAATACCCAAATTCAACTGGGAAGCTACCATACTACGACCGTTACTAACTGTGCTTTCAACCGTTCCCCGGCACATAGCACACTGAGCCATGAGGTCTGGCGTAATGGCCAACAAAACTATAACTACCAACCACACTTTCCAACTTCTCTTATTTTTCATCGAGTTAATGAATATAATACGGCTTAATCATCAGGTAGACGATTACACCCGTAACACTTACATATAGCCAGATTGGGAACGCATATTTTACTGTTTGTTTATGTTTGCTAATCTGACCACTCAACGCAAAATAAACCGCTCGTAATACAAACCAAACTACCACTACAGACAAAACAATGTGCGACACTAGTAAAAAATAATATACCGGTCGTACCCATCCTTCACCACCAAAAGGCGTTGACTCATTAGTTAGATGATAAAGCACATAACTAACCAAAAACAATGATCCAAAAGTAAAAGCCGCCAGCATCGTTCGTTTATGCGCCAGGACATTTTTCTGCCGGATAAAGTAAAACCCCAGAAGAAGAAGCACCGATGTTATAGAGTTAATAATACCATTCAGATGCGGCAAATAAGTTGTCCAAGTACCCAAATTAACCTTCTGGCGAATACCTAGTAATACAGCAACGGCAACGGGAATGGCTACTGAGAGAACAGTAATGACCCGATTAGCCTTTTGCTGTTGAACGGGTTGTAATGCTTCCATAAGCTACAAATTATTCTTTGCTGTAAATATCCAGTAACACCCGAATTTCAAGCACTAATCGATCAACATCTTCCTTATCGGTTCCGTCGTAAAACCCTCTAACAATGCCCTGTTTATCTACTAATACCAACTTTTCGCTATGGATAAAAGTTTCGTCAGGCTTCCCTTCCTTTACGCCTGCATCAACGGTTGGCAGATAGTAACCATGCATGGCTAAATCGTAAATGCTAGCTTTCGTCCCAGTTAAAAAATACCATTTGCCGGGTAATGCTTCGTATTTCTTAGCGTAGGCTTTCAACTGCGCCGGTCGGTCGTGTTCAGGGTCTACCGAGTGCGATAAAAATATAATGCTGGGGTTCTTTCGAAAAATATCCTGAACCCTTGTCAGCTGTGAAGAAATTCGGGGACAAACGGTATTGCAACGCGTGAAGAAGAAACTGGCAACATAAATCTTATTTTTTACGATTGACTCATTTACCGTTTTTCCGTCCTGATCAATTAGACTGAACGACGGAATATGGTTGTAAATCGTATCAGTCACTTGTCTACCATCTGCCAGTGTAACTTTACCCATTAACGGCTCACCTTTTGCTGAATCAATTTTGGGTAAATAGCGGGGCAGTATGAAATGATTTTGGGTCTCAAACCTTAGAAATAGATACAACAAAGCCGGGACCAGCAACGTAGCGAGCAGGATCCCGGCTTTTCGAATGGCCGTCATGATTTATCGTAGTTCAAAAATCGAACCGCCTTCGGTCAATAATGCAGTAAGCAACCAGACAATAAAAATTACAGGTATAACAATGGCCCAAATCAAGCTTTTCACCTCATGCTTAAGGTGCATGAATTCGCCAACGATATAAAATGCTTTCACTAATGTCATCAGAACGAAAATAGATGTTCTGAAACCACCAGCTTTCATAAAATAAGCCAGTGTAAATTCAAATGCTGTAATAACAGAAAGAATTACAAAAGTGCGCCAGATGAGGCCTGTATTTGCGGGTGGTATTTCGCCAACCTCATGCGTTCCATGTGTGTTATCAGTCATGACAAAAGGTGATTAAACTTAAACCAGGTAGAAGAAAGTAAAGACAAATACCCAAACGAGATCGACGAAGTGCCAGTATAAACCTACTTTCTCAACCATCTCGTAATGACCGCGCTTTTCATATAAGCCCGTTGCTGCCCGGTAAAAGATCAGGATATTCAGTACAACACCACTAAATACGTGGGTTCCGTGAAAACCTGTTATGAAAAAGAATAAGTCAGCAAATGCAGGTGGACCGTACTGATTTTCAACTAAGTTCGCGCCAAAAATAGTCCGCTGGATGGTTTGTCCATTCACCAGTTCACTAATCGTTGTACCGGTTTCGGTGCCATGAATAAAGTGACTCCACTCCCAAGCCTGGCTACCCAAAAACGTTATACCACCCAAAACGGTCCACAACATGTATTTTTCTACATCTTTACGGTCCATACGATGCCCGGCTTCTACAGCCAGTACCATAGTTACGCTACTAAAAATGAGGATAAACGTCATGATACCGACGAAAATCAGAGGCAAATCAAGACCATGTAAAAATGGCAGAGAGTTATAAACCTTTTCTGGAGTTGGCCAGTATAGGTTAGAGAACTTGAATACTTCACCATAGATAGCCGGGTCCCAAGCGGGGTAACTATACCGAATCAGGCCATAAGTTACTAGCAAAGCTGAAAAGGTGAAGGTATCCGAAATAAGGAAGAACCACATCATCAGCTTGCCGTAGCTCACTTTCATCGGTTCAACACCACCCATCCAGGTTTTCTTGTCGAACACTTGCTCCGAGTCGGTTGTCAGGGTATCGTGCGTTACAGTAGCCGCCATGCGTCTAAAAGATTATCAATGAAAATAGACTAAAAAGAAAAACAAATACAACCACAAAATGTCTAAAAAATGCCAGTAAGTAGCAGCTATTTCGAGTTGATTCAAGCTCTTGGCATGAATTCGTAGCCGAAAAGCAGCTACCAGCGCAACGACTAGCACAAGCAGACCGGAAATCAGGTGAAATCCATGCAGACCCGTAAAAATATACATGAATGAGCCCGCCGGATTACCAACAAAAAAAACGTTTTCGTTAACTAATTCAATCCATCCCTGGAACTGCATGAATAAAAAAACGACTCCGAGTGCAAAAGTAATAGTTATCGCTATTTTCAGACTGCCAAAGTTATCTTTTTTTGCAGCTATATAAGCCCAATGCATAGTAAGACTACTAATTACTAATACGATTGAGCTATACGTGAAAATAATTGGAACATCATACTCCAGCCAGTTTCCTTCTGCCCGACGCACCAAGTAGGCACTGGTCATGGCAGCAAAGAGCATGATAATACTAACAATGAACAACCACATAATAAACTTGCGGGGGTTCATTGAGAGCGTTTCTTCTGGCTCTTCAATTATAGAAATATCATTAACTAACTCACTCATGGTTTGTTGTTATACTTTATCTAGTAGGTAAACAATCTGTACAACAGGCAAATACAGCAATGAGCCAAACATCATCTGCAAAGCTGCTTTGTCTGTACAGGTTCTCATTAAATGAAACGTTTGCGCCAGAAACAAGATTCCGCCAACCATAGCTACTAGTGCTGAATTAATACCAGTCATGCCAAGAAAGTAAGGTAACCAACCTACAGGAACCAGAAATAACGTATATATCATGATTCTGAAGGCTGTTTCTGTTGTCTTACCATCACCCGGCATCATTTGTATACCTGCCTTTTTATATTCGTCAAAAGCCAGCCAGCCAATTGCCCAGAAATGCGGAAACTGCCAGAAAAATTGAATAGCAAATAATATACCGGGTGCCCATCCAAAATGGTTTGTTGCAGCTACCCATCCAATCATCGGTGGGAAGGCTCCTGGTAATGCCCCTACAAACACGGCGATTTGACCTCTACGTTTTAATGGCGTATAAACAAATCCGTATAATAGTAGAGATAGCACAGCCAATGCAGCTGCCCTAACATTAAAGACTTCAACAAATAAATAGCAGGCAACACTAAAAAGGATAAAGGCAAAAATGGCTGCTTCGTTTACTGAAAGCCGGCCTGTCGGTAATGGGCGAAGGGCCGTACGCTTCATCAATTTATCTGACTCTTTTTCAATTATCTGATTTATGATATTAGCTGCTCCCGTTATACTAATCGAAGCAATAACTAAAACAACTATCTTCCACACCTCAACATGATCAATGGCAAGACAGTAGCCAAATACACCGGAAAATACTACAGCCAGTGTAAGCTTTAATTTTATTAACTCAATGTACGCTTTTGTTTTATCGTTGAGAGTGGCTAAAGCCAATGATTTTTCCATGTTACACTTTTACTAATCGAGACGCTTTGTTTATGCCTCTTGGTAGTATGAATTTTGGCGTTAGTAACAGGCCTATCGAAAATTGAAGGCCAATTATCAAAATAGCCAATATTAGATGAATCGGTTGAGCTATTGCTGGAACCCCTAGGTATGCCATAATTACACCCGTCCCAATTTCTGCTATAACTAAGGCCATTAACGCATTCGTTAATGAAACAAACACCCCTGTTTTATTGCGTTTGCGAAGTTGATAAATAATGGCAACATGGAGAGTCAGTATAACTAATGAAAACGAACGATGGATGTAAAATCTCCAGTCTAGATTGTCAACCCAACTATCACGTTGTGTGTATCCTATACGCTTCACTACGCTATCCAGTACATCCCTAACCTGTGCGCCTAATACGATTTGTCCTATCGTTAAGACTAGTAAAATCCCTAATAGCCAACGTGATATGTTATTTTCTACACTTATATCTTCTATATGTAATCGATGAGCATTTGACCGAATCCATACAAAGAGTAAGGCAAAAACCACTAAAATAGCTAACAGGAGATGCAAGGTTATTACATACTGTGTTAATTCCGTAGCGACTACTCGAGATCCAAGCCAGCCATTAACACCAATCAGTACAAATGCAGCGGCACTTCCCCAGATAATGGTTTTGTCTTTGCGTAGATAAGATAGAGAAGCAATTAGGGTAGCAAAAACCAAAAAACCAGACAGAACCCCTAGTAAACGATTGGTGTACTCTATCCAGGTTTTTGTAGCATTAAATTCAACCTCTCCCTTCAATTTAGCACCGTAAATTTTCTGATAATTTACTGGCAACTGAGAGATTTCAGTAGGTGGAATCCAACGGCCAAAACATTTCGGCCAATCAGGACAGCCCATTCCAGAGCCTGTGCCTCTAACAATACCACCTGCCAATATTAACAGATAGATGACAATTACTGTTAGGAACGCCAGGCTCCGGAATCGCTGTTCTTTTTTATTAATGAGGCTGTTTGAACTGATCATTCAAGTTTTGTCCCTCGATCTCTTTTTCCATGCCAATCAACTCATTCTCATGCGGAAGATTTGACTCAGGCGTTTGCGAATAAGGCACATTTTGAGGAATGAAGTCATCCTTTGCACCCGGCTTGCTATAATCATAAGGCCAACGATATACAGCTGGAATTTCTCCTGGCCAGTTACCATGACCTGGATGAATCGGGGTTGTCCATTCCAACGTATTCGATTTCCACGGGTTCTGTGTGGATTTTTTGCCTTTAATTAAGCTATGGACAAAATTGTAGATAAATATCCATTGGGCTGCGAAAGTAAAGATAGCCGCCAGACTGATAAACGCGTTCATGTCAGCAAAGATGTTCTTTGTGAAATCATAGCTCGTGAACGCATAATATCGACGTGGGAAACCAGCAATACCTACATAGTGCATTGGAAAGAATACAAGATAGATGCCCGTAAATGTCATCCAGAAGTGAATGTAGCCAAGCTTTTCATTCATCAACCGGCCAAACATTTTAGGGAACCAATGATATACACCGGCCAGCAATCCAAAGGCAGAGGCAGCACCCATCACTAAGTGGAAGTGAGCTACCACAAAGTATGTATCATGCAACTGAATGTCCAGTGCAGAGTTACCAAGTATCAGACCGGTTAACCCACCTGATATAAAGAAAGATACCAGACCAATTGAGAAGAGCATCGCCGGTGTGAAGCGAATATTTCCACGCCATAGTGTTGTAATATAGTTGAACGCTTTTACAGCAGATGGAACAGCAATAATCAATGTTAAGAACATGAATATTGATCCCAAAAACGGGTTCATACCTGTTACGAACATATGGTGAGCCCATACGATAAATGCTAAAAAGGCTATACCCATCATTGACGCAATCATAGCACGATAACCAAAAATTGGCTTACGAGCATTTGTTGCAATGATTTCAGAGGTCATACCAAGAGCTGGAAGCAATACGATGTAAACTTCCGGGTGACCTAAGAACCAGAATAAATGCTGGAACAAAATTGGGCTACCACCTACGTTTGGAAGAGCTTCCCCCTTAATGTATATCTCTGACAGGTAGAAGCTAGTACCGAAACTACGGTCGAATATGAGCAATAAAGCAGCCGAAAGTAAGACCGGAAATGAAATCAACCCTAGAATGGCGGTTAACAAAAAGGCCCATATTGTCAAAGGCAATTTACTAAACGACATACCACGTGTCCGTAGGTTAATGACGGTTGTTATGTAGTTGATACCGCCTAGCAACTGAGAGACAATGAACAATGCCATACTAATCAACCAGAGAGTCATACCTAACTCAGACCCTTTGTGTGCCTGCGGCAATGCACTTAATGGGGGGTAAATTACCCAACCACCAGAAGCAGGTCCCGTCTGAATAAATAAAGACGAGAACATAATCACACTGGCGATGAAGAAGAACCAGTATGATAACATATTCAGGAAGCCTGATGCCATATCACGAGCACCAATCTGAAGCGGAATCAGGAAGTTCGAGAATGTACCGCTTAGACCAGCCGTCAATACAAAGAACACCATTATTGTTCCGTGCATTGTAACTAAGGCCAAATAGAAGTCAGGGTCAATCTTATCTGCTTCGTTAATCCAACTCCCCAAAATTGGGCGCAGGAAACCTAACTTCATAGTTGGAAAGCCCAGTTGAAGCCGGAACATAACAGATAAGCTAATCCCGATAATTGACCAGATGATACCTGATATTAGGTATTGCTTAGCAATCGTTTTGTGATCTTCCGAAAAAATATACGTGCGCCAAAAACTTTGCGGCTCATGATGGTCATGCTCTGTCGCATGCGCCACAATTGCCGGGTTAGCTGATACAGTCGCCATAGTATTTGTTTGTTGAGAGTTTGAAAAAATTATCGGAGTACAGCGCTGGCTACTGATGCTCCACGAGTTTGTGGTAATGATGCCGTTGAACTATCAGCAGGAGCCGCTGCAGCGTCAGCCGGTAAATACTTGGCAGCTTTAGCCTTCAGGTTTGCCGGAATGCGTGATGCCAGTTCTGGCGTCGAGGTCAGCAATGGTTTCTGTTGCTTGCACCATGCTTGCCAAGATGCTTCGTCTTCAATAATTAAGCGTATGCGCATGGAAAAGTGACCTTGACCGCAAACTTCTGTACAGGCAATTTCATAACCAAAGTTAGGATTACCAGTAATGTTGCGCATTTCGTCCGTTGTCTTGTCAGCTATAAACCAAAAACGCGTTGGCATTCCCGGAACAGCATCCATTTTCACACGCAGGTGAGGAATAAACACGCTATGTAATACGTCACGAGCGCGAATTTTCAACAGAATTGGCTTGTTCACAGGAATGTGCAACTCAGAAGTAGAGGTGAAATCATCAAATGATGCCTCATCTGTGTAATCAATTCCTGTATCGTTGTTATTGTCAATCAATTTATAATTGAAGGAACCAAGCTTATTATTATCAACGCCCGGATACCGTACAATCCAGTTAAATTGTTTGCCTACAATTTCAAAGACTTGAGCATTAGCTGGCGCTTCAGACATGATATCACGCCATGCTCGCCAGCCTGTAAATACTAGAACAGCCATGATAACAGCAGGAACCACCGTCCAGATTAACTCTAATTTGTGATTTTCAGGATAATAAGCAGCTTTACGACCTTCTTTATGCTGATACATCCATGCAAAAATGAAAAGCAACGCATTTGTTACCACGAATGCAATCGTGATAATGCTCATTGAAAGCCAGAATAGAAAATCTGTCCGACGACCGTGGGGCGACGATGCCTCTGGTAAGAAAAATTGCTTTGCATGAAGAAATGACCATACTGCAGCAATCAGACCGACCACAAAGAAAATTACAAATAATACGCCATTAATGCGATTACTTAACCCGATTTGGCCGTCTACGACAGGCCCATTTGCGTTTTTCGCAACAGTAATTATCTTAGAAATGACCAATGCAGCCAGCCCTAAAAAGATTACCGATAACAAAGCAACTATGTAAACCATTTTTATACAGGTTATTAATTAAATATCATGGTGTATTGCCTCTTCCAACATCGGGTGATTCTTGGGAATCAGATTAGCTTTAGCCAACTGAGAGGAAATCGTCCAGATAAAACCACACGCAAAAATAAGAATCATACCGAATTCAATCGGTCCAAAACCACCATGCTCACCTACCGTTCCAGGCATAATATTCACATAGAAATCAAAGTAGTGACCAATGATGATACACCACGCGGCCAACTTCAAAATAATGTACGTCCGCTTTGAGTCTCTGGTCATTAGAATCAAGAAAGGACACACAAAATTCAGAAATATGTTTATGAAGAAAGGCGCTTTATAAATGCCCCCATATCCACTAAAACGCTCCCGAAAATAAATAGTTTCTTCAGGTAAGTTAGCGTAATAAATAAGCATAAACTGGGCAAACCATACGTACGTCCAGAAGATACTGAACGCAAACATGAACTTACCTAGATCCTGTAGATGGCTATCATTGACAATCTTTAAGTAGCCTTGTTCTTTCAACGTAACTACAGCTAACGTAATGATAGCCAGCCCTGTAACATGCCAACTTGCCAATGTATACCAGCCAAACATGGTGCTAAACCAGTGGGTATCGATAGACATAACAAAGTCCCATGCTGAAGTAGACGAAGTCACCCCAAACACTAAAAGGAATACAACGCCCCATTTAATGCTCTTTTCATAATACTCAGTACCACCATGTATATCTTCCTGTAATGAGAAGCCACGTAGCATTCTCCATAAAACGTACCAAAGGACGAAATAGAGAAAAATTCGGCCTAAGTAAAACGGCGTATTCAAAAAGCCGGATTTACCTGCAATAATGGGATCATACTCAGAACTAGCTTTGTCAAACAGGTTTGGATTAGTCCAATGAAACAAATCTTGTCCAGCAATGAAAAATACCGCTACAACAACAATTCCCATGTAGGGTAAATAGGCAGGTAAAGCTTCAGGAATACGCTTGAAAGCCGACGACCAACCAGCCTGAGCTAGATAATTGTACGAAATGAAAAACATTCCGATAACCGACGCCCCTGTAAAGTAAATGGCGTTTAACCAAACATTGGCCCATAGACGATTGGTCCATTTGTATGCGTGGTGACCGCCACCTTCGTGAGCACCAGCACCATGAGCGGCTGCATGGGTCTCATGTGAACCAACACCCGATGCCAATAAATATGCGCCGATTGCCACCATCGCGACTCCGACCCCAATACCAATTAGCAACCGACGTTTAGCGTCTGCCGTAAATTCAAATTCTTCGTCTAAGGACGGTATTGCGTGAGCCGATGCCATTCTTATTGGTTTGTCAATTAATTAAAACACGTTGGATACTCACTAAACGAACTAATTAAAATCAATAAGCTACGTTGTATCCGACGTTAAATTTATCCCTGTTGGAGTTTGTGAACGTACTGTACAATCTTCCACCGATCTTCTGGTGTGATCTGGGATCCATGGGGCCACATACGACCTTTCCCGTGTGTTATCACGTGAAAAATATGCCCGTCATTCATAGTCTTATAGGCATCCGTCGAATAATTAGGAACACCTTTGTATTCTTTCCCAACAAGTCCATCGCCTTTTCCAGTCGCGCCATGGCAATGGCTGCAATAGCGTGTGTACAATACTTGTCCATCTGCCAACGACTTCTCCGAATCTGGAATTGGGTTCGTTAAGACCCGCTCCGCTATCCCAATGCTATCAGCCGGGATATTGTAGATCATCAAGTCAGTTGTTGCATTTGCACCAGTGCCGAACGTCGTATGATAATTTGGACGGGCAACGGTACCGCGTGCAGGAAGACGCATATTTAGACCCTGGGGATTAATTGTATTAGCCCGAATCTGACGATACGGCTCATAACCCACGGCATCATACATCTGGGGTGCATATTCAATTCCGGTATTATCATGTCCCTTTTTACAGGCCGTACCTGCAAATAAAAGTCCAATAAAAGCCAGTGTTGTTACGCTCGTATGTTTAGTAATCATTCCCATTCTGAACATTAGAACTGCTTAACATTTACTTCAGCAGCGCCTGACTTTTTCAGAATCTGCTCAATATCACCTTCACCTATGTTATTTTTGCTCAAGTCGATAGCCATCGCAAATTTATTGTCGGTCGTTCTAAGATCATACATCAGTGGCTTCACCGTTGGTCCCATGCCATTCGAAACCAGAAATGTACCAACCATGCCTAAGGCACAAAACAAGACGGTCATCTCAAATATAACCGGCACATAAATTATGGGGGAATATGAATCTTTACCCCCTACAATCATTGGCCAATCAAAACCCTCTGTATAGAAAGTTAAAGCCAAAGCTGTAAGCGTTCCGCTCAACCCAAATAGGAAAGCTGCAATACCAAGACGAGAACGTGGGTGCCCTAACGCGATATCTAAGCCGTGAATCGGGAATGGTGTAAAAACTTCATGAATCCGGACTCCCGCGTCCTTTACATCTTTAACGGCTTTCAATACAACATCATCATCGTCGTATATACCGACCAGAAATTTACCGTTACCACTTACATCTGACATAATTAGCTCAGTTTGGGACTTCTAGTTTATTGTTCTCCACTGCTTGCGCATCAACTCCCTAGAGAACCAGAAATTATCTTATTCTACGTCTTTGTTGAACGTTGGATTAGCCACGCGCTCACCTCTTGCTACGCCCGATACCGAAACCGGCAGTCTTTCTGAGGACGACTTAATCACTGTCTTAACTTCAGCCATATTGACTACTGGCAAGAACTTAGCGAACAATAAGAATAAGGTGAAGAAAAAACCGAATGAGAAGATATAGTCGCTAATATCAAACAGCGTTGGGTGGAACATAGCCCAGCTTGATGGCAGGTAATCACGGTGTAACGATGTTACAATAATTACGAACCGTTCAAACCACATCCCTATGTTTACAATGACAGACAATACAAATGTCCATACAATGCTTCTACGAATGGTCCGTGACCAGAATAACTGTGGTGTAACCACATTACACGTCATCATAGCCCAGTAAGCCCACCAATATGGTCCAGTTGCCCGGTTAATAAAAGCATAGCCTTCAAATTCAGATCCTGAATACCAGGCGATGAAGAATTCAGTAATATAAGCAACTCCTACAATAGATCCGGTCAAGGTAATAACCTTGTTCATCGATTCAATGTGCTCAATAGTAATGTAGTCTTCAAGTTTAAATACAACCCGAATAATAAGAACTAAATTTTGCACCATTGCGAAGCCCGAGAAAATAGCACCGGCAACGAAATAAGGAGGGAAAATAGTTGTGTGCCAACCAGGAATAACCGAGGTAGCAAAGTCCATACTCACAATTGTGTGTACTGATAGTACCAACGGAGTTGAGAGACCAGCCAGAATTAAACTCATGTATTCATACCGAGCCCAAGTCTTAGCCGAGCCATTCCAACCTAGAGAAAACGCACCGTAAATGTACCGTGATACCTTGCTACGAGCGCGATCTCGAATTGTGGCTAAATCTGGCAATAAACCCATGTACCAGAATACCAGTGATACGGTAAAATAAGTACTGATAGCAAATACGTCCCATACTAATGGAGACTTGAAATTCACCCAAAGAGAACCTAACGTGTTAGGTAAAGGCAATGCCCAATAAGCCATCCAGGGGCGGCCCATGTGCATGAGAATGAAGCTGGCGGCACATAACACGGCAAAAATGGTCATAGCCTCTGCCGCCCGGTTTACAGCCGTCCGCCATTTCTGACGGAATAGCAATAGAATAGCAGAAATCAATGTACCAGCGTGGCCAATACCTACCCACCATACAAAGTTGGTAATATCCCAGGCCCAGCCAACTGTTTTATTCAATCCCCAAACACCCAGTCCTTCCCACCATGTCCAGAATACGCAGGCGGTTCCGTAAATGAGCACAACCACAGAAATGGTAAAGGCAATTGTCCACTCTCGGGTAGGACTTCCCTCAACCTGTCTGCTGATATCCTCCGTCACGTCGGCATAGGTCTTACCACCGGTGACAAGGGGAGTTCTTACGGCTGATGTAACATGCGACATATATCTTACTGATTTATGATGTATGGTTTACAATAAACAAATTACGGTTTGTGATATCGGATTGTTCTAAAATCAACCCTCGTCTTTCGTAAAATGTAATTAATTTATACGTGTGATTCCTGACGAGCATTCTCATTTTGCTTCGGCTCCTCGTCTTTATTTCGAATCTTGGTTAGATAAGAAATTTGTGGTCTCACATTGATTTCTTCCAATACATGGAATGCACGTCCTTGCAATTCAACCTCGAGTATTTTAGAGATGGTGCTCTCTGGATTATTCATGTCACCAAATGTGATAGCACTAGTTGGGCAAGACTGCGCACAAGCGGTCTGAACTTCATCAGCCTGCAACCGACGACGTTCTTTTTTCGCCGTTAATTTAGTCTCCTGAATTCGTTGCACACAGAAAGAACATTTTTCAATAACCCCACGTGAACGAACTGTTACGTCTGGATTAATGACCATTTTACCAAGGTCATTATTGAAATGATAATCGTAATTATCATTGTCAAAGTATTTAAACCAGTTGAAACGGCGCACTTTATACGGGCAGTTATTCGCACAATAACGTGTACCGATGCAACGGTTATACGTCATTTGGTTCAACCCCTCCGAACTATGAGTCGTAGCCAGAACCGGGCAGACAGTTTCGCAGGGAGCATTGCTGCAATGCTGGCAAAGCATCGGCTGGAAAGTTACTTCCGGATTAGCCGAAGCTACTTCTAAGGCAGAATAATCTTCAGCTTCAGCATCGCTGCTATAATAGCGGTCAATGCGCATCCAGTGCATTTCACGACGGTTAATCACTTCCTGACGACCAACGACCTGAATATTATTCTCTGCGTTACAGGCAACAACACAAGTTCCACACCCCACACAGGAATTGAGGTCAATGACCATGCCCCATGAGTGGTTCGGTTTACCATAACCATTCCAAAGCGAAATGTCAACAGCATCAGTTGGCCCTACTGAGGTTTCTACCTTTGGCTCGTAACGGCCAGCTTTCGGGTTCTTCTGATAATCAGCCAGTCTTGACTCCTGCAAAACAGCCCGACGACCCATTACGGTATCGTGTGTTTGCGTTTGTGCAATAATGCGTGTCCCACTGGCTTTTTCAACTTTAGCGTTGAAAGCAGCGTACGTTACATATCCTTCTGTTACAGTTGCAAGTGGATATGCATTTTTACCAACACCGTTCGCTGACTTTCCGGCTTTCTCACGGCCATAACCAATAGCTATCGATACGGTATCGTCTGCTTGACCTGGTTGAATCAGTACTGGCAACTCGATCGATTTGCCATTTACAGAAACAGTTACCAAGTCGTTCTGAGCCAGGCTCATACCAGTAGCTGTCTTCTGGGAAATAGCAGCGTAATTTTCCCAACAAGCTTTCGAAACTGGATCAGGTAATTCCTGCAACCATGGATTGTTAGCCATCGCTCCTGTACCAACACCAACTTTTTCGTACAAGGCCAACTCCACTCCTGTCGTTGGCTTATACCGTTGAGTTATACCTGTTGCAGCCTGCGCCACATTTCCAGTAAATGGAGTGCTACCCGCAATGGTCTGGCCTTTATTGGGCTCAAACACACCATCATTGAGAGCCTTTACCCAGAAAGCATCAAATGAGCTAAAACCCGATGTTTTCGGATAATATGTTGTCCGCCAGTAATTTTTCAGATACGTCTGATAATCACTTGGCTTACCAGACCATGTCAATAAACTCGATTGAAATTGACGAGTTTTGAAAATAAACGTAATGGCTGGCTGGGTCAGACTATAAAAGCCCGGCTTTGGTTCAGCATCATTCCAACTCTCCAGGTAATGGGGAGCGGGTGTAATGTATTTTGACAGCGAAGCTGTTTCGTCAGCGCGGTCAGCAAAAGAAATGGACAGAGCAATTTTTGGCAATGCTTCGGCCAATTCAGCACCACGTGGATGATCGTATACTGGGTTAGCACCGAAGAAAAGAACGGCCCCAACTTGCCCAGCCTTGGCCTCGTTTACAAAGGCACTCATCTGTTGGTCATTCCCCTGACGGTAGTTGACCGGCGTATTAATATCAATTGTTGTCCCGTAGCTACCTAATAGGTTGTTCAGCGCATTGACAACTGTTTGTACGTTTGGATCATTAGAACCCGACACCACTAATGCTTTACCGCGCGAACGAGCTAGATCATTAGCCGCTTTGTCTAGATTAGCAACAGTAATAGATGCCGTACTTATAGCTGTACCGCCTAATTTGGCAGCCACTTTGTTGTAAAGTGCAGCGACAACCAACCCTTCCTGCGATGGCTTGATAGCCGTACGATAATCAGCATTGGAACCCGTCATTGACAGGCCCGTTTCGAATTGATAATGCCGTGACATGGTTTTCTTACCCCCTCCAACAGCACCAATCTGGCGACCTTTTACGTAAGATCCCATGAATTCGAGCGGAGCTATCCATGTTCCTAGAAAATCAGCACCGACACTAACGATAGTCTCGGCTTTGCCAAAATCATAGGATGGAATAACAGCTTTACCAAACGAGGTTTGATTTGCCTGTACAATGCCGAATACAGAATTAGCATCGTATGTAATATGGCGAGCTGTTGGATATTTCGCAGCAAAGTCAGCAATAACAGCTTTAGTTGCCGGACTGAGGATTGTTGACGTAATGATACGAATGGCACCACCTTTCGAAGCAACCGAATTTAGTTGGCTGATGATTTCTCGGTCAGCGGTAGCCCAATCAATATCGGCCTCACCACGTTTCGCTCCCTTTAATTTATCAATATCATAAAGCGACAAAACTGATGCCTGAACACGTGCCGTTGTCCCCCCTTTCGATATGCTCGATTGCGGATTGCCTTCTATCTTAATAGGTCGGCCTTCACGAGTTTCGACCAGAACAGCCGCATAGTCACCACCTTCACTATACGTAGATGCGTAATAATCAGAAATAGATGGGAATGTAAATTCTGGCTTATTAATATACGGAATAGCCTTATGAACCGGAGTCTCGCAGGCAGCCAGCGAGACAGCCGCCATACCAAATCCCATTACTTTAAGAAAGTCACGGCGTTGGGTATTTGAGCCACCGAGCAGACCATCCAGATCATTCGATGATTCACTTAGGTCAGGATTTGCAAATTCGCTGTTGGCGTTCTTAACAAACGTCGCGTCATTGCGTAATTCCTCAACCCCTTTCCAATACCGTTTAGATGTATTTTCCATGCGTGTTGTATGCGGCAATGGTTAAGATGAATAATGTATACTATGAAACAAACCAGAAGTCAGTAACTTCCTTTGGTCCTCATTATACATCAAATTAATAGTGACATTTAGAACATTCCAAACCGCCGATATTCGCTACTTTGAGTGGCTCTTTACTTTCTTTCCGGTGCAGAGCTACCAATTTATCGTAGTAAGCGTTGTCTTTGGTATTAACTTCAGTCCGGCGGTGGCAATCGATACACCAGCCCATCGTCAAGGACGAGCGAGCTTCAACTACTTCCATTTTCTCAATTTCGCCGTGGCAAGTTTGGCACGCTACGTTACCTACGTTTACGTGTTGTGCGTGGTTGAAATAAGCCAAATCAGGCAAGTTGTGGACCCGAACCCATTCAATTGGTTGATTATTTTCAATAGCCGCGTAGATTTTCTGAATTTCAGGCGACTCTTTCTTAATGACGCCATGACAGTTCATGCAAATATTAGCAGCCGGAATAGTAGCACTCTTACCCTTGTTAACACCTGTGTGACAATAATTACAATCGATCTTATACTGGCCGGCATGTAGTTTGTGCGAATAGGCGATGGGCTGTTTCGGCGCATAGCCTTGTTGAATACCCACGCCATAGGCACCATCGATAGTCGCTTTGGTTACGACCAAGAGGAAAAGCCAAATAACAATTGATCGAAGGGTCGGATTATTGAAGGCATCTGACATACCCGTTTTAAGGCGTTGACCAAATGAAGATGTGACTACTGTTCCATCAGTAGTGGCTATCGGCGTAACAGCTTTCGATAGAATCGTTACTATCGTCAGCAAGACACCTAAGACCAGCAACATAACTACTAATAAAGCAACCAGAACAAACGTAAACAATTCAGATGGGCCTGAAGCGGAAGAGGCAGTTGCTGTCCCGTCTGATGTGCCACCACTAGTTGCCGCTACGGCTGAGGCTACTGGTTTACCGCTCTGGTCGATGTAAGCAAGAATACCATCAATGTCAGCATCCGATAAACTCGGGAAACTCGACATTTGCACTTTGCCGTTTGCATTGAACACTTGATTCGCGTATGCATCACCGGTAGCAATTACCGCCGATGAATTTCTAATCCATTTGTGCAGCCAGTCTTTACCAGGTGTACGCGTTTCAACGCCTTTGAGACCGGGACCAACTACTTTCTCGTCCGTTACAGCATGGCATTGAGCACAATTATTAGTAAATAAGGTCTTACCTTTTTCGGCATCAGCACCGCCCGCAGCAGGGGCTGTCGATGCTGCGGCTGGAGCACCACCTGCTGTCGCATCCTGCGCTTTCACCTGACTGCTGGAAACCAGTAGTAGTAGCGACAGAACAATAGCCACGCAAAGCTTATAGAAGCCACTCATTTTATGAACTATATTTTTTGAGTTGATTGACATAATCACCACCGCCTTTTTATTAGCGCCCAAAAGTACGACACGATTGCTGTATAGGCAAAAATTGCTCTTTAGTTATTTGTTCACCTAATTTATTTATATTGTTTCTAATTAGTGAGGCTTATACAGGGCCATAATTAATTGTTTTTTAACCATATTAATATAACAAAATGCCATCTGACTGCATCTCAATTAAGAAAATCAGTTAGATGGCATTGTTGATGCTAAATGAGGTTCCGAGCGGATTCGAACCGCTGTACGAGGTTTTGCAGACCTCTGCCTAGCCACTCGGCCACGGAACCTGATTAAAACCGGATACATGACAATTCAAGCATTCGGGACTGCAAACATACGCTTTTATCCGGTATGAGAAAACGTCAAGTTTAAAAAAGTGCCCCTAACCTAGAAGGTAGGGGCACTTACCGCTATTACAGATGAACTATTTTAGTTCCGGCCCTCAAGTTGCTCTTTCAAAGCAGCCAGTGAATCAATGTCTCCTAGTGTAGCACCGCGCTCTGCTTGAGCTGGTGCCGAAGCTGGTTTCACCGAAGCCACTTTTGGGGCTTTTTGTTCTTTCACAGGTTCGTTTTTCTCCTGCCATGTTTTCGTATGCGAAAGCATAATTCGCTTCTCATCTTTCGAGAATTCCGTTACTTTGAAGTCGAGTGTTTCACCAACTTCAGCAAAGGTACCGTCTTCTTTTCCAAGATTCTTAAGCGACGAGAAACCTTCGATGCCATAAGGCAGTTCGAGGGTAGCCATCTTGTCGTTCTTGCTCAGAATTGTGCAACGGTGAATAGTGCCAACAGCAAAGACCGTTTCAAACGTATCCCATGGATTTTCTTCAAGTTGTTTATGGCCCAGAGCTAAACGACGATTGTCAACGTCTAATTCCAGAACAACTACTTCAAGATCGTCACCAACTTTAATGAAGTCTGAAGGATGTTTCACCTTTTTCGTCCATGACAAGTCAGAAACGTGTACTAGTCCGTCGATGCCTTCTTCCAGTTCGAGGAACAAGCCAAAGTTGGTCAGGTTACGCACCAATCCTTTATGTTTCGTACCAACGGCGTATTTAGCACGCAATTCAGGACGAGTCCAGGGATCTTCGGTTAGCTGTTTGATGCCCAACGACATTTTGCGATCGTTGCGATCCAGTGTCAGCACTTGTGCTTCTACTTCATCATTAACTTTCAGGAACTCCTGTGGATTGCGCAGATGCTGCGACCACGACATTTCCGATACGTGGATTAGCCCTTCAACACCTGGTTGAATTTCGAGGAACGCGCCGTAATCAGCCACATTTACGATTTTGCCTTTCACTTTCGATCCAACCTGAATCTCTTCAGCCAGAGCATCCCAAGGATGAGCCTGGAGTTGTTTCATACCGAGTGAAATACGCTTCTTGTCTTCGTCAAAGTCGAGTACAACCACATTGACCTTCTGGTCGAGGTGCAGTACTTCTGACGGATGACTGATACGACCCCACGAGATATCCGTGATGTGCAACAGACCATCTACACCACCAAGATCGATGAACACACCGAAGTTGGTCATGTTCTTGATAACGCCTTCCAATACCTGACCTTTTTCGAGGTTGTTCAGGATTTGAGCACGTTGTGCTTCAAGGTCTTTCTCGATCAGGACTTTATGCGAAACGACTACATTGTCATTGGCATAATTAATCTTGACGACTTTAACCTCCATTTTCTTACCAACGAACACATCGAAATCGCGAATTGGCTTCACGTCGATTTGCGAACCTGGCAAGAACGCTTCAATGCTGAAAATATCAACGATAAGTCCACCTTTTGTCCGGCGTTTAACGAAACCATCAATAACGAGGTCTTCGTCCAAAGCACGCTGAATTTTCTGCCAAGCGGTAATCACTTTCGCTTTCTTGCGCGAGAGCACCAACTGGCCGTTAGGGTCTTCCTGGTTTTCTACGTAAACTTCAATTTCATCACCCATCTTCAGGTCCGGCATATCCCGGAATTCAGAAGCTGGCACTAAGCCATCCGACTTAAAGCCGATGTTAAGTAGTACTTCCCGATCTGTTATCCCAACGACGGTTCCCATTACCACTTCTTTCTCTTTAACTTCCGACAGAGTGTTGTCGTAAAGTTCCAACATCCGGTCATGTTCTTCAACCGAATAGCCGCTTCCAAATCCTTTGTTGTCTGCCCGGTCCCAATCAAATGCCGGCAGTTCGCGTTGCTGCGTTTTGCTCATAAAAAAAGTTTCCTGACCCCCTCGGTACATCAGCCCGTGGGTCAATGGTGGGCTGACTTTTAATTGTGAATTTTTTCCCTTTAGAAAAGGACTGCAAAGATAGCAATTGCTTTCTAAAAAAGTTTCGGAAACGGCAAAAGTCTTTGATGTTGAGGGAGAAAGGAGAATAAAAACAGGAAAAGGGCCGGTAGAAAAGAGGAAAGGAACCAATACGGCATCCACTTCTTCTTTTCTACCGGCCCTTTTCTCTTTGTAACGTTATTTAAATGCTTTCTCTTTTTTCGCTAAAAATGGCATCCAGCTTTGTTCAAGAGAACCCGAAAACTCCCGAAGGAAAACCAGAAATGTAGGCTTAAAGGGCTTCTGGCGCAATTTAAGGTTAGCTTCTTCGGGTGTATAGTCACCTTTGCGTGAGTTGCACCGCTTGCAAGCTGTAGAAAGGTTGTCCCAACTGGTTTTGCCCCCCCTCGACTTTGGCATAACGTGATCGAGGGTTAAATCTTCAGTCGTTCCACAATACTGACAGTGGTGACCATCACGCTTGAAGATATTCTGCCGGGTAAGCATAACGCCTTTGTAGGGTAAGCTTATGTACCGATGCAGACGAATGACTGATGGCATCGGGAACTCTGCCGAAACGGTTCGGAGCATAAACTGCTCGGATTCGGCAACGAGTTCAGCTTTGTCTAAATAAACCAGCAAGAATGCTTTGGGAACGGAGCAGATGCTGAATGCACTGTAATCTTGATTTAAGACTAATACTTTCCTACCCATATCGCGTTTAGAGCCTCTGTACGGTAGCAAGTTACAGAGTTATCCACACATGGGCAATACTTGTGGAAAATTTAACGGCACGATAAAGGGTAAAAATAACCTATGAACAATTTAAGCAATAAAGTCTTGAGAAGTAGGTTGCCCTGTAAAATTGACTTTCCCATTACCTGTAAAGTCTAGTACTGCTCCCGCTGCATATCCCGCTCAACGTCACGCTCTTTAATGCTGTCGCGCTTGTCGAATAGTTTTTTACCTTTCGCCAGCGCAATGTCAACTTTGGCAAAACCGCGTTCACTCGTAAACATTCGAGTGGGTACAATGGTCAATCCCTGATCTTTCAGCTTTTCAGTAATTCGTTTGATTTCGCGCTTCTTCAGCAAAAGCTTACGGTCGCGTAGGGGTTCGTGGTTATAATGCGTTCCTTCCGTATACGTTGAAATGCTCATTTGACGGATAAAAAGCTCTTCACCATGAACCAGGCAATAGGCATCCTGCAAATTCACCTTTCCCTGCCGAACGGATTTAATTTCGGTACCCGTCAGGACGATACCCGCTGTGTAGGTTTCCAAAAACGAGTACTCGAACGAAGCCCGGCGGTTACGAATATCAACTTGTTTAACAATAGAAGCAGTGGCCATACTGTCGTATAATGTGGACTAATAATGTTGTGTATATCTGAAAAGATGCAGCTTTCGAATTCTGATGAATCGTGTCTAGTCTACTGTTACCCTGGCTCAATAACGCTATAGAAACAGTCGGGTAAGAGCAAGAACACAGGAAAAGCAAGAGAGGTTTACAGACCGGAAGAAATTGATACAGTTGTGTGCAAACAATTTCGGCTACCAAACGAATAGCTCTTTCCGTTTAGTAGCCGAAACTTATAAATACTTGATTGAATGCAACTGAAGCTTATTTCTTCGTCTGTTTAGCCAGATACTCTTTGTTCAGTCCAGCTAGAATTCTGCTGGTTTGGTCGCCCGATTGGTCGGCAAACAGAATACCACCACCCTTTGTATAGCCAAGCACGAACTCGTATTTATTCTGCGCGTTTTCTTTCTTAAGGTAATCAAAAATCTGGTCGTATAGCTGTTTGTTTTTTGTTTGCTCTTCGGCAGCCAGACCTTGCGCAGCCCGCTCGCGATAAGCCAAAATATCTTGCTGCTCCTTTTGAAGCGACGCTTCGGTAGCCCGGCCCTGCTCCTGAGTCATAGTAGCGGCCCGTTGTTGAAAAAATGCTACTTTGTTCTGAAGGTTACGACCTTTGCCAGCAAGATCATTTTCTAATTGAAACCGTTTGCTTTCAAGGACTTTCTGTGTGTCTTTAAAAAACTCATATTTGGTTAGTAGTGAATCAACATTCACATAAACAATAGCCTTTCCTTTTGCTTCAGTAGACGTTTTTACGGTAGAAATGGCTTCAGGCTGGCGGTCTTTGAAATGCAAGTAGTACAGTACAGCTACGGCAATCGTCAGGATGACGTTTAGAATCAATGAGGCATTCTTCACAGGAAATTAATCAGTTAGTTATCAGTTAGTGGTACAAAGGTAAAGGGATTTATGGAATTACGAGCGGGACTGCCCGGCAGTGCTACTAGCCATTTGATTTCCGGTAGCCTGTCTGACAAAGAAGCCCGATAGCCCGGCTAACCCTCCTACCAAACCACTTATTAGGGTTACTGCCAGTAAAGGAAATGCGGCAGTATTTGTTTTAAATAGCAATTCGCTCATGCGCCCGGTGAAAACTCCGTCAGTGCGGGAGTGAATGAGCAGGGCATAGGCCAGCCATACTACCGCTACCCCAATGAAGCTCTGTAAAAATGCCCTCCATGCGTTCTGACTCCGAAAAAAGCAGACAATAAAGGCTACTACGGCAAGGCTCCACCACGGAAGGATGAGTTGAGCCACCAGACTCAAAAGAGCAATTAGACTGATTTCAATCATGTTTGTCGTGCGGCTGGAATGCCGCTTTTATCGTTTACAATTGGTATTCTAGCGTTCTACTAGAACACTAATGCCCGTATTACTTGATTATGAGTTTGCGCTTGATGTGTGAATTTTTATCCTGTGCCGACTGCATATATAGCAGTTCATTAAGCTGACCAGTGCGCCAGGTTTCGAGCATGTTTAGGTAATAAGGACTGCCGGGATTACCCGACTGCCCGCCAGGATATACACCATAGGCTTTAGGGGTAGGACCGAGTGCGACAACCATTCGCCATGATGGTCCGGTTCGCTCGGTAGTTGCGTTAACAATACCAGCACCGCCCCCTATTTGTACGTTCAACGCACTAAGAGCGTCTAATCGGGCTAAATGACTAATTCGGGTAGCTTTATGGTTACCCCATTGCCATGCTGTACCGATAGGACCGTGCTGCCGGGTCAGCGAATCAACCACCATCCGAAAACTTTGCGTCAGTACGCTACCAATCGTCTCACGGGCGGGAGTTGTTATGTTATCGAACCAGTGGGCACTTGGTTCTTTCTCAGCCATATGAAGGGTTCGGTCGAAACTTGGATACCGTAATGTTGTCGTATCGTTACTAGGAAATTCATCTTTCCAGACACCATCCATATACTGACGCATCCACTCCGTGAAAATGGTTGGTGCAGTTTCGGCTATGTCATGATTATACCGCCATTTTTTAATGATTGCCAACGCCTTTACCTGATCGCCCGATAAGGTTTGCTCCTGAATATAAGGCAGAAATACTGGAAGCGCATTGGCCGCCCGCAGGTTCAGATTGTCATTCTGCAAAGAGCGCAAGCTGTCGGGCGTAGCCTGCTGCATAGCAGCTAACCGCTGATTAATTCGACTACCCCGTTCGTGTGAGCCAAATTGCCAGTTGATATAATATGGATATGTCGGGTCGGTCGATGATTGATTCGCCGAACTGACGAAGCCCCTGGCTGGATTTTTCACGTGAGGGTTCTGTGCTGCCGGAATCCATCCTTGCCAATCGTGAGCGGGATTAGTGCCATCTAATAAAAACTTACCCTGATCTTTCCATTTGAGTGGAAACCGACCGTTTGGCGAGATAGCAATGTCTTTAGCTACGTCGGCAAAAACGAAATTCTGGGCAGGAGCACCGTAATAACTTAACGCCTTTCGGTAATCATCATGGTTTTTGGCGCGGTCAAGTAAGTAATAGGTAAGGAAATCGTTGGAGGCTTCATGCGCAATCCAGCGGGCGGCATACCCAACGGGAACATTTTTTGCGAAGGGCTTCTGTCCAGCCTCATACATAACCGGACCATGATGGGTATAAAGTACGGTATCGACAACGTCGGCTTTCCCTTTCACTTTTATAACTTCCAGCCGACGGCTAACTGGTTTCCAACGGTTGTCGTGCCAGTATTCGCGCCGGTACGCATCTTTAAAGCGAATCTGGTAAAAATCCAGCACATCAGCGCCAACATTGGTAACACCCCAAGCGACTTGCTTATTGAACCCGATAATTACCCCCGGTGAACCCGGCATAGTGGCACCATATACATTCATTGTCGGGGTCACGAGTTGCATTTGATACCAGATAGAGGGCAGGCTAAGCGATAAATGCGGGTCATTAGCTAGAATAGGATAACCCGTTGCCGATTTTTGGGGGCCAACTGCCCAGTTATTGCTACCAATAGATGGGTCATGCTCGGGCCAGTTTATGGCCAACGGCTTGGTATCGTCCGGTAATAAACTGGCGGGAACAGCAGGCACTTTAACAGGAGTGAAATCCCACTTGGTGCCAACCGGAATAATCGGATCTTCCCGAAATGGGTAATCGGGGAAAAGGTCGGTGGTAACGGCTGGACCATACTTTTTGAGCACGTTGCTCATGTTCAGGTCGTCGGCACCAAGGGCCAGCACACCTGACATGTACTTCAGGAAGTAAGCACATTTAATGGGTTGCCAGGGTTCAGGGGCGTAGCCTAACAATTTATACTCGAGCGGATAATGAGCCGGTGTCAGCTGACTGATATAGGCGTTTACGCCCGCCGTATAAGCATTGACCGATTCACGAGAGCGCGGGTCAGTCATCATTTCTTTTAGGGCTCTTTCAGCCCCGAAGCCCATACCCAAGTGGCGATTATAGCGGTCCAGCTCCAAAGCTTTATCACCCACTAGCTCAGAAACTCGCCCAGCGGCTGCATGCGTCTGAAATTCCATTTGCCAGAGTCGGTCGCGGGCAGTGAGGTAACCCTGTGCAAAGTAAGCATCGTGATCGTTCTGGGCAAAAACATGTGGAATGGCTAGATCATCGAATACGATTGTAACGGGTGTTTTTGTCCCGTTGAGCGTGATTTCGTCATCGTCGTTGTTAATTGATTCAGCATTTTGCCAGAAACCCACAAACGGACTTAGTAAAGGTCCAAATGCCGGGACGCTACCCCACGAGCGATTTAAAGCCCACGCAAATACCAATGTGATAAGGGAAACAACTATTGCCTTTGTATAGCACATAATAAGTAGAAGCAGCAGAGAATGTTATAGATGCAAGTTTACCATTGTACTCTCCAAATAAAAA
This sequence comes from Spirosoma flavum, assembly GCF_042686045.1. Taxonomy (NCBI): domain Bacteria; kingdom Pseudomonadati; phylum Bacteroidota; class Cytophagia; order Cytophagales; family Cytophagaceae; genus Spirosoma; species Spirosoma flavum. Next base: position 290,155 of record NZ_JBHUOM010000048.1, read on the forward strand.
GTCTTCATTTCTTGCTCAGGTAATTCTTTTTCGTGTTGGTCAATAAAGACCGTTTAGTCAATTTTATAGGGTTCATTCTAGAAAATTTGCACCTGTATGGCTTTTGTATATACCCTATTACAGTTAATCTGGAAGAATTTACCTTTGAAAAGAAATCAAGAAAATGAAGTAGTTGGGCTAAAAAAGCCATACTAAAAAAGAAATTGTATTTTTGAGCGTATCTTCTATTTAGTCTATGCACGTTCTTGTGTTCCTATTTTTCATGACTTATGCGGCTATTGTTCAGTTAGATTCGCCCACATTCGACGTACAGGGCCACCGGGGTTGTCGGGGGTTAATGCCTGAAAATACAGTTCCGGCATTTTTAAAAGCTCTCGATCTCGGTGTGACAACCCTTGAGATGGACGTCGTGATTAGCAAAGACCAACAGGTAGTCGTTTCGCACGATCCTTACTTTAGTTCAGCCTTTAGTATTGCACCAAACGGAATTCCAGTTGATAAGAAAGAGCAAAAAAGTCTGGTTCTCTATCAGATGAATTATGACGACATCAAACGCTATGATGTTGGATCGAATGGCAACCCAGCCTACCCTGAACAACAAAAACTAAAAATATACAAGCCACTCTTGAGCGAAGTCATCGAACAGGCCGAAGCGTATCGGAAAGCCAAAAACCTGCCCTTGTTTTCGTATAATATTGAAATCAAAAGTGATCCCTCAGAATATAACAAAAGTCAGCCCGAACCTGCCGCGTTCTGCGATCTTGTGCAAAAAGTACTAAATAAACAATTTATGGCAGAGCGAGTTAACGCAAACCGGATAGTTATCCAAAGTTTTGACTTTGCTATATTAAACCAATGGAAGAAGGGAGTTGACCACATTTCGGCAGACGCAGGCTCTGAACCGGAAAACAAATACCCCAAAGTCAGGTTGTCAGCATTAGTCGAAAATTTGCGTAGCCCAGAAAAAAATCTGGAAGAACTTGATTTCAAACCAGATATCTATAGCCCTCATTTTCGACTAGTCAGTCAGGACAAAATTACCCGGTTGCACAAGCAAGGTATCAAGGTTATTCCGTGGACTGTCAATCAGCGCGATGATATGAAACGCTTGAAAGAGTGGGGCGTTGACGGATTAATTACGGACTATCCTGATCGGGCAAGCGGCTTATAAAACGAATTAGTTGAATTTACCTTTTCATTACTAACCTCCTCAAGCTGGTTGGTTTACGTTATTTTAGCCTCATGACCTCGCTAAATACCACGCTTAAATGGCTCCTGCAACGGCGATTGCCACGCATTGAGGCTATGATGAAACAGCCCGGAGCCGTGCAGCAGAAAGTCTTTACGCAACTTATTCAGGCTGGTTGCCGAACGGAGTGGGGCAAGAAACACGCGTATAAATCCATTCGAAGCATCCAGGATTTTCAGCGGCAAGTACCGGTATCAAGTTACGAAGAACTTTTTCCGTACATCGAAAGGGTCATGAAGGGCGAAAGTAAAGTGCTCTGGCCGTCGCCGGTGCGCTGGTTTTCTAAGTCGTCGGGTACAACGAACGCACGCAGTAAATTTATTCCCATTACAACTGAGTCGCTGGACGAAAGTCATTTTAAAGGTGGCAAGGATATGATGGCTCTTTATATAGCCAACAACCCCGATAGCCGGGCGTTTGAGGGTAAAGGACTTTCCATTGGCGGTAGTCTTCACCAAAATCCATACAGTACCAACAGTGCCGTTGGAGACATATCGGCAGTTGTCATGAAAAATCTGCCCAGTTGGGCACAGTACATCCGTACGCCATCCATCCAAGTTGCCCTCATGGATGAATGGGAATCTAAACTGGAACAGATGGCCGAGGTCACGTCGCAGGAAAACGTGACCAGTTTGCTCGGTACGCCAACGTGGGGCATGGTACTCATTGACAAGGTTTTAGCGCTTACAGGTAAATCGAACATTCTGGAAGTATGGCCAAATTTTGAAGTAATGATGCATGGAGCTGTCAATTTTCAGCCCTATAGGGAGTTATTTCAGCAACAGGTTTTTCCATCTAAGTCTGTTCGGTATCAGGAGGTTTACAACGCTTCTGAAGGTTTTTTCGCTATTCAGGACGACTTAACCCGCATCGGCGAAATGCTATTGATGCTCGACTATGGCATCTTTTACGAGTTCGTATCCATACACGAAGCCGACCAGCCTTTTCCGAAGGCGCTGACCATTGATGAAGTCGAATTAGATAAAAACTACGCTCTTGTTGTCTCAACGAATGGGGGTTTATGGCGGTATAAAATTGGCGACACCGTTCGATTCACATCCCTATATCCACACCGGCTGAAAGTGAGCGGCAGAACGAAGCACTTTATCAATGCTTTTGGAGAGGAAGTGATTGTTGAAAATGCTGAAACGGCTATCACGCAGGCATGCGAAGCCACCGGAGCCGTCATAACTGACTACACAGCCGGACCAAATTACATGAGTAATGGAAGCAATGGCTGCCACGAATGGGTCATCGAATTTTCTCAGGAGCCTGATAATCAGCAACGATTTAATCAGATCCTCGACGAAACGCTCCGGCAAATCAACTCCGACTACGACGCCAAACGCTACAATGATATGGTACTGAAACGGCCCCGCATTCATGTTGTACCACAGGGTACGTTTTATGCCTGGATGAAACAGCGTGGCAAAGTAGGTGGGCAGCACAAAGTGCCCCGCTTGGCCAACTCGCGGGAATATCTAGATGATATTCTGGGCCAGGTTCTTGAACTATAAGTACACCTATACAGTGATCATTTTCCTGACTAGCGGTTTGCCTCAGAGAGCCAGTGAAATTGTCTTTCAGCCAGTTGAAAATGCCTGTTCTGGCGTTTAAGCGCTACTATAGATGAATCATTTCGGATTTTGCCCCGTAATACTATGTGATTGGTATCCGGCATGCTGTACTGCATTGTAAAAAGTGCTGCAGTATCAGTAGCAAACTTTTTAAAGGCAACCGTGTGGTTTAGCGAGTCAAGCGAATAGCTGAAATATCCCCGGCGATACCGTTGTCTGAATAAAGTGTCAGCAGTTTGGATACTGCCCGAGTTATTTGTTTCAAAAATAACATCCTTCCAACGTAAGCTATCGACAACATTACCCTGAAATTGGTCAACCGTGAAAAAACCAGTAGCCAGCTTCTTTAGGGCCGATCCGCCGTTCGATCCCATCGTATTTTGGTATGATCCGTACAAAGGCTTGACTAAAAATAAAGTAACGAAAGCGATTTTCAGTACTACCTGACCCGTTCTCATCCACTTTTTTTGCAGCGTAAACTGAGAGGACGGTTGTGTTGGCCTGTTGAAAATGAAAAAATTAAGCAACCGTTTGGCATCACCAAGCAACAGGAAATTACTGAATGCAAACAAATGGATGGAAAACAGCTTGACAGGAATATCGTAGCAAAGATTCATCATCATGACATTCAGGAATACGCCTGCGGCTACAAACCCACCCAGCGTACTCGTACGTCGGAACAGCAATAATAATCCAGCCACCATCTCGACTGCACCTGAAAAAAACTGATAGGACGTTGAATAACCAACAAAATACCAGGAGAAGCGCATAGGCAGCAGGTCGCCCAGTGGAGTAGCAAGGGCACTCAATGAAGGGAATATCATCTGTTGCCCAAACAGTTTGATAATCCCGTAGCTCAAAGCCATTATTGCCACGTAATATCTAACCAGTATCAGCAGCCAATAATAAGCCGTATTATAATTTCGACGTTTGTCAAAAATTGTCCAAAATAACGTACCAGTGACAGCCAACAATACAAAGAGACATATCTGGGCATATCCATACGATGTGTCTCCACTGCCATTTAAAGGAACCAGTACGTCTTTTACGTGAAAGATGTATGTATTTGTAAGGTTAACTAACCAGTTCTCTATTTTACTGTAGTACTCACCGATCAGCTGCAATACGGGAACATCACTAAGCCATGTCCAGGGCGCAGTGTAAAGAATCAGATAAATACAGCAAAAGCGAAACAGTAACTTACGCCACCAGGACCACTGGTCGGCGTCGGCTGAAAGTACATTAGCATTCACCATAAACGAATCATTAGCTTGAGGAAGGTCACAACCACTACAGCCAAATATAATCGCCAGCCTCTAATTACCCACGTATCAGTCTATTCACTTTCAAAAATGTATTCGTCAGCACCTCTTTGTCAGGGTTAAGTACAACTGTTTTCAACACATCGCAGATAAACAATTCGTGGTCGCCTGCGTCTATACTGTGTATTACACGGCATTGCGCATACCCAATGGCTTCGGTTAAGTAAGGACAATTGCGGTTGTCGAGGGCACAAGGTAGATTTTTGAACTTGTCTTTATCGCGTCCAGATTGCTGACCGAGTTTACGAATCAGGCGGGTTTGGTCAGTTGCCAGCAGATTTACGTTCAGTATACCACTATCCCGCACCAGCTCAATTGTATAATCAACTTTATACAAGGCTACGGCCAGTACCTTGCCACCCATATCCGTCTGAGTGAGCCACGTCACAATGTTGGCGTTTTGTTTCCCACCAGCAACTGTCGTAATACTATGAACATCGTAGTTTTTGTACTTCAGCAAGCGTTTAGACATGAGTTAATTCTAAAAATGACAGTGGATTTTGGTCTATATTTTTCAGAATTGATCTGAAATAAACGGTTGATATCTATGTTACAGGGCAATATGTATCGTAGTTAACTTTGTACCGAACGAAGCCCGTAGCTATTCTGTTTTTCAATAGAGATCGGCATCATTAAAATTAAGAATGATACTCTTTTTCGCGCACTCATTGCCACGCTTCGGCGGACTTGTTATTAACTTTGTGAGTACATGAAGTCCTTCGACATACCTGAATATTACCGTAGCAGCATTATCACGCCCCTGAAAGAATTTCGGCGGAAGCGCGATAAATTAAAACGGGACTTTACCCCTACCCTGCTTGATTTTGGTCTTATCAGGGTGTTTATTGCCCGACACTTCGGGTTTTGCTATGGTGTCGAAAACGCGGTCGAGATTGCTTACAAAGCCATTGCCGAAAACCCCGATAAACGGATTTTCCTGCTGAGTGAGATGATCCATAACCCCGATGTCAATGCTGATTTGCATGACCGGGGTGTGCGATTTATTATGGATACAAGCGGGCGACAACTCACACCCTGGTCGGAATTAACCGCGAATGATGTCGTGATTATTCCGGCGTTTGGCACAACGTTAGAGACTCAAAACCAGTTAATTTCTCTGGGTTTGGACATCGAAAAATACGACACGACCTGCCCTTTTGTCGAAAAAGTCTGGAATAAGGCGAGTCAGATTGGGCAGAAAGATTATACAGTAATTGTACATGGCAAACCGAGCCATGAGGAGACCCGTGCTACGTTTTCGCACAGTAAGGAAGCCGCCCCAACGGTTGTGGTTAAAGACATGGCCCAAACGCAGCGGTTAGCAAAATACATCACGGGCGAATTACCTACGGAGGAGTTTTACACCGAATTCTCCGGCCAATATTCTATCGGGTTTGAACCAGGCCGAGATTTACAGCGTATTGGTGTTGTGAATCAAACCACTATGCTGGCTTCTGATACACAGAGTATTGCTGATTATCTGAAGCAGGTAATGATACAAAAATATTCGCTGACGGGAGATAATGTTGATGCTCACTTTGCGAATACGCGCGATACTCTTTGTTACGCAACCAACGATAATCAGGATGCTACTTACGCGTTGTTGACTTATCCAACCCTGGCCGATTTTGCCATTGTAGCTGGTGGTTATAATTCCTCCAACACCTCTCACATCGTTGAACTTTGTGAAGAAAAGCTGCCGACATACTTTATTGAATCAGAACAGAAAATCCTATCTGATAAGCTAATACGGCACTTTAATGGACATACCAAACAGGAAATCGTAAGCGAGAACTTTTTTCCAACCAGTAGCCCGGTTACGGTGTTACTAACCTGTGGGGCCTCCTGTCCTGATGCCGTTGTAGAGGGCATTTTATTAAAACTTGTCAGCTTTTTCCCCGATTCCCGACCTGTGGAAGATGTAGTGAGCGAATTTGTGCAATAAGCTTAAGGCACCTTTATCGTTACCTCCCGGCTCTCATTGTGCAACCTATCAAGGGCAGTTACTACGTACACATATTTCTTCTTCGGGTCGGCAGTTTTATCCACGAATCGCGTAGATGATTCGCCCATACATTGCGCTATTATAGAGCGAGGATCATTTGTTCGTAAGCGCGGGCGTCGACCCTCAAAACGGTAAACGATATAGGAGTTAGCGCCGTCGCCATCCATGGCTTCGGCTGATTGGTGCCAGAATAACTCAATCCCTTCAGTTGTCATGGCAGCTTTCAAATTATGCGGGGGTAAGGGCGGAATACTGTCCAGCCACTTCATTGTTGGCACGAGAGCAGGATGGCGATAGAAATTATTCTGTAACGAATCCCGAATAGACAGTGGGTTAGTCTGCAAACTTTTAGCACTAAAAAAGACACTCCCCTGTACGGCCCGCTGCTGCCGGTTGTAACGCATCTGCTCAGGAAATTCCGTTGCCCGTCCCCAACCAGGATCGCGTTCAGAACCACGCCCAACCCGGTAAGCTCCCTGCCCGATGTATAAGTGGCAATTACCGCAATTATGAGTCCACCACTCTACTAATGTTTTATAAGGCACCCGCCCAAACTCCGAACTAAAGTAGACTTGAGGGACAATGTAATCTATCAGACCATCACGCACCCATTTGCGGGTATCAGCATACAGGTCATAGTATGCCTGACCACCATTGGTAGCGGAGCCCTCCGGGTCATTGCTCTTATTTTTCCAAATACCAAACGGGCTGATACCAAACTTGACCCAGGGTTTATTAGATCGTATTGAATCACGGAGTTCAATAACGAGCTTGTTGACATTGTCACGTCGCCAGTCCGGCTTTTTCATGCCGTTGAAATTTGCCAGATACGTGCTGTCGTCGAGCAGAGTTTGACCAGCTTCTGCATAGGGATAGAAATAATCGTCGAAGTGAATGCCATCCACATCGTATTCACGTACCACATTAGCCACTATACCAGCAATATACGAGCGAACGGCAGGCAGACCGAGGTTAAAAAGCTTTCGTCCTCCATACGTTAACATCCACTCTGGTTTACGGTAAATGATGTTGGTTGGCGCAACGCTTGCCAATCTACCGAATGTTGCCCGATCGAGGTTAAACCAGGCATGAAACTCCAGCCCACGCTGGTGAGCCTGCTCAATCATAAATTCCAAGGGATCGTAAAAAGGCTCAGGAGCCAAACCCTGCTGACCCGTTAGCCACTCCGACCAAGGCTCCGAACCTCGGGCATAAAAGGCATCAGCCGCCGACCGAACCTGTACAATAACTGCATTCAACCCCATTTGCTGCTGTTGATCAAACATGGACACAATTTCGCGCTGCTGGTCGGCAACGGGTAATCCCTTTTTGCTTGGCCAGTCAATATTATCAACGGTTGCGATCCATACAGCCCGAAATTCACGCTTGGGGGGCACAGCGCTACGCTCAGCCGGCGTCAGCTCAGCGACTTCATCAAAATCTAACGTATCAGGCAGAGGTAATACAACTGCTGGTGTAATTGGCTTGGGAGCAAGAGGTTTAACCGCGACTGTTTTTTGAGGAGCCGGAATGACCGTAACGGGTCGGGTGGGCTTGGCAGTAGGTTTTTGAGTAGCAACAGGCTTGGCCTGCCGACAGCTATCACTAAAAAAAACGAAAAGTAGTAGACAAATATAAGCAATCAGACGCATCAGATAGAGCGAGTTAATTGCCAAAATTAACCATAGTCTGGCACACCTACGCTGATTATAAAATCGTTTTTTGCCGTTTAGCGTCTAGTCGGCAGGCATCACTGCAATAAATGACATTCTCCCAATCACGCTCCCACTTTTTACGCCAGCTAAATGGCCGGTTACAGACTGGGCAGAGTTTAACTGGCAAGTCTGACTTCTTGCGCATTTTCATATAGCCAAAACCCTTAGTCTACTCACTAAGTTTAAGCACTATGAAGGCATCCAGCAAAATAGAGGAATTGACCGATACAGATATTGACCGTATTATCGAGATGGCTTGGGAAGATCGCACTCCGTTTGAAGCCATTGACGTACAATTTGGTCTTTCAGAACAAGAAGTCATTGAGGTTATGCGTCGGGAGATGAATCCGTCATCATGGCGTAGATGGCGAGCACGCGTACAAGGGCGCTCAACTAAACATGCAATGTTATCGGCAGTCAGTAACGCCCGGTTTAAATCGGATCGACAACGGATTATATCATTAAATAAGATTACCAAACGATAAACATCCTATTTGGCAACTAGTAGAATAAACTTAATTTTGTGCCGTTTAAGAAAAGGATTGGTACTATTTGTTCTGTAATTTGTAGAAATCCAATAAGTTTTAAGAATTTTCTATTTCAAAAGATAGTAGATTTGTACCGTCTTGTAACTAAGTATTAACAGACTGCATCATTTATGTCGAGCCACAAATTAGATCAGATAGATCGCAACGTTTTAGAGATTTTGCAAGCCAACGCTAAAATCACCAATGCTCAGCTCTCCAAAGAAATTGGCCTCTCTCCCGCACCGACGCTCGAACGCGTTAAGAAACTTGAAACATCGGGTATTATCCAAAGCTACCACGCTCAGTTAAACCGCGAGAAAATTGGTCTCGGTGTTACAACGTTTGTAATGGTTACGCTGGTAGGGCATAAGAAGGAAACGACAATGTCGTTTGTAGAAAAAGTCAATGAAATTCCTGAAATCATTGAGTGTCACCACATTACTGGATCTGGAGACTTCCTGCTCAAAGTTATTGCCAAAGACATCGCTTCTTACCAGGGGTTGATGCTAGACGTTATCAACGAAATCGATGAGGTCGCCAGCACACAGACAATGGTTATCATGTCTACTTTTAAGGAAAGCAAAGTGCTGCCAATTCCTTGATAAATGTGATATAGGATGTATGATCCTTTAGCAGAATACTCATAAATACCATACATCCTATATCATATATAAATCTTGTTACTTTCGTTTTCTCCGCTCTTCCCGGCGCGATTTCTTCGCATCATCCATCGCCTTTTTAGCTTCTTTATACTGGCTGGATTTTCGCTCAGCTTTGTCCATCACTTCGTTAAAGTAGGACTGAGCCAAGTCATAGTTCTTCTCGTCGGTCGCAATCTTTGCCAGCCCCAACACAGACGACCAGTAGTAACCCGCATTCGTGGAGTTGGTTTGTTTAGCAAAATCAATTGATTTCTGATAGTATATTTTTGCTTGTGGTAAATTTCTGTAAAACAGATGGTTAACATATGCCAGGATATAAGCCGCCGTTCGACCGCTAACAGCCTCGTAGCCTGATTGCGTACGATCAACCTTGACTAAAATATCTTTGGAAAGCCGCTCGGCTTCGGCTAAGCGTCCTGTAACGAAGGCCGACCGGGCAAAATATCGCTCGAAAAATGGGTTATCAGGATATTGCTCATTCATGTATTTCGACATTTCATAAGCCTTATCATATTGATTCTCCATGCTATATATCTGAACCAGAAAATAGCGGGCTTCCACGCGGGTATAGAAAGCTGAATTTGCCGTTTTTTCTAGTTCTTTGATCCCATTTACTTTATTCCCTTTAGGGAAAAACATCAGAATCGGCTTCAAAAGCGGATAGTTTTCTGGAATCCATTGCGCGTAATAGTTGTACATACCATCGCCAAATAGTAGTTCGGGACTAAAATCGGCGTTGCCTTTGCACTTCTCGAAATATTTGAGCGCGTTTTTACCAGCAAACGTTGCCTTTGCCCATTTTTTGCGTTCTGAGTATAAACGCCCTTTGAAGGCATAAGCAGCGGCTAGAAAAAATGCCGGCTCAAGTTTATTCTCGCTGTTGTCATATAGTTTTTCAGCCAGCGCAATGGTCGTATCCATGTAGGCTATGCATTGAGTATCGTAATCGGTTATGTCGGTGTTGGGCACAATTTTCCACCACTCAGCAAGGCCCATCAGAAAGTAGGGCATCGGATGTTTGGGGTACCGCACCCGCAACCACCGAAACTCTTTGTCAGCATCGTAGAATTTAAAATTATACATCTGGTTGATAGCCTCCGCCGATTCAATCTGAACGCCGGGGTGCTTGAGCAGACCATCATATTTTTTATCAAACGCCGACGGGTCGTAGAGTTGGGCTTGCACCAGAGTAACCAGACCGGTAAGCCATACCGTCAACAATATCTTTTTCATTCGTTAAACTAGCTTTGTTAGTATATCAACGTAATACAGCATCGGACCGTTTGCTTGTGCTTATTTTTTGGTAAACTTTTGCCCACTACCTCAGCAACAGTGTATCTTTGAGGCCCAAGACGTTGTTATGATAACTATTAAAGACAAAACGTTTGTTCCGTTTATTCCCGCTGATGCTATCCAAGAGCGTATTCAGGAATTAGCTAAACAAATTAATCAAGAGTACGCCGACAAAAGGCCGCTGATTGTAGTCGTTCTGAACGGAGCGTTTTTGTTTGCCGCTGATCTGGCCAAACAATTAACCATTGCCTGCGAGATCACCTTTATTCGGGTTGCGTCTTATGCGGCAACCGAATCGAGCGGTCAGCTTAAACAGATTCTGGGTCTTAATGAATCTATTGAAGGGCGCGACCTGATTGTTGTCGAAGACATTGTTGATACTGGATTTACGTTGCATGAAGTATGCAAGCAACTCCGGGATAAGCAACCAGCATCGCTTACGATTGCCACTCTATTGTTTAAGCCAACCGCGTTGAAAGAACCTCTCGATTTGCACTACGTTGGTTTTGAGATTGAAAACCGCTTTGTTGTAGGGTACGGTTTAGATTATGATGGTTTAGGACGCAATACACAGGATATTTTCGTGCTGGCGTAACAGGGTTGAAGTAGGGTTGAAGTGTTGGCGTTGAGTACCAGCTATCTATCCACTTCCCCCATTACGACATCAATAGACCCAATAATAGCGACTAGATCGGCTAGCATGGCTCCCCGGCTGATCTCACTGATAACCGAAAGGTTATGAAAACAGCAAGACCGGGCTTTGCAACGCACTGGCACATCCGATTTTCCGTCCGTTCGAAAAAAGAAGCCAAGTTCACCTTTGGCACTTTCCGCACGGGCGTAAAAATCCATTGCCTTCGGCCTTATTTTCTTTGGCACAACGGCCTGCGGATCATAATCGCGGGTACGCTTGTGGTCTCCCAAGAGTTGGTCAAGACATTGTTCGATTATGCGAATGGACTCATGACACTCCTGTACCCGAACATTATTCCGGTCCCAGCAATCACCAACGGTTCCCATTTTGCCTTCACCAATTGGAATATCAAATTCCAGTTCGGGGTAAACGGAGTAGCCATCTACCCGACGAAGGTCATACCGCAGTCCTGACCCGCGTAACATTGGGCCGGTGCAACCATAGTTAATTGCTACAGTCAAGGGCAATACGCCAACATTGGCAGTCCGTTTAATAAAAATTTCGTTTTCAATAACTATTTGTTGTAGCTCAACCATATTAGGCTTGAGGTAAGCAACAAACTCCCGGCAGCGTTCCTCAAAGCCCACAGGAAGGTCGTAAAACAAACCTCCTACCCAAATGTAATTATAGAGCATCCGGGCACCAGTGAGCCATTCAAGAAGCCGCTGAATATGTTCCCGGTCGCGCATAAGCCAGAGGAAAGGCGTATAAGCCCCAATATCAAGCGCATACGTACCAATACCGACAAAATGGGCCGCGATACGATTTAATTCAGCTACCAGTACCCGAATATATTCAGTGCGTTTGGGAATATCATTCTGGATACCAAGCATCCGTTCTACGCCCATCACAAACGCATGCTCGGAATTCATAGCCGCCAGATAGTCGAGCCGATCTACAAATGGAATGGTCTGGTTGAACGGTAATGATTGGGCATGTTTCTCGAAACAGCGATGTAAGTAGCCGAGGTGCGGCACCACATCAACAATAATTTCGCCATTTGTAACAACTTCCATTCGCAACACGCCATGTGTTGATGGATGCTGCGGTCCCATGTTTAAGATCATCTCGCCTTCGTCAAGCATTTCGGGCGAGTAAACACTGGGCTCCGACGCCTGAAAATGACCCGGTGCGTATTCGTATTGTATCGTTTGCGTGTTCATGACAACGTCAAAGGTCGAAAGCTAGCGGGCGAAAGCCAAAAGTCTACAGCAAATCCTTACTTTTTATTAATCAGCCCTTTGCGAAGTGAAAGGCATTTCGTACCTTTGCCCTCCTTATCGAGAAAACGAACTTTAGCAATGGCAAAGAAAGGCGCCAATAGAATCCAGGTTATTCTGGAGTGCACCGAACAGAAAGACAGCGGTGTTCCTGGCATGTCCCGGTACATTACTACGAAAAACCGGAAGAATACACCGGCTCGTATTGAGCGGAAGAAATACAATCCGTTCCTTAAAAAAGTAACGCTGCATAAAGAAATTAAATAAGCGGTTGGTGATTAGTGGACAGAGGTCAGACAAAGACTCCATCCATTAACCACTTGCCTCTAACCACTACGAGACATGGCAAAAAAGGTAGTTGCAACCCTGAAAACGAAGGATAACGGCAAGGCATTTGCCAAAATTATTAAAGCCGTAAAGTCGCCTAAAACTGGCGCTTATACCTTCAAAGAAGAAATGGTCCCGGTTGACGAAGTACAGGCTGCGCTGAAAAGCTAGGCACTACAAAGGTTAGCTTCCTGCACAAAGACATTTGTCCCACAGCCTTCAACGGTTCTGTGGGACTTTTTTTATAAAAAAACAGTTAGGTCAGGTAGCGAGTCAGCCAGTCAGTGAGTAATTACGTAACCATAAAACTGCCTTACTGATAACCGACCACCTCACTGACAATACCTTATGGCCTTATTTGGTTTATTCTCAAAGGAAAAAAAAGAAACGCTCGACAAAGGTTTAGAGAGAACAAAAGATAGTTTTTTTTCTAAACTTGGCCGGGCGGTCGTTGGAAAAGCAACCGTTGACGAAGAGGTTCTGGATGAAGTTGAAAACGTACTTATTTCTTCGGACGTAGGGGTTGAAACGACGGTTAAAATCATTCGCCGGATTGAAGAACGTGTCGCCCGTGATAAATATGTGGGTACCGACGAGCTAGACCGCATTCTCCGTGAAGAAATTGCGTCTCTACTTTCAGATAATAATACCGTTGATGTCGCCGATGATTTTTCCTTACCCGCTGGCAAGAAACCCTATGTGATTATGGTTGTGGGTGTCAATGGCGTTGGTAAAACGACAACCATTGGTAAACTGGCTGCGCAATTTCACAAACGGGGCAAAAAAGTCATACTAGGTGCGGGCGATACCTTCCGGGCTGCGGCTGTTGACCAGCTAAAACTTTGGGGCGACCGCGTAGGCGTTCCGGTAGTTTCGCACGGCATGAACACCGACCCCTCGGCGGTTGCATTCGACGCCGTGAAAAAAGCGACAGAAACGGGTGCCGACGTTGTTATTATCGACACTGCCGGACGGCTTCACACGAAGGTTAACCTGATGAACGAGTTGACCAAAATTAAGCGTGTGATGCAAAAATTCACCCCCGATGCGCCCCACGAAGTGCTTTTAGTGCTCGATGGGTCAACGGGTCAAAACGCGTTTATTCAGGCAACCGAGTTCACTAAAGCAACGGAAGTCACAGCTTTGGCCATCACAAAACTAGATGGAACCGCAAAAGGTGGGGTCGTCATTGGCATCTCGGAGCAGTTTAAGATTCCGGTCAAATACATTGGTGTCGGTGAAAAAATAGACGATTTGCAGGTCTTTAACAAAATGGAGTTTGTGGATTCATTCTTCAAGAAATGAGCATAGTAGCCAAGCAGTTAGTATTCTCAGGTAAGCACAATAGCCTTGAAAATTTTCTCGACGAAGCGCATGCATTAAACGTTAAGAGTAGAACACCTTCATGGCATACGCTTGATGACGTAAAACGAGAGCCTGGATTATGACTAATCACATTAAACGGTTTACGGTAAGCAGGTTGGCGCTACTCATAATCAACCTATTGATAGTATGTTTTTCATTGACCGTTTCAGCCCAGAAACACCCCCGACGAAAACCAGCTAAGTCGATTGTTAAGCAAGGAATCTGCGGGATGGTTGTTGTAAAACGTGGTAACTATATGCCTAGCCCTGATTCTCCACAGTCGAACCCCAACGGGTCACCCGCTGAACGCGAAGTCCTGATTTTCCCGCTGTTGAACAGTAGTCAGGTGGATGCAAGTGAAAATGGCTTCATTAACTCTGTTAGAGAAGCGAAGCCCATCCAGACTGTTAAATCGGGAAAAGATGGAAAGTTTTGTGTGAGTCTGCCAGTGGGTCATTACTCCGTATTAGTTCGGGAGCCTAAGGGTTTATATGCAAATCTGTCAGATTCGCATAACAATATTTTTCCGGTCAATGTCTCCAGAAACCGCTCGGTTACGGTGACGGTAGCCATTACGTATCAAGCTGTATTTTAAATAATGTTGGCTATCAATGCGGTGAAAACCCGTGATGCCATCCGAAGCGGATTATTATCCGCCTTACTTGTATGAAAACCAAAGGAATACGTACCAATAAAATCAATATCGTCACGCTCGGTTGCTCAAAAAACTTAGTAGACTCAGAAGTGCTGTTCACTCAACTCAGAGGCAACGGCATGAACGTAACGCACGAGTCGAAAAAAGATGATGCTAATATCGTTGTCATTAATACGTGCGGATTTATTGATAATGCTAAGGAAGAATCCATCAACACAATTCTGCGCTACGTAGATGCAAAAGAAGCGGGCATAGTTGATAAAGTTTACGTAACGGGTTGCCTTTCACACCGTTACAAAGACGAACTCGAACTTGAAATGCCCACCGTTGATGCCTGGTTTGGCACAAACGAATTGCCCCGGATGCTGAAAACACTTCGTGCAGACTACAAGCACGAACTCGTTGGCGAACGGCTGCTGACAACGCCAACTCATTACGCCTATCTTAAAATAGCCGAAGGTTGCGACCGGCCGTGTTCATTCTGTGCCATTCCGCTCATGCGCGGAGTTCACGTATCTCGCCCCATAGAGGAGCTGTTAACTGAAGCTCGCTCACTCGCTCGGCGTGGTACTAAAGAACTGATTCTGATCGCTCAGGATTTGACTTATTATGGGCTTGACATCTACAAAAAACGTAACCTAGCTGATCTTATTGACCAATTGGCCGATGTAGAAGGCATTGACTGGATTCGGTTGCAGTATGCTTATCCATCAGGTTTTCCACTGGAAGTACTAGATGTGATGCGCGACAGGCCAAATGTCTGCAACTATTTAGACATGCCGTTGCAAACCGGCTCGACCGAACTGCTGAAGCTCATGCGTCGGGGGATTACCCGCGAGAAAACCGAGAATCTGATTCAAACTATTCGTGAGCGGGTGCCGGGCATTACCCTTCGCACTACGTTGATTACGGGTCACCCCGGCGAGACAGACGCTATGTTCCAGGAAACATACGATTTTGTGGAGCGGATGCGCTTCGACCGTTTAGGTGTATTTACGTATTCACACGAAGACGATACACACTCGTTTACTATGCCTGATGATGTTCCAGCCGACGTAAAGCAGGAACGTGCCGATGAATTAATGGAGATTCAGCAGGGAATTTCCCAGGAATTAAACCAGCAAAAAGTTGGACAGACGTTCAAAGTCTTGTTCGATAGGAAAGAAGGCGGTTATTTTATCGGTCGTACCGAAGCTGATTCGCCCGAAGTGGATAATGAAGTGTTAATACCTGCCACGCAATATGTCCGTTTGGGCGATTTCGCCAATGTACGCATTGACAAGGCCGAGGAGTTTGATTTGTACGGAGAAGTTGTTTAAATAGCTGTATGAAACTGATAGCAAGCGAATTAGAGGTCATTAGCCATTACTTGCAAGACAAACCGGTAGTGCGTGCATTCATTTTTGGCTCGTATGCGCGGGGCGATGCCGATTCGCGAAGTGACCTTGATTTACTTGTAGAGCTGGATTACAGCCGCCCTATTGGCTTACAATTTGTCGGGATGAAATTTGACTTGGAAGAACGTCTAAACAAGGCCGTCGATTTAGTATCTGCCAACGGATTGTCTTCTCGTATTCGTCCTTTCATTGACCAACACAAACAGCTCATTTATGAAAGGTCGGTTCGGCGATAAACAACGTATTGAACATGCCTTTGATGCAATCGTATAAATTGAGGATTATATAGCTGATCAATCCTTTGCTAAGTTTTTGGCAAGTTTGCCTGTGTTAAACAACTTAAAATCATTGGTGAAGCTTGTAATCACGTCGATTCGTCGGTTAGGACCGCCTTTCCTGAAGTCGAATGGCGTAAAATCACCGGCCTACAGCACATCTTGGTACATGAATATTTTGGCGTTGATTCGGCACTCATTTGGGATGTCATTACTGACGATATCCCTAATTTGAAAACGCAATTGACCTATATTCTCACTACTTTATAATCCGTCAATACCTACGAACGTTAATCCTGTGAGACACTGTCGAACCTTGCGGGTTTTTTCGTTGTTAAAATCCGGTAAACGCAACCCCGCCTACCGCATGAACTGTCAGTACCTGTCGCTTGTCTCAACCGGCCAGTTTTCTCCCCTTTTCCTTGATTACATTACCGATAAAGATAGTCTAAAACCATTCTACGGTCGTTTTCCTGACAAATCTGCGTTTAAAGATCAACTAAACGATAAAATATTCGACGAGTCGAAACGACAGGTTTTGGTTGATGTGCTCGAACAACAATACCAGAATATAGACACAAAGCCCGATTTTTCGGGGTTGCTCCAGCCCAACACGTTTACGGTTACGACAGGCCACCAGCTCAATATTTTTACGGGGCCTCTCTACATTATCTACAAATTAATCACGACCATAAATCTGGCCCGGCAATTAAAAGAAGTTTATCCCAGCTATAATTTTGTGCCGGTATACTGGATGGCGACCGAAGACCATGACTTCGCTGAAATTAACCATTTTACGCTACTGGGTAAAAATTATGCCTGGCAAACAGAACAGCGGGGAGCAGTTGGCCGCATGAATCCACAGGAATTAAAAGCCCTTTTCGCCCAGATTCCCGAAAAACTATCTCTGTTTGAGGCCGCTTACCTGAAACACACTACACTTGCCGATGCTGCTCGCTACTATGTTAACGAGCTATTCGGAGCAGACGGTCTGGTGTGTTTGGATGCCGACAATGCCGATTTGAAACGTGTTTTCGCTCCCATCATGCGAGACGAACTAACGCAGCAGAAATCAGGCGAACTGGTGCATGAGCAGACCGATCTGTTGGAAGGCATGGGTTATAAAACAGTCATTGCCCCGCGCGACATCAACTTGTTTTACTTGGATGATCAACTCCGCGAGCGTATAGAGCGCAAGGAAGATGGCACATACCGGGTGTTGCACACTAAGCTGAAATTTTCGGAAGATGAGTTGTTGGATCTGTTAGATAAACATCCTGAGCAGTTTAGCCCGAATGTAGTTCTACGTCCGCTATATCAGGAAACTATTCTTCCTAACCTGGCTTATATTGGTGGTCCGTCAGAAGTACCGTACTGGCTGCAATTGAAGAGCGTATTTGAGCATTATCAGACGCCATTTCCACTATTGATGCCACGCAATTTCGCCATGTATGTTTCGGCTGTGAGTTCGAAACGAATCTGCAAATTAGGCCTTACACCAGAAGAATTATTTCAGGATAAGCTCAAACTTAAGCGTGAATATGTTGATATCCACACCCGCCATACGCTTAAGTTCGATAATGAAAACAAGACCGTTCATAAAGCTCTCGACGCTATTTTACACAAAGCGCAGATGGTTGATCCAACGTTAGAAAAGGCCGTACTAGCCGAGACAAAGCGATTTGCAAATGCCATTGTCCGACTTGAAAAGAAAATGCGACGGGCTGAAGAACGCAATCAAGAAACGGGTATCCGGCAATTACTAGCGGTTAAAGATGACCTCTTCCCCAATGGAGGCCCACAGGAACGAAGTGAAAATTTTCTGACATTTTACCTGAACGACCGCCAGTTTCTACAAAAAATGCTGTCGGCATTCGATCCGTTCGATTATCGAATGCAGCTTTGTTTAGAGTAAACCAAACCGCTACACACCGATCGATTCGGTCCAATCGGTGGTTAATATATGAACAAGGTCGACTTACGTCGTGAGTATCTCACTAAACGCAAAGCCCTAACAGCGCGTGAGGTTGAGCATCGTAGCCAGTTGATTGGAAAGCTTTTTTTCGATTTTTTGGTTAAAACCAAACTGGTTACCGAACCAGTTATGCTTCACACATTTCTACCAATCCAGCGAACGAACGAAGTTGATACGTGGCTAATTATTCGTCATTTATGGGCGGCTTTCAAGCATATTCAAATTGCTGTGCCAGTCACCGATACTGCTCAGAGTACGCTAGGTCATTATTTAATTTCGCCCGAAACACCACTCGTAGAAAATCGCTGGGGCATCCCAGAACCGCCAACTCAGGGTTATCAACCCTTGTCTCCAATTGATTTCCGTATTGTTCTTGTTCCTTTACTTGTCTTTGATCAACAAGGCCATCGTGTTGGCTATGGTGGCGGATATTACGACCGTTTTCTATCTCATTCTCGGCCAGATTGTCTGAAAGTTGGCTTATCGCTTTTTGAACCGGTTGAGGCAATTGACGATGCCGAGCCCACTGATATTCCATTAACTATTTGTATAACGCCAGTGCAGGACTATACCTTCAATTAAGAATATTTAATCAATATTTATTCATATTTTAATGCCTACAAGTCACAGTATTTGTTAGCTTTCTTTAGAATTTAACAACTACTATGAAAAAATTTCTGCTTCTTCTACTCATCTATCCATTTAGGCTGTGGGCACAGACAGATTCCCTCGCACCGTCCTTATTACCGTATCGTCAGGAGAATCTCAAGCATATTGAAAGTGATTTGTTGCCAGCCAACTACGGCCGTTATGGCAGAAGTGTTCGGACACAATATACGTATGATGGTCTTGATATTCGGCGGGCAAAAGATTTGGGACCATATATTATGGCTTCGGGTAATCCAGAGGCTATGCACGAATTTAATGCCTATATCAACAGCCGGAAAGCTGGAGCCTGGCTCATTGCGGGTGGACTTACGTCAATAATTGTCGGCGCAATAATTATGGGATCGAATGGGCCGGGGGCCGACGGAAAGTTTACAATTCAACAACCGTATGTTTGTCCGACGGGTTATGCCTGTAGTGGGTCTTCCGGTGGCGTAGTGTATGGCGGGCAAATTGCCGGTTACCAGACTGGGATTGACACTCAGCGACAAAATACTTACGCGGCAGGAGGACTTACATTATTGAGCGGTGCAATTATGGCAGGGATCGGCTGGGGGTTAAATATACCCGGTCAGCATGTACGGCGTTCGGTGCAATACTATAACAGAGCCTTAAAACAACGTGGCATATCGTGGCAGATAACACCCTACTCATCCTTATCTAATTCGGGGCTTGGTTTACATGGACGTTTCTAACTTTTTTAGACTATAATTCCTGTCCGTCAAACTTTTGCCGTATTTTTACGGTCAATTCTCTAATCAATTGCACAAATCATTATGAAAATCGCAGTCGTTGGGGCTACTGGTTTAGTCGGTAGCGAAATCCTGAAGGTTCTGGCAGAACGTAACTTCCCCGTATCTGAACTCATTCCCGTTGCCTCCGAGCGTTCGGTTGGTAAACAGGTCGAGTTCAAGGGTAAATCTTACACGGTTGTTGGCTTTGAGGACGCTATTGCTGCCAAACCTGCCATTGCGATTTTTTCCGCCGGTGGCAGTACGTCGCTTGCTCTAGCTCCAAAATTTGCCGAAGCTGGAATCACGGTCGTTGACAATTCATCAGCCTGGCGCATGGACCCCAGCAAAAAATTAGTCGTACCTGAAATCAACGCGAACACGCTGACGCCGGAAGACAAAATTATTGCTAATCCAAATTGCTCGACTATTCAGATGGTTGTGGCCTTGAAACCGCTTCACGATCGGTACAAAATCAAACGCATTGTCGTCTCAACCTATCAATCGGTGACGGGGACAGGCAAAGCGGCTGTTGATCAACTTTTTGCTGAACGTACGGGAAAACAGGGTGTTGATAAAGTATACCCGCATCCAATCGACCTGAATGTATTACCGCATATTGACTCTTTCCTCGACAATGGGTATACAAAAGAGGAGATGAAAATGGTCAACGAAACCAGGAAAATCATGGGTGATGACACAATCCGAGTTACGGCGACAACAGTTCGTATTCCAACCATCGGGGGTCACTCCGAAGCGGTGAATGTCGAATTTGAAAACGAGTTTGACCTAAGCGAAGTCGTTGATATCCTGACCAATGCCGAAGGCGTCATTGTGCAGGATGATCCGGCTAATAAAATTTACCCAATGCCCCTAACGGCCCACGGCAAAGACGAGGTATTTGTCGGTCGTATACGTCGCGATGAGAGCCAGCCCAAAACGTTGAACATGTGGATTGTGGCAGATAATCTCCGCAAAGGAGCCGCGACCAACGCTGTGCAAATTGCGGAATACCTAGTGAAACATAACTTAGTGGAAAGTGAAGAAATGGTTGCATAACCATTCTTCCTGTCAACTTACCGAAAGTCCCGTTTAGCTTGTTGCTGAGCGGGACTTTTTGCGTAGATTTCGTGAGAACACAGCTCATAGTTAATGAATCAGACGCCCGTTATCCAACTACAGAACATTTATAAATCATACGGGTCAACGCCTGTTTTGAAAGGTATTAACCTAAGCGTGTCTCCCGGTCAGATAGTGGGCTACATTGGCCCCAACGGTGCGGGGAAGTCGACAACGATCAAAATCCTGATTGGTATGCTTCCCGATTATACGGGTGAAGCTACTGTGCTGGGCATGGATGTAAGAACACAGGCGCTTGAAATAAAACGTCGCATTGGCTACGTTCCCGAAAACGCAGCTCTGTACGACACATTGACACCGATAGAATACTTACAGTTTATTGGACAGTTGTACGACTTAAATACCACTCATATTGAACGCAGAGCCCTTGAAATGCTGCGCCTGTTTCAGCTTAGCGACCATGCCAATGCCCGCATGACAACCTTTTCGAAGGGTATGCGGCAGAAAGTTCTGCTCATTTCAGGATTGCTTCATAACCCCGATGTCATTTTTCTGGACGAACCCCTTTCGGGTTTGGATGCTAACGCCGTTGTGTTGGTCAAAGAGATAATGCGGCAGTTGGCTACTAGCGGTAAAACAATTTTCTACAGCTCACACATTATGGATGTGGTCGAGAAGATTTCGGACCGAATTATTATTATCAATCAGGGTCAGATTATTGCCGATGGCACCTTTGCCGAATTACAGCACCAACGACCCGAATCGCTCGAACAACTGTTTGCCCAACTCACCGGCAGCAACGGTCAAACGGATATAGCCGAAGAATTTATCCACGCACTCAAAAATTGACCTTCTTGCCATGCTGGAATGCCAGCCCGGCAACAACATTATGACTACGCTTATTCTTTGGCTCCTTGATCGGGTTCAATCGTTATTTCGGTTACTGGGCGCTGACTATGGTCAATTGCGGGCTATAGTACAGGTAAAACTGATAATGGATAACCGCCGGAGCCTCGTTAGTTTGGGCCGTTACGGTAAACCGTCAGCTGAAAGCAACAGCAATTTTACCCGTGTTTTGGGTATCTACACCCTTGTGGGTGGACTTATTAGCTTAGCAATGCTGTCGACCCCAGAGCGAGATATGCTATTCTTTCCGCTCACCTTACAATTTTCTTACATCATGGCCCTGTGCGCCATGACGCTTATCTCCGATTTCTCATCAGTCATTCTAGACTCCTCCGATAATCAGATTATTTTGCCCCGCCCCGTTGGCAGCCGAACCCTATGGCTAGCTCGAATCGTGCACATTAGCAGCTACTTATTTGCCATTGCTTTATCATTGTCGGTGGGTGGCGTTTTGGTTATTGGGTACCGGTTTGGCGCGTTAGCGGCATTAACGTTCCTAACAATGAGTCTGCTATCGGCGGTACTGATGGTCTTCCTAACCAACGTATTCTATTTGGTACTGATGCGTTTCATCAATGAAGAGAAGCTACGCGAGGTTATCAACTATTTCCAGATTGTGATGGCCGTACTATTCTACGGAGGCTATCAACTCCTGCCACGCCTGATCGATTCCCGGGAAATATTAACACAAACTATCGAACATACATGGTGGCATTATCTGATTCCACCTATGTGGATGGCGGCTACCGTCGATGTATTCATTCAACCTATACTAGACTCAACCCACATAATTTTTGGCTCATTGGCATTGCTGATGCCATTTGCCGGTTTGTGGTTCATGAACCGTTTTTTAACGGCCAATTTTACGCAGAAATTAAGTGGTATTGATAACGAAAGCCAGTCTGAAGCATCACCTCTTTCAGCTCCACGAACACAGTCGGTCAGAACGAACTGGCTGGAGAAACTAGCTACCTGGGCTACGACTAATGCACTCGAACGAGCCGCTTTTACATTTACATGGCGCATAACTGGCCGAGATCGTAAATTCAAACTCAAAACATATCCTCAATTGGGCTTCGGACTTGCCTACGTCGTAGCCATGTCATTTCAGAGTCGGAGCATCGGGTCAAGCGGTTTCTTTTATCTTTTCGCTCTTTATTTCGCGGGTCTTTATGTAATGGTAGCTCAGTATCAACTGGGCATTTCAGATAATTATAAGGCATCCTGGATTTACGGCAGTGCTCCTATCCAAGCTCCCGGCGATGTGCTTTCGGGATCGTTAAAAGCTTTGATAATAAAGCTTTTGATTCCCTTCTATACTTTACTGGCGAGTTACATTCTTTACCGCTACGGCCTCGACAAAATCAATGACGTGTTATTGGCGTTCAGTAACTCATTAATAATGCTCGTTAGCGCGGCTTTATTGTCAACACGCTATATGCCGTTTTCGGTAGCGCCAGATGCTCTGAAACAAAATAATACGGCTCGTGGATTATTAGTCAGTATTGTTTTGGCCATTGTTGGTCTTTCGCACTTCGGTCTAACACTAGTGCCGTATGGTGTGTGGGTAGCGATTCCGGCATCTGTCTTTACCTTCTGGTATATACTTCACCAATATAAGAAGACGAGTTGGGAAAGGGTTGAGATGGGGTAATAAAGCAAAGAGCCTGTCAGCGATTGCTAACAGGCTCTTGTGCCGAAGGCGAGACTCGAACTCGCATGTCCGTAAAGACACACGCCCCTGAAACGTGCGTGTCTACCAATTTCACCACTTCGGCAGGAATTTCCCCGTATTGGGACTGCAAAGATACGGTTCGTCAACCTGATTGTACAAGGTTTTTAGCTAAATTTTTCGATTTTATCGGACAAATAATAACCGCTCACCCGGCTGGTTAGTCATAAACTGACCGTTTTCATAAACCAATTTACCCGAAACAATCGTATGCGTTATACTAGCCCCAAACGTATGCCCTTCCAATGGCGACCAACCGCACTGATACAGAATGTTTTGGGAGGAAACAGTTGTCGGCTGGGCTATATCGACCAGAACGAGGTCGGCCCAATAGCCTTCACGGACATAGCCCCGTCGGTCAATCTGGAAGCAATCGGCAGGGGCGTGACACATTTTACGAACAACTGTCTCGAGAGATAGCTTACCCTGCTCAACAAACTCAAGCATCATCAACAATGGGTGTTGCACTAATGGTAAACCCGACGGAGCCTGCCAATAAGGGTGCTGTTTTTCGGCCCACGTGTGTGGAGCATGGTCGGTGGCAACAATATCCAGGCGGTCATCTATCAACGCGGCCAGCAAGGCTACTTTATGATGCGGGGCTTTGATGGCTGGATTGCACTTGATTTGGTTCCCCAGCGTTGCGTAGTCGTCACTGTCGAACCAGAGGTGATGCACGCAAACTTCAGCCGTAATACGTTTTTCAGTAAGGGGAAGTTTGTTGTCGAATAAAATCAGTTCGTCGGCGGTTGAAATGTGTAGTATGTGCAACCGGGCATTGTGCTGCCGGGCCAATTCCACAGCCAGAGACGACGATTTCAGACAAGCCTCTTCGTTGCGAATAAGCGGATGCAGAGCCGCTGTAGCCTGACGTGGTCCAGTCTGGTCACTATACTCGCGCTTATATCGTTCTGTATTGATCCGTATAGTAGCTTCATCTTCGCAGTGGGTGGCAATGAGCATTGGACTTTGACGAAACAACCCGTCCAGAACTTGCTCATTATCAACCAGCATACTGCCCGTCGATGAGCCCATAAATACCTTAATACCACAAACAGTATCTGGATTCGTTCGCAGGACCTCATCGAGATTGTCGTTCGATGCTCCCATAAAAAACGAGTAATTAGCCAGCGACGTAGACGCGGCAATAGCGTATTTCTGGGCAAGCAATTCCTGAGTTAGCGCATTCGGAACGGTGTTGGGCATTTCCATAAAGCTGGTAACACCTCCCGCCACAGCAGCCCGCGCTTCCGATTGAATTGTAGCTTTATGGGTCAGTCCGGGTTCTCGAAAATGCACCTGGTCATCGATAACACCCGGCAAAAGATACTTTCCCTTGGCATCAATAATCTGGATAGTACCCGTGTCAGATAAGCCCGGCTTAATTTGGGAGATAAACCCGCTTTCTATTAATACGTCGGTCTCTATAATTTGCCCCTCGTTGACTAATCGGGCATTACGAATCAGAAGTTTAGTCATAAGAGTCGGGCTGCTTCCTTTGCAAAATAGGTCAAAATAACATTGGCTCCCGCTCGCTTAATTGCCATAAGTGATTCCATCATAGCGCGTTCGCCATCAAGCCAGCCATTTTGTGCGGCAGCTTTGATCATTGCATATTCGCCACTGACATTGTAAGCAGCAATGGGCAAATGGAAATTATCATTCAGCAGTTTAATAATATCTAAATACGCTAAGGCGGGCTTCACCATCAGGAAGTCAGCCCCTTCTTCGAAATCAAGCTGGGCCTCAATAAGCGCTTCCCGACTATTAGCCGGATTCATTTGATACGTTTTCTTGTCCCCAAACTTCGGTGCCGAATTGAGCGCATCGCGAAAGGGACCGTAGAAAGCACTCGCATACTTAGCCGCGTAAGACATGATGGCCACCTCATGAAAGCCTCCCTCATCCAGTACTTGCCGAATGTAGCCTACACGACCATCCATCATATCAGATGGGCCAACAATATCGGCACCAGCCTGGGCCTGTGCGAGAGCCATTTTGCCTAAAACTTCCAGCGTTGGGTCATTAAGAATTTTACCATTTTCAACAATCCCATCATGGCCGTCTGAACTATAGGGGTCCATCGCCACATCAGTCATTATAGCTACGTCGGGGAAGCGGTTTTTGATCGTCTGGATAGTTTGCAGATACAACCCGTCGGGATTATAGCTTTCAGTGGCGTATTTGTCTTTCTTCGATTCGGAAAGGTTAGGAAACAGGTCAAACGTTTTGATTCCGAGGTCAACACATTCCTGAATTTCATTGAGCAGCAGATCTAATGAGAACCGGTAAATACCCGGCATGGACGATACTTCTGACCGAACATTTTTACCTTCCGTGATGAAAACCGGCAAAATAAAATCAGTGACCGACAAGCGGGTTTCCTGTACCATATCGCGGATAACAGCCGATTGGCGGTTCCGACGCGGACGACGAATTAAGTTCATTATTTACAATTTTCGGTTCCCGGATGATGATTCCGTTAGCATCAGCCCCGGTTTAGAGACAACAACTAATACAGTCATCAGACGATCAGTTTGAATCCTTCGCCATGTACGTTAACAAGCTGAACCGTTGAATCCTCTTTGAGGTATTTGCGCAGTTTTGTTACGTACACGTCCATGCTTCGGGCGTTGAAGTATGAATCGTCGCCCCAAACCATTTTCAAGGCAAAACTACGACTGACCGGCTGATTCAGGTTCTGTGCCAGCAATTTTAATAACTCCGATTCCTTACTGGTCAGTTTCTGCGGCAGCAATTCTGTAGCATCAGCCGACTTATCTTCGGTAGCTCGGGTAAGCAATTGGTGGGGATAATCAAATGAGAATGAGCCAATTTGGTACGTAGTCGGCTCTATCGATTCGGCTGAGCGTTGGTAACGACGAAGAATCGCCTGAATTCTTAGCAGCAACTCTTCCATGCTGAAGGGCTTGGTCATGTAATCGTCGGCGCCAACCTTAAACCCCTGAATAGTATCTTCCTGCATCGATTTAGCCGTCAGGAAAATAATTGGCACATCACGGTGGTCCATTCGGACTTCCTTCGCCAGCGTAAATCCGTCTTTTTTCGGCATCATCACGTCGAAGATGCATAGGTCGTATTTTCCCGCCATAAATAGTTGCAGACCCTGATTACCATCGGTAGCACGGTCGGTAGTGTACCCTTTCATAGTCAGGTATTCCTGCACTAACAGGCCCAGATTCGGGTCATCTTCAACGAGGAGAATGGTTGGCATAATGTCGGTTAACAGATTCCCGTCATAAAAAACGGGTTACTGTACAGGTTGTTTATACGGTAAAATGACCTCAAATGAGCTGCCTTTTCCTGGCTGGCTTTCGACCATAATCTGGCCGTGATGTTCGTCAATCATCTTTTTTACATAACTCAGTCCCAGCCCAAATCCTTTTACATCATGTCGGTTACCAGTTGGTACCCGGTAAAACTTCTCAAAAATTCGGCTGGTTTGATCTTTCGTCATGCCCAATCCCTGGTCGGTTACCGTAATACTAACGCCCGGCATGGATGTGCCCGGTGTAGATAACCCTTCGGGAAGGCTATGTGTGCTAAGTGTAATGTATGGACTTTCGGGCGAGTATTTAAGGGCGTTGTCCAAGAGATTATAAACGATGTTGGTCAAGTGCAGTTCATCAGCTTCCACTACTTCCCGGTCAGCATCGAAGTGAAGATCGACCTCACCCCCACGCTGTTCAATTTGCAGTCCCAGATTATTCAGCACTTTTTCGATAACATCATGTACGTTCACGGGTGATAGATTGAGTTTAATCTCTCCCCTATCCAGCAAAGCCATTTGTAATACCTTTTCAACATGTGAACCTAACCGCCGTGTTTCATCCCGGATAATACCCATATAGCGGGTTAGTCTGGCAGGCTCGAGTTGCGTCAATGAATTACGCCCATCTTCTTCGTCGCCCCGAAGTTGTTCCTGCGCCATTTCGACCGCTAGCGAGATAGTCGAAATAGGCGTTTTGAACTCGTGGGTCATATTATTGATGAAATCATTCTTGATATCAGCCAATTTTTTCTGTCGGACAATCGTGCTGATAGCGATGTAGAAACATGCGAGAATAACCAGAATCATCACCACTGATGCGCCAAAAGTAAAACCTAAGCGGCCTAGTATAAACTGCTGCTGCGTCGGGAAATAGACATAGACATAATTACCCGTTTCGAGTAAGTTGTTTGGAAACAGGGCCGCTTTATACCCATTTTCGTCAAACTGCTGTGCTTCGACTCCCATTGACGTGAACAGAAATCGGGGCCGTTGGCGGGTTCGAACAGCATAGGCAAGCGGAATATTAATGCCCCGCTCAGCCAACGACTGTCGGAGTAACGTATCGAGTGCCAGCCGGTTAACACGATCTTCAATGGGTCTGTCGGACAAAAGCAAGCCCTTAAGCACATCTTTAATCATGTGCGATTGCTCTTCAGCCCGATGCTGACTCATACTTACCGGACGAGTTGGGAAACCGGGCTTGGCAGGTACCAGTGTATTGCCCGCTTGTAATTTCCGCTGTTGGGTAGCCCGCCGAATTCGGTTTCTGGCCGCACGAACAGACGAATCCTGCCCCACCTGGTTATTAATACGGCTAAGTTCATTGTTCAATACATTCTCGACCCAATGGTCAAATTGCTGTTGTTGAGCTAACTGTGTTTGCCAGTCGCCAACAGCCATAAGCTCATCTTGCTGGTGAAAAAACTCTTCGACGACAGCCATTTGTTCAGCCGAGAGTGGGCGCACAATGGGTTGTAACGCGTCAGATTGAACTACTACAGCACCAGCTGGTGTCATGCCGGGCGGCAGCACTTGCCGTGTGCCTGCTGATGAATGAGCTTGTTTTATTTGGGCCGGATACGTAGACTCATTACCCGCAATCTGGTGTTCATCGGCCACTTTGGTGCCCGACCGACCTTCTTTTTTGGCGATAGCCATTAACCGATTCTGTTGTTCGCGTGTCTGAATGCGCTGCTTGGTCAGGTAAACAATTTCCTGTCGCTCCAGCGTTCGGACGACCTCCTGCAAGGCATCGGTCACTTTATATGCAAACTGTTCTTTCTGCAACTGCAACGCACTACTAATCCAGTATAATTGCAGTCCTACCAGTCCCAATAGCCCGATAGCCATCAGCGCGACAATCCAGCGTATGCGTTCTTTAGACATTTTTTTGCTTGCTCATGCAACCTTTGTCCAGCTTTTCCATCTATAAGAAAACAGTAACAACTGTTAGTAAAAGTACGAATCGAGTTAGCTACTAATTGGCTCGTTAACAAACTTTAACAACCCCAGTATCAATCGATTTAGCAATTTATCATTCCTTCGTTTGCAACTATCTCGTACTATGAAAAAAACAGTTTTTGCCCGATACCAGTTCGCGTCGGGCCTACTGCTGGCTGCCGCGTTTAGCGGAGTTGCTATGGCGCAGGCCCAAACCAGTCCATCAACGAAATCAGATAAGAATGAGGTAAATGTCCGAATTATCGAGCGCAACGGTAGTGAGGTTCGAGAAATCGAACGCACCTATCACATGGATGGGATGAGCGATTCCCAACGCGACAAAATGGTTATGAAACTGGTTGATTCGCTGAAGGCATCCCGCAAAGATGGCAGTAAGCGGCAAATGACAATTATTGTCGAGGATACAGATGGCGACCAGATTGTAACCCGTGAACGTACCAACTCCGGCAGAAAACGTTCACCCACCGATGCCTATGTTCAGCGGGGGAAATTGCCCAGAGCTAACCAGAACTTCGATAATAATCAAAGCTGGCGGTATGAGTTTCGGCAAAATTTCGATTCGTTAGCTGACCGGGTGAACCGGTTCAAGTTTGAGTTTCCCAAAGACTTCGACCGACAGTTTGTCCAGCCATTCGAAAATTGGTCTCGGAACTTTAGCGGTAAACCGTCAACCATTCGTGGACTGGATGCGTACCCAAACAACCCTGTACAGGAACAACTGAATATTCGATTTACGGCACCCGCTAAAGGCGATGTGAGCATTGTTGTCACAAATCCAAAGGGTAAAGAAGTTGCTAAACGTGACATTAAAGATTTCTCTGGCGAGTTTGTTGGACAAATTGATTTAGGCAAAAAGCCGCAGGGTGCCTATTTTATTACCGTTACACAAAATGAAGACGGCGCGGTAAAACGAATTGTCATTGAATAATTCATCGGGTAACCGGTGAGCGATTGGCCATTTTCCGCTCAGTCTTTCACCGGTCGCCCAACGATTAAAATATTTTTTCAAAAATATAGTACTATGTATTGCAAGATACCAAACTAAACCTATATCTTTGCATTGTTCTAAGACATTAAAGGCCATGAAAACTTTCGTCGTAATCGGTATTTTGTTAGTAAGCATCAGCGGGCAGGCATTCAGCATGGGGCATCCACACAACATGTTTGCTGCCCGGAAGCAGATGCAGTCGAAAACGTCAACGTCGTTGGTGGTTAAAAATAAAGTGACTACTTCCGTTTGTTGGCAACAGACGGTTCAGACTATTCAGGCAACGAAAGCAGTTTTTGGCGAACGTTTGATAGCAGCTTTAACGCACATGCGTCCAGCGCGGACTTATTAAGTAAAGAATACCAATTCTGTTTTCTTCTTGCTTTATCCAGTTGCTAACACGCACTGCGCTGGTATTCCTCATCTGCCCATCTCTGGGCTTTTTTCATTTCACATCTTCCTACAAGAGGGCATCCAGATAATTTTTTCTATAGTTATCGCGGTTAAACGCTCACTTTCGTGAAGCCCAGTCTTCGGGCAGAATAGCATGCTGTACTTATTTACTGGTGGTACCGGAAATGTTTTTTGTAGCTATTTTATTGCGTATAAGTTTCATCCAAGTAGTTGATTATCATGAAGCTAAAGGCAGCTTGATAAATTTAATTTTGTATTAATCCGATACTAAGAACAATTAGCATACATTATTTCGTTAAAAAGTTAGACAATTCGACGATGAGCTATGGTTTTCGATAGGCTTTGGCTATTTTTATGGTTTGGCCTAAAACCACGATCAACTGACTATTTCTTTTTACTTATTGAGTGCCCATGCGGAATATTGTTGTACGCCCAATTTTACTCGTCGGCCTCCTGTTCGTCAGTTTATTAACTGCCTTTGGTTTAACTAAGCCGGGCCGCAACTTTTGGGCGAGACTTGCTCATAAGACGGCCCACAAAGTGACCGCCAAACGGGTAGTAGCCAACGCATCTCGAACGGCTATTGCTTCCTACAAATATGGGCCAGCCGCCAAACCGGTCGAGGTGTTCGTCATGTCTGATAGTGGTCAGCATTGGGTCGACAGCGTTTTTCACTCGCTGACTCCCGAACAGAAAATTGGGCAGTTTTTCATGGTAGCCACCTTTTCAAACCGCCACGACAATCATTATCAATACATTGACCATCTTATTCAGACTAATCATATAGGCGGATTAATTTTCTTTCAGGGCGGTCCTTATCGGCAGGCCGTTCTAACAAATCGATATCAGGCGGAATCCAAGATACCATTGCTTATTGGCATTGATGGTGAATGGGGGTTGGGAATGCGGCTGGACAGTACAATGGAATTTCCGAAACAAATGTCACTCGGTGCCATTCGGGATAATGAACTGATTTACCGGATGGGTTCTGAAATTGGGCGTCAGTGTCATCGGTTAGGCATTCATATCAATTTTGCCCCTGTATCAGATATTAATAGCAACCCCGCAAACCCAGTTATTGGTGTTCGGTCGTTTGGTGAATCAAAAGAGAACGTAGCTCTGAAAGCATCGGCTTACATGCGTGGCCTGCAACAGACCCATGTTATTGCAACCGCTAAACACTTTCCGGGTCATGGCGATACCAGTGCTGACTCGCACCATACGCTGCCAACGGTTAGTCGGTCGTCCGAACAAATGCGGGATATTGACTTATATCCATTCCGTAAACTTATTGCCGATAGTTTAATGGGCGTTGTTACAGGTCATTTACACGTACCGGTAATGGACAATACGCCCGCGCTGGCCGCAACTCTGTCGGAGAAAATCGTTACCGAATTACTCAAAAAAGAGCTTGGTTTCCGGGGACTGGTCTTCACAGACGCGCTAAACATGGGGGGCATCAGCCGGTCGCCTAAAGCCATGGACGTTAACCTCCGCGCGTTGATTGCAGGTAATGATATTTTACTTTATCCTGAGAATGTCCGGGATGCGGCAACGAATATTTTGAATGCCATTCAGCAAGGTGTCATTACTCAGGAGTTGGTTGACGAGAAAGTCAAAAAAATTCTTCGTGCAAAATACTGGGCTGGTCTTGGTCAATACAAACCCATTGATCTCGCGGGTTTATCAACGGAACTCAACTCGCCCGAAGCGAAACTGCTAAAACAAGAACTGTGTGAGCAATCGGTAACGGTCGTTGATAACCAGAATGGCCTGTTGCCGCTGAAGCATTTAGACACGCTGAAACTGGCTTCGATAGCTATTGGAGCCGAACCGGGTAATGTATTCCAGAAAACCCTGAACCAGTACGCACCTTTCCTGACGCTGGCTTTCCCCGAAAAGCCCGTTTCGGAAGCTGATCTCAATAACATAGTAGCTCAGATAGGCGACGCGAATACGGTGGTCGTTAGTTTCCATCGGATGAGTGAATCAGCCCTACGAAAATACGGCATCACGAAACCTTCGCTCGATTTAATCACCCGCCTGAAACAGCGGGGTACCAAAGTGATTGTCACGGCGTTTGGGTCACCCTATAGTTTGCTCCAATTCTCTGGAGCCGATGCGCTGGTTTGCGCGTATCAGGAACTCGACGATATGCAGCGGGTAGTGCCCCAAATTCTATTCGGTGGTTTGGGCGCAAGGGGTATACTGCCCATTTCTACAGGTGAACTGAAAGTGGGTACGGGGCTAACCCTACATCCCGAAGGGCGGCTGTCGGTTGGTTCGCCAGAAAGCGTCGGCATGAAATCGGCAATACTGACCCAGATTGACGCCATTGCGCAAAGTGCGGTCAAAAATCACGTTGTACCCGGTTGTGAAATTCTGGTTGCCCGGAAAGGTAAAATCATTTATAGCAAGAACTTCGGGGCGTTAACCTACGCCCCCAATGCTGAGAAGGTAACCGATGAAACC
Organism: Spirosoma flavum; assembly: GCF_042686045.1. Lineage (NCBI taxonomy): Bacteria > Pseudomonadati > Bacteroidota > Cytophagia > Cytophagales > Cytophagaceae > Spirosoma > Spirosoma flavum. The sequence continues at coordinate 322,656 of NZ_JBHUOM010000048.1, forward strand.
TTGTATGATCTGGCTTCACTGACGAAAGTGCTGGCTACTTTACAGTCGGTTATGGTATTGTATGACCGTAAACAGATAGACATAACTCAAAAAGCATCGGTTTACCTGCCGGAACTGCGTAACACAAATAAGCAGAATATTACTGTTCAAGACTTACTCTGGCACCAATCGGGCATGGTGTCATATTACCCAACGACCTGGGACCGCACTCGGCTACCGGGTGGAGGATTGAAAGCCGAATACTACGCAGCTACGCATGATAGCCTGCATACACTTCAGATTGCACCAACACTCTGGGGTGTTCCCGCATTAAGAGATTCGGTCTGGAAATGGGTAGTTCAGTCGCCTATGTCGCGCAAGACAGATGAATCGGGCAAACCTGCCTATTTATATAGCGACCTGAATTTTTTGACCTTGCAGAAGATTGTCGAACGGCTCAGTAAGCAGTCACTGGATAAGTTCGTTACCGAAAACGTGTATAAGCCATTGGGCCTGCACCAACTCGGCTTTACGCCTTTACAGCGTCTGCCTCATCCACAATGCGCCCCAACCGAACAAGATACATACTATCGAAATCAGCTTTTGGTTGGTACGGTTCATGACCAGATGGCGGCTGTACAGGGCGGCATTTCCGGCCATGCCGGGTTATTTGGCAACGCCCGCGATATTGCCACGCTTTTGCAGATGAATCTCCAAAAAGGTGAGTATGGCGACGAACGTATTTTCCAACCCATGACGGTTCCCTTTTTTACACAAACCCTGAGCAACCGTAGTCACCGGTCACTCGGCTGGGACAAGCCTAACCCCGAAAGTACAAGCAGTGTTTATATGGCTCAGCAGGCATCACCGCGCTCGTTCGGCCACACAGGTTTTACGGGAAATGTGGTTTGGGTTGACCCCGATGAAGAACTGATTTTCATATTCCTGTCTAACCGCATTTACCCGACAGCCGGTAATAACTCGATTAATACAACAAAGCTTCGCCGACGCATCCATGAGGTGATTTATAGTGCTATTCAATAATTACTTTATGATCTGGTGAGATTACTAAACCCAGTCTACCATTGCTATGATGTTAGTCGATGCCACTTCTACTATGAAGTGGCATTTTTATTGCTATGGGTTTCTACAAAGGTGTGTTTTAATAGAGACACTCATAAACTAGCCAAACTATCGGCTAAAAGTCAAGTCGATAGTAGCCTGTTATCTATACTTGTACTGCTTAAGTAGATATGGATGACCCCTTACCGGCACCTGTTTATCGTACATAAATGCGTTAACTTTAGCCCCATAACCGCTTTATTCTCCTGTTTTATGAAGGGACGTATTTTTTACTCCTGTTTGTTTGCCTGGTTATGCCTTGCCGGAATACCTTCCCTCAGCTTGGCGCAGACCATAACCAAAGTTACTTTCCCTTCGGCACCTGTCTGTCCGGGTAATGGTCTTACAGTTACGTTTACAACAAGTAGTTCATTTGCTGCCGGGAATGTATTTACAGCTTACCTATCTGATGTGACGGGTTTTGTTTCTGCCAGTTCACCCATTATAGGCACGCTTACGAGCAGAACCGGAGGAACCATTAACGCTACTATTCCAGCCTCAGCGGCTGGGGGTTCAGCTTATCGTATTCAGGTCAAGTCAAGTACTGGTACGCCAACGATTGCGTCAACAACAAGTACAGATCCCCTTACCGTTACGACCCCAGTTGCGCCTGGTGTAACGACTCCTCTATCTTATTGTCAGGGTGATATACCACCAGCATTAGTAGCAAACCCATTACCAGGGGCAACGCTCAATTGGTATGGTACCAACGCAACAGGCGGAACGGCTTCGTCGGTTTCGCCTGTACTCTCAACGACAAGCCTCAGTCCGACAACCTATTATGTCAGCCAAACGCTAAACGGCTGTGAAAGCCCGCGTATTAGTATTGTTGTAACGGTTAAAAGCCCACCAGCCGCGCCGACTATTCCTACTGCGTCAACTTACTGCGAAGGAGCAACAGTGGCAGCCCTTTCAGCTACCGGCCAGAGTTTGAAATGGTACGGCACCAATGCATCAGGTGGCTCTGGTTCTATCATTGCTACAATACCCAGTACAGCCGCGTCGGCCGTTGGTAATACAGTTTATTATGTAACACAAACTGTAAATAATTGCGAAAGCCCGCGAGCAGCAATTTTGGTTGTTGTAAATCCTAAGCCCGCTGCGCCAGCGACAACACCAGCACCTACCTACTGCCAGAGCCAAACAGCAATTGCATTATCGGCAACACCAGCAACAGGCGGCACGTTAAAATGGTACGGGAACAACTCAGGCGGTATAGCATCAGCAACACCAAGCATACCTAACACCAGTCAGGCTGGAACGATTAACTATTACGTTAGCCAGACACTCAATGGGTGCGAAAGTTCACAAGCGACTATTGCCGTAACGGTCAAACCAGTACCCAAAGCACCGGGAATTAGCAATCCACTTATAACTTGCCAAAACCGAACTGGCTATGTACTGACAGCAATACCATCCACGGGTGGATCTCTCAACTGGTATAACACAGTAACCGGTGGAACATCTACATCTACACCACCGTCACTGTCAACCACGACATTGGGAACGACTATTTATTACGTTAGTCAATCCGTTAGCGGTTGCGAAAGTGCCCGTGCCGCCTTGACCGTTGCCGTTAATGCAATACCAGCCACTCCTACAGTTGTAGTTCCTGGTGCATACTGCGAAGGTAGTTCAGCACAGGCTTTATCAGCCAGCGGACAGGATCTCCTCTGGTACGGAACTAACGCAACGGGCGGTTCAGGATCTGCAAGCGCCACTGTACCCAGCACAGCCTCCACGGCTATTGGCAGCACATCATATTATGTGACACAATCTGTAAATAATTGCGAAAGTGACCGGGCAAGCATACCCGTTCAAGTGAAATCTACGCCCAAGGCACCGGCTACGTCTGGCATTGATTTTTGTCAGGGTACAGGTTCACCACCATTAACGGCTACATTGGTTGCCAGTGCTACAGTTAACTGGTATGGCACAAATGCTAGTGGAGGAACAAGCTCGGTTGACGCGCCCATACCTACAAATACCACTGTTGGTACGACTAATTATTACGTAAGTCAAACAGTAAACGGTTGTGAAAGCTCCCGTACAAGCTTAAGTGTGCGGGTAAAAGCCACACCAGGCACGCCGGGGGTTAACCCTGTTAGTTTTTGCAATAATGCAGCAGCCCAACAACTAACGGCCTCTGGCTCATCTGGCTCAACCTTTAAATGGTACGATGGGTCTGACAATTCTCTGGGCGGAGCACCAACACCTACTACAGGCGCTGTAGGCACTCAGGTTTATAAAGTATCGCAGCTATCTAATGAAGGTTGTGAAAGTTCTAAGGCAAGCCTAACCGTTACGATTAACCCACTGCCGGGTCCACCGCCTGTATCGAACGTTAATTACTGTCTGGCTCAACAGGACCAGCCACAGCAAAATGTGAAAGCCTTGGACGCTAACGCCAACGGCCCAAATCTAAAATGGTACAATACAGATGGGAGCCAGTTCCCTAATGCTCCTACACCCGCTATTGACCGGGCGGGTACGCAGGTTTATCAGGTTAGTCAGACGGTAAGCGGCTGCGAGAGCACCAGAGCCATTATCCAGGTAACCATTACCTCGCCACCAGCCCCAGCTGTACCGAAATCGTTGGTTACGTATTGTATCAACGACAAAGCGGTTCCACTGGAAGCAGTTGGCGAAACAGGTAGCCAGCTAAAATGGATTGATCCATACGGCAGGGTTAGCAATGATGCACCCACGCCATCAACAATCAATACAAACATAAACATCGCAGGAGACCCTTTTTATGTTTATGAGATTGCTACGAACGGTTGTTATAGCTCACGGTCAACAATTCGAGTCGTTGTCAATACAACGCCAACACTATCCCTACTAGCCCCAATAGTTAATGTCAATCTGGGTCAGAGAGCCCCTTTGCAACTAAAGTTTACGGGGTCAGGTCCATATAGCTACAGTATTACGGGTGGTTATGCAGGCACATCACGTACCGACACAACCATCTCTGTATTACCTCGTGGTAATACAACGTATCAGGTAGCAGCTGTTAACAATGGTTGCGGAATTGGCTTGCCCGGAAATCCCGCAACAGCTATCATTACGGTCCGTGTACCAACCGTCTCGACCAGTTCATTAGGAACATCAACCTTATGTGCTGGCTCATCACTTGCGGTTCCATTTGCGACAACAGGAGACTTCAATTTTGAAAATATCTTCAGGATAGAGATGATTAGTTTTGCCGATACGACGAAAAAATACGCTATAGTGGCTACTGCTAGTAACTCCCCCATAATTGGCTCATTACCTGCTACGTTGCCAAGTGGTCAATATTATGTTCGGGTGAAAGCAGACAACCCCGAAGTGGGTATTACAGGCAGTAACAGCCCTACTCTGCTGACGGTTAGTTCATTACCATCGGCTATTTTGAGCGGCACACAAAATGTCAATGAGGGTACGCCCGTAAATCTGACGCTCACGCTTGGGGGAGATGGGCCCTGGAATGTGGCCTATGCCGATAGTATCCGCAGTTACTCCGCTACGGCAACCACCAGCCCATACATTTTGGAAGCCCGACCTGCTCGCACAACAACGTATCGTTTGACTAATGTCACCAATAGCTGTGGTTCTGGATCGGTATCCGGCACCGCTACAATTACGATATCAACGTTACTGGGTGTGGATGATAACTCACTCGATCCACTGGTAAAAACGTATCCCGTACCAACCGAAACAAGCCTGATAGTGGAGTTGAACCTTCCTTTAACTAAAGAACCCGCTACGTTATCGTTAACGGGTTTGGGGGGTCAGCCAATTTTGCAGCATACCACACACAACCGACTTAACGAACTTGATCTGACTAACCAACCAAGCGGTATATATATTCTGCGTATACAAGTTGGTGACCGACAAACGGTTCGAAAAGTAGTGAAACAATAATAAGAACTGCTCAAAAAGAGTAGGCGAGCAAAAGGCTAGCTCGCCTACTCTTTTTCGGCAATGGCTTTTTTCTTATGTCCGACGATTATTTTATGGAAATGGCACTTAGTCTGGCGGAAGAAGCCGCTGACAATGGCGAGATTCCTGTTGGCGCTATTATAGTTTGCCGTAATCGAATCATTGCCAAAGCCCGAAACCAGACTGAGCAGTTAAAGGATGTAACAGCTCACGCCGAAATAATGGCCATTACATCTGCCACGCAGCATCTTGGCAGTAAATACCTTACCGACTGCACAATGTATGTTACTCTGGAACCATGTGTGATGTGTGCGGGTGCTCTTTTTTGGGCTCAACTTGGGCGGTTGGTTACTGGCGCAAGTGATCCCAAACGTGGGTATAGCCGCATTGAAACGCCACTATTACACCCAAAGACGCGACTAGAAATAGGCGTCCTCGCCGAGGAAAGTCAGGCGTTGCTGGCGAAGTTTTTCGCACGCTTAAGAACATAATTTCCACTAGGCTTGTTAATTCAACCAATAATCTTCCATCTAACTAATTAGTACAATGGCTTTTGTATTAGACCCACTTCCTTACCCAAGCGATTCGCTCGAACCGAACATTGATAAGCAAACCATGGAAATTCACCACGGTAAGCACCACAATGCTTACGTGACGAATCTAAATAACGCTATTGCAGGGACCGAGATGGAAAATAAATCTATCGAAGACTTGCTGGCTAGTGTGAGCAAAGCACCGATTGCCGTTCGCAACAATGGGGGCGGTCATTATAACCATACACTGTTTTGGAATACAATTTCGGGCAGTGGCGGTGGTCAGCCAACAGGTACGCTGGCGGAGGCAATCAGTCAAAAATTCGGCTCGTTTGATGCCTTCAAAGAAGAGTTTACTAAAGCGGCAACGACCCGTTTTGGGTCTGGTTGGGCTTGGTTAATTGTGACACCAGAAGGCGAACTGGCTATTACATCGTCACCAAATCAGGACAATCCACTAATGGATATTGCCGAAGTGAAAGGCTTCCCTGTTATTGGTCTTGACGTCTGGGAACATGCTTATTACCTGAAATATCAGAACCGTCGGCCCGATTATATTGCCGCTTATTTCAATGTAGTTGACTGGAGTGCCGCCGAAAAACGGTATCAGCAGGGCAAGCAAGCATAAGTAGGTAAACTGTTTAAAGTGAAGTGTGGAAAATAAACATGGAAAAAATACTTTTCATTTTTCATTCTTCACACTTCACTTATTGCTATCTTTGTACTCTTAAAAATGGTGGTTGTAGCTCAGTTGGTTAGAGCGCCGGATTGTGGTTCCGGAGGTCGCGGGTTCGAGCCCCGTCTTTCACCCTTCTCAAAAAGACCCTGATTCCATCAGGGTCTTTTTTGTTTACCCCCTTGTTCAGATTTCGACGCTATACGTTTTTTGATAACCAGTTTCTTAAATAGGTCGGTCATTCTAGCATTTCAAATCGACAATGCTTTTATCAACCTAAATGATGTCTAAGAAGTCCTAAGATTTGCCAAGTAGCTCTACTTTGTTCAAACTTTATTCGAAAAAGTTAAACAAAGAAAAATCTATGGTAGTTTATAGAGTGTTATTTGTAGCGAACAGGAATTCATGAGTACGTACTCAATTAGAGATTTAGAGCAGCTTTCTGGTATCAAAGCTCACACGTTACGGATCTGGGAACAACGATATGCTATTCTCACGCCCGAACGGACAGATACTAATATCCGTACATACGGAGACGATGATCTTAAGCGGGTACTGAATATTTCATTGTTAAAAGATCATGGTTACAAAATTTCGGAAATCGCGAAATTAGCGTCTGAAGAACTGAATAGCGAGGTAATTAAGATTTCAGATAAACAGCTTAATTACCCTGATCAGATTCACTCACTAACCATTTCCATGCTCGATATGAGTGAGGAACGTTTCGAGAAAATCATCAGCGCCAACATTCTCCAGTTTGGATTCGAGAATACTATAATTCACATTGTTTATCCGTTTTTGAGTCGCATAGGCACTCTCTGGGTAACGGGTTCTATCGGCCCGGCGCAGGAGCATTTCATAACAAACCTAATCAGGCAAAAAATTATTGCAGCCATAGATGGACAGGTAAGTAAGCCGTATGCGAATGGCAAAAAATATATGCTGTTTTTGCCAGAGGGTGAGTTTCACGAAATCAATCTTTTATTTGCCAACTATATAATTCGCTCTCGTGCTAACAAGGTCATTTACTTAGGGCAGAGCCTGCCTTTCAGTGAATTGATGTTTGCTTATAAGCTTCACCAGCCCGATTATATTTTTACGGTGCTAACGTCCGTTCCCGCCAATCACGAAGTTCAGCCTTTTGTCAATCGACTGGCCAATACATTTCCTACTACTCAGGTTATTTTGACTGGTTATCAAGTTGTTGGTCAGGATATTGACAGTCCTGACAACACGATTATCATCAACCAAATCAACGAGTTGATACGAATCGCCAGCAACTGATTTATCTGGATAAGTTGGAGTCGAAAAAGAATACGATCCACGTTCAACCACTGATTCCACATACCCTTAAGCCTTTGTTTGCTTACTCTAATTTCTGGGCAAACGACAACGCTCTCCGTTCGGCATAGGTGTGTGCATCACGAGCTATCTGAAAGCCAACATGGCCACCGGTTCGAGGTGTTTCCAGAAAGATAGTTGGATGGGCTTTGGCCAGCCAGTCTGGTGAACATTCGGGCGATAGAAGCGGGTCGTTCTGAGCATTAAGCAGCAAGGTCGGCACCATAATCCCCGGCATAAAATTGACCGCTGATGCCTGTGTATAAAAGTCGTATGCATCCCGATAATCATTGACTGGCGCAGAAAAAAACTCGTCAAAGTCCCGCCATTGTTTTACTTGCTGCAACTTACTCATGTCTAGCCTACCCGGAAATCGGTCTGCTTTCTGGCTTAGTTTAACAATTAATTTTTTCATAAACCGATTTCGATAAAACCGGTTCGATGGCCAATCGAGCAGCCCCGCGCTGGCACCTAAATCTGTTGGAGCTGAGATCGCGATACCACTTTTTATAACAGCAGGAAGTTGGCTCCCGTGAACCCCAAGATATTTCAGCGTAATATTGCCACCCATGCTATAACCAACCAGCACAACCTCCTCGTATTGTTTTGTGTGCAGTGCATGCGTAATTACTTCGCCTAAATCGCCAATTTCACCGTGGTTATAAAGCCGAAACGCCCTATTCATCTCGCCACTACAAGATCGACAGTTCCAGGCCAGTACGTCATACTGATGTTGAGCAAACAGTTTAGCAGTACCACGAATGTATTGCCGGTTGCTATCTCCTTCCAGCCCGTGTGTCAATATGACCAAGCGGTTTCGTCCACCGTCAATCCAGTCTAAATCGACAAAATCACCATCGGTTAACGTCAGGCGTTCGCGTTCATAGGTAACTCCCGTTACTGTACGTATTAAGCCGGGAAGGATAGTTTGTAGATGACCGTTATATTGGTAGGCCGGTGGACCGGAATAAGTAGAATGAATGAGCGGCATATTAACCAAATAACGGATACTTTTACGGCCTTGTTCAAGAACATATTAACTCTATGCAGTTCGCTAAATACATTTCTGTCGTTATTACTAGTACACTTAAGTTCGTAGGTGGCCCATTAACGGGTGCTGCTCTCGGCCTGCAATGGTTCGAAACGGCGGTTTGTACCATGCTGGGTATGATGATCAGCGTAGTAGCAATTACTTATGCTGGAGCGGCTCTTCAAGCCTTATTACATCGGTATCGTAAAGAGCCGCCCAAACTATTTACAAAACGAACTCGCTTTGCAATTCGCATCTGGAATCGCTTTGGCCTGGCTGGTATTGCTTTTCTAACTCCCTTAATTTTAACCCCTATCGGAGGGACAATCCTTGCCGTATCATTTGGGGTTAGACGGGGACAATTGCTCCTCTACATGCTTATTAGTGCTGTTTTATGGGCAATTGTTCAGACACTGGCTTTCTACCAGATTCCGGGATTGAAAGGATTATTGGGCTAAGTAGCTGTTTGCCTCGTTTACTGTTACCGACTCACCGACTGCGATACGGATGAAGTCGTTTTTTTACGAAAGTCGCCCTGCGAAAAATACTTTTCAATCAGGCAGTACATCAGGATGAAAAAATAACGGCTACCCATTTCCTTAATCTTCAGTTTCGATTCGCCGTATTTACGATTCGTCCAACTGTTTGGCACAACGGCGAAGGAATAACCGCGCACAATCGCTTTCAACGGCAGTTCAACTGTTAGGTTGAAATGGGGCGCGAGGAAGGGTTTAATCCCCTCAATAGTCTCACGTTTGTAAAGTTTGAAAGCGTTTGTTGTATCGTTGTACTTAATGCCCATCACTATCCGCACAATGAAGTTGGCAATCCGGTTAATGATTTTTTTCAGGGGTGGGTAATCGACAACTTTCCCCCCTTTTTCCCAGCGAGAACCGAAAACGGCATCTACGTCTGAGTCAAGCATTTTATTATAAAATCGAACCAAATCCTCTGGATCATCGGAGAGATCGGCCATGAATACGGCTACGCAATCGCCCGAAAACCGCTCCAGACCGTACCGTACAGCATAGCCGAATCCATTTGGACCCGGATTTGTATAATACACCAACGTCGGAATTTCGGTAGCCGCTAACCGCTCCAACACGTTCAATGTACCATCTTTCGAATTGTCGTTTGTAACGCAAATCTCGTGAGGGATACCGTGTTTTGCCAGAGTTTGGTATAGTAACCGAAGTGTTGGAGGTAACGATTCTTCCTCATTATAGGCAGGTATGACAACGCTTAATTTCATCAGCAAGAGTAAAAGTAACCTTTGTCAAAATTAGTTTTTCGGTTTCCAATGCGCGGCTACATCAGGAACAGCCTGACGAATACGATCCAGCAAGTCTGGCGATAAAGGTCCCAGCTCTTCGGCTTGGCGGTTGGCTAAAACTTGCCGTTCGTTACGCATTCCGGGAATAACAACACCAACAGACTCATTAGATAAGCTAAATCGTAAGGCAGAAATTGCTATTCCGCCCGGCTGTTCATCCAAAAAAGCCAGTTTACGCGTAGATTCTAAAAGCCAGTCCCGATCGCGGTCGGGTAAGTAATGCCGATATTGATCTTGCGGAAATTCGGGATTTTGTGTTAAATAGGTTGAATTCAAAAAACCGGATGCCAATGGCACCCTACCTATAAACAAATACTGGTCGGCGTTGGGGGCCGTAAAGAGTAAATCTTCTGCCCGGCGGTCGAGCGCGTTATAAATCACTTCCAGCGTACTGCCAAAACCAGCTTCCATAACTCGTTTAGCCCCATATACACTTCGGGAGCTAACACCGTAGGAACGGATCTTACCCGCTTGTTTCAGGTCTTCAAAAGGTGTAGAATCGTAGTTCGACCAGTCGAACGAATCAGGTGGGCTATGCAACAGAAGTATATCGAGCGTATCGAGATCAAGCCGACGTAGACTTCCCTCAACGGCTTCTGTCAAATAAGTTGCACTATAATCCTGTACAGATTGACCATCTGGCAGTTGACGATTACCGAATTTTGTACAAACGATCTTAGTTGATGTCGGTTTTTGCGCAAACGCTTCCTGCAGAATAGTTTCCGATTGACCTCGTCCATAGCTATCCGCAGTATCGAAGAAGTTAATTCCTTGATCTAGTGCCACATGCACAGCATGGATAGCGTCCGCTCTGTTCACCTCGCCCCAGCCCGTTGGGTTTCCGTTTACGACATTGGGACCGCCAAATTGCCAGGTTCCAAAGCCCAGGCGAGATGTCAGTTGCTCTTTAATGGTTACACTCATAAGTAATAGAACAGTCTGGCATTTCATAATTAGTCAACAAAAGTCTAATTATGAAATGCCAGACTGTCTTTTTGCGGAATAAGCCGTGCCCGTTGTACTAGTGATTAATTGAGCACAGGGTATCTCGTTCCAGAGGTATGACTAATAAACGGCATCAGCCGCAGGTGTAATAATAATCTTGCCTTTAATAAGGCTACGCTGGCCTGGAAATTCGGCAAAGAACGCGTTACGGCCGTGCAAAACACGATCATCGTGGAAGAAAACGGCTTCACCTTTTTGTAATTGAACGGGCAAAATGACACCAGCATTCATGATCCGTGTTTCCAGATATTGATGAAAACGCTCACATAGGTCAAGCACTTCCGACGAATTTTCCTCCCGCGACAGGCAGAAGTAATTCCAGTTAGCTAAGTAGCCTTCACCATCTTTATCGATAATTTTCCGCACTTTACGACCACCACCTTTGGCATGGACTACATCAGTAGCCATCAACTCGGTTAGTAATTCTTCTTCGCCATCCAGTTTCATGCACTCAACCAGATCGGGTAGATCGAAGTAAGTCGTTGCTCCGCCAAGTTTAGCTCTGGAAGCGCAATAAAAGAAGTTAACAGCTTCTTCTCCACCCAATTCTACATACGAGTCATCGGTATGAAGTGGTTGGCGTGTGTTGCTCGAGCGGTAGCGATCTGGAATCTGCGGATCGTACGTAATGTCGATCCAGCGGTTACCCGTTTGCTGGCCTGTTGCAATATCTTCATCGGCAGCATGAATACGGCCAATCGTTTCAGATAGTTTGCTGTAAAAATCGTGTACCGGCAAATCTTCACGGTAACCGGACAGATAAACCAGTTTATTGTTCTGAACGGCTTCTTTTACGTTCTGAATCGTTTCTTCCGGCGTAGTGTAGACAACTTGCTGAAAAAAATTCATAGCCTTTGTAGTTTCAGTGTTTGGTTCACAAATTAGGGAAAGTCAGGCAGTTAGCCAAAAATGGCCGGACTGTCTACTTAATTATTTAGAATACGGTGCAGGCTTATAGCCAGCGTTCCGTAAGCACGCTGTAGAACAGGTGGTGTTAAATGGTCATAGACCACAGATTTCAAATCGGTCCAGTTTGGCTTTGCCAGTGAATAATACTGACTCACCAGCCGTAGCTTCGCCAGATATGACGTACGAAATTGGCGGCTATTCATCATCATCCGATAGTACCGGGCTATATTTCTTTTCAGTATTCCATCATACTGATAGTCCAGTTCGCGGTTGATGTTGCTGTACATATCAATTCGGTTCTTCAGAAAAACAGCATCGTCGTAGCGGTCAGAGAAACTGGTTCCGTTACTATTTTTCCGGTATACCGACATAACATCAGGTATATACCCAATATTACCCATCTTAGCCTTTAGAATCAGCCGTGGAATATCTCCACTAACGGATTCTCGAAACCAGCTTGGATACTCCTTGATTGAGTTCCGATACATGGTACTAGACGTTGCCATAAACCAGATTTCCTCTTCCCCAATTAAATCCTCTACGGTGTAGAAGGCCTTCATATCTGGTCCGTTGAGTACGTGCGAGGGGCTTCCATCCTCGTATGTAATCAGAGCGTTATGAAACGCCATCGAATAATCGGGGTGAGCATCCAACAGATCAACTTGCTTCTGTAACTTACTTACATCAGTCAAATAGTCGTCGCCGTCAATTAAGGCATAATATTCCCCTTCGGCCCGCTTCAGCGTTTCCAGAAAGTTAATACCGCCATTTTTGCCCATGTTATGCGGGTGCAATACACCTTTCACTAAACCGGGATGCTGGCGTTCATATTCCTGAATAATTTCCCGTGTACCATCGCTCGAAAAATCATCACCGACTAGTATTTCAAACGGAAATGTAGTCTGCTGGGCCAGGACACTATCAATGGCCTGACGGATGAATTTATGCTGATTGTAGGTAATAATCAGGACACTGACTTTTGGCATAATAAAAAAGTTTTCGATTCACGATTATTGGCGGACAACAGTAGTGCTGTACTTAACCGTAAAACCGTAAACTAAAGCCTAAACAACAACCTCAGGTGTGGCGTTTTTAGGCGCTTGAATTTGAGCTTTCCAACCCTGAGGTTCGTCCTTGTCGGCTGGTTTTGCCCAAGGATCATAAAATGGCAGAATTGCCACCCAACGTCCGGCAGGATCATCCCAACTAAAACGGTCTGCAAAACTTGATGGACTAACCCAGTGCGGCAAATCATACCGGAACAGGATCAGGTCACCCATATCCTGGAAACCTTCTGTTTCAACAATATGGTCGTTAATGACGTAGCCCGTACCGCCCGAACTGTAATCTTTCCCGTATTGATTTAAAGCCAGAATCGTGCCTACTTTCTGCGGATTAAGCGGGTGCCAGTGCCGACCAAAAAAACTTCCTCCCAATGGGTAATGCGTAACCTGCGGATGGAAATAAGGCTGCCCTTTACGGATACCATATTCTTCATTATTACCGGTCAGATTATTCCAGAATTGACGCATTGGTGTGAAAACGCCCAACAAGGTTTGCTTCATCGACTCGTCGAGATCCAAAAGAGCATCGAACGTATGGTCGTGAAATAACTGCGGTGCCTGCTGAATCTTAGCAATATGCAATCGCTGCTTATGTTGGTTATTGTCGAATGGATCGGGACCTTCGGCCAGCGGAGTCGACTCCGCCCAAGTATGGGTCGCGTCGATAACGCTGCGAAGAGTAGCTTCCGGAAGGCCCGTTTTAATGATGACGATATTTGGTTCATTAACCAGGCGCATCACTTCTTCGTAAGGAATCTCAGGAACGATTTGCCCGTTCTTAAATTCAGCCTCAACTTTTATCAGGTATTTTGCAACTTCTTTCATAATAGAAAACTTGTAAATGAGCGATCCTTTCGCTGCCGTTCTTACTTGTTTTAAATTGTGTTACAAAGTAGGCGGGTATCTGAAGAAAATACAAATCTCCAGGGGGTGATTTTAATCAGTCGATGGGCTGACTTGCGTAGCCAAAACCCGATGCGCCAAAGCCGTTTCCGTTATAAAACATAATCCACTGATCCTGATTTTGGAAAATATGGCAATAATCCATCATCATTGAATCCCAGCCATCCGCCGATCGTTCAATACCCGCTAATTCGTCTTTCCGCTCCCAATCGATGCCGTCTTTCGACTCAGCATACCCGATCCGGTAACTGCGCTGAACGTCGGTGCGGTAGTTCGTTGCGTTACGGAAGGAAAAATACATTTTGTACAAATCCCCTTCTTTATAAACTGTTGGTCGGCCAATTGCATCCGTAAATTGGTCGTAGCCTACGCAAACATGGCCCGTACGTTCCCAGCTAATACCATCTTTCGATTCGGCATACTTAACGTCGTAAAAAGGCTCCGGGTGGCCATTGATAACCTCAATTTTGGTACAGGACAAATACCACATTCGCCACCGGATAGATCCATCTGCCTGCTCCTCCCGCATAACACACGGTTGCGCCACCCAGACTTGATCGTATATAGACCGGTCCATTAATGGCCCTGTGTACTTACGCTCAAAGGTTAATCCACCATCACGACTGATCGCTAAACCGATCGCCAGCCGATAGCTAGCTGTTTCGCTTTTGTTCCAACCCGTATAGTATAACCAGATCTCGTCACCTACAGGTAAAAACCAGGAGGGCATAGTTCCTGTTTCATCGAACGTTCCAACTTCACCTTTGCTCAGACAGGGCTTGTCGTGAACATAAGTTACTTCCGAAAGATTATTAGGATTCAACTCAACGAACGAAACAGCCGAAGCAACGTTTTCATCACGGGTAGAAAAATAGACCCGCAATTTATCATTCATAGGATAGCCAAACGGAACTTGCGCATGCGTGCGGCTAAACGGTTGTGAACCATCGGGTTTATAAATCAGTCCTTTTTTTTGCCAGGTCATTAAGTTCAGGTCTTATACTCTATATTAATCTGCCGTGGATATACCCACAGCAGATAGACATTAAATGGTTGGAGACAACCGGGCAACCATACTCGTATGAATCTGTGACATCGTTTCTTTGAGATCAAATGTCCAGTCCCAGCCAGGGTAATGCTGTTTGAATTTGGTCAGATCAGAAATATACCAAATATGGTCGCCACTACGGTTCGTTTCCGAATATTGGTAGTTCATTTTATTACCCGAAATGGTCTCACAGAGAGCCATTGCTTCGAGCATTGAGCAGTTAGCATAACGGCCACCGCCCGCATTATATACTTCGCCCGGTCGGGGGTTTTGGTAGAAATGCCAGAACATATTCACCAAATCCCAGCTATGAATATTGTCGCGTACTTGCTTGCCTTTATAACCGAAAATAGTGTACTGATTGCCTGTAATAGCACATTTCATCAAGTACGATAGAAATCCGTGCAATTGTGCGCCCGAGTGATTTGGACCCGTTAGGCAACCACCCCGAAACACGCCCGTATTCATGCCAAAGTAGCGACCGTACTCCTGCACCATAATATCAGCCGCTACTTTCGAAGCGCCAAAAACCGAGTGCTTGGTATGATCGATACTCATGTGCTCGTCGATACCATTCTTAAAATAGGGATGGTTCTCGTCGATTTCCCAACGCGTTTCGGTTTCTATAAGCGGCAGAAAATTAGGATTGTCGCCATACACCTTGTTGGTTGAGGTGAAAATGAATACGGCCTTGGGGCAATGCAGGCGGGTCATTTCCAGCATGTTGAGTGTACCAACCGCATTAACACCAAAATCGGTGAACGGCTCGCGGGCAGCCCAGTCATGGCTCGGTTGAGCAGCTGTATGTAGCACCAGTTTGATATCGGAGCCAAATTCTCCAAAAATTGTTTCCAATTGCGCTACTTCCCGAATATCGGCTGGCCGATGCTGATAATTAGTATAGGCTTCCGATAGGCGATTTCGGTTCCATTCAGTCGAACCATCGGCTCCGAAGAAGTACTGCCGCATGTTGTTGTCTATGCCGACAACCAGATCAAATTTGTCAGCAAAGAAGGCAACAGCTTCACTACCTATCAAGCCAGCAGAACCCGTAATTAATGCAATTTTCATATCGTCTACAACGTCTAGTGCAGTTTTTTTATCCGAATAGTACTATTTTTAAATAAGTTTAATGAGCAAAGTAACACAAAAATTTAGAATTTAAAGTTCTCTATTCTACAAACAAACGATGATTCCTAGTAAGCGGTCAGGCAAAATAAAAGCGATGAATCAGCGTCTATACGCCAATCCATCGCTGTCGTTATTTACATCAATTAATTTTACGCCCCCTGCCCGGATGTACCAGCACCAAATAATTTTTCGCGGATTTTTTGAGTCCGTGTGTCCAAATCTGGATTCGGGGTGTATTTGTATTTCGTTTGTACAGCCGCCGAGTCTCTGCCAGATCCATACACTTCTGGATCGCCCGCCCGGTAGTCTGCCCGGTAGTCGTCGACCCGGTAGTCATTCTGGCGGATTGAGTTATATTTCTGATAGTCGCAGGACGCCAGCGATAACACCGCTACAGCCAACAAACCTATGCTTAGTACGCGTTTCATAGCCACTTGATTACGAATTGATTCGGCAAAAATAGGTTAGACCCAGTAGGTTTCCAAACAGGAAGGCCCACTTCTTATAAGGCAATATTCTTCAATTTCTCAATCTCCTCCCAAACAAAGCCCATTAACTCGCGAATATGATCGTGAGAAAAGTCAAAAGGAACATTGGCAGCGGCATAAATTTCACGAATCGGGGCTTTATAGCCTAGACTCAAGGCCTTTTTATAACCAGCTAAGCCTGCTTCCGGGTCGCGCCGGTAGTTACGCCAGACACCAATAGCGCCCAACTGAGCAATACCGTACTCAATATAATAGAACGGTACTTCATAAAGGTGTAACTGCCGTTGCCACAAATACTCCTGGTAGAAGGCAAATCCGTCCCAGTTAGTAACCGTATCAGCAAACTGATTGTAAATCCGAAGCCAATTCTCACGTCGATCAGCGTCCGTATGCGTTGGATTCTCATAAATCCAGTGCTGAAATTTGTCAATGGTGGCTACCCAGGGAAGCGTTTCGATAATGGATTCCAGGTGCTGAAGTTTAGCCCGACGCAATTCATCTGGATTGTCAAAAAACACATCCCAGTGGTCCATCGACAGCAATTCCATGCTCATCGACGCTAGTTCAGCTACTTCCATCGGCGGGTTGCGGAAAGCCTTTAGCGACAAATCACGCGTCAAAAATGAATGCACAGCATGACCACCTTCGTGTACCATCGTAACCAGATCGCGTAGACTTGACGTAGCGTTCATAAATATAAACGGTACCCCAATTTCTTCGAGCGGATAATTATAGCCCCCCGGTGCTTTACCCTTGCGAGACTCCAGATCGAGGTGGCCCATTGCCCGCATTATGCGCAGGTCGTCGCCCAATTCCCGATCAAGCCGGTCGAAGCAAGTAATCGTCTTTTCCAGAAGTTCACTGCCTGTCGAGAAGGGTTTCAATGGTGGACGTCCTTCCACATCGACTTTTGCATCCCAGGGGCGTAATGGCTCAACCACTAACTTCTGTTTGCGCTCTTCAGCGAGTTTATTGACGAGCGGCACGACAGCCTCAGCTACCGATTCATGAAAATTGAAACAATCTTCTGGTGTATAGTCGAAGCGGCCCAGGGCAGCAAATGAATAATCCCTGAAGTTGGCAAAGCCTGCATTAACCGCAATTTGATGCCGTAAATTGCGTAATCGGTCGAACAGTTTATCAAGGGTTTCATGGTCTGTGTAACGCCGTTCCCAGATTTTGCGCCAAGCCTCTTCACGCACAGCCCGGTCTGTCGATTGGAGTCGGTCGCTGGCTTCGGGCAAGGTCATTTCGCGACCATCAATTTGCACAGTCATCGCTCCGACGATAGCCCCATACTTGCGTTCCTCGGTCTGAAGTTCGGTTTGAAGCGGAATATTTTCGTCTCTGAAAATTTCGATGGCTTTTTTCATGCCCCGCACCATTATATCGTACCCATCGTCGGTTAACTGACTCAGAAATGGGCTATTAACGGCTATTAAATCCAGTTCGTTACCGTAGGCGGTCATGGGCGGTTGAATCTCCGCAATGAAGAAATTTAGTTGACTCACCAGTTCTTCATTAGCCGTGTCGCAGGTCATGCGAATATAGCGCCACGCAAAATTTTCGGACAAGTAAGACTCCAGCTCGCTCCGATCAATCAACCATTGTTTGAGTTCATCGGCATTGTCAATGGAACGGTCCAGCAATTCCTCATAAAACGGCTTTAGGTCGTCCCAACTGTTCAATTCAATTGTCTCACCAATAAATGAGCGGGTTGGCCGGGCAGGAAGATTCAAGGTTGTATTTTCAGTCATAAGTAACACAGACTAAAGTCTGTTTTTTTCAGAGTACAGACTAAAGCCTGTGTTCTATTAAGCAATTCTAAAACTTTTTTGTTCACAAATTTGCATCTACGAAATCGTTCGTATATGTTTGCTACGAAACTATTCGTAGATAGATTATGAAGCCAACCGACTCCGAACTGGAAATCCTGCATGTACTCTGGTCCAACGGCCCCAGTACGGTACGGCAAGTGCATGAGAAGTTGAGCCAAAGCCGCGATATTGGCTATACAACGGCACTAAAGTTAATGCAGATTATGCACGAAAAAGGGTTTGTGTCCCGCGAGGAAGATGCTCGCTCGCACACCTACACGGCACTTGTTAGTGAAGAAGCTACCCAACGAAACTTGGTTGACCGCTTTGTCGAAACGGCTTTTCGGGGTTCGGCCTCGAAATTAGTAATGCAGGTGTTGGGTCAGCACAAAGCATCGCGCGAAGAGTTAAACGAAATCAAAAACTTATTAAATCAAATCAATTCATCCGATGAATCTAATTGATTTTCTCAATAGCCCGGTTGCCAATGCACTGGGCTGGACATTGCTCCACGCCGTTTGGCAGGGGTTCGCGCTTGTGCTACCGATAGCTGTGGTGCTACACGCTTTACGTAGCCGGTCAAGTTCGCTGCGTTACCGGGTAGGTACGCTAACGCTGCTCACCCAGTTGCTAGTTTCTGCTGCAACGTTCTTATGGTACTATAAACCCCTGATTAACACCACTGGCGCAAAGTCACTTGCTGTACAAACGTTGCCGATTCGCTGGCAGACCGTGGTTCGAACGCTACCCTGGCATCAACAGATGCAACAGTTTTTGGAAAACCACCTAAGCCAGTTTGTATTGATTTACTTAATTGGTGTAGCGCTGTTTGGACTGCGACTGGCAGGCGGCTGGATTTATTTACAACGCCTAACAAAAACAGCCACGAAACCCGCTGCTACCAGCTGGATGCAACTTACGGATCGCCTTCGATTGGTGCTGGCTATTCGGAGCGTAGTTCAGGTACGGGAGTCAGCCCGTATTGCGGTCCCAATGGTAGTGGGTGTACTAAAACCCGTTCTACTTCTTCCGATAGGTTTAATTACGAACTTAACAACACGCGAGATAGAAGCCGTTTTAGCGCATGAATTAGCTCATATCAAACGCCATGATTACGCAGTCAATCTACTGCAATCGGTGGTAGAAGTGCTATATTTCTTCCATCCGGCTTTGTGGTGGCTCTCGGCACGAGTACGTGAAGAACGCGAACATTGCTGCGACGACCTTGCCGTGCAAGCTTGTGGGGGCGACGGACGCATTCTGGCGCAAGCACTGGCCCGGGTAGAAGAGTTACGACTGATACAGGAAGATTCAGCCCCTGCGCTGGCCATGGCCTTCGCATCTAAACGACAACATCTATTGCATCGGGTTCGGAGAATGTTAGGTGTTCCAACCCGACCTTTTGTTTCAAATGGTAGTTTGGCAGGATTGACGCTGGCTACGATACTACTGATGAGCATGTCCGTATATGCTGTACAAAAGCAGGATACGCCCAAACCTCGGATTAGTCAACCACACCCAAAGTCAACCCGTACCCATAAAATCGACAGCAACTCGGAATATGGGATGGTAAACAACCAAAAAGTCAGCTATATCATCTGGAAGGGACAAAAATTACCCGCTACCCGCGTAGCTAAGTTGCAGCGTCAGCTTAATCAGGTAATGGCTGGGCAACTCTCGCTCGACAACGTTCCGCAGGCTGACCGGGATATTCTATTGACCATTATTGAGAAAAACAATTCGTTTAATGAGGGAATGGGCGCACTTACCAATGGTTTATCTCACATTGACTATGATAACATCGTGGCGTCGTCCCTAAAAAACATTCCTCTTAGTCCGGATGGTACGGTAGAAGGATTAGTTAAAGTTAATTATGATAGCATTATTCGGAATGCGTTTGCTTCAATACAAACTCCTCAGTTCGATACCGATTCAACTGTCCAACCAGATATGGGAGACGTTATCCGTCGTCAGGACAGCCTGCTTGATCTGCGCGAGCTTAATAAAGGGAAAATAGCTCTACTTAAGGCACAGGCCCAATCGCAGCAATTTGCTGTCGAGGCCGTTGAACGGAAGATTGAGCAACTCGAACGTCAGAAGTCCGTATTGGAGCAAAGGAGATTTTTTGAAACCACTACGCAACAGCAAACCATTCAGAAAAGTGGCTTTGCCCGTACTGACTCCAGCCGCGTGGCGCTAACGAAGCAGATAGAAGCAGGAGAATTAACCATTCAAAAAACAGAAACTGCGATTGACGCGCTGAACCACCAGCTTATTAATATGCAGTCTGAACTAGAAAAAGTAGCCAAGCCACTCCGTGAAACAGAAGCGCAACTTCAAAAAAGTTATTCTAACTGGCAGGCATTCTCAGTTCCCAGTACTGTGGGATTTCCAAGCGCCCCTAAGCTCAACCATTTAGATGTGCCTGCTATGCCAGCGCGTCCGCATACACCGCTAATGGCACCCAGGGCCTCACGCCCCAAAACCATCCCTACCCCAGTGCCTAAGCCAGCAATGGCACCGAAACCAGAATAAGAATTATAATACCAAACGTCCCGTATGGGTGAGAGCGTCAAACTACACGTACTCTCCTACACCCGGACGGGACGTTTGGTATTACATTAGTCTATTTCAATTACCACATCGCGCCCAACTGGGTGAGCGACGCAGGTGAGAACATAACCCGCTTTCAATTCAGATTCTGACAGACCATCTTCTTCGTCCAGTTTTACTTTTCCAGAAATACATTTGCCCATGCAAGCCGTACACATTCCCGCCTGACACGAATAAGGCAAGTCAATATCTAAGTCTAAAGCCGCTTCCAGAATAGTCTGATGCGGAGCCACGGCAAATTTGTATTCACTCCCTTCATACAGTACCGTTACTTCTGGCGAGCTACTGTCTGATGCCGTGAGCGGCTCCTCTACTACATCGCCAGCCGCAACGGGTGCGGTAGCGTAACTTTCCTTATGCACGCGCTCACTCGAAACCCCAACCAGCGACAAAGCTGAACGGGCTTCGGCTGTCATGCCATCGGGACCACAGAGATAAAAACTTGCGTTCTGTAAGTCGGCTTTTGGTAGCTGATCAAAAAGTTTTGTTAACATATGCTGATTCAAACGACCTTCGGCACCCGTCCAGCCAAAGGAGGGTTGACTCAAGATATGAGTTACCTGAAAACGCGAACGGCCATAGGCTTGCTCCATCGCATCTAAATGGGCTTTATAAATAATAGAGTCCTGATTACGGTTTCCGTAGATAAGCCAGATGTGGCTGTTTGGTTCAACGTGCAGGGCCGACTTAGCCATCGAAAACAGGGGTGTAATGCCACTACCTGCACCAATTAGCACAATAGTACGGCGGCTCTGTGGGTCGAGTTTTGGCACAAACGTACCCATTGGCTCCAGCGTTTCGAGGATGTCGCCAGACTTGATCCGCTCATAGAGATAATTGGAAGCAAGCCCACCCGGTACACGCTTTACCGACACTGATAACGACACATCGACATGGGGCGATGAGGCCATCGAGTAAGCCCGGCGTACTTTTTGGCCGTTGATATTGAGTAAGAATGTTAAAAATTGCCCAGGTTGATAGCGAATTTCTTCGCTGATTGGATGCCAGAAACTTATTGTCACAGCGTCGTTCGTTTCACGAACGACGTCTTTTACTTTCAAAAAATAACGATTTGCCATTACTATTCAGATTGACTTTTTTCGACGCAGAGTAAATGAGAAACAAGGAGATAATTATGATAACCCTTAATATTTTCTATTTTTTATCTGCTTTTACATAACGTTTTGCAAAGGTAAGGCGAACACCCGGAACTCATTCATCTTTATGAAAATCAACCAACCGCTCGGCAGGGGCCTTTAGAATTTGGCCCATTGTCAAACCAACCCGTTGTACAGCCTGACGCAGAGGTTGGGCAAAATAATAGGCAATTGACCCCACAAAATGAACCGGCCATTGGTCAGCTTCAGGAAAGCGTTTCACATAAGTAGTCAGGAATGAGTCAAACGCCGTTACCACCAACTCAACAACATGTGGATGTGTGATGTTTTCAGATAGAAACGGCGTAAACGAAGCAAAATAACGATTAGGAAATGGCTTCTGATACGCGTTTTCCAGCAGTGTCGGGCGATCCAGCGCATAACGAATCTGAAAGGCGTCGCGCAGGTCATTGGGTAGCCGTTCCTGAAAAAAGTCGCGGACCAGCGTTTTACCCAAGTAACCTCCGCTGCCTTCATCGCCAAGCCAGAACCCCAATGATTGAATACCTCGAATAAGGTGGTTGTTGCTATAACAGCAGGCATTTGCCCCCGTTCCGAGAATACAAACAATCCCCGACTCATGGCCCACGGCTGCTCTCGCGGCACCTAACATATCGCTGTTTACGTCAACAGTTTGCAAGTCTGGCAATACAATATACAAAGCATCAGCCACGAGATGATTTACGGTTGGACCTGTGCAGCCGGTTCCGTAAAAAAATACGTTCGTTACAGCCGCCTTGTGTAAATACGGTACTAGTTGCGTCTGTAACGTATTCACTATTTGTTGGGTGGTTTGATAATACGGATTGACGCCATCCGTTTGAATAGCAAGAACCTGACTATCGGATACAACAAGTCGCCAGTCGGTTTTTGTAGAGCCACTATCAGCAATGAGAAACATGAATTTCAGATTTAATCTGGCACCTGAGTAATTAGATCAACGTTCCTATCACCGAAAATCGCTTAAAAACGCTGTCGGCATGGGGTGCATCGATCAGTTCGGCGGTTAGATCTTGACCGGCCCAATGTTCATAATGCTTGCCGTTTCGCCAAAGCCGCGAAGCCGATAGATCATAAATCTGTCCGGCATAAGCGCACCAGATTTCGTCACGGTCCTGTCCGTTACGCAACGCCAATTGAGAACGGGTGTACGAAGGCAGTCGGGTTTCATTGGTTGGCATTAGTCATCCGGTAAGTCAATCGAAAAGAATTATTGAGCATCAATTTTGCGAGTGACAACAAAAATAACGTAACTTAGCCACTTCTGATTCTATTGCATTTGATTAACCATGAGAAAGACTCCTTTTACCGCTTTTCTTTCGCTTGTAATTCTTTTTGCTGCCCTGATGGGTTGTAGTGGCAGTAAGGTAGCTCCCGTTTCGGAGCGTATCGCCAAAGTCTGGACGGCCAGCAAAGTGGATGAAAATAAAGTAACTGTCTACACGAAAGGTGGAACAGCTAATGTTCGCAACTACGTCACGTTTAAACTTGACCTCAGTAAAGCGCCGACTGTTCAATACACTGAATTTGACGGTAATACATTTGTTGGTAAGTATTCTGTTCCATCTGATACTCGTCTTGTTTTGACTGACCTGACTCCCTCGCCAACTGGCGCGAATGGTACGATAGAGTTCACAATTAATTCAATAGATGACAACACATTGAGCCTTACGCGTACCTCGGCCAGCCAAAAAACGGGTAATACAACGAATGATTATTCGCTGACCAATCCATAAGATCTCAGTAAACCAATTCATACTAAAAGCCGTTCCGTATATCAATCGGAGCGGCTTTTTTATGACCACTGACTAGTTAACCGCATAGACAGCCCTATACAGGCACGATAACAAGTCGTGTTCATTAGGCCCACTGATGCGGTACATTCTTCATTATTATGACTGACCTTAATACTATCGGCGAAATTGGCCTAATTGAGCGCATTCGGCAAGCGACAGCCGCACCAACTCACGCTGAAACCGTACTTGGCATTGGCGATGATGCTGCTGTATTCGATTGGGGCGATGATTATGGCCTGCTCTCTACGGATATGCTTATAGAGGGCATTCATTTCGATTTAACGTATGTCCCTCTAAAACACCTTGGCTACAAAGCCGTAACCTTCGGCGTTTCTGACATTGCCGCTATGAACGGTTTACCGCTACAGCTGACTGTTAGCATCGGGTTAAGCAGTCGGTTTCCCGTTGAAGCCGTCGATGAATTATACGAAGGTATTCGAGCGGCCTGCGCAGCTTACAATGTCGATCTGGTGGGGGGTGACACAACGGCGTCGCGCTCGGGGCTGATTATTTCGGTATCGGTGCTGGGCAAAGTCCCAAAAGATCTGATTACCTATCGAAACACCGCTCAACCCAATGATGTTGTTTGTGTTACGGGCGATTTAGGCGCGGCTTACCTTGGTTTACAGTTGCTGGAACGCGAGAAACAAGTATTTCTGGCAGATCCAAATATGCAGCCTAATCTGGCCGAAGAACGGACTTATCTGGTACAACGTCAACTCCGGCCCGACGCCCGAACCGACATTGTTCATGAATTACGCGACCTAGGCGTGCGTCCGACAGCGATGATCGACATTTCGGACGGGTTGGCCTCTGAATTGCTTCATCTCTGCCACCAATCTGGTACGGGCGCGGTTATTTTCGACGAAAATCTACCTATTGATGACCAGACCCATTTAGCGGCTAGTGAGTTTAACATTAGTCCTATAACGGCGGCCCTAAACGGGGGCGAAGATTATGAACTTTTGTTCACCGTTCGCCCGCAAGAGTTCGAGAAATTAGCCAATAATGCCCGTATTACAGCCGTTGGCTACCTCACCGCCAATCCCGCGCAGATTGTATTATCCACCAAAGCCGGACAGCAGACGCCTATTCGCGCCCAAGGGTGGAGTGGTATGGAGGAATAAATTTATGTTAATTTGATTGCTCCAAAAGGGTTACTTTTTCCGTTGCGGTATACTCATAACAATGGAAAAAGTAACCCTTTTTTTCAACGTTTCGATAATCCCTTAGCCATAAGATGTAGGAATCTCTACATTTAGTCTCACCGTAATATTACTGCATTTCGTATTTATAAACCCACTCCGATACTGTTGCCATAGCACCAGAAACCATTGTGTCATCTTTGATATCCTTCGACAAAAGCACTAGTACATATTTCCGTCCGTCGGGTAGAAAAATAATACCTGAATCGTGCCGGACACCAGCTAGGGAGCCTGTTTTGTGCGCCACTTTTACTTCTTTTGGTAGTTTTGCGGGAATGGCGCTATTAAATTTCTGATCCAGCAACGTAGCAATCATGGCTTTTGAGGCTTCGGGGCTTACTACTTTTCCTTTGGCAATCTTATCGAAAATCAGCATCAGATCGTAGGCCGTCGTTGTATTGTTAATTCCTTGGGCAAAAGCCTTATTATCTTCTACCCCCCGCCGAACCTGAATGTCTTTCGCACCCAGATCGCGCATCGTTTGCGTCACATTCTGAGCACCTACCCGCTCGATCACCAGATTCGTGGCTAAGTTGCTGCTCACGATAATCATATCGTAAACTAAAGACGCCAGTGTTCGCTTCGTGCCAACCTCTTTGTAAATATTTGTGTCGCTATCTTCTATAGCACGCAGAGTATAGGCACTACCGTCGGCAAGGCTTTTAAACTCTGTTTTTATGATCATGGAATCCGTAAACGCGATTTTATGTTGAGCGACCTGCTTATACACTTCAATCATAACGGGCGTTTTCATCGTACTGGCCGCATGAAATACCTCCCGTTCTTGAATCAAGAGTTCCTTACCCGTAGCTAAATCCTTAAAGGCAACGGCAAAGACGCCGGTCTGTTTACTAAATTCACCTTCGACCTTTTGCCTTAGCTGTTCCAGGGTTAGCTTAGATTGGGCCATGGCCGACGGCCCTAAAGCCAAGACGCATAAAATCATCATGGCCGTAGCCAGCTTACTGTTTTTCAGACCCATTATATATGTATTTATTTCGTCAACTAACTCGGATTTCTGTTTATTGAAAAGCAGGTATCAGAATGAATTAGCGCACCCGAACAAACTTTGAATAACACTTCTGGTCGCAACGGGGCTCCAACATTAACGTATCAAGCCGAAACTCCAGTCCTTGTTGGACGGGAACATTAGCTCGATTGGTACTTATAAAAAAATCAATAAATAGACTATCAGGATAGGTCTTGTCAACCAGAAAGTACTTAATCGGGTTGTAATAGGTCATTTCGCTACCACTGGCAGTCAACTTACCATCTGCATCGAACGTAAGTGTTTGCGGAGGGATAGAGGCATAGCGTTTCGTCGTATAAAATGAGGTGTCGCGTCGGACATATATAGTATCATACGTTGTAATAAGCGTATCTCGCTTCACAACCTGATTGCCAACGGTGACTAAAATTGAGTCCTGACGGGTGACGAGGTTGACAGTTAGAACCGAATTTGCTGAATCCTTAGAAAAATAACGCTCTACAAGCTGCCACGTACCCGTTATACGCGGGTCACCAGGGCCAGGTGAGAACCCATTATTTGTGTCTTTGCATTTGATGAGAAGGCTCGCCAGAAGCAGTGTCAGACTGATGTAGAAAGCTTTTTTCACAGTTAATCAGCAGTTCGTAAGACTAACGAACAGAGTGCTCTCACCATTGCTACGTATATTTTTGGTTAGTAACTCCCCTACGGCCAGACTGAAAAGTTCAGCGTCCCGGTTTTATATAATTAACCGGGACGCCGGAGCGTAATGACCAGATATAAACCTATACATAAATTGACTTAAACAAACTCGGCACCCCGTTCTCGGGCGTCAGCGACAAAATTCTTCACTTTTTGCTCTTCTTCTTTCCGACAAATCATTAACACATTATCGTACTCAGCCACAATATAGCCATCTAGCCCGTTAACTACCACTAAACGGTCTTTCGGCGTTTTGATGATACAGTTTTTGGTATCATACAGCAAGATATGTCCGTCGATCACATTAAGGTCGTCGTTCTTGTCTGATACTTCATAGAGTGACTTCCACGTGCCCAAATCCGACCAGCCGAAATCGCTCAATACGACATATACGTTACTCGCTTTCTCCATTATACCATTGTCAATAGAAACGCTTTTGGTAAGCGAGTAGGCTTTCGATATAAAGGATTTTTCGTGTTCGGTGTAATACGAGCCATTGCCTTCCTCGAAAATCTCAGCTATTTCAGGCAAGTAGGTTTCAAATGACTTTATAATAGAGTTGACATTCCAGACAAAAATACCTGCGTTCCAGACAAACTCTCCACTATCTAAAAATTGTTGGGCTAGTTCAAGATGAGGTTTTTCGGTAAAAGTCTTTACTTTTTTAATCGTCTCACCAGATTCGGGAATGTACTGAATATACCCATAACCTGTATCGGGACGGCTAGGCTGAATACCCAGTGTTACCAGGATATTCTTCTCTTTTGTCTCCTCAAGCGCTTTCTGAATCGTGCGTTTGAACTCCTCTTCTTTTATAATAATGTGATCAGCTGGGGCAACTATAATATTGGCCTCCGGGTCATGCTTAGCAATTTTATAGCAAGCATAAGCGATACAGGGTGCTGTGTTTCGAGCGATTGGCTCGCACAGAACCTGATCATCAGTTAGTTGCGGAAGCTGCTGCTGGCAAAGATCTTTGTAAAGTGAGCTGGTAACAATAAAAATATTTTCGGGTGGACAAACACCGTCAAAGCGGTCAGCAGTCTGTTGAAGTAACGTTCGGCCAGTGCCGAGTACATCGTGAAATTGCTTAGGGTAACTCGTGCGACTGAAAGGCCAGAACCGCGTTCCGACGCCCCCTGCCATAATTATAACATATGTATGATTCATTGGCACCGAAGTATTTTGCGACAAAGTTGTTACTATCTGACCAATTTATGAAATATGTGTCTTGTTTTACGATTTAGCGGATACATAAAATGAAGAAATAGCAAAAGTTGCTAGCCTAAAAATCTCCTCCAATGGCTCGTAACAAGGCTACAGCGTATTGAATTTCCTGGCTTCGCAACTGTACCAGTTGCTGTTCAGTAGTAAGAATAGTACGCTGTGCGTCAAGAACTTCCAGATATGTGGCTAAACCACGAACGTAAAGTTCTCGGTTATACTGTTCGGTTCGACGGGCTAATGTGAGCGTTTGTCTCTGCAAATCAATCTGCTGACGCAACAGTGTTAGGTTGTCTAAAGCTGTCTCAGCGTCTCGCTGAGCCAGTTGGAGTGCTTGTAAATAAACTTGCTGATTGCTTTGAGCCTGCTGTTTTGAGAGCGCAATATTCTGGCGAGCCCGATGACCTTCGTAAATTGGAACCGAGGCATTGACACCAACAAGGTAAGTTGCACTACTAGGCGTGAACCAAGGGCCAATCCTACCCGACAAAATCCCACCAGACCCCACCAGCGTTACCCGTGGCTGGGTACTGACTTGTTGAAGTATTACCTGTGCAGCAGCAATTTGGTTCTGTCGAATAAACTGAACTAAATCAGGTCGGCGTTGCAGTTGCTCGGCGGTAACACTGGTATAAGGATATGTTGGAATGGTTAGAGGCAACGCGCCAGAGGGTACCGAAAACCCATTCGGGTCCTGCGCGCAGAGTTGTGCCAATCCGTTGACGAGTTCGACACGAGCTCGTTCCAGTCCTTTGAGTGTAACCTGCAAACCCGCATAGTCGGTTTCGGCTCGTTGCACATCAATTTGATTGATCAGACCTACACGAAAGCGTTCGCGGAGAATTGATAACGTTGTGTCTCTTGACTGGATATTGCGTCGAAAAACGGCCTGCTCAGCATCGTTACCCCGAATAAGCATATACGTACGGGCAATATCAGACGCCAGCGAAAGTCGAAACGCCAGATAGTCGGCATTGCTGGCCTGTGCCTGCAAATTAGCAACGGCAATACCGCTCCGAATACGTTTGAACAAATCCAGTTCGTAGCTGGCATCAACAGGCAATAGCTGGAATGTATTTAACTGAAAACGTGGTAGTAAATCGGCCTGATTCGCTACGGTGAGTGGGCGACGTTCAGACAGGCTTTGGGTCGTAATCAGGGCCGAACTCCGTAGAGAAGGCGACAAAAATGATTGCGCAACCCGCACTCGAATCCGTGACTCTTCCAATCGACTTAATGCTCCCCGAATATTAGGACTATTATCCAGTCCTAACTGAATCAACGATTCAAGCATTGGATCACTGAAACGGCTAAAACCACTGACCGTCAGCGTCGGGCTTAAATCACTGGCCGTTGTTGTCGCCGACGGTATGGCATTACCCGTTGTGGCAGGAGATTGTGATTGAATCGTACCCGGTGTATTGGCCGGTCCATTGCTAGGCTGAATCGTGACCGATCCGCTAGGCGCACTCAGAGGGGTCGTTTGTGCCTTTACCTGAATTACGAAAATACTTAGAACGAAAATATTGCTAAAAAACTTCTTCATCGCTGGACTATGGTTTTTTCGGCTACGACTTTCCGAAATCTTACTTTTTGACCGTCGCGCAGGCGGTCATTTGGATTCGTTACAACAAGTTCCTGACCGGTCAAGCCACTCATCGCTTCAAGCGTTGTTCCATAATCCCGACCAAGTGTAATGGGAATAAAATGCACATGTTGGTCTGGATCAACAACTACTACACGTGGCCCCTCGGCTGTTATCTGCAACGCATTAGCCGGAATTAGTACAGGCCCTTTAGCGGCAATCATATTGAATTTAACCTGACTGTATAAGCCTGATGGTAGTCCCTGTTTTGGATTTGGGATTACCACTTCGGCCAGCAATGTTCGGGAATCACTTCGCAAGGCACCCGATGTGTGTACAACTTTACCCATAAATGACTGGTTTTTCAATTCAGGTATCGTAACTGTAGCAGGCTGACCGATCTTTATATACCGAAAGTAAGTCTGTGGTACATCGACAAATACACGCAGCGAGCCTATTTCTGAAAGAGTAAATAGTGGCAATCCTGTGCCTGGAGACACAAGCGTTCCGTTTTCGGCTGTCCGACTGGTAATAATTCCACTAAAGGGAGCCCGAACTTGCTGTAAGTTTTTCAGCGCTTCCAACCGTCCCAAACCAGCCCGTGCGACCGTTACCGCCGACTGACGAGTATCTATATCCTGTTTGGCAATTGCACCAGGCAGTTGAACACTCTGTAAGCGGTCGAGGTTGGTTTGGGCCAGTTGCTGATCGGCTTTAGCGCGCGCAATATCCTGGTCCAGTTCGGGTGCATCAATCGTGGCTAAAAGTTGACCTTGCGTTACCTGCGCTCCAATATCAACATACCACCGCCGTAGGAAACCCTGCGTCCGGGCGTAGAGTGGCGTCTGCCGATACGGCTGAATTTGGCCGGGTAAAGTCAGGCCCGTCGTATCTGACGAATGCTTTAGCGGCACGGCGTTCACGATTGGGTCACGGCTTTTCTCTTCCGTGACAGCCGCGTTCAATTCCTGGGTATTGCGGATGCGGGGCAATATCCCAAAAAAGACGAACACCGCGATAAGCAGCAATAAAGGAATGAGTATGCGGAGTGCTTTCATGATTTATTATTGGTAATATACTTTCAGGTTCTAAACAGAGGCCAAGAGGTTCTATTCATAACATACTAGCTACTTGTTCTATAGCTCACTTGGTGTTTATAGTACCTCTACATGAACCACAGCGTCTTTATTAAGCGGGCCATACAGATGTGGAAATAATTCATTGTTGGTAGCAATCTCGTATTTCAGCTTGTGGGTCAATTTATCGGCATCAATGTGCAGTAATAACAAATCAGGTACGTTTTGATAATAGCGGCTTAACGTTCCCGTAACCTGTTCTTTTTGAGACAAATGAATGAATCCTTCGGTCTGTAAACTAGGCGCTTCATAGATTGACAAATTTGCCTGCTTTGCCCAACTGTCGGCTGGAACGATGTGATAAATCAAGTTCATTAGACAACGGTTGGCGGTTGACTAGTGGCGTTCGTTTTCTTAACCAGATAGCTAAAGACGACGGGAACAAACAACAATGTGGTGAACGTAGCTAACAGCAAGCCGCCAATAACCGCCCGGCCTAACGGAGCATTTTGTTCACCCCCTTCACCCAGTCCCAACGACATCGGCAACATGCCAATAATCATAGCAATAGCTGTCATTAAAATAGGACGAAGACGCGTTCGGCCAGCTTCAAGAGCCGCTTCATTCGCATCACCACCTACTTCAGGCAGATGATCTTTAGCAAAACTAACCAATAAAATACTGTTTGCCGTTGCCACGCCCACACTCATAATGGCTCCCATAAGCGATGGAATACTGAAGGTTGTACCCGTTAGAAACAACATCCAGACCATACCGCACAACGCCCCCGGCAACGCGGTGATAATAATAAATGGATAACGGAACGACTGAAAGTTGACCACCATGAGCAAATAAACCAGCAATGCCGCAAACACAATCCCTATTCCCAGGCGGTTAAAGGCGCTTTCCATACTTTCGACCTGCCCCCGAATCGACACCGTGTTACCCGGCTTAAGCTGTGTTTTATAGTTGGTAGTAAGCTTTTCCAGCGCCTTAGCAACCGAACCTAAATCCGTTTTCTCAACCGACGCATATACATCGTAAGTTGGCTGCGTATTAACTCGATTGATGATAACAGGAGCGGTTGTGCGCTTCATGGTCATTACATTGCTGAGCAACTGTAGAGAGGACCGCCCATCTGCCTGAGCAGACGAAATGGGAGTTTGAAGCAACTTGTCGTATGTTTCTAGCTTATAGGGTGGCGTTTGTACAGCAATTGTGTATGGAAAACCGGTAACTGGGTCTGGCCAAAAGTTAGGCCGGGTTTGCCCCGTGCCACTAAGTGAAATATTTAAATTTGTGGCCACCCGTTGTTCGGTTAAGCCAAACTGGCTAGCGCGTTCGCGATCAACATTTAAGAATAGTTCGGGGGCGTCCAGAACCTGATGTAGATGCACATCGACAGTGCCCGGAATCTGCGCTATTTTCCCCTCTAGTTCACGGGCAACTTTCAGGTTGTTAGCTCGGTCAAAGCCCGACACTTGCACATCGATAGCAGCAGTCAATCCAAAGTTTAGAATCTGGCTGACAATATCGGCGGGCAAAAAGAAATACGTAACCTCGGGCATTTCTTCCCGCAATCGCGCCCGCAGTTCGCGCACGTAATCGATGGTTGGATGCGACCGTTCTTCGCCAAGCGAGATCAATAATTCAGCATCTGCCGAACTGGCCGTTGAGTTATCCGAAAAAAAGAAATTGTATCGCTCTGAGGTCAGGCCGATATTGCTGATTACCGAGCTCACTTCATCTTCGGGAATAATTTCGCGGACAATCTCAGTGGTTTTAGCCGCAATCTGCTCTGTAGATTCCAGTCTTGTTCCAGCCGGAGCACGTAAATGCAGTTTGATTTGTCCACCATCAACTTG
This sequence comes from Spirosoma flavum, assembly GCF_042686045.1. Classification (NCBI taxonomy): domain Bacteria; kingdom Pseudomonadati; phylum Bacteroidota; class Cytophagia; order Cytophagales; family Cytophagaceae; genus Spirosoma; species Spirosoma flavum. The sequence goes on from NZ_JBHUOM010000048.1 coordinate 355,167, forward strand.
TGGAAAAAAATCACGGCCCACAAAGGGTATCAACACCCCTGTGAAAACGACGACAACTAGAAATACAGCCAGCACCGTCCGACGGTTAGCCAGTACCCATTCCAAGGCACGAATGTAACGAGCCTGAAAACGGTCGAAACCAGTATTAAAACGATTATAAAACCGGGCAAACGCATTCGGTCGTTTTGTTGCATCTAAGCCGTGATGTTTTTCGCTTTTCAACATTAAATCAGCCAGAGCTGGAACCAGCGTCCGGGAGAGGATATAGGAGGCCAGCATAGCAAACACAACCGCTTCGGCCAGAGGTCCAAACAGGAACCGCGCCGGACCTTCGAGGAACAACACCGACGTAAACACGATACATATTGTCAGTGTTGACACGAGGGTTGGGGTAGCAATTTGCTGCGCTCCTTCCAGAATAGCTTGCCGTAACGGCATACCTAATTCTTCGTTTCGGTGAATATTTTCGATGGTTACGGTCGCATCATCAACTAGAATACCGATGGCTAAAGCTAGACCGCCAAGCGTTTGGATATTGAGTGTTTCGCCCAATAAGTATAATACGATCAGCGATGACAGAATCGACAATGGAATTGAGATAGCCACAATGAGTGTACTACGCCAGCTTCCCAAAAACAGCAGAATCAATCCCGCAGTGAGCAAAGCGGCAATCATACCTTCGACCAACACACCTTTAATTGACGCCCGCACAAACACCGATTGGTCAAATAAGGCTTCAATACGCAGATTTGAGGGTGCGGCAGCCTGTATAACCGGCAAAATTTGATTCCTGATCTTGTCTACAATCTCAGTTGTCGATGCATTTCCCGTTTTAACAATCCGCATCAACACGCCCTTACTACCATCCTGTTTAACGATATTGGCCTGAACAGCAGCACCGTCATGTACATTCGCTACGTCGCGCATGTGAACCGTCGTGCCACCAGAGGTCTTTATGGGTATGTCATTCAGCGTTGTAATTACGTCGGGCTTCGAGTTCAGCCGAACGTTATATTCTCGCTCAGCTAATCGCAATGAACCGCCCGGTAAGGTTAGATTCTGAGCAGATACCGCATTCGTTACTTCTTCGGGTGTAACATTATACGCGATCAATTGATCTGGCTCCAAGTCCACCGCAATTTGTCGGGTTTTACCACCAAATGCCTGCGAAAGCCGACTACCGGGCACAGTCGAAATCTGCGGGCGAACACGCGTTTGTGAGTAATCTGTAATCTGTGATTCGGTCAGGCTATCAGACGAAAGACCCAGTTGTAAAACCGGCACGTCGGTGGCGTTGTACCGAACAATTAGGGGCGGCTGCGTACCAGGGGGCATTCGCAGCAGAATAGTCTGCGAAATAGCGGTCACCTGGGCAAGCGCTTCTTCAATTTTAACGCTTGGCTGGAAGAAAATCTTTAGAACGGCTGTACCATTATACGTCTGTGACTCAAGCCGCTGAATATCGCTAACGTTATTGATAAGTGATGTTTCGGAGAAGTTGGTAATCATTTTCTCCATCTCATTGGTCGAAAGGCCACTGTAGCCCCAAATCACGGAAACAACCGGAATATTGATACGCGGAAAAATGTCGGTTGGCATTTGCGTAACGGCCAGCCCACCCATAATCATGATAAGCAGCGCCATCACAGCGATGGTGTATTTTTTTTCTAATGCTAGGCGGACAATCCACATGAGGAGATGGCAAAAACGGAGAAATGACGAATATTGTGCATGTAATACTACTTAATTACTTAGAAAAGCATGAGTACAATTGCATAAAACCAAGAATCCAGGAGTGAACTCGTTTCGTTTTTAACTTACTATCAGGCAATTTAGTTGCATTATTCAAGAAAACCACAACCCTAAAATTGACTTATTCGAAGAATAAATTGGCAACTTGATTTTGAGGAATGGTGCAAAGAGTTATAACCGGCAGTCTAACTTTGACCGGAAATCATCGTAATTTTGTCATCACAACAAAAATTGATTCAAGTTATGCCAAAGGCACAAATGAATACCGACAAGGGCACGATGCTCATTGAATTCTTCGAGAAAGATGCCCCTAAAGCGGTTAATAACTTTATTTCTCTAGCTAAAAAGGGCTTTTACGACGGGGTTAAGTTCCACCGCGTTATTCCTAATTTCATGATTCAGGGGGGAGACCCAACAGGTACTGGCTCAGGCGGTCCAGGCTACTCTATTGACTGTGAGCTAACTGGCGAAAACCAGTACCACGACCGGGGCGTTTTATCAATGGCGCATCGGGGCCGCAATACAGGTGGTTCGCAATTCTTCATCTGCCATAGCCGTCAGAATACTGCCCACCTCGACCGTAACCACACCGTTTTCGGTAAAGTTGTGGATGGTTTGGACATAATTGATCAAATTCAGCAGGGCGACAAAATCAATAGCATCACGGTGCTGGAAGACGAACAGGCTTAGAAACTATGTAACGTAGGCAGAAGCCCGTATAGCCGAAAAACAACAATGTAGAAAAAACAATATCTGCACCGTTAACTTTGGGCTGTGCGGGCTTCCGCCCACATTACGTTAACTGTAGGCGGGCGTTTTTCGAGAAATAAGACCAGCAATTGCCAAGCCAATAGCACAAATTGCCCCCGCTCCGGCTATCAACTGAACTTGGCTATAGCCTTTCTGCTCCACAGCGATGGCTGTATACGCCCAGGCAAAGACCAAAATATAGGCTACGCTCCGATATCGATTAAAGATTACAGCGCCCACCACCAATCCAACAATTAGGATGGCCATTGCCCATGTTTGTTCGCTCAATCCCATCAAACTGAAATCAGTTGCCTTTAAATAAACGGTTGTATTCAGGATAGTAGCAACAGTAAGCCAGCCGAAGTAAATCGAAAAAGGAATGCGGGCCAGCCATGTCTCCGTTGCCGAAGCAGGCGATTCGGGCAGTGTCGCATCCGGGTCAGTAGAAATAAGGAGGTCAACTCCACGCCGGATAAGTAATCGTTGCTCAATAATTACCAAGGAGAACAGCATTACCAGAATAACCAGCAACGCTAAACCAATGTGTTCGGTATTGAAAAGTGGGCTCCATATAGCATTGCAAAAAGCGTTCAACACAACCCACCAGCCTATTGCCCGAAAACGTGGATTTTCCTGCTGGGAACCAGTCCCCTGATAAATAGCAAAAGCCAGTAAGCCCAAAAATATAACTCCCCAAATAGAAAAGGCGTAGCCCGCTGGTGTAATCAGCGTATGGTATTTAGCAGAGACTGCTCCGTTCGTTTGCCCACCAAATGCGCCCACATTAGATAGGTAGTTCATTACAAGGAGTGTAACGATACTAAACACGACGAAGAATTGGCGCAGTTTGTCGTTTTGCATAAAAACATAACCCGTTGACCGATATGACTATCAACCAACGGGTTATCTGAATGTTTATCTAGGCGGATTCTACAATTCCAGAATCTTAATTTCTGTCCGGCGATTCCGCTGATGCTCTTCTTCTGTCTTCGCGTTTTTGACCACTAGCTGCGTTTCACCATAGCCTTTTGCCACTAGCCTATCGGGCGTAATACCCTGAGATACAATATAATCAACGGCTGATTTCGCCCGATTTTGTGACAGTTTCATGTTATAAGCATCCGGGGCTCGGGAGTCAGTATGCGAACTAAGTTCCAGTTTAAGCGTGGGATTATCTTTCAAAATCACAACAATCTTGTCGAGTTCAGGCGAAGCATCTGACCGAATGTTATATTTATCCAAATCGTAATAAATGTTTTCCAGCACAAACGTCTTATTAAGCACTGACCGATCAAGCAAAATCGGGACGTTGAACGTCGTATCAGTTTGTGGCTTCGTCAGGAAGATGGCGGGAATACTTTTCCCCTGCATCGTAAATTGTTCCCGGTGGGTCAAATATCCCCGACGTTCAGCCAGAATTGTATAATCTTTACCTTCCTGCAAAGGATACTTCCCAAATGTTCCTGGCTGACCCGTTGTAACCTCGGCAATTGGCTGGCCGGTAGCATCATCCAAAATCCGAACTCGTGCCGAATCAAGCGGAGCGACGGGGGTTTCGTTAGCCGATATCGTACCGGCAATAAAATAGCGTACCGTTTTAGGCGCACTTGCCGGTGGCTTCTGGGCAATAGTAGTTGTGTCTGTAACGGGACCTTCCTGAAAGAAATAGATATCATCGTCGCCCTTACCACCTGTACGGTTTGACGCGACAAAGCCCTTCGTTGGTTCGGTATACATCAGGCCGAAATCATCAGCGGGCGAGTTAATGGGTTGGCCCATATTTTCTACCCGTGTAACCCCTCCCGAGCGTGTGGCGATGAATACATCCAGCTTACCCAAGCCGGGATGCCCATCTGAGGCAAAATATAACTTGGCATCTGGCCCGACGTATGGGAACATCTCATCACCGGCTGTATTGATGTCGCGACCCATATTAACCGGTCGGCTGAACCGCCCCGATGCGTCGATGCTGGTGCGATAAAGATCAATACCCCCTGCTCCACCCGCGCGATTTGACGCGAAGTACAGAGTTTTACCATCGGCGGAAAACGCAGGCGAACCATCCCAAGCGGTTGAGTCACTGATAGGCAATCGTAATGGCTGGCTCCAGTTGCTATTATCTCCCAACCGACTGATATACAGGTCAACATCTAATCCACCTTTGCGTTTCCCATTGTTGCCCCGCGCCAGAATCATCGTCTTACCATCTTTCGAGAAAGCAGGTGTTCCTTCGTTTACATCGCCCTGAAAGATATTTGTACTAAATACTTCAGGTTGGCCCGCAGCACCGGTGCTTCCCGTCTCGTCGGGCTTTTGGTTAGGTAGTGCTTTACTTAATTTTATTTTGTACAGACCCAGCATTGGCTGGCCATTATTTTTATACACCTGTTCTTTGCGCGATGCCGTAAAAATCAAATCCTCACCACGTACAACGGGGGCAAACTCAGCCCCCGGCGAGTTCAGATTACCCATATTACGGAGGTTGATAAGTGACTTATTTTTAGCAATTGCATCAATAACCCGCAAGGTTTCAACTTCACGTTTCGCCTTATCCAATGTGACTTTTGCCGTAGTGCTGGGTGCATTGGCCACATACTGTTGCAACTGCGTCAGTGCTCCGGCGTAGTTTCCCTGCGATTTTAAGGCGTAAGCATAATTGAAGCTGGCATCTGGCTCGGTTGTCTTCGCTTCTATAGCTTTCTGGTAAAATGGAACAGCCTCGCCAAAGCGATTCGATAAGCGGTACGATTCGGCCGTGTAATAATTTAGGCGGGCGGGGTCAATATTGCCTTTTGCTGCTTTTTGAAACTGGTTCAGAGCCAGATTGTATTCACCGGCATCGTAATGACGGACGCCTTTTTTGTACGCCTGCATGGCCGAATTGCAGCCCGTTAGTCCGGTGACCATACCCATCACCACAAGCAGTACAGATAACGTATTGATTCTCATATAAATAAAAAAGCAAATCGCCGGTTCGCGCCCAAGATACTGCAAATTTGAGCGGGTCTTACTTTAAACGAATACAATCGGTTTTTATTGGGAGGTATTCTAACGTAACGCGGGTGGAAACTCGCGATTTATGGACGCTAGATGGTAGCCATAAATCGCGGGTTTCCACCCGCGTTACGTTAGAAGAATTAAACCTGTTGACTTACGCCCACTTCGTCAGCAACTTCTGTTGCATAGTCCTCAACGGGAATACAGGAGCAAACTAAATTGCGGTCGCCGTAAGCTGAATCAATGCGGCTAACACTCGGCCAGAATTTTCGGGCGCGAACCTGTGGTAAAGGAAAAACGGCTTTCTCACGGCTGTAGGGCCGGTTCCAGGTATCGCTCAGAGCAACCGTAGCGGTGTGGGGCGCATGTTTCAGCACATTACTTATCCGATCAGCTTCCCCCGTTTCGATTTCGCGAATTTCGTTACGAATGGAAATCATGGCCTCGCAAAAACGGTCGATTTCGGCTTTCGATTCCGATTCGGTCGGCTCAATCATCATGGTACCCGCAACCGGGAATGAAACTGTTGGCGCATGGAATCCATAATCCATCAATCGCTTAGCAATGTCTTCGACCTCAACGCCAGCCACTGATTTGAACGGCCGGCAATCAATAATCATCTCGTGAGCACAGCGACCATTTGTACCCGTATAAAGCGTTTCGTAATGACCGTCTAAGCGAGCTTTGATGTAGTTCGCATTCAAAATTGCTCGTTTCGTCGCATTTGTTAACCCTTCGCCACCCATCATAGCGATGTAAGCGTACGAGATTGTCAGGATGCTGGCCGAACCATACGGAGCGGCAGAAACAGCATGAATAGCCTGACTGCCACCCGTTTGCACCAACGCATGGCCGGGCAAAAAGGGCACCAGTTGCGAAGCCACACCAATTGGACCCATCCCTGGTCCGCCACCACCGTGCGGAATGCAGAACGTTTTATGCAGGTTAAGGTGACATACATCAGCGCCGATTGTAGCGGGTGAAGTAAGGCCAACCTGCGCGTTCATATTCGCGCCATCCATATAAACCTGCCCGCCATATTGGTGAATAACGGCGCAAATTTCTTTAATACTTTCTTCAAATACGCCGTGTGTCGAGGGGTAAGTCACCATCAGACACGAGAGATCATTACTATATTGTTCTGCTTTTGCTTTCAGGTCGGCGACATCAATGTTGCCTCGATCATCACACTTAACAATAACAACCTTCATTCCCGCCATGACCGCACTTGCCGGGTTAGTACCGTGCGCCGACTGCGGAATTAGAGAAATGGTACGATGATGGTCGTTCCGACTTTCGTGATATGCCCGAATGACCATCAAGCCCGCATATTCGCCCTGCGCCCCGGAGTTGGGTTGCAACGACATAGCGGCAAAACCCGTAATTTCGCAAAGCCACGCATTTAAGTCCGTGAATAATTGCTGATAACCCGCCGTCTGATCTTTTGGCGCAAATGGATGCAGTTTACCCAGTTCAGGCCAAGTTACTGGAATCATTTCGGCGGTAGCATTCAACTTCATGGTACAACTACCAAGCGAAATCATTGAATGAACCAGCGATAAATCTTTTTCTTCCAATGATTTCAGATACCGAAGCATTTCGTGTTCGGTATGGTGCGTGTTGAATACTGGATGGGTAAGATAGGCTGATTGACGAACGAGTTGCTCTGGCCACGTAATGTCTAAACTCGCCAAAATGGCATCCATATCCGCTTTTATACCGAATACGGTTAGTAATTCGGTCACATCGTGAAGTGATTTAGCTTCGTCAAATGAAACGCTAACATGCTCTTCATCGGGTAGATAGCGAATATTGATCTGTGCCGCCCGGGCTGATTTTCTCAATGATTCAGCATCGTCAATGCGAACGGTAACGGTATCAAAATAATTTTCGGTAAGCACTTCGTAGCCGTTCCAGCGCAGCGCCGTCGCAAATACTTTGGTGAGTGCATGTACTTGCTCGGCGATGGCACGTAGCCGTTGTGGACCATGATATACGGCATAGCTTCCGGCCATTACAGCTAGTAGCACCTGCGCCGTGCAGATATTCGAGGTAGCTTTCTCACGACGGATGTGCTGCTCACGTGTTTGGAGCGCCATCCGCAGAGCTGGTTTTCCTTCAGCATCCTGCGATACGCCTATAATCCGACCAGGAATCTGCCGCTTGAAGGCATCGCGCGTGGCGAAAAACGCTGCGTGTGGCCCACCGTAACCCATTGGTACGCCAAAACGCTGCGACGAACCAACGACGACATCTGCGCCCATTTCGCCGGGTGAGGTCAATAAAGTCAGCGCCAGTAAGTCGGCGGCCACAGAAACCGTGATGTTTAGTTCGTGAGCCGTAGCAATCAGATCAGTATAGTCGAATACTTCGCCATCTGAAGCTGGATACTGCAGCAACAGGCCAAAAATTTCGCCATTCGTTAGGTCAACGGTACGGTGGTCGCCAACTAAAACGTTGACACCGATAGGTGTTGCCCGCGTCAGTAACACGTCAATTGTTTGTGGATGGCACCGCTCCGAGACGAAAAACGTGCTGGCTGATTTTTTTTGAGCCGGACGCATCGCAAAAAGCATGTGCATGGCTTCGGCGGCTGCCGTAGCTTCATCCAACAGCGACGCGTTGGCTAAATCCATCCCCGTCAGGTCAGAGACAACCGTCTGGAAATTCAACAGCGCTTCGAGCCGTCCTTGTGCTATCTCGGCCTGATAGGGCGTGTAGGCCGTATACCAGGCTGGGTTTTCGAGAATATTACGGAGAATAACGTTCGGCGTAAGAGTGTCGTAATAGCCAGTGCCTATATACGATTTAAACACTTTATTCTGTCCGGCTATCTTCTTAAAGTCGGTTAGGAACTGTACTTCTGACTTAGGGGCGGGTAAATTAAGTGGTTTCGCAAGTCGAATGGCTTCTGGTACAGTTTGGCCAATCAGTTCATCAATGGATTCGGCTCCAACAGTACGGAGCATTTCGGCCAGAGCCGCGTCGGTTTGACCGTGATGACGGTCTTCAAACGATTCCTGATACTGGATATTTAACGGCATAGTCTGCTGATAAGTACAAAATAATAGCATCAAAATTAATACGAAAACAGTTAATTTCGGCTGAATTAATGCTGCTAAACTAACAGATAGCCATTACACAAGGTTCGGCATCGTTTTTGTAACCGGCTCTTTATCGTCGATATCACCTACGGGGTACGCCAATAAATTTTAATGTCAATTTCTTCGTACATGAATTGTCGAATTTGCCATAGCCCGACTCAGTTGTTATTCAGAACAACAGTTTTAAACAAATACGACATTGGTTACCACCAGTGCCCAACCTGCGGGTTCGTGCAAACAGAAGATCCTTATTGGCTCAACGAAGCTTACCAAAATCCAATAAATTCAACTGATGTCGGTTTAGTGCAACGGAATATAGTTATCTCCAAGTCAGCCATAGCCTTATTATTTTTTTGCTTTAATCGCCAGGAAAAATTTTTAGACTACGCCGGCGGGTACGGTATGTTTACCCGACTCATGCGCGACTTTGGTTATGATTATTACACCACCGATCCATTTACGCCCAATCTGCTGGCTAAAGGATTCGATACAATTCCAGAACGTATTGAGCTGGTATCGGCTTTAGAATGCTTTGAGCATTTTGCTGACCCACTAGCCGAAATAGAGAAAATACTCGCCTACTCGCGAAATGTGTTTTTCACGACACAGCTTATTCCAGAACCAGCCCCCAAGCCTGATCAGTGGTGGTATTACGCGCCCCATCACGGTCAGCATGTCGCCTTTTACACGCCTAAAACATTACGTTTCATTGCCAATAAATATAATTTGCAGGTCTACTCTCTGTTAAACTATCATCTGTTTACAGAAAAGCATCTCAATTCCATTTGGTATAAATTTCTGATAGCTGCGGGCCGATTAGGCTTAGCCGAACTATTACGTTTTTTTCAGAAAAGCCGGACGATTCAGGATTCTCAACTATCCGTGAATCAGCCATATCCTACAACCCATGAGCTTTAAACACAAACTGGTTACGACCCTGATTCGTCGGTTTCCATTGCTGTATCGTAAGTACAGCCGGTCGTATGCTCAATATGGTGAAGACGTTCTGCTGAAACCGTACTACGACCACAATCCGAATTATAAAGGTTTTTTTGTGGACGTAGGTGCCCACCACCCAATCCGTTTTTCGAATACGTATTTGTTCTACAAGCGAGGTTGGCGGGGAATTAATATTGAACCGACACCCGGTAGTAAACGCACATTCGATTTACTGCGCAGCCGTGATATTAACCTGAATATTGGTATCTCGACAGAAGCGGGCACATTCGATTTTTACGCCTTTGATGACCCAGCGCTGAATGGATTTTCGAAAGAATTGTCGTTGCAGCGCGCTGCAGATACGGCCACCCCTTACGCTATTTTGAATACGCACAAGATTGTTACCCAGCCTCTCCGAGATGTACTTACTGAGCATTTGCCCCCTGGTCAGACGATTGATCTGTTGACGATTGATGTGGAGGGGGGCGATTTGGATGTATTAAAAAGCAACGATTGGAATCGATTTCGGCCTCAGTTTATTATGGTTGAAGACGATGCGTTTTCTATCGAACGACCTACTCAATCAGATGTCTATACTTATTTGACCAGTCTAGGCTACCGGATGGTGGGGAAAACGCTTAAAACTTTGCTGTTCACCAGCGACGACGCCAATGTCTGATGTGCCAACTGCTCCAGTTCTGTTCATTATTTTTAATCGTCCTGTTGTCACACAAACCGTTTTTACTGTTATCCGAGAGGCCCGACCCAAACAGCTATTTGTGGCGGCTGACGGTCCTCGTCCACACAAAGCGGGCGAAGCGTCTCTATGTGAACAAACCCGGCAGATTATCAACCAGATCGATTGGGATTGCGCTGTTTATACGTTATTTCAGGAACAGAATTTAGGCTGTAAACGGGCCGTTTCATCAGCCATAGATTGGTTTTTTAGCCATGCTGAAGAGGGTATTATTCTGGAAGACGATTGCCTTCCCGACCTCACTTTCTTTTCCTTTTGTACAGATCTGCTAATCCGTTACCGCTCCAACGAACGGGTAATGCACATCGGCGGAATTACCTTTCAACCAGACAATCAACTCTTTAAAGAAGCTTCTTATTATTTTTCCGGCTTCACCCCTATTTGGGGATGGGCTACCTGGCGACGAGCCTGGGCGCATTATAAGGTTGACCCAACGGATAATCTACGCAACTTAAAACTGGAACCACCCTATTTTTCGGACCGGCAACAGTGGTACATCAAACAAGTTCAGGCTGGCCGAATGGATACCTGGGATGTTCAGTGGTTAGTGGCGGTACGTAGTCATAATGGGCTATCTATCATTCCGGCGGTAAGCTTAATCCGAAATATTGGCTTCGGTATGGATGCTACCCACACCCTGCGTCAACCTAAATGGCTTGATCAATTACGATATGGTAGCATAACCCATTTGGTTCATCCCAGCGACATATCCATTAATCAGGAAGCCGATTGGTACGAGGCTCAGCACATTCACCGACAGCCCTGGTACATGAAATTCGTGGAGTTTGTATACTTCCCCATCAAGGCGTTGTTCAGTCGGTAAGTGGTTTGGCAACAGGATCACGTAATAACATTTCAGTTGCAGCAAGCACATCTTCAACCCGCACATCACGAATGCTTAAGGGCGATTGTTTCTGAAAATCAGGCGCAATTGCATCTATATTGGTGAGATGTTGGTTAATATAAGGCGGATAAACGTGTCGTATGGGCAACCCATAAGCTTCAGGGTAAGGGCTCCACCGGCCCAAGGCTAGCCCATGCGAAACCGCCACACAGGGGGTATGAAAGGCTGCCGCCAGATGTGCCGTGCCGGAGTCGTTAGACAAGACAAAAACGGCCCCGGAAACGGCTTGTAACAGTTGCGGCAAACTAAGCTGTCCTGTTGTGTCGGTGAGAAGAATATGGGAAGGCAGCAACTGCCGCAATTGCTGGTAGAAATGATGTTCGGCTTGCGTTCCGGTAACGATCCAGTTGAAAGAATGGGTAAGTTGTAACTGAGTAATAACTCCGGCAAAATTCGCCATTGGCCATATTTTTTCGATTGCACTGGCTCCCGGCGCAACAATAGCGTACCGGGGCGGTAACTCAACCGCTGGCAAGCCGTCAACCGGAAAATGTGGGAGTTGTGGAGAAAGCTCGGTGCCGATTATAGCTGAAAAGATGCACCGATATCGTTCTACTTCGAAAACAATGTCGGTTCCAGTAGGCAGAAGTTGCGTGAAGTACTGGTTACCAAGCCAGGCTTCCCAGCGTTTGGTATTGGTGAAATCGGTTGCACAGCCGATCCTCACCGCTGCATCTGTCACCCGGGTCAGGTAGTCGTCCAGCACCAATACGCGGCTGTAGGTTGGGTTAATTGAAACGGTAGCCCCCAATTGGCGAAGCTGGCGGGCCAACTGTAATCGGTATAACGGCCTCGTAACTAATTTATAAATATCAACCCAGATAAACTGGTGAATAACATCACTATCGAAATGCTCAGCAAGCTGCCGAAATGAGCTACTACCGCATAAAACGATACGATACCCTTTGTAGATTGGGTGTTGGAGCAACACCCGCAAATAGTTACGCCAGGCAACGTAATCGCCAATCTGGTCGAATTTCAGAACAAGGAGCGTTGGAACAAGCGCTTTTGGCCGACGGGTTGTCAAGATAACCAGCGTGTCAATAAACCAGAGTCCAGCATCTGCCAGCACCAATACTCCTTGCAGAATAGGCGAACGCTTCAGTACTTTAATTAAGGAGTTCAAGTTCATTTCAGTAGCCTATAAGCACTAACAGTCAGTTGATTGTGTAGTGCATGCAAGTGCTGAAGGGGAACGGAGGTGTTATACCGACATAGCGTTGCATAATCTTCGGCAAACTGCTTTCCATACAGGCTCCCTCCCTTCGATTGGCTATGAATCCGAAAGGCGGCTAGCGGCTGTGTCAATATGGCGGGAGAATGCAACTTGTTAAGCCTCAGCCACCAATCGTAATCCATTGTGTAATGTAACTGCTCATCCAGCATCCCCAACGTCTGATGGGCCGAACGTAGCCAGAAGGTTGACGGTTGGCAAATAGCATTGGTAAGACCCAAATAAAAGGCGGGTACCAGACTTCGCAACAGCCGCTTATAAAGCTGTATCGGCCCCTGAATTGGCTTTCCGACTTCGTTTATGATTTGGCAGTCTCCCGTTAGCCAGCAACTATCGGGATGTTGGGCAAAATATTGACCCACTGTTTGCAGAGCGCCCGGCAGAAAAATATCATCCGAATTCAACCAGCAAAGTATATCTCCCGTTGCTAGTCGTATACCTTTGTTGATCGCATCGGTTTGCCCCCGGTCTTTCTCCGTAATCAGCTTTAGCTGATCGACGCTGTAAGAAGCCAGTACATCGAGCGTGTTATCGGTTGACAACCCATCCACAACAATATATTCGAGGTTGGGGTATTCCTGTGACAGTACCGATTCGACTGTTTGACGAATAAACTGGCCTTGATTATAAGATGGCGTAATAACGCTGATTTTGGGAAGCATAATTAACTACAAATGAGCTGCTTCAGGTTCACAGTTCATTTCACGAGTTGACACACCAGTTTCCCGGTCGAGTTTGGCAGGCTGATCTGTTTTCAATTCGGCCATTTCCTGTTTCAGAAACGCCACCTCATGGGTAAGTGCTTTAATCTGGCTTTGAAGTTTTGAATTGACCGCGGAAAGGTGAACCAGGAATACCGTAATGGCAAAAATGGCAGCTAGGAATATCAACGAAGGTGGATAAAAAACGCCCAGCAAAAGGGCAATCTCTTCTAACCCTTTTCGCCATATCGAAAAGACAATTAGTATGATCGTACAGAAAATCCAGATGATTGAATACTCCTCCCGCAACTTCCCTTTTATGATGAGCCGGAAGACAGCAAGCATGAACAAAGTCGCCCCCAGCAAGCTGATAATCTGAATAGTGACAGGAAGCGAGGCCATGAATTATAAGCGTTTGTTTGCCAAGCGAATATACACAAATAAAGTGCCAAGTGTAACCTTTAGCATGTAGTAAACGGCCCGACTGGTGTTGATTGATGATATTCCCCCCTGCCGATCACGCATCTGTACAGGCACTTCGCACAACCGGAGTCCATGCAACCCAAACTGTACAATAGCTTCAGGTTCGGGGTATTCGTCGGGGTAATAGTTATCAACAATATCAATGGTGCGCCGGTTGAAGGCTCTGAATCCTGATGTGCTATCGTGGATAACTTTGCCCGTAAGCACTTGGTTTAACCAGCGGAAATACTGAATACCCAACCGACGAATGAACGTAGATTGAAAGCCTTGATGGTCCAGAAACCGCGAACCGATAACCACATCAGCTTCATTCCGCAGCAGTGGTTCCAACAATTTAGGCAGTTCGCCAGCCGGATGTTGTCCATCGCCGTCTACCTGCACTGCAATATCGTAGCCATGTCGATGCGCATATTTATACCCTCCATGCATCGCTCCGCCAATACCGAGGTTGATGGGCAAGTTAAGATACTGACAAGGCAATTGACGAATCTCCTGGATTGACCCATCAGTCGAGCAGTCATTCACCACCAACACATCCAGATTATAGCCGTATTGGTCCCGCACCTGTATCAGTTCATTGACCACAGAACGGATATTGGCCTCCTCATTGTAACAGGGCACCACGACTAAAATGCGGGTTGACAACGCTGATTTTATCACAAGTCGGTGCGTTGATAAATCCGAATGCTCCCCAGTGTGTTAATAAGTTTCATGCACCGTATCTCAACAGCCTGCGGCTCACGATCAAAAATGAGGTACTTCACATTGAGCGCTTTCAGCTTGGGTGAACAAGGGTCAATACCTACGTTATACCCGTCTTCGAACGGGTTTTGAAAGATAACGGAGTCCTTGCCATCAATGTATGTGTTATAAACGGTGTGGGCGTAGCGATTATAAACGGAGTCACGACGGGCCTGAGGATCAAGCACTTTCATGATTTTTCGTTCAGGAATAAACTTAACGCCACTAATTAGTTTCACCCCCGTAGCCGTTGTCATGTAGGATAGATATTGGCTACCCATAACTACCCAACGGGCGTTGGGATCTTTAGCGCCGATTTCCCGTACGGTTTTATACAATGTATGGTCTGTGATCGGTGACAGACCAACTGCCCAGGGATTAATTTTCAGGTTAGGGAGTAAGAATAGTATTAATCCCACGCAGAAAACGGCAATTTTATACTGGAATCGAATGGTAAACAATAACAGGCTATTCAGGAAGGCGAAGAACAGCACCGGCACAAATAGTTGATAAGATTTGAAAAAACCAGCCCCATCGTTGATATTCACATAAGCGGCATAAATCATATACCCCAGCACAGCAATAACTAGTCCGGCGTTTACCAGAGTACTTGTCTCGCGGGTTTTATTCTGTATGTAGTTCAGGTAAACTACCGTTAGCACTACACTAATCACACCGAGGGGAATTTGGGTTCGGCGGGTTGGACTCATGCTCATAAGCGTAGCGTCAGCCAACCATTGTGGCCAGCCTACCTGCATCCAGATTAACAGGGCAATGACGAAACCCATCAACAGTGTAATCATCCAATCAACCCGGCGATTAAGCACGAAACTCGCTATGGCTGTTGGAATGATAACGGGTATAAACGTCAGGTAATGTGATAGTTCGCAATGATTTAACCAGCCGTTCGGAAACTTGCTGTCGGAGTAGAGCCAGCTGAAATACTCAGAAAAATAATTGGCAATAAATCCACCTCCGCCCCCATCACTACGTTTGCCTGGGTACACGGTGCCCGTCACGGCATCGAGGGTAGGTTTTAGATCCTGATAAACGCGATACATTACACCACCAAGAACGAGTACGCCTAGTAAGCCAACACCAATTTTCAATCCTAACTGATATTGCAGTGAATCCCGGCGAATATTGTTGACCAAAAAGCCCAAAAACACGAGGAGAAAACCGTACCCTAGTGGCACCTGATAAGGGGGATATAAGAGAAAAACAGCACTAAATAGGGACCAGCTAAACAGGAATGACCAAAGTGCCCATCGCCCCCACGACCGTTTTTCGGAAAACAGCAGATAAATGCCGCTTATAATCATGATAGCAAAAAAACTAATAGCAACACTGGGCCCGCCCACCCACGATTGTGATCCGGACGAGAGCCAGAGCCAGATGCTGCCCGTCATGGAAACGAGCACGTTATTCTGCGTCAACAATAAAAACAGCAGAAAGGTGGAAATCAACACGCTTGTGGCATTCAAATTGTACATCCATGAGACAGCCCGCTCAGTATCTAAAAATAGAAACCCCCAGTAGGTGGGCTTGAAAAGCATGAAAATATGGTGATTGGGCAGCATCAGTAAACCAATTTCCTCCCCACCAACAACTTCGTTCACCAAGGGCAGGCCCTGATTCACATTCGACAATAACCAAGGCACCGAAACGGCGTAGTCATCCATCCGAATCTGGCGGGCTTGTCCTGATACTAACCCTCGCTCGGCGGGTGCTCCATCGGGCAGAATCTGATTCCAGATAGCCAGCGACACGTTATGAAACTTTAGAAGGGTACACCCGACAAACAGGCCAATGACAACGTATAGATACCAGCGAACGCGCCAATCCTTAAAGTTGATAAAAAACGAATTTGGGCTGGTTGGCGATGATTCGGATGAAGTGGATTTTGGTGTTTGTTCCCGAAAGTGGGTTCCAGCGGTCGGAGCAGACTGAGGAGTTGACGTCGTGACGGTAGTACGTGGGAGAGTTGTTTTCGCCGGGGCGGTTCCTTTTTTCCCTTTCTTTGTCATAAAATGGTCTATAAATCAGGTCAGGTATTAACAAAATTAAGTTGAGGAAGTAGACTATTCATCGCATGTTCGAAAAAAAAGGGTACAATATTATCATTATTGTCGCATCAATCGGATTATTATATCTGGCTTTGCGAGGTATACCCCTTTCCGATATCTGGGCGACGATTCGCACCGCTGACAGTCAATTAGTTGCCTTGGCCTTCGTTTTGCTACTAGGCCACTATACCTTACGAGCCCTGCGCTGGCAACTTGTTGTTAGCATGATGGGATATTCTGTACCATTTTACCATTTGCTGATTGCGCTTCTATCGGGCAATTTAGCGAATCTCGTCGTTCCGGGTACGGGCGAACTGACCCGCTGTGGCACACTCCAGAAAACCGACGGTGTTCCCATTTCCTACGGGTTGAGCAGCGTTGTAGCCGAACGTTCCTACGATCTACTCATGATGGCATTCGGCATTGGACTAACAGCTCTGGTTGAGCCGGGTTTATTGGGACGACTCTGGGCAACGCTCAACCATTCGTCCCTTTTCGACCGATTTGCCAACGTCACGACATTACTAATCATTGCGGTTAGCCTATTGCTGTTAGTAGGCATTATGGTCAAAATTCTTGCCAAAAAGTCGTCTACATGGATTATAATCGTCGATAAAGCGAAACGCTTTGGCCGTCAGTTCATTGGTGGCTTGACTAGTGTAAATCAATCGAGCAAGTTGATTTATTTTATTCTCTACACACTGGTGCTTTGGTTAGTTGGCATTCTAACCTACTATATAATCCTTCTGGCTTTACCTATTTCGCGAGATATAACGCTTGGTGGTCTACTAACATTTTATTCGTTCGTATCCATTAGTGGCATTGCGGCTCCAACGCAGGGCGGAGTTGGCAGTTTTCATATAGCCGCGGCATATGCACTCTCGCTGTATGGACTTACCTATCCACAAGCGGTCATTGTGGCCTCGTTCATTCATGCGGTGCAAATGGCGGCCAATTTACTCCTGAATGTACTGGGCGTGGGTGCACTCTCGCTTCTTATAAAACGACTCGCTAATAGCCAACCTGTACTACATGAAAATCAATAACTGAATCTCATGCAGTACAGACCTACCAAAGGCCACGTTTCCGTAAGAAGTAAGTGAAAATTAATGCGCCTGAGGGACTAGTTCTTGCCGGTCGACACCTTCCCCGGTCTGGGAGCAACACCCGGTTGTGTTATCTCAAAATTCTCTTTCTGCTTAGCATCAGTCACCATTTTCCGAACATCAGCCAGCAGTTTTTTAGCATCATAGATCACGCCGTCTTTCACGGTATAGGTAACCCCCCCAACGCGTTCAACCTCGTTCTTATCGTTCAGGTGAATAGCGCCGGTACCGTAAAGCACCTTCAGATTAGCCAATGGATTCTGATCAATGATAACGAAATCGGCTAGCTTACCAACCTCCACTGAACCAATCTGATCGGCCATGCCCAGTGCTTCGGCCCCTTTCAGTGTTGCAGCCCGAATTACTTCGAGTGGATGAAACCCCGCTTCGCGCAGAAGTTCGAGTTCCCGAATATAGGCAAAGCCGTATAATTGGTAAATGAACCCCGAGTCAGAACCCGCCGTGACGCGTCCCCCTCGATTTTTGTATTCGTTGATGAAGGTCATCCAGAGCTGATAATTCTTTTTCCAAGCCACTTCCTGCTCGGTTCCCCACGATTGCCAGTACGATCCGTGCGAAATACGACTCGGGCCATAAAACCGCCACAGACTTGGCATGGTATAATCGTCATGCCATTCAGCACGACGGGCCAGCATCAATTCGCGGTTGGCTTCGTAGATATTGAAGGTTGGATCAAGAGTAAAATCCATTGCAATGAGTTCGTCCATCACCTTATTCCAGCGCTCGGTGCCGGGTTTGGCCGCTTGCTGCCAGAGATTACCCGCTTCTTCAAAACGGTTCTGCTCATTGCTGTAATTGTAGTTAGCCGGATAGTTTTGAACCGTTTTATCATCAAATAAGGCCTCAGGTAAGCCGTACCAGTGTTCCAATGACGTCAGGCCCGCTTTAGCCGTTGCCAGGGCGTTCATCCGGGCTACCTCCAATTGGGCATGGTGGCAAGCTGATCGCAAGCCAAGTTTTTTGTTTTCTTCTAATGCCGCTCGGAATATAGCTGGCTCCGCACCGAAAAACTTAATACCATCGGCGCCACGTTTGGCATTCTGCTGTACCCAGGCGCGGGCTTGTTCGGGCGTACTAATAGGTTCTTTTGCTCCCTGACCAAACACCGTATACGCCTTAATGCGCGGGGCCGTAATTTCGTTACGCTCGCTCTTAGCTCGGTGTTCAAGCACCCAATCGAGGCCATTGCCACAGGACGGGTCACGAATGGTTGTAATGCCATGACCAAGCCATAGTTTAAAAACGTATTCGGCATTAGCCCCCTGCGCCTGTCCACCAATATGACCGTGCATATCCACAAAACCGGGCATCAGGTACATACCTTCGCAGTTCAGTTCCTTATCGCCGGAAGCGGCTTGCGGACGACCTTTCGGATCAATTGGAACGCCCGGATAGCCAACCTGTTTTATCTGCGTAATGCGGTTTTTTTCTACTACAATGTCAACGGGTCCAATCGGAGGAGCACCCGTACTGTTGACGAGTGTGACCCCGCGAATGATGAGTTTGCCGAATGGTCCCTCGCCTTCATGACGCGCAGGGGACTTTTCGACCTGAGCCAATGAAGAATAAATAGTGAGGAACAAACAAGCAACTGAGAGGATGAGTCGGGTATAAATTTTGGTCATATCTAAGAAGATCGTTCGGGTAAACAGTTGTAAGATAAGAGAAACTACCGGACTTTTGCCTCACCGACCTTACTTTATGCAAGGAATCAGTAATTAACCTATCGCGGGTTTGACCCGTAAAAACTCATGATCAAATACATTGCCTTTTTTATACTACTTCTTTTAAGCGCCTGTTCCAGCGATGGGAACAAGACGAAAGCGCGCATCAACGAGCCGATTTATACACTGATCTTCTTGGATAAAACGCGCAGCGTCAACATCAATAACGCCTTTGTATCACAAAAATATCAGCACGTTCTAAGTGACATTATTGAGCAGAATATCCGGCAGAAAGGCGATAAGCTGGAAGTTTATTTTATCCACGAAAACACATCTAAAGCCCGCGCGTTGAATCTGACAGCGCGCACCGAGATGGAAGATGTATCGGCTGCCAGTGCCACTGACCGGGAAGCCGCTGAAACAGAATTCGATATGGCTCTGACCCGCGAAAAAACACAGATACGGCAGCGCGTGTTGCAGCAGTTGAGCGCACAAAACGCCGGGTCCTCCAATCAGGAAACCGATATTTGGGCCAGTCTACCCGTTATTGCCAAAGCCAATGAATCAGGAGCGATGGTAAAAGTCTACTACCTCAGCGACATGATCGAAAGTGTTAAGGGTAATGATCGACGTGATTTTCAAATAACACCCCCTAAAAACAACGCCCAGGCCGACGAGTGGGCTAAAACCGATGTCGGGCAACTAAAACGCTACACAATTGGCAGTCCTGATATAACAATGATTTTACCTTTCGAACCGAACGCATCAGTTAAGGAAAACAACCCGGCTGTAACGCAATATTGGCAAACGTTATTTTCGAATCTGGGAGCCGGAACGGTATCTGAAGAATAATGTCGCTTAGGAAATAGTTACCTCCGCAGGAATCTCAAAGTGGTACCCCTCCGAAAATCCTGAGAAATCTTTTTTCAGACAATAAGAAGTCAACGCTAGTCCTTCGCCTTCGCGCCTGACAGACAGGTAGTGAAACAATGGTTTATAATCTGTTGCCAAATCGGGCAATCGACTTGGCGACATATTCAGCGGTTGCCGTAGTCCACCACCCCCACCGATGACCAGAAATGTTTTTCCCTCGAAATTATATCGCTCAAACGCGTGCGAATGACCCGTGATAAACAAACGTCCTTTCTGCGACCGAACATAAGCAGGCACAAATCGCTGCTGTACTAACGTGGATGAACCGACCAGTTTACTATTTGAGTAAGGGGCGTGATGGCAAGTGACGATAACGACTTTTACCGTCGGGTCTTCATCTAAGTCTTTTAACGTCTGCTCGTACCACGTTTGCTGTTTAACCAAATTAGCGACTGAAAGAATGCTAAAATTGGAGTTTAACATTACCACCGCAATGGCATCTGTTATTTTTACATAGCCGGTGGGACTATGTTCCGGGAAACGTTGCTGGAAGTTCCTGGCTCCTTTTCGAGGTCTCCCCATCACGTCGTGGTTACCCATGATGGCGTAAACCGCCGTACCAACAGTGGTACAGTTAGCCAAAAACTGGTCAATAATTCGCCACTTGTTGTTACGATATCCCAATGAAACAATATCACCCAGCCAATACAGCACTGCCGGTTTTATTTGTATAATTTCATTAAAAATGGTGTTCGTTGCCTTCGTATTTTGATGCGTTCGCAGTACCAGTCGCTCAACCCACATGGGTGCCTGCGTATCACTCAGAAACAAAATTTCCCGTTTATTATCTTCCTGATTCATAACGTAACGTGTTAGTTACTACCGTTAAGCTGAGTTTTTACCATGAAAATGCACGCCAGACAAGTTGAATCTCAGCCGTAAACGCAGCGTTTTCAGCTGCTATCGCGTCGAACCACTTCAGTTCGCCTGCTAGCCTAAAACGCCGACCCAGAGGATACGTGTATGATCCTGCCGCCATCCAGCCTAAACTAGTGGTGTTAGCCATAACCGTTCCGGCATAATCCAAACGAGAATAATTTAAGTATACACCCGTTCCGGCGGTTATAGCAAGCCGCCGGGTCAAACTCCGGTCACTACCTTTAAGCCAGCCTAATGGCATCGAAAATACCAGTAAAACCGGAACCGCTGACACGTATACGTGTGCCGATTCTCCCGCGACTTTTCCCCGGTAGCTATACATTGTTGTCCAACCCGTTTCCAGTCCCATGCGCAACCGATGGTCGGGATACCACATCACCCGCAATGATCCGGGTACCCCAAACCGACTGACATGTGCTTGTTCAATAGCAGCCGGAACGCCAAGGTGTGTCGAGTAATAGGATAACCCACCACCCGCCGACACCACAATCGTGTAAGGGCCACGCTTGATATCTGTTGAGTCTGCCCCTGTGCGGCTAATTTGCTCTTGCTGCCCGTAAGCAGTTGGACTGATCGTGAACAGACATATCCAAAAGGCAACTATATGTAAACAACCTCGCATAGACTTACTGTTCGGTATAATGATAATACGCAACAACTGACGAGTAATTAGACAGAATACCATCGAAATTGTTCTGACTAATAAATTCCCGAATAAATTCCGGCTCATCAAGGGTCCAGACAAATACGGTTAGACCCTCGGCTTTCATGGCCAACACCTCAGCCGTCTGCGGACCGAGTGTCCAACGGGGCGCCCAAATTCGGGCACCCAGATTTCGCGTGAGAGTTGTGTCTAATTCGCATAAAATTGGCGTGTTATCCTTATCAGCCAGTGCTTGGTAAGAGGCCACCGCGTCTGTAGTTGGCAAACCAATTATAATTCGGAGGTTGCGCCCGGCGAGCATGGCTTTTTGCCGGTACTTCTGCTGAATGGCCTGTACTTTATCCATTGGGCCAATATATTTAGTATCGAGCCAAACGAAATTCAATGCTGTATTAGAAACAACCGTTTCCAGAGCTTCTTCAAGCGTCGGAATTTTTTCGCCATTTACAAGTCGGACAAGCGTGTTTAATTGCTGATACGTATACGCTTCAATAGGACCGGTTAGACCACTTTTTTTGATTAATCTGAGATTCAATGTGTTATCGTGGTATAAAATCGGTACACCGTCTTTGGTATAGCGCACATCAATTTCAATTCCCGTTGCACCCAGGCGCGATGCCAGTTTGATAATTTCGACGGAGTTTTCTGAGGCAGGCAGCAAATCTGACGTTCGGCCCCCGCTCCGGTGAGCCATAATTGAAAAAGGTTTTTGGTTCAGCGGACGACGATACGTGAGCATTAAAGGTTGAGTTGGGTCGGCTGTATTTTCGCCATATAAGCCAGTCAGCACAAGCGTATCACCCAGCGCCAAACTACCCGTAAAAGGTTGTAATTGACCGTTATGCCTCGCTTTGATGGTCAAGTGAACCAGACCGGTTAACGTATTAACTAACTTACGCCAGTAGCCATTTACAACTAAACTATCCGTTTGGGATGTACCCTCCAGGTTGAAATATCCGGCGTCAGTTCCCGTAAAAATTGATAAATAGTGGGTTGTGTCAGAGCCGTTCAGGAGATATGTCCACTTCAGAGCAACCTGCTCACCAAACTGACCTGAGCCCGTTGTAACAGCATACACCCCTTCCATTGCCTGCCGAACAGACGGAACAAATCGACCGGAACCAGGTGTATTGGTAAAGTTATACGGTACAGGCGCTTCATAGTCCTTCCGACAACTGTTGAACGCTATCAGAAATAAGCCCAGGAAGCTATAAAGAATCAGTCTCACAGAATAAAACCAAAAATAAGTTGAGGATAGAAGAGATTTCGGTCAAATGTGTCATAAAGTGACCAAAGTTGCCAATTGAAGTTGGAATAGGCTGCTCTAAGTCCCACAGAAACGTGACGTTTATTATAGAAAGGCTGCTCCAATACAAATGTAAAGGCTACTCCATTGATTTCACGGCGGTCATATTCAACAGCCAGTGAACCTACCTGAGATCGGTAATAGAGATCAATAATGGCTTCGGATTTAACTGTTAATTGGAGGTTTCTTGCCAGTCTGTATCCTACCGATAGACTAGGAAATGTTTCAATCCCATATGCCTGACTATTAAAGACATCCTTAATAAGTAACGCACCAAACCAACCATGAACGTCATACCCTGCCGACATTGATAGTCGATTTGTAAGTGGCGTTGCCCACCGCAGGCCCAGAGCCAGATTGCTCTGCACAAATTGGGTCTGTATACGACCAACCCAGTACAACTTTTTCCCAAAAGCTCGCTGGATATTAAAATCAATAGCGGGTACATTCACACGAATCTCCTCGGTCAATTCGGGAGGTGTTGTCGTGAATACAGCCCCAATTGATTTACGCCATTTACCCATTGGCGGTGCTTGTGGGAAGTAAATACTTGGTTGAACGGGCCAGGGTTCAGTTGCTTGTGCCATCGCACCCGACGTTACCAGCAACATCAAACATCCTAATTGGCAGCTATTAATAAATTTGTTTCTAAATATGACCACTCTATTACGTGAAGATAATCGTCAGATGAAGTAAACCGCGCTGAAGGGGATTATGTTATATATGAAAGGGGTAAACGCAAAAACGCCACTGAAATTCAGTGGCGTTTGCTTAGTAGCGGGAGCTGGACTCGAACCAGCGACCTTTGGGTTATGAGCCCAACGAGCTACCAACTGCTCCATCCCGCGGTGTTTGGTCTGCAAAAGTACGGTAACTTTTCAAAAAAACAAATACCTTTGCAAAAAAAGTTTTTCTCTCTACCGAAACGTTTTCTTTCAGTAGAGAGTTGTCTGCTAAAGCCACTGGTAATCAGCCAGCGGGATCACCTACGAATGACTACGGAAACTATTGAAAATTTTCCGGCCAATCATAAGGCCGGTTTTGTTAGTATCGTCGGCAAGCCAAACGTTGGCAAGTCCACCTTGATGAATCAACTCGTTGGAGAGCGGTTGTCCATCATTACTGCAAAGGCGCAGACGACCCGCCACAGAATTATGGGTATCCTGAATGGAACCCACGAAGGACAGGACTTCCAACTCGTTTACTCAGACACACCCGGTATCATTAAACCACTATACAAGCTTCATGAATCTATGATGAGCTTTGTGCGTGGTTCTATTGAAGATGCCGATGTGGTCCTTTTTGTTACAGATATTTTCGAACTACACGACGAAAATGATGTAATCGAACGGCTACAGAAATCTGAGGTTCCTGTTTTGTTGCTTATCAACAAAATAGATCACGCTACGCAAGAGCAGGTTAACGAGAAAATCGTTTACTGGGAAGAACGATTCAAGGCGCAGGAAATAATCCCTATTTCGGCCCTGAACAATTTCAATGTTGCCCGCGTATTCGAGGGGATTATCAGCCGACTGCCAGAACACCCACCCTATTTTCCGAAAGACGAATTAACGGATAAGCCCGAACGCTTTTTCGCATCGGAGATAATTCGGGAGAAGATTTTCTTGAACTACAAGAAAGAAGTACCCTATAGTAGTGAAGTTGTTGTAACGGGATTTAAGGAGAAAGATGACATTATTGTCATTCAAGCCGAGATTCTGGTTGAACGGGCCACACAACGGGCAATTTTGCTTGGCGAAGGCGGCAAAATGATTAAGAAAACGGGCATCATGGCTCGCGAAGAGCTCGAACGCTTTTTCGGTAAAAAAGTATATCTAGAACAATTCGTTAAAGTAGAACCCGATTGGCGGCAAAAAGAGCGTATGCTCAAGCGGCTGGGCTATGACGAATAAAGGAGAAAAGTAGCAGGGAGGAAAGAATATAATGGGCTTATCGAAGCGCTACTCTCCCTTCCTCCTTCTCTCCCTTTCTCCCTTTCCTCCTTCAAAAAAATGGCAAACATCGTTGCAATCGTTGGCCGCCCAAACGTGGGCAAGTCCACGCTGTTTAACCGCTTGACGGAACAGCGGCAGGCCATCATGGATAATCAAAGTGGCGTTACACGCGATCGGCATTATGGTACGGCCGAGTGGAATGATAAGTATTTTACTGTCATCGATACCGGTGGCTACGTGGTTGGTTCTGAAGATGTATTTGAGGAATCTATCCGCGAACAGGTTGAAATTGCCATCCAGGAATCAACCGTCCTGCTCTTTGTACTCGACACGCAGACTGGCATTACAGGATTAGATCAGGATTTCGCCGATGTATTACGCCGGTCTAAAAAGCCAGTATATGTAGTCGCAAACAAATCTGAAACGGCTGAACGGTCGCATAGTGCCTCTGAGTTCTATGCACTGGGTTTGGGTGAACCGTATCCTATTTCGTCGCAAACCGGTACAGGTACGGGCGATTTGCTGGATGAAATTGTCAAGCATTTTCCAAATGACGGGATTGAAGACCCCGATGCCGGTGTTCCGCGCATTGCCATTATGGGCCGCCCAAATGTAGGGAAATCGTCCTTCCTGAACGTTCTCACAGGACAGGAGCGCAGTATCGTTACGGATATTGCGGGAACCACCCGCGATGCTATCAACACGCGCTATAAAGCTTACGGTAAGGATTTTATCCTGACTGATACAGCCGGAATCCGGCGCAAAGCTCGTGTAGACTCCAATATTGAGTTTTATTCTGTTCTACGCTCCATTAAAGCGATGGAGGATTCGGATGTGTGTATCATTATGCTCGATGCCACACGAGGATTGGAAGCGCAGGATCTGAATATTATTGGTCAGGCCGTCAAAGCTAAGAAAGGCGTTGTCATCATGGTCAATAAATGGGATGCCGTTGAGAAGGATCACCGCACAGCCGATGTGCTGCGTAAGGAAATGATTCAGCGAATGATGCCTATCGATTACGTTCCCATCATTTTTGCGTCGGTTCATGAGAAGCAACGCATTTTTCAGGTGATGGAAAAGGCAATGGAGGTCTACGAAAATAAGACCAAGAAAGTGACTACCTCGAAACTGAACGAGGCTATGCAGGCCGAAATTGAAAAATATCCGCCACCGAACCTAAAAGGAAAGTTCGTTAAAATCAAATACATGTTGCAAGTGCCAACGCCTTCGCCAACATTTATATTTTTCTGCAACCTGCCGCAATACGTTCAGGAATCGTACCAGCGGTTTTTAGAAAACCGGCTTCGGGAGCACTTCGATTTCACGGGTGTACCGATTACGCTATTTTTCAGACAGAAATAACGTTTGTCAAGGTCAATCAGTCAGGGTCAGGAATTTTGAGGCATCAGTAAATAGAGCCGAATCAATTCCTGACCTTTTATTTTGAGACTGATAGCCTATGCCTGATTACTTATGCCTTCGCAACCCTCCCGCACTCGCTACTGGATTGGAGCCTTCTTGGTATTTTTAGCCGCTTTCTGTTTTGCCACAAAGGGTATCCTAATTAAGCTGGCTTATCAGTATCCCATTGACCCAATCTCGCTGCTTACGCTACGGATGCTGTTTGCGTTGCCATTTTATGTACTTATTTCTATTAGCCTTGCGCGTAAGTATCCGCCTGTACAGTTGAGCCTGAAACAATGGGCTACCCTGACCATGTTGGGCATAACGGGCTATTATCTAGCCAGCTTCTTCAATTTTTTGGGCTTAGTGTATATCACAGCCAGCTTAGAGCGGATTTTATTGTTCGTTTATCCAACGTTTGTGTTACTCATGAACGCTGTTGGTTTTGGTCGTCGGGTAACCCGCTTACAACTAATAGCCCTCTTGCTAACGTATGCGGGTATTTTACTGGCGTTTTGGGGAAACGTTGAAAGCTCTGTACAGAAAAACGTTATACTCGGGGCAGTTTGGATTATTCTAAGCGGGCTGGTCTATGCCATTTATTTGGTTGGCAGCGACCCGATGATTGCCCGGATTGGTTCACAACGATTTACATGCTATGCGATGATTGCCGCTACAGTACCCACGGTTGTTCATTGTGCGGTACACAATGGTTTACATCTTGGCAGTTACCCTACCCCTATTTACGCGCTGGGCCTCAGCATGGGTATTTTCGTGACCGTAATTCCAACGTTTATGATTGCCGAAGGCATTAAACGAGTTGGATCGGGAAATGCGTCAATCATTGCCAGCGTTGGACCAATTTTTACAATTGTCTTATCAAGCACTATCCTGCATGAGACAATTAGCAGTAAGCAAATACTTGGCACGCTTCTGGTACTGTCAGGTGTTTTTTTAATTGGTTGGCGTGGTCGGCAACAGTCGAATCGAGTGCCCAAAAACGTAGGCTGATCGCTAAGAAAAAGGTCTCATTACTTACTAAAAAGTTACCAAGCGCACACATAAACGTCTTATCATCTCATAATAGGATTTAAAAACAACCATTAAATAAATTCAATCTCACTTTCAGACTGTTAGTCACTAATATGCGCTACCTTTCATTTACCACCCTTTATTGACTAACGATGCTCTTATGGCAACTGAGAAAGTAATTGACGACGAAAAACGCCTTGATAAAGCGGCTTATGTACTCAAAGCAGTGGCGCATCCTTTGCGTATTAGAATCATTCAGATGCTGAATGAAAACAAGGAACTAAATGTGTCGGCGATCTATAAAAATCTCAATGCTGAACAGTCACTCATCTCACATCATCTTATTAATATGCGCGATAAGGGTATACTAGATATTCGACGTAGTGGCAAAAATATTTACTACTTTCTAGTTGATACGGCGGTATCCGATGTTATTGATTGTATCTATAAAAGCAAAATTTTAAACTAAATATATTAACACAAAGAGAAGCGGTCTGGAAGGGATACAATGTATCCCTTCCAGACCGCTTCTCTTTGTAGACCCTTCTTACCCGAACAACTCGCCAGGCTTATAAGGTGGCACGATGCCGAGGTGAATATAAGCTCTCTCTGTTGCTTCTCGTCCCCGTGAAGTACGCTTGAGAAAGCCTTCCTGAATTAAAAAAGGTTCGTAAACTTCTTCAATTGTTTCGGATTCTTCACCACAGGCGGTGGCAATAGTGGAGAGACCTACCGGCCCACCTTTAAACTTATCGATGATCGTCATCAGAATACGATTGTCCATTTCGTCCAATCCATTCTGATCCACCTCAAGCGCACTCAGAGCAATTTCTGCAATATCTACGTTGATGTACCCGTTGCCCTTAATCTGGGCAAAGTCGCGGGTTCGGCGTAACAGGTTATTGGCAATACGCGGAGTTCCCCGACTCCGACGGGCAATTTCATAAGCCCCTGCCTCGTCGATGGGTGTTCCCAGAATAGCCGCCGACCGCTGCACAATGGTAGTTAGTAGTTTGGCGTCGTAATACTCCAATCTAGAACTAATCCCAAATCGCGCCCGCAAAGGCGATGTGAGCATCCCGGCGCGGGTAGTAGCACCAATCAGCGTAAAGGGATTAAGTTTGATCTGCACCGTCCGGGCATTCGGACCGGAATCGAGCATAATATCAATTTTATAATCCTCCATCGCCGAATACAGGTACTCTTCCACGATGGGATTGAGCCGGTGAATTTCGTCGATGAACAGCACATCATTGGGCTGGAGATTGGTCAGCAAACCCGCCAGATCACTGGGCTTATCGAGCACTGGCCCAGAAGTCATTTTAATGCCAGCATTGAGTTCGTTGGCAATGATGTGCGATAGAGTCGTCTTGCCTAAACCCGGCGGTCCGTGTAGCAGCACATGGTCCAGGGCTTCTCCCCGCTGCATGGCTGCTCTAACAAACACTTCGAGGTTTTCGAGTATTTTGGCCTGCCCCGTAAAGTCTTCAAACGAGAGCGGCCGGAGAGCCCGTTCAATTTCTTTATCGGTACTCGTCATACCGTCGTTTGAACCTTTCAAAAAGTCGTTTCGCATGGTTTAAATTCGTGCAGACCCGGTTCGGTAGTACCAATAAACAGGCGATTTTAGCCGAGTCGTCTACCTCAAATTTACGAAAAAACCAGGACAAATTCACTACCGAATCAGCAGTACAGAACCCCGTTTTACAACTCGTTCCCGTTCGGGAAAGAACTCACTTTTGAAGATAACGACATACGGATAAATCATGGATGGATAGATAGATCCTCGGTAGGTTCCATCCCATTTTTGCTCAGGATTATCACTGGCAAAGATTACCTCTCCCCATCGGTTATAAATCCTGAACTCGTAATCGGTGATGTAAGCGGTGAAAACCTGTAACTGGTCGTTCGCGCCGTCGCTATTGGGTGTGAACGCATCAGGCACATTAACCCGCGGTTCACACAGGTTTAATACTCGCGCTAAGCCAGTAGCTGTACACCCCAACTTGTCGGTTACACGAATAGGATAGTCGCCCGCATTCTGAACAGTTATCGTTTTGGTTGTATCGCTTCGACTTACCCATAAATACGTTAGACCAGCCGCTCCATTTGCCGAAAGTTGGGCCGTGCCGCCATCACCTTCGCAAAGAGCCACCTGTTGAGTATATGAAAAGGCTGGCGGTGGTCGATTTCCAACAACAACACTACTTCGCCCAACGCAACCCGATTGCGTGTTCTTTAACACTAGACTATATGTACCGGGCTGTATCACCGAAATTGTTGATGTAGTAGCACCTGTACTCCACTGATAAACGTTGCCGGGAATATCTCCAGTACGAGGTACCAATGTCACAGCCACGCCATCACATTTCAAGGTATCTGGACCCAGACGGGCAAAACCCGTACTATCCAGCCCTACCCTAATACTATCTTTCAGGGCCTTGCAGCCGTTGAGATCAATAACTTGTACAGTATAAATCCCCGGAGCGGCCTGACCAAATACGGGCGTTGTTGTAATCAAATTACCTTTCTGATCCAACCAGGCATAACTCGCAGCCGTTCCTCCCAAAACAGTCAATGTAATGGTGCCACTATTCGGTATCGCGCACAAGGCATCTTTGACACTGGGGTTAAGTTGAAGTTGGTTCGCCGGTGATTTCAGTGTAAAAGCAGTATCGGCTTTACACTCGTGAACACTATCAGTTACACTAATTTTATACCCCCCCTCGGTGAGACCCGTTTGCTGATTTATAGTATCCGTCAGCGCAGCGCCATCCGAACGAGTCCACGTATAATGATAAACACCCGTGGGCGTTGTCGTAAGGACAATTGAGCCATCAGCCGACGTACAGGCTTTAGGACCAGTCAATACAGCCTGCATTCTGATTTTGGGCAGTTCGCTAACCCGAATAGTATCAGAATTTACACAGGTCGTTCCATCAATAACCGCCGACTGTGCCGTTACCGAATACACACCGGCCGTTTTCACAGAAATTGTTTTTGTATTACCGCCATTACTCCATTGAAACTGTTTCCAGGTTGGTTGGGGCACGGTTAAGCTGACTGTTGATCGGTAACAAAAAACGGTATCGGGTCCCAGGTCGAGCGAGGGCACAGGCTTAATTTGTACCTGAATCGTGTCACTCTTGAAGCACTCTCCATTGGCAGCCAGACCAACTACTATATAATAACCCGGCCTGTCGAGGGTCAGTGTTCTTTTCCTACTGACGAGGGCGCCATTGACAAGCCAGACATATACTTTAGCCTGGACTTTTATGTCGAGTGTGATCCCTTTTTTATTACAGATGGCGGTATCGGCACCCAGTTTTATATCAGGGGGCAGTTCTAAAATTGTTAGGGTATCTCTAATTATGGTGTCTTTACATATTCCCCCAGCACTGGTTTTCGTAAGTATCCGCAGGCTAACAAAGTATTGGCCGGGCTTTGCGTAGGGGTGCGTGACGGGTTGGGTAGCTGTTGTTGAATAAGGCCGACTTCCATCACCAAAATCTAACGTATATGCTTCTTTTAATTTCGGACAGTTTGGACTAATCTGAAACACAGTTGGCGCATTAACGCAGGTATCAGCATAGGTTAAGCCCGGTCCACTCGACTGGTCATTGAAGTTGGCGACGAGGTTTGGCAAGCCCAACTGACTGGTTTTCCCGCCAAGTGATTGTCCTGCCGGATTATACATTAGGCTATCGAGCAATCCGCCATTTGGGTTTTCAATGGTGCCAAGCGAGGTACTTCCTTTTACAGCTACGTATAGTCGGCCATCCGGTCCAATCTGAATTGAGCCATATTGCCGAGTTGTGCTACTATCCACTACAGTTCGCGAGTTCGTAAGCAGCGAATCTTTCTGGTTTAAATCGTACTTCAGAATATATGATGATCCCTTCAAGCTACCATCCGTATTTGTATCTGCCAGCATAGTAACGTATAGACTTTTCCCATCTGGCGAAAACTCAACCCCATACGCTTTGGGGGGCGCAGGCCCTAAATTGAGCGTTCGATTAAATGTCATTTTTCCGGTTGAGTCATTGAACGTATAGAGATCAACTGAATTCTTAGGTGGTCCAGGAATAACAACGGCCATTGGACGATTGCCTTTGTTACCGCCTGTGGTATCCGCAGGACCAATTTTGACATAGCCTTCAGCATTTGTCAACGAATCAATGGCTTGCCCTCCAGTGTACGTTGTTACGACAGGTGATGCCGCTTTGGTTAAATGCTGAATTTCAAATTGATTCGTTCCATACTTACGTGTAATTACCCAGTATGTAGAGTCGCGCGTGTTTTCTACGGAGGCTGATTGTTCTGTACCCAGGCTGGAAAGTGGAATGTTTTTTTCGACGATAGCGCCTTTGCCACCATTCTGCCGCATATCGACTATACTATACGCCAGTATTTTTTGCCCGCGAATCTCGGATGTTGTATACACATAATACAGATACTCACATCCCCTACAGGTTGGCTTTGGCACAATCAGGGCCGACTGCGTTGAGTGAGTACTACCACCAAGTGGTATAGGTGTGGCTGTGGCGGCAGAATCACGAGGATCGAGCGACTTCAGCGGCTTACCGTCTTTGTCGTAAATAGTGGTTCCATCGGTATAGAACAGCAAAATGCCCTTGGTATTGGCAATGGATGATGAACCCTCGATTGTACTCAATTTGCCATCGGTAATTGGTTTTGGGGTACCTCCGCCACTAAAGTCCAGACCGGCATTTTGACCAAAATACCATTTCACACCCTGCGACTCTTTCTTCTCTCCGCAAACGTCAACGTTAATGCGATCCTGATACGAGCAGCCATTAGGACTGGTAGCCTCGACCGAATAACAACCTGAGCTATCGACCTGTATGCTCTGCGTAGTGTTACCTTTGGGATACCACAGGTATGTATAGCCCTGCTGAGTACCACCGGCATAGGGGTCCAGCGTAATTTTTTCGCCTTCACAAATGGTTGTGTCAGTCCGCCATTTTGAGAAAGGCTGTGGTGGGACACCAACATTAATGGGCCTTTCTGATGTCAATACACTACCATTGACCGTTCGAGTTAATTTAACTGTATATGTACCAGCTTGCTGATAGACGTGTTTGGCCGTTGAATCGCCTTGTTTTGTAATAGTCGTCCCATCGCCAAAATCCCAGGTACGGGTTGTTACACCAGCTTGTACACTGTCAGTAAATGTAAGTGAGTCTGCATTACACTCCTTGTCTGGCACGCAAGCTTTACCGCTGACTTTGATGCCCGTGGTCGTTTGTGCCCAGGCTGTAATTGACCCTGCCAGCAAAAACAGCATGGCCCAAAGTCCAATTACTCGAATATGCTTATTAAAAATTAACATGAAGAGACGTTGAATAAAGCCCACCTACGCAAATTCGATCTTAGATATAACAACAACTGGGGCATTACGTTAGTATAAACGATGTTGTTCCGTTAAAATTTTATTGAGTACCAGTCACAAAAGCGACTAAAATCCAACTAATTTTAGAGGTTGTTGTACTGCTAAATACTTCGTTTGTCTTGCCAACGTTGCAACAATAAGATTGGCCCAGTCTTTGCCCTGCTTTGTCACTATGCTTACTAGATATATACTGACGATTTCAATACTGACCCTGGGCCGAATGGCCTTCGCGCAGGACCCTCAGTTTACTCAATTTTATGCTGCCCCACAGTATCTGAATCCAGCATTTGCGGGGTCGGCTCTAGCACCACGAGTCACGGCTAATTACCGTAATCAGTGGCCAGCTATTACCAACTATGTTACAACGATGGTAGCGGTAGATCACTTCATCGAAAAGTACAATAGTGGTATTGGCTTGATGATTCAAAGCGACAACCAGGGTCAGGGAAGGATTCAATCAACAGACATAGGGTTGCAATATGCTTACCAATTTCAGGTGAGTGAATCCTCATTTGTGCGTTTAGGCTTGCAGAGCTCTTACGTGAATCGGAGCATCAACTATTTTGGACTCACTACTGGTGACCAGTTTACCGATCGTGGATTCATTACCGGCAGCGTCTCCGGCGACCCTACCTTGCAAGGTGGATTACCCACAAAAAAATACCTCGACTTTTCGACGGGAGGACTTTTCTACTCAGACTGGTTCTGGATTGGCGCATCGGCACATCATATTAACCGGCCCGATCAGGGATTTTTCGCTGGTGAGCGAGAGCGGTTACCCATGAAGACCAGTATTCAGGCCGGTTTACGAATTCCGCTTGGCGGCTTTACGGGTCTGGCAGACGAAGAAGATCGCGAGATTAGTATATCGCCAGTAATTATGTACAAGCATCAAGGCAAGTACGATCAGTTGGATATAGGTGCTTATCTGACTTACTCGCCGTTAACGATTGGTGCCTATTATCGAGGCATTCCTTTCAAAAAATATAATCAAACGTTAAATAACCATGATGCCGTGGCTGCGTTGGTTGGCTGGCGTATGGATAAATTTTCAATTGGCTATAGCTACGACGTGACAATTTCGACCCTGGGCAATAGCGGGGGTTCACATGAGTTATCACTGTCTTATATTTTCGACAAACCCGAAGGTCGTCGGCCGGGAGTTAAGAAACGGGATAAGCGGTTGCCTTGCCCAAAGTTTTGACATAATCTGTAAAGCGAGAAAGAGGTCGATAATAATTATCGACCTCTTTCTCGCTTTATGCCAGCTTCCTATACTTTATGCGGGTCGGTGTAGCATCTGACCCTAATCGTTTACGCCGGTTTTCTTCGTATTCCGAAAAATTACCTTCAAACCAATAGACTTGTGAATCGCCCTCGAAGGCCAGAATGTGGGTGGCTATGCGATCCAGAAACCACCGATCATGGCTGATGACGACGGCACAACCGGCGAAATTTCCCAAACCTTCTTCTAACGCTCGCAACGTATTTATGTCGAGATCGTTGGTTGGCTCATCCAACAACAACAAATTTGCTCCTTCTTTGAGCGTCATGGCTAAGTGAACGCGGTTGCGTTCGCCACCCGACAACGTGCCAATTTTCTTTTCCTGATCGGCCCCGGCAAAGTTAAACCGGCTAACGTATGCGCGGGCATTCGACTGTTTGCCGCCCATCATAATCCATTCACTACCGCCGGAGATTGTCTCAAACACTGTCTTATTCGCATCAAGACCATCATGCTCCTGATCGACATAAGCCACTTTTACTGTATCGCCCACTTCAAACGTACCGGCATCGGGTTTATCGCGGCCAGTAATAAGTTTAAAAAGCGTGGTTTTGCCCGCTCCATTGGGGCCAATAATACCGACAATACCTCCCTGTGGCAGTCGGAAGCCCAGATGCTCAAACAGTAGTCGATCACCAAAGGCTTTAGCTACATCCTCGGCTTCAATAACTTTGGCACCCAAACGTGGTCCAGCCGGAATAAAGATTTCGAGCCGTTCATCGCCTTGTTTTACATCTTCGTTCAGGAGTTTTTCGTAAGCACCCAAGCGAGCTTTTGATTTAGCCTGACGAGCTTTTGGGGCCATTTTCACCCATTCCAATTCGCGCTGAAGCGTTTTTTGTCGTTTTGATTCAGTTTTTTCTTCTTTTGCTAATCGGTTTTGCTTTTGCTCCAGCCACGACGAGTAATTTCCCTTCCACGGAATACCCTCTCCCCGGTCAAGTTCGAGAATCCATCCGGCCACATTATCTAAGAAATAGCGATCGTGCGTTACGGCAATGACTGTGCCGGTGTACTGCCGCAAATGTTCTTCAAGCCACAATACCGACTCTGCATCGAGGTGGTTGGTTGGCTCATCAAGTAGCAGTACGTCAGGTTGTTGGAGCAGTAGGCGGCAAAGAGCCACCCGACGTTTTTCTCCCCCGGAGAGAGTATCAACTATGGTATCGGATGGCGGACACCGTAAGGCATCCATCGCCCGTTCGAGTTTCTGGTCAAGTTCCCACCCGTTGAGGTGATCGATTTTTTCCTGCACTTCCCCTTGTCGGGCAATCAATTTATCAAAGTCAGCATCGGGATCACCGAACGCTTCATTAATCTCATCGAACTCTTTCAGCAAATCAACTACTTCCTGAACGCCTTCTTCAACCAGTTCGCGAACCGTCTTACCGGGTGCAAACTTTGGCTCCTGTTCAAGCATACCTACCGAATAGCCTGACGAGAAAACTACTTCGCCGGTATAATTCTTGTCTATACCAGCAATGATGCGTAATAAAGTAGATTTACCGGAGCCGTTCAACCCTAAAACGCCGATTTTAGCGCCGTAAAAGAAGGAAAGGTATATGTTCTTTAGGATTTGTCGGTTAGGCGGAATATTTTTACTCACGCCTGCCATCGAGAAAATTATGGTGTCCTGACTCATTAATTTCTAATAGATTTGTGGTTGGCATTAATCCTCAAATTTAACCCACAGCGCAGCCTTAACCAAGCACAGTAATGGAAAACGCTTCACTGGTAGATGAATACGGTTACGTCAAAGACGGAAAGGTATTTTTGAAAGGCTACCTGAATTATGAAGACCGCCAGATTGGCGAAGTCAAACGCACCGAGCAGGAAGCGCTCGATTATTTCAAGAATCGCTTCATTATCGCCGAAAACAAAGTAGGCCAGTTAGAGAAAGACATTGAGGAGGCCCAAAATAAAGGCTCCTATCTGACAAAGCTGGTTCAACTCCGCAAAAAGCTTCTTGGCTTCGATGCACTTGGTGATTTTCCGCCCCTGCTCGACCGTTTGGATGATCAGGAGAAACTGCTAGCCGATTTAATTACGGTCAATCAGCTTAAAAATCTTGAAATAAAACGAGCCCTTATTGCCGAAGCCGAAGCCGTTGTTGATAGTACAGACTGGCGCACAACGGCGGACGATTTACAGGAAATCAAGACTAAATGGATCAAAACCGGGCCAGTTGACAAAGCTACAGATGCCGAAGTCGAGGGCCGGTTTCAGGAATTATTAGACGGTTTCTTTACGCGCCGGCGCGAATATTTCAACGAGCAGAATAAAGTCATTCAGGAACGGCTGGATAAGTATGATGAGCTAATTCGCCTGGCATTTCGAGCTAATCGACTTGGTGACTTGGACGCGGCTTTTCAGGAAGTCAGAAAACTCAACAATGCCTGGAAAGTGGTTGGAGAGGTGCCAATCAAGAAAAGTGGAAAGCTCTATAAGCAGTTTAAGAAAGCGACAACCATGTTCTACGCGAAGTACAACGACGCGAAGGGTATTGTTATCGTACCAAAGGTTGACCCGCGCATTGAGGCTCAAATGAAAATGGCCGACGAAGCAGAAAACCTGTCGAAACAGTCGGACATCTTCGCAGCGTCCGAACGGGCAAAAGTACTTCTGAACAGCTGGAAAGAAATTCGGGTGCCGTTTAAGTTGCAGGATAAAATTATCAACGAACGATTCCGGGCCGCCTGCGACAAGATTTTTGAACTAAGTTATCTCGGTCGTGTGCTAACCCGGAAATACCCGGCGTTTGAACTTAAAAGCCAATCGGAGCAGATTCGGACGAAGATTCGGGAAATGGAGTATCTCGTTAAGCGCGAAAAAAACGACCTGCAATTTGCCTTACAGGATGCTGATGGACTTGACCCGTATAAGGATGAAGACAAGCAGATTTTGAATAAGATCAATACGCAGAAACGTAAAATCGCCATGAAAGAAACGATTCTGCGTGAGTTGCAAAAGCAGCTCGAAACGGCGGGATATTGATTTAGTAGACTTAACCAAAAAATAGATGGAACGTGCCCTGATTCGAAACCGGGGCACGTTTCGCGTTTAAAGTCTGTTATAAATGTATGGAAACGAAACTGAATAATCCTGACTTTCTTGTTGATGAAAACGCTTTTCGGGCGGCTGTCATTCCGGGCAAATTTGTTCGGCTTGAATACCTGACCGATTTAAACGAGTTTATCAAAGCAGACGTAACTATTAAGCAGGCTGTCCAACGGGATGGTGCCGAATGGTTAGAATTAGCGACTGGCGACGTGGTGCCTCTCGACCGTGTTGTGAGCATTTCAGGTAATCTATCACCCCGCTTTCCGGGTTATGGTAATTACTCCTGCGATTGCTAACTTGGCGCAGGCATCCTGATTTATAACTCTATCATGAAAGTTCGTCCGTCTGCTCTTATCTGGCGTCAGTATAACAACCAAACCGAAGTACTACTGATGCGCTATAGCTATGGTGGGCAGGACGTTTTTGCTTTGCCCGGTGGCAACCCCGACCGTGGCGAAATTCTGCCGGAGACGATCATCCGCGAAATCCGGGAAGAGTTAGGTGTTTCAGTCGATTTAGGCGAGATGATTCTGGCGGGTGAAATGCTCCTGTCGGAACGAAGCGACGACGTATTACATGTAGTTTTCGCGGCCCGTAACCTCAAAGGCGAGCCTACCCTGAACTCTGCAGAAACAACTGCACTGAATCTAGTCTGGATACCCGTTTCGGACCTAGATAAACTGAATCTCTACCCGAACATTGGTGCAAAGCTTCAGCCTTGGTTTAACAGTGCCACCTACCTTGGCTACGTTGGGCGAATTGAACAGAAGTATTTTGGCTAACTCTATTTGTTAACGATGCTTATCCAAACGTTAAAAACCTTGTTTCACCGGGATCTTAACCGATTGAGGCAGGAAATTGACCAGTATCGAGATGAGAAAACGATATGGTATATTGAGAACGGCATTAGCAATTCTGCTGGTAACCTTTGTTTGCATTTGATTGGCAACCTGAACACTTACATCGGTGCAGAGCTCGGCAAAACGGATTATGTCCGGAATAGGGAGCTTGAATTTTCACTCAAGGATATTCCTAAAGAAGAATTACTCAGAAAAATTGACGAGACGATTAGTGTTATTGGCAATGCGCTTGACACCTTGACTGCCCAACAGCTTGATGAAGAATACCCACTGTTAGTTTTCGACAAGATGACGACCACGGGCTATCTGTTGGTGCATTTGACAACACACTTAACGTATCACCTCGGCCAGATTAATTATCACCGGAGGCTGCTGGATATATAGCGCAAACGGCATTAACTCCTTTCAGCTAACGACACTAAGCCAGCCGCGGACGACTCACTAAGCTCCCTGCTACCATTCCCACGATACTCGCCAGCAGCCCCCACAACATAGGCGAATAGTCTGTCTTTACCCACAGGCAGAAAAGCCATACGCCAAAACCTACGATCATAGACCACAGGCAGCCCGTTAAATTAGCCCGTTTCCAGTAGATCCCCGCCGTTAAAGGTATAAACAGCGATACTAAACTGAACGCCGACGATTCGCTGACAAGGTCAAAAATAGAAGCCTCGCGGGTAATGCTCATCAGGACGCAGATGATTGTAATGATAACAACCGACCAGCGAATATTTTTCAATAGGTCGCGGTCACTGATGTCTGGCCGAAAGAATTTCACAATATTCTCGCCAAAAACTGTGGCGGGTGCTAGTATCGCCCCACTGGATACGCTCAGAATTGCCGACGTAACCGCACCGAAAAACAAGACTTGCAGTGGAAGACTCCCATGTCTCATAACCATGTTCGGAATGATAAGTTGATTATCTTTTGGTAAGTCAGGGTGAAGTAGCTTGGCACTCAGGGCAATAAATAGCGGCAGCATGGCTATCGTCAAATACATACCCGACGCTACAAAAGAGGCACGAACAGCTGTCTTCTCATTTTTTGCCGACATAACCCGCTGAAAAACATCCTGTTGTGGAATAGAACCGAGACCAATAGTTATCCAGGCCGCAATGTACACAAGCCAGTCTTTACCCGTCGATTGGGGGAGAAATCGGAAAAAGCCAGCCGGGGTTCGCTTTTGGATAGTCTCCCAGCCACCAACTTCGTTCCAGAGCAAAACGCCTAATACAGCCAGGGCCAGAATGATAATGAGGTTATGGAAAAAATCGGTAATAGAAATCGACCACATACCCCCCAGCAGTGTGTAAGCCATGACAATAGCCGCGCTGGCAATGATGCAGTATTCGCGTGGAATATCCGTTACCACGCTCAACACGATGCCGATAGCTACGAGTTGTGCCGAAATCCAACTGAAATAGGATGGGATTACCATGATAGCCGACAGCAACTCGGCTGACCGCCCAAATCGAATGCGAAAATAATCGCAGAATGTCGTGATATTAAGCCGGTATAGGGGCCTTGCAAAAAAAGCCCCGACCAGAAACAAGCACAAAGATGACCCGAAAGGCTCCTCGATTACTGCTAGAAACCCACCCTCAACAAACATCGCGGGTGCGCCCATAATCGTCTCGGAGCCAAACCAGGTGGCAAACGTCACTGATGCGGCCAGCAGTAGCGGTAAACGCCGACCCGCCAATACAAAATCCTGTGATGTTGTTACGCGCCGGGCTGCCCATGCACCAACAGCCACGTTGGAAAGCAGATAAAGAGAAATGAAAAATAATAGCATGAAGGGAGGATAAACACAGCAACACAGCGCATACAGATTTGTCAAAAACCTCTATATGCACTGTGTTGCTGTGTTTTATGAAATTACAACCGCACAGTTGCGGGCAGATATTTCGCTATCAACTCCTGATAATAGGGTTTCAATTCACTCACTACAGGTGGTTTTGGGCTTTTTGAGTACAAATCGTAAGGATTGAATTTATTGACCCATTTGAACATTTCGTGATCATGCTCATCCATAAGGTGGTTATATGCCTCCTCGCGGTGTTGAGAATAAAATGAGTGATATCGCATCATGTACAGGGCAGGTTCGGGCATATAATCCTTCATGATCTGGTACAGATATTCGTCGTGACCCCATGACATATGCACATTACGCAGACCACAATTGGGTTCATAAACACCATATTTGGTGTTGTAGCGTTCGTCGTAACTATCGGGATTATTCACGAAATATTCGGAATAAACAATCTTATCAGAATGCTGGCAACCCACTGGAAATGTGTCACCTACGACGGCCCATTGTGGCTCACCAAACAAGCACAACACTTTGCCCATGTCATGCAGGAAACCCGTTAGTATGAACCAATCGGGATGGCCGTCGGCGCGAATAGCTTCGGCAGTTTGAAGAAGATGTTGAAGTTGGTCAAGATCCGTATCCGGGTCAGAATCGTCTACCAGCGTATTCAAGAATTCCATTGCCCCCCAAACTGGCAATTCCTTTTTGTTGAAAGACAGGAATTCGCGCTCTTTTTCTCGCACGAAGTCATAGGTCTGGTAGGTGTGATTAAGCCGATAAAACTCCCGGACGGTATCACGTTCCGGTGCATCGTAGTTCCGGTAGTCTTCCTTCGCCTTGTGCCCTGGTTGGGCCGCGTCAGGTTCTGGATAACGGAGCAGCAGGTCGTCTTCCCACTGATCTAGGCTGGCAAGAGGGGCAATTTCGCTAATCATAACCAAATGAAAATTTAGAGAGCAAACTTACAAATTTATTGCTGTTAACCAGCGAGATAGAATAAATGTTACGGGGCAAAATGACTACTGAGTTAAGTCATCCAGTGTCAGAATAGTCCCAAGTTCAGGGTGTCCGGCATCAGCAAGAATTTTTACTATAGCAGCCGCATTCGCTTTGTTATCTGCCTTGTTGGAAAAATAAGCCATCAAGAATTGTTTCGATGGTATGGTAACAACGTAATTATTAAATCCGCACGTACTCCCTGAGTGAAACAGCACTGGATTTATTGGTTGGCGGTAAAACCAGCCAGCACCGTAATAACTACCGGGCGTTTGGGGAATAGCTTTTCCAATACGCACTAACACTCCCATCAAGTCAAGCAACGTATTGTTTCGAAGGGCATCATTCCATTTCTGATAGTCGTTCAATGAAGTATATATTCCGCCGTCGCCTTTAGTGGCGCTCGTTACACTCTGATCTGAGAAAATAAACGCGTCAGCTTTTTTTCGATAACCCATTGCACGATTAGAAATAGGCTTCCCAGCTTCATATACGGTCGATTGTGTCATATTTAACGGCTGAAAAATTCGCTGACGAATAAATGATGCAAACGAGTGCCCCGATACACGCTCAACAATCAACGCTAACAAACAATAAGCCGAATTACTGTACCGGAATTGAGTTCCCGGTTCAAAATACAGTGAATCTCGATTTTTCAATAGCATTAATACGTCAGCGTCAGCGAGTTGTTTACGCTGGTTGAGATTCATTACCGATTCATAATCTAGAATTCCCGATGAGTGCGTTAATAAATGGCGAATTTGCACTTGCTGACCAACGTGGTGATTAAAGTCCGAAAAGAACTTGGTTAGAGGATCGTCCAGCGACAATTTCCCTTCTTTCTCCAGCAACAAAATACCCATTGCTGTAAATTGCTTCGAGACAGATGCCATTCGAAAATTTGTCTCAGGCGTAATGGGCACCTTCGTTTCCTTATTCGCTAATCCATAGCCGTTTTTATAGATCGTTTTTCCATTATCAATAATCAATAAAGCAGCTCCGGGCAAAGTAATTTTAGTGGTAGACCGCATAGCGGAGTCGAGTCGCTCACGTAATTGTGCTACAGCCGACATTGAAAAAAGGAAAAATCCTGCCACCAAAAACTTCGTCATCGTTTTTACCAGAAAACGGTATACAAGACAGCCAAGATAGCGAAAATACCTGCCGACCCAACAACAAACGAAGGTGATACACGGAACATGCGTGGGTCAACAATAATGCCTTTTTCGGTTGTATATCCAGCCGGATCGGTGAGTGACACAACTACCATTATGACCATGTCGATGCAGAAAACCAGGGTTGTGCGGTGTAAAAACGGAATTGAATCAGCTTGAATATTGATGAGACTCATCACCTCCGGCCAGAATTTGAGTAACGTTGAAAACGGAATCGTCAAGATAGCCACCGTCATGGCGGCCCGGTTGGTGGCTCGTTTCCAGAAAAAGCCCAGTAGAAAAATGGCAAATACGCCCGGCGTGATAAAATTGGTGTATTCCTGAATGTACTGATACACTTGATCGAGTGAGCGAAGCATAGGAGCCAGCAAAATAGCCACACCAAACGACGCGACGATAGCCCACCGCCCCACATTAACCAACTTTTGCTCCGACGCTGATTTGTCAACGTATTTTTTATATAGATCGAGTGTGAAAATCGTCGCAATAGAGTTGCATTTTCCTGCTAGTGAAGCAACTACAGCAGCCGTTAGAGCAGCAAATGCCAAACCTTTCATTCCTATTGGCAACAGATTCATTAACACGGGATAGGCATGATCAGGTTTAACAACGCCTGATGCATCGGTCATAGCCTCCCGAAAAGGGCCACTCTGGTATAATACAAAAGCGGCAATACCGGGAATAACCACAATTACCGGTATCAATAATTTCAAGAAAGCGGCAAATAGAATACCAGAACGGGCAGTTTTGAGATCAGCCCCTAACGCTCGCTGTACAATATACTGATTGCATCCCCAGTAGGAGAGATTATTGATCCACATACCGCCCGTTACCAGCGCCATACCCGGCAAAACCTCATAATGAGGATGCCCTTTGGGGAAAAACATGTGGAAATGACTATCCGCCTGCTCTCGAATGGCCAGTAAGCCATTCCAGACACCTGCCGTTCCTGATTCCTGCGCCACTAATTGCAAGGCTAAGTAGGTAACGACCAAACCGCCAAAAATCAGTACAACGACTTGAATAACATCGGTATAACCAATCACTTTCATACCTCCAAGGGTGATAAAAATGGCGAATAGCGCCAGCCCAATGGTACAGGTAGTAAACGAAATACCCACTAGCGATTCAATAGCAATCGCCCCTAAATAAAGTATCGACGTTAGGTTAACCAGCACATAAACGACCAACCAGAATATCGCCAGAATGGTACTGACGGTATCACTGTAACGTTGTGCCAGAAATTGCGGCATCGTGTAAATATGATTTCGGAGATAGATTGGAATAAAAAAAACGGCCACTATTATCAACGTTGCCGCTGCGAACCATTCATAGGATGAGATTGCCAGACCCATAGC
Source organism: Spirosoma flavum (assembly GCF_042686045.1). NCBI lineage: Bacteria > Pseudomonadati > Bacteroidota > Cytophagia > Cytophagales > Cytophagaceae > Spirosoma > Spirosoma flavum. The sequence goes on from NZ_JBHUOM010000048.1 coordinate 398,522, forward strand.
AAAACCAGATCCAGCCATACCAATAAAATGCTCGGCAGAAATATTTGAAGCAATTAAGGAAGCCCCAATAGCCCACCACGTTAGGGACCCTTCGGCCAGAAAAAAGTCGGTTGTGTTCATCTGGGCTGAGCGTTTACGCCGATAAACCCAATAACCGTACCCAACAACGATAATGAAGTAAACGAAGAAAACGATGTAATCGGCCGTAGCGAGGTGGTTCATGCGGGCAATAAAAAACGGGTGTCCTACTGTAAAGCAAGACACCCGTTTTTTATACCAGACCTAGCTGCAAGTTGTAAGGCTACTTTACCTTTCGGTCATGTTACTTTACAACTTACTAAAATCAAACGTTTCCAGAAAAGCGGTTGTAAACTGACCGGAGCGGAATTTAGGATCATCCATCAGCCTGATATGGAATGGAATCGTGGTTTTAATACCTTCGATAACGAACTCCTGCAACGCTCGTTTCATGCGTGTTATGACCTCTTCCCGCGATTGTCCTGACACGATTAATTTGGCAATCATCGAGTCATAATTCGGGGGAATGGTGTACCCGCTATAAACGTGGCTATCGATCCGAATGCCGTGTCCGCCGGGGAAATGCAGATTTGTAATCTTACCGGGCGATGGACGAAACCCGTTAGCGGGGTCTTCGGCGTTGATGCGGCATTCCATCGCGTATAGCTTCGGCGTATAATTTCGGCCCGAAATTTCGGCACCGGCGGCTACTTTGATCTGCTCTTTGATCAGGTCAAAATCCGTTACTTCTTCCGTAATCGGGTGTTCAACCTGAATTCGGGTGTTCATTTCCATAAAGTAGAAGTCCCCGTGCTTATCCACCAAAAACTCAACGGTTCCAGCTCCTTCGTAGCCGATGGCCTGTGCCCCCTTGATGGCGGCTTCACCCATTTTGTCCCGAAGTTCGGGCGATACAACTGGCGAGGGCGTTTCTTCTACTAATTTCTGGTGCCGACGCTGAATAGAACAATCGCGTTCGGACAGGTGGCAAACTCTTCCGTATTGATCACCCACGATCTGAATTTCGATATGGCGCGGCTCTTCTACGTACTTTTCCAGATATAATCCGTCATTACCAAACGCAGCACCAGCTTCAGTACGAGCGTCATTCCAGGCTTTTTCGAAATCAGCTTCCGTCCGAACAATGCGCATCCCACGTCCACCGCCACCAGCCGTTGCTTTCACGATAACCGGATAGCCAATGCCGATAGATAATTGCTTACCCTGCTCAATTGATTCGAGCAAGCCAACGGAGCCAGGAATAACAGGTACACCAGCGGCTCTCATTGTCGCTTTGGCGGTTGCCTTGTCACCCATGCCATTAATCTGCTCGGCGGTCGCGCCAATGAATTTTATACCGTAGTCGGAACAGATTTGTGAAAATTCAGCATTTTCGGATAAGAATCCGTAGCCGGGATGAATAGCATCAGCGCCCGTTACTTCAGCCGCAGAAATAATACTCGGAATGCTCAGATATGATTGTTTGCTAGCCGGTGGACCAATGCAAACGGCCTCATCGGCGAAGCGTACATGTAGGCTATCGCGGTCAGCAGTTGAATAAACGGCCACCGTTTTGATACCCATTTCGCGGCACGTCCGAATAATACGCAACGCGATTTCTCCCCTGTTGGCGATTAGTATTTTCTTAAACATAAGTTAAAGGCGAAACCGGTCTGCCGGACTGGAATAAAATTAGACCATTAGCCCCATTTTACTCTGATCCAGCAGACCGGTTCAGGCCATTTTAAATGGGTTCTACCAGAAACAGCGGTTGATCGTACTCGACGGGAGTGGCGTTCTCAACGAGCACCTTTACGATACGGCCCGACACTTCTGACTCGATTTCGTTGAACAGTTTCATGGCTTCGATAATGCAGACCACTTTACCTTCGCTCACGCTATCACCCACCTCGACTAACATTGGCGATTCAGGATTAGCCGAACGATAGAACGTTCCGATCATCGGTGATTTGATGGTAATGTAGTTTGACGTATCAACTTTAGGGGCCGCCGGAGTAGCGGCTGCCGCTACTGGTGCAACAGCAACCTGCGGTTGAGCCACGGGTGCTACTGGTGCAGGCGCTACTGCTGGCACACCGGAGCCATAACGCTTGACACTGATTTTCAGGTCATTTGTCTCAATGTTGACTTCGTCTAAACCCGATTGCGAGATGAAGTCGATTAGTTGCTGTATGTCTTTTGTGCTCATAAGTTTAGGCAGGCAGTCAGCAAGGTGAACAGTACAGCCTCACGATGTAACTGGCCATCTAGTTAACTGCTTTTATTTCACTCGTTCTACGTAATCACGGGTACGGGTATCAACCCGGATTTTCTGACCTGACTCAATAAAGAGCGGCACCATAATCTTTGCCCCCGATTCTACTTCAACCCGCTTTTTAGGGCTGTTAGCCGTATCGCCTTTCATACCTGGTTCAGCATACGTCACTTCCAATTCGACGAAAGGTGGCAGTTCGCACGATAAGGGTACGTCGCTATCGGCATTGATTAAAATCTCTACTTCTTGGCCTTCTTTCATTAGGTCAGATCCTTCAACGATTTTTTCGTTCAGATTAATCTGGTCAAACGATTCCTGGTCCATAAAGTTATAACCAGATTCGTCTTTGTAAAGATATTGGAATTTACGGCGTTCAACTCGAACAGGGAAAATTGTCACACCCGCGTTAAACGTGTTGTCAATTACCCGGCCCGTAGTCAGGCTTTTTAGCTTAGTTCGAACAAAAGCCGCGCCCTTACCCGGCTTTACGTGTTGAAAATCAGTGATTTGAAAAAGGTCGTTATTGTAGTTGAGAACCAATCCGTTGCGGATATCTGCGGTCGTTGCCATCTATTGAATTATAATTTTACGAATTACAACCGCACAGGCGGTCCCATTACGATTTTACAAAAACCCGATTCACGACAAATCGCAAATCGTACACCGTAACGGGCTTACCCGTGTGGCAAAAAATCAGTACGCCCACTTTACGTAAGCGGCTCCCCATGTAAAGCCACCACCAAAAGCCGCCAATACCAGGTTATCTCCTTTCTTCAATTGAGATTCATAATCAAATAGGCAAAGCGGAATAGTGGCCGCCGTGGTGTTACCGTACTTATGAATAGTCATCATAACCCTGTCGGGTTGAATACCCATTCGATGCGCAGTAGCATCAATAATGCGTTTATTGGCTTGGTGCGGCACTAACCATGCGACATCATCACCAGTGAGGTGATTCCGCTCCATAATTTCAGCCGACACGTCGGCCATATTTTTCACCGCAAATTTAAATACAGACGGTCCATCCTGATAAACGTAATGCCAGCGTTTTTCTACCGTCTCGTGCGTGGGTGGATAGCGGCTACCACCTGCTTTCTGAAACAAATGGCTCTGCCCGGATCCATCCGACTTAATAATGGTGTCCAGGATACCAAACCCTTCAGTGCTGGGTTCAAGCATTACGGCTCCGGCTCCATCACCAAATAGCACGCAGGTTGTCCGGTCAGAATAATCAACGATGGCTGACATCTTATCCGCTCCGACAATAACTATCTTTTTGTATTTCCCCGTCTCAATAAATTGCGACCCTACGGTGAGGGCGTATAAGAAACCGGAACAAGCTGCCTGAATATCAAAGCTCCCTATATTACGAATGCCAACCATGTCGCAAATAAGGTTTGCGGTACACGGGAAAACATAATCGGGGGTAGTTGTCGCACAAATAAGTAAATCGACTTCTTCGGGTTTTATATTTAGCTTTTCGAGCAAACCTGCCACGGCCTTTGCCCCCATGTGCGAAGACCCCATGCCTTCGCCTTTTAGAATGTGCCGTTCTTTGATACCGGTTCGGCTTGTAATCCATTCGTCATTCGTATCCACCATACGCTCCAATTCGGCATTAGTCAGTACGTAGTCGGGAACGTAACCATGGATTCCAGTTATGGCAGCTTTACTCATAGGAGATAGTACAGTTATCAGTAAACAGTTGACAGTGAACAGTTATCAGTGGATCAGATAATCAAAACCTGTTTACTGTTCACTGATAAGTGTCCACCCTAACCGAGTGCCTGTGCAATTTTAGTGTATGCGTCGGACTCAACCTGCCGGATGGCCAGACCAATCATATTTTTGATGGCTAACGGCGACGAAATACCGTGGGCTATAATTACATTCCCGTTGACACCCAGAATTGGACTTCCACCAACCGATTCATAGTTGGTTTTATCCAGAAACTCATCGCTGATGCCTCGTTGAGCTGCCATTCGATAAAATGACTCACCTAACTTAAACATTGCATTACCAGTAAACCCATCTGTTATTATAACATCGGTATGTCCGGCAAAGAAATCGCCCCCTTCAATATTACCAATAAAATTAATCCGGTTATTTTCTTTCAGGAGTTGATGCGCAGCTTGTGCCACTAAGGATCCTTTCTGATCTTCAGTGCCAATATTCATCAATGCTACACGCGGCTTAGCAATATTAAACGTCGATTGAGCGTAAATGGAGCCAATTTCACCAAATTGGGCCAGCATCTCCGGCTTACAATCAGCATTAGCACCAATGTCGAGCATAACGGCATAACCGCCCGTGATTTGCGGAACAAAACCCGCAATACATGGTCGAAGAACGCCCTCAATAGCTTTTATGCTAAATAAGGCTCCCACATGCATAGCACCTGTATTACCCGCACTGCAAAACGCCTGAACCTTACCTTCCTTCAAAAGCTTAAACCCAACCCCGATACTGGAATTGGGTTTCTGCGAGAGCGCTTTTGTTGGGTGCTCACTCATCTCTATGACATCGTCAGCATTGACCAATTCAATATTGGCGGCCGAATAAGTACTATGCTTTTGGACTAACTCTTGTATAATAGACTGTTTGCCAATCAGCACAACAGCTACGTTTTCCGGCAATTCAGCAGCGGCCATCAAGACTCCTTCCACAATAGCTTCGGGAGCGAAATCGCCACCCATTGCGTCCACTGCAATTTTCATTGACTCCGTTTGTTCAATACCTCCCAGTTAAGCTGGATTTCAAAAGTAAATACGCGTAAAAATAGGGAGGTAGCAGGCAATAAAAAAGTATTTCGCGTTCATCTTCGGAAAGACGTCAACGAAATACTTCTCAGAAATGGGCGAGATTTAGGCTGTTTTGGCGTAATTCTCAATAATCATTTGCCCTTTATAGAACAGATTGCCTTCAAAAACGTGGGCGTGGTGACGCTCGTGTACTTCGCCAGTTTGGGCGTCGGTTGAAAGCGCTACTGGCGTTGCCTTGTAGTGCGTTCTGCGCTTATCGCGCCGGGTGCTGGAGTGGCGTCGTTTGGGGTGTGCCATGTCAGTTTACAGTTGTCAGTTATCAGTTTTCAGGTACAGCCCATAGGCCGGAACCGTTTAATTATCACTCAGTTTTCGCAAAGCGGCCCAGCGAGGATCAATATTCGTCTGGTCGTCTGCATCATTATTCGTTGTTTCACCGGAACGGTAAATAAGTTTGCCGTTCTGGTCGTCGTCTTCCTGATCGTCCTCATCCCGAAAACGGGGGTGAAGCCGCTTCATGGGTAGAGACAGGCTTATGAACTCAAAAATGTAGCGGGCTACGTTAATCGTTGACGTATTCCGTTCGATGAGTTCTATTTCGTCGCTCAATTCCTCATTATGATCGCCGAACTTCAGCAGCATTGTCTGCTGGGTATCCACTGGCTCATTATACTCATCAAGGCTACGGTCGCAAATTTGCTCAACCTCACCCACGATGTGAAACTCCAGCCGAATCATGGTCTCAGACTTTTCAAGCACTAAGTGTGTCTGAACATTGCCCGCTTTAATCAGCTCTTGCTCAAGGGCGACGAAAAACGTGTTGTCCGATGTAAAATCGTACTCGTAGCGTTTCGTATCAAGACCAACGATATGAATGTCGTATGCGCGTAATGGGTTCACCTTGTATCTCCTCCGCTCCGGCGTACCGGTCCAAAAATTAAGACCGCAAAGATACGAAACGTTTGTGAATCAGGAAAGTAATGAGCAAAAATTTAGTTGCTCATATCAATTGGCGGTTGTTTGGCCATATTACTTGTTTTGCTAGTAAATTCGTTGACATTCAGGCGATAAAGATTGATCAAACGCACGTTACGTTTAGCCATTGCTTTATTTTTTGCTACTATACTTCCAGCTGAATCGAAACGACAATGTTATTCACCGTTAGCGCCATGACTTCCTTTGCCATTCTGGTTCGCATTTTGGCTAACCCGCTCTCAAATGTATTTCAGAAACAATTAACTCAGCGGTCGGCTAATCCGTTGTTTGTCATTTCGGCAACGTATGGTATTCTGATGCTGGTTTGCCTGGCGTTTTGGCCGCAACTTCGTTTTACGGGTTTACTTTTCGAGTTCTGGCAAAGTATGCTGATATCTAGCCTGTTCGCTATGTTTGGCAATGTATTTTTGGTAAAAGCAATGCATACCGGCGATCTGTCTGTACTGGGACCAATCAATGCTTACAAGGCAATAGTTGGTATGCTCATCGGCGTATTTCTACTGAACGAAATTCCGGGATGGTGGGGGTTAACGGGCGTATTGCTAATTGTGGCAGGAAGTTATATAGTGCTGAATGATAAGCAACAACGTAAGGAAATCTCGTTGCAGTCAGAAAAAGTAGGTTTATTTAGGAGACCGGAAGTCAAACTACGGCTGGCTGCGTTGGTATTTTCTGCCATCGACGGTGCATTTTTGAAAAAAGCAATTATTCTCTCGACTCCGACCATCGCTTTTTTTTATTGGTGCGCCATAGGCTTCGGGTTGACCCTTATCTGGATTTCGCTAACGATGCGAACCACGTGGCGGGCGCAAACAACACTACTCGTTTCGCAGAAAACAACTTATCTGGCTCTATGCGCAACAGTTGGCGTAACGCAGATGGCAAGTAACGTTGTACTGGCAGATATGCCCGTTGGCTATGCGTTGGCCTTGTTTCAAACATCAGCCTTAGTAAGTGTCTTGTTTGGATACCAATTCTTCAACGAGCAGGGAATCCTGCGAAAACTCATTGGGGCAGGTGTCATGGTTGCCGGAGCGGTGCTAATTACGGTTCTTGGGTAACCATATCGCCAAATTATGAGTTATTGATACCTAACCATTCTTCTACTATGGCTCAATACCAGCTTGTCGAAAAACACACAATCGAGCACCATAACGAATATTATGAAGTGCGAACAACTCAGGATGATGACCAGCCTAAAAGCCTGTTTTTCACCACTAATGAAGAAAATCTGGAAGATGTGGCAGCTGCAATTGTGGCCGATCACCTGTCGGGTGCAAAACATTGGACAATTATTCCACATCGAAAAGACGCTTAATTAATGCTCGGCAAAACAACCGATCACGAAATTTTAATGAAGTCTTAAACAATTTCTATTGACAATAGTTACGCCAAAGTTTATATTCACGGAATGAATACCGAGAATCCCGAAAGGGTGACTTCTACCGTAACGTGTAATGATAAAGATTGGTAAGACTCTGCGTTTAGTGGGCTTGTTTACTAGTTTAGTTTACCAGATTTCGTTTGCTCAAGTATTCACACCCGCCCAGACTCGTGCTGATCTAAGCTATTTGAAACGAAAACTCGATTTGCTTCATCCGGGAATGGGTTATTACACGCCCCAGCCCCGGATGGAGCACTTGTATGATTCATTGTATAATCGCCTGACATCTCCGGTTAACTATCTGACGTTTTTTCATCACGTTAGCCCACTCGTTGCCGCGCTGAAAGATGGGCATACGAATCTAAATCATCGTAGAAATTACATTGGTAAGAATACGCTCTTCTTTCCTTTTTATATCAGGCTGGTAGAATCTCAGTATTTCATCAGTCACAATGTATCGGCAGACACGAGTCTCCAACGCGGTACCGAGTTGCTGACTATTAATGGCCGATTGGTGGCCGATTTGCATCGTGAGTTAATGAATACCGACCATTCCGGCTCTGATGGAGACAACCTTACCGGTCGTCGGCAATGGAGTTTAGTACAGTTTGCCGATTATTACGCAGCCTGGTTTGGCTCGGCTGATTCAATTAAACTTACATATCGGCTGGCAGGCGATAGCCTCATTCGGCAAACGCGAATAAAGTGTCTGACCCTGCATGATTTTAGGACGACAATACAGAGTCGGTACGGAGTTGAGCTCGACCAGCGACCTAATTTGTCAGTCCGGGTAGTTGATACTCTTACTCACACGGCCGTGTTGCGCATCTCTTCGTTCATGGGATTGAAAAAAAAGGATCCCTTTCAATGGGCGTTTAATCGACGCTTAAAACGGGCATTCAAACAAATACGGCACGAGAACATACAAAATTTGGTCGTTGATATGCAGGGAAACGGCGGGGGTATTGTAGTAAATTCAGCCCGGTTGCTACGGTATTGGATGCCAAAGTCATTCCGTATCATGGAGCATGAAGAAATGAAACGGGGTGCGCGCGCCGAACTCGTGACACGCTGGAATCCCTTTTCTGCCCTGAATTTCAGTCTGCAATATAGAGCAGATAACCGTGGGGGATTTGCAAGCCGTTCTGCCAACCGACGTTATCGGCCCCGGCACCGGGATGCGTTTGCCGGAAATTTATATTTTCTACTAAACGGAGCATCATTTTCTGCTACGACATCCGTATTAGCGAAAACGCTCGATGCAGGTATGGGTACGTTTGTTGGCGAAGCCAGCGGCAGTGCGTATTGGGGTGATTTTGCTGGCCACTTCAAAACGGTAACGCTGCCAAACTCACGGCTTCAGGTACGTATACCGCTTAAAAAATTAACACACGATGTTGACAGTGAGCGATCTAACGGATTCACGATTGAGCCAGATTTTACTATCATGCGCAGCTTTGACGATCTGATGACTAATCGGGATTACGTGCTGGATTATACCCTTCGACTGATTCGTGAAGGCGTAGTGGTTCGGCCAGGTCTGGAGAAACAACCGAGTCGGAACCGGCCGTTGCAGGCTTCACGCTAAAGCCGTACCTTTATACAGTATTCGAAACATCGTTTATGGTATTCGGTAAGCACTTATTAAGTAAGCAATAGGTTATTAAGGTGTTGGCTTAGTATAACCGAAGATCTTAAAAACTATTTTTTTGTGTATTGCATCGTTGACGTTGAAACGACTGGGGGAGTGAAAGGGCCTACCCGCCTTACTGAAATTGCTATCTTCCGGCACGACGGACAGCAGGTGGTTGACTCGTTCCATTCATTGGTTAATCCCGGCTGCCCAATTCCCCCATTTATCCGACACCTGACGGGCATTTCCAATGAGATGGTTCAGGATGCCCCTACGTTTGCTGATATCGCCAATGATGTTCTGGCTATTACTCAGGACGCCATTTTTGTGGCCCATAATGTTGGCTTCGATTTTAATTTCATTCAAAAAGAACTGAATTGGTTAGGCCATGACTATTTCAGACGGACGCTCTGTACGGTTCGTACGAGCCGAAAACTACTTCCGGGCCATCCTTCGTATAGCTTAGGTAAACTTTGCCGCTCGCTCGAAATTCCCCTTAGTGGCCGCCACCGTGCACAAGGTGATGCGGCTGCCACGGTACTGCTGTTTGAGATGCTGCTACAGAATGATTCACAGGGCTTAATTCCCCGAATCAACCCCCAGATTGAATATACACAATAGGCAGACATCGGTAGATTGATTTCTGACCAGACTGGCTCTGGCAGAGAGTGCACCACTCCATAGAGCCAGTTGCAACTAGACATTTCTGATACCTAGGCCCAATATCCTTTTGACTTGCTCTTTATTGAGCCCTCGTCTTTTATCCTGATAAGCCAATACGGTTCGTTCCGATTAACACACCATGTCTAAATTTATTTGACTGGCATTGGCGTGTTTAAGCAAGTTATTGATTCATTCCTGCGTGATTCGATACAACATTATTACGATCGTTCAATTTGGTTTTTCAAGGTTGTGGCCGTAACTAGTAATCAAATTACCCTTCTCTTTAATCAGCATTAACCTATGAATTTTTACAACCCCGTCCGATTGTTTCTTATGCTGAGTTCGTCCGTAGCACTGGGCCAGTCAACAGACCCACTTCCCTACCCCGTCGCCCGAAAAACCGATCAGGTTGACAACTATCATACGTTAAAGGTTACCGATCCTTATCGTTGGCTCGAAGATGACCGTTCAGCCGAAACTGCCGATTGGGTTAAAGCCGAGAATAAAGTCACGTTCGATTATCTATCGCAGATTCCGTATCGAAAACAATTTCAGGATCGACTTGAGCAGGTATATAATTATCCGAAATATTCAGCACCCACCCGTAAAGGGGAATGGTTTTATTTCTCGAAAAATGACGGATTACAAAACCAGGCCGTGTTGTACCGTCAAAAGGGACTCGAAGCAAAACCTGAAGTTGTCATAGACCCTAACAAACTTTCGACTGACGGCACAACACGACTGGGTGCCTTTTCGCTTTCTAAAGACGGTAAATACGCAGTCGTGGGCTTGTCGAAAGGAGGTTCAGACTGGCAGGAATATCAAATTATGGACCTGTCGACAAAACAGTATTTGTCTGATAAAATTGAGTGGGTAAAGGTATCCGGGGCCGCCTGGCAGGGCGACGGCTTCTATTATAGCCGTTATCCCAAACCCGAGGGCAGTGCACTGGCCGCTAAAAACGAGAATCATCAGGTATTTTTCCATAAATTGAATACCCCGCAATCAGCAGACCGGTTGGTGTATGAAGACCCAAAGCATCTGCAACGATTCCACAATGTTAGTACGACCGACGATGAGCGATTTGCGCTGCTCTCGGTCAGTGACCGGGGACAGGGAAAAGATGGTAACTCTCTTCTTTTTATTGATGCGAAATCACCCCAAAAGACCTTTACGCCCATTGTGGCCGAGATTACAGATTTTAGCTACGGCGTATTAGACAACGATGGCGACCGGCTCTTGATTCTGACCAACGAAAAAGCACCAAATAGTAAAGTTGTAACTTTCGACACGAAAAAGCAGACCTTCTCGGCACTTATTGCCGAGAAGCCTGAACCCATTGCCGAAGGGAGTGTCAGTGCAGCGGGTGGTAAATTATTCGTCGAATATTCGAAAGATGTAACTTCGAAGATAGAGATATTTGATTACAGCGGAAAATCTGAAAGTGAGGTTAAACTACCCGCTATCGGCTCTGCGGGAGGATTTGGAGGTGAGAAAGATGACAAATTTGTGTTCTACACCTTTACTTCTTTCACCTTTCCACCAACGATTTATCGCTATGATATTGCAACTCGAAAAAGTGTCGTTTTCCGCGCACCTGAAGTTGATTTCAAACCCGCCGATTACGAGACGAAGCAGGTGTTTTACACCAGCAAAGATGGGACGAAAGTACCCATGTTTTTGACCTACCGCAAGGGGCTAAAACTCGACGGTACCAACCCGACGCTGCTCTATGGTTACGGTGGTTTCAACATCAGCCTGCCCCCTTCGTTTAGTCCATTTCGAATTCCATTCTTGGAACAGGGCGGTGTATATGCTCAAGCCAACTTACGGGGAGGCAGCGAATACGGCGAAAAATGGCATGAACAAGGCATGAAATCAAAAAAACAAAATGTGTTCGACGATTTTATTGCCGCTGCCGAATACCTGATTGACCAGAAGTACACCAGTTCGGCTAAGTTAGCCATTCAGGGAGGCTCAAATGGGGGCTTACTAGTAGGCGCGGTTATGAATCAGCGACCTGAATTGTTCCGGGTAGCTATCCCGCAAGTAGGCGTTATGGACATGCTGCGATTCCATAAGTTTACTATCGGCTGGAATTGGATTGCCGACTACGGGAGCAGCGATAATGCCGATGAGTTTAAATCACTTTATGCCTATTCGCCCCTTCACAATATCAAGCCCGGTCTGAATTATCCGGCCACGCTTATCACCACCGCCGACCATGACGACCGAGTTGTACCGGCACACTCGTTTAAATACGCGGCCACGTTGCAGGAGGTTTATAAAGGAAAGAATCCTGTATTGATTCGGATTGATACCAACTCAGGGCATGGTGCCAGCAACACGAAAAAGAATATAGAAACGGCAGCCGACATTTATTCCTTTATTCTCTGGAATATGGGCGTAACAAGTTTGAAGGAAGTAGCTAGTAAATAAGATCAGAATTCAACAAAAAGGGCCATCTGAAAATCAGATGGCCCTTTTTGTTGATAGATTGGGTCAATTACAGTTTGAACGTGACACCCAATAATAGAGGAGCAATGCCCGTTCCCAATTCGGCAAAACCGCCTACTTTTTCACTGAAAAAGTAACGACCGCCAAGGTGAATTGGCACGAAAATACCACTACCGAACGTACTAAATCCTGCTCCATAGCTATTGGAATAAGAAACACTTTCATAACCTAAGCCAATACCAGCATAAAGATCCGCCTTATCAGTACTTAAGTTCAGAATTTGATTAAAGTGATATGAACCACGAGCAGCAAAGTATAAATAACTGATTTTATCAGCATTACCAAGATAACTAAAACTACGGTAGGCGGCCTGTCCACCAACTGTAATGTTTGGGGCAACGCCAAAGTCAGCCGAGGCTCCGAAGGCAATACCGCCAGCGCTGGAATAACCGCCTACGCCAATACCGAGGTTGATGAATTTGGTGCCTTTGTCAATAGCGAGTTGTGCGAATGATTGAGTACCGGCTAGCAGGCCAAGGACCAATAAAATAGAGAAGTGGATTTTTTTCATGCGATATAACTGATTTATGTTAGAATTTGAGACAAAGTAAATGCGAATCTGTGGGGCTAGCAAGCACAAATAGCAGTCACTTATTAATCGGTCATATATTGGAATACACAACAGTCATAGCAAACCCAGATTGATGCATAACTATACCAAGCTAGTTTATTTAGCTTAAATGCCTCATTTTTAGCAAATTGATCCACGAAATTAAGTCTCACTCAGCTTTCACATCTTCCTGAAAATCGTTCTGAATTTATCAACTTTGGGAGGGTAACAAACGTATGAAAGTTATTATACTGCTCATTCTAGAATCACATCACCGCTTACATAATAGATTTCGCGTTCAGAGAGGCACGATAGCCTAGTGTGTATTACCAGATTTTCTACTAAGCGAGTGGACTATTTCGGGCATCTTCTACCTTTCAAGCTTCAGTAAATAAGCACCCTTACGTAACTTATTCATAGCCTATGAGTCACACATGTTGCTCATGGGTTTAAAACTTCTATTTCTATTAGCTATTCTGTCTGGTAGTGCGTCAGCTACCCGGTTAGATAGCCTTGTTGGACAACCAGTTACCATAAATAAAAGTCGGTTGTGGATCGTTGGGGCTACATCGTTGCTCACGCTTAGTTCAACATACGCTTATCTGGAACGAACCTGGTGGCACGGAAAAGGGGTTCCGTTTCACTTCGATGAGGGCCGGGATTTAGTCTATGCCAGTGGCTTAGACAAAGTAGCTCATTTAACGGGTGGCGTTTTCATATCAGAAGCGTACTATAATGCTTTCCGTTGGGCGGGCGTTTCAGAACGTAAAGCCGAGTGGCTAGCCCTTGGTTCGGCGGCTTTTGTCGAGTTAAGTATTGAAGTGAAAGATGCCTATTCACCAACGTATGGTTTCAGCTGGCGCGATGTTGCAGCCGGAACCCTCGGTGGAATCTGGCCAATGGCCCAACATCGATCCGGCTTTCTACGTGATGCTCAATGGAAAGTAAGTTACTGGCAGCAAACGCCTAAATATTTTAACGAGCGTGGTATTCCAGTGCAACGCCTTTCCATTGACGACTACATTAACCAGACATACTGGTTCTCGTTTTCGCCCGACCATTTCGGTGGTCAACGCTGGCAACGCACCTGGCCTGACTGGCTACAACTGTCAGTGGGTGTGGGGCTGGAAGCCGAAACGTGGAGCCTTAATCATGATGGGTTGGGCGGGCGGCACGAGTGGTACATTGCCCCCGATATTAATCTAGTTAAACTGCTCAAGCCGCGGAGTAAAGCTGCCAAAGCAATTCTGGGTCTGTTCAACTACATTAAGATTCCGGCTCCAACCCTGCAACTTGGGCCGACACTCCGCTGGCACTGGCTTTATTTTTGAACGACACCCATCTCAATACCAATTGCCTGCATCAATTGACTGGCATTGAAGCTCTCACAAATGCCATTGCGAAGTTTATAATCAAAAATCAATTCGCCGTTATTGAGGTCAGATTGAAAGTGATAATTGCGAACAAAGCCATCTGCATCAGTAAGTTGCCCTAATTCGAGATCATGGGTTGACACAAACCCCGACGCCGTTGTCTGGTGTAATTGGCGAATGAGGGCTTCCGCTCCCCGGTGACGGTCAGCCGAGTTTGTACCCTTCAGAATTTCATCTAAAAAATAAAGTACCGGTAAGCGGTCTTGTGATGGTGATGCTCCATCGGGATGCTCCTCTGGAAACTGCTGTCCATCAAGGCGTTCCTGAGACAAATGAGTCTGTGGCCTATCAGCTTTCGGCTTCGTCAGGCCGATTAATGTTTGAAGTCGCTTGAGTTCTGCATAGAACGACGACGTACTTTCTTCGAGTGAGTCTTGCGTGCGCATACTCGTAAATACCCGTACCGGCGAGCACGAAAAACGCTCGGCACTCACAACGGCACCCGCCAGAGCCAGCACGACATTAGCGCCAACAGTGCGCAAAAATGTACTTTTCCCCGACATATTTGAGCCCGTAATCAATATCGTTTTACCAGAACCTCTCACTATAAGCGAATTGGCAACACTACGATTTTGTGCTAACAATGGGTGCGTTGCCAACGTTATGTCCAGCGTAAATTGATCCTCAACGATGTCGGGGGTGGCATAGGTTGGATGCGCATACGAAAATCCCGCCAGACTATTAAGGGCTTCCAGTTCACTAAGAGCCTCGAACCATCGGTTGATATCCGGCCCGTGGGTTTGCCGCCAGCGTTCGAGCCGAAATAGGTAATGAACGTCCCACAAAGTCGCAATTCCGAATAGTAAAAAGAAATACGGGTTTCGCCGATAATTCAAGCCCTCGGTTAATCGCCCAAGTTGTCCAATAGCTTCCGAGGCTGATTGGTTACCTGATGTTAGTGCTTGCTGAATAGCCCGCAACCGCACAGCGTCTCCTTTAAATTTTTCGGCGTGTTGAAACAATGCACGAAAGGCCCGCAGTGCCGCCGAAATCTCAAACGTCTGTTCACTAACTTCTTTAGCCCGTCCTGATGTTTGACTAAGTACCAAACCATGAACGGCCAGCCCTAACAGCACAACTCCACCCGGAACGTAACCCATCAACCAGGCCACAAACAAACTCAGTGTAATGGCTGGAAACACGAACCGAATAATTGTCAGGTAGCCTGGCAACGGAGAGGTTTTCTCGGTAGCCCATTTAATAAGTACATCGGGCGACCGGCTAATGGCTGATTCAACGTAGGCCAGTGCTTCAAGTTGCTGCCGCCACTCAATTTGCGGATTCAACTCGGCTACGGCTTGCTGACGGAGACGAATGGATTCGGGGGCTGATGGCGCTTTGAGCCATGTAGCCAGCCGTTTCTGGCCGCCGTACGTATGCGTCCGGTTGAGTAATCGAAAAAGTGAGTGCTTGCCAAATACATCTAAATCACCTGAGTAGTAATGGGTAGGACTAGCAAACTGCTCACCTGTTTCGGGACGTAGGTATTGACGTTTGAGTCGGGACGCTTCATCCTTATTGATAAGTACCAATTGATGAGCTAAATCCCGTTTATGACGAACGCTTTGGTGCTTTTTCAGCAAAATCAAAAACCCGATCAGGCCGGTCACTAAGGCAACTATAGCCCCAAGTTGCTGATTGAGTTGGATAAGCAACCAGATGGCAGCAACGATTCCAATGAACCAGACAAGCCGCCAGAAGGCCAACTGATTATGTTGACGTTGAGCGGCTTCTTCTGCCTGAGTAAATTTCTGTTGACGTTCGGTAAATACAGTTTCGGTGGGCATTTTATTTTTTTGTCATGCTGGAGCCCTACGGCGGACCGGGCCAGCCGGGTGCCGAAGGGCTCCAGCATCTTTATTTATTACAGGCCAGGCAAACGCCCTGAATTAGCAGGTTCATTTCCTTGCGGTTATAGCCCTCAGGCAGCGCGATAGACGGAATGCTAACTTTATCTAAACAAGTTGTTTGACCACAGGCTTCGCACTTGAAATGGACATGGTCGTGGTGATGATGGCCGTCGGCGCAATTCTCCCGACAAAGGGCATATTTTGTACCACCTTCATCGTCCAGAACTTTATGCAGCAGTCCTTTATCCAGGAATGTGCGTAGTGTCCGGTAAATCGTTACGCGGTCATGATCAGGACTAAGACCATTTTCGACATCGTTGTGCGCCAATGCATGACCAGCGTTCAGAAATAAATCAAGAACTTCCTCGCGACCATTCGTATGACGGAGGTTAAAATTTTTCAGTGTTTTAGCGGCCGAAGACATATTGGTTTTCGGTTTATAGTTTTCGATTTATACGTTTTGATGGCCTAACCAGTACACCAAAACGTATGAACTGAGAACCGTTAGTCTATTATTTCAAACTGCAATTTAACTAGATTCGCGTAGATGCCGTCCTCCTGAGTTGCCAACTCGTCGTGAGTACCTGACTCGGCAATCTGCCCTTCGCGCATGACATAAATCATATCTACTTTGCGGATGGTTGCCAAGCGGTGAGCAATAATAATCGTTGTGCGGTTTTGCATCAACTTGTCTAGTGCTTCCTGTACCAGACGTTCCGATTCTGCATCGAGCGAACTGGTTGCTTCGTCTAGAATTAGAATGGCAGGATCTTTCAGAATAGCACGGGCAATGGCAATTCGCTGCCGCTGACCACCTGACAATTTAACGCCCCGTTCACCAACAACTGTTTGTAACCCTTCGGGAAATGACTCGATAAATTGAAGAGCATTGGCTTTCCGGGCAGCTTCGCGGATTTCGGTTTCTGTCGCGCCGGGTTTACCATACTGAATATTTTCCAGGATTGTCCCACCAAACAACATGACTTCCTGCGGCACTACAGCAATATTTTTTCGCAATTCGGTTACGTTAATGCCTGCTAAGTCGCGCCCGTCAACTGTAATTTGACCACCACCAATTGGGTAATACCGCATCAGCAACTGCACAATCGTCGATTTACCGGCTCCACTTTGACCAACCAGCGCAATTTTTCGGCCAGCCGCTACATCGAGTGTGATACCTTTCAGCACAGGTACGTCGGGGCGGGACGGGTAGGAGAACCGAACGTCATCAAACCGAACATGGCCGTGTACCGGCACAAATAGAGGCATTTCCTCTTCGGCATTTACTTCGGATGGTTCCTCAAGAATTTCCAAAATCCGTTCCGACGCGCCAATTGTCTTCTGTAATTGAGCATACAAATCGCCCATTCCTGCTACAGAACCACCAATAAATGTCGTGTAAACGATGAACGTGAGCAAGTCAGCAAAGGGCATTTCGTTGGTCATGACCAGCGAGCCACCATACCAAACCACACCGATGATACCTCCAAAGAGAGCAAAAATGATGAATGAGACAAATACGCCCCGAAACTTGGCTGCGTGTAAAGCAGTATCCACAACCCGTTGCAAAGCGGTTCCGTACCGGTTAATTTCCAGTTTTTCGTTTGTAAATGCCTTCACGACATTCACCGACTGAAGCGTCTCCTCAACGATTATATTGGCCTGAGCCAGCAAATCCTGCGCCTGTTTCGACAGTGTGCGAATAAACCGACCAAAGAACATAGCGGCCACGATAATGACCGGGAATGTTGCCAGCATGAAAAGCGTCAGTTTCCAGGAAACATAAAAGATGATGATCGTACCGATGGTCAGCGTACCCACTTGCCGGAACAATTCAGCTACGGTCAGCGTCAGGACATCCTGCAACTGCGAAATATCAGCCGAAATACGACTGGTTAATTCGCCCACACGTCGCTTCTCAAAGAAGGGAATTGGCAGGGTAATGATTTTACTATAAGCTGCCCGGCGCACATCGGCCATTGCTCGTTCGCTTACCTGCGAAAAAAAGTAAATGCGAAAGAAGGAGAAAATTGATTGCGCGATTAATACGCCCACAAAAAACAGCGTAACCTGGTTAAGTGTAAAGGCCGACTTTCCCTGAATAACGCTCGTAATTTGACCGATGAGCAACCCGAAACTCATGGTTGTGCCCGTCGATAAGATCAGAAACACAAATCCTATTATGTATTGAGTTCGGTAGGGTTTTACGAACTGAAATATGCTCAGGGCTTTTTTGAACCCATCGCGACTAAATTTCTTTTTATCTTCTTCGTTGGCTTCTTCGCCAAAACTTCTTCCTTGTTTTGCCATTGTTTTTTTGTGTCGGATTCTTCAAACCTGACATTAATACTGCGTCGGGTTCTTAAACCCGAAACCACACGTGCCATTGTTGTTTTATGTAGAGACTGGTCTGCCAGCGTCTACGAATTATCCTTTTGTCCTTTATAACCCGATTGCTCGAAAATCTGCCGCGCGTCGGCGTTACGCATTAATTCTGAAATACTTACGCTGCTATGTTCATCGTGATATCGTCCGACAATACGCCAACCCACCCACCGGCCAATAGCCCCGGGGCAAGCCTGACCAATTTCAGCCGTAAAGGGCCGTTCGTTCAAATATCGCTGTTTTGTGGCGGAATTTGTCTGGTATAACAACTGATTATCAATAAAGTGCGCCCAAACAACATCTTGTGCATTAAACGTTTGTGTCAATTGTTTGTCTGAATACCCGATGACTAGACTATCAGCTACATCGGGAAGCATTGCTTTGGTGAATACGTACCCTTTGCCATAGTACACCATATCGGCTACCATCGTTTGGTCGGTGCGGTTAGTGGCATTGTATTTGTCAGAGATAGCAAAAACAATAGCAGGCACGATGTACTCTTTCTGGTATCGACGCAGAATATATTGCGGGAATTCTTGGCTTGGCGGATGGTATTTGGCTTTCGGCCCGGCAAAGTAATCAAGACCAATAACAATCAGACTATCCGTAATGACTAAATCGGGTCCAAGAAAACCCGTTACCATAGTAGCGACCTTGGGGGCTTTAAAGTCAGGAAAATCTTTTTTAATATTGGCAAAGGCTTCGGTTAATTGGCTACGCAGGTCAGCCATGTCACCATACTCGGCCTGAATTTGTGTATTAAGCTCGTTAAGTGCCGGGTTATTGACCCGGTTGGTCAATTCCTGAACAAGTGCCGTATCATTTCCGGCCTCGTTCGCGTTAAAGTACAATTGAGACACTGCCTGATTCTGGTTTAACAGCATCCGAATACTATTGGATGATTTGCCAGAAAAAAGTTGTTGATCAAGTCGGATAAAGGTAATGTCTTCGTTTTTTGTACACGAAGTCAGCAGAAAGAAACAAAAAAGGCCTACAATGGCCAACCGTATTTGCATGAAAATCACGTGTTTTCAATATAGAAAACGTGCAAAATTATGAAAAAAGTTGCAGGGTTAAGCTTGATTTTGGTCATGTTGATTGTTGGCTATGGTTGGGCGCAGTCTACATCACCCGCATTGTACCAAATAAGAACGAAGGAATCGAGCGTTACAGAGAAGCGATTCCGCAAAATCTTGGGTGATAACTATGACGGCCAGGATAAGAATCGCCAGGACTACGACGATGACCGCAAGCGTAAACGCCGTCAGCAAAGTACTGGTAGCCAGACAGAAAACAATGGATATGGGTCTGGCCCCAATTATACGTGGCCTCACCACCTTATTGAAATGGGTATTCGGTTTGCCCCCTCACTTGATGTCAATACCGCTCAGGGAACGGGAACATATACTGATTTTCGCAATAATGGCGCGGGCATTCGGATGAGTGTTGGCCCAACACTGGATTATTTTTTCTTTAAAGATCGCTACGCGTTTAGCACGGGTCTTTTCTATACGATTAAGCGGTCGGGATTTCAAATGCCCGGCTCGTTTGGCGAGACCCGCTGGACGCCAGGCTCACCAGAAAAAGAGTCCGTATATAATTTACAGTACCTACAAATTCCGGCAACGGTAAAGCTATTTGCTAATAATATCGGCCCAAATATGCGGTTGTACGTACAGACGGGCGGCTTACTAAGTCTGAAATTAGCTGAAAAGGCCATAGATCAAGTACGCAATGGCCTCTATACGGCGGAGAGTGGTGGCAACCGGCGACAGTACGGTTTCGGCGACATCGAGTTGTTACTTGGTGCTGGCGTACAATACAAAATCAACCAGAACAATGCATTCAACATCGGTATGAGTTATCAACGCGGGTTGATCAATGTAGCACGCGCCAGTGAATTGACCTCTAAAAATCGGGTTGTTGCACTGGACTTAGGCTTTAAGTTTTAGGGAATGGCTACATATTGGCAAGCTTGCTTTATTCTGTAGCTCCCGCTGCTGTGTCATTATTGGGGACAACTTTAGCTAAACTGTGTATGTGGCTCAGATAGCCTTTGGGTGTTCCTAAACGACACTCAACAGCCAGCGTTTGGCAGAGTCATTAGTTTGTAATCCTCATTTCAATTCCTTTACTCCGCAAATACCCTTTCAAATCTGGAATGCCAATTTCTTTAAAGTGAAAAATACTGGCCGCCAGTCCGGCATCAGCTTTGCCGGTTGTGAACACATCGACAAAATGGTCCATCGTGCCCGCCCCACCCGATGCAATGACCGGAATATTGGCGGCTCCCGAAATCTGTGCCGTTAGCTCAAGGGCAAAGCCTGCTTTTGTGCCGTCGGTATCCATTGAGGTCAGGAGAATTTCACCAGCTCCCCGGTTTTCAACTTCTTTCGCCCAGGCAATCGTACGCAGTTCCGTAGGTTTACGCCCACCATGCGTGTGAACAATGTGCTCACCATTTACGTACCGCGTATCAATAGCCACAACTACACACTGACTCCCGAATTCTAAAGCCAGTTCATTAATTAAATCAGGATTGCGAACAGCCGATGAGTTAATCGAAATCTTATCGGCCCCGGCATTGAGCAGTGCTGATACATCGGCCACCGACGAGATACCACCGCCAACCGTAAACGGAATGTTGATTGTATGCGCCACATTTCGCACGAGTTCAATCAGAGTTTTACGTTCATCGACAGTGGCCGTAATGTCCAGAAAAACCAGTTCATCAGCACCCTGTTCAGCATAAATAGCCGCCAGCACAACCGGGTCGCCTGCATCGCGTAGGTTTATGAAATTAGTACCTTTTACGGTGCGACCATCTTTAATATCCAGACAAGGAATAATACGTTTTGTAAGCATTAGTAGGCGGTGAAGGCTTTGATGAACATCGTATTTTCGGGACTATCAATGGGTGTAAAACCAAATTGCGTGTATAATCCGTGGGCGTCCTGCGTTACCAGCATGATTCGGCGTAAACCTTGTAACGGTGGGTAAGCCATAATGAATGCCACAAGCTGTTTCGATAGTCCCTTACCACGATGTTCCGGCAGAATGAATACATCGGCCAAATAACCGAATGTGGACAGATCAGTTACGACACGGGCAAAGCCAATTTGACAATCGCCCTGGTACACACCAAAACAAACCGAATTTTCAATCGAACGCTGAACAATCTCAACTGGAATATTCTTACACCAATACGCTTCCTGACTCAGAAATTTGTGGATAACAGCAAGGTCAAGTTTCGCTTTATCGACGCTGATCGTGTATTCATTAGTCATTGATTAGTAATCTTTTGTAATTCTTTCAGGGTCACGCGCCCCTCATAAATTGCCTTGCCGACGATAACGCCGAAGACACCCATATCAGCCAGAGTTTCTATATCGGCCATATTACTTACACCACCGCTGGCAATAATATTGAGCTGAGGAAATTGGTCCTGCATGTTTCGGTACAAGTCAAACGACGGACCTTGCAACAGACCATCTTTTGCTACGTCGGTACTGATTACATACTTTATTCCCTTATCGACCCACTTCTCCAGAAAATCATAAATCCAGACATCGGTGCCTTCCTCCCAACCGCTGACAGCTATTTTCTCATTTTTAGCATCAGCGCCCAGAATGATTTTGTCGGAACCGTGCTTTGAAAGCCAGCGCTCCATTAGGTCAGGGTCTTTTACGGCAACACTGCCACCTGTAATCTGTTTAGCTCCGCACTCGAACACAACCCGCAAGTCATCGTCGGACTGAACACCACCACCAAAATCGACGTGCAGGCTGGTTTTCGATGTAATCAACTCTAATACTTTCCAGTTTATAACGCGCTTCTCTTTGGCACCGTCGAGGTCCACGAGGTGCAGGCGCGTCAGACCAGCCCCCTCAAATTGTTGAGCTACTTCCAGCGGTCGGGCATTATATTCTTTCTTCTTACTGTAGTCGCCCTGAGTAAGACGAACGGCCTTACCGTCGATTAGGTCAATAGCGGGTATGATGTGCATGAGTAACGCGGGCGAAAACCCGCTTTCTGTATGATCTAAATAAGTGAGTTTCCACCACAACGATGGACTATCGAAATGGTGGAACGTCCGCGTTAAAGTTTCAAGAAATTGGCCAAAACCTGTTGCCCCACATTTCCACTAATTTCGGCGTGGAACTGGGCCGCGTAGAAATTATCCCGATGCAGCATAGCACTGAAGGGTCGTATATAGTCGCAAACGGCAGTTGTTTCGGGGCAAACGTCGGCGGCATAGCTATGGACAAAATAAACATACGCATTATCTGGTAAGCCTTCCGTTAGCGAACTACGCAATGTATGAATGTTATTCCAGCCGGTATGTGGCACTTTGAGTCCGGGTGTGCTTGGAAAACGCCGAACGTCAATATCGAATATTCCCATGCAAGTAGTGTCATTTTCTTCCGAATGGCGGCACATAAGCTGCATACCTATGCAGGTACCAAGCACGGGTTGTTTCAGCGATGGAATTAACTTATCAAGGCCCCGTTCCCGCAAATAAGCCATTGCGGTGCTGGCTTCACCTACACCGGGAAAGATAACCTTATCAGCCGAACGAATTTCAGCTTCATCGTCCGTAAGCAAATAGCTGGCTCCCAGCCGTTCCAGCGCATACATGACCGACTGAACGTTTCCAGCGTTGTATTTGATAATGACAGTTTTCATACAGAAAAAAGCCCGGCTCTTTGGCAGAACCGGGCTTTGTATATTGTGGTAATCAGGAGTATCTCACCGAATTCACAAACACGAGCATCTCGTTCTGCTGCGTTACCGCCCAGAATGGTGATGCCGATAATTTGTTGTTTGCAAAATCATTAAACAAAGGTAAACGCTAACCCCACTAAATCAAAACAAACTTCCCTATACCACTCAAGCAGAAAAAATGCCTTAATCTATTCGACGAGTTCTGATTTTCTGAACCGTCACAGTAGTGAAACAGCCGACTAATTCGGTAAGTCTTTCGGCTAATAGCTTTACTAGAACAGCACGCATAGCTTCCGTTTCGTTGAAATGATATCGAAGAAAAAGAACACTAATTCCTCTCACATTATACGCAAATACCCACTCGCCGAAATCCTTATCTTCTGTCAGAATAATACGCGGGGTGTTCGCGATGACTCAATCACCGTTTCATCGCGAATACCTCGATTAGATTCATAGACTGAATATACATCAATACCTAACTCACGAATTGATAAAATAAGACTGTGATCAATGTTTTCGTCAGCGATAATCATGCTGCTTTCAGCATAATTACCTCCTCATTCGCAAGAATATCAGATGCGTACATTAGCGCTGCCAGTACATCCGCTTCCTGCAAATGCGGATACATTGTCAATAAATCAGCCATCACGGCCCCTTCGGACAATTTGCGAAGTATCAATTCGACGGTGATGCGAGTGCCTTTAATAACAGGCTTACCGAGCATAATTTGATAATCAGAAACGATTCGTTCTTTATAATTCATCGCTGTAATATTAATCAAAACAAACTTCCCTGTACCACTTTAGGTTGCAAAACTGGCTCACGTAAATGTAGACCACAATGCTTGTTCAACTCACGAACCCAGTACAAAATCAGTTCGGGTGCCGTATCGTTATCGCCCCCACCGTGAATAAATAGATACGCTTTTTGTAGTCCTTTTTCAAACCATGTTTTCAGGCGTTGTACCCAGGCATCGGTACGAGTGTAGTCTGTCGAGTGTCCTTCATTGGCAATAAACCGAAGCGTGAGGACGGGACTACTCAATCCCATATGCAAAACATCACGCCGACCGCCTACATCGGTAATGACTACATGACGATGCAAGCGGTAAAGTTTCTCAAGGGTTTGCTGCCACATCAATGCTTTGCTGAACCAATCTGGATGACGAAACTCCACGGCTACATCAAGTTCATCGGGTAGGCCTCTAAGATAGGTTTCGAGAACAGGCCACTTTTCAGGCCCAAACGTGGGCGGTAACTGTAAAAACGTCATGCCAAGAAATTCCTCGAGTCTCAACACCGCATTGACAAATTCTTCCGTTAGCGTCTCGGAGGCAACTAATTGCCGCTCGTGGCTAATTATCTGTGGAAACTTTGGGCAATAGGTAAACCCATCTGTGGCTTCCGTTTTCCACCTGTCAATCATACCCAGTGTTGGAATCTGGTAGTGCGTTAGATTTAGCTCAATAGTATTGAACTGCCGAGTGTAATAATGCAGGAAATCACGCTCCTTCGCATTGGATGGATATACTTTGCCAACATAATCTTTATTGGCCCAGATAGGACCGCCAATGAAAACCGATGGCTGACACTGACCGCTGCCTAGCACCGGCTCAACGGCGGCCCAGATTCGTCCGTTAAACGAGGCACCGGGTGGCAGCGTAAAATTTACGGTATCGGGTTGCTGTATCTTTCCGAATTCCATAGTTATGTTGGTGAAGTATAGCTGTAAAACGGGCAAAGGTGCCCTTTCGTTTTTTCGGCCTATCCAATTTAGCTAATTTTGCTTTTTATCCGTATCACTCACCGTTGCTTTTGCTCTATTCTATTGTTACGAATAGGAACACAGCGCAGAGTTTCCACTGATTATGATTTCAAAGACATACGCCCCCCAGGAAATAGAAACAAAATGGTACAAGTATTGGCTTGATAACCAATTCTTTAAATCCACTCCCGACGAACGTGAGCCGTATACCATTGTTATTCCACCCCCGAATGTAACGGGTGTGTTGCACATGGGCCATATGCTCAATAATACGATTCAGGATGTCTTGATTCGGAAAGCCCGTATGGAAGGTAAGAATGCCTGTTGGGTACCCGGCACCGACCATGCCAGTATTGCCACCGAAGCCAAAGTTGTGGCTATGCTCAAAGAACGGGGCATTAATAAGACCGATTTGACTCGCGACGAATTTCTGGACTATGCCTGGGAATGGACGCATAAATACGGCGGTATTATTTTGTCTCAACTCCGCAAGCTGGGCGCGTCCTGCGATTGGGACCGTACACGCTTCACGATGGAACCAGCTTTGCACGACTCGGTTATAGATGTATTTGTTGACCTCTACAACAAAGGCCAGATTTACCGGGGTGTTCGCATGGTTAACTGGGACCCGCAAGGCCGTACTGCTGTATCGGATGAAGAGGTTATCACGAAAGAAATTCAGCAGAAACTGGTTTACATTCGTTATGAAATAGCCGGGAGCGCGGGTCAGGACCATATCACCATTGCGACTGTCCGGCCGGAGACAATTATGGCCGATGCTGCCATTGCGGTTAACCCTAACGATGAGCGTTATACCCATTTGCATGGTCGAAAAGCCATTATTCCACTCATTTACCGCGAAATTCCAATTATTACGGACGAGTATGTAACGATGGACTTCGGGACGGGTGGTCTGAAAGTTACGCCCGCTCATGACCCAAATGATTATGCGTTGGGCATTACGCATAACCTGCCCGTACTGGACATTCTCAATGACGACGGCACACTGAACGAAAAAGCACAGATTTTAATTGGAATAGACCGCTTTGCCGCCAGAAAAGCTATTATCAAACTGCTTGAAGAATCGGGTAATCTGGAGAAAACAGAAGACTATAAATCGAACGTGGGTACGTCAGAAAGAACTGGTGCCGTTATTGAGCCGAAGCTTTCGTTGCAGTGGTTTCTGAAAATGGACGAGCTCTCGAAACCCGCGCTTAAGAATGTCATGGACGATACCATCCAACTCGTTCCGCCCAAGTTCAAGAATATGTACCGGTCTTGGATGGAAAATGTACACGACTGGTGTATCAGCCGCCAGTTGTGGTGGGGTCAGCGCATCCCGGCGTTTTATATGCAGGATGGAACGATAATCGTTGCTAAAAACAAGCATGAGGCTTTAGAAAAAGTGCAGCATGAAAAACTGCTGTTCGCTATGACCGAAGCCGATCTTACACAGGATGAAGATGTACTGGATACCTGGTTCTCGTCGTGGCTCTGGCCTATGTCGGTATTCGATGGCATTAAAGAACCGAATAACGCCGACATTAATTATTACTATCCTACTAATGACCTCGTTACAGCCCCCGAAATTCTATTTTTCTGGGTAGCCCGGATGATTATTGCCGGGTATGAATACCGGGGAGAAGCGCCATTCAAGAACGTTTATCTGACTGGTATCGTCCGCGATAAATTAGGCCGAAAGATGTCGAAATCGTTGGGTAACTCCCCCGATCCCCTCGACCTCATCGATAAATACGGGGCCGATGGTGTCCGTACCGGCATGCTGTTCAGTTCGGCGGCTGGGAATGATTTAATGTTCGATGAAAAGCTGGTGGAGCAGGGACGCAATTTCAGCAACAAAATCTGGAATGCATTTCGTTTGGTGAAGGGCTGGACGACGGCTGATGAATCAGCGCCGAATAGTAATATGTTAGCCATTCGCTGGTTTGAATCGAAGCTGAACGCGACGCTGATTCAGATTGAAGATGATTTTAGCAAATTCCGGATTTCGGATGCGTTGCAGGCGATTTATAAACTTATCTGGGATGATTTCTGCTCACAGTATCTTGAACTCATCAAACCTCCGTTCGACTCTGCTACCAGTTCGTCGCAGCCTATAGATCACAGTACCTACGAGGCTACTATTAATTTCTTTGAGCAGTTAATGGGGCTGACGCATCCATTTATGCCATTCATCACCGAAGAAATCTGGCAAGACATTCGTGAGCGGAAATCGGGTGATAGCATTTGTCTTTCGGCTTTCCCAAAAGCTGGATCTGTTGATAACCGGATATTGACCGATTTTGACACGTTGTTCGAAGTAATTTCAAACGTACGGAACATTCGGAACGCCAAGCAGATTTCGCCTAAAATTGACCTTCCGCTGGCCATTAAAACAACACAGCCTGAACACTTCCAGCCACTCGAATCACTGGTGCGGAAAATAGCGAATGTCTCGGCTATCAGCTACGTCAATGAGAAAGCCGATGGCTTATCCTTTCTGATTAAAGGCGACGAGTTTTTCGTTGACATTGCCGGTGAAATTGACGTAGATCAGGAAATTATTAATACGCGTAAGGAACTGGATTACAACATCGGTTTTCGTGACTCAACTCGTAAAAAGTTGTCAAACGAGAAATTTGTCGCTAATGCGAAACCTGACCTTGTTGAACGTGAACGCCAGAAGCTCACTGATGCCGACGCTAAGATTCAAGCACTGGAGCAACGATTACGGGATATAGGCGCGTAAAATGACAAATAGCTTATATCAGGCTTTACACCTTGGCATCAAGAGTTTTTATCTTACCTAATAAATTTAACAATAATACCTAAAGCAATAATACAATTATTTGGCCAAATAATTGTATTATTGCCTATTGTATACTCATATATCATCAATGAACAAGTGCATTTTTCTGGACCGCGACGGCGTGTTAAACGAAGACCGAACGGACTACGTGTACCGGATTGAGGATTTCATTATCCCAACTGGTGTACCTGAAGCACTGCGTTTATTAAAAGAAGCAGGATATTTACTCATCGTTATTACTAATCAGGCCGGTATTGCCAGGGGCTTATATACCCACGACGATGTGATGACTTGTTATAATTATTTGCAGGAGCAGTGTGGGCAGCTTATTGACGATATTTATTACTGCCCTCATCACCCTAAATACGACACAGAGTCACTTACACGCAAGCCCGGTTCGCTGATGCTCGAAAAGGCAATGGCTAAATACAACATAGAACCTGACGCATCCTGGATGATTGGCGATGCGTTACGCGATATGCAGGCTGGTCGGCGGGCAGGCGTTCGAACGGTGCGCATTGCTCACGATTCTCAACTCACTGCCGAATGCGACGGCTGTGTCACTAACTTACTGGAAGCGTCGCGATTTGTGCTAGACTACGTCTGAAACAAAAATACCTCCACGCCTATAGAAAGACTGGAGGTATTTTTTAACTAAAACTCTTACTCTACGCCCGAACCTGCGCTGATGCAGGTTTCTGTACACTTCCGTATGCGGGGCAATTTGCCTTGCGTGCACACGATCCAAGCGACAGCATCACCAGTACAGTACCACAAATCAGTAGTTTTTTCATGAATCTATCGTTCCGTTTTGCGCTAACCTTCAGATTAATAAACGAAAATAGTGCCAAAAACTGTACGGTTACATTTTTTTTGTTAGTGCCCGGTTTATTAAATTACCGAAGAAAACTAATTTTCTTCTTTCATTAACTCCGCTTCCACTTCACGCTCATCGGCGGCTTCTGTAGCTTCGAGTTCGGTCATACCAGGTTCAGCGTCACCATACCCTAAAATCTTAAGCATTACCTCACTATTTTGTTCTGGAGCAAACAATCGGGTACGCAGGTTACCTTGTTCGTCTTTGTCTACAATAACGTGCTGGGGGGCAGGAATCAGGCAATGCTGAATACCTCCGTAACCGCCCAACGATTCTTGATAGGCACCAGTATGGAAAAGACCAATGTATTGATCTTCAGTGTCCTGATCGAAGATAGGCAGGTAAAGGTCGGCGCTGTGTGCCTCTGTGTTATAAAAATCGTGCGAATCGCAGGTCAGTCCACCGAGGTTAACTTTCTGATACGGGTTCTCCCAGTTATTGACCGACAGCATAATATATTTCTGCCCTAAGCCCCACGAATCCGGCAATTGGGTAATGAACGAGCCGTCGATCATGTACCATAACTCCTTATCGTTCTGCAACTTCTGGTCAATGACCTTATAAATTACCGCTCCGCTTTCGCCCACCGTGTACGAGCCAAACTCGGTAAAGATGTGTGGTACCGGTACATTACTCTTATTGCAAATCCACTGAATACTTTCCACAATCTGGTCGATCATGGCCTGATAATCATACGTGAACTGGAACGAGGTCTGAATAGGCATACCTCCGCCAATATCAATTGAGTCGAGGTCAGGACACATTTTACTCAGTTCGCAATATTTGTACATGAACCGACTCAGCTCACTCCAATAATACGCACTGTCTTTAATACCCGTATTGATAAAGAAGTGGAGCATTTTTAGCTTAAACTTCTCATTGGGTTGGATTTTGCTACGGTACAATTCATTCACATCACTATACCGAATGCCTAAGCGTGACGTATAGAATGCAAAGTTGGGTTCTTCGTCTGTGGCGATACGTATCCCAAAGTTAACCGAATCGGCCGTCACCGTATTTTCATACGCTTCAATCTCCTTCAGATTATCAAGAACCGGAATACAATTCGTGAAGCCTTCATTAAGAAGTTCGCTGATGTATTGGGTGTAAAGCGGCCGTTTATAGCCGTTGCAAATGATGTACGTACTTTTGCTAATCTTCCCGGTTTTGTACAACTCCCTCAAAATCTGAATGTCATAAGCCGATGACGTTTCGAGATGCACATTATTCTTAAGAACTTCGTCGAGTACAAACCGAAAGTGGGATGACTTGGTACAGTAACAATACGTGTAACTACCCTTGTAATTATACCGCTTAAGCGCATTCTTGAACAGCAGCTTAGCATGCTCAATATGCTCTGTAATTTTCGGTAAATACGTCAGTTTCAAGGGCGTACCGTACTCCTTGACAATGTCCATCAGTGGGACATTATTGAACATTAGTTCATTGTTCTCAACATTGAACTCCCGCGTGGGGAACTCAAATGTCTGGTCAATCAGGTCATAGTATGTCTTCATCCCTACGTTCGACGCATAAAATGGGGTTTGTGTTCAAAAAAACAGGCTCGAATTTGGCGCCTAAAATTGGGCTTTCCAAGTAAAGGCTATTCGCACGATAGTCAACGAAAAAGTAATGGGTTTGATTCGGAAACGACGGAAATTTAATAGTAACGAAACATGGTTCTTCAGTCGAAGGTTTATCTTCTTTCTTCAAACCAAAAAGAAGGTCTATTTTTGCCCCTCGACACTGATAGATTTTACCGAATGTCTCAAGCTATCCACTTCATTTCTATTGGCGGCAGTGCCATGCACAATCTTGCTCTGGCATTACAACAGCAAGGTTATATTATTACTGGCTCTGACGACGAAATCTACGAACCATCGCGGACGCGCTTGCAACAGCACGGCTTACTACCCGCTGAAATGGGTTGGTTTCCGGAGAAAATCTACCGCAATGGCGGGCTAGGCGGTTTAGATGCCGTTATTGTTGGGATGCACGCTCGCAAAGACAATCCCGAACTCGTCAAAGCTTTAGAGTTGGGACTGCCCATTTATTCATATCCCGAATTTATGTATCAGCAGAGCCAACAGAAACAGCGGGTGGTTATTGCGGGCAGTCATGGCAAAACAACTATTACGGCTATGGTCCTGCACGCGTTGAAATTCCATAATCGCAAATTCGATTATTTGGTTGGCGAGCAAATTGATGGGTTCGAGACAATGGCTCAACTAACTCCTGATGCGCCGGTTATTATTCTTGAAGGCGATGAGTATCCATCTTCACCAATTGATTCGCGGCCAAAGTTTCTGCATTATAAACCCCACATTGCCCTTATTAGCGGTATTGCCTGGGATCATGTCAATATTTATCCGACTTGGGACGAATATGTTGACGCGTTCGAATTACTAGCCGAAGCCATGCCAAAAGCTGGAATTTTGATTTTCGATGAATCCGATGACATGCTTGATGTAATTGGTCAGAAGGATCGAACTGATATTACTAAAATTCCATACGTGGCGCATCCAAGTGCTATCGTTGACGGTAAAACTGTTTTATTGGCAAAGAATGGCATAAGAGTACCTACACACTTGTTCGGTCAGCACAATTTGAAAAATATTGCCGGAGCTATGACTGTTTGCGACCGTATAGGCATTACAGACGAGCAGTTTTACGAAGCCATTCCAACGTTTAAGCCGGTAGCTATGCGGTTGGAAAAAGTTACGGACACTAGTCAACGAATTTTGTACCGTGATTTTGCGCACTCACCAGCTAAAGTCGAAGCCACTACAGAGGCTGTAAAGCACCAGCATCCCGACCGGAAGTTAGTAGCAGTTGTTGAACTTTACACATTTAGTAGCCTGAATAAAGCCTTTTTGGAGCAATACAAGGGCACGTTGGATGCCGCCGATCAAGCCGTTGTCTACTTTGATATGCACGCGTCGGGTATTAGCCCAAATTCTATTACAGCCGACGACATCATAGCCGCTTTTGACCAGCCCAATCTACGTGTTTTTAGCAACCCTGATGAATTGCAAGCCTATCTCATTCAACAACGCGATGCAGCCGGAGTTTTTCTCCTAATGAGTTCTGGTCTGTTCGGCGGATTAGACTTCAAAGTTCTGACAGAAAACTTACCGTAGCACGAATTATCGTCCATTTACTGACTAATTACCTATGCAAAGCATTGTCGTTTATTGCGCATCAAGTCTCGGTGTCAACCCAATCTATAATGAAGTAGCTGTTGAACTAGGTGAAAAAATGGCTGCCAACGGTATCCGTCTTATTTATGGCGGGGGCGGTTTCGGCTTGATGGGTAATGTAGCTAACGCGGTACTGCAAAGTGGGGGTGAAGTGACTGGCGTAATTCCCAACTTCCTTGCTGATCTTGAAGTAGCTCACAATACACTCACCGAATTGCATTTTGTAGAGACTATGCACGAGCGCAAGTTTAAAATGGTTCAACTGTCTAAGGGTGTGATTGCATTGCCAGGCGGCTATGGAACTCTGGATGAGTTGTTCGAGATTCTGGCATGGCGGCAACTCAAACTCTACGACGGGCCCATCGCTATAGTAAACATAAATGGATTCTATGACCTCATGCTTCAACAACTTGACCGCACGGTAGCAGACGGTTTCCTGAAGGCAGAAAACCGCGCTTTACTGCTTGTGGCAAACTCAGTAGATGAAGTATTGAAGCTAATAGGCGAGTTTTGGGAGGGGGTATAGTCCTTACTAATTTTATTGCTTAGCCGAAGAAAACGAATAAGGAAAATCAGCACTGTTTACACCTCGTTGGGTATTTGCCTTATCCGTCATTTGAAAATCAAGCCGGGCACCTTGCATCAACTCTTTGTGGCTTAACCAATTCGGGCTATATAACTTTCCGTTAACGGTCAAGACCTTAATATATCGATTTTGCTCGCTGTTGGTTGCGGCATTTATAAGGAGTGTCTTACCGTTTTCTAGTTGCACGGTTACTTTCTTAAACAGTGGCGCTCCTATCACGTATTGGTCTGTACCGGGGCAAACCGGATAGAAACCCATTGCCGAGAACACATACCAAGCGGATGTTTGCCCATTATCTTCATCGCCACAATATCCATCGGGCGTAGGTTGATAAAGCCGGTTCATAACCTCCCGGGCCCAATACTGCGTTTTCCAGGGTTGTCCAGCATAATTATAAAGATAAATCATATGCTGAATAGGCTGGTTGCCATGCGCATAATTGCCCATATTCATGATCTGCATTTCACGAATCTCATGAATCACAGAGCCGTAATAAGTATCGTCGAAAACGGGTGGTACAACGAAAACGGAGTCCAGCATTTTTACAAATTCCCGGCGCCCGCCCATCAGGTTTGTTAAGCCTTGCACATCATGAAAAACCGACCAGGTATAATGCCAACTATTACCTTCGGTAAATGCATCACCCCATTTGAAGGGATTGAATAGTGCCTGAAAGGTGCCATTTTCATTCTTCCCCCGCATCAGCTTCGTTGTCGGGTCGAATAGATTGCGGTAGTTCTGAGACCGCTTGGCAAAAAGATCTATTTCTGACTGCGGTCGCTTCAATTCTTTCGCTAACTGATAAATAGTAAAATCATCATACGCATATTCCAATGTTCGGGCGGCATTTTCATTGATCTTTACATCATATGGTACGTAACCCAATCGATTATAATAGCTCGCGCCTTTGCGGCCAACTGAACTAAACGGACCTTCTGTTTGCGTATTTTTCAAAATGGCTTCGTACAGCGTATTTATGTTATAGCCCGTTCTGACCCCTTTTAAATACGCATCAGCAATTATTGACGCTGAATTTGACCCAACCATGCAATCTCTATGCCCCGGACTAGCCCACTCAGGCAGAAACCCACTCTCTTTATAAGCATTGACCAACCCTTCCATTATATGGGTATTTAGGGTTGGCTGAAGCATATTGAAGAGCGGAAAAGCAGCCCGAAACGTATCCCAAAATCCGTTGTCGGTGAACATATATCCGGGTAATACCTGCCCATTATACGGGCTGTAATGAACAATTTTCTTGTTGGCATCCAGTTCATAGAATTTCCGGGGAAAGAGCATCGTTCGATAAAGACAGGAATAAAATGTTCGAAGTTGGTCATCGGTACCGCCTTCTGCTTTTACTCTATTCAGCTCTTTATTCCAGACGGCTTTAGCTTTATCCTTAACGGTATCAAACGAATCATCTCCAATCTCATTCAAATTTCGTTCGGCTTGTTCGGCACTAATAAATGACGAAGCTACACGAGCGTAAACTTGCTCACCTTTTTTGGTTTTGAAGCCGACCACCGCTCCTACATGATCAGCTTTCTGCTCGAGCTCTTTAGTTTCTAACTGTTTACCATGCCATACAGCAGTGTTTGCGAATGACTTATTAAACTGAATGACGAAGTAATTTTTAAAATTATCGGGTACACCACCACTATTTTTAGTCGTATAGCCGATAATTTTATTTTCACTAGGGATGATTTTCACATACGAACCTTTGTCCAAGGCATCAATTACCACATACGCATCTTCCGTTTGTGGAAACGTAAACCGCAGGGCAGCCGCTCGCTCTGTAGGACTAATCTCGGTGGTTACGTCATGGTCAGCCAGATATACTTTGTAGTAATACGGCTTGGCAATCTCTGATTTATGAGAGAACCAGCTAGCTCGTTCATCTTCATTAAAACGCAGCTTACCGGTGATAGGCATAATGGCAAATTGGCCATAATCATTAATCCAAGGACTGGGCTGGTGTGTTTGTTTAAAGCCACGAAGCTTGTCCGCATCATATGTGTAAGCCCATCCATCACCCATCTTACCAGTTTGCGGCATCCAGCAGTTCATACCCCAGGGCAACGTAATGGCCGGATACGTATTCCCCGTTGATAAACTAGGTTTAGATGCTGTTCCCATCAACGGATTGACCCAATCGACAGGAGAAATTTCCTGGTGTGTTGATTGAGAAAAGGTTGTAAGTACGGCACATAATAGACTTGCCAGCGTAAAAAACCAAGTGCGCATTATATAGAATTAGAAAGTCTTATATCTTACTTATAGAAGGATGAATAGCCGCTAAATGTACTCGATTTATTAAGGTTTTTTATCGCTTAGGCTTTATTCTATAGAGCTTATAAAACGCAAGAAGCCGTGGGTCTTTCGACTCACGGCTTCACAACGGCAGCTTGCACTGCG
>NZ_JBHUOM010000049.1:0-22033 GCF_042686045.1 Spirosoma flavum
CAGTCAATGGCTGCGGCATGAAAACGAGTGTAAATCTGTCAAGTAAAATCAGGGTAATACACTGGCTAACTTACTACATTCTTTCTCCCCTTTACCCATCAAAGATGACCAGGTTCAAGTGAGTTTGCAACAGATGTTGGTTCATTTTCAAGGAGCTATTACTAGGCTAACTGGCGAGATTCAGCAATTGACAGAACAGCATTTCCCCAGCCAAATACGTCGGTTAAAATCAATTGTGGGCATCTCTATCACCATTGCTACGGCCTTAATTGACGTAACGGGCGGCTTCCGACAGTTCCATTCGGCGAAGGCATTGGCTAAATATATTGGCGTAGTACCAGTGGTTTATCAGTCGGGCAAATCTAATATCACCAAAGGGATTTGTAAAACAGGCGATCCTCAGTTACGAGCCATGTTATATATGGCCAGTTGGTCAGCGATCCGCTACAATAAGCCTTGTCGAGAATTTTATAAACGCCTAAAGGCGGCTGGTAAGACGACGAAACTAGCGCTGATTGCTGTGGTTAATAACGGGGCCGCCCGTGCGGTTGCTTCGTCAAGCGTTTGCCGTTGTGAAGTTCGACGAGGACTTTAATCCCAATTATCAGCCAGTTTTACGTTCGATCCCTTGACTTTTAACACAGTTCATAAGATCAAAATTGAATAAATTTCACTTTACCGCGTCTATTAAAAGGCTACTAAAATCGACATTTTGATATTGAACGGGTAAGGTGCTGTTTTACTCTGCTTGATTTTAGAATGAACCCTTTCGTGAATGCTTTACATTCGGCGCAGGATTATCTTTCCCCTTTTGATTATTGTAATGGGCAATTTTCAAATGCTGCTTAAAGATTTGTTCAGTGTTTTGTTGCAAGTCCAAAGTGCTTAAGAACCAGTTTATTGGGAAAGTCAAGCTAATTGAACATTTGAATTGGAGAAAGAGTAAGACCTGCTGAAAAATACGGGCATTTTCCCCTTGATAGAACCGATCCTCATAAAGTAGCTTTGATGTATTCGCTCTTAAAGTATAGAGCGACCACTGTAGAATAATTTAAACCCCGCCCCACAGGCTAATCAATATGAAAACTGCGGAAGCGCCTGATAAGCGAATTTATAATGCACGACCCGATGCTCTTGATTTTCGGGATAAACTATATGTCGCTAATCTGTATGAGGTGCCAATTCAGCTTGATTTAAACGAATATAAAAAATTGGGTGTGCCTATTTTGGATCAAGGCCAAGAGGGTGCCTGCACGGGTTTTGGCCTTGCTACCGTTGCCAACTATCTCTTACGGCGCCGTAAGATCGTACCCGATCTCAACCAAGTTAGTCCCCGTATGCTCTATGAGATGGCCAAACGGTATGATGAATGGCCAGGGGAGAATTACGATGGTTCGAGTGCTCGAGGGGCTATGAAAGGATGGCACAAGCATGGGGTTTGTGGGGAAGACTGCTTTCCTTATAACTCGCTCAAGCCTGATAACCGGCTAACTGATAAGCGAACGTCTGATGCTGTAAAACGCCCTTTAGGAGCCTATTACCGGGTAAATCATAAAGACTTAGTGTCAATGCACAGTGCCATGGCAGAGGTTGGTATTCTTTATGCAACAGCCTCTGTACATAATGGATGGCAGACGGTAAGTGAAGACGGAATTATTAACTTCTCTTCGACTAACATTGGTGGGCATGCCTTTGCCATCGTGGCTTATGAACAGCGCGGTTTCTGGATTCAGAATTCATGGGGTAACCAATGGGGTAACGAAGGATTTGGTCTAATTTCCTATGATGACTGGCTAGCCAATGGGACTGATGTTTGGGTAGCTCGGCTAGGCGCACCAGTAACCTTGAAAAAAGCCCAGTCAATTGCCACGAGTTTTTCCGCAGCTGCTGGCAAATCAAATGCGTATTCATTTGCAGATCTAAGACCCCACATTATTAGCCTTGGAAACGATGGAGCCTTAAAAACAGGAGGAGATTTTGGAACGACTACCGATGAAGTACTCTCTATCTTCAATGAAGATTTTCCTCGTGTAACGAAAGGTTGGACTAAAAAACGATTGTTGTTGTATGCACATGGAGGCTTAGTCGATGAAACATCGGCCGTTCAACGTTTAGCGGATTACCGTCATTCGTTGCTGGATGCTGAAGTATATCCAATTTCCTTTATCTGGCATAGCGATTTTTGGTCAACGGCTACTGATATTCTCCAAGATGCGCTACGACGTCGTCGACCAGAGGGGTTGTTAAATTCCAGCCTGGATTTTATGTTGGATCGTCTTGATGATGCCTTAGAGCCAATCGCCAGAACGTTGACTGGTAAAGTTTCTTGGGATGAAATGAAGAAAAATGCATTACTGGCGACGACTAGCCCTACTGGTGGAGCACGTTTTGCCCTTGAACAGGTAGCGAAACTTGCTAATGACCCAACTGTTGAAATTCACTTGGTCAGTCACAGCGCCGGAAGTATATTCCAGGGTCCCCTTGTTCGGCTTCTTACATCGCCTAAGCTTGAGATTACGGATGATTTTCTGAAAGGTGAAACGGGGTTTGGTCTGACTATTGCATCCTGTACACTTTGGGCACCGGCCTGTACCATTTCTTTCTTTAAAGATGCTTATCTCGAGGCTATTCAAAAAAGCAAGATAACGAGATTTGCTTTGTTTACCTTAAAAGACAAAGCCGAACAGGACGACAATTGTGCTCAGATCTACCACAAGTCATTACTGTTTCTGGTTTCTAACGCATTTGAAGCATCCCCTCGAATACCTCTGTTCAGAAATGATGGCGAGCCTATTTTGGGTCTGGAAAAGTTTATAAAAGGGGATGAGGATTTAACGAATTTATTTAATTCAAAATCAGCCGATTGGATTTTAGCTCCGAATACTTCTCCCGAAAATTCAAAAAACTGTTCGACCGCTCACCACCATGGCGATTTTGATGATGATCGACCAACAGTAAAAGCAACGCTGGCCCGTATACTAGATCAGATGCAGGCCAATGCGGCATTAGCCTTCCCACATTCCCTATCCGCTTTACGCGATACACGACAAATGCTTCTGAGCTGAGACCACTCAATATAAACATGATTCGCAATAACAGGTGTGGGGAAGTATTTCATAGTGAAGGTGATGATTTCCATTCTTTCTGATTGAGTCATTTGATGGAAGGGATCATTCGTCGGCTTTAAGCCGCGATGACGGTTCATCATTTTTTAAACTGCCTAATTTCTAGGGTTAGTTCAGCCACCAGTTGTTTGAGGGCCTCATTTTCTGATTTAAAAGATTGTACTTCGGGTGCTGTGGCTCCCCAAGTGATATTGCCGGCCAATCGCTTTTTACCAGCTTCTAAAAACTCTTTAACCGCTTCGGTGGACCGATCAAATGATTATTACCGCTAGATCGATCCGCCGAAGCGGTTAAGTTTTTCTCGTCTACAGATCACGGCAACCAACTTAAGTATTTGAAGTACGGGACCACTGCCTATCTGTTTCTCTATAGCGGGGCCTACCCATTTTCCTTCCAACTCGTTGGTAGGCTGTTGTTATGAGTTTAACCCCATACAGATTTATAGGCTCACCAGCGTTAGGAGTAGGCTCAGAAAGAAATAGATGAGTTAATCGCCTGACAGGTGAGATAGCTTTGTTACAACTAAAGGTAGGGCTAAGTTAGATGATCACTCCTGGAAATTCTCTCCTTTAAAATGGGTGTTTTTCCCGTAGAACATCAGTTGGGAATTTAATTTATTTGTACCCTATGTACAAATAAATTTACTTTTTCCTTCGTCATCATTAAACTATCGTATAAAAATGGAAAGAATTCCTAATCTAAAAATTTGCTATGACCGAGTTATACCAATGAAGTATAATTCAGCCGAATTCAAACTTAACCAGATGCGTGAGGATGCATTATTAAAACATACGGGAGCCAAGTCAGTAAGAGAAGCATTCAGCGATTTAGATTCTTCTAAATCAGTTCCGCCTTCCCACATGGCCTTAATTAACGCAAAAGCATGGCCAAAAGGAGCATCCTTAAAATGCCGATTCTTAGACGGATCTTCTGTCCAGCAGAACAAAGTGATTCAAAAGGCAAAAATTTGGGAAAATTACGCTAATATCCACTTAGACTTTGTTACCACGACTGATGAACAAGTACGAATTTCTTTTCAAGCAGATGATGGATCTTGGTCTGCAATAGGTCAGGATGCACTCGATAAAGATTATTTCCCAAAAGATCAACCAACAATGAATTTTGGTTGGTTAAAAGACGATACTGATGACCAAGAATATGAACGAGTTGTAGTTCATGAGTTTGGTCATGCATTAGGATGCATTCACGAACACCAATCCCCAACTGAACATTTACAATGGAATAAAGAAGCGGTTTATGCACAGTTTTCTGGACCACCAAATAACTGGACTAAAGAAGAAATTGACCAAAATATTCTCGAGAAATATTCAAAAAATGGTACAACGGAAACTCTTTTTGATAAAGCATCAATCATGCTTTATCAATTCCCGGCAGAGTTATTTTTAAATCATGTTGGAACTCCTCTAAATACCCATCTGTCTACTAAAGATGAGAAATTTATTGCTCAGATGTATCCCAAGTTTTAACTTTACTAAATAATGAACCCACAGCTAATACGCGCAAGATTTTCGGCAGTTCGCCACAGAACAATTGCGGAGCTCGCGGATAAATTTTTAGAACCTACACCCCGAGGTAAGGTTCGGGAAATTTTAAAAGTATTGAAATCCGGAAACTTAAAAGACATTGCATCCTGGGCGGATGACATAAAGCCGACCTCAAAAAATAAACCTACTGATAGCGAAACAAAAGACTTTTTAAATGAATTTCCCGATACACGAGAATGGCATTTTGTTGATTTACCAGTAGATGCTCATAAATACGACGTTGTAGAATATGCTGCATTTACAAGACCAGATGATATTGTCCATCAAACGGTTGAGAGCATTAACATCTTAACTAACAATTCTACAAAATTTAGCAAACCTAATGCATTACGGTGGTTAGTTCATTTAGTTGGGGATATGCACCAACCTTTACATATTGCTTGCAGTTACGTCGATTTGAGTCAAGGCATTCCAGTATTAGTCTTTGACAAAGACACAATATTCGCCAAGCACTTATTGCAAAAATCGGATAAAGGTGGCAATAATATCAACCTGCCAATACATAAAGCTTTGCATAGTTATTGGGATAGCGACTTACCGGAAATGGATAACAATTTTGACAATACAAATTTTGATTCTCCAGCCCCCGTTCCAATAGGAGATCTGATTAATTTACCTGCACAGTGGGTAAGTGATAATGTTAAGTTTGCCAAAGAAGCTTATAACGGCTTGACTGTTAAGGGAGCAAATGCAAAACAACCCAATACTATAGATGTTGATTGGGACCAAAATGAGTACAATCATAGGTGTGTTCCCATTATAAAATCGTTAAGCCAAAAAGCAGCAAGCCGTTTGGCTTTCCTACTTAACACAATTTATGCTTAGAATAAAGGTTGGGGCGCATTGCGGATGGTTTAGAATTTGATTATTTCGGAACGGCCAAAAAGTCTGAACCTTTCTGAACCCCAACGTTCACGCGTACCACAAGAGATGGACACTCGAAAACAGGGTTCAAAAAGTAGGATCAATAATGATAGGCACTTTGTTTTTGTGATACCAACTTTTTGACTTTATATGAACAAAGTTTTTGGGTATGCCCGTGTCTCTACGCTAGACCAGAATCTGGACACTCAGCTCGACGCCCTCCAGCGGGCGGGTTGCGACGAAATCTTTTAGGATAAATAACAGGCATGAGTACGAGTCGACCAGCCCTGGACGAATTATAAGCTAAGCAACGCTCCGGCGATACCGTCATGGTTGCCCGCTTCTTCCGATTAGGGCGCAGTCGAAACCATTTAATTCAGCTCATCATTGAGTTCGCCCGAAAAGGCATTCACTTCAAAGCGTTAGACTTAGGAGTTGATAGTAGTACTCCCGCCGGAAAACTGGTGCTTCAGATTTTCGCATCTTTAGCCGAGTACGACCGGGAAAGCATTTTGGAGAAGAGGCGGGCGGGCCAGTTGCTGCTGCGTCCAAGGGCAAGCACATCGGTCGTCCAAAAGGACTTGACACCGAAAAATTTGCCAAAGTAAAGAAAGCCGTTGAACGGGGCTTGTCGATGGCCGAAACGGTCAGTCTAACGGGTATTAGTATGTCGAGTGTAAAACGTTATCGTAAGCAGATTGAGCTGGTATCAACCACAGGATGAGGATTTATGTACGATTCTGAAAAGAGACCCTAGTTTGTTACTATTTGTTTGCAAATACGGGAAATTTCCCACTATTATTTAACGCCTTTCTCCATAGGTTTATGGGCTTATGACTATACCAAACTGTTTTACAGTTTGGTATAGTCATAAGTAGCTGCCAATTCATTCTGTCTTACGGACAAATAATTGATAATCATATTCATGGAAAAATCGCTAGAAGATGATTTGTCAAATCGGCCTGTCAAGAAAGTTGGGGCCGTCAACAAAAAAGCGCCAACTTTTACCACAAACCGTCGGAACAGTTCCAATGCCCCTTTAGAGGATGAAGACCCGACAGAACAAGCAGAACCCGCATTTACACAAGTGGCTGGCTCCGGTATCAAAGATCAGCCCGTCAGCCAGGAAGAAGACACTTTGGGATTTAAGCCGTACGTACAAGCGGTTGGCTCGTTCTTACTGAACAAGGACACCAAACCCCCATTCTCATTCTCGATAGAAGGTGAGTGGGGAAGCGGAAAATCTTCCTTTATGTTGCAACTGGAGCAGATGCTTAATAATGAAGGCCAGAAAACAATACAGTTTAATGCCTGGCGGCATGACAAAATGGAGTCGATGTGGGCCGCCTTTGCCGTCCATTTCATTAAAAAATTATCAGCTGATATTCCATTGCCACAGCGATTATGGCGGTTTGCCCGCTTAGACTGGTCGCGATTCGATTACCGGCGCGGCTGGTTTGCTCTGCTGTCCTTCTTGGTTTTAATACTCATCTACCTAATCGTTGGTACTTCGCTGCTGCGGGCCGCCCTTGCCAACCAGGAAGTCTGGTTAAAAGCGCTTTTCGAGAAGGAATTAAAGGATAGTTTGCCGTCGCTACTGGCTCTGACAGGAGGAGCTGGTTTCTTCTTAGTCGGAGCGCTTATTCTGCGCAAAATAGTGGCAATCTTAGGAAGTCCATTTTCAATTGATCTAAAACGCTTTATCCGCACGCCCAACTACCAGCAGCACGGTTCGTTTATTGAAGATTTTCACGAAGACGTTGACCGAATGCTGAATGAATTGACAAAACAGGCCGATCGTATTTTCATATTTATCGATGATCTCGACCGAGCCGAAGTGCCAAAAGCCGCTGATCTAATGCAAGGTATAAACATGATGATCTCCAATTCGCCAAAACTCATTTTCATCATCGGGATGGATCGGGAGAAGGTGGCCGCCGGAATCACCGTCAAATACAAAGAATTAATTCCTTACCTGCTGGATGAAACATACGGAATTGGACTAACAGAGAGCAAACGGGCCATGGTTGGCTTTGGTTACTCGTTTCTCGAAAAATTCATTCAGCTCTCGTTTAAAATACCTGTTCCGGCAAAACGAAACATCGTCAATTTCATCACCATGCTAGGAGAGGACAATGATTTGATTGAGGCTCAATCGGCGGCTTCCTCTCCCTCCAGAATTATCATACAGGAAGGCCCCGACTCAGAATTGTTTCAGGAAACTATTCTGTTGGTGGCGTTTGTTTTCGACTACAATCCCCGGCGTATCAAGCAATTCATTAACATACTTCGATTGAAAACACATATAGCGTA
Organism: Spirosoma flavum; assembly: GCF_042686045.1. NCBI lineage: Bacteria > Pseudomonadati > Bacteroidota > Cytophagia > Cytophagales > Cytophagaceae > Spirosoma > Spirosoma flavum. The sequence goes on from NZ_JBHUOM010000049.1 coordinate 7,868, forward strand.
CACAACCGGGCTTTTTCTAAAGCAGCCTAATTTTTACCCCCTGACCCTGCCCCGACTCGGTAAGTTTCTGGCTATCACACAACGCTGGCCTTACATCATCAATGACCTGCAAGACGACTACTCCATGTTCGACAAAGTAGACGATTCACAATCAGGTGTCCTAACTAATAGCCTAGTCGTGGAGAAATGGATCAAGAATGATGCATTTATGGAGGTCATCAACGCGTATCCCGATGGATTTTTATCTGAGACCGATAAAATGGATTACCGGTTGACCCAGCTAGACGTTAGGGCACTCTTAGAAACGACCTTTCTGCTCCCTCCTCCTGTTACTGTGGCACAGCCTATTGCTGAATAGCTAGTTTTACATAATGTTGAGCTATAAGGGAACAGCGCGATTTCAAGGCTGATAATGTTCTAAATTTGTATTCATTTTGGGCATTAATACTTTATTGTTTAGGGATTTATGGCGTTTTGCAAACGTCCGTTTAAGAAAAGCCATATCCTCCAAACCTTCTTTCTGTTGATAAGTAAATGCATCACAAACTCAACCCTACTTCAAATATGAGACATTGATTATTGAGATAACAATCGCACCGGCGACCCGGTTGAGATTGTTGACAGCTATAGACTATAACAGCTAATAGGGATATGTACTGTCTCGGAGAAATGGGCGTTTTAAGTAACAGATATTGTCCCATTTTTTATGAAATAGTTTCAGATTGCATCTAATTCATGAAGGATGGTTCGCGTTATTTCTTTCCGACAGGGGCCGAAATTTGAATTTGATACCTGTAAGCTCTTGATCAAGCGAGTCGCGAAAAAGTAAGTATTTCCTTTCTTTTCGACATACCCTACCCACCAGCCCGTATCATTACCTCCATAGCGCGTCCAGCCCGTTTTTGACCGTATGGTATAATCCCCTCCTTTCTCCGTCACCATCACTCGTCTGAGAATGGCCAGATTACGCCTTGAAAAGGGAACCTCACCTGAGTAAACATGCCTCAAAAAATTAACCTGATTGATTGGGCTTATGCCAAATGAGCCAAAATTCCAAAAGTCGGTACCAGTCTCCCTTAAATTCCCATTGCCATAGTGACACTGGCTCAAGTAGTGCCGGTAGCGATCCCGGCCGACCCGCTTGGCTAATTCAATGAACACCCAACCCGCTGATAGCTCGAAGGCTTCTTTGATGGTCATATCATGATAGATTTCAGGGCGATTCCCGTAGAGTACCGTATCCACTTTGCTAACCCATTTTACTACCTCATTCTCATCTCGAATGACGTTTGTTTCTAAAGCAATCAGTAAGTTAATGACTTTGAAGGTTGATGCGGGCAAGGTCGCTTTTTGGGCGTCCAGTGAATCACTATAAATCCACTGATGACGATTGTTATCGTAGATGGTCGTACTGCCACTTCCGGGACAGTTTTTGAATGGGGTAACTAAGTCAAGTTGCGCATAGGCTATTGGCTTGGTCGTTGTGCAACGAAAGCTGCTACTAATAGCTAGGCCAACGAGTGTACTTACCAATATCAGTCTATAGATCAATCTAGCTATTCTTCTCATTGGGAATCTGTCAGTTGATTAGTAGGCAATCGAGCTAATTAGAAGAATACCATTGAATCGCTTTCATTATTCAGCTTGTTCTGTTCTATCATCGGTGTAGCCGAATCAATTGCATGTCTACTGTGTCATGATGAACAACCCCTTGGAGCCGCATCGCTTCAGCCGTTCGATGACTAATACGAGCGCGCAAGGTATCGCCAGAATAGAAAGCCACTTGGAGCTTGTTTTGCTGACTATCGAACTCATAACTACCCATTAGACCTTCACTCGGTTCAAATCGATACGGGTTTGGACTAAAGGCACAGCCTTCATAGCCAGCAAAATAGATTCGGCTCCAAGCCCTTGTATCCGTCAACCAGGCAGTAGATGGCTGGACTTGGCCATTGCGGATCAGTTTTTCCACTTTCCAAGTACCCTTTAGCATCTGGTCATACGGATGACTGATAATTAGCGCTTTAAGCGAAATAAAAGCCACCGCAATTGGTAGTAAGCGCAGACAGTGCTTGATCCAACCATGCCTAAAGGCAATAGGAGGAAGATGACCGACTAAGTCCCAAAAAATAACTTTAAGCCTCTTTCGATGCAACCCAAGAAAAAAGACGAGGGCTAGTGAAAAAATAATTGAGTTAAATAAGGCTCCAGAACTAATTTTAAAGAACACATTAATTAGCACGATGTTGATCATCACTGGCAGAAGGATCATCACGCCCAATAAGGTTGTTCTCCGATAAAGCAGTAGGATAGATCCGCCTATTTGAAACAGGGCAATAATAACGGCCAATGCATACGAGTAGCCAAAATAGTACCAGGTTAGCCCCATCCCATTCACGGCACTTATTGGCATATCAAGGAGGTAGTCGGCGGTTTGAAACTGCGTTTTTAAAATTTTGGCAAAGCCGTAAGTGGCGATTGATAAAGCCAACCAGTAGCGAATAATGCCTTGTAACCACGCATGCCGTAGCGGGCTATCTATTGGCTTAGTCTGTTCGCGTTGATGCCAAATCAAGCTATAAATCGTACTAGCGATCAAAGCTATGGCCATTAAACTACCCATCACATAGTCAAAATACTGACCGTATGTCTCATAAAAGGAGAGGGGCATAAACTCCAGGGGGAATAAGAGCAGATTTAGCAGAGCCGTGACCGCTAAGGCTGCTTCGCACACTTTAAAAAACCAGGATGTGCGGCTATCAGCTAGATCTTGTGTCATTATTTGACTGTAGATTGACGAGAGAGGATTGTTAGCTGAGTTTTACATTCTTTTTCAACTAAGACTAAGTAATCATTAAGGAGAAAAAGTCTGATCTATAATCAGTTTTGTGGTAGTCAATTCACTAACTATCTAGCTAATATTGAAATCTATTTAACTCTTAAATAATGCTCGTTTCCTATTTTTGTCAACTTATGGCTTCTTACCCAAGAACGACTCAATTTGGCTAAAGTAAGACGTCGGATTATCAATCCAAGGATAGTGACCACAGCGATCAATCAGCACTAAATGGGCCTTTGAGAAACTGGATGTAATATATTGCGCCGTTTCAATACTCATTACATCCTGCTTACCCTCTAGCACCAAGACCGGCGAAGCGTAGTCTTTCAGATGACTCATTACTTGATAATCATGCAAAAGCCAGGCATCGGCAAACATGCGGTTACCGACCTGGATGAAAAAGGGCGAGGTATTCACCACCTCGTTAATCACCCGTTGATGATTGGCTCGATCATAGGTAAAGGCCACTTGACGAATGCGCCGTTGGGCTAACATGACTTTATTGTCGTCTACCCCCACTTCCAAAGAATCATCCCATCGTTTCATGGCGGCTTTATCGGCATCCGACAAGCGAGCGGCTATGTTTTTGTTGAGCCGATCATTCGCCTCCCTACTGAATGTGCCCGAACAGGACAGAATTAAGCCGCTAGTCGTGTTCGGATACGTTCGTATGTAGGCCATTGCGAGTGCCCCGCCCCAAGAATGGCCTAATAGCGTGAAGGAGGAGTAGCCTAAGGCTTTTCTGAGTCGTTCAATATCCTCCACAAATTGAGGTAGGGTTACCCGAGCCGTATCGAAGCGTTGTACGGATGCATCGGTTCCATACTGGTTAACGACGATGGCTCGGTAGCCCATTTGACTGATTCGTTTAGCCACCGAGTCCATGTAAAAGCTGGCATGACCAGGACCACCGGATAGGATGAATACAGGTTTTCCTTTGCCAAAGGAGCGGAAGGTCAACACTGAGTCCCCATCCCCATTTTGCAGGGTAGTTTTAGGGCTTCTACAACTGAAACTGAGTAGCGTGCCCAGAGTGGTGAGGGTTAAAAGAAGTAGTATACGCTTTAGGCTCCTATCTGTTCTCAAGACTAGATGGTTGTGTTCATGAAGGTATGGTGGCTAAAGTACAAAAGTAGAAGCAAAATACATGTGTGTCTCCGTCTCGCAAAAGGCTCTATTTCGCGAGACGCTGATTCTCGACCGGGCTGCCGGAGCAGTCGCGACGAATTTGGCCGCCGCCGGGCTGTTGGAGCGGTCCCTTTTCCAATGATACCCTAAATGATACTTCATTCTTTGTCCAAAAATAGCTAGCCAGTTCACACGGGGGCGCCCTGGTTCGCTAGGGCGACTTGGCTACGATTATTGGCAAACCAATCGCTCATTCCCATTACCGTTCACTAACTAGATTAAACCAACTGGCTGGGGACTAGCTACTTTTAGAACTCGTCCAATAAACCCAACCAAGTATGAATTCAATGTCCAGCGGCTACCTGTATAGTGGCTACAATTCGGATCATGGTCTATCCTATACCTACGAGGTCAACTTTGGCCCCGTCTACACGGTTGGTCAGGCCTCGTTTTATGGAGTTGATGGCGATGGACTCCACCACACAGGCGTTGCCGCTTATCGATTCAGGCCAGACCCCAACGGCCCTGAACAGACCGTCAACTTAGGCGGGTGGAAGTCGTGGGCCCCCTCCGTATACGTCAATCAGGCCAGCAGTGTTACGTTTGGCATCGTTGTGGGGGCTAAGCAGGAAGCGTACGTGCTGTTTAATCTATTCTTTTGGTAACTTTTCTTGCTTATGCTACAAGCTACTCCGGGCGCACCGCCCATCATTGACGATCAACTCTGCGTGGTGTATCAGGCTGACACCGGCGCTATTGTTCATATCCACCGGGTGACCACTTACCAAGGGGGCCAGCATCCCAGTGAAGAAGCGATACGCAGCCGGGCGATTGCGCATCTGCACGCGTTTCAGCAAGAGCGGGTATCGAGCTCCCTGAAAACGGTGCTGCTGCCGCCCGAGCAGATTAAGCTAGGGGTCTACTACAAAATTGATGTAGAAACGGTTCAGCCGGTAGTTACGGACCGAAAGTAAGTCAAGACGACGACCACTGATTATACCTGTATCGATGGAAAACCACGAACCCGCTCCGAACCAAGACCAGCTACCGGCTCCCCATTCCCTGATTCACCGGCCCGTCAGCCTCCTGTTAGCTGTTGATGGCCAGCCGCTGGACAAGCCCGAAGCGATTACATGCTATAATGGCACCCCGCTTTACTATACGACCCTCCACCAGGATTCCGGCTTGGCTTTGGTCGCCTTCACTTCGCGTACTAATATGCTGGCCCAAGTCAAGCGTCAGGCTGAGAATCTGGCTCCGCGACGAGTGCAGCCAGCGTTCGAACATATTTGCCAGCAGCCGCCGTACAATCTACCGGAACAGGCCTGTTTTTATGAGAATATCAATCAAGGGGGCGCTGGGCTATGTGTGCCAGCCGGCAAAGCCTACAGCGACCTTACCCGGGTGGGGCGTACAAAGGTCATTGTGGGCTACATCAATTACTGGAATGATGTCATCTCATCAGTTTCCTGGAGCCGATGGCATGTGTCGTTGTATGAAAATACTAGGTACGGGGGTTCCGAGCTGTTGCTGCCAGCGGGCTGCAACACGCCCGATCTTGGGGTATTGGGCTGGAACGACAGAGCCTCTTCGATCGTCAACTGGGGGGAACGGTTTTGACGAAAAGGCGCCTATTGAAAAGCCCTTAGAACAGGTTAGATGAATAGCCGAATGCTACCTGATCGCTCCCCCCTCGACTCCACGGTGGTCTGGCGCCAACCGAGTGAAATCGACTCTGTTGGCGCCCTTTTCCCTGTTCTTTGAACGGGCTCTTTGCCCACGGGTTGCCCTGCAGGCCAGTGCTCTGCACAATAAATCGCACAGACCAACGTTTCACGTCTTTTATGCTTCTTCAGCCTCACTGGTCCAACCGATGAGGCTTTTTCATGAACCAGTAAACCATTAACCTTTGCGATTATGGAAGGTGTATCCGATCAACTACCCCCTCAGCCCTCTCTTCCACAACTGCAGTTTGATGCGGTCGCAACGGCGGCCCGGCAATGATTTTCTGACCATTTGTGACGGCGCCGGCCGCCCGGCGGGTCTCTACAGGCTACGACAGTGGCTATTATTGGGAAGATGTGTAGCGGGCTTTACGCATTGCGGCAGGCCTGGAGAAGTGGCCGGACTAAGTCAGTTTTGAGTTTGCTGTTTGGCTAATCGCATTACTTGAGTGGCCTGAAAACGACCCCCTCGTGCGGTCATGAATCCAGCCCGATTTAACCGCCTGGCCATCTCCACATAGCTTAGCTTAGCCCCCAACAGGGCGCGGATCAATTCTGACGCCTTCCGGTTGTTTTCGTTACTAGCCGCCCGAGCTCGATTCGACTCAGCCGCTTTTGCTGATACCTCGGGCCTCAAAAACGAGTTAGCTCCTTTTCGCCATTGACCCACCCGAAGCAGTTTCTCATCCAGCGCTTTCTTGGTCCGCTCCCCGATCATCTTGCGTTCCTGCTGAGCCAGGGCTGCGAAGATATGAATGGTGAATTCATTGGCATCCGGCATATCGGCACAGACGAAGCTCACCTTGGAATCCATCAAGGATGATACAAACGTCATATTGCGACTAAGCCGGTCGAGTTTGGCAATGACCAGGCGAGCGTGGTGCTCCTTGGCGTATTGCACCGCCTTCAATAGTTCCGGTCGTTGATCGTTCTTGCCCGACTCAATGTCACAGAATTCAGCCACCAAGAGCGTTTTGTTTTTGACGAAACTAAGCACACTGCTGCGCTGGGCATCGAGACCTAATCCAGACTGACCTTGCTTTTTAGTGGAGACGCGGTAGTAGGCGACAAAGATTTGCATGGGGCAAGATAGGGTTTCCCGCTGATATTACATATCTAGTATGGTCATACTAGATATGTAATATCAGATTTAGCAACCTATAATCAGACGATATCATGGGGAGCAGAACAGATTACAAACAACCGTTTAAGCCCTGTAATGGAAAGAAATTATGCCCTTAAATAGTACGATTCCCAAAATATTTCAGGTTACCCTATAATAAATATAACGCGCATATGCGGCTTAATATGAAGAAGGTCAAAACTGTCTCAACTTTAGAATTATGGCAAACTTTCTATGAATGGTCTAGATTTGTGTAAAATATATCACGAATAAATATTTATGCAATTAGCAAAGCTAATCAGCCAAGTGCCACAGACGAAAGAGGAAGCTTTTAGCATATCACTCCTTGTAAAAAGGGTATTTTCCCCATTTTATAAGCGTTCAGATCGCTCGAACTTTAGAAAAAATTTTATCAAAATGATTACTAGGTATGAGTTTCCAACAACTGGCCCAGACGTTAAGACAGCTGCCAGGCAATAAAATAAAGGCAGCGTTGTTTTTATAGTTGGCTATTAATCTCATAGTTTAATTAGACTTTATATTTAAAAAAGTAAATACAGAGTCTAAGGGCAAAGTATTTATGGATATAAATTTATGTATATTTTCAGCCAAATATTATGGACAATGTTAAAGATTATATGAAAAATAAGTTTGTATTAGTAATGATAGTTTCTTCATTTTTTTTATTTTTTGCGTATATACTAGATACTGCATCGTACGTTTTTATGGAGAAAAAGACCAACCAAGTTACTAATAATTTAAAATTAATAGAAGGTACTCAAGATTCAATATTAATAATATCTATAATCAAACCCAATATATATACTGAAATTATCAATCGACAGTATAAGTCAGCAAAATTACTTAAGAACTATTACTACGAACTAGCAGTCATTTATAATAATAATTATTATAAATTTTCGGCTTGTTTTGTAGTATTTTCGGCTTTGTTAGCTGTTATAGTGTTCTTAATTGCCCAAAAAGGATGGGCAACCTCTGATGCTATAATCAAGGTCCTTTTTTTGCTAGTGAGTACAACTGCCTCTTTTTATTACGTAATGCCACTTGTTTTTAATAATAAAGAAAATCTACAAAAAAATATTGATAAGATTAAAATTTTTCAGGGTTTACAATCTGATATATTAACTTTTTCTAGTTCGATAGACAAAGCTTCTCAAAAAAAAATTGACAGTATGATCGTTAACATTAATAGTCGCATAAAAGATAATTACGATTTTCCAATCACAATAGATCCAACTAAAGCAGATATAATTCCAAGTTCAGTTTTAAAAACAATTAAGTAATATAATTTTTTAAAAAAGATTCATATAAACTACTCAAGTATTGCGGCTTATGTCTTCTTCTGAAAAGAAAGGTGCTCACTATCTATAGGTGAAGGAGTTGGTAAATCTTTAGGTAATTCATAAACACAAGTAGCATAGGTAAGTAAAAAAGAGCAGAAAAATGACATAATAAAGGCAGTAATACGCAACCAAACATACAGATCAATATGCTGTATTTGGTCCCATAGGGTAACGCTGAGTCCAGTATTCAGTAAATGGTTTAAGTTTGCTAATCCATACCCAGAAGTGAATGTAGCAACTGCGCTAATGATATTTCTAAATCTGTCTCCTTCGCCTTTATTATAAGGAGAGGCTGCAACACCTAGTAACCAACCAACTGACGCACCTAATGCTCCAAGATTAATGCTCATTATTGCATCTACAGAAGATGGCCCAATGAACCAAGCGCCAATAAACATTAGTAAAAAATAAAATAGGGCGACATAGGCTGCCGCATAGGTTCGACGATCAAGGAACAATTTCATTTCAATAATTAAAATAATTTAAGCTTGTGTGTGAACTGTTGCTTAAACTTTGTCAGCGTGGGTTAGTCGAAGCAAAGTAGTTTTATCGTTTATAAGTAATTATGTAAAAATTACAATTTTGTCCCAACAAACCATAAGAGCCTTATGTATACGAGAACGGTTAGTGTTTTTAATATATTGGAAGCAGACCAGTACCAATTGAAAGGATATTGTGGCCAGCTAAAATGCCAAATTAACCATCCTAAAAAGGATAAAAATGAAATTGTTAGGAATTGATTGATTTCCATTTTCAGCATCAGGGGATCGAACCTGCGCATTTTGAGAGTGCCAAACCCAGTAGAGGTCCACCTGGAACCTGATGCATTAGGGATCGGTTCACTTTCTTTGTATGCGGTGGTTAGTTGGATTATGGCCAGTGCAAAACTGGCTGTGAGAATTTTAATAAATGGCGTTTTCATTGTTTTCAAGAACGCTAGGGATTTGTTTATAAGTTAATTGTGCTTTTTGGTAAAGCAAAGTATGCTAGTAATAAAAAAATAAATTCATATTGATCGTTGCAACCTAAGTACATCCGGCATTACGTTTTGTCGGGCATCTGAGCGTAAGGTAGCGTTCAAAAAAACCGGGTTCCCACATTCGATTAGCCTAGTTCCGCCTACAACCTATCCATACTTTTTATTGCTATTCTCTGACCATTTTTCCGGTGGTTGAAACCTTGTAGCTAGAAACCCATTACTTAGCCATTGGCTTATTCTGAGCAGCGCTGCGGGCAGGCTCGCCAAAACACAAAAAAATGATGAAACGCTGCGGCAAATATTAAAACCATTTCGTAAACGGTTTTAGCTTATATCGACAATAGGTCAAGCTATCTCACCGAGCAATGACCCGTCCGAAAATCGAATGATGGTGCGGGTACAATCGAATACCCAGGATAAGTCAGTAAGCATATCCATTGGTATAACTTCCTGACTTATAGATAACTATATTGTGAACTATTTATTTGGCTGAACGTATTCCGGGCGGCCGGTGCCGTACCACTTATACAGGATACCCTTTCGTACGCCGATTCGGATGAAGCGGGATACGTGCTTGTGAAACGGGATGGCATCAAAAGCGTTTTTATCAGGTAGTTGGTATTGTGGGAGTCTAATCACTGCCATGGGAGAGTATAAATATTTTTCAACCTTATTTAAAAGCTTACCCTTTAATTTTTAACGCTCCTAGATACATGAGCTCTTTTACCCTGTCTAAAACTAATTGCTGCAACAGATATTCAAGATTTTTCTTATCTGTTGGATCGAAGTAAAGAACTATTTCTTTTAGAACTATTTGTATAGATTTTACTTCTTTGAAACAATCAAGTATTTTAAAATTTAATGTATCTAGTTCGACAGTCTTCTTAGTTAGAGTATATATATCAGAAAATAACAAATGCGGTTGAGAATTTAACTCTTTGATTTTACAATCATTGTCAAACTGAAGTTGCTTAGAAAGCACTTGTTCTGTTGATAAGTTAAAAAGCTGCTCAACTAGCTCATAAATTGCTGAGTCTTTTCCATAGAAATATAACCAGTCGAATTCACCCTTCTTACAAAGATCACCTGATATGAAATCTTTCTTTAGAGATTTATAGTAATCCACGTCACAGTTCAGTGGTGATAATTCATCAATTAAATAAGCTTTTTGATCTGTAATTATACCAGCTTTTTGACAAATTTTTAAAATATTATAATAAGAGTCTGGATAGTCTTGACGAAGTCGTTTTGAAAGATGTTGGCATGTTTTACGATCCTGTTTAAATGCTCCAAGTGCGTGGATGTATGTTGTTTGATAAGGAACACACTCAAATCGCGCAAGACTTTTATAAGAGGGGTCGGAATTGTCAACCCCATTTATAAAATAAGTAAGTGGGATTTGGCACTGCTTTGAAAGAGAATAAAACAAAAATTGTTCAAATCCTATATTAAATGCGCGTCGGTCAAATTTCTGTAATTGTCCTACATTTCGAGACACTAGTTTGAAGGCTAATTTTGCATACTGCCTAAAAAAGGGTAGAGCACTACCCCCAACTAAACCTGTATTACAAGATCGAATTATGGGATGTGTCTGAAATTCCCGTTGCATACAGACTGGAATGTAATTGAAATGCCGTGAGATTTCTTCTAATGTTTTATAATAAAAATTGAAATTTTCTTCTAAGTTCTGAGCGATTAATTCGGCTTTTTCAATCACTTTATCAAATTTTTTCCAAATATAAATGTCACCATCTACATGTAAAAAAGGCGATTTTTGTAGACTACAAGTGTATATTTTTGACAAAGCCCATAAATCAGAAGGATAGTGACGAAGTGAATTTAGCTTAGTAGAAACAGTAGTATATGGTAGGTTAAGCTGGTGAACAAGTATCTGCTTACCAACTGAATCAGTATATAGAAAGATATCTTCATAATATTTCTTAAGCTGTTTGCAACTTAATACCCAGCTCATCCAATGATATTCGGGCGATAACCATCCGCCGGTAATTGACAGAGATTTAGATTCAGTTGAATTACCTGTCCAAAACGTTTGTATAATTCTCATTCAAATTCAATAATAAATTAGGCCGTGGGCTACATCTAGATTCTCATTCTGATTACGTCTAAACTATCAATTTGTCCTTACCTTTACCCTAGCAAACAAAACGATTAGTGCGGTCTGGTTTAGCGACATACTAACTTTGCAAGTTTTTATAATAAACTTCTTCAAACTGTTCATGGCTTTTATTACCCAGCGAGGAGTGCTTTCGTGCACGATTGTAACAGCACTCGATGTACTCAAAGATTTCCATGCGGGCATCGTCCACGCTCAGAAAGCACCGCCTTCCAGTACTTCCGCCTTCAGGTGTCTCTAAAACGACTCCGCAAACGCATTGTCGTAAGGATCGTCGGCCTCCATAGCGCGGCCCGACTCATGCTGGGCCTAATGCGCTATAAACTTACCAGTTCTTGTAGATCGTTCTACACATACTGACCGCCCCGGTCTTAGTGAGAACGATTAATCCACTTGAAGGTTGACGCGCCTGTAAGGTGGTTCTCGAGGGCACGATCACCAGCGCATCCTCCATATTATCTACCCGCCAGCCCACAATACAGCGTGTGTACAAATCTAGACAAGCCCACTCGCCATTAACTAAAGGCAGGTAGGGAATATCGCTTACCCAAACCGCATTGAGAGCGGTAGGTGCAAGTTGGTTCAGCAATAAATTAGGCCAGTACCCTTTGCCATGGGTACTATCATTCGTGCGTGACACAAACGGTCTGGGCTGAATTGCCTGTAAACCAGACCATTAGGTTAATCCTCTAACTTGCTACCGCCCTAATTGATAGCTCTGTTCTTGTAATTCGAGTACTATCCGTCGGCTGCCATACCGCCGTTTATGCTCTCGAAAAAACCGCTTTACCAACGCTATAAAGTATGTCGATTGCAAATTCGCCTGTCTCACTCTTAATTAGTTTATAGCGAAGTGTCAGGTCGCTCGGCGGGCTTTTTTTTAGATCTCGCGCTCAGTCTCCAATTGCCGCACTCGATCCTTTAACTGCTGGTTTTCAACGGTCAGGTCGCTGGTTAATGGGCCGTTTTTATTACCCACTTGGTTGACACATTTCCAACGGTAGATACTATTCTCAAAAATGCCTAAGGCGTTGGCAATGTAGGCCGGTGTTTGGCGGTTGACAAGCATTTTTTGCACTTTATTTTTGAAGTAGACATCATATTTACGCCGGGTTTTTGTGTACTATTCGGACTGCATGGTCTTGCGAAATAAAACATATTCGTTGCCGATAAACCTGGCCATATCAAATGACCTCCGCAAAGGGCATCGTATAATGATAGCAACGCGGCCAATAATAAGCTTGTCAGCACAGTTTTTAACTCGATTAAGTTCACCAAGTGTGTTAACTGGGTATTGAAACAGTAAATTTCGATGTAGCTTTCTTCAACAATTCAATTGTAAAGAGAAGCTAACAAGTAGTAAAAAAAAAGGTATTATCCCCGTTTTTTCGTAAAAACGTTCTTTTTAACTTTACTTATTGCAAGTAAGCCTCTGCAAAATTATATACAACATTTAACGTCATTGATTTTAGCTTGGATGTGAATTGCGAATAAATCACTTAATTAAACCAATAGGCAGATTATGTTATCTACAGATCCTAAACTCGTTGAAGCTACGCACGATACCGTAGCGATTGATAAGAATCAGTTTATGGAATTGATCCGTTACTTCTCGAAGAATGACCTTATTGATGGATTCGATTCATATTTGGATAAAAAAAATGCTACACATCTAAATATAGATAAGAATTTTGCTAACCATTTAAAAACATTCCTTCTTAGCGAACGTCATGTGGCAGATGCAACTCCACGTAATGCTATTATGTGCTCCTGCATTAGGTCAGCTTATTAGTTTGATATGCTAAATTTTTATCCTGACGTTGTTTAAACTTTAGCTAAAATACGCAATCAGCATCAAGGCTACACTTCGCGAACTAGGTATCAATTAATCAACCTTTTATGAATAGTGAATAGTATAAACGCAATTTGAACGATAGCTTTGATGGTTTGGCAGATTAGCCTTATAAACGTACTAATGCCTGGAACTAACTGATGCTCCAGCAAAAAATCCTCATTGTTGAACTAGCCTTTGAACGGCCGGATCTCTCCAATTGCAAACTTGCATGTTATATCGTTGATAATGTGCGTTGCCGAGTCGCCAGAGCGGTTTGTGTCAGAATCCACCGTTTATCGTGTTCTAAAAAGCAGGTGATTTTCGCTGTACACTAATCTACATCAAACATGAGTCATCCCGAATTTTAGGTACTTGACAAAAAAGAACCTCCTTTCTTAGTTTTGAGCATCACCACAACGCCAAAACCAGAAAGGAGGTATTATTATGTTCAGGACATACCCACAAATTCGCAAAAGCAAAGCCCAAAAATAAACCGCTAACCCCTTTTTAGATGCCTGACCCGTCTGGAAAAGTATTGACCGTTGACCCGTCCGGAAATGGCTCAATTGTGCAGGCACCAGTGAATTCAACGAGTGCGTAGATAGAAGGTGAATCGAACCAAGATGATTAAAAGAAAAGGGTATGGACAGGAGGGTTATGACTTATTGCGCCGAGGGGTACTATTTTAAAATTGCACTTATCTCCAAGATTGAATCGGATTCTATTGTGATGGATTAATGACCTATTTTTGGACAGAATATACATTAGAATATCGAACTGTATTTTAGAAGCGTGCCAGTCTTTCTATTCAAACAACTAAAGACTGGTAGAAATCTAGTAAGTTTTTTGATGAAAAAGTTCAAAATTCGTTATCTGAACGATTTCTATTTGTTATTTGGTAGTGGCTGAAATGAGTTGATTGGCAAACTTAGCCATCAATGAAATAGCCAAAATGATTTGACTATGAGATACTTATGCCTTATTGATCTGTGAATTAGCTTGTAAAGAATGCAATCTCTTTCTTATGGAAGAATAACTGGA
>NZ_JBHUOM010000050.1:0-91459 GCF_042686045.1 Spirosoma flavum
AAAAAAAAGACCAGAGCAAGGCTCTGGTCTTTTCAATGCGACACCAATATAAATTAAAGACTTATTTATCGTAATTGGCATTTTGGGGATCCCAATTGGCCCAACCTTTAGTCCAGTCGGTTGTACCGAAGCCACCAATGAACGTTTCCTTGGTGAAGAAGGTATCAGCTCCCTTACCATCCCAGATGGCGCCCGTCAGTAATGGCGAACCTGTTTGGGGCAAGAAATTTGGTGCTGTCAGCGTAAAGCTGGCCGTATTAAGCAGCAAAGCCGCAACACCCGTACTTGGAATAATCTGGTTTTTGTAGGCTGCCGTGTTAAAGAAGGCTTGAGCCTGCGCATCTGTGATCGCACCGGCACCCTTCACCGGAGCGGTCATGTTGGCTATTACAACCCCATGCAATTGCAAGGCTCCGCTCGTAGCATTATCGAGCGTACCGGTTGTACCCGTTGGCGCGTCTAACCGCAATCCTTCAGGATAACCCACTAAAAGCGAGTTGAAAATACTCAGCGATGTATTCCGGCGAAGATGCATACCCGACTGATACGCGCCACTACCCTTAGATGTTGGCACGTTTGATGGCGTACCGCTAAACACAAAGTTGCTCATATTGGCAAAGACACCGGCTGTCAGAGGTAGACCAGCATTTGCACCTGTAGCAGGTAAACCCGGATTAAAGTTATCCGACTCAAAACCATTAGAACCCGATTGGTCAGCGACGTCAGTGTCACGTAAAGAAAGGCCGTACTGCACCTTACCAGACCAGCCCCAGTCCGTATCCCAATCATCATCCCAACCCCGGAAAGCAATGAGGTTTTTCGCATTGACCGTGCCACCAAACCACTCGTAGGAATCGTCACCACTGTAGGACACCTGAATGTGGTCGAGCGTTGTACCCGCCCCAACACCGTATAATGACAGACCATTAATTTCGCTATTAGCCAGAAGAGCAATACCGCCAAACTCAATACGTACGTACTGTAGCGTTCCCGAATTATCATTGACATCCGTATAAGTGCCTACTATGCCTGGAAGTCCGCCTTCAAAGCCGGTTGCACCTGGCTGATTGACAGGCGCTTTGCCCATTATGACAATACCACCCCAGTCCCCGTAATTACGCGAGCCAGCGGCTTTGTTCGATGTGAATACGATAGGCGCACTAGCTGTACCAGTAGCCACGATTTTAGCACCGGGTAAAACAATTAGAGTAGCTCCCTGCTGTTTACCCGCTGGGTCAACTTCTTTGCCGCCCCCTCTAATAATTGTGCCCGCTTCAATGGTTAGTGTAGCGGGTGCTACTACCTGCACAAAACCACGCAGGTAATAAACATTACCAGCCGTCCATTTTGTGTCAGCTGTAATATTACCCGTTATTTCCTTAACCGGCTTAGTTCCCAACGCAAACGCTGTTGAGCTGGTGACCGTTGCACCGCCTGACGTAACAGCAATAGGTGTACCGGCATTCGCAGGTACCACAACGGTTAGTGAGGTGGTAGAAGCCCCCGTCACGGTTGCCGCTACACCTCCAAAGGTTACTGTATTACTGGCAGGGGTAGCATTAAACGCGGTACCCGTAATTACGATGGGTGTACCAACCGGTGCGGACGACGGGGTAAAGCTAAGGATGCTCAGTACCGGACCAGGCGTGTCATTATTTTTACAGGATGAAACGGCTATAAATAAACCGAGTACCAACGCTACTACGGGAATCCAGGTCCTGCCTGGCGAGGCCCGACGAGCCGATTGAGAAAATTGCATAAACATTGGGTTGTGTTTGAATTGGGTAATATTGGAATTGGTGTACTTAAGGAATGACCGTTCGGCGACCGAAGGTGTAAATCGCACTGGCGGTGAAATAGCTGCCACGCTTAAACTTGCGCACCATCTGATCGGCACCAGCCGTTTGGGATGTCACATCGCTGCCTATTTTACCATCGTGGTTGAAATCCTGTGCAAACCGAACGGCTTGGTTCAACAGATCCTGGATGCCCACACGGACTTCAATTTTCTTGCTGAATTGTTTAGTCAGGTTTAGATCAATCACGTTACGGGGCAGTTCGTAAACAGTTGGATTCTGGCTGTTGCCTACTGTAAAGATTCGCTGCCCGTAAATGTTGTAGAGTATGTTCCACTGCCAGCCTGAGTTGGGAGCCGCGTAATAAACACCAGCGTTAATGAGGTATGGCGATTGACCCGCCAGTGCCCGTTTGGTATCGGCGATGCCGCGGATATCGTATTGCTGAATTGTACCACTTAAATCCGGTGCTTTTACAAAGTCGCCGACGTTGACCTGGCTTTTAATCAGCGATACATTACCAACCACCGACAGATTTTGCAGGAATGCACTGGCTGAGTTCTGGAAGCCTTTGCGTAGTTCGATCTCAACGCCGTAGTTCTGCGCCGATTGGGCGTTAGTAAACGTATAGGCTAGACCGTTCCCCTGGAACAGCAGGTATGATTCTATCGGATTCGTAAAGTGTTTGTAGAACCCCGTTACGGAGATCAGTTCATTCGCACTTGGATAAAATTCCCACTTGGCATCCAGGTTCTGAATTTTGGCCGTCGTTAGAGTTGTGTTACCCTGAATATCGGCCAGCAGATTGAAGTCGTAGTAGTTAAACGGCGCTAACTCCCGAAACTCGGGTCGGTTAACAGTTGAGGAGTACGCAAAGCGTAGGTTTGTCTTTTCGCTCAGTTTGTAGGTAAAATTGAGTGACGGCAGCGGACTGAATATTTTGTTGGTCACCAGGCGGGTTTCAACCCCATTTACATTCGATTTGATACCCTGGTCGTTGTACTCACCCCGGAAACCAAGCGTTAGGCTCGCGTTTGGTCCGAAATACACGTCGCCACTCACGTAGCCTGCGAGGTACGTATTGATACCCTTGTAAGCATCCCGGTCACGCGTCCCATCGAGCAGCGAGAAACTCCCATCAGAACCCGTTACATTTTCAGGCGCAAATATGGTGGCTATATCCCGTTGCTTGGCCGCCGAGGCACCCCCTACGGCCTGATAGCCGTAGAAATGGGCAGAATAATCTCGATTTTTCTGTTCGGTATAGACACCGAAGCGAATTTTGTTGGGTTCCCGATCTGTTGGGTTGCCAAAAGTATGTTCACCATTGACAATGGCCGAGATGACGTACTCGTGCAGTTTCGAGTTGAATCGGCCTACCTCTGTCGGCGTTGGATCGTTTGGCGTGGCGAGCAAAAACGGAGCTGGCTGACCATCCGATCCGGTTGCACCAGTTGCTCTCAGGTAACGCGCCCGTTTCCAATCAGGCTCCCAGCGGCCAGTGTAGCCAAAGCTGCCTACCCAGTTAATTTTTGTCAGGGGACTTATGGTATGTTCTCCGGCTAGTTGCGTAGTCAAAATACTGCGGTTCTCAAACCGTTCCGAATAACTTCGCACGTCGTAGCCATCGGCCACCTGAGCCCCTGTTCGAATAACAGTCTCAGTAGTGCTAAGTTGATTATACAGCGTTTTCCATTCTAAGGTAAAGGCTGGAGAGAACCGTGCCGACCAGTTGTGAAGTATTCCCAGGCGGGTCTGACGGGCGTAGTTAACATCATTATATTGCTGCGTAACGGCATTGGCGATAGTGCCGTTATCGTACAATTTCAGGTCAATGTTTGAGAATTGATTTGTCGTTGCATAGTTGATACTCGTCAGATTGCTGATGCGAACATTACCCACGTCAAACCGACGGCCCATATTCAACGCAAAGCGTATGTCAGGAGATACCGTGGCCTGTTGAAGACCCCAGGTGTTCGGTAATAAACGGGCATAGGCAGCTCGTTGCAACGGATTCAATGCGTTGAAGGCGGCTGAGGTAGCCGGAAAACTAGTGGGAACCTGTTGGCTGGCATTCCAAAGACCGATTGAATTCAGGCCCGAACTAGCTTGGGTCTGCACGTTTTGAAAGGTGGTGTTGTTGCGGTAGCCAAATGTTAAGCCTGCATCCAGAAAGTTTTGCTCGGGTCGCCGTTTAGTATAAATTTTAATAACCCCACCGGCAAAATCGCCGGGCAAATCAGCCGATCCTGACTTATAGACAATCATCCGATCAATAATATTGCTGGGTACCAGATCAAACGAGAACGAGCGGGTATCGACCTCTGTAGAAGGCGTAATGACATCGTTTATCAGCACCGAGTTATACCGGGCTGCCAGCCCGCGAATGAGCACAAATCGATTATCAACAATACTCACTCCAGGTACCCGGCGGATGGCTGCGGCTGCATCCCGGTCCTGAGATTTCTGAATCTGCTGCGCCGAAATACCCACAGCAATCGGCTTGAGTTGTTTAATTTCCGTGATGACAGCAATCTCGGTATTGGTAGCCCGGTTGCCCCGAACAACCACTTCCTGAAGGGCCTGCCCCTCAACGGTTAATTCTGTTTCAACGACGGTTGTGTTGCCCGATTCGACGCGCACATTCGGAATTTCCTTCGTTTTATAAGAGATGTAGGAGATAACAATTTTCTGCGTTCCGGCAGGTACATTGGCAATTGTAAAATTGCCATCAACGTCAGTAGTTACGCCCAGTTGTGTGCCGTCAATGCGGACCGTGCAACCAATGAGGACTTCCTTTGTTTTCTCGTCCCGGATGGTGCCGCGAACCGTGCCCAGAGGAGCCTCGTTGCGGGCAAAGACTGTAAAGAAACTTAAAAATAAAAAGAGTGATAAAATATTCCGATTCATAGTGGTAATTGGGGTGTCGCTTTCGCACCGCAAAACTACCGGGCCGATGTTACCCCAGTATTACCTCAGTATTATGGTTCTATTAATCCCTTTTTAATATAAACCAGGTTATTGTTACTTTGCAAATCCAGATACTATGGTAAAATAGCCACTTGTATGAAAATGGTCATGTTTTGGCTTCTTGTAGTTTATGACCGGGATGTTAAGATGGTGAAATAGATGGGACTTGGTCCAAGCTATTACTTTTTCGACAACCAGGCTACCGGTTCATTTGACAACTCTTTATCGAGTGGCCCGGCCATTGAACAATCAGTTTATGTATACTCATGTATGAAAATACCCAAACTAAAAAACTCACAAAGGCCCTTGGTCTGCGGGATGAACTGGTCCGTAGGGCCAGCCTAACGGGTACTGATCCAGCTCCGGAAGCGGCAAGATTACAAACACTCATTGAGCAGATCGAGGTTACTTCTCAGCAGTTTGATCGACAGGTTGATTTGTACTGGGTACTGGCCGAAACGCGGAGGGGGTTAGCCAATGGGAACGACAAGGCTATTAAGCCGTTAATGGATCCATTGTGGAAAGATATTATCTGTCAATTTAGAGATGGGACAGTAGCGAATGATCTACTAAAAATCCTCTGCCAGAAGATTCAGCGTTTACTGCTGCCTACCTTTCCTGTCAGCCGGAAAAACCCCGCCTTCCCCAAAGAAGTACGCTTGTATGAAGATTCGTATGCCCTTTTGGGGGAGTATTTTGGTTGGTTAATTGATCTCTTACAGATCGTCCACTTCACGCCGAATCGCATACGATGTACGCTAGCCGAGTTACAGGAGCAGGCTGGTCAGTTCAATACCTTGGCTGGTCAAGGTAGGCAATTCGCTGAAACCCTGCGAGAAATCCAGCTAACCCAACTTCTTTTACATCGACAACTTGATCAGGCTATTGGCGCAGCCCGTGGTCGAATGCTCATCTATAGACGAGAAGCCAGACGAGTAACCAAGTTATCTTTATAGAGTGAAAGTTGATAATAGAGATTCAGTAAATCAAGTGGAGAGAAATTAAATTCCCACGTTCATTTCTGAGAATACATAAAGTTTGGTGGCCATTTGTTTGTACACTAGAGAATTATCTGCGTACCAATTACATTGATTCTTGTTAGTAATAGTTTTATAGACAAATGACATAAGGATATATACGCTACAAATCTGATATCGTTTACCTTTTTTACTGGTTTTCACCCCTTTACAACTAAATTAGACATCTATACTGGCAAGGGCATTGACAGCCGGAGGCTAGTCGTGAGTCGGTTGTTAGAACAGTTTTCTAATTGTCTCAATAACTCGCCAAACGCCCGCAGAACCTGCATTAGGCCCCAATAATGGGTAGCCTTTAAAAGGAAAATAACGGCATTCCCCAACCACAAAGAGGCATTCCGCTTATTTGATCTTATCAGTAGTCTTAAATTATCGAAGTTAGGGACACAATAGATAAACGGGCAGACAGGATGGTATACAGTCGGGAAGTGTGTTTTGAGGGTTCTCCGCCTTCTATCCCCGTAATTATCGAACGAGTTCGTCAGAATACAGGGATTCAAGCCAGTTACTTGACCAACAAGTGGTTGCTAGCCAACTCAGTTGACTCTAGCGACGTGTTTAGCTTGTATCAGGAGAGCGAAAGTACTCTCTTACTTCTGAATGAAGGTACAGAAACGACCCTTTTACGAGCAACTTTATATGCGCTACTTGAACTTGGGGGCTATTATGAGGATTGGTGTGAGTAAGCCCTTAACCACCTTTTATTGGGAAAGTAGGCTTGGAGTTGAAAGCCTGGAATTTACGACCGCACGCCCGTGCTACGTTTCCTTTTTTAGCCATAAGTAATCGAGATAGATGTTCACACTGGATTTCAGTTACGATTTTCGGTAGCATCCGTATTTTAGTTATTCTATTCTTTTACCGAAATTTGTGATGTGAATAGACGCACGCTATCTTATCTACTGAGCAGCTTTTTGTTTTGCATAAGTGACATCTATGCCCAAAGACCGGGAAACGTACTGGAAAGAGATTCGACAGTAAAGGCTGATACCAGTAAACTGTTCGACCTGATTGATGTTGGGAAGAAACTGTTTCGTACGTCAATCAGCAAACCTCAAGCCACTGATGGTAAAACAATTTATTTTTCAGTGTTGCCTTTCTCTACGCAGGTGCCAGGTGGTGGAACGGCTCTGGTAACGTCAACTACGGCTGGTTTTTATCTTGGTAACAGAAGGGATACCTACATGTCAAAAGTGACTTTCACGCCGTATTGGAATCTCAAACAACGCTTTGGGCTCCCAATTCGCTCTTATATCTGGTTGGATCAAAATCGTTGGGTTATTAGTGGTGACACCCGGTTGATGGTCTACCCGCAATACACTTGGGGCTTGGGTCGGCAATATAACGAGGGGGGCAAACTGCTGGTGAATTATTCTTACCTACGTCTCTATCAGCAAGCCTTAAGACGCTTTTCTAAAGGCTTTTTCGCCGGTGTAGGGTATCACGTTGATTACAGAATTAATATTCATACAGATTCCCCCGAACCCCTTTTACAGGAGTATACAAACTACACTGTTGGAACGGCACAGGCTTCAAACAGCTTTTCATCGGGTGTGAGCCTGAATATGCTTTTCGACACACGCAACAACTCACTTAACCCCTGGGACGGCCTTTATGCTAGTTTACAGTACCGAGTTAATCCCCACTTTTTAGGAAACAACCAGTTATGGCAGTCAATCTACATTGATCTTCGCCGGTATATCCGTTTTGATGTCAGTGCTCAAAAACAAAATATGTTGGCGTTGTGGTGCTACGTGTGGAAAGTTTTTGATAAAGATGTACCCTACCTTGATCTTCCCAGTCTGGGATGGGAAGATTATAACCGTTCTGGAAGAGGGTTTGATCAAAACCGATACAGGGGCCGGAACCTTTTGTATTTGGAAGCCGAATATCGACGTGATCTGACAAATGATGGCTTTTTTGGCTTTGTACTATTTGCCAATGCGAACACGGTGAGTGGTCCTAATAGCACCTATTTGCTTACATGGAATCCCGCAGCAGGAGCTGGGATACGCATTAAAATGAATAAACGGTCGGGAACCAACATTGGGCTAAACTACGGCCTTAGCCGGGATTATTCAAGCGTTAATCTGACGCTGGGAGAAGTATTTTAGCCTATACTATTAGTAGTGTATTGTCAAATGAAAGTGGACAAAGGTAGTCGCAGAACGAAGATAAAAGGAGAAGAAACAAATTCAGCAACTAAAACTAATTAACTGCCGAATGATTATAACGGATAGCGTGTAGGGCAAAAGTTCTCTGCCTGTTTTAAGAAACGGACCAACCAATGGTACAGTGTTTTATAGGTAGGTGAGTGACGAATTTTAGCCTTACTTGATTGAAATGGGCTCGGTTAGCTTTACATAATAATCCTGTTCAGTCTGTTTTTTGATATAAAACTGCGTCGTTTCAAATAATTCATGACGTAAATGCCGCTGCACGTGCACCGGTTCTATACCAGCCTGAATCAACAACTGACCCGTTGTATGCCGCAGACTATGGGCCGATAGCCGTGGGCGTTTGAGGTCCAGTTTTCGCAGGTACTTATCAACCCGGTACCGGATTTGATACGTTTTCAGATCAGCCCATAATGCCTTACCCGCATGTGCCGGGAGCGGCCAGTACCTTTCATCTTGTAAATAAGTCTTCAGGGCCTGTGCGCAGGTATCAAACAGGTGAACATCTTTTCGTGTATCTTTCCCTTTTCCTTTGACCCATAATCGTTTCCGCTCAAAATCGATATCCCCTACCCTCAACCTGGTCACCTCAACGGTCCGTAATCCTTCTATCACTAAAAGAGCCACCAGAGCCCGGTCGGCAGAATCCTCAATAGCATGGAGTAACTCGTCGCGTTCGTCGCGTTGTAAACTGTCTTTATAAAACTTACGTTCGGTAGTGAGTCCCCGCACGGCGGCCACGTCCCGCAAGGCATCCGCCTGATCAGTCGACAAACCAACTGGCGTCCGGTTTTTGATTATCCAAGTAGCTAATTGTTTGATGGCCGAAAGCCGAACATTAACAGTAAAAGCCGATAGGCCTTCTTTTTTGAGCCATTCGACGTATCGCCCTACTGTATGTCCATTGAAGGAGGCTTGCTTTCCCATCAACTGTTCATCGGTCAGGTAGCGAAAAAAAGCATTAAGGGATTTGGTATACGTATTTTTGGACTCATCGCCCCGCAGGGTGGTCGTATCCCGCAGAAAGCCCAGAATTAGTTCGTTTGCTGCTGGAATGGTTGTCGATGCATGTGGTGGATCAACAATCAGACGAGGTAATCCCTGAGTGTAATAAAAAAGGAGAAATTTCCGTAGGGGGGAAACCCGGTTAGCAGGCAAGGCAGCCGCAAAGAGACTCAGACTAATTCGGTCAATGGTATATTTGTTGGTCAGGCAAAAGATCAGGTATGGTCGAACAATTCGGGGGTAGTTACCGGGTTTAGGCAGCCAGGCCGCAAAGTAGTTCAGGACCTGAGTCAGGGTGAGTACACTCCTAGCAGCCTGAATGCCCACACCGGCATCCGTATCGGTGGTAGCAGATAAAGAATACTTTGCCATCGATTGATTCTAATTTTTATGGGACAATTTATAAAGAAATTCAACATCTCGGAAATACTCATTTCCGAGAATTGTTGAAAAAAGACCTTTTTGACTGCTATACACTATCAATGTATGAATCAACCCAATTGCCGGGAGAACTAATTGTGAGCACATGTAGTCCAGCCTACGCCTGTATCTAAGGTGAGCAAATGTCGTGATGCATTTTCTAAGCACGCCCATCGGCAGTGGTCAGTAGGCATATTTAAGGCAAAATTCGACTAACGAATTATTTCATCAGATTGACCTAACTTTAGAGACAATTCCAAGATTCGTAATAATCAACAAGTCGCCCATATTTCATAAAGGACAAAATGTCCTTTATGAAATATGGGCGACTTAGCAGTACGTGGGACTATGAATATGATTCGACCGATATTTATTTTCACTAACCTGTTGAGTGAGTTAGGATACATTATTTCACAAAACGACCTCTGCATAGCCAGTCACCCTATTTCCGTAAACTACTGTATCTAACTTAATAAACGTAAGTTATTTACCCTGCTGTTGCAGTTGACGGGCACATTCAATTATTTCGTTGCACAACTGATTTATGTTAGTTTTTTTCGCATTCAGTTGGCTAACTAATTGATAAAGCTCTTGTTTCAACTTGGCCGTTTTATCAGGTGATAGAGGCCGAGATGATTTACTATCGGTTTGCCCTTTAGGCTCATCTTGTTGAATGACCCGGTCTAGTTTGGCTTGATTTGAAATTAGTTCTAAAGGTTTTTCGGATCGGCCTAGTTGTTGTACCATGCCCTTATCCACCTTTATCTTGCCAGATAGGATATCCTGCCTAAAGTCAGGCGTCAATCGTTCCAGACCCTGAGCATAAGCACCATCTCGTTTTATAGTTTTTTCACTGACACTGAATTGCTTACCTAGACGATGTGCTGTAGTTTCCCGGCTTTCTCCTTCAGACTCTACCTCTTTCAAATCAGACTCCTTCTCATAAAGGTCACTCTGACCCTTTTGATCATCCCGTAGGTATTTGCCCTTTTCCTGTTTTTCCTTTAAATACCGTAACCCTCGCAAATACGACACCTGCTCAGGCGCAAGATTGCGTCGACCCAGCTGATTATCAATCATAAAGAACTTCACCTCCTCAATGGACGAAAAGTTCATCAGGTACACTTTAAAATCCAGCTTATACTTCTGGCATATGGCATATCGATTGTGCCCGTCAATGAGAATGTATACTGGGGTTGTGGTATCCAGATTCGCTATTTGCTCGCCTGCCGTTTCCCAAACCAGTAGTGCTTCCCGACAGCCATTCTGTTTAATATTTTCTTCCAGTTGTTTGTATTCATCAGGTAATAATGGTGGGATATAAGCAGCTAACTCGGGTAAAACACGAATATGCTGCTTGATATCTTCGTGCCGCAATAAACTCTGATCTTTAATCATCGTTTTTCCAGCCAGAGCCACCTGATATTTTTTTGTCATGGAGAGGTTAATATGAGTGGAACGATTTCGATTAAGCTCGTTTAGCACTTTGTCTAGTTAATTCTAGTGCCAGATTATGGTAATCACTGGCCCCATTTGAATCTTTCGCGTAAGTAAATATATCCTGTTGGGCTATTTGAGATTCCTTTAAAGCAACATTCAAGCGAATCTCGACGTTGAAAATTGTAAAATTCGTTAATACCCCCCCCCGAATGTAGTTGATCATATCCCTATGCACGTTCAATCGTTTATCCACTAAAGTTAAGATGATGCCTTCTACCGTTAACTCGTGGTTGATTCGGTCTCGCACTTGCATGATGCGTTCAAAGAGGTTATTAATTCCTTTCATAGCTGAAGCTTCCGGCTGAAGAGTGATCAGGCAGGATGTTGATGCCACTAAAGCCGAATTAGTGAATATATTCAGTGCGGGTGGACAGTCTATAAGAATATAATCATATTGAGCTCGTAGAGTGGAAATTACATTCTTGAGTTGGTTAACTCCGCCCACAGCCTGTACCAATTCTAAATCAGCGTTGGCAAGTTCTAAGTCGCTGGGAGCTAAATCGAAGTTATCACTGATTGGCACAATTGGCAGGGGCTCATTTTTCAACAAAGCGTGAACGACTTGCTTTTGAGGTTCTTCAATCCCCAGTACTTGCGATAGGTTACCCTGCGAATCCAGATCGATGAGTAGCACCCTGTGTCCTAACAACGATAGAGCCTTCCCCAAATTCAATGTCGTTGTTGTCTTACCAACGCCACCTTTATGATTGGCGATAGAAATAACTTTTGCCTTTCGAGCTGACGTGTCAACAAACCCATATTTTTTTAGAATTGGATACAATGATGCCAAATGTTTTGCATTCAGAACTCGGTCGCCCGTCAGGGCTTTTGTAAGGGTAGTTGTCGGAATACCTGCTTCCTGTTCAATCACAGAAGCGGATAAGGCTGGGTTTTGCTGAAAGAACGTTATTACGTCAGCGTTAGTGATCATACAGACAAACTATGTTATTTGTCCTAAAAATAGGACAAATAACATAGTTTGTCAAGTAATATAGACTACAGATATACTGCTTCATTAAAGAGCGTTGTGAACTGCCTGCTTACTTTTGCCAATTGCGAGGAAATACCCGTCCAACTACGAGGAAAGTACCGTCACGGAAAAACAGATTTCCTAGTTTATTCGGGCAGAATGTGTGTTACAAGAGGTCTTTTTTTTAAAAAATTAAAAGAAACCTGCCTATTAAAAAAATTAGCTTGGCATTTAAATATTAACTATATTAACTATTAAAGGCTCCGTAAGCCACTGAAATCCAATATGTTACGGGGTCAAATTGCGAGGAAAGTACCGTCAATTGCGAGGAAAGTACCGTTTAACTGCGAGGAAAGTACCGTCAATTGCGAGGAAAGTACCGTTTAACTGCGAGGAAAGTACCGTCAATTGCGAGGAAAGTACCGTTACTGCGAGGAAAGTACCGTCAACTACGAGGAAAGTACCGTTACTGCGAGGAAAGTACCGTCAGGGAGACCTTTTAAAAATGAGTAAATTACACTTCTGTAGAGTTATCGCCATTGAATACATACTAGTTAGCTTACAAGGTTAGCCAGCAATAATTGACAAATGCGAGTAGTTTACCGTCAGTGATTTGCACACTTTTTGAATTGCGAGGAAAGTACCGTCTAAATGGGTGTTTTCTTACCTGATTTAAAGTAAATCCCATCGAAAGAGACCGTTAGGTTGGTTTTGCAGTTGGTAGGTGCATCAAAAAAGGTATTGGTTATCGAGTGATTTACGTGTTGACGGGTTTTTACTCGCAATTCGCTTGTTTATCGACATCGGGAGACTCGTGTAGTGGAAATAGTTGACTGATTTAATGAATAACTTGCGAACTTAACGCCTTTACTTAGCTTTGTAAAAAGACCGATATCGTATGCCTAAAAGTACGAAGTCTTCCCATTCTCAAACTGAGATATTCAGTAATGATTCCGAGTTTTTAGAAGCGGATCGACGGGCAACTACTCGGCAGATTCGGCAGGATAGTATGGTTGCCCAGCACAATGATTTGATTCGGGCGCGCTATGATATGTCTCTGCTGGAATCGCGCTTGTTTGTTTGTTTATTAGGACGAATTGACCGGAAAGATAAAGATTTTGTGCTTTGTCGAATTCCCGTTTCAGAATTATATCCTGACGAGAAAATAGGAGGGAAGGCATACTCTCAGGTCCGGGAAGCGGTAATCCGATTGGCTAGCCGGGTCATTCATGTAGAAACTAGAGATGAGCAGGGACGACGGGAAATTGTCAGTAATCCCCTGATGGCAACCTGTCGCTATAAAGAAGGATCGGGTTACCTTATTGCTCAGTTTAATAATTTCGTCAAGCCATACCTTCTGGAACTTCAGGGTAACTTTAGCGTAGCCGAAATTCAAACCCTGTTGGGGTTTCGGAGTTTTTATTCATACCGGCTCTATTGGCTGCTCAAATCGGCTGCGTTCCACCATGATTCTATAAAGCTGGAGCTAGCTTCTCTCAAAAAAACGCTGAATTTGGAGGAGCGTTACCAGAATTTCGCCGACTTCAAGCGTTTCGTTTTAGACATTGCCAAGAATGAACTCAGCCTGACAGATATGGCTTTTGAGTACAAGCAGCTTAAAGAGGGTAGGGCCGTAAGCGCTTTACTCTTCCATCTGTTGCGGCCAGCCGTTGTCACACAGGATGAGATTAAACTGCCGGAAGGAATTCAGCAAACTCTGGCCGAAATAGGAATAAGCCTAAAATCACTCAACGAAGTAAAGGTACGCTACCAGCAAGGACTACTGTCGGAGGATTATTTACGATTTGTTATCCACTATTATCAGGAAGCTAAAAAGAAAGGCCGAATCAAGTCACCAGCCGGTGCTATATACAAGGCATTGATGACTGACCAGCTGAAACAAGAATTTTTAGTCTGGCAGGCTGACCAGTTAACGTATCACTCGCCCAAACCAACGCTTAAAACGCCTAAAGTGGAAGTTATTCCGCTTGACGTGTTGCGTGAACAATTCAGAACATTACATGATAAAAATCTTTCTACTTATGCTTCATTCGAGGCTTACTTAGATTGGATGCTGGAGCAGGAAGAATATGATATGGACGTAGTTGATGGTAAAGAAGTTTTGGTGTATACTGAGCCAGCTTGAGTTGATTTTACTGATATCCGGAGTATATATACAGACTCATACTGGGTGCAAAACGAGAAAGCCCAACTAGCTATAGTTGGGCGTTTGATTGCAATATAAGAAGTTTATAAAGCAATTGATGAACTAGGAAATGTAATTAGGTAATGCCTTATTTTAACGCGGTTGGTAAGGTTACAAAATAAATTCGATTTAGATCAACCCTCCCTGTAGCCGGTAAAATCTTAGCGGTGAAGCCATTCTTTCCATTGTCGACTACCCCAAAATCATCGTCATTGGAAATAGCCAGTCGATTCGTTCCAATCAGGGAAACCCCTTCAGCTTTATCGTGCGGATAGACTGGCGAAATACCGGTTAATAAATCAAAAATCAGCGTTTTAGTGACTGGTACAACTCCTGCGCTTAGAAAACCAGTTTTGTCCTTGAGTTGCTCTACCGTCATGCCGCTGAAAAGTTTACCGTCATCACTGTTATTCGCGTCGGAAATGTCTGTTGCACCGGCCAGATCAAATTTGTAAATTCGCTTAAACGTCGCAGGCTTTGTGGGGCTACCGCCATAGTCGCCGTCACGTTCCAAGGCTAAAAATGTTGTACTGGTAATGGCCGCTATGTCGCTACATCCGGTTAGGCTCGCGTTTTCCATAAGATAGGCATACTGTTTTGTCGCACCCGTAGCAATATCGAAGGTCACAACGCGAATCACGGTTGACCCCGATACCGCTGCTGAAGACGGATTATACATAGGGGATTGCATTAAACCCACCAGTGTTTTGCCATCCGGTGTGATGGTCAGCCCTTCCATACCCCGGTTGGGCCGACGCCGGGCTAATACCTTTGGCAATGTGCGCCCACCGGTACCAGTACCAAATGGGTTGATACGTTCAATCGTTTTACCAGTTGCATCAAAATGGACAATGTGGGGGCCGTACTCGTCACTAATCCAAAATGATCCATCAGGAGCCAGTACTAATCCTTCCGAATCAAGTCCGTCAGCGTTGGGCGCAATCGTCTGACCCATTAAATCAAGTGCGATTTCACCCGTATTGCCCTGGCCGATAGGATTGGGCAGACCAGTCAGTAACTGACCTGCTGCATTTTTGAGCAAAATGGTTTGCTCAAGGATCAACTGGTTTCCAACGACCCGGAATTTGCCGACCTGGGGGGTGAAATCAGCTTTACCAAAAATAATAGAATTTGCTGTTGATCCGGCGGCATTTGGTCCACGGTCAGTTAGTAAATAAAAAACAGCGGGATCAAGAGGATCGGCGGCAATGGCGGAGCCAAATCCACCATTGTAGATAACTGTGCCGTTGGGCGAAGTGGCTAATACGCTAGGGTTAGACGCTTCGGCGAATGTTGGATAGGAAATAGCCGGTAGGCGATGGTCTTCGCAGGCGGTCATTAGTAATCCGCCAGTAAGAACACTAATTAGAGCTAGTCGAACAGGTAAATATGGTCTGCTCATATAGTAGGAGTAAAATTTGGTTTAGCCGACAAAGATAAATGGCCCCATATTAAGCGTGTGTGATCGATTCGGCTAGCCTGTTACGTCTATATTAAGTTTTACAACCTGCCTGATTGGCTAGTTGATTCGTTACGCCCATTCGTAAATTTCTTGAACCATAATTTCTTTAGCCTTCAATGTCTCCTGAACGGCTTTTGCGAAAGCGGTCTTGTCCGATTTACGATACTGTTCCTGATTCAAGATGCCGGAGGGCGGGATAAACCCCTGATTCACTCGCTGACAGGCCGCCCATAGCTGCGGATTCATAGCGATTTTGTATTGTCGAATTGGCGTGTCAGCCCCAAACCACAGTCTGGCTATATTCTCTAAAGTCACTTTCATTACAAGTCCCATACCACTTAAAACAGCTTATTTAATGGATAAAACAGTTAGTTAATTGCCTACTCTGTATCGCGTGAATTGGCCTTTTTAGTTAGCCGAATCGCTATATAAATATTATATCTATTTGACATAACTCAGTTGTTTATTCTTTCTCTATTAACTCGAAATGAAATAGATCTTTCAGTAATTTTTGTCACCTGAAAGAGTACAATTCCAGACCAGATTGATACCATGAACTAGAAGCGATACAAAGACTTGGAACTCGATACGCCAGCTGATTTTATAATACACATATGTTCTTACTGAATGTCAACGACCTTATTTTTACTTGAGATCTTTTCCGGCAATATCCTCCCAGCGGTAGTAATGAAAGGTTTTCCCTTCTGACATGACCACAAATAACCCATGTGGAAATTGCTTACCCAGTGCCAGGTTCGTCACCTCCGAACCATCACTCACCTGAGCGGCTACTTTCACTACTTTCAGCTGTTTATAGTCATTAGGGTTATTGGGTTCACCTTCACGTCGGAAAATATGAAATTGGTTAGCTCCCTGGTCCGAAACGAGCAGATAACCCGTTTTAGGACCAGTTTTATAAATAGAAATGCCCTCGTGATCTTCGGCAAAACCCGTTTTGGCAAATAAAGCCAGTTCCGTATTCCCGTGTTCAGGATCGGCGTAGTACTTGTGTACGCCAACGCCTTCGTCGGAGTAATACACGTAACCAAGTTCATTATCGACTGCAATGGATTCGATTTCTTTCTTGCCGCTCCACGTACCAAACTTTCGCACAACCGTCGCTTTAATATGGCCGGTGCCGTTATCTTCGAGCCGGTATTGCCACAAATATCCCTCTGCTGGACCTTCTTTTCGGCCAACAATGGCGAAAATAGCCCCATCCGTTGGGCGTTTATAAATTGCAATGCCCATTGGCAATCGATTCGCTTCGCCAGTAAATACGTCCAGATTCTGTGTGTCAAGTGGTTCCATGTCAGGTAACCGGAATGTGCGAATGCGCGAAGTGCCACGCTCTGTTACTATGGCTATATCAGTCGGTTTTCCGCTTAACGACAATCCATATACGATATCTACATTGTTAGGTCGGTTCAGATTTCGGACAACCTTGTCAGCGATCACTTTACCCGTTAAGTCAAATACATACAGGGCACCGTCAGCGTCTTTGTCCGTGCCGATAATCAAGCTTTTTGTCGGGTCTGCCGGATTGATCCAAATGGCCGGGTCATCGGTGTCGTGTCGAACGGTATCAGTAATAAAAACGGGTTGGACAACGGCTGTTTTAGCGGCTGGTCTCTGGCAGGAAAAGAGCAGAAGGCAAGCAACCACCGGCAATGAAATTGATAGGCGAAACAACAGGCTTTGATGATATAGTATGTTAATCAGGAAGCCGCCGTGTACTAAATAATTCATAAAATGTGTAAGCAAAAAAGAAATTCGGGCTGGCTTTGAAAAGCTAAAACCAGCCCGAAACACAGCTATTAATTTGTCCCCAAGGCACCGATCGTCGTTGACGGTGCGGGCGATTTATACAACGTACCATTCGCAAAGGAGATGCCATCCGCATACAGCCGTGTGAAACTCGTGGTGCCTTTGCCAATGGCTGGCGAACCGGCCTGAAGATGGAAATCCCAGGTCGTGTTGAAGGCTGCACTTTTCTGGTCTGTGTTGAGCGGATAATTCACAAATTTCGGGTCATTGTCGCCAGCCGTTTTGCTAATTACGTCATTCGTACCAGTCAGAATTTCGGTTGAGGGCTGGAAATTTGTTACGCCTTCGGCGGTGTAGTTATAATATAAATTGTTGCTCACTTTTGAGCGGGCATCTTCCGGATTTTTCGGATCGCGCTTGATGCCGAAACGGTCGTTGGCCAGCAGGTTATTATACAACTCAGCCCGAACCGCAATTTCTACCCAAATGGACCCACCCTTGATCGTTGGCCGACGCCAGCCCGCATTCAACAGCGTATTGTTATACGCAACAACATACGCTTGTGGGGTGCGGTCGCCGGTGTTCGAGAGTTTTAGCGCATTTGTATTAGGGCTATAAATCTGATTGAAGGCTACATCGGCCTGAACACCCGATTTGATGTTGATGGCATCGCCACCCGATACACCCAGCGTGTAAATCTTGTTATTGGCAACAATTACTTTACCGCCCTCAATGTAAAATCCATCTTCGTTCTGGTTATTTAACCGGCTGTTAACGATGACCAATTTCCCATTAACGTTTGAGTAATTTACGGCTGGAACGTGGTTGCCCGCAGCGGCTTTATACAAACCAGCCTTTACAGAAGGCGAACTTTCCGTAGTTACGGCTCCTCCATATTCCAGAATGGCATTATCAATCAACAGTTCAGCGCAGGTTGGTGCGGCAATAATACCGCCCCAGAGTGCGCCCCATTGATTGGCGGTTGTTTTCCAGGTATCGGGTACTGTAAATTTTACGGGGCTGGCCGACGTTCCCATCACGTACAGATTGCCCTTGATAATAAATTCCGGCTTCACCGTTGAGTCACTAAAAACGACTGTTACTCCTTCCTGAATCACTAACGACTGGCTGGCAGGCACCTGCAAATGACCCGTAATTTTATAGGTATTACCCTTCTCCCAAACACCTGAAACATCGCCCGACACGGCTTCTTTCACAATGGGCGTTACGGGGGTTGGTGTTACGACGTTGCTGGTATCATTGCTCTTCGAACAACCTACCAGCATAGCGGCTGACAGTGCGGTCAGAATAAAGACTTGTTTCATGGTAATCAATTGGTTAGTAATTTATTTAAAGTTTATACCGTATTCCCAACAGATACGAGCGTTGGTAAAAGTCGCGTCGAATCAGCGTCTTGCCCGATACATCCTGGTTCGGCACATCGGAGTTTTTACTACTGACATTCTTGATAAAAATCTCGGTTGGTGTGTTGAGTAGATTGTTGGCTTTGACAAAAAGCAGCAACGCTTTTCCAATGCGCTTTTCAGCCGAAGCGTCCATTTGTACGAAGCCTTTCTGGTACAGATCGTTGTCGACAAATTGCGAGACGGTATTGATACGTCCCCCCGTGTAGCTAGCCGCCAGTTGACCATCCCAGCCGTGTTCAGTGTCTTTGTAGAGCAGTGATAGATTTGCTATGTGAGCCGACTGGCCGTAGAGCGACCGTGTCTGATTTACGGTAATGGTCTGTAAGTCACCCTGTTCATTGCGAATGCGCTTTGACTTTGGCGTTGTAATGCTGGAGTTCGTATAGGTGTAGTTTGCTTTTATTCCCCACTGCCGAAAGTACTTGATAGCGTCAAGCTCCAGACCGAAATTGGTTGCGTTCCCGAAATTGCCTGGTCCGTAGTACAAATCCTGTCCCCGAATCGCATCTTTCTGAAGCGTGTACTCGATGGGATCTTTAATGTGCTTGTAAAACGCACCGATCATAAACTGCTCCAGCGGGCGCGGGAAAAACTCGTATCTAAGATCAACGTTATCGGCGATGGCGCGTTTTAGGTTGGGGTTACCGCGCTCCTGGTATTCTTCATTAACGATTCGGTACGGCACGATTTCAAAAAAGCCCGGTCTGTTCAGCGACCGGAAATAGGACAGTCGCCAGTTAGTTTTCTCTGTGGGTCGGTAGCGAAAATGCAAACTCGGCAGCACATCGGTGTAAATCTGACTGCCGGTTGGGTTGTCTTCGCCAATCGGAAATTTCATCGCGTAGTGCTGGTCGGTATGCTCGATGCGAACACCTCCAGTCACTTCGAGCGGTTGGTCGGTGGTGCGAAATTGCAGATACCCCGATGTTGTTTTCTCCGTCGCGTCGTAGTTCAGCGCCGATGCGACCGAACCGAGCGGATTTTGTATGTTCCAGGAAATCTGGTTGTAATTGGTAAAATCGACGCCGTACTGCGCAAAAGGATTCGTAGGCCGGAGCGTGTAATTGTTGTAGAAATTGGTCCGTTGTTTATCGCGATACAACCCACCCGCCATCCATTCTACGGCCATACCTGCCAGACTGGTTTTAAGTGTCAGATTCAGATACCCCGCCAGATCCGTGTCGGAGTTGTGCTCCCATCGACGTTGGCCATCCTGCACAGTTGTGCGCGTTTCAACAAAGTTTTTGCGGATACCCAATAATGGTACGTACGTCTGGTCGGGTACTTCATTGGTCGCCAGCGAATAGACCGCCGACCAGTTTACACCGAAAACGGGCGTCAGTTGATGCGTTCCCTGTAGCGTGCTGTTATATATTTTTTGTTTCGTCAGTCGGGAGCGGGTCTCGTAGCCAAGGGTTGCATTTCCCAATA
Organism: Spirosoma flavum; assembly: GCF_042686045.1. Taxonomy (NCBI): domain Bacteria; kingdom Pseudomonadati; phylum Bacteroidota; class Cytophagia; order Cytophagales; family Cytophagaceae; genus Spirosoma; species Spirosoma flavum. The sequence continues at coordinate 20,169 of NZ_JBHUOM010000050.1, forward strand.
CCGGGTCAAAACCACCAATGCCTAATTCAGTCGATTTTGTTTCGCGAATCTGCTGATTAGCCAGGCTGATGAGTGCGTTGAACCACTGGATTTTATTATTTTCATTGATACGGAAATCCATCTTAGCATGAAGCCCGTATCGAGTCTGATGCTCCGAATATTGCCGCTCACTCTGCTTGGTAAGCGTTATGCCCCGTAACGTATCGACCACATCACCGTTAAAAAACAGGCTGTTACTCCCTCGATATGTGTTCTGTAAACTCCCGGCCAGCATAACGCCAAAACGACGATTGAAAAAGCGGTTGCCAATGGCAAAACTGCCCAGCAAATTTGGGGGTGGATTGTGACTGGTGTATGTCGTTGGCGCTTTGTTGAAGTCCGAAAATTTGGCGCTGTACTGATTGCCATACTGATCGTAGGGCGATTGCGAATTAATATTTTTAGCGTCGAAATTTACGAAGGGCCGATTGAGAAACAGTTCGCTGTAGCCCGACGATACGTTCGCCAGTACCGTTAAGCGGTCAGGTGCGTCCTTCATCACCATGTTGATAGCTCCACCAATAGCGTCGCCTTCCATGCTGGGTGTCAGGGCTTTGTAAACTTCTAATCGGTCGAGGAGTTCAGCGGGAAAGATATCGAGTGGAACGTATCGGTAACGATTATCGGGGCTTGGAATCTTGACGCCATTAACGAGCGTGTAGTTATAGCGTTTGTCCATGCCCCGCAGAATCGCGTACTGTCCATCGCCATTACTGTTTCGCTCAATGGAGATTCCGGATACACGCTGGATAACATTAGCTACCGTGAGATCAGGTGAGAGTTCGATAGTTCGTCCCGATACAATGTTGGTCACCTGCAAGGCATTTCGTTCGAGATCGCGGGCAGTATGGTCGCTGGAACCGTCGCGTTTTGCTTTTATAGTCACTTCGGTAAGCTGACGGTCATTTTCTGCTTCCAGTGGCAGATCAATCGCAAGAATATGATCGTCACTTTTAATGACAATGTCGTGACTCATTGTCCGGTATGACACGTAGCTAATGCGGATTTTGTATAACCCGGTGGGTACGTTCTTAATTAGATATGAGCCGTCTAATCCTGAAATACCATAGAGTTTAGTATGTTCAATGATCAGCGTCGCGCCAACAATTGGCTGACCAGTAGCGGCATCAATAGCACGACCACGGATAGTGCCTCCCAATGCTCCTAGCGAGACGAAAAGTAAGCTAATAAACAGGTATATTTTGCTGATAGAAATGCAATACATAGTGACGAACTAAAACCAGAAATAACCGTTTCTAACGGCACCACAAAAAAAGCCACTTCTATTGGGAAGTGGCTTATCTGCCTTATTATGAGTTTATTAGATCTTACGTAAAAATCTTCTTATTAATTTAATTCACAGATTTGGATAATACCCATAAAATCAAAATGGGTGGAGCAACCAGAATTCTATTTTTAGATATACCTATCTTACTTACGTCGGCCTTAGATAAACAGGTTAGGGAAATCTGTAATAATTCCATCTACACCCAGCTGAATGAGACTATCTATTTCGGCCTTGGTGTTGACCGTCCAGGGGATAATCGACATACCCTGCTGGTGGCAGGCTTTTACCGTTTCGGCAGTTACTGTTTTATAATATGGGCTGTATGTATGCGGAGTGAAGCCTAGGAGTGCCATATTTTCGGCCAGTGTCTTTGCGTTTGCTGTTAAATAAGACAGTGATATAGTGGGAAATTGCTGGTGAATTAGCTGCAACGGACGCGTATCAAACGACTGTATGGTTAGCCGCTTGCCAAGGTTTTTGGATTGACAAACCGCCATTACCAGATCGACAAACGCCTTAGGTTCGGGATGAGCGATTTCATCGCCGGCGGGGGCGGACTTAATCTCGATATTATACATTGGCAAGGGTAATCCCTTGGATTTTGCGTATGTTTCTACCGAATCAATCAGTTCAGAAAGCAACGGTTTGTATGCCTTGAATTTCTGCTGTTGGGCAAACTGAGGATGCGGTTTACTACCCACGTCAAAGGTTTTTATTTCCGCGTAGGTCAACTGATATAAGTTGAGTTTCTTTTGTTCGTCAGTCGTTACAGGGCTACCATCTGGTTTCAGGGATATGTCAGCAGACATGTAGGTGTCGTGCGATACCACCACCTGCTTGTCTTTGGAGATGACCACATCGAGTTCTAGCGTATTTACGCCCAGATCCATCGCTTTTTTCATGGCCGCAACGGTGTTCTCAGGCATGAGTCCCCTAGCACCCCGATGGCCTTCTCGGTTGAATTTGGGTTGTGCTGCTACTATGTGGGCGCAGAAGAGCAGACTTAGTATGGCTATGTTTTTCATAAGATTATCTTTTTTCTGTAGTGTGGCTGGAACGCCAGCCCGGTGGCGTTCCAGCCACACTACAAATGCGATTAAATTTTAAAATCCGTACCGTACACCTAACTGAATTTGGAACGGATCGCCCGATGGCGTAACGGCACCCGTTGCGTTTACGCGGTAGTTAAACTGCTGGGTTGCCTGACTAAAAGCGGGTACGGCCGCGTTGCCCCCTGAAGCTGGAATACCCAGCGCATACAACGCCTGGCTACCCAATGACCGGTTTGTTCCATTGTTCCGGTTCAGCAAGTTGGCCACGTTGAAAGCATCCACCGAAAAGTCGAGGTACTGTCTCTTCTTAAACAACTGGAACCGCTTACTGGCCCGGAGATCGACAATTCCGTAGAAACTATTGATCCCCCCGTTGCGTTGGGCAATCTTGCCCGAAAACGCATTGATGTAATCTTTGAGGCTCTGGCTGGCTGTGGGACTATCCAGCAGGGTCTGTAAACCAGTCCGTATGTTGGCGGCTGACTCCGGACTGTTTCTGTCAAAAACGAAGGCCAGATCATTGGTCCCCACAAAGTCACCATTATTATTGGCACCTGACAGCAGCGAATAGCGGGTACCGCCAATACCCGAATACCGGAACCCGACCGAGATGCCAAGGAACGAAGGCAGCGTACCATAAATGACCAATTTATTGCGGAACTGGTTATCGGAATACGTCATCTGGCTCAGGTTGCGCGGATCGTCTTTTACTAACTGCCCTAGGGTTGCCGTATTGGCTACGTTACCATTGTAGGAGGTATTGTCTTTCGTATCGTTCCAAGTGAAGCTGGCCGATATTTCACCATCCCGGAAATACTGGTAGGTTCCATCAAGCACAACGGCAAACTGGTTGACTTTGCCCTGGCTACCCAGTTCCAATACCCGACCCAGTCGCTGGCTGATGCGGCCCTGCTGCCAGTCGCTCGCGCCATTGGAAGGCATTGAGGCTAGAGGTACATAAACGCCCCGATTATCTTCGTTGGCTAACCGGAAAAATGGGTCCGCTACGATATTCCGGTCGACATACGTATAGTTATGGCGGGCCAGCGACGCATACCCAGTCAAACTAACTTTTAGTTTGTCGGTGAGGTAGTGAGTATACGACAGGTTGGCTTTGTACAGTACCGGCACCCGCGCATCGGCACCGGTCATGTTGATGGTGGGCAGTTGGAAAGCAGCCAGTGAAGGTATGCTGGCGTAGTTGGCCCGGTAAGCGGCAAAATCCGGAGTGGGTATGTTAGGAGCCCGAACATCTACCGTCCCGTAATGTTTACCGTCAAAGGTGAGGTTATTGATGATTACGTAGTTGTTGATGTCAGACGCGAAGACACCAGCCCCGAAACGAATGAAATCTTTATGCTGTTCCTTAACGTCCCAAGTTAACTGCAAGCGGGGCTGCGCTACGAATGATTTAAGCTGGTTGTCGGTGCGTAATTTCAGGTCATCAAAAACCGCCTGGTTGAAGGCCGCTTTCGGATATACGCCCAAATCGAACCGCAAACCGGCGGTCATGTCAAGACCCGGTGCCAGCTTCGTACTCATCTGGCCATACAAACCGGCGTTGAGCGTGTTCCCAACAACGCTTGGATCGGCCACTAAAGGCACTTCCCGAAAATACCGGTAGGGTTGCAGCCGCTCAAACTTATCCAGGGCCGAAGCAGCAACGCCACCGACAACTTCTCCCGTGTAGTGGAAACGTCCGTTAACTTCACTGCCATATAGTGACTTGGCGTGAGTGTACATCACGTCAAGACCAAAGGTGTACTGCGCTTTGTTAGTGTTATAATACAGATTGTCAACCAACTGGATCACGTTATTAGTGAAGCCTTCCTGCGCGAATCGGTGGCCGCCCATCTGGATGTTCGTCGACCGACTGACCTCGTCGATGGTTGACGCTACGTTTTCGACGATGTTACGGGGAATGTTGGCTGCCGGTAGCTGATCGCCGGGGCTGCTTTTCTGATAGGTGTATAAATGCTGAACTTTTAACTCGTTCGTAAACTTGGAATTGAGCGACGTGCGCAGCGTAGCCAGCAGGCTGTTGTCCACGTTGAAGTCGTTCCCGTACGATTCGAAAATGTTGATGGCCGTGTTATCGGCCAGACCCAGCTTATTGCGGTCGTTGGTATAGTTATTGCGAATCGTGAGCAGGTTCTTTTCGTTCAACTGCCAGTCGATACGGGCAAAGGCAGCATCGGAACCCCGAACTTTACCGAACGTGCCATACTGGGGTGTACTCGCCGTGCCGTACTTAGCACTGGCAATGCCCACAAACCGGTCCAGGGTAGCTCTGGTAACCAGAAACCGGCTTTCGTCGGCAGGTGTCTGAACGTCGGCGATAATCAACGGGCGCGAATCCTGCTGGTGATCCCAGACGAGAAAAAAGTGCAGTTTGTCTTTAATGATCGGCCCGCCCAGCGAAAAGCCGAATTGGTTGGTCGAGAACGGAACCTTGCGTGCGTTGCCCCGAATATCGTACTGGCTCGATAGCCAGTTGGCTCGTGTGTAGTTAAAAACGCTACCGGTTAATTTGTTCGTTCCGGCTTTCGTCACGGCACTGATGGTACCACCACCGCTGCGACCGTAAATAACATCATACTGGTTGGTAACCACTTTGAATTCGCGAACGGCTTCGATGGAAATCGAGTAAGGAGCACCGCTACGGCTGGTCGTTGAACCAGCCGACGTTGGGTTCTTGGCGGTTGTGCCGTCGATGGTGAAATTCGTCGACGAGCCAAGCTGTCCGGATAGGTTGGTCCCCCTGCTCAATGGCGACAGATCGGTTAAGGACGTAAAATTGCGGCCATTGACCGGTAATGCAGCAATTGACCGGGCTGATATGGTCGTAGCCGCACCCAGATACTCTGTCTTGTTTTTCAGGCCAGAAGCTACCACCTGTACAACTTCAAGTGTCTGTCCATTATCCTGCATGGCCAGGTTTACCCGGATGGCGTCGCCCTGATTCAGCATATATCCGGTTCTTTTCTGGTCGCCAAAACCCACAAATGTAACGCGAACGGTGTATGGACCGCCCAATGGCAATTCTTTAAACGAGTACTCTCCCTGGGCATTGGTAACCGTTCCGGTAGTAAAACCTGTTGACTCGTTGCGAACCTGAACGGTAGCTCCTGGAAGTGACGATTTCTGGTTCTCCGATATGATTCCTGAAATAGAAGCTTGAGTAGTTTGAGCGCTTGTCTTGTCAATAATGAAACAAGCAAAAACAAAAAATAGAATGAGGTGAAGTACGTGTTTTTTCATGCAGTAGGGTCGTAAAATTTCCCGCTGCAAAGAGAATAAAACTACTCGTCTTTAATGTTAAATTAATGTTGTCAATTTGTTACCATTGTTCTACGTAGATAAGTAGTTTTTGACGACGTAAATCAACGTGGAACTGAGAAATTACTTTCGGGAGATCAGCGCAAACCGTTGCCCATTGACGGTATAATCCAACGTAAAATCAGTGCCATTAATAGAACCGATACGCGCACTGGTGGTTGGATCGAGTACATCATAGTCCCGGCCATTGGCCTTTCGAGTGGTGAGTGTTCCAAAATCATTGGCGCTGGTAGACCCGTTTTTGGTCAAGTTTACAATCACCTCAATCCGGCTGTCACTCGGGTGGCTTACAACAGCTGTTGCCGAAGTGCCGTTGCCATCAGGAAGGTTTATCTTTGTAGAGCCGCTAATAAGTTGACTCACCTGATACGTACCAGCTAAATCAGGTTCTACATCGGTCTTCTTTTTAGGTAAACAGGAGGCTACTGTCAATAAGAAAAAAATAGCAACTATTCCGTTTTTCATATCGCGTTGAATCATCTAAGTGAGTAGTTAGCTTAAATAATATACACATACAACAAGATGGCGGCAGCCGCCACAATACCGATAATCATACCCGCCAAAGCCATCCCTTTGCCTTTGAAACGGTTTGGCTCTTTGCGGATTCGCGATAGACTCAAAGCACCAAACACGACGGCAGCGGCTCCCAGTAATAGCGAGCCTAAACCCGTGAAGATGGCCAAACCACCCGCGGCAATGGCGACGATAGCAAACGGGTCTGTGCGGGGACCGTCGTTCTGCGGACTGGTAGGGCTGTTATATGACGTGCGGTTGCCGCTCGAATTGTTGGTAGACGGTGAGGTACTTCCAGTCGTAAACCGTTCGATTTCACCGTTCGAGTATTTGATACTGAGAACGTCCCGTTTAGAAATCGTGTAATCAGGGCCGTCCTGCCGGTCGCATTTTTTATACCGAATCTCGTTGACCCCAACTTCTTTCACTTTTGCTTCAATTACATCGCCGTTGCGCAAAACGATCTGATCACACTGTGGCGGAGCTGGTTTTCGGGGCAACATATGCTTGAATTGACTCCAAACCGTTGGTCGACGAACCTCAGTTACAATAGCGGCTTCGGTCGGTACCTCGACAAGAGGTGCCGTTTCTTCCCAGATTGGCCTAGTCGAAACCGAAGGCATACTGTTGAGTGAAGCGGTAGCCAACGAATCGGGGATTGGCGTTACTGCTGGTGCTGAAGTGCTTAGTGCCAACCGCTGGTGAGCCGGGTGATAGGTTGGGGTAAAATACGCTGTTGGCGCACGTTGGCAAGACGACAAGCCGCCCAATGATGTAATAGCAACCAGCAAAACAGCAATTGTACAGTGGAATACATTTTTTTTACAGGCCTTGAGGGGCCCCGTTCCGGGTGAGAAAAGAAAGAGTGATTTCACAACAGGTAGTCGTTTTGGTAGTGATTAGGGTCAATCACCGAGGCAAAACTACCGGCTGATTACAGGGTCGACAATACCGCATTTGCATGATTTTTGCCCTAAATGACGGATAAGTGAACACGAAATCGCGTCAATTTTCCCGTTTACTTCCTCCCCAGATACTTATTGACGGCCTCAACTTTAGAATGTACCTGAAGTTTCTGGTAAATATTGAAGATGTGTTTGCGCACCGTAGTCGGGCTGACAAATAACTCATTGGCCACTTCCTTGTGGCTATGCCCTTTCGAGAGCCGGTCCAGAATTTCGCGCTCGCGGGGTGTCAGCACGTCCAGCTCGCTGGGGGCCGTTGAACTGACGTGGAATGAACCCGCAATTTTTCGGGCAATGGTGCTGCTCATGGGTGCCCCGCCTTCGTGTAACTCAGTGATCGCTTCGAGGAGCTTGTGAGGAGGACTTCGTTTGAGAATATACGCGTTAGCACCAGCTTTGAGCGCGTCAAAAACGGTTTCGTCTTCGTCGTACATGGTGCACATCATAAACTGCGTATCGGGGCAAAGGGCTTTTAAGTGCCGAACGCAGTCGATGCCATTCATGCCGGGTAAATCAATATCCATCAGGACGACGTCGACGCAATGGCTCGGTAGATAATCGAGTGCAGATTCGGCATTCTCGAATGTAGCCTGACAACTGAAGCCCTCAGCTCCATCGACCAAAATGGCCAACGACTGCCGAATCGGCTCTTTGTCTTCCACGATGGCGACGGTAATGGAGGTTTTCATCCGGCAATATTGACCTTTTTTCCTCGTCGATACTATACTACGTTTGTAGTATTTTGGCGGTTGGCACAAGCGGATATTGATACGTAATTTTCACCCAGGTACCCTCCGACGACGACGTAATTTCGCAGGTACCCCCCGATTCGCTCATTCGGGTCTGCATATTACCAAGCCCATTCCGTAATCGGGTTCGTTCATTCGGAACAAACCCGTGTCCATCGTCGCCAACCTCAATGAACAAGTGGTCGTTTTCGGGCCGAATCGTGAGTGATATTTGGGTTGCCTGAGCATGTTTGACCACATTATGAAGCGCTTCCTTCACGGTTAGAAATACATTTCTACGATCAGCACCCCGTATGGTAATCTCCCGGGACGATTCATTGACCTGTGTCCGTAGGCCCAAAGTCGTGTTGTCGATAAACTCGCTGGCGTATGCCCGAGTATAGGCGATCAACCCATTAAGGCTATCATTTTTGGTATTTAACGACCAGATTATTTCGTTCATGGTAGTGATCATATCGGTTGATATCGCCGAAATCTTTTCCACTTCGGGGGTAGTCGCCGTACCCATACGCGTTTTGACCACTTCGCTTAGCAGCCCGATGGCAGTCAACGAGGCTCCCAAGTCATCATGCATTTCTTTGGCGATGCGCAGCCGTTCTTTCTGCTGGCCCTGCAACTCCGATTGCACGACCGCCAGTGTGTGGGTTCGTTCGGCCACCAGCAAGGCAGTATCGGATGTGCGCTGGCGCTGGCGTGAGTAGAAATAGGCAAATGTCAACCCACTCACAACGCCTACCCCAATCAGGGCTGCTATTAAAACCCATAAATTCTGACGTTGACGAGCCTGTTCCAGATGGTCAATCTGGCGTTGTTTTTCGGTCAGTTTTTGTCTGGCTTCGGCCTGGCGGAATTTCAGTTCATAGTCTTCCAGCAATGCTTTGGTCTCCAGGGTTGAGAGCGAATCCTTTGTTTGCATGTATTTATCATACCAGGGAATCGCGGCTTTGTAATCGCCTACCCCCAAGTTTGCATTGGCATATTCCCGGTAAATATTCCGAAATTCGGATAGGCCCACGTTGTTCTTTTTCGCTAGCGCATACGCCTTGTTGAGCAATGATTTTGCTTGCCCAAATTGCTTGATTTCATTGTACGTTTCTGCCAGTCCGGCCAACAGATGCAGTTCTTGAAGTGGATTGTTTGACAGACGATTCAGGCGCAGAGCCTTTTGGTAGTAATAAAGTGATGAATCAATATGAGTGAGTTCCTTATGTAGATTGGCGATGTTTCCGTATATATTGATTAAAAACTGAATGTCCCGGGTCGGGTCAAGCATTGCCCTTGCTTTTTGGTAGTAGGCCATTCCCAGTTGCAACTGGTTTTGTTTCACATAAACGACGGCCATACTTTGATAATCCAGCGAGAGATCTTGTGGAGAACTATTCGCCAGTCGATCATACTTGAGAGCCCGGTTGAAGTAGGCAAGTGCCTGCGGATAGAGTTTTTCGGTTTCATAAATAAGGCCCAGATTCTGGTAGAGGACGGCGGCCTTTCGGCGGTTGGGGTTGGCCAGCATAAAGGGAGCCGCCTGCTTAAAATAGCCAATGGCTTCCTTATTTCTGCCCTGCCACTTCGCCGATTGCGCCAAGGCAAAATAGCACGTACTCCGATACTGTTCTGATGTATCCCGCAACGCTTTTTGCAGCCCTTCCGCAGCCAGTTTAGCGGATTCATCGTGGCGGCCAAGTATATCGAGCAGATACGTTATCAGCCGGATACTCTCGAAATAGCCTTTTGTATAATCAATTTTTTGGGAGAATGAAAAGGCTCTTTTGTAATCCTGTAATGCCTTTTCAGGCTGCTGCATTTCAATCGTTTCTGCTTTTCTAAGCAGGGTCATAATATAGGTAGTGTCTGTGGGGTTGGAGACCACTTGAGCAGCGCTACGGACGGTGTAGAGAATCAGGAAAGAAATAAAAATCAGACGTTGTTTAACCAGCATACGTAGGACAATTCCACTAAACCATTGAGTCGCAAAGATAGTGGCAAGCTGTTTAGGTACTCCAAAGATTAATCATTTACCGTAGGATGATCTCCCCAAATAGCCATTATGACCGGCTGTTGTAGGTAGTCTGTTTAGGTAACGACCCGTTGCTTTTCTTTTGATAAACTATATCCAACAAATAGATTAACCACACAGTTAAGGGAGCACTTGCTTTGGCTGTGTTGTAGCCAGGGCAATCAGGCCGGATATCAGTTCTGGGTTATAACTGAAGGTGTTGACTAAACGGGTAAACTCAAAATAGAATACAATCATGAAGAAGGCAGATCAACTTAGCCGGCGGCAAGTTATTCAGGGAATAGGATCAGGCTTAGCCACCGTCGTGGCGGCACCAGCGTTAGGGTCTTCAGGCGTACAGCACTCGGATGCTCCTGAGTCGGTAGCCCTTGTAGACCCCACGACCAACCACCCTAAACCTCCGTTTAAAAGTCAATCCCAACCCTGGCCAGGTCTAGCCAGTAAAATGGATCCTCGTCCTGATCATGGCGAGACCAGTTACAAAGGTTCAGGTCGGTTAAAAGGCCGGAAAGCACTGATTACCGGGGGCGATTCGGGAATGGGACGGGCAGCCGCTATTGCCTATGCCCGGGAAGGAGCCGATGTGGCCATAAATTATTTGCCTGCCGAGGAGCCGGATGCCCAGGAAGTGATCGCGTTGATTAAAGCCGAAGGTCGTAAGGCAATTGCGATACCCGGTGATCTCCGCGATGAAGCTTTTTGCCAAAAACTGGTGGCAGAAGCGGTTCGTGGTTTGGGTGGTTTGGATATTGTCGTTAGTAATGCGGCTCGACAACAAGCCCATGAGTCAATTCTCGACATCTCGACCGAGCAATTTGACTGGACCATGAAAACGAATATTTATGCGCCTTTCTGGATTATCAAGGCGGCATTACCTCATCTTCAGCCAGGATCGGCTATAATAGGTACTACGTCGGAGCAAGCCTATGACCCGTCAGCTAACCTGTATGACTATGCGCAGACGAAGGCGGCTACGATGAACTTCGTTAAATCTCTGGCTAAGCAACTGGGTCCGAAGGGAATCCGAGTAAATGGCGTTGCCCCCGGACCGATCTGGACACCTTTGCAACCCAGCGGAGGTGCGACACAGGAAAAACTAAAAACCTTCGGCGGTGATACCCCGCTGGGCAGACCAGGGCAACCCGCCGAACTAGCGTCAATTTATGTTCAGCTTGCGGCTAGTGATGCCAGTTATGCCACGGGGCAGGTTTATGGTTCCGCTGGTGGTAAAGGACAACCATAAGTCAGGCTATTGACAGATTCATAGAAAAGGCTTTTAGCCGAAAGGCTTGTGGTGTGTTTGACCGCGTTGTTAGGAAAAGCGATAAACCAATCGCAACAACGTTGTCAAACACACCACAACCTTTTTGAATCCATAAATCCACGAATCGTATTAACCAGACTGAGCACCTGACAACAAACAGAATTGAGACTAATTTTGCTCATGCCTCAAAGCACGTGATAAAGCTACCTTCGGGCCGTTACGTACTTTCAACTGGTATCTATGAAAACGGCTTTATTTCTTACAGACGGCTCTGTTGACTCCGCCCTTTCCCTACGTCGCTGGCTGTCAATTGATCCTAAAGCGGCTATTCGTCTAACGGTTGTTCATCCTTACGATATCGAGTTGGGCACTACGCTCACTAAGATTACATGTCGTGCAGCCAAACAACAGGCTGTCGACCGGCTGGAAAATTGGCTTGATTTGTTGCCTCAACTGTGGTCGGGTGAGTTTAAAACGGAAACCCTGCTGGCCACCCCTGAACTAGCGGCTACGATTCACCTGCTACTACGACCCTATACTTATCTACTCGTTGATGATCAGGCATTCGGTTTGCCTGTGAATTCAGATGCGCTGATCAACACGTCTTCAGCAAAAATATGTCGGCTTGGTGATCACAGCCTGGCCCTGCTTTCCTGAAAAAAATCAGCAAAACCCCGCGCTCAGTTTTAACTGGCGCGGGGTTTTGTTGTAAGAGTTAATACGATACTGTCACCTACTTTAGTTGACAGTACTAAAATCAAGGACAATGCGTCCGTCGATCTGGCCCCCTTTCATATTCGTAAAAATCTGATTGATGTTTTCGAGCCGATCAGTCTGGTAATGAACGGTTACCTTCCCTTCGGCGGCAAACGCTAAGCTTTCAGCCAGATCCTGACGTGTGCCAACGATTGAGCCACGAATGGTTTTACGGTTCAGCGCTACATCGAAGATATTGACATCAAAATCGCCGGGCGGAAGGCCAACTACGGCCAGCGTACCCCGCCTGCGCAACATGCCAACGCCTTGCGCAAAAGCCGTTCGGGATACCGCTGTCACCAGTACGCCCTGCGCCCCGCCCACCGAGGCCTGAACAACCGTAGCGGGATCTTCGGTGGTCGCGTTTATAACTAAATCTGCCCCAACGGCTTTGGCCAGCGTAAGTTTTTCCGGACTGATATCAACGGCGATTACGTGCATACCCATCGCTTTGGCGTATTGAACGGCTAGGTGTCCCAACCCGCCGATACCTGATATTACGACCCATTCGCCTGGTTTGACCTCTGTTTCTTTCAGCCCTTTGTAGACGGTGACACCGGCACACAAAATGGGCGCTGCGTCAGCAAACGACAGCGTATCGGGAATGTGGCCTACGTAATCAGGGTCAGCCAGGACATATTCGGCAAAACTGCCCTGCACCGAATAGCCGGTATTTTGCTGGCTGTGGCATAAGGTCTCCCAGCCCGTATAACAGTATTCGCAGTGCCCACAAGCCGAATAAAGCCAGGGGACACCCACGCGATCTCCTTCGTGAATATGAGTTACACCTGTTCCTACGGCCACAACTGTGCCAACGCCCTCATGACCGGGAATGAGAGGCAAGGTTGCTTTTACCGGCCAGTCCCCATCAATAGCGTGCAGATCGGTGTGGCAAACCCCACAAGCTGCAACCTTAACCAATATCTGTCCGACTCCAACGGTTGGTACGGGGACTTGCTCAATCTGTAAAGGCTGGCCATATCCGTGCAGGACCGCTGCTTTCATCGATGATGGAATCATAATGATGAGTAAATAGTGAATGTATAAGTCGATGGTACAAACGTAAGTACTTGACCTACCACCCGATATGATACATATCAGCTGCTGAACAGACATGTATCATATAAGATTTTTAGTTTCCTACGTGGTCCTAAAATTGGGAATATGCCTGCGATTTATCGTACTCTATTTCGCGTAAAATGAACTGAGCATACGGTTTTTCTTCGCCCTGTATAACCCAGGCGGCACTGGCCTGCGTAGGCACACGCACATTATGCATCTGTTGATAAGCTGATAAATGTCCCGTCCAAGTGTCGATGTGTGTCTCGTCGCGATACCGTTGCGCCTGATATCGCACAATTTCGCCTAGTTCATTAAAATCCATTAAGCAAACGACGGTTTGGCCGTGGTCTGTGAGGGTAAGTGTAGCAGAATCGTCATCGATTGGCAACCAGACAGTCCGTCCGCCAGGTAGTAAACTGGTAGGAAACCAAACCGTTTCTGCCAGCCAGCGCAGTAACTCTCCCTGATTGAAGCTCGGGCCAGCTCCCCGAACAATCTGCCATACGCCCAGCAGCCGTACGGTCAGGCTTCCTACCCCTGCTATGTATTGGTCACAGGCGCTGAACCAGCTTGTGTGGCCGATCCAGATGTAACCAGGCTTATCGGCCAGAAAATATTCTTCGCCGGTTATGGGCATCCAATCCTTGTTTAAATCGGTTTTGAATTGTCCATCGTGCCGAAGTCGGGCCGAGCGAAGGTAGGGTTGACCGGGTTTGAGCACACGCCGAAAATACCGCTGTACGGGTGCTGGCAAACTGGCTAACTCAGCGGGATCGTAGATCTGAACCGGGCCAGTTGCAGCCAGAGAAAATAAATTTGCCACATTTTTACGTGTCTGACGCGCTACGAGCCATCGTCCTGTCAGTAACGCTGTAAGAGGAACCGCTAAAGCCGCTAGAATTTTAAGGGTAGTTTTCATAGAGGCTTTTGTTTTAAGAGCCGGAGCATTGTTTAGGCCGTTGCCGATTATGGCTGCTACATCACTATTCAGCTTAAGGGCTTCCACCACCCACAGTTTAGTTCGCGAAACATACTGGCAAACACTACTGTTAGTGCCGCCCCTTCCTGAAATGACAATTCGTCCACGACAGTCATCTGCTCACCCGTCATCAGGGTATCAGCACCGGGTTGACCTATACCAAGAAACGGGCTGGTTAAAGAGCCAAATCGACGTTCGAGAAATCATCGATTAATTGGGGCAGGTCGTTGCTGCCGTCGTCGTAAAGGGTGAGCAGCGGCACTAAAGGCGTATAGGCTTGCGTGTGGGAATTGCCATACCCCGGCAGCGCACTGGACATAGCCTTGTAGCGGGGGATCGTTACCAACAAATCGACCGTATGCTTCATTAGATAGGCATCAATTCCCTCTTTGGCAGTGGGAGCCTGCAAATGGGCTACGGTTGGTTTGATTGGGTTCAAAAACTGACGAATATGGATTTCCTGATCGGGGTGGATCACCTGCTTGCCGGGTGTTTCTATGCTTAGCAGAGTGAGTGATGCTCCTTTGAGCGTCACGAATTCCTTTAACGGGCTAAGCAGTTTGCTGTTCTTCAGACTGGCAAAATCAATGGCCAGGACAACCTGATAAATTGGTTTGGTTAGGGCATCAGTCGGCACCACCAATATATTTGCTTTAAGCTCATGAACCAAACCAACAGCACCATTGCCAAACAACCCATAAATACCGTTCTGCTGGAGACCAATGACCACGAAATCATATCCATCTGCCTTCACTATCTGCTCAACCACATCAAGCAAATTACCTGGTAGAGCCGAGGAGTGGAAGGTGTGCCAGTCATTGGTAGCTTGTTGGCGCAACTCAGTCACAATAGAATGTAATTGGTTGGCACCGGCTGAGCGAGCCGATTCCGCGTTATGTTTAAGTCCGTTAAATCCCTCCGTTTGAGCCGGATAGATGGTAAGTAGGTGAAAGTCAGCGAGGGTATCAGCGAAAAAGGCGCGAGCAAAGCAAAGCGCGTTACGGGACGCTTCCGAAAAATCGGTCAGCATAAGAATCTTTTTCATCCGGTGTTGAGTGATTTAAAACAGTTATGGATGTAATTAGACAGCGGCAAGCATAGGAATTGTGATTAATCGGGCCGCTTCCTGCGCGTCAAATTCGAGTGAAACGTACGGGGTCAATTGTGAGGTTGGGGCATGAATATATAGCATTTTTGTTACAGGCCAGCTGCTCCGCGAAGTGAGCCGCCCGATTGGCACTGGACGAAAAATCGGTAGCAAGAACGGTTGTTTTCATGCGTAAAAGAGGAGTAAAACCAAGCCACTGGCGCGGAGCCGGAATAGTAAATGGGTTTCATTGTCTGATGCGAATGTACCATCCTCGCTCTTCCTGTTACCTGACATTCATCACGTAGCTATGTGATGAATGTCAGTAGCTTTTGCCACTTAAATAGACGCCGTTAACTTTCCTGTTGCCAGAGTCGGCGTTCGATGGGGAAGGCTTCCTGATGGACAATGCGAATTTGGCCAAAGGCTGGGTGAGCCGGATGAAGCAAATAGTTATACGACATAGGCACTACTACCGAGGGTACAGCCACCATCAGCGTGGTCGGGCTGTTTAGCCAATCCCGTAGAATCCACTGAGTACGTTCATAACTTTCATCGTTCCAGTAAGGAGGTAGATCGTCCTGTGACCAGGTTGTCACCTCATCGTCCGGCACTTCCAGGGTGAACAAAAATAGCTTCGGCAACTTTTCGTACTTGACGCGGGGCTGGTGAACCAACGATTCGACTAAGGCCAGTGCGGGAGAGGAGGTGGTATAGAGTAGCGGGTACCCCTTTGGGTTCCATCGGCCCCCAAACAACCGGGCTCCTTCGGTGGCTAATGGCTCAGGAGCGTATTTCGCTTTTACCGTTCGATAGACGAGTAACATCGGCTACTGTTTTGACTAACCGACAATACCGTGTTCAATTCGCCCCAGTACATCATCGACTAGGCCAAAGCCGGTCGTTGTATCTAGTAAATATAAAGGAGCTTGAGAATTGAGTTCTCGAATGGGGGAGCGAAGCCATTCGGTCAATGTCTGGGTATCCTCATCGAATACGTCAAGTCCATGTTGTAACAGATTGGTTAGCAACAACAGCCGCTCAGAAGCATCCCGCGCCAGTTTATCGTCGGCTTTCAGCCGGTGTAGATTGCGCACCGACATGTTCAGGATGCGGGCCAGTTCGACGTCAGTTAATCTGGCTAAGCCTGCTACCCGATCCACTTCTGCTCGAGGCATACCCTGCCGGGACTTGTCAATAACGGTGTAAGGAGTATAAACAGCCGTCTGAGGAGGATGTGTTGCGTATGCCATAAGAAACAGTGCCTTTTTTCACCACTACAACTGCAATATGGCCATAGCCGTTCAACTTTGCAAGGTATAGTTGATACAGCAGTTTAAATTGGGCTTTTTATTGTATTTGCGACAGGAGGTTTTTCCAACTCGGGCAGAATCGAAAAAAGCCTCACTGTTAAAACGGATAATAATTTAATGACTGTCCAACCCGTATGCGACGGACTGTATTGGACCGAAATTAAACTATCGGGTTCGCGGTTCAAGGCCAAATCAAACGGTGTTCTAAAGTTGCAAAACGACTCCACCGACGCCCTTTGTTAATTCAAGTCTTCCGATCTTTGCGGCATGAAAAACGTAGTAGTTCTGTTGCTGATTTTATCGGGATTCAATACGACTTCTCAGGTGCTGCGCAAAAGAACTGTCAAGTTGATGGGCAGTCGATTCGATATTACTATTGTCGCTGCCGATTCCCTTTCAGCCGAACGCCATATCGACTTGGTGATTGCCGAGGTTACGCGGATCGAGAATTTAATCTCTGACTGGAAAGCTGATTCACAAATTTCGCTGGTAAATAAAAACGCAGGGATCGCTCCGGTCCGGGTAGACCCCGAAGTATTGGCTCTAACAGAGCGGGCGCTCCATTTCTCCAAAATCACAGACGGTGCTTTCGACATTAGCTTTGCCGCAATGGATCGGATCTGGAAATTCGACGGTTCGATGACGAAAATGCCCAGTTCTGAGACTATTAAGAAATCGGTGGAGAAAGTAGGGTATCAGAATATCGTGCTGGACAGGGGGAATTCCACCATTTTCCTCAAACGGAAAGGTATGAAAATTGGTTTCGGTGCTCTGGGCGAAGGGTATGCTACTGACCGGTGCCGCGATATGATGCTGGCAAAAGGGATTAAAGCAGGGATTGTCAACGGGTCCGGCGATATGAGTACCTGGGGCAAACAACCGGGTGGGCGTGACTGGGCTGTGGGAATTACCAATCCACTACACAAAGACACGGTTTTTGCGGTTGTACCGCTGCGGCAGAGTGCCGTTGTGACCTCCGGAAGTTACGAAAAATTTGTGGTGTTCAACGGCAAGCGGTATTCGCACATCATTAATCCCAGCACGGGTTATCCGGCCACCGGCGTAAGCAGCGTGACGGTCTTCGGCCCCAGTGCCGAAACGGCCAATGGGTTCAGTACTTCGCTGATGGTTCTGGGTAAAGAGACAGGGTTGAAACTGATCAAAAAATATCCACAATACACCTATATCATGATCACCGATGAGGGGCAGGTTTTTTCCTCTTCAAGTCTGGATATGAAAAAATACAGCCTGCTTGGTCGGGAAAAGTAGGAAACCGTTCGGCTCGAACGGTTTCCTACCGGGAGGGTAGTGATAGGTTTTTCTACTTCACTGTGATAGAGTCATTTGCTGAACCGATAGAGAGTTCCGAATTCCTTTTATTTAAGGTGGGCCCGTAACATCCAGGCTATTTTTTCGTGCTTTTCCATCAGGCCCGTTATGTAGTCACTGGTTCCGGCATCCTTATGGGCCTCCTGAAATTCGTCAATATTGCCCCGAATGAATTCGATAATGCTTTCGTGATCACTTAACAATTTTTTGATTAAGCTACGACTGTCGTTGCCGTCTTCGTCCTGCTCGGTCAGGTGGGTAAGTTGCAGGAAGTTTTTCAGCGTGGCCGGGGCGTAATGGCCCAACTGCCGAATGCGTTCGGCTACATCGTCGACAATGCCCGCCGACTGATTGTATAAATCCTCGAAGTAGAGGTGTACAGAGTGGAAATCCATGCCCTCCAGGTTCCAGTGAGCGTTGAGCGTTTTGGTGTAGAGGACAAATTCGTCGGCAAGCAGTTTTGCCAGTTGATGAGCCACAACGGCTCTGTTTTCTTCTGAAATACCAATACTTGTTTGCATGAATGGTCGTGTTAAAAAGTGAATGAATTTGGTTAGTGGGACTTGATTACTGTCTGTGCAACGTTGTTTCCGAGGATAAAACCTGGGCTGGTCAATCAAATTCGTTCAGCGATAAACGCGGCTACTTCAGCCAGACGATTCGAAAATCCCCACTCGTTATCATACCAGGCTGCTACTGACAGGAGATTGCCTTCCTTTGCCGTCAGTGGTAAATCGATAATGGACGAGTGTGGATCAGCCACAATCCGCGACGAGGCCCATTCGCCTTCCAGCACGTCCATAACGCCCTTCAACGGACCTTCAGCCGCAGCTTTGCGAAACGCATCATTGACTTCCTGCACTGTACAGTCTTTTTCGGTAATCAGGTTCAGTTCGGCAATGCTGCCCGTTCGGGTGGGTACGCGATAGGCTTTGCCGGTGATTTTTAAGTCTTTCCAGATGAACTGTAACGCCCGGGCTGCTCCCGACGAAGAGGGGATAATGTTTTCGGCGGCAGCCCACGAGTCACGCCGGTCTTTCATAGGCTGGTCTGTCAGCGACTGGGTATTCGTGTACGAATGCACCGTTGAAAAAAGTCCGTACTGAATACCGAAGTTTTCCCGGATCACTTTAACCACCGAAGCCAGGGCATTGGTTGTGCAACTGCCCATGCTGATGATGTGATGACTGGTTGGATCAAAGGTATCCAGATTTATACCTTTGAGTAACACGGCATCGCAGTCGGCCAGGGTTTTGCTGGGGGCACTGATGAGCACGTATTTCGCTCCCCGGTCCAGATGTATCTGCGCTCCAGCGCGGGTAGAAGCGCGCCCTGTACAGTCAACAACTAAATCAACGCCAAGTGACCCCCAATCAGGTACTTCTTTCGATGAATTAATATACGGAATTGTCCGGTCTCCGATAGTTAGTTTACCTTCGCTTCCGGTAACGGGCTCAGGCCAGCGACCATAGTTGGTATCAACTGAGAACAGTGCAGCCAGGGTTGGTTCGTCCCGAATGTCGGCCACGGCGATCGGTACAAACAGATTATTTTGTAAGCCAATGCGAAGGAATTGACGCCCAATGCGACCAAATCCATACAAAGCAATCGTTGCCATTTAATTTGCGTGTTTATGAAGTTGACAGATAATCACTAATTAAAAATGAGAGCGCTGCGAAGATAGGGATTAGACGATCTATTAACGAGTTGACCTAACAAAACGAGCTTTTCTTAGCTATCCTTCTGCCAATCCGAACAAAGCCTTTACAAGTGGGTTTTACCCGCAAGAACTTTATCCTCTTTATTGCCTGACGGCCTGATCATACAACTCATGTCCTCCTATTCGATTAATAAAGTATCACCCCAGGGCCTACTGGTAGCCGTTGGCATTGTCTTCGGCGATATCGGTACCTCACCCTTGTATGTGCTCTCAGCGGTTGTTCGTGGTCGGGAATTAACCGAAACTCTGGCCTTGGGAACACTCTCCTGCATTATTTGGACGCTTACCCTCCAAACCACCATTAAGTACGTTATTATTACCCTGCGAGCCGATAATAAAGGCGAGGGTGGTATATTTTCGCTTTACGCTCTGGTCCACCGCTTTTCCGGTCGTTGGTTGATTGTGCCTGCCATCGTGGGTGGCTCGTTTCTGCTGGCCGACGGGCTGATTACTCCCCCCATCTCAGTCTCGTCGGCAATTGAAGGACTGCTCATTTTCGACCCAAAGCTCGATACCGTTCCGATTGTCATTGGTATTCTTATTGCCTTATTTGTGGTTCAACAGTTTGGTACCCAACTGCTTGGTAAGCTCTTTGGGCCGGTCATGCTGGTGTGGTTTACCTTTATTGGGGTGATTGGCGGGTTAGCGCTGCTGGGCCACTTCTCTGTATTGCGGGCTATTAACCCTCTCTACGGCTACCGGCTGCTGGTAGAATATCCTGGTGGATTCTGGTTACTGGGTGGTATATTTTTGTGTACCACCGGAGCCGAAGCGCTCTATTCCGATATGGGCCACTGCGGTCGGGGAAACATCCGGGCAAGTTGGGTTTATGTTAAAACGATGCTGCTGCTGTCCTACGCCGGACAAACTGCTTATTTAATGCAACATCTGGGCCAGCGGGTAGGCGACACCAGCCCTTTTTATAGTATCGTACCCACTTCGCTGACAATATTCAGCATTGTTCTAGCCACGCTAGCTACCATTATTGCTTCTCAGGCATTAATCAGTGGAGCCTTTACCCTTGTAGGCGAAGCCATGCGGCTCGACTTCTGGCCCCGCCAGCGGGTAGCTTATCCTTCCGACGAGCGGGGGCAGTTATACGTACCCTTCGTCAACTGGGGCCTTATGGTCGGCTGTATCCTAATTGTGCTGCATTTCCGCGAATCCAAAAATATGGAAGCTGCCTACGGGCTGGCCGTCACGTTAACGATGATCATGTCTACGGTGTTGATCAACGCTTATCTGCGCATGAAGGGCACTAATGCTCTACTAACGGGGCTAATCACCGCTCTGTTTCTAATTGTGGAAACCACCTTTTTAGCCGCTAACCTGGTAAAGGTTGAAGAGGGAGGCTGGATTTCTATTACACTGGGACTACTGCTAATGGGTATGATGGTATTCTGGTATCAGGGCGAAACGATTACGCATCAACTGATCCAATACGATTCTTTGCCGGATAACTTACCCGTACTAAAAGCTCTTAGCAATGATCTGAATGTACCTAAGTTTGCCACTCACCTGGTCTACTTGACCTCGGCTGATGATTATAACCAGATTGAAGCCGAGACCTTATTTTCGATATTGAATCGCTCCCCCAAACGGGCCGATATTTATTGGTTTATTCACTTATGTGTGGAAGATGAACCCTATGGGATGCGCTATAAAGTTGATACGCTGGCGGCTGAAGATGCCTATTTCGTGACGTTTTATCTGGGCTTCCGGATTGAACCTCGGCTGAATTTTTTGTTTCGGCAGGTTGTCTTAGACATGGTGGCTGACCAGGAGGTACAGATTGAGACTAAGTACCGCTCGCTCAATGTCCACCGTATCGCGGGCGATTTCCGGTTTGTGCTATTCAAGCGGTTTTTATCCTACGACAATGAGTTAAGTACTTATCAGCAGGTGATAATGAAAGGATATCTGCTGCTCAAACGAATCTCCTTATCGACTAAAGAGACTTATGGCTTAGATACCAGCAATGTAATGACCGAAGCGGTGCCGCTGGTACTGACGCCAGCCAAACGACTGGAAATGAAGCGAATTCCTTCTCAACTGACCTCACCTCTCGCTCAGGTATGATGCTACCCCCTTTCAATTAAAAGCACTATTCAACCGACTAGCTGTATCTGCCGATTCGTCTTGTATTAAGGTGGTGCTTTTATTTTACAGTTGTAGTGACATTTCTTTACTTCTACCGTCTAAGTGATATGTTCAGACGATTTTATGATCTTCTGTTTGTCTCGTCATTACTGCTTGCCCACGGGCTAATTGACTTATTCGTACCGGACAAACCAGTAAGGAAGTCAAAGCCTGAAGCAGAACACGTAGACCTTCACAAGGAAGACTACGACTAGATACTTGACCTCTTTTCTGGCGGAGAGCAGTTTGGAGAGGTACCCGCTTCTGATGCTCGGGACTGAGATTTAGACCGCTCGGGCGACCTCATTCTTATCACTTAATAAGAATTCATACTGGATTTGACCGCAATTTCTGGTAGTCTACGAGTCTATTCTCCCGGATGGTACACTTTCTCGGCATGCTGGTAGACGTCTTTTTTGTAGAAGAAGATGTCTTTGTAGGTACCATTTATGTAGCCATTCACCTGATCGGAGAAGTGCGGTGAACTCGGGTCTGTGCTTGATCCTCCAGTCAAAATAGTCTTGGCGTTGAGCCTGTCACCAAATTCAATTACGGCCACAAACGTATTCCCTGTAATACCATACCGCTTTTTCGTTTGCGGGCTTTTGCGGCTAACATATGCATTCAGCGAACCCATAAAACCGGGCGTACCAGGAACTGCCCAACTGGGTTTCTGATCGCTGGGTTCCCCACTGGCGATTCGCTGGAAACGATTGACGGCCCCCCAGGCAACATTGCAGGAACCGTAATCTTTCTCTAAGTCCATTACCACCTGAACCAGCGCCGTAACTTGCTCTTGAGCAGAAATAAATTCGGTTGTGATGGCGGCTCCGTTAGTAAGTGAATATTGCTCCTCCGTGGTGGCGGGTTTAGGCAGCCGGGCCATATCCAACTGAATGATTTTTTCCAACCAATGTACGGCTAGTGTAGTAGCTACAGAATTTGTATCTGTTCTGAAATCCCACTTTTTTAAGGTTTCTATAGGTTCGGCTAGCTTAGCCCGCAGGGAGTCATTGGCAATGGAATTATAAGCCGCTATCAGGCTGGGAATAAATCGTTCTCCACTGGGTAAATACGAATCGTACGAAGCCGAAATAACATCATCCATCGTCGCGTTTTTCAAGGGAGTCAGTACGCGTACGGCATGAACCGCACGAGGGGTATGACCATCGGGTAGCATGTAGGTTGGCAGTTTTATCATTAGTGTGTCCAACCGTCCAATGCCGTACAAGGGTGTCGAGTTGCAGTTCTGTATCCAGCCATTGGCCGGATTGAGGTACTGAGGCAACTCTTTTAAGGCATGTGTACCCGTCCATTCCGTCGCTGTAGTGGTCCCATCGACGGGGCGTTTCCAGTCGAGTAACGGATTTTTCTTCGGCACGAAATTGCCGTGCCAATAGGCAATATTCCCCGCTTTATCGGCATAAACGATATTGCTGCCGACCATCGCCCGGGTGTTCAAGGCAGCGGTAAACTCTTTCAGGTTGCGGGCCTTCATCTTTTGCCAGTTCATGGCGAGTAAGTCAACGTTAGGCTCGTAGGTTTTGAGCGAAATCCACCGAGTAGCAGTAGCGTAGACGATAGGACCGTGATGGGTTCGGTACGTCACGATGTTTTTGGTGCCGAAGCCATCTTTTGTCTTGTACCGGAGAACATGCCGGGTGCTGTCTACCAGACGCAACGCTCCAGTGTATCGATAAAAAAGCCGACCATTTTTGCGTTCGATTTGCTCGGCATACAGGTCTTTCGCATCAGAAAGAGAAACCGGGTGCATCCAGCCGCAAAATTCATTGAAGCCCTGAAAAATATTGAACTGCCCCAAAAAAGGAGCGCCGTACGCATTTAGACCTTCCTCACTTACCATCTGAATTTCCAGTCGCCCATAATATTCGGAATGCGGGTTAATGAAAAGCATGGCCTTTTTACTTTTCGTTCTGGAAGGTGCCAACGCCCAGCCGTTAGAACCATCATTTTTTGGTGGTTCAGCCGTAAAACTCCGACTGCCCGTAGGGGATTGTGTGGCTTCTTTCACGTAAAGAGCCTTGAAATCTGCTTCACTGACGTTACTGCCGCCCATAGCTGGCACATTATTCATCAAAATCATCCACGGCTCTATTCGGGTAAGCAGTTTAGGTTTGACCGCTGGATGCGTAATTATGTAAAAGTTAATTCCTGCCGCGTGGGCATCACATAACTTCTGAAGCCAGAGTGGAGATCGTTTGTAGAAACGAACAGCCTTCGTAGAATCGATAAACAGGCGGGTCCAGAGGTCTTTGTAGATGGACGACTCGCCTTCAATTTCCGAAAGCCGACCCAACCGGGTAATAAGTGAGTTTTCTACTTTGTCAAAAAACTCTTCGCACTGTACATACATGACACCAAATACAGCGTCGGCATCTGTTCGCATATACGTGCGGAACGCCGTAGGTATCTTTAACAATGTCGATGCCTTTAGCCTGATTTTTCAGATTGCTGATTTCCTGAGCGGAAAACTGAGCCTGCGCCCCCGCCGAACGAGCCCATAAACTAACGAAGGCAACGAGTAAATAGACGTTGAAGCTATACTGCATCTGATAAACTGGAAAATGTAAAATCGCAAACTTTCATGGGCGGAATCAGGCTACCATCGACCCGCATGGGTGAATTGTCAGGGATGGATGGAAAGGCATTATTTGTTTGAAGAAATAAACCGACGATATGCCGATATAAATTAGGCTTTTACCTTTTTTGTAGTGTCGGGTTCTTAAACCGCACGGGCGGCCCCGCCAACACCACAAAAAAGGTAAAAGCTTTTGTCGGTTATTTAATTCAACACATTGATGATCGCCCATCCCTAAGAATTGAATAAAATCTCGGCGGTTCACGGCGTAGTTCTCCTGTAAGTTTAGGGGATACAAAAGAGAAATTTAGTTTCGGAACCGCTGGACGTATAGCGGTTCTAAAAAAGAACTACTTGTAAATCGCTGGTATTTCGAAGGTAGCCGGTACTGGTTTTGGCGCATTGGCGTTGGAATTGAGTTCATTTTGTGGATAAATAAATCGCCATGGGAGCAACGTACCATTATTAGGCGTTAACTTGATGCCATATGCTTCGGCACGGGTACGGCGCTCATCATCCCATCCCAGATGTTGCCCGTAGAAGGAGACGTAGCGTTCCTGCAAAATTTCCCGTAGCAGGGCATTATCACTTGTAATGCCATCGATATTTTCGATACCACCGGCTGCAAAATCAGCCGCTACATACGGATCATATTTGAACGTACCCGCCGTCAGATAAGCTGAGTTAATATAGCCGCCTGTACTCAAAAAAGCCCGGTAGGCATTCAAATGACCTAACGCCGTTGCAAATCCCTTTCCCGAACGTAAAGCCGATTCTGCCAGCGTCAGAATATTTTCCTGATATGTTACGAGTGGGAAACTAGCTGTTTGAGCGTAGAAGCCCGTTGTACCTGTTGTGTTAGGCTCAACTTTACCAGGACTATTAACACCAACTTCTAAGTAATAAAACTTGAACCGAGCCGTTTCGATGGTTTTCGCATTACTTCTGTTTTTGGCGCTGGTAGGATTCAATAGACCAACATTGTAGGCACCTACGGCATTTATATCGCCGGTTCGCGAACTAGCCAGAAAGGAAAAATACGCATTTTGGTTTACGTTGGCCGTGTTGCCATGTGGCGCATAAAGCGAATTGGCATAAACGCTAACGCCAGTCTGGGCCGCTGTGTAAGCGGCATCATATTGCTTCATATCGGTTAGCAATCGAGCCTTTAGGGTATAGGCTACCTGCGTCCATTTGGCGGCATCTCCGCCGAAGTGAATATCTTCTGTAGTAACGGTACCCACACCCGATTTTAGATCGGCGATTGCATCGTCCAGCAGTGCGAGCAGTTTTGTGTAAACTGTTGCCTGTGGTTCAAATGCCGGGCTGGGGTATTTGACAATATCACCTGCCTGATCGAATGGAATGTCGCCCCAAAGTTCAGTGCCGGTGGCTAATGCATTGGCACGTAATACTTTGGCTATACCAACCAGTTTGCGATTTCCGAGAGCTGTTGCCTGATCAATGGCGAGCAGCGCATTGGCATTCGTTGCCTGATAAACCAGATTCCAGTCGGCATCATAGACACCAGCCGTCACATTGTAATTATAGTAATCCAGCCATTGGCGGTCAGCCCCGGTGGCGTAGCCGTCCCAGATGCTTGTCAAACGGCTGGCCATACCCTCCTGAGTCGCCATATTGGCAATCTCAGCACCGGTCAACAGCAAACTAGCCGTTGACTTAGTTGGATTATTGGGGTCTACGTTCAAGTTCTCTACAATAGACGAACAGGAAAGAAACTGGAGACCAAGTAAAACGGAGAAAACGGATTTATATATTCGCTTCATAATAAGAGACGGCTTCGAGAGAATTAGTAATTGATTTTCACACTGAAAAGCAGTGACTTGGTATTCGGGCTGTTGAAGTAGTCCTGGCCCCGTGAGTTACTGGCTCCATTAAGTGCCGTTTCCGGATCAATACCGACCATTTTAGTCCACAGAACGGGGTTACGGCCTGTTACGGTTACATCAATAGACTGCAATTTGGTTTTCTGACGGAATTTTGGCGAACTGATCGAATAACCCACCGAAATTTCGCGTATCCGGGTCCAGCTGGCATCCGTAATAAACTGTTCGACCAATGTGCTGAAACCGCCACCAATTGAGGTGTAGTATGACTGATCGAGTAGTACCGGACCCGCGCCAAAGTCCTGGATATTCCCCCGAACGGTACTCCCTGCTGCAATGGTTTTGCCCGCGTAGTTCTTCAAATCTTTCGTCAGCGTTACGTCGTTGCCAACGTCAGCATGCGTACCAAAGTTATAGAGAACTCCTCTTGTGCCATTGTAGAAATCCCCACCCTGGAAGGTCTCAAATAGGACGTTTAAAGAGATTTTCTTGTAAGACAGGTTTGTTCCGAAACCACCGCGATAGTCTGGGTTCGGGTCACCAATAACGCCAAACTGCGGAGCGACTTGCGGAAAACCATTGGCATTGAGGTTTAGCGCGCCTGACTCCGACCGCAGATATGTACCCCCATAGAGCGATGACATAGCGTAGCCCACTTTAGCCACCGTGCTGGCTGTGCTGCTGAAGCCCCCAAGCGTGATGATGTCCGTTCCGGCTAAGTTGGTTACGCGGTTGATATTCCGACTTACATTACCAAAGACGTTCCAGTTAAATCCTTTATTATTGAGTATGTTGTAGTGAAGTTCCAATTCCCATCCTTTGTTGGTCATCGAACCAGCGTTGGTATATTTCGACGTATAACCCGTCGAACCAGCCGCGGCTACGTTTAACAACAAATTGGTAATTTCATTTGAATAGTACGTGAAGCCTGCGGTCAATCGGTTGTTTAAGAAGCGAAGGTCAGTACCAACTTCATATTCTGTCTTTCGTTCAGGTTGCAAAAATGGATCGCCCTGAGTGGCATTGCGTACATAAGCTCCATTGCCATAACCAGAACCACTAAGTGGATTGGCCCAACTGCTAAACGAAGCATTTATGTAGGTGGTGGTGTTCCTGTAGGCGTCAGGTTGTACGCCCACAGTACCAAAAGAAGCGCGTAGTTTACCGAATGACAGGATATTGTTGTCGCGTAGGATCGGCAGTTGCGTAAACTGCCAGGCCAGATCGGCAGACGGATAATAGAAGGTCGACTTTGTCTGGCTACCAAATGTAGAACCCGATTCAGCTGCTACCGATGCGTTGACATACAACTGGTTATAGAATCCCACATTCAGGGTCGAGTAGAGTCGAGCCATCCGGCGGTGTGTGGTTGTCCGATACGGTGCATCGTTAGATGTTAGCGAATTACCAAAATTGGCGGGTGCATCAGGAATAATGAACGTGTTCATCGTACCGCCCAGATTGAGGTATTTCCGGTCGTTAAGGTTAAAGCCAACGATCAACGTACTGGTAACGTTCTTCCCGAAATCACCAAACGCCCGGCCAATAATGTCGCCGTTCATCTCCGATTCTTTATAGATAGCTTCCTCGAAACTTCCCAGACCACTGTTTACCGCTGAGTTTATGGGGTAGTTTGTAATTCGGTGATCTGTGTTTGCATCAATACCCGCGCGAGCCGTTATGTCGAACCATTTTGATGGCGTAATGAGTACTTCTGAACTCATAATGAAGCGGTCAACTTCCGAGAAGTTGGTCAATTCATTGATGGCCCACAACGGATCGTTATAGATTGGATTAGCCAAAGCCCCTATATAGTTTCGGTAGGAACGTTGGCGGTTTGGGATAGCGCTGGCCGTTGGCGAAGCGAAATAATTCCCTTTGTAATCACGACTATCGAAATCAGGTGCTGTACGTAAGTACCCGATATATAGTCCATTAACGCTGTTACTCCGTTGAATCCGGTTGGATGTTGTCCGGGCGTAGGTAGCGTTGGTCGTAGATTTAATAACATCGTTAAAGCGACGTTCGGAGTTAAACCGAAGAGTAGTCCGATTATAATCGCTTTGCCCGTTAATTATTCCTTTCTGACGCAGGTCGCCAATACTCAGATAAAAATTTCCTTTATCATTCCCGCCACTGATAGACAGGTTGTTATCAATATAGGTACCTGTCCGAAATACAGCGTCCTTACGCTCGTTAAGATAGGTTTGCTGCGAGTTTTTAGTAAGAATTGGGTAGTATGTCTTACCGGAATAAGACTCAAAACGTCCAGCGTTCATGTTGACGACATCAGTACCTCCAGCCCGATTTGCAATCTTATCGCCCCATGAATTTGCGCTGGTTGGATTATATACACCATCGGAACCCTGCCCATAGTTGCTTTGCAGGGGATGTAACAGGTTAGGTGTATCGAACGAAACGGTGGAGCTGTAGGAGATATTCACCTTATCACTATTGGCCCCTTTTTTTGTTGTAATGACAATTACACCATTGGCGGCCCGTGAACCCCATAAGGCTGCGGCAGAAGCGCCCTTCAGGATTTGCATGGAAGCAATATCTTCGGGGTTAATATCATTCAGGCGGGATTGTTGGGTTACACCCGCGGCTCCGTCGCCCAGTGTCGAATTACTAATGGGAATACCATCAACAATAACCAGTGGCTGCGTGGAGCCGGTGATCGTATTTTGACCTCGAATCTGGATGTAGGAACCAGCACCGGGGTCACCAGCTGATTTAGTAATCTGAACACCGGCAGCCTTTCCTGCCATACCGTTGATAACGCCTGTTTCACCAGACCGAACAATGTCTTTAGCGTCGATCTTCGATGCCGTAGCTCCCCGTTTATCAGCGTTTTCTTTGAAACCTAACGCACTGACAATGACTTCGTCCAGCGACGTTGCGTCATGTTTGAGCTTGATAGAAATGCTACTTTGGTTACCAACAAGCACTTCCTGAGTAACAGTACCAATAAACGAAAAAACTAAGGTCGCATTCTTGCCTGCGCTTGTCGGCAGAGTAAATGAATAAGCTCCTTCCGCATTGGTCGATGTGCCAATCGAGGTTCCTTTCAGAAGTACGTTTACACCGGGAAGGGCTCCATTGTCCTCACCAGATGTAACAATACCTTTTATCACTCGGGTTTGAGCAAATAATGGTCCAGATAGGCACAGAATCAGAAGCACCAGTAAGCGTATACGTACTTTTCTCATAATTAGATTGACGTTAGCCGTTGATTATTTGTAACTATTTTATTGTTTATGTATACAAAAAATTAGAAATGACTATACTCCTCCAAGACGGGTTGTCTGTAGCCCGTAAAAGTATTTTGTGGAATATGATGGGTGGTATAGATAAATAGTTGCCCCCGTTCTTACTCTGGAATGGGTTAAACCTATCTCGAACGCCTGTTAAACGAAATGCTGAAATTCGTTCTATAACAATCCTCTTATGCAGGAAATGCTTTCACTGCTTTCATTAAATGCGATTTAAATCAGGTATATCATTCAATTGACCAGATTATATAGTTCTAAAACCACATTTAAAGATAAAAATCTATTTTGCATATTATATAAATATCAATATATAATTCGTCAATATTGACTATATTCTACTTATTATACAATAAAATGATGCATTATTCAAAATATAGTACCGTTAATTAAAGGGAAATTAAATTTTATGTATTTTAATATATTTTAACCTTGAAGCTGTTCTTTCGTAATGAGAAAAAGAAATAACTATGAAAACGCAAAACAATCAGTTATTCAATGATTTTAATTCTCTCCACATGTGGAGAGAATTAAAATCAGAAGGTATTATGTTTTCGAATGAAGGTTCTAAAAATCTATAACACTTTTACAAACTGGTATTTATACAAGAAATGATTCCCGTACCTTTTCAACAGAGAAAATCACGTTAAACTGTTAGTCCAACGTGATTTTCTCTGTTGCTTGTTCTATGTTGTTTATGAGAGGTTAGGCTCCTCAACAAGATTTTCTTTCTCAACACTACTACCACTGGCAAAGGCAAGCAGGTCTTGGTTTAGAAACTCATCTGAATATGACAAACGACCCAACCAGTGATGATATCTATCAGATAGGAGGATAATTCTTATCAACTTTGATAGACATAAATTTCAGTTCGTCAGTGCTTCAGACGGGTTAGCTTGTCAATGTCAAGTAAGGTGATCTGGCTGCCATTAATGACAATAAGCCCCTCGTTTCGAAAGTCGCTTAAGATACGGATGACCGTCTCGGTAGAGGCTCCTACTAAATCTGACCAATTGTCCCGCGATAGAGTCATGGCGGTGGAGCTGTTGCCCATTGGTGTATCCGTTAAACCGTTGGCCTGAGGATGGTATTTTCGCTGAAACATCAGCAGTGCTTCAGCTACCCGTTTTCGCACAGATTGATAGGCCAGCTTCAGGAGTCGTTCCTGATGTTCGGCTACAGCACCGGTCAGTAGCCGGATGAATTGGTTGGCTACATCCTGATGGTGATAAATTAATTCAAGAAAGTCTCCTTTTGGAATAGTACAGATCTCAGCATCATCCAGAATCTCAGCGGTTTCTTCATATGGACCATCTTCCAGCAAGGTTATATAGCCCACAAAGTCGCCAGCGCCCAGCAGAGCGGTAATGTATTCATTCCCACCCTGGTCCGTTCGGAAAATCTTGACTTTGCCTTTGTCGATAAAGTATAATGATGTGGATGAGCTACCAGCGGTGAAAAGCGGCTGCTTCTTGTTATAGTGAGTTATGGGGTAATTTTCGCGCAGGCACTGATGAGCGTCGCCTTCGCTCATGATGGCGCGCGTTAATTTTTCGAGTCTCGCGGTGTTGGTAAGTATAGTGCCATGTTGATCACGCTCCCCTTTTTTGAGCCGTAACTCCACCGCATTGAGCAGAGTGAGGTCATCGAATGGCTTGGTTAAATAGTCATCCGCCCCTAAGTTCATCCCAAAACGAAAGTCAGCGGCATCGGCCTTTGCCGACAGAAACAGAAAGGGCGTCTCGGCTAAACCGGGATCATTACCCAAAATATGCAACACACCGTAACCATCTAGTTCAGGCATCATAATGTCGCATAGTATCAGGTCAGGACGGGTTTGGCGGGCCAGAGCAACACCCTGTTTACCATTTTCTGCCTGAACCACCTGATAGGGAGCTAACTCGAGAATCTCAGTTATATTACCCCGCATCTCGGCATTATCTTCAATGACTAAAATGGTTTTCATACAGGCGGCTGTGCGGGAAGAGAAGTTAGCGGAAGCTCAATGGTGAAGACGGTGCCTGAATTAACTTGGCTGGTGAAGGTAATCGTGCCGCCCAGCAGGTCTACATATCGCTTAACTATGTAAAGACCTAATCCTGTTCCCTGCACCTTGATGGCATTACGGGCCCGGAAGAAACTGATAAATAGATTGTCTTTATCAACATCGGGTATACCAATACCCTGGTCTTTGACCGTAATAACAAGCTGGTTGCGCTGAACTTTCGTCGTTAGCTCAATTTCTTTTTCTTCGGCCGAATACTTGCTGGCATTGACTAGTAGATTAACCAGAATATTTTTGAGCATCTGCCCGTCAATTGATACAGTCGATGGGCCTTCCAAGTGGTGATAGACCACATGCTGACCGGGTTTAATCACCATCTGCATGTCGTCGATGAACTCCTTGCAAAAAGTGACTATATCCACTGGATAGGGACGACCGTACAGGGTTTCCTGTTCCATCTGGCTAAGTGAAAGAAAGTCATTGAGCAGACCCGTCAGATTATTCACCGCCGATTTGATTTGCTGGACATGCCGCTCACGTTTATCTCTATCGCTGGCCCCGTTGTAGCGCCCGATTAAGGAAGCCGAAGAGAGAATGGTACCCATTGGGGTGCGAAATTCGTGGGAAGCCAGTGTAATAAAATTCGATTTCAGGTCATTTAATTCTCGTTCCCGAGACAGTAGCTGGGAACGTTCTATCTCGTTTTGCAAGCTTTGGGCCTTGGTTTGTTCACAAGCAGTCAGGGCGGCCTGAACCCGATTAAGTTCGACTGTTCGATCAGTTAGCTGACGGACCAGCGCGTGGTTAGCTTCTTGTAATTGACGCAAGAGACTCGCGGGATCTGTTTCCTCTTCCGACAGACCAGGTGGGGTAGTATTCATAGTTAAACTGAAAAATGGCCCCTACCCTACCGGTGTGGACGCATCGCTGTTGAGAAAAGCAATAACTCAGTCTACAGGTACTATTGACAGGATGGGAAGTTGGCGATTAAATGGCGTTTATCAAAACCGGTTGGGACTGGTAAGGGTCATGGTATGCCACTCCGTAGTTTACACCACGGCTGTATTTAAGAAACAGATTTTAATGGCCTGGGCAATCTGATTCATGTGGGACTGCGTCACAGGCTTTTGAATATATCCGTTGATACCGTGCTGATAGGCAGCGACCACCTGAGCGGGTTCGGCAGAGGTAGAAATCATTACGGCCGGGATATGGCGAAGAACCGGGTTGGCTTTAATTGCCGTCAGTGTTTCCAGGCCATTGACTTTAGGCATGTTCATATCAAGCA
Source organism: Spirosoma flavum (assembly GCF_042686045.1). NCBI lineage: Bacteria > Pseudomonadati > Bacteroidota > Cytophagia > Cytophagales > Cytophagaceae > Spirosoma > Spirosoma flavum. The sequence continues at coordinate 52,788 of NZ_JBHUOM010000050.1, forward strand.
GTATTAAATGTACGGGCTGAGGAGATGGCTGCTGGCTCCAGGACTCCAGCATGGCCAGTAAGTCCCCGCCGTCTCCAGCTTCGATAATGGTGACTAATGGATCGACCTGCTTAAGGGCTTCATGCATAATGTATCGGTCGTCAGCATCATCATCAGCCATGTATATCACTTTGCCAGGAAAGTTCATTAAGTATGCAGGTGGGTTAACGTCTGTACCAGACAAGACAAAATTGAGTAGTAGTTAAAGATTTGTCAATGATGGATGTCAACATACAATATGATTGTTAACCGAATAGTCGACCTTTATCAACCCTTACGGCTCACTGGATAAATAAGTCAGTCGACGTTTTTAACTTGATAGATAGGCTAGTATCCTGTCTATAAGCGGCTACAACCAGTGAATAAGCCGCACGTTAGAGAATTGATACTTTGTCAAAAACAGGGGGCATGAGGTGGTCCGGCAATAATCATACGACTGGATGATGAATGTCATTACGGTTGCAAATCAACTGAACTACCTTCCCAAATTCGGCTCACTCGCTAAGCATTCGCGTTTAGATAGCCTGGTTAATAAAGGAGATACCCTAGCTGCAACGTCACTTATCTACTTAATTTTGTCGGCACTCTTGTCACTCACGAAGTCGTCAGGATGCTTTTGAAGGAAATTTTAATGTAATTATCTCATCTTCTTGTATCAATTTCTTTTCTAGCAAACGTAAGGACAATGAGGAGTGGCGAATAATATTTCAGATCAACGAATCAATTTTACAAACAGTTAAGTCCATGGCAAAGGGACCGAGTTAAAATCGTTTCTCTTGAGCGGCAGGCAAGTTACTATCGTATCCAACTAACTAGTCAGTTACATACCTCATTAAGCCTACATAAATCATAAGACAGCCATTGATAAACAAAGCGATTGATTGACTACGTACTGAGGGTAAAGCTAATAACCATTAGATCACCATCGATAGAGCGGTCCTGAACGATCATACCCGAATCTTCGTCATATAAGCGATCTCCAACTTGAGGCAACACCCCAAAGGCAGTATGAAATTTTTGGATACTATTGAAACAACTCTGGAGCCTGTCGATACAACTATGAATAACGAGGGGGTCTTCGTACCATTTGTCAAGTTTTGATAATTTCTTGACTTGCTGAAGCTTCTTTTCGGAAAACAAGAAGTGAATAACCCATCCCTTGATTACCCAATCCCGCTGAGAAATTGACTCAAAAATTGTCAATAGCTCTACATTCACTTTCCCTGGTATAGTGGCTTTCATAAGTGTATTATTAAAGGGTTTCGATCTGTAATTAATCAATTATCAAAACTGGTGAACTCTTTTAAAGGCTGCCTTTGATGGTACATTACTCGCCGTTTTCAAATCTGTCATGAACTCAAGTTGATCGAGATGGTTCATTTGGGGGACCTTAAAATGAGAATTTGGGCTTTCTATCCAGCAAATCTCAACGTTTTTTTAACTTCGCCCAGATCCTAGGTAACAACACTCCATTTACCTGTATATGGATTTCTGTACCCAAAAAAGTACAACCTTTTTTCCTAAACGCCTAAAATGCTCGTGTGAAACGTAGAGTAAAAATCTAAATTTTACAGACAATAAAAAAGGAAATTAAAGCAGGATAATTTTCAGAATCGTGGCTGGTGCGATTGTGGCGTTTTCAGTATTCTTTAAAAATCTGAGTTACTATTTGTACTTAATTTTCTCTAACCCTAGTAGCTCAGGTAATTGAAAAGGGGGCATAAACTCTTGTGTACACCCTTGTATGTTCCCAAATAGAATGATAATCTTGTTGTTTTCCGGTCGCAACCCTCAGGGTGAATTTCAAGCTTCAACTTTTGGTGGTCCAGACCTTGAATCAGGCTTTGACATTTTAACTAGTCTGGTTAATGAAGGCTGGCAGTTAAGCAAAGTAGAATTGGTAAACGGCTCACAAAAAACGATATCCTTGCCAGTTGAGATCTTCGATGGAAAGTCCTTTAGAGAACCATTAAAAAATCTAAAGCAGGAATGGGAAGATATTTTGTCACTTCCCCATTAACAGCTTCTTCTACGCAGTTACGATACGCTTTATCAGTATTCATGGCTTGGCTTACACTACTTATTCTAGATAGCAACCTTAGAGAAAAGGGTATTCAACTTTGACCTTCGATATAGCTAATTCCTCTCAATGCTTCGATTAAAACCGCCCCGTAACTTTTCTACCACTACTTATAAATAACTTTTTCTGGCTTCATCTAAATCCATCTCCGTCAAGATGCCCATCTGGCCCAGTGTGGCTAAGACCTCGATCGTATGTGCTCGAGCTACATCATCACCGGATGCACTGGTTTCAGCCTCACCATATACTACCTGATCGACGGCCTTCCGTAGTTGAGTAACGTTATCGAGGGCGAATACCTCACTAAACTGAGTGGTTTGATCCATCAGCTCGTCACTGGTAGGCAATGCATACTGTTTACGTTTTGCCATTAGCGTAACAAATTAAGTTTCTTTTACATAACTAGGAAAACATAGATTAGGTTAAAGGCATCAGCAATGCGGGCAAATAAAAAGGGGATGTTAGCGACCGGCTTAATAAGTTCAGATTTGCTATACACAGCTGCGTTATGTGTCTGAGGCTATTAAAGTCGATACTGCTTCTAGCTGATTATAGGGGGTAATAAACCGTCTATAATCTGCTTGAACTGTTCAATCTGATTTCTCCCTTCTTCAGGTACAACAGCTGGCAGTTGAGCATGAAGACGTGGCAACAATGAAGTAACATCCGACTGGTGTGAAAAAGATTGTAACAGAGTTAGTAATGATTCCGCACTCGTCAAATTACGGGTTAACACGTCCCTGTATACCGTCTTTTCGGTTGTAGAGAGCGCCGTTGACTCCAGAAAATGAGCGGCAAAGTTGATGGCGCTAAAGCAATTCATCAGGTCATGAGCAAGTGTACGGAACTTGTCGTCTTGCTCCCTGCCTACATCGACTATCTGATCGGTTTGTCGGGGTTGTTGCTCCATACCCAGATATTGTTCAAGCATTAAGGCTAGTTATAACAGTGGCTGGTTCAGTTAAACAAGTTGCCAATGCTAAACCAATTAACCAAATTTCTTCAACAGGAATCTATCCAAGGGACTTACTCAAAAAAATGCTGGACCTATCTTCAGTGTTGCAATCTTGTCATAATTTTAACTAATATTTTCGTAACCAGCTAGTTAATACTTGGAAAGTCAATTCGGATGGGAACCGTTCCTGTACTTCGAATCCATTTAATGGTGTCATGTCAAGATCCAAAATGATCAGATCTAAAAGCATCAGATCTAAAAGCATGCCATCTGTCTTTTAGAACGGGTAAGATAATTTATACCCTGGCCACTTTTGCTAAGAAGTAGCTACATAACAGCGTGATCTTGTAGGCCGGCCTTTAACTCGTTAGTCATTCATTAAGTTGGCAGCCTTTTAACGCTCTAACGCTGGATGAATTAGTCCTCAAATGTGTTGCTACGACCGCATTAAAAGTACTTGACCGTCGTTTCAGGCAATCGCCAGCCGAAAATAAAAAGCCGCTCCAGGCCTCACTTCCGGGAGCAGTCCGATCTGGCCACCCATTGACTGTATAAACTCTTTGGAAATTGCCAGACCAAGACCCGTTCCGCTGGGAGATCCATTGAGTCCAGGTGCTTTAAAGTAGCGATCAAAGACCCGGTCACGATACTCTTCCTGTAAACCGGGGCCATAGTCGCGCACCGAGAACTCAATTTGATCACCAACCTGACGGGTCGTTAGATCGATTGATGACTCACTGGGGCTATGCCGGATGGCATTGGACAAAAAGTTAATTAGTACCCAGGAGGCTTTGTCCGGATCGGCTTTCACAAAGGGAAGATTAGGAGGTATAGTTAAGGCGAACTGAATGTGTTTCTGCTCGGCCTGTGTTTTTAGAGCGCTAATCGCTACGTTTAGTAGTTCGGCTGGATTTACGGACTGAATCTGAAGTTGAATTTGCCCGGATTCGACCTGCGCCATATTCAGTAACTCCCCGGTTAGGCGTAACAAGCGATCTGCACTTTCCTCCACGTTGCCCACCAACTCCTGTTGCTCCTCATTTAGTGAGCCAAGCCGCTTATCGGCTAAGAGTTTCAAGCTCATTTTGATGGCGGATATGGGCGTTTTTAATTCATGGGAAACCGTCGCAATAAAATTGGTTTTGGCCAGGTCCAGTTCCTTGTACGAGGTGATGTTCTGTAGCACAATCACATATCCGGCATGAACGGTTTGCGTCTCACCCGTGGGCGTTACTTCAACGGCGTGAATCTGTTTGGCATAGTAGTTTTCCTTCCCTTTTCCATTTGCATCGGGATCATAAATTTTTAGCAGATTACTGGTTCCATCGGAAGGAAGCTGGCCGGCTGGCCGTGATTCTTCACTGATCGGATCGGCCATAATATCCTGAATCAGCGTACGCAGTAAGTCATTCGAGGTGGCTACGTCCGGCGCATACTTACCAACAAATTGCTGTCTGTCTGTGCCAAGTAGTCGTTCGGCAACCGGATTGATGAACAGGATTCGACGTTTCTCATCTAATCCAATAATGCCATCGGGCATGATCTGTAGCAGCGTATCGATTCGTTTCTTTTCAAACAGAACCCTGGCCAGGCTGGAGTGCTCGTACTCATCCAGTTTTTGGGCCATGGAGTTAAACGAACTGGCCAGTTCTCCAAACTCATCGCTTGACTTAAAGTGCAGCCGCTCCTCAAAATTGCGGCTGGCAATCTGTTTAATACCCCGCGTTAAGTCCCTAAGTGGACCCGCAATGTAGCTGGGAATGTTGATGACGAAGGAAAACACAACCAAAAAACACAGTGTACCAATTGCCCCTAGCCAAACCAGCGCATTCTTGGCCGTTTGCTCGGCTATTTTACTCTTTCGCGCAATGGCCTGCCGGTTCAGGTCATCGATGGTAAATAAATGCTGACGAATTCGATTAATGGCCATTCTGTCGGTAGTACCACTCCGCAGTCGATTAAATTCCCGTCGTACGGCACTCGCAGCGTCCTGCTCGCCCACCTCTGTCACGTTAGCTTCTTCTTTCTTCAGGTTGGCATCAAAATCAGGTAAGGCATCCGGATCATCGAGTGTATTCAAGGCCTTTTGCATGTTGCTAACAAACTCCAGCGAAATGTAATTATCTTTCAGGATTGCCTGCGAATCAAGGGATAACCGGTTCAGATAGAAGGCACCTAATCCCCCTAGCACCAAAATTATGCTAAAGAGAAAGACAAGCGAGAGCGATATTTTGGCTTTAAGCGTCATCGTTACGAGAGAATAATTAAGTCAGTATCCGACTCGGAGAGCCGGTTGAGAAGCTGGTTGAAGGCAAACGTGCGCAAAATAATCTGAAGCAGGTTGAAATGGGGTTTACCAATGCAGACCGTCGTCACCTTCCGCTTTTGAACCTCCTCCATTATGCAGCTCACCACGTTGGGGCCCTTTGCCTGAATAACTTCGGCCCCCAATTCGGTAGCTAGTTTCAGGTTATTGATCAGATGCCGTTGCAGGTCCAGTCGGATGCGGTCCGGGGCTTCGGCAGGCGTTTGGACATACAACACATACCAACGCGAATTGAAGTAAGCCGCCAGCCGGGCTGTTTTGCGAATAACCCGACGGGCAATATCCGGATTCGAGCTGATACTCGCTAAGAACCGTTCCGACTTAGCCTGTAGGTTGGTCGGAACGGTCGTCTCAATCTTGCGTTCAACGGCGGTAGCCACTTCGCGTAGGGCCAGTTCACGAAGTTGCAGAATCTTCTCAGTTTGAAAAAAATTTGTTAGGGCCGTGGCGACCTTAGCCTGATCATAGATTTTCCCTTCTTTCAGCCGGTTGATCAGCTCATCGGCCGTCAGGTCAATGTTGACCACCTCATCGGCCAGGTGAAGCACCCGGTCAGGCACGCGCTCGGTGACGTCGATGCCCGTAATTTCGTTCACTTCATCATATAAACTCTCGATGTGCTGGATATTAACCGCCGAGATCACATTGATACCCGCATCCAGAATCTCTAACACGTCCTGCCAGCGTTTCTCATTTTTAGAACCGGGAATATTGGTGTGGGCCAGTTCATCAACAATGGCTAGTTCAGGATGGATATTGATGATGGTCTGTACATCCATTTCAGCCAGCTCACGCCCCTTATAAAATAGGGTTCTGCGGGGAATAAGCGGCAATCCGTCAATCAATGCGTGGGTTTCTGCCCGGTTGTGGGTTTCAATAAAGCCAATTTTCACATCGATGCCATTGCGAAGAAGCGCATGGGCTTCCTGCAACATGCGGTATGACTTACCTACGCCCGCGCTCATGCCGATATAGATCTTAAATTTCCCTCGCCTTGACTCCTGAATGAGCCGGAGAAATTGGTCGGCGGACTGGTCGCGGTCGTCGGTCATCATAAAGTAAGGTTACAGCGAAACACAAAGAAAAGAATTACGGATTACCTCCCCGTATAGCTGCGTAACATACAAGTTAAAAACTTATAGCTAGACTGGTTGTCAGTGACGTATTGGTTTTACCAAGGCTATTATTTGTTTCAAAAATGGCGTCTTTGCTGGTATATACCTTCCCTTCGATTCGGAACAGGGCATTGGGCAAAATAGCGTAATCGTAGTTTAGTGAATAGCCGAAGGTCTGGAAACCGTTAGCCGTTCCGGTCCCAATAATGACACCGTTTTTGTCGTTGTAATACTCGATGCGGCCAGCCACATAGCTTTTATCACTGGTAGCCAGCCGGGCAATCACGACGGGTGAATACCATACGTAAGAACCGTTACCGACTCGCCGATCACCGCTGATGATTGGTTTGCGGTCTGCTCCAATGTCAAAGCCCAAAATCACCCCGAACTTGCCGGTTGGGTTAATGATAGCGTAGAAATTATTGAAGAAGCGACCCTGTTTGAGCGAGTCCGGTCGGTCGGAGCCAACGAACGTACTCCAGTTTAGCGTTAGCTTCGAAGAAGGTCGATACTGCACCTGGGTGCTGACCGACGGGCCGCTATAGCCCGGTAATTTAGCCACCCGCTGCCACCCGTTAAGCACCGATCCGAGGAGCGTCCATTTACCATTCGGCGTGTTATAGGTAAGTTTCGCCCCAGATAGATAATACGGAGAATTTTCGGCCAGAATACTCCGGGTTAATGTCCAGCAGTCTTTCGAAATGGCACTTTCAAAACCAATGTGCGAAGAGAAAATTCCAGCATCAAGCCACAACTCCTTCGTTTTACTCAGTTTAACCCCGGCGTTGGCTTCAAAAATGTTTTTCACCAAAGCCTGCTCAGCGGCATAATTGTACTGGCCGTATGTACCGACCTGGATGGCCAGGTTTCCCCGGACACGCTCGCTGGTATAAGCCGCTTTGACAAACGCCAGATTGATATTTACTTCCCGGTTTCGCTTGTGGTTATACAAAAAGCCGGGGCGTTCCTGCGCGGTTTTGGGCGCGGTGAAGTCGTGACTGTAGTAGGCTTCGATATAGCCGGAAACCATCAATCCGGTTGTTGGTGCAGTAGCGGTTGACGGTTGGCTCAAAACGGTCAGCGCTTGGGTTGTATCTGTGGACTGGGCAATAGATGCAGTAAAAGCACCGGCCACAAAAGCAGATGTGATTAGAAAATTATTCATGTTTATGGTTTTGTTGTACTCCGTATTTAATATGTCAGGCAATGGCGCTCACCTTAAAATAACCCAATGCCTCATTGGGTCAGGTACTCGGCAATAGGCCCAATGGCCAAAGCGGGAAAGAGACACAAGGCACCGATGATCAGGATGACGGCCGTTAATAACAGCCCGAACGTCCACGATTCGGTGGGCAATACTCCCGATGTTGGGGGTATGTATTGCTTAGCATATAGAATGCCGCCAATGGCCAGCGGCCCGATAATGGGAATGAATCGCCCAAAAAGCATGACAAACGCCGTTGACAGATTCCAGAAGGGGGTGTTGTCGCCCAGGCCCTCGAAACCCGACCCGTTGCCAGCCGCCGATGAGACGTATTCATAAAGTATTGTCGTAAAGCCGTGAGAGCCGGGCGGTTGGTCGTTTCCGTTACTCAGCCAGCCGATGGCAGGGTTTGCGTTCTTAATCGCCACTGCTAAACCGGTCGCACCAATGTAGAGCAGCGGCATACTAACAATCACAAATGACGCGATCTGAATCTCGGGCAAACTCACTTTCTTACCCAGCAGTTCGGGCGTTCGACCGATCATCAGGCTACCGATGAAAATAGCAAGAATGATGTAAAGAAACATATAGAGAAAGCCGGTGCCAACGCCACCGTAGAAGGCATCTACCTGCATGCCCAGTAGCATGAACACCCCCGACAGGGGCGTATAGCTGTCGTGCATGGAAGTCAGAGTACCGGCTGGAATCACCACATTTACCCCGCACCAGAAAGCGGAAGCCAAGGTACCAAACCGCATTTCCTTTCCTTCCAAACTCCCCGCCGACTGGTCGATGCCCAGTTGACTAATCGCTACGTTGCCCCCCAGTTCCTGCTGAATTGTTGGGATAGTTAGAACTAACCAGCAACCTGTCATGATCGTAAACAGGATGATCGCTAACTTCCGGCGGTTCAGGAAATACCCCAGAAAGACGACAAACGCCAGTGGCAGCAGAAACACATTGATTAGGTTGATGATATAGCTAACAAAGGACGGATTCTCAAATGGATGCGCCGTATTCGCCCCGAAAAAGCCGCCCCCGTTAGAACCCAAGTGTTTAATGGGCAACATGGCCGCTACTGGTCCACTAGCTATCGTTTGTGCCGCTCCTTGTAAAGTTGTGATGACCCGATACGGTTCAAACGTCATTGGAACCCCCGCTAGCATCAATCCAATGGCACCCAGCAATGACAAAGGCAGAAACACCCGCGTAATGGACTGGACAAAATCCTGATAGAAGTTACCCACGCTCACGCTGGCTTTTCCCTGCAACGAACGCACCACCGCTACGCCAACCGCCAAACTCGTTCCGGCTGACACGAACTGTAGAAACGTCAGCACGGCCATCTGGGTAAAATAGGTGGCTCCGCTTTCGCCCGAATAGTGCTGTAAATTCGTACTGGTCAGAAAGCTGATCGCCGTATTAAGTGCTAGTGTCCACTCCATCGACGGAATGCTCTGCTGATTCCAAATTGGAATGACGGCCTGCACCAGCAACAAAACGAAAGCGTACACCAGCCATATCCCATTGATTGTCAGTATAGCCACCACGTACTGCCGCCAATTCATTGGTTTCGTTGGGTCAATGCCCCCAATCCGGTATATTAATCGCTCTAGTGGAGCCAGGAAGTCCAACGCATTTCTCTCTCCCTTGAAAACGCGGCTCATATATCGACCAACCAGGATCGCCAAACCGACGGCAATGCTAAAGAGCAATCCAAGCCCAATACCTTGCGTAATCATAATAATGATTGACTACTGTTCAATCCAGTTAAGAAGTTTACTTAAGTTGGTCGAGGGCTATATTTAGCGCTAGCACATTCACTTTAGCCGGTCCGAACACACCCAGTAACGGGCCTTCGGTTTGCTGGTCAACCAACTGAGTCAGTTTATCAGCGGGTAATCCACGTACTTTAGCAATCCGGGCCACCTGAACCTGCGCCCCGGCGGGCGATAGATCAGGGTCCAGACCAGACCCTGAGGCCGTTACCAGTTCAGCCGGTATAGCTTCTTTCCGAACGCCCGGGTTGTGTACCAGAAACGTATCAATACGGGCCTGAACGGCTTTCAGATAATCCGGGTTCGATGGTCCTTTGTTAGAACCCGCTGACCCGGCTGCGTTGTAATCTACTGCCGAAGGGCGACTGTAGAAATACCGATCTTCGGTAAATTTCTGCCCAATTAACTTGTAGCCAACGACTTTGCCGTTGACAGAAACCGTTTCGCCTTTACCGCTACCGGGGGCAAAACGGGCAATACCGGCTACTACCAAGGGATAAATGACAACTAATAACACCAGCATCACTAACGTCAGACGAATGGGGGGTCCAATATGCGTTTTCATGTTTTTACTTCTGTTTTTGAGGTGATTTGGATCCTGAAATCAGGGTCCGATTACTAAACTTATACGAACAATCCGACAACCATATCCAGCAGCTTGATGCCAATGAACGGGGCTATAATACCCCCCAGACCGTAGATCAGCAGATTTCGGCGTAGCAGGGCTGATGCGCCAATCGGTTTGTACTCAACACCCCGCAGGGCCAGCGGAATCAACATAGGAATGATAATAGCGTTGAAAATCACCGCCGACAGAATGGCTGATTCAGGGGAGTGCAGACCCATGATATTCAAGGCTTGCAACGCCGGAATCGACAGGGTGAACAGGGCAGGTACGATGGCAAAATATTTGGCTACGTCGTTGGCGATTGAAAAGGTTGTCAGTGTGCCCCGCGTAATGAGAAGCTGCTTACCTATCTCAATCACTTCGATCAGTTTGGTGGGGTCATTATCCAGGTCCACCATATTCCCCGCTTCTTTGGCCGCCTGCGTGCCTGAGTTCATGGCTACCCCTACGTCGGCCTGCGCCAGAGCCGGGGCATCGTTGGTACCATCGCCCATCATGGCTACCAGTTTGCCACCCGTTTGCTCATGACGGATATAGTTCATTTTATCTTCCGGTTTGGCTTCGGCGATATAATCGTCAACGCCCGCCTTTTCAGCGATAAACTTGGCTGTCAATGGATTATCACCCGTTACCATAACCGTTTTGACCCCCATCTTCCGCAGTCGCTCGAAACGTTCGGCTATGCCGGGCTTGATAATATCCTGTAATTCGATCACACCGATCACCAGTTCATTTTCGGCAACTACTAATGGCGTACCGCCAAGAGCCGCAATCTTTTTAGCCTGTTCATCGGTTTCAGGCGGAAAGGTATTGCCTGCCCGCGTGACGATGTTCCGAATGGAGTCGGTAGCCCCTTTCCGAATTCGCAATGGACCGCTATTATTTCCACCAGGTATATCAATTCCTGACGAGCGCGTTTCTGCGGTGAATTTGATCAGCGTTGCGCCCTCCGTCGATAGTCGGCTGGTTACCGGCACGCCGGCCAGTTCGACAATCGATTTTCCTTCCGGTGTTTCGTCAGCTAATGAACTCAGAGCAGACGCCCGAATCATATCCGCTTCCGAAATGCCCGGAGCCGGATAAAAGTGGGTCGCCTTCCGGTTGCCGATGGTAATGGTACCCGTTTTATCCAGCAACAGCGTATCAATGTCGCCAGCCGTTTCAACAGCCCGGCCCGATTTGGCAATCACGTTGGCCCGGAGCGCCCGGTCCATACCCGCAATCCCGATGGCCGACAACAGTCCGCCGATCGTGGTTGGAATCAAACACACAAACAGCGAAATCAACGCAGCAATGGTAATGGGCGTATTGGCGTAGTCGGCAAATGGTTTGAGGGCGACACAGACGATGATAAAGATCAGGGTGAAGCCTGCCAGCAGAATAGTCAACGCAATCTCATTCGGCGTTTTTTGTCGGGTCGCGCCTTCCACCAGCGCGATCATTTTGTCAAGAAAGGATTCACCGGGTTGGGTCGTTACCTGCACCTTGATGCGGTCAGACAGCACTTTGGTGCCACCCGTGACCGACGACTTATCACCCCCCGCTTCGCGGATTACGGGAGCGGATTCGCCCGTGATGGCCGATTCGTCGATGGTCGCCAAACCTTCAATAATCTCCCCGTCGGAGGGAATAATGTCGCCCGGTTCGCAGAGAAATACGTCACCTTTAACCAGTTGAGCCGATGAAATCAGTTCAACTTCGTTGGTATACATTTTACCCACAGGTCGAATGACTTTCGCTGGTGTTTCCTGACGGGTTTTACGAAGCGATTCGGCCTGCGCTTTGCCCCTCGCTTCGGCAATGGCCTCGGCGAAGTTGGCGAATAACACTGTCAGTAGCAGCACGAGCGTGATGATGAGGTTATACCCCAGCGACCCCTGTGTGGTATCGCCCGAAAGGGCAATGTAGATCGTCACCAACACCATGATCAGGGTGCCAATTTCGACGGTAAACATCACTGGATTTTTAATCAGAATTGTCGGATTTAACTTTATAAATGAGGCCCGGATAGCCGTTCCAACGAGTTCACGCTGGAATAAACTAGGGGAGGATGATTGCTTTGCCATGTTAGTATTTTTAAGAGCGTTATGCCGAATACGCGGCCTACACGTTCACTAGTTTAGTGAGAAAAATTCTGCCAGTGGTCCCAGCGTGAGAGCGGGGAAGAACGACAAAGCCGTGATGATAAAGATGACCGCGAAAATCATCAGACCGAAGGTTGGCGTATCGACGGGCAGTGTACCGGCTGATTCAGGTACGTACTTCTTGCGAGCCAGCAGACCGGCAATAGCAATTGGTCCGATGATGGGGATGAATCGGCCCAGCAGCAGGACAATACCTGTGGAGAAGTTCCAGAAAAAATTATTATCGCCCAGTCCCTCGAAGCCCGATCCGTTGTTGGCATTAGACGAGGTGAACTCATACAATATCTCCGAAAAACCGTGAAAACCGGGATTATTGAGCCAGGCCGACGGTTTCACTGCCCAGTCGGCATCGCCGTAGTTGATCAATAACCAGGCCGCCAGGGCTGTACCGCCTTTCACGAGCAATGTACCAAGCAAGGCCACGATCGATGCAATTTTGATCTCCCGCGCTTCCACTTTGCGACCAAACAGTTCGGGTGTTCGCCCTACCATCAGGCCCGAAATAAAGACGGCGATGATCAGGAAATAATAGAAGTTTAACAGACCCGCGCCCACCCCGCCGTAGAACGCGTTAACCATCATGCCTAGCAGTTCCATCGTACCCGATAAGGCCATCGAGGAGTCGTGCATGGAGTTGACCGATCCGGTCGAAATAATGGTGGTCACGATACTCCAGTAAGCCGACGCTAACGGGCCAAACCGTACTTCTTTGCCTTCCATCGCGCCCGTCAACTGCGAAACGCCCATGTGGGCAATAGCCGGATTACCGCCCAACTCACTAAATAGGGTTGGTATCAGGAGCACCAGCATGCCAATGGTCATAACGCCATAGATCATCCAGGCAAACCGCTTGCGGTTGATGAAGAAACCCAGCGCGAAAATCATCGCTATAGGGATCAGCATCTGGGCTACCATTTCGACCATGTTAGTGAAGTAATTGGGGTTTTCGAGTGGGTGCGCTGAGTTGGCTCCGAACCAGCCTCCGCCGTTCGTACCCAGGTGTTTGATAGCAATGAAGCCAGCCGCTGGCCCGCGCGAAACACCAACTGTGTCGCCCTGCATGGTGACAATAGTGTCCTTTCCGTCAAAGCTGGCCGGTGTTCCGTTAAAGGCTAAAATCAGAGCAATAACGATGGAACCAGGGAGCAACAGGCGAGTGATGGAGCGGGTGAACAGCACGTAAAAATTGCCGACGGTTTCTGACACTTGGGGCAAAAACGAGCGAAATAATAATACGGCTGCGGCAATCCCGGTAGCCGCCGAAACAAACATCAGGAACATCATGACGGATAGCTGTGTCAGGTACGTTACGCCCGACTCACCGGAGTAATGTTGCAGATCGCAGTTGACCAGAAAACTAATAGCCGTACTAAACGCCAGATCCAGCGTTTGCGAGGGATTGCCATCGGGGTTGAGCGGCAAGCTACCCTGCGTTAGTAACAGCACGAAAGCCAGCACCAGCCACACGAGATTAATCGTCAGCAGCGCGGCCAGATTCTGTTTCCAGGTCATGTCGGCGGTTTCGTCGACCCCTCCAAGGCGGTAAATCAGCCGCTCCAGGGGCTTCATAAAGTCGAACGCATTGGGTTCTCCTTTGAAAACTTTAGCAAGAAACTTGCCCAGCGGAATCGCAAATAGGACCGTTAGGCCATACATGACGATAATGCCCATCCATTCAGTTGTCATCGTAGTGAATAAGTTAAAATTTTTCCGGCTTAATCAGCACGTACAGCATGTAGGCGAAAACCAGTAGCGCGGCAATAAAAACGAGAGTGATCATGATAGTCCGGGGTTATACATTAAATGTGTTCGAACCACTCAATAGCTTTGTAGAAAAGAGCAAAACAGAGTAGTGGCGAGATGATGAGAAGCAGAAGAGTGCCCATGATTTGTGCGTGACATTGTTTAGTTTGAACTGGTTATGCCAAAAAGCAGTCCACTTTTGCTCATGAGAACACAATCGTGCTTAACTTTCTGAAAGTCAGAAAGTTAAGCACGAACAAATAAAAAGAGAGATTTATAGAAGAACGGGCTACCCTACCAAAATGGCAAGGTTTATTCTCATTTTGGTAGACTACAGGTGGTATTCCTCAATCTTCCGGTAGAGGGTACTTAGACCAATACCGAGTAATCGGGCGGTCTCCGTTTTGTTACCGCCGGTGTATTGCAGAATATGGGCGATGTGCTGTTTCTCAACCGATGCCAAGTCAAATAAGGGACTAGTAATTACACTGGCGGGTGATTGGACATCCAGCGGCAAATGCTCAGGCAACAGCGTAGGACCGTCGTTGAGGATAACTGCGCGTTCAATAACATTCTTTAACTCCCGGATATTACCCTTCCAGGTGTAGCGCATGAGCACGTCCAAAAATACCTGGCTAAGTCCCATCGGTTTTTTGCCAATTTTTGCCGCATTCTGCTGGGCGAACTGATCCACCAATAGAGGAATGTCTTCAGGTCGGCTTCGCAGAGCGGGTAACTCAATAGAAAAGACGGAGAGTCGGTAGAATAGATCGAGCCGAAATTGTCCACCAGTGGCATCTTGCTCCAGACTTCGATTGGTAGCCGCCACGATGCGAACATCTACCTGGGTAGCCTTGGTATCACCTACCCGGGTAAACTCACGGGTTTCGAGTACGCGTAGTAGTTTTGCCTGCAAATCGAGCGGCATTTCGCCGATTTCATCTAAAAAAATAGTGCCCTTATTTGCTTCGGCAAAAAGCCCTTTCTGATCTCGGCTGGCACCCGTGAACGCCCCCGCGCGGTGCCCAAACAACTCGCTCTCCAGAATATCTTTACTGAGCGCTCCGCAGTTTATGGCCACGAACGGCCCCAGTCGGCGCGGACTAGCTTGGTGAATAGCCTGCGCAAATACTTCTTTTCCAGTACCAGTTTCGCCAGTCAGTAATACCGTCGTATCAGTTGGGGCAACCTTGCGAGCCAGTTCGATAGCTTGCTGAATGGCCCGTGACTGGCCAATTATCCCGTCAAAACCGTAGCGTTGCTGAACCTGCGCTTCCAGTTGTTTAATGCGCAGTTGCAACTGCGCTTTATCCATTGCCCGGCTAACGAGGGGTATAATTTTGTCGTTATCATCCCCTTTGGTAATGTAATCAAAGGCGCCATTCTTTATGGCCTTAACCCCATCGGCAATGGTACCATAGGCTGTCAGCACTATGATTTCGATGGCTGGATAAGTTTGCTTGATCTTGGCTGTCAGATCAATTCCATTAGTATCAGGCAGCTTTACATCGCTGATCACCAAATGTACGTCTGTGTGTTCCAGCACACGTAGACCAGTACGGCCATCATTGGCTTCCAATACGTTATAGTATTCTAAACTTAAAATGCGGGCCATCAACTGCCGTAGCTTGGGTTCGTCGTCAATCAGCAGAATGGTACCAGGCATAAAGTTTTTAATAACAATATCGATTTTGCAAATCCAGATGTGGTGCCAGTTGTACCCTAAATCTGGTTACTATTGGATGATTATGACGACCAATTTATCACAATAAAAGGATGGCTGCTAACGGAAAAGGATATTTCTGATTTGAGTAAAGATGTTTTTGAATAAATAAAACGGGGCATTATGAATCCGCAGTTCCGGGCGGCCTGTCAGTGAGTAAATTAGGGGTTCACTCCGCCCCCGTTACAATAAATCAAACAACCCCCAATCCTGATTAGAATTAGGGGTTGTACGTTTATAATTCTACCTGCTGAGAAGCGACCGTTTTGAGATATTCCTTCGTTTTTTTCAAGACCCTGCGGGATTAATCAAGCCTTATCATAATGCTTTCCTCTTAGCCATATTTAATGCTCAACAGCTGGTATTTTTCTTCATACCACGCCTGTATCATTAGCTAAATACTCGCCACTAACATAAGTCAGATACTACTTTAAAGCTTAACGTATTTGTATCTACCGCAAAGAGGGATTTAGCCGAATGTACTTTCCTGCGTCGAAGCTCACGACGTAAGGCGACTTGAAAAATGTGCTGGGAGCGTAATAATCCGTTGTGATGATTTGCGCTCCGGATTGGCAGGCGGCCTCAAAGGTGCGTTTATCATTGGCACGGGCTTCTTTGGTATCGGCATCAGCGCGGGTGCGAACGATATAGCCCTTCTTCACCATCGCCTGAATCCGGTCCACATCAGTCACCGGGTTGTTTAGGATTAGAAAAGCAGCTTCTGGTGTACCCGGCTCGGCGTTGGCAAACAGGACACGACCTTTAAGTGACGGATGTCCTGCTACGTAAGCCGCCCGCTTGTCGCCAGTTTCATCAAGCACAAACATGAATTTACCCCTGGCGGCTTTCATGGTTGGCCAGTTATCGGCCAAAACAGCCGCTTCCAACGTTTTGGCCTGACCACGTACATCGTCAGGAGTTATTAACCGACTACGTCCTAGACCGGCAACAATTACACTGTCCAACTGATCGAGTACCGGCGCCGTAAATGGTTCAGGAATGGCAAAACCTGGCCGCTTGATCGTATCGTCTTTGGCATTCATTGTGATAAAAACCGGGTAGTGATTCGGGTGAGCATCAGACCACCGTTTGAGTTCGGCCAGACCACCTCTTAACGTTGGGCAATTGCTTCTAAAATCAATATCCTGGATGTGGAGCACTTTAAACCCCGGCTCATTCATCACCCCCGCCTGATCATAAGATGGCTGCCCTTTTACCAGATTAAGACCCAGCGGATGCGCGTATTTGCCACCCTTGGCATCAGCGTAAATGTCGATTTCAAGATTTTGTAAGCCCATAGTCAACTGGTCCGTTAAGCTGATGTGGCTGTATTCGATGGCTTTGTAGCGGCCAGTTGAGTCACTCCGGTTCAGCATGGCGAACAGGGCGGGATCTATGGCCTGTTTGTAACTATTGTGCGAACCGATACACTGAATCTGGTTTAGTTTCAATGTATCCAGACTGGGTGGTACCAGGGCCGTAACCAGCAAAGTAACAACTAGAGAAACGATCACTTTCATAAAAACTAACTAGCTTAAAGTAAACGACCAAGATACGGGCACGAATGTTATTTGTATATTAAATCACGACCCGGAAAGTAAAGTTTTTTCAGGCATAAAGGACGACAATGCTAACAGAATCGTAATAGCCATTCATCAGTAGAATCGTTGTCGGGGCAGTAATTTTGCGGCCATAACCTAAGTATCAACATACGTATGGCCCTTTTTACCCGAATAGTATTCGGTGGTGTAGTTCCGTTGTTCGTTCCCGCACTCTTGCTGGGTTCGCCAGTATTCGCCGGATCTCCACCCCACCCCTACTCATACACAGCCGACCAGCCTCAGCGAACTATTACGGGTACGGTCACCGACGAGAAAAACGGTCCGTTGCCCGGTGCTACGGTCCAGCTAAAAGGCAGCAATTCGGGGACAACTACCGATGCTAATGGCAAATTTTCCCTCAGCGTTCCCGATGGTAAAGCGGTAATTGTTATTTCGTTTATCGGCTTTGACCCAAAAGAAATAGAAATTGGCTCACAGACTTCACTGACGGTGCAGTTAACGCCGGGTGCCAGTCAACTGGATGAAGTGGTTGTAAAAACTGGTTACGGTACTGAATTGCGAAAGAACATCATCAGTTCGATTGCAACGGTTAAAGCCGAAGATTTTAACCAGGGTGTAGTGACCTCACCCGCTCAACTGCTACAGGGTAAAGTGGCCGGATTGAACATCACCCGTTCCGGCAACCCGAACCAGAGTGCCCAATCTATCGTCCTGCGTGGGCCATCAACTCTGCGCGAAGGAGCAGCTCAGGAGCCGTTTTACGTGATTGATGGCGTACCCGATGCGTCAATTAACCTCATCCCACCCGATGATATTGTATCCATCGACATCCTCCGCGATGCATCGGCAACGGCTATTTATGGGGCGCGGGCTGCTAATGGCGTTATTCTGGTGACGACGCGCCGGGGTAAAGAAGGTCAGTCGCGGGTATCCTATAACGGGTATGGTGGTATTGAACAGGTATCGAAACGGATTGACGTGCTGACAGGCGACGAAATTCGGGGTTATCTGAAAGCAAACGGGAAAGCCCTAAACCCGGTTGACGATGATACCAATAATGGTGTTCCAGTCAACACAGATTGGCAAAAAGAGGTCACCCGCACCGCTTATTCACACAACCACACGCTGTCATTTGACGGCGGCACAGCCAATACGCTTTACGGAGCCAGCGTTAATTACCTTAATAATCAAGGTATTATGCGTGGGTCGTCGCGCGAGCGGATGATTATCCGGGCTAATATTCAGCAAAAAGCACTTAATGATCGACTTCGTCTATCCCTGTCGCTGAGCAACTCCGACAATCTGGCCAACAACATTCCGAATGAGGTATTTGGGAATATGGTGGCCTACCTACCAACGGTGAATGTTCGCAACGCTGATGGTACGTTTAAAGAAAATTTAGCTCGGGGTAACGCGAACCCGCTGTCTCTTATTGAGACGAACACGCTGAATACGCGTACCAAAACGTTTCTGGCCAATGGACAGATTCAGGCTACCCTTCTACCCGGTCTGGATTATAATTTAAGCCTGTCGAGCCAGAATGAGCAGATCGATAATAACACCTATGCCAATCGCTATTCGCTGGGTGCCTATGGTGCCAACGGACTGGCCATTCGTTCTTCCTACACGAATACTAAGCGCATCATCGAATCGTATTTCAGTTATAACAAGCAATTCGGTGAGCATGGGCTGAAATTGTTGGCGGGTTATTCATGGCAGCAGGACCGCACCGGCGATGGATTCCAGTCGTCGAATAAAGGTTTCGTATCGGATGCAACCACCTACAACAACCTCAGCTTAGGGAGCCCGCCAACGGGTTATCTTACGGATTATGGCACGGTAACGATCAAAACGCTCCGCCTGATTTCATACTATGGCCGGGTAAACTATCAATATGCTGACCGTTACCTGTTGCAGGCATCTATCCGTCGTGATGGTTCTTCGGCTTTCGGAACCAACAATCAGTGGGGTCTTTTTCCGGCAGTATCGGTGGGCTGGCGCATCAATAACGAGCGGTTTATGGAAAATATCCACCTCTTCGATGACCTTAAGCTGCGGGCGGGCTATGGCGTGACGGGTAACTCACTCGGCTTCGACCCGTTTATTTCCCTGCTGCGCTACAACTCAACGGGTAAGTTCTACTACAATGGTAATTTCATTAACGGTATTGGTCCAACACAAAACCCCAACCCTAACCTGAAGTGGGAACAAACGGCGATGTACAACGTCGGGCTTGACTTCTCGGTACTCAAGAATCGGCTGAGCGGTACGTTGGAATTTTATAATAAACTGACATCAGATCTGATCTGGACGTATGGGGTATCGACCACGCAATTCTTCGTTAATACCTTGACAGCCAATGCCGGTAAGATGCGAAATGTAGGCGTTGAACTGACACTGGCGGCTACACCCATTCAATCAAAGCGCGTAACCTGGCGAACATCGGTCAATCTGGCTCATAACGACAATAAGATTGAAACGCTGTCCAACGATGTATTTACGCTCAACCAGATTCCAACGGCTTACGTAGGGGGTAAAGGGCAATCGGGCAACTCATCGCAGATTGTGAAAGAAGGGTTGCCGGTAGGCACGTTTAACACCTGGAAATACGCGGGGCTGAACGAAAAAGGTGTCTCGCAGTTTCAGAAAGCCGATGGTACGCTAACGACAACGCCAACCTCATCCGATTTTGTACCGACAGGCAGCGCTCAACCAAAACTACTTTTTGGCTGGAACAACAGCGTTCGTTTCGGAGCTTTCGATCTGAACGTATTTTTGCGGGGCGTAACGGGCAACAAAATCCTGAATGCTACGCTGGCTGGTCTAAACAGTCCGGCTGATGCCAATGCTTATAATCAGCCCCGCATTATCCTCAAGGAGCCAATCACCGACATCAATTCGTACCTGCTTTCGGACCGGTATATTGAAGATGGTTCCTATATCCGCTTAGACAATGCTACGCTGGGCTACACAGTAAAAACGGGCTCTAAAGTGCTGAAAAATCTACGCTTCTACGCAACCGGCACGAACCTGTTTACACTCACTCACTATCAGGGCATTGATCCTGAAATTAGTCTGGGTGGCCTGACGCCGGGCATCGACCAAAACAATTTTTACCCTAAAACGCGCTCGTACGTGTTCGGGGCTAATATCTCATTTTAACGCGTTATCGTCTGTTCTGCGGTATTTTTTTTAGCCTGACTTAGTTAATCGCAGGACAGATTTACAGCTCTTCTGAAGCCATGAAATTCATAACTAACTATATTGCACTCAGCGCAACGGCCCTTTGCTTTACGCTGAGTGGCTGCGCCGACCTGACCGTACCAATTGAATCGGAGCTTACCCCGGCAAACTTTCCCAGTACCAGCAGTGATTATCTGGCGGCTACTGGTCCCATCTATACACAACTAGCCCTAAGTTCGACCACCAGTTACGCCATTGACTATTGGCGTCTCCAGGAACTGGCTACTGATGAGGCCATTATCCCCGCCCGCGATGGAAACTTCGATGACGGTGGACAGTATCGCCAGTTACATTTGCACAACTGGACGCCCGATCACGTTACAGTTAAAGGTGTCTGGCAGTGGGGATATGGCGGCATTAACATCGCGAACCGCATTCTCAAACTGTTTGAGGGCACACCGGACTCACCAGCCAAGACAGCGTCGGTTGCCGAGTTGCGGGCCATGCGGGCATTGTATCATTTTTACATGATGGATTTATACGGTGATGTGCCGATTATAACTGTCTTTGGGGATACTAAGTTGCCGACAAACGCGAAACGTGCCGATGTATTTGCATTCATCGAAAGTGAATTAAAAGCCGCTATGCCTAATCTGGCTACAACTACCGGAGCCTCTACGTATGGCCGCGCGACAAAATGGATGGCCCAGGCCCTTCTGGCAAAACTGTATCTGAACGCCAGCGTGTACGCTGGTCAGCCAAAATATGCCGAAACGGTGGCCGCCTGCGACACCATTTTAACAAAAGCCAGTGGTTTATTTGCCCTCGACGACAGTTATCAGAGTATTTTCAATCCTGATAACGGGCCGCAGATCAAGGATATAATCTTTGCCGTTCCCTACGACGGTAATCTGGTGAAAGGCAACATGTTCACCCGCTTTGCTACGCACCCGCTCTTGATGGCCAAGTACGCAATTCCGTTTCGGCCTAGTATCGCCATGAGCACTATTAAGGAGTTCTACGCCAGATTTAATCTACCCGGCGATGTCAGGAACGATACCTGGCTGGTAGGCAAGCAGTTCGATTTCAACGGTAACCCCATCACGACGCAAACGACTAAAAAAGGACTGGATGCTACCTATGCCGGAGCCGATGGCACCGCTACGATTACCTGGCAACTGGAATTTTCGCCAGAGTTAACCTTGACGAACCCGGCCAAAATGGATGTTGGTAACGATATTCTGGCGCAGGCGAAGGGTATTCGTTCTGTAAAGTTTTATCCCGATAAAAACTCGTCTACTGATCGCTACCAAAGCAACGATATGCCCGTATTCCGGCTTGCTGATATTTATCTGATGAAAGCCGAAGCTATTCTCCGGGGAGCCACCGCTACCAGCATTGGTGGCGAGATGCAGACACCCGTTATACTAGTGAATAAAATTCGGACTCGTGCCAAAACAACGCTTGCTACCAGTACCAATCTGGATGGTTTGCTGGACGAACGCGCCCGCGAGTTCTCGTGGGAAGGCTGGCGCCGAAACGACCTGATTCGCTTCGGTAAGTTTGAGGATGTGTGGGGTTTCAAGGATAATAAAGAAACCTTCCGCCGATTGTATCCAATTCCAGCCACCGAACGGTCTTTGAACCCAAGCTTACTGCAAAATCCTGGTTACTAATGGCTTATGAAATGTCCGGCCTGCACATGGGGAAATGGGAAATCGCACGACTAAGACCCAACAGCAATTTTAGTCTCATGTTCTTGAACTGCTTTTCTTTTACCTGTTTGACCGGCCTAGAGGCTACTATTTAACAAGTAATAAAGTCCCACTTAGGGTACGATTTGAATCATTCACTAGAAATAAACAGTCGCACTTTAGGGTATCGAATGCCCCTTAAAGAATTAGATATTTAGTTCATTAGGTTAAGAGAATGGGAAACGCCGAACCAGCTTGAGTTCGGCGTTTTTATGAGTTGCCTTACCTAATCTAAAAAGTCAGCCACTAGTTCGGAATAAACTGGTGGCTGACTTTTTAGATTATTGGTAGACCGTTGAACTCAAGACTAAAGTTCAAGGCAAATATTAGCTTCCGTCAGGATTTCATCCCTTATAGCTAATCGAATACAGGTAGATGCTAACTCCAGAATCTAATCATCATCGTCGTCATCAGACATGCCCGCTTTTCCGGCTCGGACAAAGGCACCCCGGCGAGGGGCAGGCATCGTACTGTTTTCTCCCCGTACCGTTTGCCAGACAATCTCACTGAAAATAAGGTCATCAATCTCGTCGGGACGGGTCAGGTTGAACTGTGACGAACGTTTAGAGTTTCGATTGAAGGCCACATTTTTCTGGTTAATATCAACACCCGGTTCGAGAGAGGTAAACCCAGCAATATCAGCTTGTTTGTTGAAACAACGCCACATGGGAGTTGCGGCAGCATCGTATTGACTCATGGGCTTCAGACCTAAAATTAATTCGATCGTTCGCAGCAGCCCCGAGGTAGAATACATGGTGTGATCGACAAAATTACGTTTCACAAAGCCCCCGGCTACAAACGCAATCGAGCGGTGTGCATCAACGTGGTCGGGACCGTTTTGTGCATCATCTTCCAAAATAAACACAACTGATTCTTTCCAGATGGGACTTTTGGACAGGTGTTCGACAAACCGGCCTACGGCCAGATCGTTATCTGCCAGGGCCGCATCTGGCGTAGGCATCCCAATCCGAGCCCCCGATGTATGGTCGTTGCCAAAACGGACCGTGTTGAGTTGGGGGACTTTCCCGGCGGTTACCAGTTCGTCGAAGTCTTTTTCCCAGGCTTCCTCCCGCTTACTATCCAAATAACCAAGATTATACCCTTTGAAAGCAGGACAAAATTTACCCTCCAGCGTCTTAATGTTGGGCTTCTCCTCATCGGCAAACCAGCCGTAACTCCGAAAACTTACACCGGCCCGCAAACAGTGATCCCAGATAAAACCGTCGCGCGGGTGGGCAATTTCTTTCTGGCCTTCGTAGTCATAGGTGCCACCCCGACCGCCATAGCTGGTCACCCAGTTTTTTTCGACGTAATCATTGGCGTACGCGGCTGATGACCAGTTATGCCCATCGGCGCTGACTTCCGCATCGACGTAAAAATTGTCTAACAGCACAAATTGTTTCGCCAGCGCATGCTGATTCGGGGTCACTTTCTGGGGAAATAAACAAAGGGCAGCATCCCCATTGCCTTCTTTCATATCGCCTAAAATCTGATCGTAGGTGCGATTTTCCTTGATGATGTAAAACACATATTTGATGGGTGATCGTGACGCCGACCCCGTCCCGCCGATCCGCATTGGAATTGGGTTACCCGCTTCCCCTTCCGACCGGAGTTCCTTGCTTTTGGTGTAGGGTGTGTTAGCATAAACCAGCCGTGAGTAGGCCGCCAATACATCGCTGTCCGGAATGTCGATGATCGAGAGTGTACCTTTGAATAAGCCAGCAATGTACTGAACCGGCCCTGGGTTCGCCTGCGGATTGGGCCCGACTTGTTGAGGAGTTCGCGTTCGCACAGGATTTGGTCCTCTGGGATTGGCTTTCGAGGAAAATCCTTTTCCGTTCGTAACGAACAGTCTGGATCCGATCACTTTTACCGCTGTTGGATACCAGCCGGTGGGA
This sequence comes from Spirosoma flavum, assembly GCF_042686045.1. Classification (NCBI taxonomy): domain Bacteria; kingdom Pseudomonadati; phylum Bacteroidota; class Cytophagia; order Cytophagales; family Cytophagaceae; genus Spirosoma; species Spirosoma flavum. The sequence goes on from NZ_JBHUOM010000050.1 coordinate 76,920, forward strand.
ATAAATCCGCTGGATTGGCTATGGCCTTTACGGGTCACATCAAACACTGCCAGACAGTTATTATCGGCGTTGGCAATGTATAGCGTATTCTCATTGTCACTCAGGGCCAGGCCATTGGGTGTGCTTCCTACCGGAGCATCCGGAAATAGCGACGTCGTCAGCGTTTCACTAACCTGCTGTTTGGCCACATCAATCAGAGCAACCGTGTTATCGTTGCCGTTGGCCACAAAAAGATATCGCCCATCGCGAGTCAACAGCAAATCGTTCGGGTTTTTATTGGTCTTGATTTTAGCGACTGTTTTCAGCGTATTGATATCAACAATCAACACGCTGGCACCGCCCCACAGAGATACGAAAAGCTGATTTTTATCGGGTGATAATATACAGGTGTAAGCGGCAGCCCCTATGTTTAACTTATGAAGAATCTGCCGGGTTTTCGTATCCGCTATATACAGGGAACTATCCTCTTTGGTAACAATGTAGAGTCGGTTTTTGGCATCATCAACGCATAGACCCGTCGGTGAAATTTTTACTGGCCAGGGTTTACCCAGTACAATTGATTCGTCGGGCAGTAACTTTTGATTCTCTAGTTTATAAACCAGAATCCGGTTGTCGTTCCCTCCCGACGCGTATAACCGCGTCTCATCTTCACTAAACGCCAGGCCCAAATAGGATTTACCAACCCTAACCGTATCAAGAATTTGCTCCGTACGGGCATCCAGCAACGTAATGCTTTGGGTACTCTGCCCATTGTTGGTGACAGCCAGATATTTTTTGGAGGGAGACACCACTAAGTTCAAGGGTAAATCATCCAGATCAACACTTCGGCCAGGTGGCGTGAGGGCCCAGCCATTGGGTAAATTGACCCGCTTAGCCGCCAGTTTTTTATACACCTCCACTTCCTCCGTTGCCTGAGTCGAGCTATTTTTCCGGTGGCATCCCGCCAGTATCGACAGAAAAAGAAGCACACCAACGCTATAAAGGCTAGTTGAACGGTTCATCATGTGATAAATAAGCATAAACTTGTTTTGGGGTAATTGCAATTACGTCAAATTATACTAAATGCGTCGTCGCATACACCAAACGGAGTTACCTAAATTAGGTAACTCCGTTTGGTGTATAAAGCACTATAACTCTATGGGTATCTCTAAAACCCATACCGGGCGCCAAGTTGAAATTGATAAGGACTTCCGCTTAAACCGGATACACCCGCATTAGTATTTACGGCATATTTATAATTGTTGGTGACCGGGTCGAAGCCAGATCTCGACAGCAACGAAGTCGCTCCCAGCGCATGGTTAACGCCCCAGGATTTATTGATCAGGTTAGCGGTGTTAAACAGATCGCCAGAAAGTTCAATGTATTGTTTCCCGAACGTTTTGACTTTGTAGGTCAGGCGCAAATCAACCGTTCCATAAAACGGATTTACCCCGGCATTTCGTTCGGCAACCTTCCCGAAGCTATTACGGATATAATCTTTCGCACTTTTTTCCACGTTCGGATTATTCAGAATCGCATTGATACCGTCTCTTAGGTATTGTGGTGTTTCGGCGCTGTTTGGATCATAGACAAAAGCCAGATCGTTTGTTTCTACGAAATCGCCGTTGATGTTGCCATTGACAATCATCGAATAGCGCGTGCCGCTCAAGCCTGAAAAACGGAAGCCCAGGTTAAATCCGTAAAAAGTGGGCGTATTGCCATAAACGACAATCTTGGTCCGAAAATGGTTATCGGAGTAATTCATCTGATTCAATGTGCGGGGATCGCCAGCCGTGTATTGTACGAGTGTTGCGGTATTGGCTACGTTACCGTTATAGGAAGTATTGTCCTTTGTCTGGTTCCAGGTATACGAAAAGGCAATTTCTCCATCCTTGAAATACCGGTAATTGGCATCCACGACAACGGCAGCCTGATTCACTTTACCTAAACTTTCCAGTTGCAGCACGCGCCCTACTTCGGTTGTTTTACGGCCCAGAATCCAGTTCTGAGATCCATTTGACGTTAAGATAGACGAAGCAGGAACATAAACGGGTCGGTTGGCTTCTTGCGATAAGGTGAAGAAGGGCTGATCGACCATATTCTTGTCGATATACGTGTAGTTGTTGCGGGCGAACGACATATACCCCGCAATACTCATTCTGAAATTAGGGCTGAAGAAGTGGCTATACGACCCATTGAGTTTATAAACGGTAGGGACCTTAGCGTCTTTGCCATTCATATTGATGGTGTATAATTTAGGCACGTTTGGATTATTAACCAGATCTAAACCTGGTGCGGAGGCCGGGTTAGCGCGATAGGCGGGAAAGTTTGGCATTGGTACCAGATTGCCCGTCACATCAATGCTGGCGATGTGGCTACCATCAAACAGCATGTTATTGATCATCGAATAAGGGTTGAGGGCAGAACCTAAAATACCACCCCCTACACGAATGATATTTTTCCCGTCCTGACGGACATCCCAGGTCGCTTGTACCCGAGGCTGTATCTGAAGGGTAGCCAGCCTGTTGTCTGTTCTTAGCCCCAATGTGTTGAATACGGTTTGATTAAAATTCGGCTTGGTCAGATAGTCGGTATAATCTATCCGGACACCACCTGTGACGTTTAAGCCCGGAGCAACGGTCGTTTGTGCCTGGGCGTAGACGTTGGGAATAAGCACGTTGAATTTAACATTGGGGGTATCGCTCAAATAAACATCCCGTGTGAAGCGATAGGGAGCCAGATTCTCAAACGCGGGTAATCCCGTATACCAGAAACGGCCATTGGTTTCACTGCCATAGATGGAATTTTGGTTGCTGAACGTCAAACCAGCCCCAAACGTGAAGTTGAACTTGTTGGTATTCACGTATAAATTGTCAACCAGCTGGATCAGGTTATTATTGAAATAGTCACCCCCGTAGCGCTGGCCGCCCAATTGAATGCTGGTAAACAACGACTTAGTTGAATCGGTTGGATTGACAGACGCCACATTGGCCACGGTTGCTCTTGGAATATTGGCTTCCGGTAACTGCGGATTGGCATACATTTTATTGTACTCCCAAAAGTGCTGAAGCTTTAACTCGTTGGTCACCTTTGGATTGATCGTTGTCCGCAACGAGGCCATCAGGCTGTTGTTGGAACTCTTACGAGTGCTATACACCTCGTACATGTTGATAGTCGTATTATCCCCATCCGACTGGTTATCCAGATCATAAATGTAGTTATCTCGGATCGTTAGCAGGTTTTTGGCGTTAATCTGCCAGTCAATACGGGCAAAAAGAGCCTGGGTATTTTTGACACGGGTGAACTGGCCAAACTGAGGAGCATTGCCCACGCCGTATTTGCTGCGGGCGATACTCAGAAACTTGTCTTCAGTGGCCTGGGTAACGTTATAGCGCAGGGCATCGGCTGTCGATTGAATAGGCGCGATTAATAGCGGTTGCGTACTGGCCTGACGATCCCAGGCGACAAAAAAGTGCAGTTTGTCTTTAATAATGGGTCCGCCCAGCGAAAAGCCGTATTGAGCCGTGTTAAAGGGAAGGTTTCTTTTCTGCTCGTTAAGTCCATAAGGACTCGAGAGTCCACTGGTTCTCAGGAAAGTAAATGCGCTGCCGCTCAGTTTATTTGTCCCCGACTTGGTTACGGTACTGATGGTACCCCCACCCGCGTTTCCGTAGGTAACGTCGTACTGGTTGGTCACCACCTGAAATTCCCGGACGGCCTCCATCGTAATCGAGTAAGCGCCAGTTGGTTGCCCTCCAGCTATGGTGCTTCGGGCAGCCATACCATCGATGGTAAAATTGGTGGCAGAACCTAACTGTCCGCCCAGACTATTGCCGGTGCTCAGTGGCGAAAGGTCGGCCAAAGTCGAGAAATTACGTCCGTTTACGGGTAGCCGATTGATATCTTTGGCTGTAATAGCCGTTGCCGTACCAATGTTTTCGATCTTGTTGGTTAAGGACGTTGAGGAAATCACGACCGTTTCCAGTTGCTGGGAGCTTTCGACTAGTTTGAAGGATACCTGTAGCAGATCTCCCTGGCTGAGCGAAAATCCGGTCTGTGCCTGAGTCGCCATCCCAATAAATTGAACCGTGATGGAATAAGGCGCGCCCAGTGGTAATTCCTTTAAACGAAATTCACCTTTCTCGTTAGACACCGTATTGGCCCTAAAACCAGTCGATTCATTTTTGATTTGAACGGTCGCCATCTCCAGCGGCTTCCCATCCTGATCGATTACCTTTCCATAAATGCCCGCCAGATTGGTTTGAGCTTTTGAAATGTAAGCTGTAAATAGGAAAAGTACAAAAATAAACTTTGAAAAATTGACCATTACATGGGGTTTTTGTGCCCCCAAAGGTCTCTACGTAAGATTTCCTAGGTGTTACGTGTATGTTATCATACTTTGAATAAAACAGGTTTAATGTTTATTTAATGTAAACATAAATTTTTCCTAATGGGTATCACCGCCTGTACAATTATCAGTGCTTTATTCGTATGCGACTGATTACAAAGGATAGACATGTGCTGTGTATTAGTTTGTATAGGAAACACCTTTTTAATTGCCTCCCACTTTCATCAAGTTGCTTAAATTAATTCAGGTTTTTAGTTGCCGGTTTATTTAATAAAAGGGGCTCAACTCATTCGGCAGGAATTACAAAATCCAACTAAATACAGCAAAATCTGACAAAAAAAATTAAACTGACTGTGCGAGTGTGCTGCTTGTTAGATTGAATAGCGTCTAAAATTATATGGACGCAGTTTACACTCATTGTTATCGCTAGATTAGCAGATCTGAGGTTAACTGATCTGTATCATAATGCCTACGTAACACCCTCGCTTTAAGAACCCGCTATCTTTGCCGCTCAACGTAATCGAAAAAATTATGCGCTTTATCGCCGTTTATAACCAGCTTCAAACCTCAACGGCAGTAGGTTTCGACAGCTTGATCGATGCTCTTGACTTTCTATTCTGGGGCTATGAAGATAACGACCTGACGCCACAGGGTATCTATGATGTATTAACCGATGAATCCATGCCGTACGATCACTCCGGGCAATCAATAACCATACAGACAAGCCTGGATTCCATCCGTTCCATCGCTAAAGCCTATTTAAAAAATACCTATCGGTTCACGGGTCTGAGCTACCCGGGAGCTGCTTAACTAAATCGCGTTTAGGCGTAATGGCGGCTTTACTGATTCCTAGGGTGTTACATCAAAAACGGGTATCAATAATCCGACCTGGATGTCATTGTCAGAGCGTTCAGGCATGAACTAGTCCACTCTACGGTTGCGACTAACTCCCTCCTGTAAGAGTATGTCTAAATACGTCAAAAAATCAAGCCGTTATTTTTGTCTGTTTATCATCAATGAATCACGGCGGTCATTGCTTCGGTTAAGGATGATTTCTTTCTCAAAATCGTATGGAGTCAACCGGAATTGCTGAACGAAAGGTGTTAAAAAAGATTCAGAAAAGGCGTCAGAAGGTGATTAAGACGTATGAAAAATTGATAAAAAAACTGGAAGGTCACCTGGAAAAAGTAAACCGGCTGGAGGAAGAGGAGGAGGTCGTCAGTACAGTTAGACTTACTATTAGTACAGGGCTCAATCAATCGAGAAAATTTCTGGAGAAAATACAAGATGACTATCAAAAAGCGGTCTTCAAACAAATCAAAATTTAGATCAACAATAGGTTCACTACCAGTCATTTTGTTCTTCCCTACTAACTTGCAGACTCGTCTATATCTGTCCTGAAATAAGGTCATTTAACGGTGTCGTTGAAAACATAACATAAACTTAATCGACGATAATCTCCGCACCGGCTCAGAAACTGTTGTGCAACGGTACAGCAGGCTTTATTCCGTTTAGATCTATGGTGTTATTTGCCGACAAATGGATGCCTAAAGTCCAGCTGGTAGCGTTGATGCTTCTGCTTTGGGGGTGCCGCCGGCGTGACGAAAACCTCATCCTGATCGACGGGTCGAGTACGGTCTATCCCATTACGGAGGCTGTGGCAGAGGAATTTCTCAAAACACACCCCACATTATCCGTTGCCATCGGCGTGTCGGGTAGTGGCAGCGGGCTGGCCAAACTACTCGTTAACGAAACCGACATTGCCGATGCATCACGACCCATTACAGCAGACGAACTGGCTATGGGAAAGAAAACCGGACTGGAATTGATTGAACTGCCCATTGCCTATGATGGACTGTCGGTAGTTGTGCATCCATCCAATAACTGGGTGGACAAACTTACTGTGGCTGAATTAAAAAAGATCTGGCAGCCAGCCGCACAGGGCAAACTTATGCGCTGGAACCAGATACGGCCCAGCTTTCCCAACAGCGAAATTCATTTGTATGGGGCGGGTATAACATCAGGTACTTACGACTACTTTACCGAGGCTATAGTCGGCACGCGTCGGTCCAGCCGGGGCGACTATACATCCAGCGAAGACTACAATGTGTTGGTTCAGGGTGTTTCGACCGACCCGCTTGCACTGGGTTATGTGGGGCTGGCTTATTACCTCGAAAACAAAGCGAAACTTAAGGCAATTCCCATTGATGATGATCAGGATAGTACTGGAAAAGGAGCGATTATGCCCACCTATCAGAATGTCCGAAGCGGTATTTATCAACCATTGACCCGCCCCCTGTTTGTGTATATGAGCCGCGAACAGGCACAGCGGCCCATTGTGCGGCAGTTCATGTCGTTTTTTCTGGCCAACGCGCCTACTTTGGTAAAGGAGACTGGCTACGTTCCTTTTTCAGCGGCTATTTATCAACGTGTGCGGCAACGTTTTATGAAAGGACAAACTGGCTCGCTCTTTGCTAAAAAAAGCGCTGGTGTCAGGATAGACCAGTTGCTTAAGTAACCTACTACATGGCAGATCGCAACACCCCAAACCGGCCCCGGCAACGCATAATTGAGCGGGGTATCGAGTTGTTGCTGGCTTTGTGCGGCAGTATCAGCCTACTCACCACGCTCGGTATTCTGGGTGTACTGGTGTGGGATTCCGTTGCGTTTTTTCAGGATGTCTCAATTCTGGATTTCCTGACCGATACCCAATGGACACCTTTATTTGCCGATAAGCACTTCGGCATTTTACCCCTGCTGAGTGGTACCTTTCTCACTACTCTCATTGCTTTACTAGTCGCGTTGCCACTGGGATTGCTGATTGCCTGTTATCTGAGTGAATACGTCCGGCCAGCGGTGAGAAACGTGTTAAAACCGCTTCTGGAGTTGCTGGCAGCCATCCCGACGATTGTCTACGGCTATTTCGCCCTTACGTTTGTGACACCCCTGCTGCAACACCTTATTCCGGGCCTGGCCGGTTTTAATGCTCTATCGCCTGGTTTGGTGATGGGATTTATGCTCTTACCGCTCGTCTCGTCGCTGAGCGAAGACGCCATGCAGGCGGTTCCTTCTGGATTGCGCGAAGGTGCTGCGGCCCTCGGCGCTACCCGTATGCAGACAGCCTGGCGGGTTATTATTCCAGCCGCTTTCTCCGGGGTGATGGTATCAGTCATTCTGGCGATTTCCAGAGCCATCGGTGAGACAATGATTGTGGCGGTGGCCGCCGGGCAACAACCTCGACTAACGCTCAATCCACTGGTACCTGTAGAAACCATTACCACTTACATCGTGCAGGTCAGCCAGGGCGATGTAGCACAGGGCTCTCTGGAATACAATACTATTTTTGCGGTTGGGTTAAGTTTGTTTCTGCTAGCTTTTGGGTTGAATACGGTGGGTTATTTTCTCAATCGACGCTATCGCGAACACTATGACTAACCCCATTTCTTCGGTTAACCGGCGAAACGACTGGCTCTTTCGCGGACTCGGTATTCTGGCTACCGGCCTGGGTTTGGCTACTCTTTTGCTACTGTTAGGCGCTTTGCTATGGGATGGTTTGCAACGGCTTGATGGTGCCTTTTTAACCACCGGGGCTTCTCGTTTCGCTGAAAAAGCCGGGATTTTACCGGCGCTTGTCGGTACGGGCTGGCTCATGATCCTAACCGCCTTGCTGGCCATTCCGGTGGGCGTTGGGGCAGGCGTCTATCTGGAAGAGTACGGTAACAATAATCGGTTTGCCGCGTTTCTGGAAATAAATATCAACAACCTGGCCGGGGTCCCATCGGTGATTTATGGGTTGCTGGGCCTTCAGGTTTTTTCACGGGGACTGCATCTGGGGGCTAGTTTTATGGCTGGTGCGCTGACGCTCTCGCTGCTCATTTTGCCGGTAATCATCGTGTCCACACGCGAAGCCTTGAAAACAGTACCGGCTTCGATTCGCGAGGCTTCCTACGCGTTAGGCGCCACACGCTGGCAAACTATCTACCAACAGGTGTTGCCCGCTGCGGGTAGTGGTGTATTGACAGGAATTATTTTGGCTTTATCGCGGGCTATCGGCGAGACGGCCCCCCTGATCGTTCTTGGGGCTAAAGTATTTGTGTCAACCCCGCATTCGCCATTCGACCCCTATACAGTGCTGCCCCTACAGATTTACAACTGGATTTCACGCCCGCAAACAGCCTATTTTACCAATGCTGCTGCCGCCATCATCATACTGCTACTCATTACGTTTCTGCTGAATGGTATGGCCATTTACCTTCGCAATCGGTGGAACCACCAGGCAAATGGATAACCTAAAGACTAACGACCAAGAATCACCGCCTGCCAAGATGGACGCTGAGTGCGTTAATTTTTTCTATGGGAAAAAACAAGCGTTAAAAGATGTCAATTTATCCGTTCGGCCCAATCAGGTAACGGCCCTGATTGGGCCATCGGGTTGCGGCAAATCAACGTTTCTGCGACTGCTCAACCGAATGAACGACTTGCTGCCGGAGAGTCGGATGGAAGGGACTATTCACCTCGACGGGCAGGATATATATGCACCGGGATATGATGTGTACGAGCTGCGTCGACAAGTCGGTATGGTGTTTCAGAAGCCGAATCCTTTCCCAAAATCCATTTTTGACAATGTAGCCTATGGATTAAGAATCAATCAGTTAAAAACTGGTCGTGAACTCAACGAAACGGTGGAAGCCTCGCTGATCCAGGCGGGTTTGTGGGACGAGGTGAAAGATGATCTTAAAAAATCGGCGTTGACACTGTCGGGTGGTCAGCAGCAACGGTTATGCATTGCGCGAGCCTTAGCCATCAAGCCGACAGTAATTTTGATGGATGAACCAACCTCGGCCCTTGACCCAATGGCTACCGACGTTATTGAAAAATTAATTACCGAATTAAAAAAAGACTATACCGTCATCATCGTGACCCATAACATGCAGCAGGCCCGCCGGGTCAGCGATGAAACAGCGTTTTTTTACTTGGGAGAATTAATCGAGATGAACAACACAAAGGCCTTATTCGAACAACCACGGGAAGAAAAAACCCACAGCTACCTCAACGGACATTTCGGGTAATTTTGATACCGCAGTGTAATTAACCACGCCGAAGCATGTCAGCATAGAGGTCGGGCAATTCGCTTTCCTCAACGGCGCGGGCGGCCTTTTCTACATCGTAGGCAACCCGCACAAATTCGACATGGATTCCATCTTTTGAACCAGGTCTGGCGGCTTGGTCAATCGTCAGAATCACATAGCACGCCCTGGGGTCGCCGTCCTTTGGCTTGCCCACCGAGCCGATATTGATGGCGTGCCGAAGGTATGTTTCCTGGCCTTCCGGATCAGCACTGACAACTTTGTGAAAAGGTTTATGTGTATGGCCGAAGCAGAGAATATCAGCACCAGCGCCTTCCAGCACACGCCCCAGACTTCTATCACCCCGATCCTCGAACAGATACTCATTTACGCGCCGGGGGCTGCCATGTACCAATAAAAGCGAAAGAGGAGGTTGTTGCTGCCAGAGGTGGGCTGGATCATTGCCCAACTCGAATTCGAGCCGGATGTGGGTAGGTAGTGTGCGCAGATACTGCCGCTCGGCGTCGCCCACGGTTTTATTGGTGTAGGCAATGGAAATTTTGCCCATTGCCTTTTCGTCTTCTTCCCGGTAAGCACATCCGCAATCATCACTGCTGCGGCCAATGCCAAAATCATAGTTTCCGGCGATAGTTGGAATGCCACGCCGACGAATTTCTGCAATCACTTCGTTGGGCCAAATATTATACCCGACCAGATCGCCCAGGCAATAAACGGCGTCTGGCTGGCGGCTATCTATGTCGGAAAGGACCGCTTCCAGGGCGGGCAAGTTGGCGTGAATGTCTGAAAACAGGGCTAATTTCATCTGGTTGAAGGGGTAAAAGAAAGACGTTGTTTCAAGGCAAAGTTGACCATCAAAATTAACACAGGCACCTCGATGAGGGGACCCACAACGGCGGCAAACGCGGCTCCGGAGTTAATACCAAATACAGCAATGGCGACGGCAATACCCAACTCAAAATTATTTCCCGCTGCGGTAAAGGCCAAAGAGGTAGATTTGGCATAATCGGCCCCGGCCCGCTTGGAGAGGTAAAAAGCAGAAAAGAACATGATCACAAAATAGATCGTTAGAGGCAGGGCGATTCTAAAGACATCAAATGGGATAGAGACGATCAACCGTCCTTTTAGACTGAACATGACCACAATTGTGAACAACAGGGCGATGAGGGTAATCGGACTCACTGCGGGCAAAAAGGTCTGCTCGTACCAATTAGTTGTTTTCAGCCGTGTCAGGATAAAGCGGGAAAGAATACCGGCCAGGAACGGAAGGCCAAGATAAATAAATACACTCTTAGCTACTTCCCCAATTGTGATGTTGACGGTGTAGCCCTTCAGACCAAACAGGGGTGGCAGGACGGTGATAAACACGTAGGCGTAGACTGAATAAAACAGAACCTGGAACACGCTGTTGAAGGCCACTAAACCAGCCGCGTACAAGCGGTCACCCCGCGCCAGATCATTCCAGACAATAACCATTGCAATACAGCGGGCAATGCCGATCATAATTAAGCCGGTCATGTACTCGGGCTTGTCGGGTAGAAAGATAACCGCCAGTCCAAACATCAGCAGCGGGCCGATTATCCAGTTCTGCACCAGTGAGAGCAGCAATATTTTAGGGTCATTGAATACCTTTGGCAATTCCTCGAAACGGACTTTGGCCAGGGGCGGATACATCATCAGAATAAGCCCAATGGCCAGTGGCACATTGGTGGTGCCGACGTTAAACTGATTGATAAAACTTTCCGTCTGAGGAAAAAAGTAGCCTAGGGCCACGCCTACGGCCATTGCCAGAAAGATCCATAGGGTCAGAAACCGGTCCAGAAAGGAAAGCCGGGGTTGTTCAAGTTGAATGGGTAAAGACATACTGTTACGGTTAAGTGGTTGAAAGAGGCTCATTTGGAGCCAAAAATCGGCTAATCTGGTCAGCGGTTGTCCGGGCGGTTCGGCCAACGCCGATCAGCGTCGCGGAGGCAAAACCCGTCCAGGAACCATACCCTACCATCCACAAACCGGGCATTCCCTGGACTTGCGTTTCCTGCGTACGAACTTTCCCGGATGCCTCCAGAATGCCAAGTGGTTGCAGATAACCCGTTGCCGGACGAAAGCCGGTGCACCAAATGACCGCATCGAAGGGCTCCTCCCGGCCATCAGTCCAGACAACCCCGGTTGGTGTCATCCGCACAAAGGGCCGCACGCTGGTCAATATTCCCCGGCTGCGGGCATCCTGAACAGAAGGGACCATAACGATGTCACCCAGGCTCCGGGCTGGTACTCCGGTTGTTCCCTGATGGTAGCGCTCAGTAGCCCGCTGAAATAGAATCCGCCCGTATACATCATCGGGTAGAAAGGTTGGCTCCTGTTCGGTAACCCAGCGTGTTTGGGTAAGCTGAGATACTTCGGCCAGAATTTGCGCGCCCGAGTTGCCACCCCCTACAATGAGCGTGCGCAAACCGGCTAGCGGTCTGGGCTTCCGGTACTGAGCTGAGTGAAGCTGTAGCCCGGTATACGCAGACCGCTCCGGATAATCCGGGATGTAGGGTTGGCTCCACGAACCCGTTGCATTCACCACGGCTCGGGCCTGATAGTCTCCGCTGGCGGTTTGAACCAGGTAAACCTGCCCATCGTAGGTAATACGCTCTACACACACGGGCCGAACTATGGGTAATTGGTATTTGGACTCGTACTGGGTCAGGTAATCAATGACCCAATTTCGATCCGGAAAGCCAGCGGTTGTAGCCGCCGGACGAGGCATGGGCCAGCCGGGTAAAGACGAGGCATCTGCCGGGGAGAATAACCGCAGGGAATTCCAGCCGTGTTGCCAGGCCCCGCCGGGTTGGTTCTGCTCGTCGAGGATAACAAACTGAAGACCCGTCCGGCGCAGAAAGTAGCCCATCGCTAGCCCACTCTGGCCTCCGCCAATCACAATCACATCAATTTGGCTGATGGACGGCTGGCGACTCTGGGTTGGACGTGTATTCATAATATTAATTGGCGGGTCGGCAAATTCAGTAGAGAAAAAGCATTTTGTTCAATGGCATGGGTAGCCCGATCGACATCACAAGTTACCCGAACGAATTTAGCCGGCATACCACTCAGATCTGACGGATCACAGCCATCATTCAAATCAATAGACTATACACTTCCATTGGTCATGTTGAATTAGTTGACAATCAGGTTTCGTTTCATAACAATGGCCGAGACCGGGCAGAGACCATCAAACTGGGGTGTCCGAGTAATCGAGTCCGGCACCTGTGCTCGCTCAACTGCCGTGAATCCTAACCGGGCAAAATAGGCGTCAGCTGTTGTAGTGATCAGATATAACGTAGCTAGACCTTGCTGGCGGGCTTGCTGGACAAGTTTCTCAATAAGCTGGCGGGCAATATGCTGACTTTGGTACGAGGGCCGAACGGCGACTGAACGTAGCAAGCCATCGGTGCCAAGTGGTTCAATACCTGCCGAACCAATCAACGTCAAGCCATCGAAGGCCAGCCAGAAACCAGTCAGCGTTGGGGGCCAGTCCTCCGTAACCAGGTTAGCTTGCTTCAGTAGTGCGATCACCTGCGGATGATCGTCGAGCCGGGCCGCTTGAAGGTGAATTGTCATACAAAAGACTCAATTGGATGTTAAAAACTATGTTAGCAGCAACCTCCACCGGGTGTACAGACTTGTGTTTGTGGGCTATCGACCGTGGGCATTCCTTCAGTCCGGTTCGATGTAGCCGCGACACCCGATGATTGGGTTTCCCCCGGCTTTCGGGCATACACCGTGATGCTTTCAATGCCGACACCCGATGCCCGATAAGTGGCAATTTGATCAGGGGTCAGATAATGAGAAAGGATATCATCAGGCAGAAAAATGGACTTTTCTTTTTGCAGAGTCAAGCCAATAAAACCCGTCTCCTCAACCAGGTCAAGATACGCCTGCTTTTGAATAGCGCCCGAAACGCACCCGGCATAGAGCTCCGCTGCCTGACGAAAGTTATCGGGTAAATCGCCTTTCAGGACAATGTCAGAAATACTAAAATGACCACCAGGTCTGAGAACCCGGGCTATTTCGGCAAATACTGCCTTTTTGTTGGGTACCAGATTCAGTACACAATTGGATACAACTACATCGGCAACACTATCGCCAACGGGCATATGCTCGATATCACCCACCCGAAATTCAACATTGTTATAACCCAAAACGTCGGCATTGTGGCGGGCCCGCTGGATCATAGCCTCGGTAAAGTCGATGCCGATCACTTTACCCGTTGGCCCCGTCTCATGACGGGCAACAAAGCAATCGTTTCCGGCTCCCGATCCGAGATCAATAACCGTATCACCCGGCTGAATTCGGGCAAATTGAGTGGGCAAACCGCACCCCAGTCCTAAATCGGCCTCAGGTACATAGCCCGCCAGGTGGCTATAATCATCGGCCATAATAGCCGAATTATCAACGGGTGAATAACTGACGGGGCCGGCTCCGCAGCAGGAAGCCGCGTTCTGCTGTCGGCTTTGATTGGCAACGGCGGCATAGGTTTCTTTGACTACTGTCTTCAGATTAGTATCATTACGTTGCTGAGTTTCCATACAATCTATTGGTATATTGTAATATTACGATTCAAGTGGATAAAAAAAGCAATCGGTCATGAACAACAACTGGGAAAGGCCGCCAAGTCAAATACCAGACCAAAGGCCTGACGGGCTTCTTCCCAAACGGGCTCGTTGATACAATAGCACACACGTGGGGGATCAATCTCGCCCTGAATAATGCCGATGCGCTTTAATTCCTTTAGATGCTGAGAAACTGTCGCCTGAGCCAGAGGCAACTCATCGACTAAATCCCCACAGACGCAGGCTTTTTTCTCGGCCAATAATTGCAGGATAGCCACCCGAGCCGGATGGGCAAATGCCTTAGCCAGATCCGCAATGCGGTTTTGTTGTTCGGTGAAGATTTCAGTCTTGGTCACGCCCATATAACAAAGGTAGACAATTCTTTTCTTATCGTAATAGTACGATTAATTTTTTTGACAGTAATCTGCGTAAAAAAAAGACCAGAGCAAGGCTCTGGTCTTTTCAATGCGACACCAATATAAATTAAAGACTTATTTATCGTAATTGGCATTTTGGGGATCCCAATTGGCCCAA
>NZ_JBHUOM010000052.1:0-10743 GCF_042686045.1 Spirosoma flavum
CCTTTTTTACTTCTTTTTTGCCCCGCTGTTTTTTGTACTTTTCTCAGTCTTGTTATATAAGCTATCTTATGTTAAGGGATTTATCTAAGATTACACTCCTAAGAATGGGAAGAAAAATAGGCGTAAATGATAAGCAACACCAACCGCCGAGCCTAACCAAAACTGCCAAAGCCATCGGTAGCCGAGCCAGTCTTTAAGGTTAATTTTTTGACGTTGCCTATAACTTTAAGCTTGGGCGTTTTGTACGCTCTCTTGAGCGAAGGAGTCGATGGATGTCCGTCAGGTACGAGCCTCGATAGAGGGGAAGGCAGAGAAAACAAAAACTGAAAAGCGATAGAAGGGCTTTGTAAGTAAATAGGTTAATATGTCGAGTTGTGTCGGTGAATATGCTACTGCTGAGCAAGGGAAAACCTCCTAGAGCCATACAGAATTAGTGCGTAGGGTAGAGCCAATTCCCTCTGGTGGTTGTCAGACCGCTTCGCGCTTTATAAGATCACTTCGCTTTTTACCTATTGAATGACTTGACGTAATAGTCTTTTTCACCCCCCCTTACACGTGTAAACAAGGGACTGGTTTGTTCTACCAGCTGCAGTAACCAAGTCAGGGGACGAGCGGGATGAGCACTGGCTTGATTTCGGTTATACATGTCGCGTCTTTGCCAAAGGGTGGTGAATAGAGCCTCTAACTGTGTTTGCGCTACTGACACATTGGTCGTCTGACCTAGCAGATACCCGTATAGAATGGGGGCATAGTAGTCGTAAAAACGACTAAAGTCTTGACGATTCGTTACTAAGTAGGGGATCAAGTGGCGATTAGCCGTAGTAGTGACTTTGTTCATTACCTATTCAGGTGAATACGGCTATGAGACAGGTTAAGCGACTAAATAGAGTCTGTTTCGGGCTTGCTGACTTAAGTCGTTCAATATCCGTGTATGAGTAGCCAGTTTCTCAATACTTAGGCTTAGTTGACTGGCTAGGCGTTTTTCGAGATCTGTGGGGCTTAAGCACGCGTGAGACAGGCAATGTCTCGGTAACTAGATACTGAGCGTGAAGCTAATCACCATCAGATCCCCATCAATCGAGCGGTCCTGAATGATCATGCCGGAATCTTCATCAAATAAGCGGTCGCCAACTTGGGGTAACACCCCAAATGCTTGGTAGAACCTATGGATACTCTTGAAACAGGTCTGAAGGCGATCAATACAGCTATGAATGACGACAGGATCCTTATACCAGATCTCTAGGGTGGATAGCTTCTTGACTTGATGGAGCTTCTTTTCCGAAAACAAGAAGTGAATAGTCCAGCCCTTAATAACCCAATCCCGCTGAGAAATAGCCTCAAAAATCGTTATTATCTTTATATCCTCTTTTTTTAATAGGAGCGTTTTCATGCTATGTAATTAAGGTGTTTTAGAGAATTTAATCGTAGTATAACCCAGGACTCTAGCGACAGGTAAGGTAGTAAGCAATTTTATGTATTGTATCCTTTTTATAAAATAGTTACCATTAGTATAAATAATAAATATAATTGAAAACTTAATTTGCGTTTTTAACGCCTTTAGACTTATTCAAGGGTCAGTTCCTTCTTGCTGGTAAAAAGAGGAAAATAAGGTTACCTTCAGTACGGAGACGTCATAAAAAAAGGGCTCGTATATAACAAACGAGCCTTTTTACCTCTATTCCCTTAACTAATCTTCTATTCTATTAAGCTACATGGACAGTGTTGTTTAGCCACTTTGGCCACCTAGCCATCAATCTACAGTAAGTCGTATTCTATTTTCAACGATATATCTATGAATCTAATAAGTTACGGTAGATACGGACGATTATATAAAGATATGGATATTATCTTAAATTAAAAATACTAAATAAAAATAAACAATAAGTATATAAAAAATAATTATAGTTAACTAAATGTATATTTAATAGTAAAGGTATTATAATAGAGGGGTATCAAAGAAATTCTTTCCTTAACCTAGTGATGTGGAGCTCTTAGGGGTAAAGTTACCTTCACCGGCTTGGTGCGACAGGAAACGCCTAAATCGATTCATTAAGAAATCCCGCTTGAGCGAAGACTCTTCCCTTGCCCTTGTTAGCTGATTATATCTTCAGTAGATATAGTCTATTTTCTGTACACCGGGATCGGGCTTGCACACTGGTGGACTGATTAGGACATGCCAACCCTTGTCGGATCGCTGTGATGAATGCCAGAGAAAAGCACCCGCTTGGAGCAGTCAGGCCTGCTTCCTACACAGTGTCTTGCAGTGCTATTGTGTAAACGTATAAGCATATATAAATTCCTAATAATAAGGAGTTTATTAACAATAATTTCTTACTTTACAGCCAGCCGCTTTTTGAGTTTGCTCACCGATGGGTATAGTGATTTACAGGTCAGTCAAGTTATTTGGCCGTAAAAGGCATTTGACCTATCTATAGCGTTTACTTGTTGATTCCTTATGGACATAGCCCAGCGAAACCGACCCCGAACCACTCAACGCATCATGAAAGCCTTAGAAGAGGTGATGGACGAATGGGGCTGGGAAGGCGTTAGCATTAGGCGGATTAGTGAAAAAGCAGGGGTCAGTAAAGTACTCATCTACCGGTATTTTGGCGGCTTGGAGGGGTTGATGGTCGACTACGTAAAAAAGGGAACCCTCTTCCCCGTAGTTACTTCGGAAGTGCTGGACCAGCTTACCGCCTTGCACCAGTCGGATCTAGCTCCTGTTTGGTATAGACATATTATTCGGACCTATCGCTCTTTCAGACTCTTTAAAGCAGGCCGGGCGCTTCTAAAAGCCACCCTCCTGGAGAATGACCTACTGGGTGATGCGATAAGTGTAGCGATGGACGAAGAAATGACCCGTTTAGTGGACCATTTGTCTTTAGTGCCAAGGTCTGATAGTCAGGCCGTAGCCGCTGTGATACTAGGCGGGATGTCTTATCTAACCATCATGGCTCACAATAACCACCCAGTAGTCGGTCTTGATTTGCGGAGCCAAGAGGACTGGAAACGAATTGAGGAAGCGATTAAGCTGCTTTCTGTTGCCTTGAACGATCTAGTGGTTGCTTCTGCAGTTGTAACAGTGCCAGCGCAGTCGGCCAATCTCCCGAATCCATGGTTGTAGGACGATGGATACCGATACATAATCGATATTAGGTTGAGTGAGGTGATCGGGTTTAGCGGCACACTGAACTTGCAAGGTTTGTGTACTATTGTTGCTCAAACTGTTTAGGGCTTTTATAGCCCAGTTGCATGGTTGCTGCATGATCTTGCTAAGTTAAGCAAGTCTACTGTGTCGATTAATTAGACCATCTCAGGATATGATAGTTTTCGTATGCTACTGGAATAGGTTTACAAAGGGGAACAAAACTGAGTATCAGCCTGATATTGCACATTTCCGAACCGAATTTTTTTGTACGGATACCATTTTAGGGGCTGATAGCCTTGACCTTGATGAGCCTGATCAGGCGTTTTATAGCCTAAAGACGCATGGGGTCGGACCGAATTGTAAGCCCTAATGGCCTGCTCAACGGCCGTTTCGGCTATACCAAAAGTAGGGAATCCCCTCAGATTGAAGTCTTCCTTTAAGGTCCGAAAAACCCGCTCCGCCAAAGCATTCTCGTTAGGGTCGCCTGACTCGGTCATACTAATGGTAATCGTCGCTTGGTGCAGCCGATCCACATAGGCTCCCGAACAATATTGAACACCCCGATCCGACGGGGCCGCCCGTGCGGTGGTGGATCAGCGGTTGATCGACTTGACCACGCGTTTTTAAGGCCATCTCCAGGGCCGCTACGGGCCCTTTGGCTTCTAACGTTTTATGGAACGACCACCCCACGATTTTACGTGAATACGCATCCATAATCACCGATAAATAGGCAAAGCCGATCCCCACCCGAATATAACTCAAGTCACTGACCCAGAGCTGGCTCACCCTAGTCGGTTTGAGTTCTTTAACTTGGTTGGGATACTTCTCTAAATCATGATCAGAGTCGGTTGTTTTGATTCTTGAT
Organism: Spirosoma flavum; assembly: GCF_042686045.1. Taxonomy (NCBI): domain Bacteria; kingdom Pseudomonadati; phylum Bacteroidota; class Cytophagia; order Cytophagales; family Cytophagaceae; genus Spirosoma; species Spirosoma flavum. Next base: position 4,014 of record NZ_JBHUOM010000052.1, read on the forward strand.
CGTTTCTTTGTCAGTAGCAAGCCATTGATCTTTAGTAGGTTATGTAGTCTGTCACGCCCTAATTTGATTTGATGAGATGTCAAAAAATCTTGCATCAATTCATACAATTTAGTCGTCCCCAAGCCCGCAACCTGTTGTCGTAACCGCTTCACTTCAGTCAGGACAATGGCTGCCTGAAAGCCTAGTTTTTCCTGACGCCGGGTAGCCGCATACCAGGCTTGTCTTGTTAAGCCAAACAACCCACATAACTGCTCCATGCCCACCAGGGGATAGCGACGAGTCAGTTGGTCGACTGTTTGGTGCCAGACTTTTTTAAAATAGGGATTTGAAACTGCTTTTCGGCAATTTGGATGGCCGTTTCAAAGGCTTCGGCTTTGAGTTTAAGTAATTTATTTTCGTCTTCAGTGGCCGCCAGTCGTCGTTCAAGCGCTTTGACGTAGGCATCTTGATTGTGTTTTTTCATGGATTTATAACAGCGATAGGGGTATAAAAAAGGGGCTAATCGGTGCTTGAAATACCATCGGTTCAACTGCCGTAATTCGGTCAGAGAAATGTGTAGATACTGTTGGATGTCGGCGGGCTGAGCGATTTCAGCTCGATAGACTTCGACGACCTTTCGCTTAAAATAAAGCGACTTTCTACTTTTCTTATTTCGTTGTAATACGCTAATATACATAAGCTTACCGATTTACTGTATACAGAAATCAGTAGCATACGTTTAGTTGTATAAGTGTGGTTATGTAAAGCTAAAACAGTCTTTAGACCATTTAGTCGCTACATTTGCTCTATCATGGGGAGTTTATCGATTCCCCTATGGTGTGGATAGAAGCGGAAAGCAGACTGACATTGTTAGTCTGCTTTTTTGTTACATATTAGACCTTGTGTCAAGGGATTAATTCAAGATTAGCCGTTGAATCGAAGTGGTGTTTTCTGAGTAAGTTTAGGTAGGTTCGTCACTTGAACAAGCCAACTTATTCACCCACCTTACATGACACTTCATCAAGCCATCACGGTTCTCATTATTGATGATGACGAGGACGACCGTTTTTTTATGGAACAGGCCTTTAAGACGGATTCCCCTTCTACTCAGCTGTATCTGGCTCCTGATGGCCAGCAAGCACTCGATCTGCTTGGTTCAACCCGGCCCTTACCCGATGTCATTCTACTCGACCTGAATATGCCCGGCCTAAATGGCTTCGAGGTGCTCAAGCGACTCAAGCAATCGGCGCATTACCAACATATACCCGTTGTGATCCTGACAACCTCCGATGCAGATACCGATCAAGAGCAGGCCCACCAATTAGGGGCCACTGAGTTTATTACCAAACCAACCACCTATGACGGGCTGAGTGCTATTGCTCAACGGATTCGGCTCACGCTAGTCAAATAATGACGCTGGGTTTCATTGTCTTTGTTGTATAACGAACGTGGCTACGGACCGCCGCTGCGCCGGGCCGCCGGAGCGGTCGCAAAAGTTGATACGACTGCGGACGGGCTCGTTAAATCAGCCGTTTTAACCACAAATTGGGTCGTAACTGTTTCCCAATTTATGCCTTTAAACCCATTCCAGACTCTTGCAATAGCCATGAGCATTGCGTTAAGAAACTTTCCCAAGAAATAGAGCTTATATACAAGACATAGAGCTTATATAATAGCTACTCATCCGCCTTGAATCAATGAATAACGACCAACTGCCTCTTGATCCGAAAGGGCTTACACTGGACCAGCAGAAGCTCAAAGAAAATGAGTTCCGTTTTCGCAGTCTGATTGAAGAGTATCCAGTGGCTAGTTGTCTTTTTGTTGGTCGAGACTTGATTATTCAAGAAGTAAATTCGCTCATGATTGCTCTCTTCGGAAAGGGAGATACAATCTTGGGTAAACCGCTGGCCCAAGTTTTACCTGAACTGGAGGAGCAGGGATTTCTTCAAATTTTGGACACGGTTTATACCACAGGTGAAATTTACCAGGATACCAATGCCAAATGCGACTTGGTGATTGATGGGCAGTTCGGTACTTACTATTTTGATTTTACCTATAAGCCACTACGCAACACAGCGGGTGAGATCTATGCCATTTTGGAGACGTCTGTGGACGTAACCGGACAGGTAGTAGCCCGGCAGAAATTGGCCGAGAGTGAGTCCCGCTTTCGACGACTCGTTGAGCAGACTCCTACAGCTATGTTAGTGGTAAAAGGGGAGGAGTTGTTAATCGAAACGATCAACCAGGCGATGCTAACCATTATGGGCCGAGGGAAAGATATCATCAACAAACCGCTCGAAATTGCCATGCCCGAGCTAATAGGGCAACCTCTGGTGGCGCACTGTCGGCAGGTACTTCACACGGGTACGCCCTACTATGGTTGGGGTGATGAGGCTCAGGTTTGGCGTAATGGCAAGCTTGAAACGGGTTACTACAATGTATCTTGTACCCCTATTTATGAAGGTGACCACTTAGTGGGTGTTATGCAAGTAGCCGCTGAGGTGACTCAGCAAGTGGCTGCTCAAAAAGCTATTGCAGAAAGCGAAAATCGCTACCGAAACTTGTCCACTCAGTTAGAGCAACAAGTCCTGCAGCGCACGTACGAACTGGGAATTGCCACTGAAGAACTAACCGCTGTTAATGAAGAGTATGTTGTAACCAACCAAGCGTTGGAAGAAGCCAATGAACTACTTGTCCGATCCAATCAGAGTCTGCAACAGTTTGCCTATGTGGCCTCCCATGATTTGCAGGAACCTCTTCGTAAGGTGCAACAATTCGGAAACCTGCTCAGGACTCAATATGGCGAGCAGTTGGGCGACGGCGTTAACTATTTGGAGCGAATGCAAGTAGCTGCCAGTCGAATGTCTACGCTGATTCGTGATGTCTTACGCTTTTCGCACATTTCTTCCAGTAAAGAGACCTCTGAGTTGACCTCTCTAGCCGACGTAATTGAAACGGTACTCGTCGATCTGGAGTTACTCATTGAGGAAACTAGAGCCTCCGTATATGTTGACAATCTACCCACTATCCGTGGCGATAGGTCTCAGCTAGAGCAACTCTTTCAAAATCTCCTGAGTAACGCATTGAAATTCCGGCAAGTGGATACCATTCCTCAAATTAAGATTTGTGTTCAAACCCTACCGGAGGCTAGATTACCCCCAGGCGTAAAACCTACTCGCTCCGCAAAATTCTACCATCGTATCGATGTGATTGATAACGGCATTGGCTTTGATGAAAAGTACGCAGATCGCATTTTTCGGCTATTTCAACGGTTGCACGGCAAGAATCAATTTTCGGGTACAGGTATCGGTTTAGCCATCTGTGAGAAGGTAACAGCCAATCATGGCGGAGCGATAACGGCCACTAGTCAGCCTAATGAAGGAGCTACTTTCAATGTTTACTTGCCTCTATGAACGAAGGCTTTCCGTTGCATAATTTGCCCTGTGTTAATCTATACTAATCGTCTAGTTAATTAAATTTTGGTTTCTTTTTCTCTCCCTTTCCAACTTTATCCACTCGTTCTGTTCGAACTCGTCTTGCTTGTGACAGGCTAACAAAGCTTTACGTTCTGTACTAAACTCAGTACTCAATGCTGTTATTTGGCGAACCTGTTGAGTAACCAACTTTACTAGTGTAATAGCCTTATTGTCAGTATTTAATGGTTGGCTCCATGGCTGTTGGTGCTGCACTTTCAAGTCTTGATGTGCTTTCTGTTCTCTACATGAAAGTTCTTTCAACTCTTGGAGATGAGTTTGTAAGAGTGTTATTCGTTGGGTAAGCCATTTCGTTTCAGAATCCATTACTAGGTTGTAAGTTATATAATCGATCTTATATAAAGCTACTATTGTACTTAAGCGTTGTATTTGCTTGATTTGCAGGGTATATAATCCCTATACAAAGCCTATATAATCCTTTACAATAGTATGAGTTATCTTACTTTAAAAGAGGCTTCGGAAGCAACCGGACTGAACGAAGCGACTATACGTAGACTGTGCAAAAAAACTGAAAGTAGACCCTTTATTGAAATGAAGAAGGGCAAACAGGGCGCTATGTACACCATACAGGCTAACTACTTGTTTGATATCTATCCACCTTCGAAGCTTGTTAAGACTGATGACTATACAAGGGTATATAATGACAATACAAGCCTAGACAAACCGCCTTTACAAGACTATACAGCCCTTTTGGAAGCCAAAGATGAGATTATCCAACTTCTAAAAAACGAAACGGCTTACTTACGTGCTGAGAATACAGGTTTACGAGAAGAAAACCGTGAGCTTAAGCTCCTCCCTTCTCCAACTTCTATTTCAGATGCACCCTTATCTGAAACACCAATTGATCAACAGCCAGATAAGAAAAGCTTTTGGCAACGTCTATTTGGCTAAAGGCAGTTTATAGGTTCGACCTATAGTCCAGTCTTGACTAATCGCAAACCCAATGGTGGGAGATGATCAAAGTCGTTATCTGCTGTGTGTAACTCTTGATCGAAATACAGAGCTGTAGTAGCAATCCACAGATCGTTTTTGCCCATGTTTCGAGCTGATAAGCCAGGCGGAAGCGGCTGGAATTTTAATTTACCTTGACTGTAAGCATCAACTAGAGCATATGTATCCGTCAGCGCTGCTGTCACTTCCATAATCGGGCACTTTTTTAACAAGTTTTCGACGAATGCAAGCTTCTGACTACCCCAATCTGATTTCAGAGCAAATGCCTTTATCTCACCCACAACAACTACTGGTAGGATAGCTCTAGAGGGTAATGTTCGCTTTTGACGAACATACTGAATAACCAAATTCGTGTCAAATACCATTGTTCGCAGCTTCGCGTTCCTCACGTAAAATTTCGTCCATTCGGCGGTTTTCTTCCTCAGTAAAGCCTAAGTCTGGTATTTCTAAAGGCTCTTTAGGAGCTACTTCGTCTAAGAAGCGCTCGACACCCCAGCGCCTTACATCTTCAGGCCGATAACTATTCCATTGACCTGCCTTCATGGGAGGAATTGCTTCTAAACTTTTTTTTGTTTCCATATTTTTATGCGAGTTTGTTGTTTTAGCGTCAATTTAGGCTCTGTGAGCTATTATTTATTTTAAAACGTCATCTAGTTTATTTTTCTTTTTTATTCGTTTCTAAGCCAAATACTTTAGCTGTGTAGCTGCCTACATTCTTCACCTTGCTATCGGCTACTTTGACTTGAATATCGTAGAGTTGCCGGGTAACAATTTCAGGTGAATGGCTGGCTAGTACTTGATCGGCTTGGTCGGGCCGCAACCGGAATTGCTTGATTAACCGCTCGTGCAGGCTCGACAGCGGAGCCGGTTCGGGTTTGGCTTGGTAAAACACTTCAAATTCAACTTCGACGACTGGTTTACGACCCCGGCCAGGACGGTTGCCATAGATGGGTTTGTAAGTGAATGTCAAGTCAGTATGGCCATTAATCTCTTTTGCAGCCACGTCTAAGACCCTCATTTGAAAGCGAGTCCAGTTGGAATAACTATCTTTTCCTGTCTTTGGGTCTATAACCCAGAGCATATTTTTGAGGTCAATCAAGTTACGCCGAAATGTCTTGTCTTTCATGTTTTTGTACATGCATAGCAGCTCATAAATTCGTTTGGCATAGGCTGAATTAAGTGAAATAGCCGCAACCAACTGTATTTTAGTATACTTCTCGTTCAACTCGACGTAAAACGGGCGTACCATTTGGGATAACTCGATTTGTATAGTTCCCGTCCCCTTTTTGTACAGAGCTGAAGCTATGAAAGTAGCCTGTAATATGTCCCCATTTGGCAAGGTAGTTTCAAAGACCCGTGATAATAATTTACGTGAAGCTTGCTTATAAGCCTCAAATTTCAACTCTTCTGACCCAGTTATATGAGCCATTTCTTTGACTGATACCTGATACATCTTGGTGACTGGATCATCTTTCTTTATGCTTGCGACGACCATATACAAGATATTCTTCTCTGCTTCACTCATTTCATAGCGAGCAACAGTAAGAACATTGTCTTGCCAAATCTCTATTACCTTATTCATGATAAAATACTGATAAGCAAAGCTATAGAAAAAAGTAGCAAAAAAAAATACCAATAACTTTTTAAAAACACTATTATGCCGACCAAACGCTACTTTATTAAGTCAGTTTCACCGACCAAACGCTACTTTATTAAGTCAGTTTCACCGACCAAACGCTACTTTATTACCGACCAAACGCTACTTTATTAAAGTTATCCACAGTGTAAGTATTTAGTAATCAGCGGGTTGTTTGCTAAAAAATCGCCTTACAAGTGTTTAACAAGTGATATTTGATAATACACAATCACTTGTTGTAAAAAAAAGTGGCTTGAAAAAGCGGTTTTTAGGGGTAAAAAAGGACAGATAAAAATTGATCACCGGATTGCTAACGAGTAGATCAAAAAACAACGGGGAAAAGAAAGGAAAAGAACAGAAACTAAAAAACGCACCGGGGCCGCGAAACTATGAATTTAGTTAAATGTTTCACGATTTGTATTATTCTAATAGTAATACAAATACCCATTTAGTAAAGGCTGATGAAAAGAAGAACCACTAATCTATTCTATCCCCTTTCCAATACTTGCACCCCTACCTATTCATTCACTTAAGCTGACCATGATCTAATTTGGTAAATTGACTGATCCTTTTTAGCTTCCCTCTATGAAGCTTTCCCATCCGGCGGTGGTGTCGTGATACGGTCTTGTTAAAGAGCGAGACGGAACGCTATTCCGCTACGCTTCATACC
>NZ_JBHUOM010000053.1:0-7485 GCF_042686045.1 Spirosoma flavum
CCTTTTTTACTTCTTTTTTGCCCCGCTGTTTTTTGTACTTTTCTCAGTCTTGTTATATAAGGTATCTTATGTTAAGGGATTAAACGAAGATTGAACACCCTATACAAGCTGTAAAAACAGGCTGAATTGTTATTTGGAAAGGGAAGGGTAAAACTCTGTATTATGTTAATGGAATATCCGTAGATTGGCCCTCCTTATGGTAAGTAAAGGACCGCTAAAAAGGGCTTCTGAGTGATTAATAAGATCGATTATACAACAGATTTAACTAGCTTATTCATCAGCCATAATTTCAATGGACACATTCCTTAAGAGAAGATAGAGATGCGATTTTTTACTTTATTGGTAGGCATTTGTTGCGCCTTTGAAACCGTGAATGCACAACAGAATCGGTTTACGATAGGTCCGTCAATTGGGGTAGATCAATTGTTTTCCCCAGATTATTCCTTAACTGGCCCTTCATTCATATTACCTGGTTCAATAAAATATAAAGCCGGTTTTTTATTTGGAGTTGACGGCTCTTACCAAGTGAGTCGATTCCTGATCAATGCCCGCTTGTTAACCACCAAACGAATTTATCAGGCGATCACACAATACCAGTTTGGTTCAGGTCCTACTACGACAGGTGCTGTCGTAGTAGGAGCCCATTACCTTTTTGTTCCTTTAACCGTATCCTATCTGATCAAATCAGGTAAGCGCCTTCAACTATATGCTGGTGGTGGAATCGTACCGGAATGGATAAGCGGCTCATTTGATCGCAAGTCATTTGATATATACGGTAGTGGACACTTTATTATTTTAAGTCCTGAAAAACCCACGAAGCCATTTTCAGTCGGTAGTTGTTTGCAGCTAACGGGCCGATATGACCTTGATTCTCGGTTTATATTACAGGTTCAACCGGCATTTTATTATTTTTCTAAAGTGGAAACCCCTTTTTCCACTACCGACAATTCATCCTTTAGGGTATCGGCTTCTGTTTGTTACAGACTAAATAATGACTGACAAAGCGACTGCATGTGTTTTCAAAAATAGCTTAGCTCATTTGCCCGTGAAGCAGAATTGGCAGCCACACAAACAGGTAAATTAAGTTATCCGATTAAACTCAACGATGAAAACTGTACTTATCTGTTTTGGATTACTGTTTATATCCCGGCTAAATGCCTTCTCCCAGAGCCGAGTTTCGTTGGCACCCACGTACTGGTTCAATTATGGCAACTACGGCTATCAAACGGGAACGCTTCATGCCGATCCAGCCACTAAGCCACACACGATTGCCTCATCACTGGGCTTGACCGCTCGTTATCACTTTAACCAACAATGGGATTTTTCGTTGGGTGTCCTTTACAATAAAAACATCTCTCCAGTGATCACTCTTGGGTTGTATAAGGTTAATCTGATCACACGCTATGTTCAACTGCCCACTTTACTGAATTATCGTTCCTCTGCGCATCGTCTATCCCCTTATTTTTCAGCAGGCGCTGTATTTAACGTAAACGCATGGGGCAATGAGCCCGTTAAAACTAGCCTGGTTCTAGGCGTAGGGATAGACTATCGAATCAACACTAAACTTTCCTGGCTTCTTCAACCCACTTTTAATTATTTGCTCTACAATCCTGCGGACACCATTTTTGAGCAATTTATTGATTACGAAGCGTTTGCCTTTGGAGTGCAGACTCAACTTATCTGGCACTTTTAATGTGAATAACAAAGTACGCAAGGGCCTTAATACTGGCTCTTGCGTACTTTTGAGTGGTTCAGCATAAATAAGTCACTACTGCCATAAGTCCATTTTGGCTATAGCCACTTAATTCTGATACTTGATATATTCCTAGTCTTTAACTTATTTCAGAATAAGCCTTTAGACGGTTTTGAGTTAATCAAAATCACTTTACATGATGCCAGTGGTTGTTGCAAAACCATGCCTTGTAAACCTATTCTGGTAACATACGTATTGTACTTTGTCGGTAATATCGATTCTTAAATAATCAAATCATTCTAATTTGCTTACCTTAACCTAGGTATTGTGGCTGTTGCAAAAGTCTATATAGCCACGAGTTGGCCGTTAAGTAGTCAAAATTTAACCATTACTCAAGCCCTATTTAGCTTATAATTTAAGCAAATCTGACATAAGCCAGACTTTTGCCACCGCTGCGACGGACCGTAACCACGCCACTTATATAACAGAAATAGCCGTCTTTCACGTTCTGGCACTATCTCCACTATCAACTTTAATCATGATACCTAGTGTCACTCTATTTAGTAGCTCCAGGATAAAACGCTATAAATACTACCCCTTTTTACTACTCATTTTAGTGTTTGCTTCTCCCAAGCTGAAAGCTCAGTATACCACTAAATCAAAACCTATAGTTGGAGTTAAGGCAGGTGTATTTGTGTCCAAGTATAAATTTAGCCAGTTTCCTCAAAGGCCACCGGTTCAGATAGGAACCGGTACGTTGAACCAATACGGAACGTCCGTTTCAGCGTTTCAGCCAAACTATTCATTCAGTGTTTTCTACAAGAATAGTATCTCCAAAGCAACGTGGTTGGACTTAGAAATAGGTGTCCGAACGAAGGGATACAGAAGTCAGTATAATACCCCAGGAGACACCTTATTCCGCCATGCAGTAGCCAATCGGTTCATTTCCTTATTTGCTACTGCATCCATTCAGGTTACGTTAACTCAATTGTGGTATGTGAAGCCCGGTGTTCGAGTAGATGCTTTAATTAGCAAAAGCACGAACCCTACTTTCGATTACTGGGTATCAAGATACACACCATTTGAGTTTTCTCCCGTGTTAGCGACAGGCATTATTTTACCTAGAATTAATATAGAGTTAGAAGTCAATCCTGGCTTAATGAACCTAGTTGTTTTTCCTGCTACTTACAACGCTCAATCCTCAAGTCTTCGAAGTTTTACGGCTGGAGTAAATGTGGCTTATAAGCTCAGATAACCCCTAATTAATTGTATTTTTTCTTCATGGAATAATAACCAACTATTATTCCATTTTTAAGATCGACTGACATAATGCCACTTATACAACAAATTAGCTTCACTTGCTACGTGCTTTCTTTACAGTAGCAATCTGTTCTTCAATAGCACTGAGTTGAACGGAATCAATACAACTCGGTTTATCTGCTTGGATAATGTAAGAATAAAATTCGCTTAATAATTCAAAATTTGACCGTGTGTGCCAAGCAATATGCCATGCCTTGGTCGATAATTTTCTTGAATCATTATCACAGGGCCAGCCGTACTTTTTGAGAATCTTTAGTAAGATCGTCCGGTTAACTGGATCATTGATAACGATGAGATGACCAAAGTACTTCTGTTTTGGCTTGTCCGACGAACATCGACTCAAACTATCTCGATACTGCTGATCAACTTCATACATTCTTTCAATCAGTAAATTACATTCAGTTGAAGAAAGCCTATTGACATTTACTGACGAGTCTAATCGAGGGTACTCTTTGATTACGAATAAATTAGTGAAGTCATTTTGCCTTACTGATTGGGCGGTGACAGTAAGTGTAATAAGAGAGAATAGGACGTACAGGATTAGCTTTGGTAAAGAGTGTTTCATTCTAAAGTTTATGTCGTTAAAGAAATTGTACTTTGTCAGTAATATTGATTCTCAAGTAATCAAATTATTCTAATTTACTTCACATAACATAAAGATAGTTATACAACGAGTCTGGGAAATGCACAAACTAACTGAGGGTTAGACATTTGTACATTTCCCAGACTCGTTGTATAACTCACATTATGTTATGAAATTATTTTCAGAGCGTAGCTTAGCTGCATGGGTCAACACTCTGAAAATAGTCTAAATTCTCGGCGAATCGTAAGGCTGATCGCTATCTGAACAAATAGGTAAGTCCTATCTGAGGCAAGCCAACTGTCTGGGTATTGTTTGTTAGATAAACCCAGTCAAATCGATAACTAAGGTCAAGTCGTAAGAATTTTATTGTCTCTATACTCAAGCCAGGACCAAGTTGGATTGTTTGCATAGGTGTACTCGGATAGCTTACCCCAGCAGCATCGGAACTTCGTCTACCCATCTGGTAAGAAGCTTCAACAAATGGAGAGAGCCAAGTAGCTGTAAATTGGTAACGTATGTAGGGGCCTGCTGAGAGATCTTTAAAGCCAATGTCATCGACCCATTCATTAGACCAAGTTGCATTTAAGCCCACAGCCAGTTGCTTAATTGGAAAATAGCCTGCGTGAATTTGAAAGCTGTTTCTATTGCTTAGCAAATTTCCTCGACCATATCCCGCTTTTGCACCTAATTGCCAACTGCCTGAGTGAAATGTAGTTTGAGGTTGACCGGAGGTTAGTTTTTGGGCATAAGCTTGTTGAAGCTGAAGACTCGCCAAGAGAGCCAAGAGGCAAAAGTATAGGCTAGTTTTCATATGAAAAGTTTTATTTTCTTGGAAACGCCTAAATGTGTTACTCAGTATTTTAGTAACCGATCAATCAACTAACTTCTGTTGTATAAGTGCAATTATGATAACCTAGCTTATTTACGAGCCAATTCAATAATGACTAGTCATTATTGAATTGTTAATCGTTGCGACTCTATCTAGTCAGGTTTACATTAGTAAATTTTACGGCACCAGTGTACAGATAAGATTTGAGATGACTAGTCATGATAATGGCTCAATTGAGCTATAAAGCCATATATTTGGTCCTGTGACTAATCATGTTAGGGTAATGACTAATCAGGAGTTCTTGACAATCAAAGAAGCTGCTCAGCAGTACAGCCGTTCTGAACAGACTATTCGCCGACTAGTCAAACAGCATATTTTGACTAGTCATGTCCGATCTGAAGAAACACCCAAAGGGAAAGCATATCAAATTAGCCAAGTGTTGTTACGGCAAGAGTATGAAGTTCCGTCTATAGCCTCGCTGCCTGCTTTAGTAGTAAGTGATTCATTGCAACTGGAAAACCAACAACTTCGGGAATCAGTGGCCGAGCGTGACCGGATGATTCAGCAACTACAAAATCGTCTGTTTGAGCAAGGCGACGTTATGAATGCGATGGCTAATCAACTGACTAGTCAAATGACTAATCAAAAAATGAGTCATATTGAAGAGTTATTACTCCAGCAAAATGCTCAATTGGGCGATTTACAGAAAAGACTCCCTTTACCTGAAGCTGAGGAATCAACAGCCAACAAGCGTAGCCTATGGCACCGATTATTCGGTCGCTGAGTCGTCTTCGATTAGATCTAAATAAGCATCTAATTCGCCTGAGTCTAAATTCTCCTTTTCGGATTTGTCGTAAACGGCCAGCAGATAAACTGCTTCCTGAGTCACCTTAACAAAGGTGATTACCCGTGCCCCTCCTGACTTACCCTGCTTTTTACTCGCAATGGCCATGCGGACTTTGTAACAACCCTTTCCTATAGCCGCTCCCTGTGTAGGGTCTTCCCTCAGGGAATCAAATAACGTTCGCAAATCCGTTTTCAGCGATGGATATTTCTTGGCTAATCGCTTGGCTTGCCTGTCGAAGGTCGGCAGCCGTTTAAGGTCATAACTCATCGAGCAACTCGTAAGCGTCACGGGCTTGGGTTTTTCCCGCCAATACGTCATTTAGCTCTTCAACTGCTTCACCTAGCTCCGCCAAGAATAAGGCTTTTTCGTTGGAAACACCTACTGGAAGAGGCTTAGCCTTAACAAACGATAGACTCCGTAGCAGTTCCATCATGAAACCTACTTTGTTATCAGGGATATCTAAAACGATTTTCATACGAGCAAGATAGTGAGATTTGTCAGTTTTGGCGCGTTTTCAGGCTCTACACGCCCTTATCTGATAGTTAATGGCCTTCTCCCTTATTTTTCTTTCCCCTTTGTTTCTAAGCCAAATACTTTGGCTGTATAGCTGCCTACATTCTTCACCTTGCCATCGACTGCTTTGGCCTGAATATCGTAAAGTTGCCGATTAATAACCTCGGTTGAGTGAGTAGCTAGGACAGTATCAGCCTGATCGGGACGTAGTCGGAACTGCTTTACTAATCGCTCATGCAGGTCCGGTAGTGGAGCAGGTTCGGTTTTTGCTTGGTAGAAGACCGCAAATTCGACTTCGACCACGGGTTTACGACCTCGCCCTGGGCGGTCACCATAGATAGGTTTGTAGTTGAATGTTATGTCTGTATGACCGTTGATTTCTTTAACAGCAATGTCTAACACATTTCTTTGAAACCAAGTCCAGCTTGGGTAACTGTCTTTCCCTGTTTTTGGATCAATTACCCAAAGCATTGTTTTAAGTTCAACCAGATTACGCTTAAAGGTCTTGTCCTTCATGTTTTTATACATGCACAACAACTCATAAACCCTTTTAGCGTAGGCTGAGTTAAGCGAAATAGCCGCTGCCAATTGCATCTTAGTAAACTTCTTATTCAAGTCCACGTAAAACGGTCTCACCTCTGGCGACAAACCGATCTCAATTATATCAGTCCCTTTCTTATAACGTGCTGATGTTATGAAAGCGGCTTGCAGAAAGTCACCATCAGAGAGCGTTGTCTCAAATACGCGAGTTATCAGCTTACGAGTTGCTTGTCTGTAAGCGTCAGCTTTTAAACGTGCCGAACCGTTAATCTCCGCCATCTGATTAACTGATACTTGGTATCTTTTAGATTCAGAGTCCTCAGGCTTAACCTGAGCGACAACCATATATAACAAGTTTTTCTCCGTCTCACTCATCTCATATCGAGCGAGAGTTAAAGCGTTATCTTGCCAAATTTCTATTCCCTTATTCATTATGAATAAATCTGTCTGACTATCAGGCAAATATAAAAAGTGATTTTTATAAATCAATACAACTATTTTAAAACATTATAAAAGTTACCAAACCTCACTTTATTAAGCCTGTTTGTGCTACCAAACCTCACTTTATTAAGCCTGTTTGTGCTACCAAACCTCACTTTATTAGTTACCAAACCTCACTTTATTAAAGTTATCCACACTATAACTATTTAGTAATCAGTGGGTTACTTGCTAAAAAATCGCCTTACAAGTGTTTAACAAGTGATATTTGATAATACACAAACACTTGTTGTAAAAAAAGTGGCTTGAAAAAGCGGTTTTTAGGGGTAAAAAAGGACAGATAAAAATTGATCACCAGATTGCTAACGAGTAGATCAAAAAACAACGGGGAAAAGAAAGGAAAAGAACAAAAACTAAAAAAGGCAATGGGGTCGCGAAACTATAAATCTAGTTAAGTGTTCCACGATTTGTATTATTCTAATAGTAATTCAAAGCCTACTTTAGTAAAGGCTTATGAAAAGAAGAACCACTGATCTATTCTATCCCCTTTCCAATACCCGCATTCCTATCTATTCAATCACCTGAACTGACCAAGATCTAATTTGGTGATTTGCTTGATCTTCTTTAGCTTCCCAAAACGAAGCTTTCCCATCCGGCGCGCGTGTCGTGATACGGTCTTGTTAAAGAGCGAGACGGAACGCTATTCCGCTACGCTTCATACC
>NZ_JBHUOM010000054.1:0-678 GCF_042686045.1 Spirosoma flavum
TGAATTCAAGCGGAGACTGGTTGGTTTTATTTTTGAATAACTTGCTGAAGGATGGCAGGTGTTCGAAGCCTAGTTCATAAGCGATTTCGCTTACCGTTAGGTCAGTGGTAGACAGCTTTTGTTTGGCGAGGGTGATGAGTTTTTCCTGAATGTGTTGCTGGGTGCTTTGTCCGGTCAGTGTTTTGAGCAGGCCGCTTAAATAATTGGGGGACACGTTAAGTTTTTCGGAAACGTACTGAACCGACGGAGCCCCATGGAGCACCTGTTCATTTTGGTTAAAATAGTTGTCTAATAAGGCTTCTAATTGCGAAAGCACCCGATGACTACTGATACGTCGCGTAATGAATTGACGGTTGTAAAACCGATCAGCATAGCCAAGAAGTCCTTCCAGTTGGGCAATAATGATTTGATGAGAGAACTGATCGATATTGCCCTGGATCTCCCGACTAATGTTTTGACTGATTCCATGAATAATTTCCTCTTCTTTTTCCGACAGAAAAAGGGCCTCATGACAAGCATAGCCGAAAAAATCGTGGCGACTGATGTTTTTCGATAAAGGGGTGTTCCACAGAAAATCGGGATGGATCAGCAGCAGCCAACCCGATGGCTCGCCGGTTGTATCTTCGACCGTTTCTACGCGCAGCACTTGCCCGGGAGCCAGAAAGTACATAACGCCTT
>NZ_JBHUOM010000055.1:0-1018 GCF_042686045.1 Spirosoma flavum
TTGGCTTATGCATCCACAAAGGATTGGTGAGTGGCCATACCCAGGTGATCGACCGCGGCGGCGGACCGCTCTGCCTATATCAAAGCCAATGCGTCAATGAGTCGGCTGAAGCGAAAGCCTGCCATCTGGTCTTCGAAGACAACACCCACATTAGGTAAACGAACTGCCCCTCGACTAACGGCATCTGTGGATCGCTTGCAGCACATTCACCGCTTTCAGGCTAACATCAAGAAGGCCGCTCCTAACAAATCCGGCCAACTCCTGAGCAATCTCACTCATTATAGTCCCACCGACCCCGATGCCCGCATTGCGTTCAAAACCGCACCGGCGGCCCGGGGGTAAGCCCCGCCAATTGGCGTATATGGCGAGCGTAAGCGTTGATGCGTCTCAGCACGTGATTACCCATATTCAGGTAAATTCGGCCGACCGGCGTGATAGCCGCAACCTGTTGCCCATTGTTGACACGACGCGGGACCGTTTGAAGGGGTTTGGCGTGGCCATAAGTAATGTAGTGGCTGACGCCGCCGGGCCGCCGGTGCGGATACAGTTCCGGTGAGAATTATGAACAGCTTGAAATCAGAGGGTTAACTGGATTCGTTTCACCCCATAGCAAGTACAAGGACGAGCGGCCTGGCTTTCATTACGATACCACGAGCGACAGCTACACGTGTAGTCAAGGGAAGCGTTTGGCCTTTGACAAGTTGCTGGTTGATAAGCAGGGGAACCCCAAAAAACGCTACCTGGCTAAGGCCACCGATTGCAAGAATTGTCCCCTCCGTGAGCCGTGTAAGGGCACGAAAGCCAGTGAAAAGCGATTGCATCATACCGCCTACAAAGCCCAATACGAGCGAATGGTGAAGCGGTTGTCGAGCCGGTTGGGCAAACGTATGATGCGAATCCGGTCGGCAACGGTGGAGCCCGTCTTAGGCAGTCTGATCAACTACTACGGCTTGCGTCAAATCAATACCCGGAGCCGGGAAGCGGCAGCCAAAGTGATGTATGTGGCGGCAATAGCATA
>NZ_JBHUOM010000056.1:0-1235 GCF_042686045.1 Spirosoma flavum
TAAAACGAAGTCTTTACCCAAGGGCTATGAGAACCTGGTTGCTTTTATTTTTTTTAGTCAATACGACGTACTTAAGTTATGGACAGGATGGATTCATACCTGGTTTACCTAAACTGGCTTATTGGCAAGTAGGCCAACAACCAACCACCGTCATTGTCCTTCATGGGGGACCAGGGGCCACTCATCAATACCTACGCCCTGAATTTGATGCCTTAACCAAGACCGCCCGGGTCATCTACTACGATCAACGAGGCTGTGGTAAAAGTGATCCAGCTGCTGGCTATACCTGGCAGGAGCATGTGGCTGATCTAAAACGGTTGATGAATACCCTGGCTAAAAATCAACCTGTATTTCTAGCGGGCTCCTCGTGGGGTAGCTTTTTAGCGGTTCTGTATGCCTATACATACCCCCAAGATGTAAAAGGCGTAATCCTGACTGGAACAGTCACATGGCTAGGGCAGGAAGGGGTTTACCAGCGAAATTCCCTGCTTACTAAGCGAGTCGTCAAAGCCCTAAAAGGATCAATTGGCGAAACAGGGCTGGTTAGTCGACAAACCCCCGGGGCCGCCCTGCAACAAGACACGGTAAGTATTTCCAAAGAGATTGAGATCACCTCGGGATTACCTCAATACGAACCCGTTCATAGCCTGATCTCAGGGCCTAAAGCCGAACGCTTGAAGCAGATACGACTTCCCATTTTACTGTTCAATGGCACCAAAAGCGTCCATTTTGATGGCGCTAGCGAGTATCTGGCCTTGTTTCCCCAGATACGGGTGCAAACGGTTCGGGATGCGGGGCATGACCCTTGGTTACGAGACCCGAATTTGTTTTTTTCAATTAGTAACGACTTTATTCGGGACATTACGGATAAGGATTAGCTTAGTAAACTTGCCAACGTGTTGGGTGATGGCCTATCGGTGAAAACTGCTTTATATCAAACGGGAGGGTTCTGTGAGATGAAGTAAGTTGACTGCTACAAAATCCGTTTGGATTTACTTCAGGTGTCAGCTCAAGTGGTGCCTTTGATAAATTGACTGACCATTAGTCGCTTCTCAGGGAGTTGATTGGATTCACTAGGGCTGCTTTTATACTCTGATAACTCACCGTCAGCAAGGTGACAACTAAAGCACCCAGGCCCGAGAACACAAAAATCCACCCCGAAATCTCCGTTCGATAGGTGTAGCTTTGCAGCCATTCATGAAGAAAATACCAGGCAATGGGCGAGGCAAGAACAC
>NZ_JBHUOM010000057.1:0-982 GCF_042686045.1 Spirosoma flavum
TTCAACTATGCAAGGCAGAAAACGCGATCAGGAAAAACTCGTCACCCATTTCCAACTTTCCAGCCGCATTCCAAAGGACAATTTCTATCGTCGGCTGAAGGGGACGCTCGATCTGACGTTCCTCTATGAATATACCAAAGACTGCTATGGCTCAACAGGCAATCCCTCAATTGACCCCATAGTGTTCTTCAAGTTTATGCTCATTGGCTATCTGGAGAATATCACTTCTGACAGAAAGCTGATTGAGCATTGTTCCATGCGCCTGGATATGCTGTATTTCCTGGGCTACAACATCGACGAGTCACTTCCTTGGCACTCCACACTGAGTCGTACCCGCCAGCTTTATCCAGAAGCACTTTTTGAGTTACTATTTGATAAAGTATTCAGCCTTTGTGTAGCTAATAATATGGTAGCCGGTCGGCGGGTCGCTATCGACTCGGCTCCTGTCAAAGCTAACGCGTCGATGGAAACGCTCTTAGAAAAACAGCCCCAGCGACCTGGGCCCAAGTTACTATCCCAAGCTGAAGATCAAAATGGACCAGTAGACTCGATTCCCAAACTCAGCCCCCGTCAGGCAGCCTCAGTGATCACGGCTGCTGATCATCAGCTGAGAAGACTAGCCAAGCGCCAGCAGAATTTGCAAAGTGCGCCAACCACCCTAGGAGCCAGCAATGAAAAAGCCCAACTGCTGAGCAACAAAACCCATTACAGCCCTACCGACCCCGATGCGCGCATCTCAATCAAGCCGGGCAAAGCCCGTAAACTCAACTATAATTGTAGCCTGGCAGTAGACACAGCCGAAGGGGTTATCAGCCATGTACAGGCCGATTTTGCTGATGGCCGGGACAGCCAGTCCCTACCCGACATTACCCTAAAGCTTCGGCAGCGATTGGCCCACAATGAGTTGCGCTTAGAAGAAATACTGGCCGATACTGGCTACTCGAACGGCAGCAACTACGCCTTGCTGGAGGGGTGGAACATC
>NZ_JBHUOM010000058.1:0-5887 GCF_042686045.1 Spirosoma flavum
ACGCGACAAGAAGATCAACCTGTACGTGACGGGGTTGGAGGAGTTGGCCATCAAGAAACGGGCCGAGCGAGCAGGGTTAAACCTGTCGGATTACTGTCGCCAAATCGTGCTGACGGGTCAAGCCCAGGTACGACTGACCCTGTCTGAAAACGCGACGTTGAACGAGGTGGCTAAGGTGGGCAATAACCTCAATCAGATTGCCCACAAAGCTCATGCTGACGGCATCCGCAGCATTGCGGTCGAGGCCCAGCGACTGCTCAAGCAATTGAGCCTGTTGTTAGATAAACCTGTTGTCGAATGATGAGCGCTGTTATTTATTTGAAGCGATACCAATACAGGGGCATCCATCATTACGCTAAAGTCTGGCACGATCGAGATCCCCCGCTGAGCGAAGTGGTTAACTTTCTGAACCCGGTTCCCCAGATTGAGCATCGAGAGTATGACTTAACGGTGGCTAGTGATCTGCTGGCGTATGAGACCCTTCTCGAGACATGGGACTGGGTTCTGGAGGACGAATTTACGCACGCTTACCAAGAGGCAACGGCGGGTGAGTTTCGGATTTATATCAACGGAAAAGCCCTATAAGTCATGATTGGCAAAACCAGCATTGGCCGCAGCTTCAAAGGCTGTTGCGGCTATAATATGGAAAAGGTGGAAAAGGGGAAAGGCGAAGTGATCTTGTCTCAGGGGGTGCGCGACTACGAGCAGAAAGCGATGGTGGCCGACTTTGTGCGCCAAGCCCAACTGAATCCCGATCTAAGCCGCAGCGTGTGGCATACGGCCATTAGTTTCGACCCCCAGGACGAGGTTCGAGTACGGGCTAACCCGCAGCTCATACAGTCGGTGGCCAGCGACTATCTGAAGGGTATGGGCCTGGATCAAAGTCAGTATGCGGTGATTGAGCACCGGGACACCGGCCACAGCCATTTTCACATCATTGCTAACCGGGTAGCCAACGATGGGCAGACCATTAGCGACAGCCACAATTTTAGCCGCTCTGAGCATCTTTTGCGTCAGATTGAGCAGAAGTACGCGTTAACGCCGATGATGGAACAGACACAACGGAAAAGCCTGGAGAACCTACCCGAGCGCGACCGCAGCCGAATTGAGATCCGTGACCAAGTGCGGGAGAGTCTAAGCCGCTCGACCAACGGGGAAGATTTACGGCAGCAACTGAGTCAGCAGGGTATCCGGATACTGATTAACCGGGACAGTGCCGGCCAGCCGCGCGGGGTCACCTTTGAACGGACCATTCAGGATGAGCAAGGCGAAGCGGTAACCCATGCGTTTAAGGGCTCTAAACTGCACCAAAGCTTGGGTATTCATCAGATTAGCCAGCAATTAACCTTGAATCAGCAGCAACGAGAACGCTTAGCGCAACAGGAGGCTCACAAATTGGCCCAGGAGCAACGAACGGCTCAGAAACAGTCTAGTCTAGACAACGAAGAGAAAACGCCGGAAATCAAGCCAAAACGCGGTCAAGGCCGCAGCCGATGAGATGGACAAACAAGACATGGATTTATTAACCGAGTTGGTTCAGACATTAACCAATGAGGTGACCGAATTGAAATTGCTGGTGGCCGATCAGCCCAAGCCGACTACCCTGCTAGATGCCAAATCCAGCTTGGAAAAGGTCGCTACCGCCATCGATGGCTTACGGGCTGGGATTGATAGCCTCAAGCTACAAAAAGAGGCGAGTGTGCCGACGGACCTCACTCCCCAATTTGATGCCTTAGCTCAGTTGATCCGCCAACGACCGGAATACCGCCTGAGCCAGTATGTGCAGTACGGGGGCTACGTCTTCGGGTTGCTGGTAATTCTGTTGATGGGTATGAGTTGGTTGGCCCTGGATTGGCGGAGTGAACGCCGTGAATTTGAGGTATCCGACTGGAAGTGGCGCAATCTGCGTCAGGTTGATCCGGTCTATGTCCGCAAGATTGATAGTACGTATACGGTGTCTAGTCAGGTCAACGGCGGAAAAGATCTGGCCGATTTTCACCAATGGATTATCCAGCAGGAACAGGCCGATGCGACGCGGGAAGCGGCTCACCAAGCCGCTGAGCAGGCTAAGGCGATGAATGCTCAAGCTGATCAGCTGGAACAGAAAGCGTTGACAACGGGGAAGAAAAAAGAGTAGCCATGAAAAACGATCAGGTAGTGACATAATATGTCACCACCTGATCGTTTTTACTTTTTGTCACTTTTTTGCCCCGCTGTTAATTGTACTATTTGAAGTCTTGTTATATAATGAGAGTTATGTTAAGGGAATATTCTAAGATGAGACATTGGCTGGCTTGAGCCGTTTCAACCCCTTGGCTTTGGGCTGGCCGGGCATAATAACCCACTCATCGGCCTCATCCTTGGTGTACCACACGCCATCCAGCCGGAACCAGGGACCTTTGCCGGGTAGAGGGCCCTGCTGGGTCGAACGAGCCGCTTTAGCGGTTGTAGAGCTGGCGGATTTTGTCGGCGTAGGCTTGGTAAGCACTGAGGTGTCGGCTTTCATGGGTGATGTAGGTTGTAATAATAACTGCAAACAGGGTCGAAGGATTCTCCACCCGGTGTTCCAAGGTAAAGATAGTTAAATAGTAGGTTTCCTGCCAATACGAAATGGCCTGGTACTTGGTCACCGATTTGGGCACGGGCGTAATGAGCACGTTCCCAGACAGCATACGGGCCACATCGGCAAATTTGAGGTTATGGACCTGCTCACTCGGGTTGCTCTTCGCTAAATCAGCCCGGTAGTTCTCCATAAAGTGGTCACAATTAGCGGTTTGCCAGAATAGTTCGGCCCGCTCTGCTTTGTGGCCAGGGGGTAAATAGAGGGTTGTATTCTTAGGAATATGATTGGATTTCATGAAGTTATAAGTGGACCGGATGGCTTATTTTTCTTTCCCCGTAGTCGCTAAACCAAACACTTTAGCGGTATAGCTACCTAAGTTTTTGACCTTGCCATCATTCGCTTTGGTCTGAATATCATAGAGTTGACGATTAATGGTTTCCGCTGAGTGCGTGGCCAGCACCTCATCGGCCTGATCGGGCCGCAGTCTAAATTGTTTAACCAACCGTTCGTGCAGATTGGACAAAGGAGCCGGTTCGGGTTTAACCTGGTAAAAGACCTCAAATTCGACTTCAACGACGGGTTTACGGCCTCGCCCAGGTCGGTCGCCGTAGACAGGTTTGTATGTAAACGTAACATCTGTGTGGCCGTTTATTTCTTTAGATGCGACATCTAAAACGTTTTTCTGAAACTTAGTCCAATCAGGATAAGTGTCCTTTCCCGTTTTTGTATCTATAATGCTTAACATGGTTTTCAAATCGGCAAGATTGCGTCGGAATATCTTGTCTTTCATGTTTTTAAACATGCACAGTAGTTCGTAAATGCGTTTGGCATACGTCGAGTTAAGAGAGATTGCCGCAGCTAACTGAACTTTGGTGTACTTGCTGTGAAGGTGAACATAAAAGGGCCTTACTTCATCAGAAAGACCTATTTCAATAATGCCAGTGCCCTTTTTATAGCGTGCAGACGAAATAAACGTAGCCTGTAAGAGGTCACCATCTGGTAAGGTTGTTTCAAAAACGCGAGTCAATAACTTGCGGGTTGCTTGCTTGTACGCTTCTAGCATCAATCCCTTTGAGCCAGTGACTTCAGCCATTTCTTTGACTGATACCTGATACTTTTTAGTTGGTGAGTCGTCTTTCTTAATATTGGCGACTACCATATAAAGAATGTTTTTCTCCGTCTCCGTCATCTCGTACCGAGCTACAGTAAGCGCATTATCTTGCCATATTTCTACCGCTTTGTTCATAATCGTTGATTTACAGACAAATATAAAAACACTATTATAAAACACAATTAGTTTTAGTAATATGTGTTTATTAAAGATCAAACCTGTGTTTATTAACCCTGTTTCACCGATTAAACCTGTGTTTATTAACCCTGTTTCACCGATTAAACCTGTGTTTATTAAAGATTAAACCTGTGTTTATTAAAGTTATCCACAGCATAAATATTTAGTAATCAGATAGTTACTTGCTAAAAAATCACCTTACAAGTGTTTAACAAGTGTATTTGAAAATACACAATCACTTGTTTGCTAAAAAAGGGGCTTGAAAAACGGCTTTTTAGGGCTAGTAACGTGCTTGAAAAATAGCTGACGCTAGTCCACTTATCAGGAAGACCAAAAAACAACGGGGAAAAGAAAAGAAGAAACAAAAAGACTAAAGGGAAATAGGCCTCAAACTAAAAATATAGTTATAATTAATAAAGTACTTATATACAAGTAGTTAGAAAAATATTATAGGGTTATAGGGCTATTGCACTTTTAGCATACAGGTTGTATAAGGTATCTTATGTTAGGTGAAAATTCTCAGATCAACCACATAACATAAGCCCTGAAAACTGACCGAATTGTCCATTGGAAAGGGAAGAGAATAGACCTAGACTGTGTTAAGCGAATATCCCTAAATTGAGTGTATTGGTCGGAAGTAAAGTACCCCAAAAAACGACTTCTGAGTAGCAGTAGATTTATTCTTGGTCAAGCCGATTTTGACACATCAGCCGCTCTTCCTTCGTCTCATAAAGACTCGTTCGCAAGGGCAGAAGCTGGGTATTTACATTAACTCGTGGAGAGCTTTCTTTTTTTGATCAAATGTAAAAGCTGATTTTCAATCTGTTTAGATAGATGCTGTTGCCGACTCATCTGCTGAACATACTGAAGAAGGAAATGGTCAAATTCTTCTTTAGTACGTTTCGGTGTAGATTTCATATGAATGGGTATTTATATACAAATGTAACCCATTGTCTATCAGCAGCTAATTTTATTTTTACGTGTAGTTAATAGTAACTATGTCTAAGAAAAATTTAACTATAAGCTACGTGTAATGGTCGGAGCGTTGTGCCAAACCCCCGAATTTTCTGATGCTTGGACCATCCCAATGGTGTAAAAAAAAGCAAAAACACGCATAGACGGTTGTTATCGATAGTACAGTGAATGGTGGGATAATCAAAAATCGGCTCCTCGATGTGGCCGATTTTTTTTGTGCACCGTTGGGCTGGTCCAGGCCTAGGTAACAAAACTTTTTGGCAACAGCTATGTAGCTAAATGCTCATGGTAAAACTGATGATTTTTAAGTCTCCATCAATGGACCGGTCTTGAATGATCAAACCTGAGTCTTCATCGAATAACCGATCCCCGACTACGGGTAGTAGACCAAAGGTATCGTAGTATTGTTGAATACTATTATAACACGTTTGGAGTCTATCGTGACACGTGTCCACCACAATCGGATCTTCATACCAGTTGTCTAAGGTGGATAATTTTTTAACCCGATGAAGTTGTTTTTCAGATAATAGGAAGTGAATAGTCCACCCTTTAATTTTCCAATCCGGCTTCGAGATGGCCTCCATAATTGTATTCTCTCTAACCCTCAAAGTTGGCTTTCGATGTGTATTAGTTTTCATACGTTTCTGGTTTAGACTAGATTAAAACTACTCAAAGCAGTTGACCGCAAAAAAGGAATTAAGTGAGCTTTTGATGCTGTATTTTTTTTTAACGGTTTGTTCTAAGCCGAAAGAGAAGAAAACATAGCTCTGTTTCGCGGAAAAGCAGGCGCAGTAGGATACAATAGGCTTTAGGGGGGCTTATCTGAGGCTTTTAAGATGCTATACTTTACATAATCGCACTTATACAACAACAGCTATATTAATGATTAGCTTTATAATACAAATGTTTAGCTCTTTAATTATATATCGTACATTTAGACACTTTCTACTATAAATGCTCACGTCAAAGTACTAACATTATGAAATTCACCTTTTTCGCCAGTATACTACTGTTATCAACTCTAGTGGTCAATAGTTGCAAGACAAAAGACGTTGTACCCC
>NZ_JBHUOM010000059.1:0-6524 GCF_042686045.1 Spirosoma flavum
AAAAAAACCGCTTTTGAGAGGTAAAAAAGGGGTAAAAAACGACACTTATCCACAACTAAAAAAGCAGCAAATAAGACCGTCAAATTGAAAAGGAAAAAAAGAGAGCAAAAACTAAAAAGAGAAAGAGGGCGCGAAACTATATTTATAGTTATGTGTTCCACGATTTGTACTATTCTCCTATTGGCTACCTTCTCCTTTTCGATTCTCTAGTATAACAGGGAAAGCTAGTTACCCTGTCTTCCCCTGTTATACTCCGTTGATGCCCGTCCTTCTTCGCTGATTCACTAGCCCACCCAGCCATTTGTTTAAATGGCCTTGACATTATGGGTTTGCGGGTGTATTTTTGTTTTCGCTGAGGTACAGCAAGCCATGACATTGTACACACAACTGCCCTCCTATCGTCGGTTGTTGCGCGCCCAATGTCCACCGCCCGGCTTCACGCTACGCTACCGGGCTTGTCTTGGTCAGGGCATACCCCGACACCTCCAGCTACCCTATACCATGGAAACAACGCTATCTAAAACCCATCGTTTGGATCTGCGCGTGACGGAAGATGAACGCAAACAGATTGCACAAAAGGCAGAAGCCGCCGGTTTGAAGGTATCCGAGTACCTGCGCCGATCGGCGCTGGGGTCAAGGCCTGCCGCCACGCTCGCTACCGGTTCTGAAAGTCCAGCCATCCTGACTAAATCCGAACGGGCGCAGCTGGCTAGTATAGCCAATAACTTGAACCAGTTAACCCGCTACGCGCACACAGGCCAGTTTGATTTAGCCGGCATTCAAGCATTAATTACCCAACTTAACCAGCTCCTGGCATGATCGCGAAAACCACCACCGGCCGTAGTTTTGATAGCGCCCTGGGTTATGGGGCCGCGGATCTGACGGTTCAGCAGCGCCAGCACAAACAGCCCAAAGTGGCTCTCCTAGATAGCTATAATCTGATCAGTTACAGCTGGCAAGGGATGGCCGCTGAAATGGCTGCGGTGGCGCAGGGCAGCCGTTGTACCACCCCCGTTTGGCATACATCCTTATCGGCCCAACCCGGCGAGCAACTGAGTGCCGACCAGTGGCGAGCCGCTGCCCGACAGTACTGCACGGCCATGGGAGCTGATCCCGCCCAGCACCAGGTGGCCATCTTCCAACACCATGACACCGCCCACGCTCACGTACACATTTACATTAACCGGGTTCGGCTGGATGATGGCCCAGCTTTGGATACAAGCCATAATTACGCGCGTAATGTCAAAACGACGCGTCAGATCGAGCAGGATCTGGCTCTGCGGGCCTTGCCCGAGCAACGGACGAGTCTACGGGATCACAGCGGGCAGACCCAAGCCAACCGGGCGGCTATCGCTGCGGTCTTAACCCAGGTGCTGGCCACGCAGAAACCGACGAGTCTGGCTGAATTAACCGCCGATCTGACGGGGCAGGGTATCACCACCCAACTAGCAACGAATAGTCAGGGCATCTACGGCATCAGCTTTCGGCAAGGGAATGGCCAGCCCGTGAAAGGCTCCGCCGTGGGCTACAAATACCGGCAGTTGGTCACACAACTGGAGGCCAACCGGGCCGAGTATCAAGCCGAAATTGAGCGACTCAAGCACGAATTGGAGCAGAAGCCTGCGGTGGTGGAGATCCCAGAGCCTGACGCTGGCCAACAAGCCGAAATTAATCGGCTGCGGCATGAGCGAGACGAAGCCTATGCGAAGCGAAATGCCATGCAGGAGGCGTTGCTGAATCATCGGCCTAAAACGATTATTCATGAGGTTGAGATCATTAAAGAGGTTATCCAGTCCGATCCGGCTGACCAGACTCAGATTGAGCAGTTAAAGCAACAGCTCCAGCGCACCTACCAGGCGTATGTGCAGCAAAAGGAGAAAGCCGAGAAATTGCCCGATCTGGTGGATACCCTGGTGGACTTGCGACAGCAGTATGATGGGCTAGCGGCTCAACTGGGCCAGCTCCAATTGGCCTTGGAACAGGAGCGGTTGCGTTACCGGGAGATGTCCGAAAAATGGGCGGCCCACATCGAGAAATATAGCGGGTTAGTGGACCGCTACAACGCCTTGAAAGAAAGCCGTCAGGCCCAAGCCCCTACGCCTTCGATAAGTCCGGTAGTGGCTCCTGCTTCGCCCGCTTCCAGACCGGATGTTGATGGGTCTAAAGGGGTGGATAAGGATTGGGTGGCCAGTATGCGTTATCGCTTACGGCTGGCCGCCCAGGAGTCGGGTAACTGGGCTCAGTTTACCAGCCAGCTCCAATCGGCCTCCCAAACGAAGCCGCCTATCACCCGTCGTAAAGGGACTGATGGTCAGTTCATCTACTCGGACAAAAATGGGCAGGCAACGGCGGCAGAATTAGGCTTCAAAAGGGGGGAGTTAAGGCAACTCATCGAAGCCCCAATCCAGCGTAAAAAGGAGGGTCCAAGTCAGCGACAATAATTGTACTATTTCAAGTCTTGTTATATAACAAGAGTTATGTTAATGAACTATTCCTAGATCAACCCCTCTGTAGAAGCTGTGAAAACAGACCGAATTGTCCTTTCTGCGTGATTTGTTGATCACAGAATTCCCGTGTCTTTAGGTCGGTGATTATATCAACAACTCGATGAAACAAAACTCAAGGACTTCTACGATACCATAATTTAATCGTATAATTTATTGTATCAACTGACCCATCGGCCAATCGTAACACCGATTTTTGGGGAAATCGATCGGTCATCAGTCGATCGGTCGTGGCTTTGTAGGTTAGTTTATGAGGTAACACGTTGTCTACAGCTAAGGTGATCACTGAATCGGCTAATATCCATTTGCCGCTATCGACCTGAATGGTTGATAGCTCCTGCAAACCACCGTTCTTAAAATAAGTTTCGGTGAATTTTCCCCCAGTAGAAAGGGTAAAGGCGTACACATTGAACACTTGAGCTAGTGTACCATTGCCATAGATAGTATCCGTTGGGGTTACCCTGTACTCGGTATGTGTCTTTGCAACAAACCAGGTCGGTAAATGATAAATCTCATGGCTTTCTATAATCCAATTGCCAAGTAGGGGATTAGGCGGGGATAAAGGCGTTAATTCCTGACAGCTTTGTAGGAGACCTGTTCCTAAAAGTATTAGTAGATATGATACAGGTTTCATATTTGTAAAGTAGAGGTATATAAAATTACTACTTCGTAGAGTCAATCTTAAGTTAAATTATTCTAACTATGGTACAGTTAGCAATTTCCCCCACTAACCAAAGTTCGCTACAAGCTGACTTACATGCGGGCTATCCCGTGGTTATGACGGGTTATAAAAGCGGAACAAGCATTAACGGTTACGCTTGGGTTGTCGATGGGTTTTACCAGAATACCTACTACAACCTAGATTGTAGTGGCTATTCACCGGTTTGTCAGGAATCCTCGTCTTTATTTTATCATATTAACTGGGGAGAAGGTGATCAGTCTAATGCGAGAAACGGTTGGTACCAACTGGGTGCATTTGTAATGGGTACTGATACATATAATACCAATCTACAGGCCACTGTGGGAGTGCGTCCCTAATTCACAACTGCAAGCGTTATGAAAAACACACTATTTCCCCCTAAGTACCTTTATTTATCAGCACTCTTGGTTTTATTACCGTCTTGTCATCATGGGTTAGATCCTGACGCCTTGTATTTTTCAACCTTCGGCTATTGGGAATGGGTAAGTACTAGCACTCCGAGTGGCGTTCTCACGCCAAAATCCGAAGGGTATACCCAGCAGATGCAACGCATCGTAGATGACAATCCGAAGGGTACTTATGCACTCAATTATTTTGCCTTTTACAAGAATGACACTCTCCAGCACCGCTATAAGGAAGTCGAAAACCAAACTTACATCGCTGATGTTGTCCGCAACACGGTTATTGTGAATTATGATACACTTGGTTATTTAAAGTGGTATATAATCCCTAATAGTCGGTTAATTAAATTTAGTCAGGTACGCAACCCTTATAGCCTAGCTCCTGATACAATCGTGAGTACGTACACAACTGATCCCTACCTAAAGGCAAAGTTGTATCCTTATTAGAAAACGTTCTTATGATAATAGACCAAAATTTTCTGTTGTATAATCAATCTTATGATAAGCTCTTTACCTAATTTCGTTTGCGCTGACAAAACCTAGGTTTTGTATATACCTGAAAAATCCTCTAACTATGTGTCTGACAAAACGTCTGACATAACTGTTATGGACCCAATTAATGCAAATACAAAACTGGAGTTACGTCAGCAACCTATGAAAACGACACTGACAGAACCGGAGTTAAGTCAGCAACCCGTAGAAATGGTGTTAACAGAACCGGAGTTACGTCAGCAGCTCACAGAACCGGCACTGACAGAACTGGAGTTAAGTCAGACAAAACTCGAAACAGACAAAAATAAAGGTGGACGTCCTCGTAAAGCTCCCGATGTAACACCTTGGACAGTTCGAGGTGTGGATCTGGAAACACGAACGGCCATAGAAAAGGCTGCAACACGAACGGGTAAGACTATTGGTCAGTACATGAATGAAGATTTACGACAGTATGCTCAAGAACAGCTGAAAAAAGGGAATCAGCCACCCATGAAACAGGAAGACTTACGTACTGAACTGGATGATATCAAAGGCATGATTACCCAACTTGCC
Source organism: Spirosoma flavum (assembly GCF_042686045.1). Lineage (NCBI taxonomy): Bacteria > Pseudomonadati > Bacteroidota > Cytophagia > Cytophagales > Cytophagaceae > Spirosoma > Spirosoma flavum. Next base: position 4,650 of record NZ_JBHUOM010000059.1, read on the forward strand.
GACCGAATACCGGTGCAGGAAAAAAGAGGGTTCTTCCAACGGTTGTTTGGTTAGCGTTTCTATTCATAAACATCTTTACGATGGGCTATCTTCATGATGAAGATGATTATCTGCTCATTTTCTATCGTGTAGATAACACGGTAATCGCCCACTCGAATCCGGTAGTAATCATCTTGGTCGTTACCTGGCATATCGAAGTTCTTCAACTTCTTATGGCCATATGGTTTTGGCTCCTCTGCTAGATCCTGTATTTTTTCGAATATCCGGTCTTGCATCTTAGCCGGAATGCGTTTTAACTCCTTGGCCGCTGGCTCCGTAATGACAATCCTATAAGCCACGGCTTGCCAATATTTCGTTTTTTACGTCTTCAAAAGGGCGCGTAGGCTCACCACGGCGCTCTATAGCATCAAGGGTATCCATTAGATCTTCTACGATCTCCTGCACAGCTTCATTGGTCAAATCTAGCTGCAAAGCCGTTTTTTCCCCTTTACTGTTCGTGACGTAACTAATGCCTTGACGGATTGCGGTTGCGTTCATTTGCTTATCCTTTAGTTGCTTAAATAACAGCTTTACTACGCTTTTTTACTTCTTATCGAGACCAAATTCTTTCTGAAGGATTGAGCGGATATAACCAGGCTTGTTTTTAGTTCGATCAAGTTTGCCCGACGTTTGCAGTTTGTCCGCCCGATCTGCAAATAGCTTGACGTTTTCGTGCGTTTTAAGGGCTTCTAAGGCCTGATCTAATAGTGGTGAGTCTTTCCCAAAGATTTGACCTAAAAACCTCATGACAAAGACGACATCCTCGTTCTTTGCCCTTTCCTGAGCTACTTGCTTCTTTTTAGTGTGAATTTGAAAGGTCCATCGTTTAACAGAACCTCCGCGTCCACGTCCTCCTCGTTCTTCGCTATAAGTGAAATAGATATCACTTATGCCATCTTCGTACATCCTCATTAACTCAGCCTGAGCTACCTCAATAACATCTCGTTTTAACTGAGCTGTGGGGAGCTTGATACAAAGTACATCCCGAAGACCATCCGGTGTAAACTCAAATTTCCCAACGGATCGCCACTGACAGCACCACTCATAAAACCGTTGAGAGAACTTGCTCGCTAAAGTCATGACGACAGTTGCGTCCAGTACTGTAAATCTCTTTGTAAGCTCGTAGAGATAGGGCAAAACATCTCTAGAAATGCTTACCTCTAGTCCCTTGTTCTTCTTATATTTCCCTCTTGTTACAAAGCCAGTTTCTGTCCAACTTCCGTCTGTTTCATCGATCGAGAAGTCCTTTTTGCGTAGACTAACAACTGCCTTACGATAGTCTCGAAAGCGATTGTCATTAGGATCTGATTTCTTCATTTGATCTTCCATGATAAATAGGTCGAGATCTCTGTTAAAGAAGTCGTCTGTAATGCCATCTTGGACGGTTTTCATGACCTCAATGAGAGACAGATATACCAAGCGCTTTTCTGTTGTGGTATAGTCATATCGAGCTCCAGTGATAGCATTAGTCTGTTTAAACGTATCAATCTGTACCATAAGAGTCATTTTATGCATAAAAATAAACAAAAAGCATATAATAAGTAAATATAATGCCCATTTTTCCGTCAATTACGCATAAAATACCCCTATAATCTCCGTCAATTACGCATAAAATCCCGTCAATTACGCATAAAATACCCCTATAACTTACTAATAATCAATCAGTTACAAGGTCGTAAAGTTTGCAAAAGTAATATTTGCTAAAGTGCAAATGCAAAAAAACCGCTTTTGAGAGGTAAAAAAGGGGTAAAAAACGACACTTATCCACAACTAAAAAAGCAGCAAATAAGACCGTCAAATTGAAAAGGAAAAAAAGAGAGCAAAAACTAAAAAGAG
>NZ_JBHUOM010000060.1:0-875 GCF_042686045.1 Spirosoma flavum
TAACCTCCTGGCTGTCTCAGCAGCCGGACCGCCTTTGTTCAACTTAGCACACACTTTGGGACCTTAGCTGATGGTCTGGGTTGTTCCCCTCTCGGACTTGGACCTTAGCACCCAAGCCCTCACTGCCACGCACCTCTCTTAGCATTCGGAGTTCATCAGAAGTTGGTAGGATGTGACTCCCCCGCATCCTGTTGGTCGCTCTACCTCTAAGACAGTAACACGTAACGCTGTTCCTAAAAACATTTCGGAGAGTACGAGCTATTTCTCAGTTTGATTGGCCTTTCACCCCTACCCGCAGTTCATCCGGAAGCTTTTCAACGCTTATCGGTTCGGTCCTCCACGGTGTGTTACCACCCCTTCAACCTGACCACGGGTAGATCACCAAGTTTCGCGTCAACCCCCACTGACTAAGCGCCCTGTTCAGACTCGCTTTCGCTTCGGATCCGTACGTCAACGTACTTAACCTTGCCAGTGACGGTTACTCGTAGGCTCATTATGCAAAAGGCACGCTGTCACCCCCATCAAGAGGGCTCCAACCGCTTGTAAGCGCCTGGTTTCAGGATCTATTTCACCCGGGTACTCCCCGTACTTTTCACCTTTCCCTCACGGTACTCTGCGCTATCGGTCTTCTGATTGTATTTAGCCTTACCGGATGGTGCCGGCCGATTCAAAGGGGATTTCTCCGGTCCCCCCCTACTCAGGAGTCCTAACCCACTAACGCGTTGGCCGGTACGGGACTCTCACCCTCTATGGTTGACTTTCCCAAGTCATTTCCGTTCATCTGTTAGCTTTCTGTCAGGTCCTACTACCCCGACTACGCCGTAACGTAATCGGTTTGGGCTATTCCCCGTTCGCTCGCCACTACTCAGGGAATC
>NZ_JBHUOM010000061.1:0-1313 GCF_042686045.1 Spirosoma flavum
CGCATGAAACAGCCAGAAGGTGTCATGCGGCAAATTGTCGCCCAAATTCTGCTCGGTCAGCTCAACATCGATCAGGCCGCTGAACGACTAAAAGTTAATCGTAAGACGGTGCAGCGCTGGATGAGAAAAATTGAAGAGGAGGTCGAAGCCAATCAGCAAACGGTCGCTATTGACATCGAGCAGCCACCCCCTCCACTAAGACCAACCAGGGCCTCTAAGCCAAAGAAAAAATCCCCTGTTGATGAACTACGCGCTAAGGTTCTGACTCTGGAAGAACAACTGGAGGAGGCTAACTTCAAGGCGCTCTACTATTCAACTTTAGTTCGAATAGCGAAGCATGAGTTAGGAGTGGATATCGAAAAAAAGTCCGTTACCAAGCCATCCGGTTCATGCTGACGAATCATCCCAATATTTCGATTCGGCGGCTAGAAGATGTGCTTGGTTTTACCCGGCAGGGCTACTATCAATATTGGCAACGCCAAAATGAGCAGGTAGATGATGACTTAAATGTGTTGCGCCTAGTCAGGCCCATTCGTCGTCAACATCCGCGGATTGGTGTGCGGAAACTGTATAGTCTGTTGCAGGATGAATTTTTGGAAAGGGGAATAAAACTGGGTCGGGATGCCTTTTTTGAGTTGTTAGCCAGGCATAAGATGCTGATTAGAAGGCGTCGACGAAAAGTAAAGACCACCTTTTCGGGTCATCCGTTTCGTAAATATCCTAATCTGATCAAGAATTTAATGGTGGAAAGGCCTAACCAATTGTGGGTATCGGACATCACGTATTGGTTTACTCAGGGTGGATGCTTGTATATTTCGTTGATAACCGATGCCTATTCCAAACGAATCATGGGGTATAGTGTAGCCTCATCGCTGGGTGCTGTTCATTGTAAAGCAGCTCTGGAAATGGCTCTCAAGAAGATAAAGAAGCGAACGGCCAAAGCCTTAATTCACCATTCTGATCGGGGCCTTCAGTATTGCAGCGCTATTTACATTGGGTTATTGGACAACTATCATGTACAAATTAGCATGACTGAGACGGGTGATCCGCTGGAGAACCCCATTGCGGAGCGGGTGAATGGCATTTTAAAGAATGAGTACCTGGCTCATAAAGCGGTGTACTCGTTAGCCCAGGCCGAGTTGGTTTTGGAGCAAGCCGTTTTTCTGTATAACTATAAGCGACCCCACCTAAGCTGTGATATGCTGGTACCAGACCAAGCTCACAAAGGGGAAGGAAAGCTTAAGCGAAGGTGGAAGAATTATTACCCCAAAAGGCAGGTGGGTGATATAGTAGATGGCGAAAATAGGGTATAA
>NZ_JBHUOM010000062.1:0-924 GCF_042686045.1 Spirosoma flavum
CAGAAGGAAAAAAAAAGCATTCACAGATAGTTGTTTGATAATCAACAAGTTAAAAGATAATCGAACTCAAACGATGTTCAGTACTACTGAACATAAGTGTTCGGTAGCTGACTGAACACAGTTCGAACATCATGTTCAGTAATTTGAACATGATGTTTGTTAAAATGAACATCATGTTCGATATTTGGAACAGTTACGTTCAGCTATATGAAACACGAAAAAACAGTAATCGACCCTAAGACTGATGAATTGAAAGAAGTAAATAACAACTTCGTGCAATTCTATAAGGACAGTTTAGATTTTGTTATTGAAGCGACTAGAGAGAATCCTACAGCTCTAAGGGTGTTCTTCTGGCTTGTTCAACATATGGATAATAGAAATGCTCTTGTCATAAGCCAACAAGCGCTAGCAGACATGTTAGATTTAGGTAGGACTACAATACACGTCTGCACTGTATATCTAAAAGAGAAGCAGGCTTTGACAGTATTCAAATCCGGCAATACAAACGTGTATGCACTCAATTCTCAGATCGTTTGGCAAGACTCAGCAGATACAAAGAGATATGCCCACTTCGATGCTAAAGTCTATCTAACAGAGAAAGAGCAGGAAGACGAAAAGCCTATTTATAGTACTCAATTGATAGGCCACGCTATAAAAAGAGAGCCCAAACATAAAAAACAGCCTAAGGCTGCATAAAATATTAGCTAAAACGAGATGGAGCTGCTAATGGCAACTCGATGAAAAATGGGCTAAACGATTGTGCTGAACGTCAGCGGCTCTGTAGGGATACAACCGTGAGGATAGGCCAACCCCACGACGAGAGTCGTAAACCCCCTAGATTGATAGCTCTAAGCCATCTAGGGGCTATTAAAAACCTTAATAATTTTTCGCATAGTTGTATTTAAAGGGTTCGTCTGCTAGACG
>NZ_JBHUOM010000063.1:0-566 GCF_042686045.1 Spirosoma flavum
AAGGACGCAGAGATCTAGATGTCTGTTCAAACATTTGAGTATAAGCTGTCACCACTTCTTGGGAAGAAGAATTTCGGTTCTCGTCTTGCGTCATTTCCTTTCCGAATATAATCGGCAGTATATACTCGCCGACATAACTCGGCTTTTGAACTGGAAAATGCCATAATACTAGACCCACCTCAGAAGTAAATGGCTTATCCCCCTCATTTTCGTTTAGGTACTTGATATTGGTCATTTTCCCTTGCTGGTTAATATTAAAGCTGGCAAAAACAACCGTTGTTTTCTGGGCTAAAGGTTGAATATCTGGGTATTTAATTTCTTTCAATACTTTTCGAAAAGTGGAGTCAGTACCTAAAGTAGACTGAGGGACTTGTCCAAATGAAGTTAAAATACCAAGAACTAGGAGAACCAAATAAGCAGATAGCATTTTCATGGCATGATATGATATTAGTAGCGAGATGAACAGAGCTTTTATACACATAGTGCTGAGATATTTCAGAGCTACATAATTTGTTATATAAGTGCGATTATGTAAACCTACCCATCCGGCCACACATTACAAAGGG
>NZ_JBHUOM010000064.1:0-1483 GCF_042686045.1 Spirosoma flavum
GCCCAAACATACCCAGACACGAGATGAAAATGGCCAGGCTGGCAAACAGCGTGGCTAGTTTACCAATCCGCTCTTCGGTACTAAACTTTTTGCGATACTCATCATCCACAAATTTGTAAGCAAAAGGCGTCGTTGGATCATACTGATGAAAGATACCGGCAATCTTAGTCAGCGCGACGCTGGTGGCCATCGTCGGGGAGAGCCTGAGCGTCAGCACACCCGCTGATGCATCGTACAAGACAAAGAGCGTAGGCTGGACATGCCCGAACGGGCTGTCCTTAATGATATCGTTGATGATGCCAATAATGGGGAGATCACGACCGTTCCAGTTGATCATTTTATGTAGAGGATCGCTAAGGCCCATCAATTTCAGAGCGGACTGATTCAGCACCACCGCCAACGAATCGCGGCTGAAAGCCCTCGAGAAGTCACGTCCAGCGCTCAGGTGCCAGCCGATGGTCTTACCAAACTGATGCGACACTTGATTAGTCATGAATAAGGGATGTAAATCGGGCGATTTACCGGGCCAGGAGACGTTGGTCACCCCACTCTGATCCGCTGTCACGGAGATGTTGGAAACCGACATCTCCTGAATCGCCCCCGTGGCCAGTAAGTCGGTTCGCAAGGCGTCAAAATGACCCATCAAGCCTGGTGTACGCATAGGGATCTCCAGAAGTCCCTGACGACTATACCCAGCGGGACGATCTTTAGCGTAATCAATCTGACGGAGTACAATGCAAGTACCAATGATGAGTGTCACCGAGACCGTAAACTGAAAGACGACCAGTACTTGACGCGGCCGAACACTGTGTCGCCCCGCGTTGAAGGTGCCTTTCAGTACACGGATGGGCTGAAAGGATGATAAATAAAGGGCGGGGTAACTAGCGGCAATCAGGCCGGTGAGCAGGCTAAACCCTATTCCGATGGCCCAGAAGTAGGGATTCAGCCACAAAAGGCGAATCTGCTTGTCCGCAATTTGATTGAAGAAGGGCAAGCTAAGCTGTACCAGCAGAAGGGCAACGACGAAAGCCAGGCTGGTGATCAAGAGGGATTCGCCCAAAAATTGGGCAATCAGTTGGCCGCGCAGGGAACCCACCACTTTGCGCAGGCCCACTTCTTTAGCCCGTTGCTGGGAGCGGGCCGTGCTCAGATTCATAAAGTTGATGCACGCCAGCAGGAGCACAAATCCACCCATCAAACTAAACAGCCACACAAATTGAATCAGTCCCCCTGTATTGACTCCGTTGTCAAAGTCGGAATACAAATGCCATTTGGTCATCGGATGCAGGAAGAATTCGGGTTTGTAGGGCGGTGGGTTCTCCCGCTTCGTACGAATGTCCTTAATCTTGGCCGAAGCCTGTTCCAACGAAGCTCCCTCCTTAAGCTGGGCAAAGACCTGGTAGGCGTTTTCATCCCAGTTATCCCGTGCATTCTTCGCACCTTGGTCGATGCGCAGAAACAAGGGCCATGGCGCTAGATAGTG
>NZ_JBHUOM010000065.1:0-2600 GCF_042686045.1 Spirosoma flavum
CTAATTGACGACTGTTAGGGTAAAGAATCATCCGTAAACTGATTCTCAAGAAGGCTGCCTCCATAAAGGATACATAATCGTAGTTATACAACAGGTCTAGGTAAAGTACAACAGACTGCCCCACAGTAAGTTAGTACTATTCCTAGCCCTGTTGTATAACTATGAATATGTTATGTGAAAAAAAGCTGAAGTATGTTTTAAGCTTGATCTAAGTTCTCCTGGAATCTTCTTGTTAAAATCACATCTTCGTCATCTGCTGAAGGCCCATAAACGGCTGGAACAGCAATATCCAGCAGCCTCAAATACACACCTAATTGAGCGCGATGATGAACCAAATGATTCATGCAGAACAGTCTTGCGACTTGTTTCTTCGGCAACGTGAATAGTATATCATCTCCATGTGTCATAGACCAATCTTCCCTAAAACATTCGTTCTTGGCTTCTACAAGTGATTTTTTAGCTTCTTCTAACAACTCATCAAAGTAAGCTAAAAGCTCTTGAGTTGTGTTAATATGCTTCGGCTCAAAATCAATGAAATCTAACTTGTCATTGATAATGCATTCTTTCCACCAGGCAATAATTTCAGCAACATGGATAGCTAGCCGTCCCAATGATTCAGACTTTTCGCTTGGCTTATAGTCGGCTCTGTCAAATGGTACCCGCTCTAAAAACCTTCTGGTAACTTCTGCTTCCAAAGTCAGCTCTTGCAGCAATTCTTGGCCTATTGTCATTGCGTAGTGAAATGTGTTGTATAAGTGAATATTATGTTAACCCAATCTATTAAAACTGATGCATCAACTGTATTTGTAGGCCTATCTGATAGGAATGATAATATGAATAGGTTGGGTGAGACTGCACATTATACTGGATCGTTGGCTGAGCAACAATTAACAGATGACTTTTCAGGTGGTAAATGGCTCCGATTCCAACCAAGGGTGTAATGACTAAAGCTTTCCCAAACTTAACCGGCACTTCCTCGCCATTGCCTTCTAAATCAACGTAACTAACGCTTCTAAAGTCCAGTGAAGTACCAATCGTAAAATAAGGTGAGAGCCGGTTAGTAGACGATTGATAATTCACCAATAAAGGCACCTTATAGGCATTGGTCAAGGGATGACTGTAGTGATAAGGTATCTGAGCAGCAATGCCATTTATATCGAAGTGAGTTGTACCAGAGAGGCCATGAGTGGCCCAAATACCTGTTGAAGCAGACCATTTAGGGGAAAAGCTATAGCGAGCTAACAGGCCCAGCATATAGTTAAACCCATGCGACGACACAGTAACGACTGTAGTTGGTGATTGCGTGTTTTGGTCGGGGAAAGGTAGGGTTGAGTTATAATCCGTATGGGAGTAAATGGGTGCAACGTTCAACGACAAAGCGAATTTGGTTTGCCCGAAGGTTGGTTTAATGATTCCGAGTAAAAGGAGTCCGGTAATGCAAAGACAGGTCCAAGTTTTCATCGTTGTTAAGGCTTAAATTCTGTTGTATAATCAACCTTATGTAAAGTCAAAGCAAGATTGAGAAAAGTCATACTATATGTCATACAGTTGATTAGCTCTGAAAAAAGCATTTAGTTTGCTGTATACTAAATGTATGACACTTCTCAATGGCTGACCAAGACCCGCTTACAGAACTCGAATTAAGTAAACAGCAGTCTAAAGATGCGATTACAGAACTGCAATTAAGTAGTACATTCTCTGACTCTTCAGAGGAGAGTAGTAAAAAGGGCAAAGGTGGCCGTCGTCGTCATGCGCCTGACGTTGGTGTTTGGTCCATTCGCGGTATCGAGTTTGAAACTCGTACAGCGTTTGAGAAAGCGGCCGAGCGAAGTAATAAGACCATTGGCCAATACTTGAATGAAGATTTGCGCCAGTACGCTCAGGAGCAGATTAAGAAGGGTAATCAACCGCCAGCTCGTCAGGAAGATTTGCGTACGGAGATTGATGATTTAAAGATAGTCATTACCCAATTAGCTCAACGTACTGAGTTAGATAATCAACGAGACGAAGAACTACGAATTATCCGAGAAGCTATCCAACAACGCCCGGCCAGTTTCCGCGAATGGCTATTTGGTAAAAAATGAGTATTATAATTAGTAGTGCTTGGATAACTCTATATGGGGACAACTTCTCCCCCTATCATCTATCAAGACAAACTGATTTACGTTTCGATGAAGTAGTTGAGAAGGGAACAACGGTAATGGCCGAGGGCCGGTACAGAGATGGTTTTGCTCCTTATGGTTGGGCTCGATTAGATGCGGTGCCTTTGGTTGAAGGTGAGACTGTAATAGACCGGTTACTGTCGTTGTTAGGCGAGCTACGTCACAAGATAGGTAATCGACTTGCTGAGTTCAATCTCGAATCTATTAGCGTGTGGTTGCTAGTTAAACATACTGGGGAGGGCCAACATAGTTTTGAGATCGGGCCAGATGTTCTACTGCTGATGGGCCAATTGGGAGCTACCTTGTGCATAGACTACATGCTTTAGATGAATAAAGAAACAGGTTCGTTTGCGAAGAAGCTGACGCGTGTGTACTTTGCTGGTCTGATTGAGTAGCCAGCCATGTTTACTACCTTAAAAACCCTCCTATCGTCGGGCT
>NZ_JBHUOM010000066.1:0-533 GCF_042686045.1 Spirosoma flavum
CCGTCGCTAACACAGCCTCCCGGTCAGCCGTAGCGACCGCTAGCCGGTTAAAATCAGGATAGTGGCTACGTAGTTCCTGAGCCAGCGGAATTGACGCCACATTGTAAGCGGCCTTCTGGCCATCGAAGTGGACGATCTGCCAAACTTGCGCAATGCGATCCGCCCTTTCCTGCTGCCTATCGAACGACAGCTCGTCGTATACCCAAAGCCCAATGAGCATGGTTACCGCCATGCCCGTTGCCAGCCCAGCAATATTGATGGCCGAAAACGCTTTGTAGCGAAGCAGGTTGCGCCAGGCGATTTTGCTATAGTTACCAATCATGAGTAGGCCGAGTTAAAGCAATGATCCTAGTCGGCCAAAGATCATACCAAATTTAAAACAACCGCTGGTGAATAGGAGGGGCTTGTTAGCCACTAGGTTACTGTACGATTTCGGACACGATTGTCCGATTTACCCGTATCGATCACGCCTTAGCGTGGGGCAATTTAATTATAGTAGGATGTACCAATTTTATCTTGTGGTAGATTACGGC
>NZ_JBHUOM010000067.1:0-10090 GCF_042686045.1 Spirosoma flavum
ACCATCGCCATCATAATCGGCTGGTAGAGCAACGACCGTGTTATCTCCACGATTCTTAGCAACTACTTCCCAACCCGTTGCATAACCGTTTTTAGAATAATCGATGTACCAGGTTCCGGAACGATCTTTCACTGAAAGATCATCCTTACCATCGCCATCATAATCGGCTGGTAAAGCAACAGCCGTGCCATCCCCACGATTAAGGGCAACTACATCCCAACCATGAAAGCCGTTTCTAGCGTAGTCTATATACCAACTACCTTTATAGTCTTTGAACCAGATGTCCGACTTGCCATCACCATCATAATCAAACTTGGGTTTGGATTTGGCGTTGGCGGTCAGGATTGTACAGAGCAAAAAGCAAACTAAAATAAAGCGAACCATCATCTTCACTTTTATAGCAGCGACTGGCTCAGCCATCTTGTGCCGCTTTCCTTCCTCTTTCATTTTTCTGAGGGTTTATGTATTTGGCGTAATATAGTTTTGTTTAAATAGAACAGATAGGATGGATCTAGCCATATAATAAAAAGTTTTACAAACGTATGACCTTGGTCATACGTTTGTAAAATATACTCACTTCGGCTAAGTTCGACCCATGAACCAGCCGACACCCCTCTCCACACAGTACGTCATTTATTACCGCGTCAGCACTAAACGCCAGGGCGATAGCGGTCTGGGTCTTGACGCCCAACGCGCCTACGTCGAGCACTTCTATCAGGGTTGTCCCATTCTGGCCCAATTTACTGATGTGCAGAGCGGCAAAAACGTACTGAACCGTCCGGAGTTGATGAAGGCACTCGCTTTATGCCATCAACAGAGGGCTACGCTGGTAGTGGCTAAGATCGACCGGCTCAGCCGAAACACCGAGCAGGCATTGGCAATCTACCGGAAATTGAAAGGCCGGTTGGAGAGCTGTGATATTCCCAACTTAGATAAGTTCACCCTGACGCTGTTTATGGCCATCGCCGACCGAGAGCGCGAACTGATCGGCATCCGTACTAAAGGTGCCTTAGTTGAGAAAGTGAAACGATTCGGGCAATGGCGAACCGGCAGCGAAGCATTCGCTAGCGGCCAGGCCGCTCGGCTGGGTCATACCACGATCAAAGCCCAAGCCGCGGAGAACCACCACAGCCGTCCCGCCAGTGCTATGATTAAAGAACTTAGGCAGCAGGGCTATAGTTGGTCAGAAATTGCTCGACAATTAAATACTGGCGGCTTTAAAACGCCAAAGGGAGGTAGTTATCAGGCTGTGCAAGTGCAACGACTCTATCAACGAATCTTATGAAATAGATCTGATAATCAATATGTTGTGAGAAAAATTTTGAGTTGTATAATGAATGTTATGTTAAGCGATTAATCATAGAAAGCGGCCATCTTGTCAGATGAGCCGCTTTCTTCAAATAATACAATGAGATTACTTATTCCCTTTTTCAACACTGATTGGCCAGGCTAAGCGAGCTAACAACAGCGAGCAGCTTGCCTTCGCTAGTCAAAGCCTGGTTAATGACCTGGAAATGCCTTTAAATGGATGTTTTGTTGGTTGTATTGCTTTAAATCATTTCGCTAATACCGAAATATAGTTTTAGTATTACTGATTAATAATCGCTGATTATACGCAATACAACATATGGAAAACGGTAGTACTGAAACGAATAACACCAATACCGAAAAGAAAAAAGGCCGACCCGAACGAGCAGACAAGGCTGATCCGTGGTCAGTTCGGGTTGATATTGAAACCCGGCGAATTATTGCTAAAGCGGCCAGCCGGGAAGGCAAGACTCTGGAGGAGTTCTTCGGGACAACTCTGCGCGAGTACTGCCAAGACTTATTGGTCAAACCGCAAAATCAGGCGCTTACCCGTCAGGACGATTTAGATTTGACCAAGTTTGTGAGCGTGGACGATTTCGACCATTTTAAGAAAGAAATCCTGACGGCCATTCAGCAGACCCAAAGTCCAGGCTTATTGACGAGTATGCGCCGGTTTCTGTTCGGTGCCGCCAAATAGGCCACCTGACGATACATTACTTACGCTGTTTAGCAGCTTCAACGGCTAAAACCTCTTGTAAGGTCATATAAGGCCCTTTATGCGTGGCCCACTGCTCACCGGATTCTTTCATCTCCTGTTCGGTCATGCCGTTTTTAATGACGGCTACCAATTTGGACGTTGGGGATTGTACTGCCTTTTTATTCAGGTTTTTGGGTGTTTTGAGCATAACGTTCTCGTTCTTTTCGATTCGCTGGCCGGCAGCTGATGGGACGAATTTGACCATTTCTGACTACAAAAGCAACGTACAAAATCCGATTTAGGTTGCTTCGAGCGACGACCTTATAGCGTTGTTCTCCCTGATCATCTACCCGGTCTGGTAGCGGCGCAAATGCTGGATCTGAAAACAAACTTTCTACTTCGTCGGTCGTATTGGCTCTTACCGGGTAATCATCCATGATGTGGCCCTTATTGCCTGCATCCCACTGAAAATCAGGCATCTATTTAATGGCTTTTTCTTTCCCTTTCGGTTCCTTTAAGCCGAGTCTGGTGAGCAGGTAGCCCGCTACATTTTTTTCGACCTTGATTTTGCCTGTCTGCAACTCATAAGCAAACTTATTGACTTCTTGAATCAGATCTCCTGAGTTCATGATTTGATTGACTACATCCACCCGCTTGATATTCCATTTTTCTAGCAGAAGCCTAACGTTTTGGTATTGGGTATCAGAAATACCCATTGGAGCAGCACCCTCTTTACGGGATTCATCTTTGAGGGGTAGAACAACAGCTAAAGGCTGAGCCTTGACGGTGAAGGTAATGTTTTCAAAGCTACGACCTTTCTTCTCAAGCGTGTACCCAATCTCTAAATCAGTGTGCTTGTTAATTTGCTTTACTGACGCATCCAGCACATAGCGTTTAAAATCGGATAGCCGTTCAAATTGCTCATTACCCTTGTCATCGAGTAAGGATAACATCTTTTTGAATTCATCTAAGCTAAAGGTTTGAGTCCGTCCCTTGTCCTTCCACTGACTACACACGGTATAAATTCTCTTGGCGAATTTACTGCCTAAGCGTAAAGCAGCATATAGTTGGAAGGAGGTAAAATTATCCTTCAGGTCAAATAGGTAAGGTTTGATAGGATTAGAAAATTCAACCTCGATAACACCCGTTCCATGAACATACTCTATCCGTTGGAACATCCAAAGTTGTGTATAACTTCTCTGCGTCGATACTTCAAACATACGGCTTCCCATCCCTTCAGTTGCTAACCGTAGTTGTTGGTAATTATATTTCTTACCTGTCAACTTACCCATTTCAACTACTGAGACCTCATAAACTCCATCAGTCTTATCCTTTCGCAATTTGGCGAGTAGGTATAAGAAAATGTCTAACTGCATCTCTGAGTACTCATAACGTGCATTTGTAATAGCATTATGCTGGCGTACCTCTATAGCTTGACTCATAATTTGTGTGCTTTAGATGCTTATGAGCAAATATAATAGAAAAGATAAAAAATCTCGATACTCGTTTAATTTACTCGTTTTCCACTTATTAAAACTCGTTTTTCCACTTATTAAAACTCGTTTTCCACTTATCAAAACTCGTTTTCCACTTATCAAAACTCGTTTTCCACTTATCAAAACTCGTTTTCCACCTATATATAGGATAACAAATAGAACAAAGCTTTACAAATACACAAAGATTGTGTTGTTGAAAAAAGCGGCTTTTAGGGAGCTGACGCTTAGTAAAAAACGGTTTGAAAGGGAGAAACAAAAAAACAAAAACACCAAAAAACTAAAAAAAGGAAAAGGGCTGCAACTATAAATTTAGTTAAATATCGGTTTCTACTAACAACTCTAATCATCTTCTATTTTTGACGGCTATACATCGCTTCGTCCGACCAGATTGATTCGTCTACTTGATGAACCCAAGTGTATCCAAATTGAGCATCAATATCGTATAAAAGACGCCTAACGAAATTAGCGTGCTTGATAATCACATCCAGTTTAGGGATTTTTCCCTGGTGAGCAATGGCGTTACGCTGAGTAGCCATATTACCCAAGGTTTCTATGCTATCTTTGCTTAACATGTTGATAATTAGCGTTTTATTTATGTATTCCCGATAAAGCTTCACTAAATCGGGAGAAGCCATACTATTTATTAAAAAATCAGTATCAGGCTTTTTGTAACTTATTAGGTTTTTAGTTGCTACTTCAATGGCAGAATATAGCATCAAATAAGCGCTTCTTAACTGGCGGGTTTGAAGTAGCCGCACCGACTCTTCAAGCAACTCATGATACAAGGGTTTTGAGGAATTAGTTGTATTTAAGATGGTCTTGAAATCGCTAAAGTCATCTATTGTTATGTCTGTTCCGGGTATTTCAATTTCTATAGGATCACCTATTGCATAATACTGGAGAGTCGCAGAGCGGGCTTTAGATTTACCATTTAAAGTCCAGATACAATGACTTGTCTCAATTTTTCTGGGTTGAGTGTAATGGACATGAAGCTTTTTTCGCCATATCAGGTAATCAATAAGCTTTTCGAGAAAATCTTCGTATGCATCCACTCTATTTCTAAAAAATTGATGGAATTTACTATCTTCTTCCTCGCCATCAATCACACTCTTAAAGGCTTGATATTCAGGCCTATCTTCTCGAATATTGAACTCGAATACACTAATCGCATGTATTTGGTGTGGGCTCTCTGATGGTATATCTAAAGTCATCTTGACCAAACCATCGATAGGCAATAAGGATCCATCCAAATGCACTGCATTAGCACATAAATCATCGGATATGTTGAAGTTAACCATACTGTCATACTCAAAACGTAATTGAGCTCTCTTAGAGGTCTCGCTGTTGGTAGGTGTCATAACACTAACTTTATCAATACTGAACTGAATACATCTTTCGGTTAATATAAACATCTTACTCAGCAGTACAAGTTTGAGTTACTTAATCTAAGCCTACCCTACTGCTATTGGCGTCCTATTTTACATGAAATTCAGTTATAGTAACCATAGTCAGCTTTAGCTAAGATGTTTACTACCAAGAAAAAGGAAGATCTGCTTGCGTGATCGTCCATCCGGTGCGATATTGTGTCGCGGTTGTAAAGCAAGCCATGACATTGTAGCTACAAACCTTCCTATCGGTCGGTTTTAGCTACAATGTCAGCCTTTCGTTACGCAAGCTTACGAAAGGCCCAGCTTTGCCAGCCGTTCCCTCTGGACTCCCGTAGTATGACCGACAAGAAGAGTATCACCCTGCGCTTTCGGGCCAGTGCCGACGAGCAGCAACAGATTGAAGCCAAGGCTACCCTAGCCGGGCTGACGGTGAGTGAGTACGTGCGCCGGGCGGCCACTGGCCAGCCGGTACACGAGCGGCTACCCGCCGAACTGCGGCAGGTTATCGTCGGCGTGGCCAACAATTTAAACCAGCTTACCCGCTACGCCCATCTGCGGCAGTTCGATGATCAGGCCATTGCGGCCATTATTCACCAGTTGAAAACTGCGCTGCGATGATCGCCAAAACGACGACCGGGAAGAGTTTCGGACCCGCCCTAGAATACGGGGCAGGCCTGAAGGAAGGGAAAGAAAATAAACCGGCGCAGCTGCTAGGCGCGTCGAACCTAGGGGCGCGTGATCCGCAGGGAATGGCCGCTGAAATGATAGCCGTAGCGGATAGCAGCCGGTGCCAAAGTCCGGTCTGGCACACGTCCCTGAATTGGTCGAAGGGGGAAGAAGTTCAGAAGGAGCAACTACTTCGGGCTGCGTCCGAGTATTGTCGCCAGATGGGAGCCGACCCTACCCGTCATCAGGTGGCCATCTATCAGCACCACGACCGACCCCACACCCACATTCACATTTACATCAACCGGGTGCCTTTGGACGGAGGTCCCGCCCTAGATACAAGCCACAACTACGCCCGAAATGTGAAAATATGCCAAGCGATTACCGAGCAGTTAGGTATGCTTAAACTGCCTGAACAACGGCAGAGCCTAAACGATCATAACCCCTACAAGCAAACGACCCGCGAATATGTGCAGGAAACGCTTAGAACAACGCTCACAAACCCTCAGATAACGAGCGTCGAGCAATTGGGTGAGCAACTGCGGTTAAAGGGCGTAGAGAGCCAGTTTAAACACGATAGTAAGGGGGTATTGGTGGGGTGCAGTTTCCGCTATGAGCAGACCGCCGTGAAAGGCACCGAAGTGGGCCATAAGGCTAAACAGATTGGACAGCAGTTGACCCTGAATCAGCAGGAGCAGAACCAAAGTCAAAGTGCTTGGAACGCTTTGTTTGCGGGTTATACCGCTGCGACAGAGAAAGACCGCTGGAATGAGCTTTTAACGGGCTACCAGCAAACGAAGGGGGAAGAAATGAAGCAGACTAAGCCCCAACAGGAGAAAAGGCCGGAAATCGAAGAAAAACAACAAAAAACACTCAAACGCGGGTTAGGACTATGAACCCCCAGGATTTATTCAACGACATCAAGGCCATGAAGGCCCAATTAGACGAGTTAAGCCAACGAGCCGCGCCTGTTACGGCTGAACAATTGGAACAAGTCATTGACCGGCCCATTACGTTAGATGCCAAGAGTTTCGCCCAGCATGTACTGCCCGATCTGAAAAAGGGCCTGCCGGATACAGCGGCTATTGAACAAGCGGCTGATAAGGCAGCTAGCCGAATTGCGCAGACTGCCGATCAAGCGGTTCAGAATTTTGAGAAGACCGCACAGCGGATTCCGCGTCATGTGCGGGTAACGGGCGACATCTACGGGTTTACTACATGGTATGCTGCTTTAGTCTACGGGGTTATCTTGACACTGGTGGTTTTCGGTGCCTGGTTCCTGTGTGACTACTACCGAGAGCAGGCTCAAGAAACGGTCATTTATAAGCAAGCTCAGGAAATAAGTCGAGAACGAGATTACTATTATAATCAAATTCAGGATTACAAGCGTAATAATCCGACCTATACTAAATTATTCCCTAGATATGATGATCAAGGCTTTTGGGATCAGTTTAACAGACCATAATAGATACTAAGTTGTCCATGTAGATGTTTTCGGAGTATCTGTAAATTGGTGTTTATTTAAACTGTACCAATAACTACACGTTGAGCATTTGTAGTAGGAGAACACGGGAGACAAACGTCTGCAATATTTCTATCAACTAACAAAGATGTGTTACCTAGCGATGAATAAATTTTAGGTTTATTTCTTGCAGGGTTAAAGAAAAGATTGTGTCTAAAAAATGGGTAAGCTCTTCTATCTGATGAACAAATAAGCTTGCAACCAGATACTCTTAAAAGGGCCACTATATGTTGATCATCAAAATTGTCGTGTGTAATTTGTGCAGACACAACATTCATATCAGAATCTACGATGTCGTTAGGGACGAATACAGCTTTACCGGCGCCTCTGAGTAAGGAGAATAAACGTACATAATTAGGGCCTAATTCTGAAATATATTTAGATCCACCATATACTACTTTGCCCTTTCCTTCCATAATCCATCTTTTTACTGGTTCAAAAACATGGTGTTGCGCATCGTCATTTTTGAAAACTGAGGATAGCGTATTTGTATCAATTATTATGCACATAAATCAGATTTGAAGTAATTCTAGGCCTTCTCTAATAAAAAAATCTCTAAAATCCGACGGTTGATCGTCAGGTAGTGAACCATCTTTGTTAATTGGAATACAAAAAAAACTATTTCCAGTATCATCTCTTCTAAAGAAGACAATTTGGCAACTTTTATCAAAATCTCCTTTTTTTCTGTTTATTCTTATTCTAAACCTATCAATGATATAATCACTATGGGTTTCTATTATAAATTTCTTATTCTCTTTATCTTGTATGTCAAAAATAAAGTCTCCAAATGCCGCTTGTCCTCTCGGATGCAAGTGAATTTCAGGTTGTTGAATTGAAAACCATGAATTTTTGTTACTCATAATAACTTCAATAACAACTGGAAGTATCTGAGAGACTCCATAACCAACATTAGTAATTTTCAGTGGGCGCCCATTTAATAATATATGTATTTCAAATGGGGAGTCTTCTTTATTACCTAACATGTTAATTTGAACAGAATCAAACAAACCACTATCTCTTCCAAATTTATTCAAGATTTGTATGTCGTTAGCTATCGCCTTATTTTTTTTAGCTGAATCGATACTAAGCATACTCTTTAATAAGTAAGGAGTATGTAAGCCAGTAGGATTAAATGTTGTCTTATAACTATCATAAGTTCTTCTTGGCTCTGTTCGGATTGGGGCAAGCCAAATAATCTCATTCAAAAAACGAGGTATAGTTATTCTATAGCTATTGTCATTATCTTTCTCTTTTTTCAATTCATTAATAATCACGTTTTGTAATTGAAAAAAAGGAACTTTTGAAAACATATTGCCTTTTATTTTTTCCATTTTTTTATATCTCAATCTCTTCAAGCCATTGTCTTTGACCCAATCTTTTAAGAATTCTAAGTCGCTGATATTTTCTATTTTTTTACTATCGATATTAGAATATTTATACTTTATATCACTTCCTCTGAATGTTGCTTGGATATTAAGACCACCTTCTATAAATGATAATTCACTAGCTGTAGGTTGGCCATTTTCATTTGTATATCGAATTTTAACTGCATTTATATTAGTAGCATCTTCATCTTTTTTGAAAGAACTTACTAAGCCAATTTCAAAATATTTTTTCTCACTATTTTGGTTAGCAATTTCTGAATAATAACCTAGCTCCGTTGGAGTGGAATTCAATTCTAAGTCAAACCAAAAAGTATCTGAAGAGATTATTTTTATCAACTTCAGTATTGAAGTTTTACCTGTACTATTTTCACCAACAAAAAAATTAATATCATTTAATGGAAGGAAAGCATTATTAAATCCTCTAAAGTTGTCAATATACAAAACTGCCATTGTGTTAAAGTATTTTTATACTATTTAGTAAGACTACGTGTCGTAAAGATATATTATTATTTAGCTTACTGTGAAGAGAACAGTAACACTACTATCTATTTCTGAAGTAGATAGCTGTTCGTACATCAGCGTTTAAGAAGTATACAACTTACTTCTACTGTATTACTATGCAATCTTGACGTTTGATTGTACATAAACAGATGTTAGACCAGATTTTAGCGGGAAAGTACAACGCTCGACCCCTCATGAAAGATAGCCGAACTTGTATTTTTCGGAGATTGTTGTATAATACCTTTTATGTAATGAGATTATTTAAAGCAATTTATCCAACAAATGGCAGTAGCGTGTTACGGTAAAGTACAACTGCTTTGTTGTTCTCGATCGAATGATTCAACGGGTTTGTTACTGTATAAACGAGCGTTTATATGTGAACAAAAAGGCTATAAAAAGCCCCAATAGAATATCGGGGCTTTCGGATATATGATAACTGACTGTCCCTTCATAACAAAGGCGCGATTTGTGCCGGGCCTTTGTGTGTCTTATGTCCTAAGCATATAAAAAAAGAGCAAAAGAGTAAGAGAGACGACTATAGAAAGGCAGAGTATTATTTAAGTTGGAAGTCCCCAACATAATTAGTGCTGCTACCACCAAATTGGAATTGAATGACATGATTATTGACATCTTGTGTTGTAATACTCGTATTATTTGATGGAGTGAATGAGGTACTTACTTGACCACTACTGTCTTTGGATGCATGCATATTGAATGAACCAATGTAATTATTACTACCTCCATACTCACTCATGACGACGACAAGTATATCGCATGGTTGCCCTATTGTAAGGTTTATTTCTTGTAAATCGCGAGAAGTAATACACTGAGAAACACCACCGTCATTATCGTTTAAACCACTACCATAACTCATTTGGATGTACTTACCTGCTCCTGTACTTTGTTCTGGAAACCGACTTGAGAAAGTCTCTCCAGATAAAGAATTCCCAGTGACGGTAATGTAAATATTATCCACTCCGCCCTCACTTTTATTACAACAAAGTCGGTTTAATTGTAATTGAATCGCCATGTGTACAACTACTTCCCAACCCGTTGCATAGCCATCTTTAGAATAATCGATGTGCCAGGTTCCGGAACGATCTTTCATTGAAAGGTCATCCTTACCA
>NZ_JBHUOM010000068.1:0-504 GCF_042686045.1 Spirosoma flavum
ACACGGTGGCCAACGCCTACCGCTACCGCCTGGAGTTCTACTACACCGACCCGGCCACCGGCCAGCTCACCCGCCTGGACGTAACCGATGCAGCCTCCTCGGTGCGCCTGGCCGCCACGCCCGTCAACCGCCGGATCACCCTCTCCTGGCAGGCCAACACGCCCTGGAGCAATGACAACCAGACCCACCGGCTCTACCGCAGCCGCAGCGGCCCCAAGGGCCCCTTCAACCTGATCGCCGAGGTGGCCGTCACCACGCCCCCCAGCTACAGCTTCACCGATGACGGCAGTGACCGCTTCCTGGCCGATGGCAACACCAGCCGGGCTCTGTCGGCTGATTCGAGCTACTGCTACCGGGTGCTGACCCGGGGCCGCTACACCGATGCCCAGCTGAGTAAGGTGGGCCTTTTGGAGAACTACAGCCAGATCCTGTGCGCCAGCCCCAGCGACACCACCCGCCCCTGCCCGCCCAGCCTGCAGCTGGACTCGCTCAACTGCGCCAGTC
>NZ_JBHUOM010000069.1:0-1165 GCF_042686045.1 Spirosoma flavum
GTGAACAGGGTGGGCTACCCTAGGGGGCCGCAGAGTTCCAGCTCTATGCGCGGAACGGTCCGCCGTCGCGGTCAGGACCCACCCTGTTTTACTTGCTTAAAGGCTCGAATGGAAATGAGGGCAACTAGGCCCATTAGCAAGCGGGGCGCCCCGTGGCGGTTTGAGCACCAACGCAAGGACTTGTTGAACACCTAAATTACTATCTCTCATGGACATTCGCTACCGCGCGGGCGGCCCCGTTCATCGGTGTTGACGTTTCGAAAGCTACACTGGACTGGGCCGTTTTTGATGGCAAAACTATGGTCTTGCAAATTCAATCGGCTAATTCACCAGCAGCGATCAGAACTACAGTGAAATTAAGTAAGGCCTTGCCTTACTTTACAATTGCTGAATCGGTCTGCTGTCTCGAACATACGGGGATTTATTGTGCTCATCTTTTATCTTCCCTTTACAAACTGAAGATACCGATTTGGCTGGAAAGCAGTCTTCAAATTAAGAAGGCAGGGGGCCTTCAGCGCGGTAAGAGCGACACCATTGATGCAGTCCGCATTGCCGAGTATGCCCGCACGGGCGGCCCCGTTCCGTTTCCGAGATAAAATGTGTCTGTGGCAGCCGCCACGGCTCATTTTGCAAAAACTTGCAACACTTAGTGCACTTCGTCAACGACTTCTTCGAGTTCGCCAGCAAACGCTCCGGCGTCCCGGTTCAACAACCTATTGACGAACAGCAGGGCTTCGTGGAAAAGTCTCTCCAAAAGCAACTGGCCAAAAACTGCCAGGCCTCGTTAAAAGCAATCAATGCCGATTTGGCAAGTGCCGAAAAACAAATCAATACGCTTATTCAGAGCGATGAGCGCTTGAAAGAGCCGCACGGGCGGCCCCGTTTTCGGCTGGATCACCTCTGTTCCTGGTGTGGGTGATGCCATTGCGGCTGAAGTACTGGTAGCTACGAACGAATTCAAGGCCATCAACGATCCCAAGAAATTGGCCTGTCACGCTGGTGTGGCGCCCTTTGACGGGGCCGCCCGCGCGGTACCGGTCGGGTAGTAGTGTACGTGGCAAAACGCGCGTCAGCCAACATGCTCGCTTACGCTTGAAATCCGTCTTCCATTTGGGTGCCATGTCGGTTATCCAGATGAAGGGTGAGCTACGTGATTATTATCGAC
>NZ_JBHUOM010000070.1:0-7226 GCF_042686045.1 Spirosoma flavum
TCCTACTGATCCGGTCAAAAAGAAAGGCGGACGCCCGCCCAGCGCTACTAAACGCGACCAGCAAATGACAGTTTTACTGAGTAAGCTAGAGAAGCTAGCCATCCAGAAACGGGCTGAGAAAGCGGGCCTGACTCTGTCGGATTATGGCCGGCAAATGGTGCTTACGGGCAAAGCCCAGGTCCGGCTTAGCCCCCAAGAAAATGAGACGTTGAACCAAGTCGCCCGGCTGGGGAACAACCTCAATCAGATCGCTCACAAAGCGAACGCCGACGGTATCCGCAGCATCGCCCTGGAAGCCCACCGACTTCTTCAGCAGTTGAGTCAACTCTTGGATAAACCCGCTGCTCTATGATCGCTAAAACGACCATCGGCCGCAGCTTCAAAGGGTGCTGCGCCTACAACATGCAAAAGGTGGAAATGGGGAAAGGTCAAGTGCTGATGAGTCAGGGGGTGCGCGATTATGAGCTGAACCCGATGGTGGCCGACTTTGTCCGACAGGCCCAGATGAATCCTGAGTTAACGCGCAGTGTCTGGCATACGGCCATCAGCTTTGATCCTCAAGACGAAGCCCGGTTACAGCTTCAGCCGCAGTTAATGAAAGACGTGGCCAGCGAGTACCTGACCGGCATGGGTTTGGATCAATCGCAGTACGTGGTGATTCAACACCAGGATACGGCCCACAGCCATTTTCATATCATTGCCAACCGGGTGGCCAGCAACGGCCAAACCATCAGCGACAGTCTCAATTACAACCGCTCGGAGAAGCTGCTACGGGAGATCGAGCAGAAGCACAGCCTAACGCTAATGAAGGAGCAAGGCTACCGGCTCAGTCTGGAGCACGTACCGGAGCGGGATCGTTACCGGCTGGAAATGCGCGATGAGGTGCGCCATAGTCTGGAGCGTTCGACCACCAGCGCGGAGTTGAAAGCCGACTTAGCCCAGCGTGGTATTGAGGTCATTGTGAACCGGGATCAGGCCGGTAAAGCCCGTGGATTGAGCTTCGAGCGGGTGAGCCAAGATCAAAACGGGGAAGACATCAAGGTTGCCTTCAAAGGCTCCAAACTGCACCAGAGCCTGAGTTTGGGCCATATTGAAGAGCAGCTCCTAGAAAATAGCCTAAAACGGGCTTTAGAGCTTTCCAGAGAGCAGGAGATAGAAAAGTCTATTGGCCTGGAGAAAGGGCCGCAAATCGAAGATAAACAACTAAAACAGGGCCGTGGCCTGGGTATGTGAGATGGATACGAATGAATTAGTGGGCGAATTGCTGCAATCGCTGATCGACGAGGTAAAAGTGCTACAAACTAAACTAGGCAAACTGCCTACGGAGACCCCGCCCGATTACCGGGCCAGTATCGATGAACTAACTAAAGCCGTGCAGGGCTTACAAAATCAAGCCAAGTCAGCCGCGCCCGGTATTGATCTGAGTCCGCTTACCAGCCGACTCGACCGGCTTGAACAGGCTCATCGTCAATCCCCTGAACGTAAGATGAGTCAATACCTACAGGTGGGGGCTTATGGGTTCGGGCTTATGGTGGTCCTCCTGGTCACGGTCACCTGGTTTGCCTTGAGTTGGCGGAGTGAGCGGGATGAGTATGAGCAAGCTTTCGCAGCGGATAATTGGCGAATCCGTTACACCAAGCAGGCCAATCCGGACTACTACAGCTTTATGGAAGCTAAGTTTAAGGACACTGCCATTTATAAATGGATCGGTGAACAGGAGGAAGCCGACCAAAAGCGCGAATTGGCCCGTGAAGCCGCCGAGCAAGCGAAAGCTCTGTCTCGTCAGGCGAATGAGTTAGAAGGAAAAGAGATGACAAAGGGGAAGAAAAAAGGAAGCCAATGAAAACCCGATTTCAAGCGGCTGGTTGCTTTCTCTCCCCTTTTCAACCTTTCTGATCAGGGTTGTTTGTTCCCGGCAAGTGTCTTATCTCGTTCAGCGGCATACGCTAACGTTTCCGCTACGGTCATATAAGGCCCCTTGTGATTGACCCAATGTTCACCAGACTCGTTCATTTCCTGTTCGGTCATCCCGTTCTTGATGACCGCAATCAGCTTAGGGGCGGCTCCTGAAGCCACCCTCTTATTGGGGTTTTTGGGCGATTTGAGCATAGCGTTGGCGTTCTTTTTGGTTGGCCGGCCGGCAACTAATGGGCCTAATTTGACCATTTCTAATGACATACACAACAAGCAATATTCGATTCTGGTTGCTTCGGGCTACCAGCTTGAAGCGTTCTTCCTGGTCACTGTGTTGGGGATCACGCAGGGCCAACGGAGCCGGATCGTAAAATAAGCTTTCTACTTCCTCGATGGTATTGACCCGAAGTGGATAATGGTCGATAATATGATCCTTATTTCCCATATCCCACTGAAATTCAATCATTTTTTACCCCTTTTGGTTGTTTCAAGCCCAATCGGGTGAGCAGGTAGCCTGCCACGTTCTTTTCGACTTTAACTTTTCCGGTCTGCAACTCATAGGCAAATTTATTAACCTCCTGAATTAATTCGGCTGAGTTCATGATCTGATTGACCACATCGGCGCGTTTGATGTTCCACTTTTCAAGTAGAAGCCGAACATTCTGGTACTGACTTTCGGATACTCCTGCTGGAGCGGCCCCTGGCTTAACGGCTCCATCTTTGACCGGCAGGGCCACAGTCAGCGGTTGACTCTTGATAGTAAAAGTAATGTTTTTAAAGCTACGCCCTTTCTTTTCGAGAGCATAACTAATCTGTAAATCAGTATGTTGATTGATTTGCTTAACTGATTCGTCTAATACCCTTTTTCTAAACATTGAGAACGGCCCATATTCTTCATCCCCTTTCTCATTAATTAGTCCAAGCATACGTTTAAACTCCTCAATAACATACTCCGGTGTCTGACCCTTGTCTTTCCATTGGCTACATAACGCATAGATACGTTTGGCATGTTTACTTCCTAAACGTAGTGCTGAATAAAGCTGAAATGATGTAAAAGTAGCTTGTAAATCAAATAGATATGGCTGGATAGTCCGCGTAAATTCAATCTCAATAACTCCTAATCCATGAATGTAATCTACTCTATCAAACATCCACATTTGCCGCCACACCTGCCGTCCTTTTTTATCGGTCTCATTAGGGATTTCAAACATACGACTTCCCATTCCCTCAGTGGCCAACCGTAACTTTTGGTAGTCGTATTTTTTACCTGTCAATTTGCCCATTTCTGTCACTGATATCTCATAAATCCCGTCCGGCTGACTCTTTCGGAGCCTTGAAAGTAAGAATAAAAAGATATCTAGTTGAAGCTCGGAGTACTCATAACGAGCATTTGTGATAGCATTGTGCTGTCGTACTTGTATGGCGTTTTCCACTGATTTTGAGCATTTTATGATTCTAAGAAACTACTTAATAAAACAGTTCAAATATACAGTTTCTTTTCACACACCAAACGTTTCTTTTTCACACACCAAACGTTTCTTTTCACACACTAAACGTTTCTTTTCACACACTAAACGTTTCTTTTCACACACCAAACGTTTCTTTTTGGCCTCATAACTAGCTGATTTTTAGTTAGTTATGAGGCCTACAAATAGAACAAATACTTCAAATAACACAAAGATTGTGTTGTCAAAAAAAAACGGCTTCTAGGGAGCTGACGCAAACCAAAAAATAGCGGACGTTAGAAAAGTATCAAAGGGGTAAGAAAAAACAGAAAAAAACAAAAACACCAAAAAGAGAAGGACGGCAGGAGCGGGCAAACTATAAATTTAGTTAGTAAACGTTGAAACCGCGAATTTTTAGTAATAACTGACCTATTTACTACGTGGTGACATACGATGTCACCACCTTTTTTTATCCCGCTGTGAATTGTACTATTTCAAGTCTTGTTATATAAGCTATCTTATGTTAATGAACTTTTCTAAGATCAACCACCATATACAAGCCCTCAGAATAGTCTCCATTGTAGTTTGGGAAGGGGAGAGAAAAAGCTAGTATTATGTTAAGGGAATATCCTTAGAAGAGGCCCACAATAGCCAGTAAGGGACTCTTAAAAACGGTGACTAAGTGGCTTAACGCAGATAGACGTATCGACTAGTAGGCTTGAAAGGCATTCGATACGGACAATAAACAAAACTACCTGGTACGCCCGTTAGGTTAGTCGTACCAGCTTCGCCACTTATGGCTACATTCAAAGTTCCAGGCTTACAAAAACCTTGCTCGATTGACTTGATCATATGGATTGAAGGCGATGGGAACTATGTGTGGATTCACTTTGTGGACCGCCCCAAGTTCCTTTCCTCTCAAACCCTCAAGTGGTTTGCTCATCAACTACCCGCCTTCCTACGAGTGCATAAGTCAAGTTTAATCAACCTTGATCATCTAGTGCTGTTCAATCGGACAAACGGCCGACAGGCTAAGGTGATTTTAAGTAATGGGGTAACGTTACTCGTATCCCGACGGCGGGTGCTACCAATTGCCGATCAGTTAGGTATTTGAGTACTAAAAAGTAATCGCTGGTCATCCTACTGGAACTCTGCTTATAGACAATCGGTAGGAGATAAATTGGTTGATAGACAAGCGCTCTTAGTCAGTGAGTATTGTTATCTGTGATTTTGATTTGTAGTCTAATTTTATGGAATCTTGGCGTCTAGACTAACATAACGTTTACTTATATAACATTGAAGACTATGAAACAGACCAAATTTTTCTCGGGCATGAAACGCATGACCATACAGTTGAAAAAGTTTTTCAAGGATGTAATTCAAGGCCGAATTAAGATTGATGTGCACAGCTTATCATAATCGCACTTATACAACAAATTTGATGCGAGTGAAACAACTAGTTACGTGCTTAGGGCTACTTATAATTAGCCTTGCTTGCACCAATTTGTGCAAGGACCCGCCTGACCCCAAATTGACTCAAGAAGTCAAACAATGGATTCAGCCTTATCAAACGAAGGCGCAGTTAATTTATCAAAACCAACAAAATCGTCGTGATACCCTACTGATTCGGTATAGCACGGCAACAGAATATTGTGGGGGTGACGAATGTGGAAGTCAGTGTGAGATTCAGAGGGCCGTCTTGACTTCCAAAAGAGATTCAACTCTTGGCATCACTATTGAAGCGAAGCTAAATGATTTAGTTGCCATTAATTATAGCCCCTTTAGCCAACCAGACTCAAATTCATTGTATGCGGGGATCTATCTACGCAATAAGTTTGTCGATAAACGGCCCGCAACGGCGCAGGTAAGCTATTTGATTAATTACCCCCTCGGCGGTGAATCACTAACAGTTATCGAGGCGAGCTGTGTCAGTGCCAATGAATGCAAGCGGTTGAAGATGTCCTCTGTTCTTCTCTCAAAGGAAAGAGGGTTAGTGGCGTATACCGATCAGCTTAATCAGCGTTGGACAATCGTTAATTAAATAGCACAGAAACTGGAAGCCTATGAAGTATCAGTAGGCGCATTTCCCGATTTAATTTCTTTACATAAAATCAGTTATAGAACGAGTCTGGGAATAGTACCAACTTGCTGTGGGGCAGTGAGTTGTACTTTTTCATAGACTCCTATAAATCTTATTGCCGTATTAAGATAAAACCTGTTTTATAAGATAACCTATAAGTCCTTGTGTCGTAGATGACTATTTTTTTACACTCATTAGTATCGACGTAGTTGGGCCGACTCTCACCAAAAGCTTTTGTGTCTAACTCTACTCTAAATAGCCTTCCAGGATAGCTTATTGGCTGGTAATCACCATTTGTATCATAGGTCTTACGCACCACTTTAGCCATTGATGAGCCGGTACTTATATAATTGTCGAAGAGTGAATCGGGATCAAGTATATTATTTTGATTATCAAATGTTATCCTACCTCTCCGGATGGGTGAAGTTGAAGTAGGCCCAACAGTCTCGAACTGCCAAGTACCAAGAATATTCTTTTCGATTGATGGTGCTTGACAATTAGTGCTGAAAGAGGGGTCAACAGGGGCTTTGAGCGGAGTTAGTTCTTGGCGGCAAGCGACTAAGAACGATCCAATGAATAGTATAGTAAATACCTTTCTCATGCGCCGAACGGTTTTACAGGCATAACGTATAAGCTGTTCTGCTGTTGTATAAGTGGCATTATGTTTACCTATAATCAAAAGCTTAGTTACTACTTAAATCGTTTTACAAATTCTTTAGCTTCTAACATTGTCTCTGGATACGACTCATATCCGTTTCCGTCAGGGTTGGGAATATGTCTGTAAGTAAAACCATTTTCGTACAGAAATCGAATAACCTCCCACCCTTTGTCATCTGATTTCTTAGGAGGCCGGAATCTATGCGGATAATGTACAGCCGTCTGATGACAATCAGGGCAAGTAGTTGATTGCTTTGCTCGCTCGTTATAATCTGTATTTAGATTAAACGCCTTCTGACATGTCAGACAGACCAATTTATGCCCCATTTGCTGTTATATAATCCTTGTTATGATAAGCTATTCGAAGTGTTAAACACAACTCAAGAAGTGTTAAACAGAACTCAGATTCTGTTTAACACTTCTCAAATCACTAACTTTCTGTACTTTAGCTGTTAAACAAAACGTTTAACAAAACTCAAATGGCCGAAGAAAGTGGTTTAACAGAACTCGAGTTAAGTCAAACACTTGATAAAGATACAGCAAGAACTAAAGGTAAAGGGGGCCGAACCCGTCGCGCTCCTGACGTAGGTATTTGGGCCGTACGAGGGGTTGATCTAGAGACTCGGGCTATCATTGAAAAAGGAGCTAGCCGAGTTGGTAAAACGATGGGTCAATATGTGAATGAAGATGTTCGTAGCTTAGTGCAAAGCCAGCTTACCCAAAGTCAATTACCAGCCGCCCCGGTTGATATTCAAAACCAAATCAACCACTTAACTAAAATGGTTGAAGGGATCGCGAACCGGATGCCTGAGCAAGGTAAGAAGTCTTTTTGGCAACGTCTATTTGAATAATTACTAGCCTCATTTTACTACTAATGGATTTAGAAGAAATGTTGACTAGAGTTGACTTATCCGCTCTCTCATCAAGTCAACGAAAAGAGTTTAAGATATGGTTA
Source organism: Spirosoma flavum (assembly GCF_042686045.1). Classification (NCBI taxonomy): domain Bacteria; kingdom Pseudomonadati; phylum Bacteroidota; class Cytophagia; order Cytophagales; family Cytophagaceae; genus Spirosoma; species Spirosoma flavum. The sequence goes on from NZ_JBHUOM010000070.1 coordinate 7,052, forward strand.
AGCACCCAACTAATTCTACAAAGTAGTATCCGTACTGCGTTACGAAAGGGGCAATCTGTTAAAGGGATAATTCAAAAATTCAGAAAGCAGTTCGAGTACTCGGTTCGTATTGAAGATTAAAAATTTTACTCTCCTTGCGTGAAAGCTGGCGCGTACGTATTTTGCTGGTCTGATT
>NZ_JBHUOM010000072.1:0-687 GCF_042686045.1 Spirosoma flavum
ACCACCGCGATTAGGCAAAGACAATAAACGTAAAACGCTGCCGATTAGCAGCATGGAAAGACTATTTAGCTAGTACCAGGTAAGTCCTACAAAGCAGACTCCTTCAGCGTTGTTGTCGGATTGGCATACTGCAAAATACCCGTCCATTTACCACTCAACCTGTACCGCTCGCCCGTTGATGTATTCTCTAAAATGCCACTAAAGGAGCAGGCCAGTTGATAGGCCGTAATTTGACGGCTTATGTCAATCTTGGATTGGGGTGGAATCTTGACCGTTAACAGGCCCTGCTGATCAAAGCCATAGGGCTTTTGTTGTTCGATAGAGCTAAGCCAATAGGTCTCAATCGAACGGTCGAACAATCCATTGCCGTACCAATGTTCAGGTACACTTACGGCAAACTTACTTAGATCGACGTCTTGGGGTACTTGGCTGGTCGGATCCAGGCTAAATAAAGAAGTTTTAACTAACTCCCCAAAGCGCTCTTCAACCTGTTGAGTGGCAATAAGAGTGCTTGTATTCTGTACACTAGACCCTTTTAATTGCAGCTTTGTTGTATCAACGCGATCACCCTGGTTAAAAAAATACCGAATGTCTTTCAGTTCGTACTGAACTGGGGTAGCTGGAACAGGATGAACTGCTTGTGGTTTGGAGCAAGCGCTCAACAGAGTAGCAATGACTAGACTGAGA
>NZ_JBHUOM010000073.1:0-1184 GCF_042686045.1 Spirosoma flavum
CGGACGCGTGGGCCAGAAGTTCTGCCACAACCCGGCCGCCTTCGACGCCGACGGCGATAGCCTCGCCTTCCGCCTGAGCGTGCCCAAAACCAGCCTCACCGATAACGGCTGCCAGGGACGAGACATCCCCGCCTACCAGGACCCCACCCGCTTCAGCACCGCCAGCGAAGCCGGCGGCACGCCCACCTTCTCCATCAACCCCATCACCGGTGAACTCTGCTGGGATGCCCCCGGCGAGATCGGCCAGTTCAACTTCGCCTTCATCATCGAGGAATGGCGTAACGGCGTGCTCATCGGCGAGATCACCCGCGACATGCAGATCTTCGTGGTCGACACCAAGAACCTGCGACCCCTCATCCTGCCCATCCCCGACCTGTGCGTCGAGGCCGGCACCCTGATTACCCAGCCCGTTACGGCCACCGACCCCGACGGCCAGCGCGTGATCATCGCCGGCTTCGGGGGCGTCTTCAACGTAGGGCAGGATGGCCTGGCCCTTTCACCGGGTGAGCTCATCCAGCCCGCCTACGCCCGGCTCACCAACGGCGGGCTCATCCAGAACCAGCCCGCCACGGCCACCTTCAGCTGGCAAACCAACTGCAACCAGCTGCGGGCCGCCCCCTACGATGTCACCTTCAAGGTCACCGATGTGCCCCCCAAACCCACCCCCGCCCTGGTCTCCTTCCAGACCTTCCGCATCCGACTGGTGGGGCCTTCGGTCAAAAACCTCACCGCCCGCCCCACCGCCACCGCCACTGGCCGGGCCATCCTGCTCAGCTGGAGCCCCTACGCCTGCGGAGCCCCCGGCACCACCCTGACTTTGTACCGAAAGGAAGGCTGCGAACTGGTTAACCCCGGCCTCTGCGTGACGGGCATCCCGGCGGGCTTCACCAAGATCGCCACCCTGCCCAGCTCGGCCATCACCTACACCGACACCAGCGCCCTTAGGCGGGGCGTCAGCTACGCCTACCGCCTGGTAGCGGTCTACCCCGACGTCAACGGGGGGGCCAACGGGGGCGTCAGCCTGGTCTCCAACCAGGCCTGCCTGGAGCTGCCCCTGCTGGCCCCGGTCCTCACCCAGGTCACCGTGGATTCCACCAGCGACACCAGGGGACAGATCACCGTCCGCTGGACCCGCCCCCTGGGCCTGAGTGCGGGCGACCTGAGTGGGCCCTACCAGTACCGGC
>NZ_JBHUOM010000074.1:0-730 GCF_042686045.1 Spirosoma flavum
CCAACTTCGGGTCTTTCTCTAAAAGACTAATTTGTTCCAAAACCGTAACCGTCAAGTCCGCCAACGAAAGAAACACTTGGTTTTTCAAGCGTTGTTTAAGCTGGTTCCAGACCAACTCAGTCGGATTTAGTTCTGGACTGTAAGCGGGCAAACGTTCTAGGTGAATCCGCCCAGGGCGCTCTTTTAGGAATGCTTTCACCGCTTCTCCGCCATGAATCGAAGCGCCATCCCAAATAATAAGCAAATCTCGTTTACGGTAACGGCTACATAGCTTGCTTAAAAACCACACGATATCTTCCCCACTAAAGGAATGATCCTGACCTCCAACATATATTCGACCATTGGGAGCAATAGCTGCAATGAGGCTGAGATGATCACGACCGGCCTGCTCCAGTAAAACGGGGGTTTTACCCTTTGGTGCCCAAGTAAGCCCCAGCATTGGTAATAAATAAAAGGCTGATTCATCCACATATAAAATGACGCGCCCTTCAGTTTGGGCTTTTTTTGAGTTCAGCTAAGTGCTCATTCCGCCAGTGCTCGACACGCTCCGCGTTTTGTTGGCGTGCCTTAGCCTGCGGTCTCTGACGAGTCCAGCCTACTTTCTTTAGTAAACGCCCTACTTGAGAGGGATCATAACTGACGCTAAAAAGTCGTTTGATGATCTCATTAACACGGGGACGAGTCCAAATGTGACCCGGAAAGCCATGATGCTCGGCTCCTTTGTTCAACT
>NZ_JBHUOM010000075.1:0-1652 GCF_042686045.1 Spirosoma flavum
CCGTTGCCGGTTACCAGGTCATGGCCGAACTGGATGCCAACAAACGGAATTTGGGGCGGGAAGATGACAAGTACTATCAGATTGTACTCGCCCCCTCCAAGTCTGAATTAGCCCATATTGGCTCCGATCCGGAAGCCCTCAAGGCTTTTACCCGTTCGGCGATGGAGGCATACGCCCAGAATTTTGGCAAGGGGATAGACAGTAAAGACCTGGTGTGGTACGCTAAAATCGAACACAGCCGCAGTTATGATTACACCGACCGCGCGGTTCAGTTGGGGGAGCAGGCCAAGGGAGGACTTAAAGTGGGGGATCAGACTCATATTCATGTGATCGTGAGCCGTACCGAGAGTTTGCGGGAATATAAACAGGGTCTGGCTGAAGGCTTGCATGAGCGCAAGAATCCTTATCATCTGAGTCCGCTGACCAATCATAAAGGCACGACTAAAGGCGTCGTGTTAGGCGGTTTTGAACGCAACGGTTTTAGTCAGCGGGTTGAGCAACGCTTCGATCAGGGCTTTGGCTACGAGCGTAGTCTGACTGACTCGTTCCGGTATCTGCACGGGATGAAGTACGGAGATGAGGGCCTCAAAGCCGAACTAAGTCAAGCCGCTGCCCTGGAGCGTAGCCAGCAACGGGAGCAGGCCCGATCAGTGGAGCTGGCCAGCCAAGCCCGACAGATCGAGTTACAGACCGGTTTAGGGCAGGCCTACCACCAGCAAGACATTCGCACCTTGAGCCAAGGCTTAGACCAAGCCGAGCAGATCCGTCAGCAATTGGCCCAGCAGCGCCAGCAGGAGCAAGCTCGTCAGCTGGAATTAGAGCGGGCCGAAAGCCTAAAACAAGCACAACGGTTAGAACAAGGTATCCAACAAACGCCCCGTCAGGACCGGGGTATGCAGTTATGAGTGAGAATAAATATCTAAACAACCTGAATCAAAAGAGTACGTTCAGTACCCCTATTCCCGCAGCGGGTAGCGTGTCACCGGCTGCGCAGCCAGCCGCACCGAGTGGGTACGATCCGATTCAACGGTTAGTCGATGAACTAAGCCGCCAGAACACGGCTATTGAAGCGTTAAATAAACGGTTTGACCGGTGGGAAAAACTGCCCAAAGGAGCCAGCCAAGCTGAATTGAAGGCCTTGATGCAAGCCGCTCGAGAAGGCATTGATTTCAAGTTGGATCCTGAGCCGATTGCTCGGTTGTTACTGCCTGAGTTAACCAAAGGGATGCCCACGGTAAGCAACCTGAAAACCGCCACCGACGAAGGGGTGAACGAAATACGGGCCGTTGGGCTGGCCGTAGCGGAGCGCATTGAGCAGGCCGGTAATACGGCGGCCAATCGCATCGAGTGGGCCAGCCGCAGTAAAGCCACTGCGTGGGCTAATCGTATTGGCTTTACCAGTTGGCCATCCGCCTTGTTGGTGTTTGGGCTACTGGTCGTGATTGGGAGCGGTGTAGCCTTGTACGAGCAGTCGTACCAACATGAGATTCAGACGATGCGCATCCAGGACAATGCCACCAAGGAGTTTGCGGGTTGGATTCAGGAGAAGTATCCCGAGGTGTGGAAAGCGTACCTGAAAAAGGTGAATCCTTAGTGTAGCCTGGTCAATTAACAACGGGGAAAAAAAGAGGTTTTGATCGGTATTTTTAGTC
>NZ_JBHUOM010000076.1:0-735 GCF_042686045.1 Spirosoma flavum
TCAAGCTGAGTTAAGTTGGTATAGTAGTCAAGCTTTCGGCACTATTGAATCGAATAATCCCGAAGCTCGTCGGCGCTATTACGAGCAAGAGGCTTTCGAAATAGATGACCAAGTGTACCGAATAGTGGACTTGGAAGTGCACATGTTAAACGCATTAAAAGACTTTTTCAAGGGTTCAATCGTGGAGACAACGGTTAAACGCATTCATTATACTTAGTGGAAGCCTGATTGATTTTGACCTCTATAAAGTACGATGCCTAGCCACTAATCGAGGTAGCCAGGCATTGTACTTTATAGAGAGTTGTTGTATAACTAACTTTATGTAAAGAAACTTTTCTGAGATTACGATTTAACCTTCCTGTTGGCTAGCATACGAAATGTGATAGTCTATAACTGTCTAGTTCTTCTTAGGCAGAGTTGTACTAGGCATCACTTGGAACAGTGAATCTACTGACCAATTCGTTACTGGCTTGCTTTTAGCTTTCACACTTACTGAAACTTGTTCTTTAGAATTTAAAGCAACTGGCATAGACCGGTTAGGCATAGGTATTGCATTCCCCTTCCCATTCCTAGTAGGTATGTCTAATGCATGCCCTTGCCCTTTGAGGATTGGCATGTTGTCTATATTCTGATTCTGCAATGAATCGCTTTTTTCCTTCATTAAATTTTGCTGGGCAAAACTTGCTGTTACAACTAGCAAGCATACCAAAGTTGCTAATATTTTCATGGTCAGTT